>JAJXYD010000032.1 GCA_021780695.1 Deltaproteobacteria bacterium
CGCCGCTAACATTTAGTGTGATCCGATCCCGTCCCCCCCGGACCAGAAAATATAAAATGTAAAGGGCGTCCCCCATTTCCCCGTCCCCCATTTCCCCCCATTTCCGGACGTCCCCCATTTCCGGAGTCCCCCATTTCCGGATTATTTGTTCGCTGTTTCTTTTTCTCTTGACCTCAACGACGTTTTCAACTAGTTTAGCCGAATTCCACGCGGGAATAACTCAGCGGTAGAGTGCAACCTTGCCAAGGTTGAAGTCGCGGGTTCAAATCCCGTTTCCCGCTCCAACGGAAAATTCAGGGTGGTCCAAAAAGACCACCCTTTTTTCGTTAACCTCTTCAGGGTATAATCTCATGTTATGAGTCATATCTCAGCGGCTCCCTCAATTCATGCACTGAAGGGTGCAACCTGGAAACCCCAGGTTGATGAATTCTATTCATGCTTTACCTCCAAAGATTCCGTTCTTATTACTATCGATCCGGACCCTGATGCAATCGGCGCGGCACTTGCGGTAAAAAGACTCCTGTGGCATAAGGTGGCTGCGGTATCGATTGGAATCATCAGGCAGATAAGAAGATTGAACAACCTCACAATGGCAAGGCTGCTGCGCCTTCCGCTGATTTCTTTAAAAAGCCTCGATTCGATCAAAGCCGATAAGTTTGTGCTGGTAGACGGCCAACCCTCGCATAACGCATTTTTCAGTCGACTTGACTATACCGCGGTTATCGACCACCATCCTCAAACACAGGACCTGCAAGCGACCTACTGCGATATTCGTCCAGATTACGGGGCCACCTCCACTATAATGACTCAGTATTTGAGAACTGCGGGCATCTTACCTTCTCAAACCATCGCTACAGCTTTGCTTTATGGAATAAAGACCGATACGCGCAACTTCGAACGCCACACGCTGCTCGAAGACATTGATTCTTTTAGGTACCTGTTCGAATTTGCCGACCACAATACCTTGAGGAAAATCCAGATTTCCGACCTTTCCCTTAGCGATACGAAATTTTTCAATAGGGCTTTCAGCCGAAAACACGTTGTAAAGGACCGCCTTTTTGCTCACCTCGATGAGGTCCCCTCATCGGATATCCTGGTCGAAGTGGCCGAATTTTTGTTAAAAATCCATGATATTAATTGGACTATCGTTTCAGGACTCTATCAGGGCAACCTCATTGTAATCGTGCGAAACGGGGGATACCGCAAGGACGCCGGCAGGTTAATCAGGCGGGCCTTGGGCTCTATTGGATGTGCGGGAGGCCATCAGTCCATGGCAAGAGCCGAGGTTCCGGTTGGCCGCCTGATCGGGATTATCGGCGATTTATCCTCCACTTCGATAGAGCGTTTCGTGCGTCGAAGGCTCTCACCTTTCAGGAAATATTGATGACCAGCGCTAGAACTTCAGACTTAAATCCTCTTGTGGACAGTGGAAACGCGGATGGCCTGGATCAGCCGGGCAAAATCGTTGACATCTTCAGCGACGGCGCCTGCCGCGGCAATCCCGGGCCTGGCGGATGGGCCGCCATCCTACGCTTTAAGGGAACCGAGAAGGTCATCTCAGGCTTTGAAAAGCATACGACCAACAATAAGATGGAGATGCTTGCCGTCATCGAGGCCCTGAGGCTTTTAAAGGAACCGTGCAGCGTTAAGGCCCATGTAGACTCGCAATATCTTAAAAACGGAATCACGACCTGGATACGCGGATGGAAGAAAAACGGCTGGATGACCAAAGACAGACAGCCCGTTAAAAACCGGGAGCTATGGGAAGCCCTCGACTCCCTTGCGCACAAACACCAAATCGAGTGGGTGTGGGTACGCGGGCATTCGGGACATCCCGAGAACGAACGTTGCGACGAGCTTGCCCGCTCTCAAATCGATACAAACACCTACAAGAGGCCATCTTAAAAGCTCAGATAAAATCATGAGCTGATTTTATCTGAGCACCCAGCGGCAACCGTATCTTGCCGGGACTTCAAATTTGCACATACCGGCAAGCCCTGCCCTTTCCGATCCTTAGAAGTCTGCCTGCTTCGACCAACTCACTAAGTTCCCGCAGGGCCTGGCGCTCGGAAATTTCGGCAAGCTTGGAGTAATACTTGTTGGTGATAAACCCGTTTATCTTTATAAATTCGATCGCCCTCATCTGGCGGACTTTAAGACCTGAATCGGTCAAACGCTCCCCCGCGCTAAGCTCGGGAATTAAGGTAGCCCCGGAAATTTGTTTGGGCTCCAGTGCATTTGCGGGCGGCGTCAAATCCCTTACTTCGTTAGGCAGGTCTTTGATTTCGATTTGCTGGCCATTTGAAAGGATAATGGCCCTTTCAATGACGTTTTCCAACTCTCTAACGTTTCCCGGCCAATCATAGTCAAGAATGCGCCCCATTGCCTCAGAGGACATGGCGATCGATTCGCGCATGGCTTCCTTTGCGTACTTGGCAAGAAAATGATTTACCAGTAGAGGCAGGTCGTCTTTTCTCTCTTTAAGCGAGGGCAGGTGAACGTGGACTACGTTCAACCGGTAATAGAGATCGCTTCGAAATCTTCCATTGGCCGCCTCTTCTTTCAGATTTCGGTTGGAAGCGGCCACCATCCGGACATCCACTTTTAACGTATGGCTGCCTCCTACCCTTTCAAACTCCATTTCCTGCAAAATTCTAAGCAGCTTTACCTGAAGGGGGAAAGACATCTCGCTTATTTCGTCGAGAAAAAGAGTACCTTCATGAGCAAGCTCGAACCTGCCCTTCCTCTGATTTACGGCGCCGCTGAAAGCGCCCTTTTCATGACCGAAAAGCTCGCTTTCAAGCAAGTTCTCCGGTAAAGCTCCGCAGTTTACCGATATGAAAGGTTGCTCATTTCTTGGGCTGTTGTAGTGGATGGCCCTTGCAATCAACTCCTTGCCGGTTCCCGAATCTCCGGTTATCAGAACGGTTGCCTTCGTGGGCGCCACTTTTTCGATCAGTTCAAAGATGCGTTGCATTTTCGAACTCTTGCCGATGATATTGCCAAAGTGGTATTTGCCTTGCAGTTCCCGGGCCATCTGGCGGTTTTGCCTGACAAGGTGATAATGATCTATGGCCTTGACTATGGTTAGCTTTAATTCCTCATTTTTGAAAGGCTTTAGGATATAGTCGAAAGCGCCTTTGCGCATGGCTTCCACGGCCTTTTCCACACTGCCAAAAGCGGTCATCATAACAACGGGAGTGTCGGGCAACCTGAGCTTGACGCGTTCGAGGAACTCCATCCCATCCATTCCCGGCATTTTCATGTCCGTAATAACGACATCGAAGTCGCTTTCCTCGATGCACTCCAGGCCGCGCAGTCCGCCTTCAGCGGTTACGACCTCGTAGCCCTCCTCCGAGAGCAACTCCGATAGCACCAACAGATAATTGCGTTCGTCATCGACGATCAGCACCGTGTTCATTCTATTGCGAAACTTCCCCTTCAGGTTTGAATTCGGGTTGAGTAAGCGGAAGCCGTATGATGATGGCCGCGCCCTGTTCTTTTTCGCTAACCACCTCAATTTCTCCGCCGTGATGATCGATAATTGTCCTTACTATGGCAAGTCCCAGTCCCGTACCGTTTTCACGGGTAGTAAAAAATGGGTTAAAGATCTTTTTTAGGGTTTCCGCAGCAATACCGCACCCCGTATCCCGGACCTGAATTTCAACTCGGGGCTCACCCGTTTTACCGTTTAGAAGGGAAGTCTCAACGCTAAGGAGCCCTCCTTCAGGCATGGCCTGCACCGCATTGGCAAAGATGTTTACAAAGGCGCGGTAGAGCATATCCAGGTCGGCCTCGATGCAATAGTCGCCAGTTCGATAATGTTTGAGGACATCAATTCCCGACTTCTGGCATTCGGCCTCCAGAACAAAAAGATTTCTGTCCAGAATGTCCTCTATCCTGCATTTGACCGGGTGAGGGGTCTGGGGCCTTGCAAAATCGAGAAATTCAGTCAGGATATCGTTTAACCGCGTCGATTCTTCCACGATGATGGAAGAAAATCTTTTCAGCCTCTCGCCCTCCACGCGGGAATCGAGCAGTTCGGCGGTGCTCCTTATGATTCCAAGGGGATTACGAATTTCGTGGGAGACCCCCGCAATCATTTCTCCAAGGGAAGCCAGCCGCTCGGACTGGTGGAGTTTTTCTTCGAGCTTGTCCTTTTCGATATTTCTGGCCGTGATTATTCGCTCTGCGCGTCTTGCGATAAAAAGTATCGTAGAAAAAAGAATGCCCACAAACAAAAGAAAACTCAGGGCCACGATCCACTGGAACCGCCTGGTGGTTTTGTAATCCCTTGTTACATCCTGGGTGATCTCAAAGACGCCCAGGACCCTGCCCTTCTTCCAGCTAAGAGGTCTTTCCACCCACATCGGCAAATAGGTCGTAAGCATCTGCTTTCCGCCCTTGGGGGCGAAACCGAAAAACCTGCTCTTGCCAGGCGAGAGCATCGAAACAGGTTGTTCGGCCAAAGCGGATTGAAAAGCCGGACCAATTTTGCCCTTGCTGCCGATTTTTCCCTTTCCCGTGCTGTAGACAAGTATTTCCTTGTTATCGTAGATGTTTACATTTTTTACCGACAGGCCGTGAATGGTATTTTTTACGACCATGTCCAGTCTTTTATGCTGCTCGGGATCGCTTAGGCGGATCTCGCCTTCGGTAACAAGCGTTGGCAGGGTAAAGAGGTAGAAGACCTGATGGTTGAGATTTTCAGCTACCAGCAGTGCATATTGTTCGCTTTTTTTAAGCAGTAACTCCTTGGCCTTTTGCGATATAAATCCGGATAAAACCAGGGTGGAGGCGAGGATCACCACAAGGGTAGACATCGCTATGTACTTTACAAGCTTAAAGGGTTTGACACTTTCCAAAGCCTGCTTTTCGGCCTGAATCGATCTCATTTCTCTTGGCCTTTTTTTCCTGTCGCCAAATCACTCACCCTGGAGCGCCTTTGATGGAGCTGGTCGCTAAATCGGGTTTCCCATCCGGCTTTAGGTTCATAGAAAACCGTGCCGCTCAGTTCCTCGGGCAGATAGACCTCGGGAACCCATCCGCCTTCAAAATCATGGGCATATTTATAATTTTGCCCGTAGCCAAGATTTTTCATCAGTTCGGTCGGCGCATTGCGAAGATGAGCCGGCACGCCTAAGGCTCCGCTGTTTGCCGCCGCTTTTCCGGCGCTGCCCAAGGCGGTGTAGAGCGAGTTGCTTTTGGGCGCCAGGCAAAGATACACGACAGCCTGGGCAAGGGCAAGCTCGCCTTCCGGGCTTCCCAGAAAATGATAGGCCTGCAAAGCGTTTACAGCTTGCACCATACCGGCGGGATCGGCAAGCCCTATATCTTCGCAAGCCATTCGAAGGATCCGCCGGCCAATGTAGAGTTGGTCCTCACCACCCTCGAGCATCCTGGCCAGCCAGTAGAGCGCCGCATCCGGATCACTTCCCCTCACACTTTTGTGGAGCGCAGAAATAAGATTAAAGTGCTCATCTCCGGCCTTGTCATAGTGAACGGATTTGCGTTGAAGAGCTTCCCTAGCCGTTTCCAGTTCCACAGTTCTAACACCCCGGGCATCGGGAGCAGTCGTAAGGACGGCGATTTCCAATCCGTTGAGCATTACCCGCGCATCCCCTCCAGAGCCCGCGATAAGGTAGTCCACGGCATCTTGGCCAAGACGAACCGGAAACTTTCCAAGCCCCCTTTGCTCATCGCCAAGGGCGCGACTCATTATCTTCTTTAAATCGGCATGGTCCAAAGGCTCTAATACCACCACCCCGGAACGGGAGAGCAACGGCCGTATAATCTCAAAGGAGGGATTTTCGGTGGTGGCCCCCAAAAGCAGTAGAGTTCCGTCTTCGATGTGAGGTAAAAGCGTGTCCTGCTGTGCCTTATTGAGCCTGTGGATTTCGTCCATCAGCAGCCACGTTCGCATTTTGCTTTTTAAGAAAACGTCCTTTGCCTCCCTGGCTGCCTCCCTTATCTCCCGTGCGCCGGCCATCACGGCCGACAAAAAGATAGTGTGGCTTTCAGTGTGGTTGACGATAATTTTTGCCAGAGTCGTTTTACCGCACCCGGGAGGTCCCCACAGGATAAGGGAATGAAATTGGCGGTTTTTAAGCAACCGATCAAGTATTCTGCCCGGACCGAGCAGATGCGACTGGCCGACAAACTCTTCCGCAACCCGGGGGCGCATTCGTTCGGCAAGCGGAGCCTGTCCACCAAACCCATTGCCTTCGGTGCGCGGTTTTTCAAACATATTCAACTGCTCGGTAGCTTTTCTGTTGAACCGGTCCGCTCTCATGGATAAAAACCGCTCTCCGGAAGGGCGAAACCCTCCGCCCTCCCGGGCCCTTGCAAATTTAAATGGTGAAAACTGAGACTAACTCAATTTTAATGAAAAATAACGAACATATCTTAAAAAGACGATGAAAATCCGGAAAGTCGGTTTCTCAAAAACCTCAATGAATGACACAACAGAGGACTGCAAAGCAAAAGCAGTAAAAATTTTATCAGACAACCCAAACAGTTCTGTCTTTGGCCAGATGGACCACCCTTCTACTGACGCTTCCCATTGTAAATTCCTGGACTTTGGAAAGGCCTCTTCTGCCCATAAGAATCGTATCGTATCCGCCTTCTTCGGCTTCCTGAACGATAGCATGGGCAGAGTGTGCCACCTCGGGTGCTATTGTTTCATGAATTCTTGCAGGGTCTATTCCTCCGGAGACAAGGATCTGTCTTGCCCTGTCAAAGGAAGGCTGCATCATTGAGGCAGCCTGATCCAACTGGCTTTGCGCCTTTTCGATGGCATGTCTGTCGGTTTCCGAGGAAAGTACCTCGCGCACAAAATTTCTAAAACTATGAAAACCGCGAACCGCGTGGAATAGATTTATTTCGATGTTAGCGCCTGGCTCCAAAATGTTTGTGAGATGAGTCAGCGAGAGCATGGACTCATCGGAGCCATCCAGGCATGCAAGGACTTTATTCGGCCTGGCGCC
Organism: Deltaproteobacteria bacterium; assembly: GCA_021780695.1. Lineage (GTDB taxonomy): Bacteria > Desulfobacterota > Syntrophobacteria > Syntrophobacterales > Syntrophobacteraceae > SbD1. Next base: position 6,987 of record JAJXYD010000032.1, read on the forward strand.
GGCCCCGACGACCCACATAGGGATCGGCACCAGCCCCAGGACGTGCTCTGCTACCGAACCCAGCATAAAATCCTTTAGATTGCTCAGACCTCGTCTTCCCAGCACAAGAGCCCTGTAGCCGTTCTGGGACTCCGCCACGATATCGCGTGCAATTCCGGTCTTTCTATCCTCGATTTTTACCGTTACCGCGTCTTCGGCAAAGCCCGCATTCAAAAGAATGGAGTTTGCTTTTTGCATGAAGGACTCGATAGCCTTCTGCTGCTTTTGTTCCCATTCTTCAACGTTTACCAACCCATAAGGATAAGCGGGGGGCTTTTCCCCAAACTCGATAAACGATTCAGGGACCCTGGTAATGACATGGTAGAGGACCACCTCGAATCGGTTTCGGTCGAGAATCGAAGATACATATTCGACCATCCTGAGAGCGTGTTGCGATCCGTCGTTTGCAATCAGTATCTTTTCTTTAGCTGCACTGTTGGTCATAGGAAAGGCTTTCCACTCGATGGGTTAAAAAATTTTGGAAACGCGAAAGTTGCCCAAACGAATTTTTATTATACATCAACCTGTCGATCTGGCGAGTTTGCTTTTACCGGGTAGAGCGAAGACTTGGCCCTTTTTTTTACAAATTCGTTTGCCATAGTGCCTATTTTGGCTCTGGATTGGGGACTTAAAAAGAAAATATATGGCAAAACCATGTCATGGAGTGAGCAGGAGTTAAAAAGCAGAAGGGGGCAGCCTTTTTGCTCATCTCCTCTTGGCACAGGCCGCACAAGCCGTTGGACGGTACCGCTCCCTTCGCTGCGACTGGAACTTAACTGGGACAACATGAAACCACGAGTAGACACCGCTTATCGGTTCACTTTCCTGCAAAGTCGTCTATCAGCTTGCGCAAGGCGCAAACCATCACAGGCTTTATGAAGTAGCCCGAGGCACCCTTTTCCAGGGCTATTCTCAGGCTTTTCAGGTCGCTTACATAACCATTGGCAAGGACCTTTGTGCCCGCAGCCAGTCCCCGGATAGAATTGAGCAGGAAAAATCGATCCTTTTGCAGCATTGAAATATCGGCGATAAGGAAGCTGAAAGGAATCTCACAGAGCAGACTCCCAGCCTGTTTAGAGTCGCTCACCCAATAGCACTTGTAGCCCTCATGGTGGTTTTCGAGCGCTCTGGAAAAAAGTTCAGCCGTGTCTCTTTCCGGATCGAGTATAAGGATATTCTTGCGGTTCCTTCCGGCCATTTTGAACACCTGGAGCTAAGCTCAGTCAGTATCTTAGGCAACGCGCAGGGGATGGTAACGCTTCCCATTTCCATCCCTGCCTACCGGATTTATTCAAGCTTTATGCCAGGCTTGTTTTGTCTCAATCACAGGCGGGCAGAACTATCTCGAATATCGTTCCAGATGCCCCAGGCGCCTCTTCTTGCGTAATGCTTCGGCATTTAATCTGGCCTCCGTATCTTGTGATTATACCGTAGCTCACCGAGAGGCCCAGACCGGTTCCCTGACCCACTTTTTTGGTAGTAAAAAACGGGTCGAAGATCTTATCGAGGTTTTCCTTCTTTATCCCGCACCCGGTGTCGGAGATTACCGCTTCAACCATTTTTGCCCCGGAAACCGGACGGGTTTCGATTTTTAGCAGTCCCTCGGCGCCCATCGCCTGCACGGCATTGTTTATAAGGTTTAAAAAGACCTGCTTAAGACCCGTGGAATCGGCTCGAACGAAGGGAAGCTCAGAAGAAAGAAAGAGCGCCAGTTCGACCCTGTTCATTTCCAGGTTGTGTTTGACAATGGAGACTATGGACTCGATGCTTGCGTTCAGATCGCAGCACTCTTCGGGTTCCTCTCCCATTCTCGCAAAACTGAGCAGTCTTTCCACTATGCTTTTGCAGTGCAGGCCATGCCTTTCAATTGTCTTGAGATCGTTATATTCCATGGAACCCGGGTCCATTTTCTCCAGGAGCAGATCGCAAAAACCAAGCATTATCCCGATCGGATTATTTATTTCGTGAGCCACACCGGCGGCCATTGTCCCCAGGGAGGCCAACTTCTCGGTATTAATGAGCTGCTCCTCGATTTCCTTGCCTTCAGTAATGTCTCTTCCAACAGCCAGAACATAGTCTTCGCTTTCATCGCCCGATACCGGAATGAACTTAAAATCAAACCACAAATTTCCGGTTGGCAGCTTGAGCCTGCTTTCGACCTTCCGGCCCCGTCCCGAGCCCAAGACCTCCCGAATAGAGCTCACGATATCATCGACCTGCCCCGCCGGAAGAAAGCGATAGAGACTCTGGCCGGCAACATCGCCTTCCCCTACGCCGAAAACCGTGCACATGTGCCGGTTGGCCGTCCTGATCTGCCCATTTCGATCTATGGAGCAGATGAGGTCTTCGGCATTTTCGACAATAGAGCGGTATTTGGCCTCGGAAATTTCAAGCTCGTCGGTATACTTTCGTATATCTTCGGTCTTGGCCTCGACTTCATGCTCAAGCATGAGAGACCACCTGCGTTCGTAGAGCACAAAGAAAAGACAGCAAAGTCCAATAGCGAACACAATCAGCGCCTGGATCAAAAACTGTCTCATATACATCGAATAGACCATGGATTCGACTTCTTTTGCCGGCGCGGTAACGGCCACCGACCAGGAATAATTCATAAAGGGTTCTTCGATGTGGACCGGAGCGAAGGCGACAAGTTTTTCCATGGCCCCCGAAATTCCGCGGTGCCACCCCGAAACATAGGCCCCTGTGCCTTCTTTTCCCTGCATCATTTTGTCCTTTTGAATCGAATCGATCTTTTCGAACTGCAGATGAGGGTCCCTGTTATGACGGGCTAAAAAGGCGCTCTGTCCGATAAAGGGTTTGTGGGGATGCCATATAAACCTGCCGTGCGAGTCGATAGCCCAGGCGTAGCCGGATTTACCCGAGCGGATATCCTTCATTATTTCGCCTATCAGATAGGAGGCATCGACGGTTAGCCGGATATAGCCGGCAAAAGCGCCGGAAGGCGACATGTGAGTGGAATCGGAGGCATTGTCGTAAGTTGGAGTAATCAGGTCGAAGACGAGGTCGCCCCTGTCTTTTCCTTTTCTTTTTAAACGCAAAGAGGTGCCCAGGATTTTATGGCTGTTCGCACCCTCTTTGGCCCAGGCAAGATATGTGGCGGGCTCGCGCTCCGCGGGCCCGAGATTACCGGTAACGATTCCCTGCTCGCTGGCGCGAAAAATAAACTTGCCTTGAGAATCTATGCGATAGATGGCCACAATGGAGTTTTCGCTAAAAACCGGGAGTATGGACAGGAGCAGCGTATCGTAGCGCACGGGATCGAAGTACTGAATCGCGGGAAGAGAGTCAAGCAACCGCAGATCACCGACGGCATCGTCGATGTGGACCTCGATTCTGCGGGCACACAGCTTGGCAAGTGTCAACTGTTGCTGATTGAACTCGCTTCTTACGGTGTTTTTCATATAGGCGGCCGTCGAGAGTGCAAGCCATGAAGCGGCCGCAATAAGCAAAAGCGCCGATGCGATAAGAACCTTCAAAATTTTAAAGCGATTGGTCCTGGGCTTTGATTTCATAATATTTTCCGCAAACCGGATTGAATTTAGTCTATACAAATCTGAGTGTAACCTGTTATTGACATTCTATTTGACTCTTGCGTAGAAGTGGAGCGAAAATTCCGGATGATTTATACAAAAGACTCCTGGACGAGCATTGGGCTAATTTAAGACCCGCGATGCAAAAAAGGCTATTCTTATGTCCTCAATTCTTGCTTTGGACGACGAACACGACATGCTCGCTCTTTTGAGCAGGATCATCTCGGAGAAGAGCTCACACGAATTGACAACGCTTGCCGATTCCCACCAGTTATCCCAGCTGCTCGAACAAAAAAGATTCGACGTCGTTCTGACGGATTTAAAGATGCCGGGCAAAAGCGGTCTCGACGTTCTAGAGGAAATAAAGCAAAAAAGCCCTCGAACCGCAGTCATCATAATGACCGCCTACGGCACGATCGAATCGGCCCTTCAAGCCACCCGCAAGGGGGCCTTCGATTACATCACCAAGCCTTTCCGCAAGGAGAGAATTCTTCACGTCATAGAGCAGGCCCTTAATTGGCAGCAACTCCAACAGGAAAATATCTTTCTTCGTCAAAAGCTGGAAGAAAAGACCACCCTGCCCGAGCTTGTAGGTTCAACACCCATAATGCGGGCACTCTTCGATCAAATTCACAAAGTGGCAGCAACTTCGGCAACCGTTCTTATCACCGGCCAGAGCGGGACCGGCAAGGAACTGGTAGCCCGCGCGCTTCATTCTCAAAGCGCACGGAGCGCCCAGCGCTTCATTCCGATAGACTGCAGCACGATTCCCGAATCTATCATTGAAAGCGAGTTATTCGGCCACGTAAAGGGTTCTTTTACCGGCGCGATTCGAAACAAAAAAGGCATGGTGGAGGAAGCCAACCATGGAACCCTTTTCCTCGACGAGATCGCGGACCTAAATCCCGCCATGCAGGTAAAACTTCTGCGGTTGCTCCAGGAGGGCGAGTATAAAGTGGTGGGATCAAATTCCATATCCAAGGCCGATATACGCTTCATTGCCGCGACCAATCGCAACTTGCCCGAAAAGATCAGAAGCGGGGAGTTCAGAGAAGACCTTTTCTACAGGCTAAACGTGATAAATATCCGACTTCCGAGCCTGGATGAAAGAAAAGAGGACATCCCGCTCCTTGTCGCCCATTTTCTCGACAAGTACAACAGACTGTACTGCAAGAACATAAAGAGGGTGTCCGAGGATCTTATGCGGAACATGGTCGCCAGGGCCTGGCCCGGAAATATCCGCGAATTGGAGCACGCGGTCGAAAGAGGCGTGATAATGGCATCGGGAGAGTTTCTGGAGTTATCCGACATATCCGCCGGAGCCATGTCGTTAAAGGCCTCCCCGCAAGAAATCGGAGAATGCTCGGAGCTCTTTTCCATGCCTTTCAAGGAAGCCAAGGACGCTCTGATAGAGCGGTTCCATTCCGAATACATCTCGAGGGTTTTGAGCCGCAATGCCGGCAATGTCTCAAAGGCCGCGCGTGAATCGGGACTAAAGCGCCAATACCTCCACAGGCTTATGCGGGAAACGAGGCTCGATTCGAAGACATTTAAGAAAAATCAACCCGATTAGCCGGAGGGGGTCAGCGAGTTTTTGGCAGCTTTGGATTTGCGCCTAACATTGCTGGGTAAAACCGTTCAAAATTCCCAATTGCGTCAGGGCGGCGAAGGCGGCCTCGTATTCTTGCTCCGTGGTTTTTCTATCCAGGGGCGGGGTAGATGGCCCCTTATGGGCAGGGAAATACTGGTTCATAAGGCTGACCCACACCCGGGAGCCCATTTGCTCGGCCAGAAACGAAAAGGATTGCGGCGAGCCTGCGAGGTTTTGCGGAAGCACCAGATGGCGCACCATCATGCCCTTAACGGCAATGCCCAAATCATCGCACTGCAGCGGTCCGACCTGGGTCCACATCTCGATTAGAGCTTCACGGTTTCGCGCCACATAATCCGGGGCACCGGAATATTTCCCGGCGACCCGGGAATCGGAGTATTTGATATCGGGCAGATAGATATCTATGATGTGCTCGAGCAGCTTGAGGGTGGCTATAGACTCATAACCACTCGAGTTGTAGACCAGAGGGATCGTCAGGCCCTTTGGGACCGCCAGGACAAGGGCGTTTACAACCGCGGGCATCTGATGGGTTGAGGTGACAAGGTTTATATTGTGCGCGCCCTTTTTTTGGAGCTGGAGCATCCCGGCGGCAAGTTCTTCAAGGCCAAGGTCGTTTCCTACCCCCATTTGGCTGATCGGATAGTTCTGGCAAAAGAGGCATCCAAGAGTACAGCCTGAGAAAAATATCGTTCCCGACCCGCCGGTCCCGGAAATGGGAGGCTCCTCCCAGTGATGCAAATTTATGGAAGCTACCTTCGGCAGGCCGCCAACCCTGCAATAGCCCAATGCCCCACCTGTTCGGTCAACCCCGCACTCCCTCGGGCACAGATCGCATCTTCTGAGCTTCTCCTCCAGGGTCTTGGCCCTGCGCAAGAGTTCACCGCTTTCAAAAAGGTCCAAATAGCCCGGACGCATAGCACAACCTTGGATCTTAAAACTTCTTAAAGCCAAACCGGTTAAAAAACTCGCTTCGAAAACGGCTCGCGCTTGCCAGATTAATTTCGGCGATATGGACCTGTTCGAGTTCGTCGAGTTCGGCAACAGCCCAGTTTCCGATGCTGTCAAGAGATCTTGCCCAGCGATTGAAATCGTCTCGATCCAACATCTTGGGGGGCTGTAGAATGAAACTGCCCCCGCCATGCTGATGGACGCGTTTTTCGCCGTACATGGCGTTGTAATCGGCGGTATTTATACCGACTACCGGGAAGAAGTTGTCGAAGGCCCTGACAAGAGAGCCCGTTTTCCAATGGCCGCGCAGCACCGAAAAGGCGCCCGGATTAAATACAATATCCACTCCCTGGTAGGAGAGCTGACGACCGGCTTCGGGCTGGCCCCAGAAATCGATCCCGACGGGGATGCCGATTTTTCCAAAGTCTGTCTCAAAGCCACGGAATACGCCATCGCCAGGAGAAATCCCGAGCCTTTCCCGCTCAAGAGGCCCCACGCTGAACTTGCGCTGGCGTCCGACCTGTCTGCCCGTTCGGTTAAAGACCACCGAAGTATTATAGCGTTTGTCGCCATCTTCTTCGATAGCGCCGGCTATGACATAGCTGTTGAGCTTTCGGGCCGCGGACCCAATTTCGCGTTCGCCAAACGCGGGAAAGAACTCCGGCAGGCAGATGACATCGAGTTGTTCCCCACGGCACTTTTCCATCAACTGCAGGGCATGCCCGATATTTCGCGGGTCTTCGGGCGAAGGATATGGTTTTGGCTGAATTATGGCTACTCGTATATTTTCTTTCATAGGCTCATTTTTCCTCGGAGAGCGAGTATATCAAATCCAGGAAAAATGAATAGTCGTAGCCTTATCTTTCTTTGGAAAGGAGCTAAACAGTCCCAGGTCTTAGCTCCTGGCCCGATATTATTTTCCCTTTGGGGGACAAGATTTATCAATTCTAGTCGATTATCGAAGAAAAGATGGATATTATAGACGATTACGGCGGGATTTTTGAGAAGCGGGCCTCGAACCTCAGGATTTAAATATGAGCACAAACGGACTTTTAAAGGAATTCGAAAGGATATTGGGCAAGGACAATGTTTTTAGCGAAGAGGCTGACCTTCATGCCTACTCCTATGACGCGGCGGTCCTTGATTCTTCTCTTCCGGCCCTGGTCTTAAGGCCTCGCACCAGCGAGGCTCTGGGGATGGCGGTCAGGATGTGCAACCAAAACGGTCTTCCTCTGACGGTACGAGGGGCCGGGACCAATTTGAGCGGGGGAGTTATCCCCAGGCCTGGTGGGGCGGTAATACTTACCAACGCCTTAAACGAGGTGATCGAAATAAACGAAGAGGACCTCTATGCGGTGGTGCAGCCGGGGGTTGTGACGGCAAAATTTGCTTCCCTGGTCGAGGCCAAGGGACTTTTCTATCCTCCAGACCCGGGCAGTCAGGCCGTTTCGACCCTTGGGGGAAACGTGGCGGAAAATGCCGGGGGATTGCGCGGCCTGCGCTACGGCGTTACGCGCGACTACGTGATGGGGCTCGAATTTTTCGATGCGGGCGGGGATCTGATAAGAGCCGGGGCAAAGACGGTCAAATGCGTTACGGGCTATAACCTTGGGGGACTGCTGGTGGGCTCGGAAGGGACTCTGGGGGTTTTTAGCAAGATCACGCTAAAGCTCATCCCCATGCCGGCGGCAAAGAAGGCTATGATGGCCGTCTTTTCGGATGTGGACAGGGCCTCCCAGACGGTTTCGGCCATAATAGCCGAAAAGATTGTGCCGGTTACCCTCGAATTCATGGACAATTTCACGATCCGGGCGGTTGAGGATTTCAGTCATGCGGGGCTTCCCATCGATGCGGCCGCCCTGCTTCTCATAGAGGTTGACGGCCATCCGGCGCAGGTCGAAGAGGAAGCGGAAAAAGTGGAGGCAATCTGCAAGAAGATGGGTGTCATGCGCATCCAGGTCGCGCGGGACACAGTCGAGCGCGACAAGGTGTGGGAAGCGCGCCGCGCGGCGCTTTCGGCTCTTTCACGGATAAGGCCCACAACGGTTTTAGAAGACGCCACGGTCCCACGCAGCAAGGTGCCCGCAATGATAAGGGCAATCGAGCAGATCGGACGCCAATACGATCTGCAGATCGGAACCTTCGGCCACGCGGGGGATGGCAATCTTCACCCCACCATTCTAAGCGATCGCCGTGACAAGGAGGCATGGTCGAGAGTGGAAAAGGCCATTGACGCTATTTTTGAAAAGGCCCTGGAATTTGGAGGCACCCTTTCCGGCGAGCACGGGATCGGGACGGCCAAGGCGAAGTATCTCCAAAATGAGATAGGCGGCCCCGCTATTCTTTACTCCCAACGGATCAAGGCGGCGCTCGATCCCAAAAACATCCTCAATCCCGGCAAGATCATCGGAGGGTGAGCGTGTACGATATGAAAAGGCTGGCCGAGCTGGTCAAAAGCCTAGAAGATCAGCTTGTTGTGTGTATGCGGTGCGGAATGTGCCAGGCGGTTTGTCCGGTTTTTAGCGAAACGGGGCGAGAAGCCGACGTGGCGAGAGGCAAACTCGCTCTTCTCGACGGACTGCTAAAGGAGATGTTCAAGGACCCTCGCGGGGTAAACGAGCGGCTGTCGCGCTGTCTACTTTGCGGATCGTGCGAGGCCAACTGCCCAAGCGGGGTAAAGGTGCTCGATATATTTTTTAAAGCCCGGGTGATCCTTACGGGCTACATGGGGCTAAGTCCGGTAAAAAGAGCCATTTTTCGGGGCATGCTGGCGCGCCCCGAATTTTTCGACCGCCTTCTGCACTCGGCCTCCAAGTTCCAGAAGCTTTTTTTACTCCCCGCAGACGACTTCCAGGGACTTTCCTGCGCGAGGTTTTCGATCCCGGGACTTGATAGAAGGGTTAAACCCCTTGCCGAGGCAGCTTTCAGGGAGAGTACGGGAGCGCTTTTACCAAAAAACGGCTCGGGGCTGCGAGCGGGCTTTTTCGTCGGCTGCGTGATCGATAAGATCTATCCAGGCATCGGGCGGGCGACCGTAAAAGCGTTAGAGCATAACGGCGTAAGCGTCTTCATGCCCGGGGAGCAAGGCTGCTGCGGCATACCCGCCCTGGCCTCCGGGGATATCGAGACGTTTTTAAAGCTTGTCCGCTATAATCTCGAAAGGTTCGATCCGCGCGATTTCGACTTTCTTGTCACCGCCTGCGCCACCTGCACCTCGACGATAAAGAAGCTGTGGCCAAGGTTTATCGACAGCGTGAGCCAGAAGGAAAAGTCGCTCGTAATAGAACTGGGGCAAAAGACAATGGATATAAGCCAGTTTTTGGTCGATCGCGCAAACATTGGTCTGGCGGCGCGGACAGGGGCTGGGGAAAGAAAGGTCCTTACCTACCATGACCCATGCCATTTGAAAAAATCCCTTGGCATAGCCGCTCAGCCACGAATTCTTCTTGGCTCCAACCCTGCCTACGACTTCAGGGAAATGCATGAGGCCGACAGGTGCTGCGGCTGCGGGGGAAGTTTCAATCTGCAGTATTATCCGATTTCGGCTTCGATCGGCCGGCGAAAACTCGAGGCCATAACAGAGTCGGGATGTTCCACGGTTGCAACCAGTTGCCCGGCCTGCATGATGCAAATAACCGATATGCTCGCGGGGGCGGGCCTGCGCATCGAGGTAAAACACGCAATCGAGATTTACGCCGAATCGATAGATAACTCCTAAAAGTTGGAAAGGCACGGGATAAGGTTTACATGTTCAGTCTTCTAGTCGGACTGGCCGCCGGTCTTTTCGGGGGCCTTCTTGGCCTTGGCGGCGGCGCGATCATGATACCGCTAATGGTTGGGGTAATGAAAATGAGCCAGCACAAGGCACACGGCACAAGCCTTGTGGCCCTTGTCTTCACCGGTTTGGCAGGGGTTGCCGCCTATGGCCGGCACGGTTCGATAGACATAACGGCTTCCGTCATCCTGGCTTCGACTGCCATATTTACCTCCAGGGCCGGAGCGCTCTTTTCCAACTCCCTTCCGGAATGGAAACTCAAAAGAGCCTTTGGCTGGTTTCTGCTTTTTATCTCCTCACTTTTGATATTGAAGCCCTATCTGCCTCACGCTCACTCGGCATTTACCGGATGGTCCCAAATCCTCATACTTCTACTGACGGGGACATTCACCGGCTTTATGTCCGGAATGATGGGGATAGGAGGAGGAGGCATCATGGTTGCCTCGATGGTGCTCATCGTGGGATTTTCCCAGTACACGGCCCAGGGGTGTTCGCTTCTTGCCATGATCCCCATCGGCGCCTCAGGGGCTTTTACCTATTGGCGTTCGGGAAACGTCAGCTTAGAGATTTTGCCCGGGTTGATCGCAGGCATTATCATAGGGTCTTTTGTAGGAGGCCTATGTGCCCATTTGCTACCCGAACACATATTGCGCCTTGTGTTTACGAGCGCATTGGTCTTTACGGGGTCAAAATTCCTAGTGGCCCCCAGGCCTTCGCCCGAATGCAGCGACAAGACGATCGCTCTTTAATACTCGAGGCTCTCCCTGCGGTTCGATTCGCCCATCAAGCGCAGCCTGCTTGCATTCTCCTGGGCCAAATCGAGATAATGGTTCAAGAGTTGATTTTAGGCAGATGAACTGACGACAACGGATCCCCCCCATGATAATCGGACCCACTGATCTTTGTCCCTGCGGCAGCGGGAAAAAATTCCTGCATTGCTGCGCCAATAAACTGAATTCCGATGTTCGTCGAGCCAAGCTTGACGATGCAATGGGCGAAATTAGAGAACTGCTCGAGGGGCAAAACTTTGCCTCACTGGAAGAGGCCAACGCATTCTTGACTGAGCATATGGAACGGCGTAACCGGGGGCCCCGGGATACCTTCGACGGCCTCTCCGCCGATCAGATGCACCGCTTTTTATATTTCTCTTTCGAAACTCCCGAACTGGTCAGTTTCCCGTCCCGTCTAGACGTATCCCCCGAGGCTCCGATCCTTACCCTGTTCAACCTGCTGGTTGAAGCGCTTGGCGATCAGGGTGTAAAGGCGACTTCCACCGGCAACCTCCCACGTAAGCTGTGCAGGGATATCGCTATGGCATATATGGGGGAGGAGAAATACGGGGAAATCTGCCGTTATGGCGAATTGAGATCGGAACCCGAATTCTTCGACCTGCACGTCACACGGCTGGTATCAGGGTTGAGCGGATTGATCAGGAAGTATAAGGGAAAGTTTGTCGTTGGCGGCGGGTGCCGGAAGTTGATGAGTAAGGATGGACTGGCAAGCATTTACCCGAAGCTTTTCCGGGAATTTGTCACAAAATACAACTGGGCTTACCGGGACAGTTGGCAGCCGGTCCCGCTGATCCAGCAGTCCTTTCTGTTCACTCTTTATCTGCTGAAAAGACACGGGGGCGACTGGCAATCGAGCGGCTTCTATGAGGACTGGTTCCTGCGCGCCTTCCCAGCGGTTTCGCAGGAGGTTTCGCCTGTTGGAGAGTATTACTCGGCGGAGCAGAGACTGCGCAGGTTCTATTCATTACGCTGCCTTGACAGCTTTGCCCGCTTCCTGGGCCTGGTGGAGATTCAACAACCCGAAGCCGCCAAAGCACATGGCGATTTTCTTCTCAAAAAGCTCCCGCTTTTCGATCACGTGGTCCAATTCCATGTGTAAGGAAAGATATGGCCAAGAAGAAAAAACCAGGCGATCTCCTGACCGACTTGTTGGCGGCGGCCGAACCGGATCAGCTCTGCCCTTATCTGCAACGGCAGAGCATGTGACGGACACTATTCGGGAAGATCTGCTTTAATGAGCTATGCTTGAATTCTATCCTTGACGTTTTTTTTCTTTGGGCCAGTGCCGCATGGCGAGGAGGCAGTAGTAAGGCAATAAGCTTCACCGAACAGTTCAACGGTGGCAAGATTTATGGCTTTAAGCCGAATACGGACCTGGCCGGACGAGGCGTCAATGACCCGGATACTCCGAACTGCTGAATCTATCATTTTTTCAACGGTTTTGTCCCTTTTGATGGCCACCTTTCTGTCCCCCCTGGCAGTGGAAAAGGCGTGTGGGGTAAGACAGATGATCCTATGCACATCGCTTTCAGTGGGCAGACCATCGCCGCCTTTCTGCCAAGGAGTGAGCACCGCGATGGGCTCTTTGGTAAGCATTTTACGCCATACGTCGGGATGGTGGCCTGTCTTTGACCCGTGATGCGCCACCTTAAATATTGCGGCCGCACCATCCACCGGTAAATGGGAGCTAACGATGGCGGACCAGCCGGACGCTTGGTCGCCAGTTTCTTCGAGGTCCGCTCCCAAAAGGATCGAAAACTCGTCCGCCTTCAGCCGTATCGCGACTGACGAGTGATTGGGTGTGATGGACTTTACCCATCCTTTGAAACTGCCTTCTTTTGGCAACAGTTTCGCGAACTCCAGTTTGGAAGCGGACACTGCTGAATCGGAAGGAGATAGTGTGTCACCGGCGGTCTGGAACTGATCTAAAACTGGCGGCTTGAAAGTGCTGCTAGCCCCCTGTATTTTCTTCCCCAAAATTCCGCGCAAGGTCTTCTTCAAACTGTCTTTTCTTCCTTAATTC
>JAJXYD010000045.1 GCA_021780695.1 Deltaproteobacteria bacterium
ATTCCGCGTGCGATAACATGGTGTATCGCACCTGGAGCATCTATTCTCGATTGTCTCGGCATGCCGCTTGTTTAACACGTTTAAAAAACCAAGTAAATATAAAATGTAAAGGGCGTCCCCTACCCCGTCCCCTACCCCCCGTCCCCTATCCCCTATCCTATCCTACGCCTATCCCGCGTCCCCTATCTCCGTAAAAGGAAATCCGTCCCGGCGGTTTTTAGGTGGGCCGCCGCTATGAGGGGATGATTTCTAGTTGTGCTCCCGGGTCTTTTTGAAAGAAATGGCGGGCCAGTCTTCCATGACAAAATCCAGGCGCCAGGCGCTGGGGGCAAGGTAGGTCAGATGCCCTTCCGAATCGCAGGCCAGATTGGACAGGTGCTTTCTTTCGAATTCTTCGAGCTTTTTTTTGTCGTCGCATCCGATCCAGCGGGCCGCGGAATAGCCCACGGGCTCATAGGCCGCATCCACGCCGTATTCGGCCTGGAGCCTTGCAACGGTAACATCGAACTGCAAGACCCCGACAGCCCCGAGAATATAATCCGAGCCCTGAACCGGGCGAAAATACTGTACGGCGCCTTCCTCCGCGAGCTGAGTCAAGCCTTTTTGAAGTTGTTTTACCTTGAAGGGATTTTTAAGAATTACCCTTCGAAAATGTTCCGGGGCAAAGTTAGGGATTCCGGTGAACTGCAGGGGCTCTTTCTGGGTGAAGGTGTCTCCGATCTTTATAGTGCCGTGATTGTAGAGACCGATGATATCCCCCGCGTAGGCCTCCTCGACATTGGTCCTGTCCTGGGCCATGAAGATGGTGGCATTGGCCAGGGTGATTTCCTTCCCGACCCTGTGGTGAACGACCTTCATGCCCCGAGTGAACTTTCCCGAACAGATCCTTAAAAAAGCGATCCGGTCGCGGTGAGCCGGGTCCATGTTGGCCTGGATCTTAAAAACAAAGCCGGAAAAAGCTTCCTCAAAGGGGGAGACATCCCTTGTGGCAGCGGCTCTGACCCCGGGGGTGGGAGACATTTCAACGATCGCGTCGAGAAGCTCCATTACCCCGAAATTATTGAGGGCGCTTCCGAAAAACACCGGTGACTGGTTCCCCCGCAGGTAGTGGTCGAGTTCGAAGGGATTGGCCGCTCCTTCCAGCAATTCCACATCCGAGCGCAGATCGCGCGCCTGGCGGCCCAAAAGGGTGTCGAGTTGCGGATCGTCCAGGCTTTTTATCAGTATTCCGTCCTGCTTTCTGGTTTCCTGACCGGGGGTGAAAAGAAAGAGTTCCCTGCGGTAGAGATTGTAGACGCCCTTGAAATTTTTACCCATTCCAATGGGCCAGGATAGCGGCGTACACTCGATCTGGAGTTTGTCTTCGATTTCGCTCAAAATATCGAGCGGGGCCAATCCCTCCCGGTCGAGCTTGTTTATGAAGGTAATGATCGGAGTGTTTCTCATCCGGCAGACCTCCATAAGCTTCTCGGTTTGGGACTCAACACCTTTGCCGCTGTCGATAACCATCAGGGCGCTATCGACGGCGGTGAGCACCCGGTAGGTATCTTCCGAAAAATCCTGGTGGCCCGGCGTATCGAGAAGATTCATCTCGAAATCGCGGTAGTTGAACTTCATAACCGAGGTTGTTACCGAAATCCCCCTTTCCTTCTCGATGGACATCCAGTCGCTTGTGGCGTGGCGGGCGGCCCTTCGCGCCTTTACGGCCCCCGCTATCTGGATTGCCCCGCCGAACAGAAGCAGTTTCTCGGTAAGAGTGGTCTTGCCCGCGTCGGGATGGCTTATTATTCCAAAGGTTCTTCGCCTTTTGATTTCTTTTTGATAAGGATACTGGGGCACTTGATAATTTCCTCCGGAAAAGTTGCGGCTTTCGGATAAATCCGGTCCGGCTCTCCGAGCTTTAAGACAAGATGGATGTTTCCCGCAGACAGACTCCGCGTGTTTTTTATACCGCGATCGTCCCTTGAGCTTTGGACTATCGATACGGGAAGATGATTACCTATGCACGATTAAGCGAGGTCTTTTCAATCAGGGCGGATTCCCATGCACCGGCAGGCGAAACGGCAAGCAAGGTCTTTCGATTATATAGGGAACGGAAATCACTAATCTTTATCCTCACAAGAAAGGAAAACTTCACTTAGGAAAAAACGGCCCGAAGCCGCCGTGATCCGAGTCGAGTATAATCCAGCGGACCGGTCATGGTCAACGTGGAAAGCCGTTAAGAGACCCCAGTTTGGACTATCCCAACCCAAAACCGTTTAAAGATAGGGAATTCTCATGGTGATCAGCCATTGATGATCGAAGGCGCGATTGGAGGTGGCGGCAAACTGATAAGCCGCGCCCACTACGAAGTAGACGTTCTCGGTCAGTTGAAAGCGCCCGATATTTATACCCGGCGCCAGGTAGACCTGTTGGCCGCCGCTGTTTTCTCCGTTGGGAAAGGAAACCCATGTGACTTCGAATTCGGGCCACAGGGGAACCTCGTAGCCGAAAAGATTGAAACGGTTTCCGTATTGAAAGGCGTTGTTCCATGTAATCGGCGTACCGACCCTGGAAAATTCCGCGCTTGGTATGGAGGGGCCGACCGTAGCCTGATAATCGAATTCGCCGAAGGAAGTTTTAAACCCTTTTCCAAAGCCGAGCATGGGGGTGACGATATCGTAGCCGGCGCTAAAGTTGTAGGAACCGGTGGCAAAGGAGGTGGAAAGAAGGAAGGTGAGAATGTAGTTTCCCTCGGTACTGGGAGAGGAAAGCAAACGGTATTTGAAAATCGTGGACCAATCGGCCCAACCGGCGGCCTGCCTGGTTGTGGAAAACTCCCTGGTATCCCAGGTTGGATTTCCGAAGAGCACTTCCGTATTCTCCGTGGGGATGATCTCGAGGCCCTTGGTTAAAAAGGTATCCGAATCGAGCCCCTTAAAAGAACTCAAGCCGTAATCGGTGCGAAGCTGCTGCTGGAGCGTCGCGGGAAGAGTAACGATTGGAGCCATCCAGTCGGGTTGTTCCTCTTCATGGGTACGGCGCACCATATGGAGCCAGGCGCGATACCTGGCTTTAAGATCAAAGGGCAGGCAACAGGACGCGCTTGCTCCCAGTAAGCCGCCGTTTTGATCGGAAAGGTCGGCGGCGCTTACACGCGGGGTTCCAAGGAAGGCCAAAGTCAACAGAACCAGGGCAAAAACGACCCGACATTTCTTCATGTTCTTTTCTCCGAGTCTTTTAGGGAAGCGATCCAGCCGCAAAAAGTAAGGGTCCATGCGAGCAGCGCGACGAAGATGAAGCAGTGGGCAAGGCTCGAAAGAAACCACAGGCCGGTGATTTTGTGCAGCCACCACGTGCAGGTCGTATACATCCCCAGGGGGAAGACCATGCCCCAGTAGGCCGGTTCGTAGACGAAGGGGTCGCGGGTGATAAAAAACCGCCATGCGCCAAGCATGAGCAGCAGTGGAATCCACCAGGTCGCGGCAGACCAGGCAAGGAGTGTGAGCCCCAGGATAAAGGGATGCAACCCGGCCGAAAAAGGCAGGGACCCGCCGTTTTCTAGAAGCCCTGTTCCTGCCAGAGTCGTTATTGCCACGGCCCCCATGTTGATCCAGTAGGAATGGCTCAACTCCATGGGGCTAAGCTTAAAGAACAGGAACCGGTAGAAGATAAGGGTAATGATCAAAACGTAGAGCATGCAGCCGATGAGAAACAGGCAGAGGGAAAAAAAGAGAAGCGGCAACCGGAAAGCGGGAGCAAGATGAGCGGAAATCATACCGCTCAAAATCGAAATCGATTGGGTGCTGACTATGGAAACCAGCCACAGCCCGTTTATGCCCTCTTCAAGGGAGGGCTTGTGAGCCGAAATGATCAGAAGGGTAAAGACCACGTAGATCAGAAAGAGCCAGAGGAAAACGCCCAGGCCCAGGAGCGCCATGGAGGTGCGCAGGGCGTGGTGAAGGATCAGCGCCTGGGTGCCGAGAATGCAGGTTGCGGCAACCACGGTAAAATAGCCCACGCTGCGGTTGTGATCGCCCAGGTCCGCGGCCGCACGGGCGGGGTAGAGGATCAGGCGCGCCATATAGAGCAGCCACAACCCCGCGTAAAAGGCGGTATTCAACCAGAAAAGAAAGGCTGAGACGAGTGCAAAGCCCAGGAGATGAGAGCAGATCGAAACGATGCCCGTAGCCATCACCATGGCGAAATAGCTGGGCGGAAGCTGGGCCAGGCTGGTTTTGATTCGTTTAACGGGTCCGGGCATGAATCACTCCATCCGTCGCTGTCTGAAAACGATCCGGCTTCTAAGAAGGTAGGGGACCGGAACGCTCCAGATGTGGATAAGGCGGCTGAAGGGGGAAAAGCCGAGCAGGGCCAGTGCGGCCACAATGTGGAGCCTGTAGGTGAAAGGAACTGAAGACATAAGGGCCGGATTGGGAGAAAGGGTTAGAATGCTTCGAATCCAGGGGGCGACGGTATCGAGGACATCGCAATGAGCAAAGAAGACGTTATAGGTTCCAAGGGCGACTACAAAAGCGACCAGGGCCAAAGTGACCACGTCGTTCGCGCTCGAATGGAGAAAAACTCTTTTTTGTCCCAACCTGCGACGGAGCAATAAAAGGGCTCCCACCAGGGCGAGGAGGCCGAAGACCATGCCGGAAACAAGGGCAATGCGCATGTGCATGGCCGGGGTTATGCCCAGGGAGGTGAGGAATTTTTGCGGGGTGAGCAGACCGGCAAAATGGCCGAAAAAAGTAAACACGACGCCGTAATGGAACAGAACGGATGCGTATTTTAGCCTATCTTTTTCCAGGATTTCGCTCGATCTGGAATTCCAGTGAAAAGGATCGGCCACATAGCGGTAAGCATGTCCGACCGTAAAGACGGTGAGGGAGATGTAGGGGAAAACCACAAACGCCAGAGTATCCCAGTTCATAGTCTATCCTTTCAGCTCGGGCATGAGGCGAGGCTTTCCACTTCGGAAAGCAGGGTAAAAAGCACCTCATAGGGACTTTGGCTTTCTTTTAGCCGCAGGTGCAGCTTTTCGATCTCGGGCCTATAGTCGCGAAGCACTTCCAAGCCGGCATCCCCCGGACAAATGGAGGCAAATTCGAGAATCATCGGCAGATAATCGGGCAAGTCCGCAGCCACGCACTCCAGGCCTTCACCGCGATAGAGGCCGCGAAGACGGGCGAGTTCGGCTCCCCGCTCCTTGCTTTCTCCCAAACGATGCCAGCTAAGATAGAGGCAGGTGGCGGGGCTAAGATCGAATGTCCTTGTGTAGTATTCCTGAGCGCGCAGGAGCGGAGTTGCCCGCAAATAGGGCAGAAAGCTTCCGCCTATGAGTTGGGCGCTGCTCACGGATGCCTGGGCCGACAGGTCCTCCAGTTCGCCCAGACTGTCCATGAGCAAGCCGTCGGGATAGTGGAGCAGGATAGAGAGGAGCTTACAGAGCAAGCGGCCGGTCTCAGTCATCCGCATCCCCCTGACTTTTTGGGGGAAACCCGCATGTGCCCCGATCCCGGTGCAGATTTTGGACCTCTTCCCTTCGGACCGTTGGGATAACAAAGCGGTCACCGTATTTGGCCAGGGCAAGCAGTCCGTACATCTCCCCGGCTTCCTCGCGGCTAAGCCCCACTTCTTCCAGGGCGGCCATGCCCGCACCGTCCTTTTGCTCCACACCGGTCGCCCTCATGAAGGCGCGAAGGGCCAGCAGCCTTTTTAGCGCGAGCCGCACCGGAGCCTCATCGCCCGCGGCCAGCAGGTTGGCCAGATACTTTACCGGAATGCGCAGCCGGTCGATCAACTCCGCGCCCGGGGCTTGATCCTCAAGCGCGGCCAGAGGGCTTAAGGGGGGAATATACCAGACCATGGGAAGGGTTCGGAACTCGGGATGGGGCGGAAGGGCAAGGCGCCATTTCACGGCGAGCTTATAGACGGGCGATTTTTTAGCCGCCTCGATCATAGGGGAGGCAATCCCGGCGGCCGAGGCCTCGCGAGCGACCCCCTCATCGTTTGGGTCAAGGAACAGATCCGTTTGCGCCCCGTAGAGGTCGGATTCATTGGCGGCCGAGGCCGCTGCCCGAACACGATCGGCGTCGTAGAGCATCACGCCCACATACCGGATACGCCCGACGCAGCTTTCCGCGCAAAGGGTCGGAAGCCCCGCTTCGATGCGCGGATAGCAGAACAGACATTTTTCCGACCGTGAGGTTTTCCAGTTGTAGTAGACTTTTTTATAGGGGCAGCCCGAAACGCAGTAACGCCACCCGCGACACCTCTCCTGATCGACCAGCACGATGCCGTCTTCCTCGCGTTTGTAGAGGGCTCCCGAGGGGCAGGAGGCAACGCAGCCCGGGTTTAGGCAGTGTTCGCAGATCCTTGGCAAATAGAGCATGAAAACATTTTTAAACCGCAGGTAGATCTCTTTTTCCAGCCCCGCGAAATTGACATCCTCGCGGCCGGTCTCATTGGCGCCCGCCAGGTCGTCTTCCCAGTTGGGTCCCCACTTGATCCTCATGTTTTCCCCGGTTATGAGGGATTTGGGACGAACCGAGGGCTGATGCTTTTGCCGGGGGCTGGTGGTGAGCTTTTCGTAGTCATAGCTCCAGGGTTCATAGTAATCGTCCAAAAGGGGCAGGTCCGGGTTATAGAAAATTTTGGCGAATTTCGCGGCGGGCTCTCCCGAGCGTAAACCGAGCTTTTTGCCGCGAAGGCTCCAACCCCCCTTCCAGCGCTTCTGGTTTTCCCAGTTTTTGGGATACCCCATGCCGGGCTTTGTCTCCACGTTGTTATACCAGATGTATTCGGCCCCCTCGCGGGTAGTCCAGACGTTCTTGCAGGGGATGCTGCATGTGTGGCAGCCAAGACATTTGTCCAGGTTCATTACCATGGCCATTTGCGCTTTAATCTTCATACCAGTCCACCTCGCCTGCCTTTCTTACAACGACCGTTTCGTCCCTTTGAGCCCCCGTGGGCCCGTAATAGTTGAACCCGTAGCTAAGATGGGCGTAGCCGCCGATCATCTGGGTAGGTTTCATAAAGATTCGGGTAACGGAGTTGTGGGTACCGCCGCGCTGCTTTGAGATAGTCGAACCCGGAGTGTTTATGAGCCTTTCCTGGGCGTGGTACATAAAGGCCTTACCGCGCGGGATCCTGTGGCTTACCACGGCCTTGGCCATAACAATGCCGTTTGCGTTGTAACACTCCAGCCAGTCGTTATCCTTTATCTCTATGGCCGCCGCGTCTTCATTGTTTATCCAGACGGCTTCCCCACCCCGAAAGAGGGTAAGAAGCGTCAGGGTATCCGAGTAGGTGCTGTGGATGGACCACTTGGAATGGGGGGTGATGTAATTAAGGACCAGTTCCTTTCCTTTTTTCCTCAAGCCATTGAGCCTTGCGGATTCCGGAATCCGGGTGTCGAGAGGGGGGCGAAAAACCGGGAGCCCCTCGC
Organism: Deltaproteobacteria bacterium; assembly: GCA_021780695.1. Lineage (GTDB taxonomy): Bacteria > Desulfobacterota > Syntrophobacteria > Syntrophobacterales > Syntrophobacteraceae > SbD1. The sequence continues at coordinate 7,433 of JAJXYD010000045.1, forward strand.
CAAAGGCCAGCATCCATTCATGGTCCTGGTAGAATTGAGCCCTTCCGGTAAGGGTTCGAAAGGGGATTTTTTCTTCAATATTTATAACAAAAGGGGAATAGGAACGGGTCTCGCTTTCCACTCCGCTCCAGGTCGGAGTGGTTAGAACCTTGCGAGGCTGAGCGTCGATATCGGCGAATCGAAGGCTTTCCCCGCTGCCCGCGCCCGAGGCTTCCCCCGGTCTTGCCGCGCGGTAAAAATGGTCAAGATCGAGGCCGGTAGATTCCTCCATGCTCCGCCATGCCCTGGCGGCCACCTGCGGGTTGGTCTCGGGCGAGAGTGTGAGAATGGTTTCGGCCACCTGCCTGGCCGTATCCAGGTCGGGAAGCCCCCGGCTTATGCCCGGGGCGGTTACCGTACCCAGGATATCCTTCAGGCGCCGGTATTCTTCGCTGCTGTTCCAGGAGACCCCCTTTACGCCTATACCGACATTTTCAACCAGAGGTCCAAGGGCGGTCATCATTTTGTACGCATTGGGAAAATCCCGGCTCACCACCTGGAGTTTGGGCATGGTGCGCCCCGGGACAGCCTCGATTTCGCCTTTTTTCCAATCTTTTACCTTTCCCAGGGGTTGCGCCAGTTCCTCGGGCGTATCGTGGACAAGAGGGGTTGCGACCAGGTCTTTTTGAACTCCCAGGTGTTGGGCGGAAAGTTCGGAAAATCTTTTGGCGATCGCTTTAAACTGTTCCCAGTTGGTTTTGCTCTCCCAGGCCGGGTCCGTGGCCGGATTGAAAGGATGGACAAAGGGGTGCATATCGGTTGTGCTGATATCGTGCATTTCATACCAGGTGGCGGCAGGCAGGATGATATCGGAGTAGAGAGCGCTCGTGTTCATGCGAAATTCAAGCGTTACGAGCAAATCGAGTTTCCCGTCGGGATCGGCGGGTTTTGCCCGCATCTCCTCGAGCTGTAAAACTTTTTCGTTTTCATCGTTAAGCAGGCTGTTTTCAGCCCCCAGCAGGTGTTTTAGGAAATATTCGTGTCCCTTACCGCTAGCCCCCAGAAGGTTGGAGCGCCACAAAAACAAAATCCGGGGATAATTGGCCGGATTTCCCGGCTCTTCCATCGCGAACCTGAGGTCGCCGCTTTTTAGCTTTTCCGCGGCATAGGCAACGATCTGCTCGTCATTTCGGGCGCCTTCTTCCTCGGCCTTGCGGCAAATTTCCAGAGGGTTTTGGTCAAACTGCGGATAGGAGGGAAGCCAGCCAAGCCTTGCGGCAAGCACGTTATAGTCGGCGAGGTGTTTGGGATCGTGCCGGCCGAAGGCGGGTGAGATCAAAGCGGCGGGATCGATATTTTCATAGCGCCACTGGTCTGTTGCAAAGTAGAAAAAGGAAGTTCCGTTATGCTGGCGGGGAGGCCGCAACCAGTCGAGCCCGAAGGCCACATTTGTCCAGCCCGCAAGCGGGCGGATCTTTTCCTGGCCCACGTAGTGAGCCCAGCCCCCGCCGTTTACCCCCTGGCAGCCGCAGAGTTCGGTAAGGCCGACGATGGTCCTGTAGGTCATGTCGCTGTGATACCAGTGGTTTGAACCGGCCCCGAGAAAGATCATCGATTTGCCTCGGGTCATTTCGGCGTTTTGGGCAAATTCCCGCGCCACCCGGATCGCATCCTCTTTGGGAACCCCGGTGATTTTTTCCTGCCATGCGGGGGTGTAGGGCACCGGGTCGTCGTAGTCCCGGGCGCATTCTCCGCCCTGGCCGCGATCGAGCCCGAGATTGGCCGCCATGAGGTCAAAAACCGTTGTAACAAGGACCTCTTGGCCCTCCACCACGATCTTTTTTACCGGAACCCTTCCCTGCCTTACCCCGGCTCCCGCGGCCTCGAAGAGAGGAAAACTCACGGCGGTCCACTGGAGACAATCCTCAGCAAAGCTTAACAAAGGCTCAAGGAGCGCTCCGCTCTCGGAGTCTTCGAGTTTTATGTTCCACTTGCCGTTTTTTTCCCAGCGAAACCCAATGCTGCCGTTTGGAACCGCAAAAGTATTGGCCTTGCCGTCAAAGACCACGGTTTTCCATTCTCCGTGCTCGATATCGGAGCTAAAGTCGGAGGCGCGCAGAAAACGATCGCAGACATAACGGCCGTCGTGGTTTCGCAGCATAACGACACAGGGAAGGTCGGTGTATTGCCGGACATACTCGACAAAATAGGGAACGGTTCTGTCCAGGTAGAATTCCTTCACGATTACGAAGGTCATGGCCATGGCCAGCGCCCCGTCGGTACCGGCCCTGGCGGGCAGCCAGGTATCGGCGAATTTTACGTACTCGGCATAGTCGGGGGCCACGGCAGCCACTTTGGCCCCTCTGTAGCGGGCTTCGGCGTAGAAATGGGCATCCGGGGTGCGGGTCATGGGCAGGTTTGTACCCCAAACGATCATGTAGCCGGCGTTAAACCAGTCGCCGCTAACCGGCACATCGGTCTGGTCGCCCCAGATTTGAGGAGATGCCGGAGGCAGGTCGCAATACCAGTCATAAAAGCTCACCATGGAAGCGCCGATAAGGGAGAGGAACCTGGCCCCCGAGGCGTAGCAGACCATGGACATGGCTGGAATGGGGCTAAAGCCGAAGATGCGGTCGGGACCGTATTTTTGAATCGTGTAGACAAGAGAGGCGGCGATGAGGTCGAGCGCCTCGTCCCAGGAAACCCGCACCAGGCCGCCTTTGCCCCGGGCCACCTTGTACTCCCGGGTCTTTTCGGGATCTTCCACGATGCTTTTCCAGGCAGCAACCGGGTCGGGATGGTTTTTCAGCCCCTCCCGCCACAATCGCACAAGCTCGGAGCGCATATAGGGGTACTTTACCCGCAGGGGACTGTAGGCGTACCAGGAAAAGGTGGCCCCTCTGGGGCAGCCTCGCGGTTCGTAGTCGGGGCTTTGGGCCCCGCATCCGGGGTAATCTCCGCGCTGCGTCTCCCAGACGATTATGCCGTCCTTTACATAGACGTTCCAGGAGCATGACCCGGTGCAGTTTACCCCATGGGTGGAGCGTACGACCTTGTCATACTGCCAGCGCCTCCGGTGATAATCCTCCCAGGAACGGCCCCCCGTACGCACCTCGGTCCAGCCCTTTGCAAGCTTTTGCTTTTTACCGCGCTCCCTTGCCTCGCAGGACTTAAAGAAGCGCCAACCGGATAACAGACCCTCTTTTCCCATCGGATTACTCCAATCTTTAAACTTCTTTCAGGCAGTTATGTCCGCGCCGGGCGATTTGGCAGCGGTCCAACCCGCCCCCCGGCCCCCAATGTTGATTTAGGCTCACGCGAAGGCGCGAAGGCGCGAAAAAAGAGATGAAAGAAACACAATACGAAATGTGTCCGAATTCACCTGAGCGCTCCAGACTAGAATTAGCACTCGAAGACCAGTCCGCAATTGCCCCCTTGCCCCACGCCGGTTATTCGCCAACCCCAACACCGCCCGTCTGGTTATAGTCGATCTTTCCCGTCTTAATGCGCTGGTTGTAGATCGCCTGAAGGATCCTAAGACTTTGCTGAAGTTCAAAAACCCCGTGCCAGTGCGAATAGTCGGGGCCTTCCATGGCCGCGCCCTGGCGCATCCTTCTGCCCTCATGATGCCACATGTAGTAATAGGTTCTGAATGCCGGATCGGCCCAGGGGTCTTTCATCATGAGGTTTTTCTTCTGAAGGGTGGCAATCATCTCCGAGGCCGCGTGGGCGTATTTGTTAAAGAGTCCTATCTGCTTATCGGCCATGCCCAGATAGTTTTGGCCAAATTCGGTGGAATGGCAGGCCGCGCAAACCTGGAGCATATCCTTTCTTGCGGCTTCGGGCCCCTGGGGATTTCCGGCCAGGGGATTTCCAGCCGTGAGCTTGCCCGTTTTCATAAAAGTTTCGGCCGCTGTGTCAAAGCCGCCCGTTCTTTGGTTGGAAACAGGGGCCCAAAGGTTCCATTTGAGCCTTAAATCCACGTTGTGAGTGGGCTGGAGGCCGTTTATACCGCTCATGTGGCAGGTGGCGCAGGTCGGGGCCGAATAGTCGGCCATTGGCTGCCATCCGCCCGGAGGGCTGTTCCAATGCCATTTGGCTCCTCTGGCTTCAAAGAGCATCCCGTGAACCGACTGTTTGTAAATCTCGATATCGGGGTGGTCGGGGCCAAGATGGCACGTGCCGCACGCAGAGGGTTTTCGCGCCTGGGCTATCGAAAACTGGTGGTTTAGATGGCAGGCCGTGCAGTTGCCAACAGTTGCGTCGGGATAGATCGTACCGATCCCGTGGACAGGCCAGGAGCCCGCCTCAGGCATTTGATCGGCGTCCATTTTTATTTGCGACCCGTGACACTGGGCGCAGCCGGTCATAAATACGGCGTCTTTAAATTCAGGCATGTTCATGTCTTCGTGGGCAAGAAGCGCCTGGTTTAAAGGCTGGCTAACGGCCTGTATCGCGGCGCGCGCATGCCCGCTTTGCCGAAAGGCCTTCACCTCGTTTGGATGGCATTTCTCGCAGGTTGCCGACGAGACAAGGGAGCTTACATATATGTCGGTTCCCGCCACGCCCGGGCATTTCTGGTTGGCCATGGGGCTGTCTTTAGACACCGTGTGGCAATCAAAACAACTCACTCCCGCATGGGCCATAACGCTTTTGGACCAATCGTTAACGATTTCTGGGGTCTTTTGGGAATGGCAGGCTATGCACTGCGCGGCTTGTTTGGTGATCCCGGTGCCTTTTGCAAGTGTCATTTTCTGCTTGAAGGCAATGTTTGGATAGCGCAGATAGTGACTGGAGGGCGCAGGCTGGGCCGGGGCGCCCGCGGGTTTTTCTACCGCGGCGGGGTTACTGTCGGCAGCCATTGCCATGTGCAAGGAAACGCTTCCCAGAATGACCAGGAAGAAAACCGATACCAAACCCGCCGCTTTTCGCATAAAACCCTCCGTTGCTATTCTTTGATAAATTCGCTCAAATGTTTGTGCCCCGCGTTGGCGTGACAATCCGCGCAGGTTTTAGTCGTTGTTTTGGAAAAATAGAGCCTGTGAGGCAGAAAGGCGCGGGGATTGCTCAAAGTCTTATTCTCCAAATCGGCATGACAGGAAAGGCATCCGCTGTCATAGACGAAGCGGTTCCCGTCTTTTATTTTTTTGCGCCAATCGATTTTATCCGTATTATCGAAGGTCTCAACCCAGATGTCGTTGGTGCTCGATTTGACTTTGACAAAAAAATAATGAGCCAGGCCATCGTGAGGAAGATGGCAATCGTTGCACTCAGCCTGGAACCCAAACCTGTTGTCGCCACCGTGGACGTGGATTTCAAAGGCCGATACGAAGGGCTTCATCGTGTGGCAGGATCCGCAAAAGTTCGCGTCGGCGGTTTTTTCAGACGTTTCATATACGGCAAACGAAAAACCGACGCCGATTATGGCCCCGATCAGTAGCAAAAGGACTGTTGCCCGCATCCATGTCGCCTTTGGCATAAAAAATCCTTACCCCAAAGCCCTCAAAAGCCAGGAAAAATAAAGTATGAGCGGCAATAAAAAAATTGCCCTCAATTGGCCGCAACGTCTCCGCGCCCATGTGCCGAGCCGGGATAAATCGATACTTTCATCAAACGAGCATGTTTATAAGCGTAAAAATGCACAAGGCGCCGACGCAGACATAGATCGAAAGCAAGGCGGCCTTCTCCCACCTTTTGATGCGCATTGCATCGGGCAGCAGCCGCACCGCCAGAATAAAGAGAAAGGCCAGTATGAGCGGCAGCGTCAAGGTATTTAGGATTTCAACGAAAATGGTAAGCTCCACCAGGTGAGAGCCTTTCAGCACAAAAAGCCCTGCCGCGATAATACCGCAGCTGTAGGCGGCATAAAATCCGGGAGCCTGCGTAAGGTTCATATTGAAGCTTTTCCCCGCGCCCAGCATTTCGCTAACCCCCCAGGCAGCGGCCAAAGAGGCCACAATCGAGGCGATAAGGGCCGCGCTGGTAATGCCCACGGCAAAGAGGATCATCCCCCCCAGGCGTCCCAAAAGAGGGGTAACGGCATAGGCGATCTGCGAAACGCTTTGAAGGGAGGCGTCAGGGTTTATCCTGCCGATGGTCGCGGCGGTCAAAACGAGGGCCCCGGCCATTACAACCTGGGCGAAAACGGAGCCTAGCGCAGTATCCAGGCGGCAACAGTAGTAGTTATCCTCGCATGCAATGCACAGCCCCTTGTCTATAATGGCGCTCTGCTGGTAGAAAATCATCCACGGCATGATGACCGCTCCCACATTTGCCGCGATGAGATTCATATACTCATGATTCCTGATGGGTATGCTCAAAAACTGACTGCCGATCGTTTCGATATCCGGGTGAGCCATAAAGGCGGCTACCAGCAGGGCGAGTTCAAAGAGGCCCACGCCGATCCCGATGCGTTCGACCCTGCTGTAGCTTCCGGTAAGCACTATCCCCAGCAAAAAGACCACGCCAAGGCCCACGCTGTAGTCGGCCTTTATGTGAAAGAGGGACCCGGCCGCGGCAATGCCGATGAATTCGGTTACAAGCGCCCCTATGGCCGAAATGAAAAGAACGATTCCGGTAAACCATGCCCAGTTTCGTCCGAAGTTTTCCCTTATGAGACTGCCCTGCCCCTTTCCGGTCGATAAGCCCAGCCTCACGGTAAGCTCCTGGACCATGAAAAGAACGGGGATCAGGAGTAACTGAAGCCAGAGCAGCCGGTACCCCCACCTGGCCCCCGATTGGGCCGCCGTAATGATCGATCCCGCGTCCGTGTCGGCGAGCATGGCCATACATCCCGGACCGGCTATGACAAAAAAATGAAACAGCCTCGTTTTCCAGGAACAATTAGCCAGTGAGCAAAAAACCGATTCTTGTTTGTAAGGTTGCGCCATGTGAGCCTATAGTGTCAAAGCCGGTATTAAAAACCACCCGGAGGGCGGCAAAACCTTACCGCCCTCCAAGACGAGTCTGCCCGGCTATTTACCCGCCATCATGGCCGCAACGTCATCGGCCGGCATTGCAATGGGTTTGAGGTCGAACTTTTCGATTAACACATTAGCCACATTGGGGGACAGAAAGCCGGGCAGGGTCGGACCCAGGCGAATTCCTTTCACCCCGAGGAAAAGCAGGGCCAGGAGCACGGCAACCGCCTTTTGCTCATACCAGGCAATGTCGTAGGAAATCGGCAGATCGTTTATATCGGCAAGACCGAAGACTTCTTTTAGCTTTAAAGCGATCAGGGCCAGGGAGTAGGAGTCGTTGCACTGACCGGCGTCCAGCACCCGGGGGATGCCTGCGATATCGCCCAGGTCGAGTTTGTTGTAACGGTATTTGGCGCAGCCCGCGGTAAGGATCACCGTGTCCTTTGGCAAGGTTTCGGCAACCATGGTGTAATACTCACGCCCCTTCTGGCGACCGTCACAGCCGGCCATTACCACAAACCGCTTTATCGCCCCGGATTTTACCGCGTCAACGACCTTGTCGGCCAGCGCCAGTACCTGGTTGTGGGCAAAGCCGCCAACCAGGGAACCGGTTTCTATCTGCGTGGGGGCAGAGCAGGTCTTTGCCCTGGCGATAAGAGCGGAAAAATCCTTGGCGCCTCCGGGGGCCCTGTCGGCAATGTGGGTTGCGCCCTCGTAGCCCACTACACCTGTGGTATAGAGCCGGTCGAGATAGGTGTTTTCCTTCTTTAGCGGCACAAGGCAGTTGGTGGTAAGAAGGATTGGACCGTTAAAGGATTCGAATTCCTGATTTTGATGCCACCAGGAAGAGCCGTAGTTTCCGACAAAATGATCGTATTTTTTAAAAGCCGGGTAATAGTTTGCCGGAAGCATCTCGCCGTGGGTGTAAACCTCGACCCCTGTGCCCTTTGTTTGTTCGAGCAGTTCCGCCATGTCCTTCAAGTCGTGGCCGCTGATGAGAATCCCCGGGTTTTTGCCAACCCCCAGGTTTACCCTGGTAATCTCCGGGTGGCCGTAGGTTGAGGTGTTGGCCTCATCGAGCAGCGCCATGGCCGCCACCGCCGTCTCTCCGGCCCTCATGACAAAACCCACCATTTCATCCGCCGAGAGGTCCTTTACCGTTGAGCTGAGGGCCTCCATCAGGAAATCGTAGATTTGCTGCTTTTCAAACCCAAGGACCGCCGCATGGTCCGCGTAGGCCGAAATGCCTTTAAGCCCCAGCACCAGCAGTTGGCGCAAAGACCGCACATCTTCATTATTTCCCGTAGTTAGAACGCCTACGGTCTTGGCCTTTTCGGCAAATGCCCCGGCGTCATCCGCAAACCAGGTGGCGCAATCGGGGAGCGCTTCGCCAAATTCCCGGCCGTTTTTTTCCCTGTAGGCCGCAACAAACTTTGCCCGCAAAGCCTCACGCCGTTTAAGCGCCTCTTTTATCATGGAAACAAATCGGGCATGCTCCCAGTTGACATTTGTAATGGTTGCAAACAACCCCTTTGCCACAAAAAGTCCGGTCGCCTTATCGACGCCTCCAAGACTCTTCAGGCGCTCGCCATAAACGGCGATTCCCTTAAGGCAATAGATTAAAAGATCTTGAAGATTGGCGATTTCTTCCGGTTTTCCGCAAACGCCCCTTATGGTGCAACCCGTATTTTTGGCAGTCTCCTGGCACTGAAAGCAAAACATGTCGTCTCCTTTTAACTTGGTTTTAGAAAGCAAGCGGCCTTCCGATCGTGCCCCATTTTTCCCCAGTTTAAGACAAGCGAGCCTCAAAAATATTGACCCAAGTCAAATTGAAAAGGACAAGGAGGAGATTTTCCAACAAATAATCAAATCGGAGGTGAAATCACGACCAGCAAGCGCAAATCTGTTTTAGCCCTTAGTCCGTGAGGCTCGCTTATATCCGTAATCAAAACGTCTCCGGCTTTTGCCGGGATTGTCGCGTTGTCTTTTGCCAAAAACTCTCCCTCGCCCTCGAGCACCGTAAGGCTCGCCTGCCCCTCTACGTCGTGTGAGTGCACGGGCAGTTCCTGGCCTGCCTTGAAATTAAAGTTTAAGATCTTAAAATAGGGAGAATCATGAACCAAGAGGTTCTTGAAGGCCTTATCCGAAAATCCATTGGCTTCGTAGAGATTTATTTTCTTCATCGAATCCTCCTGCTGCCGGCTGAAACAAAGTTTTAAGCTCCCGTTAATGGATAACGGCGGATCACCCCTTGCAAAATCGCAATTTAGCCAAGCCCACGGCAAAGATAAAATTATTTTTCCGGAATCGTTTTTTCTATTTCTCCCATGAGCAGTTCGCACACCCTCGGGACGGCCCCCCTTACTGCTTCGGAAAGCCCCGGCCTTACTTCGTCGGGTATCGACTCAATCTGCACCACAAAGATTTGCACATCGAGTTGCGCATGATCTTTTAACTCTTTTAACATATTTACTGTTGGGAACTGGTGCATGGAAAAATCGGAAACTTTCTTGGCGGGCACCCCCTCAACGGGTATTTCGAAAACCTCCCCGGCCGCGCGGTCCGGGAAATCCACCGCATCGATCACTATCACCTTTCGCGGTTTTTCTTCGATCAGCATCAGATCGAAGAGAATACCCCGGATTCCCGTTCCGACATCCATTGCCGAAACAGTGGAAGGCAACTCGAAATTAGTGGTCAGGTATTCGATCACAGCCGGACCAAAACCATCGTCGCCAAGCAGGCTGTTGCCGCAGCCAAATATAAGGAGCTCTCTATCAAGCATAGTAAAATCCTTAATTATTTATAGCAGTTAGAATATTTTTACCCATAGCTCCGGGCCTTTGGAAAGGCAATTAGAAGGGTGGGCGAAAAAACCTTTCCCACCTACTTGCTTACATCTTCTTATACCACACCCCTGCCGGTCAAACCCAGAGATTCCGTTGGGAGTAGGTTCTTCTCGCAATTGGGCTGGCCGAGATCGCTTCGGGTCAAAACCCCGGTAAGGAGAACAAATACGGCGTACCATAGACGGCCCCCTTCCGAACTTACGGGACGTAAGCGCTCACTCGGCGGTGAGCAGGAAAAATTTCGCGCCCCGGGATCGAAGGACGCTTTGCCTGGAGGAGCTAAAAGTAATAAGATCGAAAAGGAAAGTTTCCTTCAAACGTTTAATAAGGGTTTTGCCTGAAAATGACATCTTTTGAAATTAACAGCGGAGCAGAAAATACCGGCGACCCGGCAATGAGGCGCTCACTCGTTGTCATGATGGCCTCGGGGGCAGGTCTGACGGTGGCAAGCATCTACTATGCCCAACCCCTTCTCGAACTCATACGTCAAAGCCTTGGGATGTCCCTTTTCCAAACGGGTCTTATCATTACGGCGTCCCAGCTGGGATACGGTCTAGGGCTTACCTTTCTCGTGCCTCTGGGAGATCTCATGGAACGGAGGCGACTGGTGGTCGCGATGACCCTCGGGCTCTCCGTGTGTCTGGCTGCAATGGCCCTTGCTCCCTTTGCCTGGCTGCTGCTTGCCTCGGCCTTTATGGGGGGAGCCCTCTCGGCGGTCGCTCAGGTGCTCGTGGCGTTTGCAGCCACTCTGGCCGCTCCCGCCCAAAGAGGCCGGGTAGTGGGCACCGTGATGAGCGGGCTGCTGCTGGGGATCCTTCTGGCCCGAACCGCGGCGGGATATGTGGCTCAAATCGGAAGCTGGAGAGAGGTTTTCGCTCTCGCCTCCGCACTCATGATCGCTCTTTCCCTGGTGCTCTACCGAGGCTTGCCCCCCTACCGGGCCCATGTCGGGATAGGTTACCCGGCCTTGATAAGATCGGTTTTCTCCCTGCTCGCGAACGAACCCCGGCTGCGCCTCCGTTCCACCTACGGCGCGATCGGATTCGCCGCCTTCAGCGTGCTGTGGACCCCCATAGCCCTGATGCTTTCACGCCCCCCCTTCCGGTTTAGTTCGGCGGCGATCGGCATGTTCGGCCTTGCCGGTGTTGCCGGAACACTTTCGGCATCCCTGGCCGGGCGGATGTCGGACATGGGCATGACCTCCCTTATGACGGGGATAACCTCGGCTTTGCTCATGCTCTCATGGCTTCCCTTAAAACTGGGCGATCACTCGGTTTTGATACTTATCGCGGGCATAGTGCTGCTTGACTTTGCCGTTCAGGGACTGCACATAACCAACCAGGGCGAAATTTACAGCCTGAGGCCCGAAGCGCGCAGCCGAATCACCTCGGCCTACATGGCCAGCTATTTTGCCGGCGGAGTCTTCGGCTCGGCGGTCTCATCCCTGGCTTACGCCCATTTCGGCTGGAACGGCGTTTGTATTGCGGGCGCCTGCCTGGGAGCGGTTGCCACCCTTCTATGGCTTTATAGTCTGGGTAAAAGAGGTCCGGCAGCCGAGCCTTTTTCTTAGAAGGCCGCTATGCCAGGTTGGACCGAAGGGAAAAATCCGGAGGCGAACCAAACGGGGAATATATGCGGGGAAGCCTTCGAAAAGACAGCCATGGCGGAGCTGATTGCCCCCCATGGCTGTCCGCGTCTTTAGATGCTTTCAAGATTTATTGTCAGTGGGTCGCCCAATGGCCGGAAACGGTTCCAAACCAACGCTTGCTCCTAGTGCTCTTCGTGTCGTAGTAGAGCCACGTTCCCTCCGTTTCGCTGTAGATCCACGGGAAGGTGGTACTGCTTGTCCACCACCAGCCCCCCGTACCGTTCCACTGAGGGTCATAAAACCACATGTCGCCCGTACCGGTCTGGTAGGGCCAAAGCCATCCGAGTGTTGTATGGTACAGCCACGGGAAGTGGGACGCGTTTACATAGCCGAACCACTTCGAATATTCCCAGCCGTTTCCAAGCGGAACGTCGCCCAGGCACCAAAGCACAGATCTTGTGGCAACCGCTATGGAATCAGCCCCTTGAGTATCCGTGTAAGCCCCTGTCATGACCGATTTGCCCGCGTCCAAGGCCAGACTTACGCCTGAACAACTCCCGGAGACGCAGGTGACCTGCCCCGTCGATGAAATGGCAAACCTTCCCGAGCTCTCGGTCGTTGTACCGGTACTGTCGGTATCCTCGCTGGAAAAAGCTCCACCCCTGAATATTTGAACAAAATGCCTTTGCCACGTACCATCGGAATTCAATTGATTAACGTACCAGGTTCCGTAAAGGTCGGGCATGGAATATTGCAGCCCGTTTTTAAGCAGGACCTGCAGTTGGGCGTTCTGGGAAGCGCCGCTTGTTGGATTGGGCGTCACCCCTGCCGCAACGGTTTGTCCGGCATCCAAATAACCGATTGTGCCGCTGCCGCAACTTCCGGAAACGCAGGTGAGCACCCCTGTCGAGGAAAGCGACAAAACAGCCGAGATGCTGTTTTGCGTACCGCTGCTTTGCATGCTCGTTCCGGTCATGGTTCCGGTCCCGGTGATCTCCATGCTTGCAGAGCTCCAACTGGCGAAGCCCGTCCCAAGTTCCAGGTCCGCATAGGACCAGGGACCGGCTAAATCGGAAGCAATCGAATAGGAGGTGCCCTGTCTTGTTGCAACAGACATATAGGCAGAGCCGGTATCGGCAGTCACGCTTGCGGTGCACGCGAGCACCGTTCCGGCCGGATTGGGTTGACAGAGCCAGTCGGTTAGACTGGAGCCTCCGTTAACGGTAAACCGGATTCCATCCGGAAAAACCCACACGTTGCCGGTGGAGGTCTGCACAGTGCCGCCATCCGTGCTGCAAGTGGAATCAACCGTTCCATCCTGGTTGCATGTCATCGTGCATGCCTGGGAAAAAGGAGCCGCCGCCCCCGACATCATGCCGCTAACGTTCCATGTGCCGGCGGAGGGGGCAAATACATCCGTAGACGGGGTTACACTGCTTGAAGGACTAGAACTCGGACTGGTCTCACTTCCCGAGTTGGTCGCCGTGACGGTAAACGTGTAAGCCTGGCCGTTGGTTAACCCTGTGATGACGTGAATAAGTGAGGTCGTTCCCGCATCGGCGTCAACGCCTCCGGAAGGGTTGGATGTGACGGTGTAGCCGGTGATGGTCCCGGTGTCGGCCGGGGGTGCTTCAAAATTAACCGCGGCGGAGGCATTGCCGGGCGCCGCCTCCACATTCCCGGGAGCGCTCTGTGCCGCCCACGCCTGGGTGGAGATAAAAATCGAGGCCGGCAGCAAAAAAATGGAAAGTAAACGCTTGCATTTCATAGAAATCATTCCTCCTTTTGTATTGTGCGGTACGCGAGTTAACAGATGCGGTTCAATGCTAAAGAAGTATTAATCTCAATAAAAGTTTACACGCTGCCGAATCGAAAGAGCAATAAAGGCGATGAAAGCGGCGATAAAATACCCGTGGCAAGTTCAGACGGCATCTTCAGATGTGCCAAGCGCGTTCCGATGTTATTTTTTGAGATATTTGTCGATTATCTTTGAAGGGTCCGCCAAATGTCAACAGTTAAATATCATTACATTTGGCACCTGCGTTTCCATTCGGGGAAAAGGGCGCTGTTTTTCCGATTCCCCGCGCCGCCACAGCCGTTCGGCACGCGGGAAACAGTGGAAAACGCCCGGGCCGCTCTTCGCCTATCGATCCCAGTTTAACGAAAATTTAAATTCGGGATTGGCCCTACTCGCTAATTTCGCGCAGTTTCATGGAATTTGCTTCGGCTTTAAGTATTCGCAGGATATCGGGTTCGCATCCGGGGGCAATCGCTATGGAGACCATTCCCAGGGCTGAATCAACGGTCGATACGACGGCCATCCCGGGGTAGGCTTCGATTAGGAACCTCAGATAATGGATCTGGCTTCGCTCGATGAGGTATCGTCGCACGGAGCAGTATTCTATAAGGTTTTGCAGAGTTTTTCTCCTTTTCCTTGAGCCATTAGTATGATAGCAAATAAAAGGCTGAAAGGAAAACACGGGTTGACTTGCGCCCGGGCATTTCCTGCCGCGGAAGAACACTTTTACCGGTTTGGCCACGGCGGTGCGCCGTCTGTGAGATTACCCTCTACATGAAAAGCCTGGGAAAAAGAGAAATTTCGGGAGATAACTTCCAATGAGAAGATACGGTTCGATTTTAAAATTCATTATGTTTATTTTACCGGCCGTCCTTTTTACTTTTGGCCAGGCCGGAGCGGCCCAGCCCGCGTCAAAAGTCTTCTTTAGCAGGGGACAGGCCGCGGTTGATCCGCAAAACCCGGCAAAAAGCCACCAACAGGCAATCAAAAATTTTATGGCCCAGGGACTCCTTCAGGCCATCGGGACTTTTCTGGGACCCGAGCAGATGGGCTCGCAATACGAAAAAATCCGTAAAGACATACTTAAGGGACCTGAAAAGTACATCGACACCTACCAGATCTATTCTGAAAAGCAGATAAATGGACAATATCAGGTGGTCGGTCAGGTTTCGGTCACTATGGATGCCTTAAAAAAGGACCTTGCGAAAATGGGGGCTCCGGGTTCTCAAAACGGGCCGGCAGCCACATCTTCACAGCCTCAGGCCGCTAAAGCGGCATCAACACCGGCTGGCGCCGAGGGGATAGACAAATCCGCCCCCAATTCGGTTGCGACAAAAAAACCGGACTCTGCTCAGGCACAAAAATCAGAACCGGTTGCCTCAGCGGCTGCTGCCAAAGAGGCCTCGGGCACTGCTGTAAAAGACGCACAGCCCCTTTCCAGGGGGATCGTTTCCACCAAAAAGGAGGTTTTGTGGGCCGTTGTCGAAAAGTGGGATGAAAAATGGGTGCTTCCCACCGACAGCAGCAATAGCCGCTGCATTTTTGCGCGCAGCCTCGCTAAGCAGATGGACCGTTTGGGCTTTTCCATCCTTTTGACCCAGCCCGGGGCGATCGAAATGGATACCGAGGGCAATATCCCGCCCTACCAGGCGGCCTCGCTTGCCGCAAAACTTGGCGTAAAGTATATAGTCGTGGGCAAGGTCTCCTATATTTCGGACCGCACCAGCCAGGAAGTGTCGTTAAATGCCGATCTGAGGGTATTAGGGCCGGGCGGCGGCCAGGGGGCAGGGCACGAAATTAAAAAGACCTTGAGCATGGACGATTTGTCCAATCAGGCTGGAGCCAAGGAGCTTGCCTCCATGATCGCCCCCCAACTGAGCGCTCTGTTTGGCGGCCCCGGGGAGGCTGCGGCCAAGAGCCAACCCGGCTCAGCCGAGTTTCCTTCTCATCTTGGAAAACTGGTGATTCATCTGCCCTCTTCGCAATATTCGCACTGGACCGAGCTCAAAAAGATTCTGCACGGACAGTTCCAAACCATGCACGTCGACGACCTCCAGATAGGGCCGGCGGAGACCCTGGTCAACCTCAGCGGTGTCGACGGCAGCTACATTTTGAAGATGGACGGCTCAAGGCTTGCCGACGGCTTCGCCTTGCGCATCGATTCCTATTCGACCCAGAAAGGCGCCATGAAAATATCGTTTACAGCACCAGCAAAGGTCCAGGCCCAAACGAAATGAAAATTCCCAATATCCTTACCGCGGCCCGTATTTTCACCACACCACTGCTCGTATGGCTGCTGCTCGGCAATCATGGGGCGCCGGCTTTCTGCGTTTTCGTTTTCGCCGGCTTAACCGATGCCCTGGATGGATTGCTTGCCAGACTCCTGGATCAGAAAAGCCGGTTGGGCTCCTTTTTGGATCCTCTTGCCGACAAACTGCTTTTGGTTACCTGTTTTATCGTTTTATGGCGGGTCCCCATCAGAGGGGTTCCCATCCCCGGCTGGCTCGTTTTAGTAGCAGTTGGCCGAGACTGTGTGATCTTGACCGGATTTTTGATCCTTACCCTCTACAAGGTAAGATTCGAAATAAAACCGCTTATCTCAAGCAAGTTGACCACGCTTTTTCAGCTTTTGACTATTTTCACCGTGCTGGGAAGATCCTTTTTTGCGCTTCCCCGGTGGATGTACCCGGTGCTGTTCGGCGTAACGGCGGTTTTTTCCATCTTTTCGGGCTGGAGATACGTATCCGTAGGGACCGAACTGTTCCGGCTGAGGAAAAATAAGAAGGGGGCAATGAAAGCCTGAATTCATTGAAAGGGCGGGCCATAAGTCCCATGGTTATCACAAGCTGCCAATAGCGCCTTTCATGCATCTTCGCGTGTATTTAGGCTAAAATTATAGAATTTTCTCGGATTTGAAGAACCCTTTTCGTAGAACAGCCAGGTTTGGTCTGCAAAGCGATATATATAGGGGTACAGGAGGTCACTGGTCCACCAAAACGCGTTCATATTCTTGTCCCAAACCGTAATATCGTCCGGGGAGGCTCCATGGAAGCGCAGCGGTCCGTGGTGCTCGTGAAAAATCCACCCCTGGTCCATGACCGTGAAGAAACCAAGCCAGTCCAGCCACTTCCACCCATTTTCCACGTCTTGGGCATAGCGCCAAAGCTCGCTGCAATCACGGTTATCCTCAGAGACCAGGGGGCTTCTATTGCCGGCAATGCAATTAGCCAGTTCAAAGGAAAACAGGCGTCCGATGGGGAAAATTGCCTCAGGCGCTCTCCCCATATCGACCAGACCTTTATCACAAAGGCCGGTTTTTTCGCACAACGTCTTGTTATCAGCGCTGAATGCCTGGTAGAATTGCGATCTTACCTCATTTGGCACAGTGACGAGCTTTTCCCGCAATGCCTTGCAGATGTGCGTAAGAGTCTCATTTTCATTTTCCGTTAAATCTCTATTGCACCGATTCCTATAAAAATAATTAAGACTCTTCTGGATAGTGTCTCTTTCATTGCATCGCAGATTTAGTTCCAAATCACTTAAGGATAGCGACGGATCGAGAAAACCCAAAAAATCGGTCAGAATAGACTCTCCATCGAGATCATGATAATTGCGTATTATAAACCGCGCCCATGGGCAATCGACCCATTGCGAGTAAAGTTGCCCGTAGTCGAAATGGTAGGCCCACTCATCGAATTGAAATTTTCGAAACCTTAGAACCTGCTCTACGAATAGGCAGAATTCCTGACCGTAGCCGTGGCGCAGAAGTTGAAGATATAAGGATTCGGCATAACTGCTTTGGTTACGGACATAGACGAGCACGACAAACTCACGATCGGCAAAAGCGGGATGGAAACGCAGGGGAGCAAATCGCTCGGGTTGGTCGAGAATGGACTCAAAATCTTCGCTGGAAAGAATTATATCGCCCTTGAAACCCTCAATTTCCTTTGCCAGGTCATCTATAGTTCCCAGCGACCTTGCAAAACGCCGGTCGCGCGTCAGTTGCCAGGCGATATTGAAATGGGCCTCAAACACAGTGCCGGTTCGAGGATAAAGAAATCCCGCCTTGCGGAGCCGCTCGGAGCACGAGGAAAGAAAAGTCTGAACCGTGGTGGTGCCCGTTTTATGAAGCCCCGCGTGCAGCAGGACCCGATGCTGCCTTTTAAAAGCCATCTTTGCGTGAACTCCCGTTTCCTTAAAAAAAGCAACGGCTCCTATTTCAGGCACTTAAACCGGACGCAGCGCTCGAACTCTTTTGGCGAAGCTTTGAGGGAGGAAACCCAGCCGACAAAAACCTCTCTTTTTATTTACACGATATTTGGCGGGCCAAACAAGTGAAAAAAAAATCGCCTGCCGGGAGTGGTTGCGCTCAAAGTCAAGGCTCCCATCCTTTTAGACACCCGTGAGCGTGGTCTGTTTGGATGTTTTTGAACCGGGGATAGCCACAAACTTATCCCGGGCTATTTTCCCATACGCCGCATTGTCCGTTTAGGGATTTTTGCTTTCAGCGCGGTTGGCGGAACGCTCTTTCATGAATTCGAGAACAAAGCCGATATGACTGCGCATGGCAATTGAGGCGAGATCGGAATCCCGCTCGCGGATCGCCTGGAGAATGTTGTGGTGCTGCCGGGTGATAATTTCGAGTGTGGACGGTTCGGTGTAGAGATATTGAAGGTTGGACTTGATCCCGTAGAAAAGCAGGTCGTAGAAGTTCTTCATGATGTGTATCTGCACCATGTTTTTCGTGGCGTAGGCGATGGCCATATGGAAAGACACATCGGCACTGCTGCCCAACTCGCCGGCCTCGATACGCGCGCTCATCTCCCGGAGGCATTTTTCCATGTCGCGCATATCTTCCTCGGTGGCCCTGCGGGCGGCCATGGTCACCGCGTTGCACTCCAAGCCCAGGCGCACTTCGAGAAGATCGGACAGGCTTAGCTTCTCATCGGGGGGCATGCCCAAGGGGTTTTGTTCGCTCGAAGGACAGACAACAAAGGTCCCCTGCCCCTGGCGATGTTCGATCAGTCCGAGGGTAACAAGCCGGTTTATGGCCTCTCGCACCGTGGGGCGGCTTACCCCCAGGCTTTCGGCCAGTTCGCGTTCGGTCAGAAGCCGACGCCCCGGCCCCAGGCGCCCCTTGAATATGAGGTCGCGCAGTTGCTCGAAGACAAGATCCGAGATTCGTTTGGGCTTAATCGGCGTCAACATCGAAAAAATCACTCCCCATTGGTACTTACAAGGATAGAGACTTTGGCGAGACGGAGTCAAGCCTAAAAGTGGTAAGACCATTCAAGTTTTTTCTTGACATTCCAGTCGTCTTTCTGATAGTAGCGACTAAAAATCATGGTCATACCAATTAACCAACAGCCGTATTGACAGAGGAGGGTTTTTTTATGTTTCATCAAATTCTGGACCCTTTGCACCGTATCGGGCTGACGACCCTTGTAGCCCTAATCCCGGTAGTGCTGCTTTTGGTCCTGCTGGGAGTTTTTCGCATGTCGGCCTGGAAGGCGGTGATCCTTGGCTCATTAGCGACCGTCCTTCTGGCCCTGGGGGTGTGGCACACGCCCTTTGCCCCTGCCATGACCGCCTACTGGTACGGTGGTCTTACCGGTATTTGGGCCGTGGACTGGATCACCTTCTGGGGGGTGACCATGTATTTTACCCTGGTCTATACGGGTCTGCTGGATACCTTCGAAAAATGGATGATAAACCAGGTGACGGCGGATGTGCGGGTTCAGGCCATCATACTTGCCTGGTCGTTTGGGGCATTGCTCGAGGGGTTGGTGGGCTTTGGCTACCCCTGGGCCGTGATTGCCCCCATCCTGATAGGCCTTGGCATAAAGGACCTGGACGCCATCCGGGTTACGGCCATCGCCAACAACGCTCCGGTTTCCTACGGCGCTCTGGGAGTACCGATCATCGTTTTGGCGGGAGTAACGGGGCTGCCGCTGCTAAAACTTTCGGGAGCGGTGGCAAACATTGTGGCGCTGCTCGCCCTGGCCCCTCCCTGGATTCTGATCTACATGGTAGCCGGGCGTAAGGGTTTGAGGGGCGGCTGGCCTCTAGCCGTGGTCGGTTCTTTTTCTTATATACTGGGGCAATGGCCGGTTGCCCATTTCATGGGTCCCTGGCTTCCCGACATCACCGGCGCGATCGTCTCCTTTGTCTGTTTGCTGCTGCTGCTCAAGGTCTGGCGGCCCAAGACCTGCCTGGGCTACGGGGGCTGCGAGTTAACCGAGACGGAAGAAAAGAAGCATGTTCTTTCGGGGTGGCAGGTCTTCCAGGCTTGGCTGCCTTTTTTTGTCATGGTCATCGTGGTGGTGTTGGGCACCTGGGACGTATTCCCCTGGGTCGGCCGTTTTAACAAGGTGGTGCTGGTGATGGAAAAGATCGGGGCCGTTTCTTCGGTTACCGGCAAACCCATGGCGGCCATATTCAACTGGAACCTTTTTGCCGGAGGCACCTGGATTTTCTTTTCCTGGCTTATAGTCGTTTTGCTGTTTGCAAAGAAGACCTTTCCCGTCCTGGGGCAAGTTTTCGGCAAGGTTTTTCGGCAGATGTGGGGCGCTTTGCTGGTGGGATTTTTCATCTTCGGCCTGGCTTACGAGTTCAACTACTCGGGGATGGCCGCCTCTTTAGGCAACGGCTTTTCCAAGATGGGGCCGATGTTCATTGTCTTCGCGCCTATCCTTGGCATCATCGGCGTGGCGCTTTCGGGCAGCAACACCACGACCAACGCCCTCTTTGGTTTTGTTCAGGTCACGGTGGGGAAGCTTCTGGGCTTTCCGGTGCTTTTGCTGCCGGCGCTTAACTCGGTGGGAGCCGAAGTGGGCAAACCAATCGCACCGCAGACCGCAAGTGTTGGGGCCTCCACGACCGGCTATACGCGCAAGGAAGGCGAGGTCATCCGGCACAACATGGGGTGGGCTCTCGTCGTGCTGGTCTATTTGATTTTGATCGGAGTGTTTTTCTACTTTGTCGCTCCGGGTGCAATGCGGTTATAATGAAAAAGTAAGCCTCAAAGAACCGGGGGGATGCCGTGGAGGAAGCAAGATTGGAACAAGGCGAAGCAAAAAGTCTTTGCGATCGTTTCCAGGAAAGGGCCGAAGCCGTATCCTCCCGCGTCAGGCGGATACACAGCTTCGAGGAAGCACTCGACTACACCCTCGATCTGTGCGGGGGCAAGACCGCCTGCCGCATCGAACTCTCGGGCTGTGAGCAACACCTGTCCGCGCCCGCCGATGCTCTGTGCCGCCTCAAGCAGGAAAAAATCCTCGCAGCCCCGGGTCTAAACGCGGAGTTGTACCAAAAGTTCGAGAAGGCCTGCACGCAGAGCGGGTTTTGCTGTCTAGGCAGGGGACTACGCGACCATCTGGGCGGAATCGACATAGGCTTTAGCCTTGCCGATCTTGCCATCGCCGAAACCGGCACGGTGGTGATGGACTGTCCCGGTGAGGAAGCGCGCCTTGCGACGATGATCTGCGAGTACCATGTCTGCCTCGTTCCCCGGTCCGCAATCGTAGCCGATGCCTTTGCCGCCGAAGCCCGTCTGCTCGAATACCTGTCTCGAAGCCCCAATTATACCGCCTTCATAACGGGACCGAGCCGCACGGCCGATATCGAACGGGTTCTTGCCCTGGGGGTCCATGGGCCGCTGGAGCTCCATCTTCTGCTGCTGGAGGATTGATCGTGCAGAATGCCAAAGACCTCAAGGAATATCGTCATCAGATGCGGGAGTCGCTGGACGACGAATTTTTGCGAAAGACTCTGGACACCTTTGCTGTCGCCTACCGCGCGGGACGCGCGGGAGCTTTTGCCGATTTCGACGTAGCCGCGCTCGTAGCCGATGTAGCCCGCTCCAAGGACGAAGCCCTCTCCCGGATCGACCAACTCTACGAGGAGTTTAAAAAGAACGCCGAAGCCGCGGGGGTAAAGGTCCATTTTGCTAAAGACGCGGCCGCCGCCAATGCGATCATCGCGGGAATCGCCGTGGAAAACGGCGCTAAAAAAATCGTAAAATCCAAATCGATGACCGCCGAAGAGACCCTGCTAAATCATGCGCTCGAAGAGCGCGGCCTGGAGGTAGTCGAAACCGACCTGGGGGAATGGATCATCCAACTGCGCCATGAGGGCCCCTCCCACATGGTGATGCCGGCCATACATCTGTCGCGCTATCAGGTTAAAGATCTGTTCACTGATGTTACCGGGGCCAGGCAGGAGGCCGACATCGAAAAGCTGGTAAAAGTAGCCCGCAGGCAGTTGCGCGAAAAGTTCGCCCAGGCCGACATGGGCATCACCGGGGCCAACTTCGCCGTGGCTCAAACCGGCACGATCGGACTTGTGACCAATGAGGGAAACGGCCGCCTTGTGACGACTCTGCCAAGGATCCACGTGGCTCTTCTGGGAATCGACAAACTGGTGCCCACCTTATCGGACGCGCTAAAGATTCTTAAGGTCCTGCCGCGAAACGCCACCGGTCAGAACCTCACCTCGTATGTGACCTGGATTACCGGCGCCAATGAATGCGCATCGGCCGAGGGCGGAAGGAAAATCACCCATTTTGTCGTCCTAGATAACGGACGGCTCAAGCTGGCCAAAGACCCGTTGTTTTCCCAGATCTTTCGGTGCGTGCGCTGCGGCGCCTGCGCCAACGTCTGTCCGGTCTACCGCCTGGTGGGCGGCCACAAGATGGGCCACATTTACATCGGCGCCATCGGATTGATCCTCACCTATTTTTTCCACGGAGCCGATAAGGCCAAAAACCTCATCCAGAACTGCATAAACTGCGAGGCGTGCAAGGACGTGTGCGCGGGGGGCATCGATCTGCCCCGCCTGATAAAGGAGGTCCGTGCCCGGATACTCGAGGAGACCGGCCATCCTTTGCCAAGTCTTTTGCTTGGGAAAGTGCTGGCAAACCGCAAGCTCTTTTTCACGCTTCTTCGCAGCGCGAAATGGGCCCAAAAGCCGGTGGCCGACCATGAAGGCTATATCCGTCATCTGCCGATGATTTTTTCCCGGGAGCACAACTATAAGGCACTGCCGACGGTAGCCGAAGTGCCGTTTCGGGACCGGTGGGCCGGACTCGATAAGGGGCCGGCGCTCTCAAGGCTGAGCGTAGGACTTTTCTCCGGCTGCGTCCAGGACTTTGTCTATCCCGAGCAGATGGAGGCGGCGGTAAAACTTTTTTCCGCCCACGGGGTGAGGTTGTCTTTTCCCATGACGCAGTCCTGCTGCGGGCTGCCCGCGCAGATGATGGGCGAGAGCGCAGCGGCAAAAGAGGTCGCGGTACAAAACATAAGAGCCTTTGAAAAAGAAAAGGTCGACTATATCGTCACGCTTTGCGCCTCGTGCGGTTCGCACCTCAAAAACAACTATCCGGCGATCCTTTCCGAGACCCCCGGCATGAGGGAAAAGGCCCTCGCATTTTCAGCAAGGGTGATTGATTTTTCCTCTTTTACAAACGACGTCCTGGGCCTTACGGCCACGGATTTTTCGGGCGATCCCACCCCTGCCACCTACCACTCCCCCTGCCATCTGTGCCGGGGTCTGGGGGTCCACGAGGCGCCGCGCAGCCTTATCCGGGCCTCTGGACTCGATTTTCGCGAGGCCGACGAATCGGAGGTCTGCTGCGGCTTCGGCGGCACTTTTTCCGTCAAATTCCCCGAGCTCTCCGCGGAGATCCTCCACAAGAAACTCGACAAGGTGGAGCAGACGGGAGCAAAGGTGCTGCTTTCCGACTGTCCGGGCTGCATCATGCAGTTGCGGGGCGGGCTGCGCAAGCGGGGCTCCTCGATTGCGGTGCGCCATACCGCCGAAGCCCTAGCCGACCGGATGAAAAAGAAATAAAGGTTCCGACCGAAGGCCGGGGCATTGGTTCAAGGATCGAATATGTCCAAGGATAAGCTTGCGGTTACTCAAGGGGTTCGCGTCCTGCGCAGTGCGGAAATCGATTTTGTCGAGCGTCCCTACAAGTACGAGGACCGTGGCGGCACGGAAGTGGCTGCCAGAGAGTTGGGTGTCGATGAACATCTGGTAATCAAGACCCTCGTCATGGAAGATGAGGGCAAAAATGCTTTTATCGTTCTCATGCATGGAGACCGGGAAGTATCTACAAAGGCCCTGGCCCGTGTGCTCGGTGCAAAGACGGTTACGCCCTGCGATGCGGCCGCGGCTCAAAAGTATACCGGCTACATGGTGGGGGGCATTTCTCCTTTCGGCACACGCAAACCTCTGCCCGTTTATGTCGAACAAACCATTCTGGAGCTGCCGCGTATCTTTATAAACGCGGGCAAAAGGGGACTTTTGGCGGAACTGTCTCCCGGAGATCTTTGCAAGGTTCTAAAGCCGTTATCCCCGGTCCGTGTTTCGCGCGACAACTGATCGATCTCTACCCTTGGATTTTACCGTGCGGGGGAGCGCAGAAATGACCGACAGGATCAAACTGGGCATCAGCTCGTGTTTATTGGGAGAACCGGTTCGCTACGACGGAGGCCACAAGCTCGACCGGTATTTGAAAGACACCCTGGGGCACTATTTCGAGTATGTGCCCGTATGTCCGGAGGTCGAATGCGGGTTGGGAACACCTCGCGAATCGATGCACCTCGAGGGGGAACCCGGGGAACTGCGCCTGATTACCTCGCGGACCCGAATCGATCTAACCGGGCGCATGCTTTCCTGGGCCGAGCGCAGAGCACGGGAGCTCGAATCGGAAAAGCTCCACGGGTTCATCTTCAAGAGCAATTCGCCCAGCAGCGGGATGGAGCGTGTGAAGGTGATCGACGCGAAAGGCATGCCGCGCAAGACCGGCGTGGGTCTCTTCGCCGGAGTTTTCATCAACCACTTTCCACTCCTTCCGGTCGAGGAGGAAGGAAGGCTCCATGACCCGGGGCTTCGCGAGAATTTCATCGAGCGCATTTTCGCCCTGAAAAGATGGCGGGAGACCGTGGAGCAGGGGCGTAAGACCTCGTTGCTCATCGCCTTCCACAGCCGGCACAAACTGCAGATGATGGCCCACTGCCCCCGGTGTGCAACCGAGATGGGCAGGCTCGTCGCCCGGGCCTCCGAAATGCCCTCGGACGCACTGTTTGAGGGATATGAAAAAATGCTGCTGGAGGGGCTGCGGTTAAAAGCGACGGTAAAGAAAAACACGAACGTATTGCAGCATATCATGGGCTACTTCAAACATCAGTTGACAGCCGACGAAAAGCTGGAGCTCCTGGAGGCAATAGAGCGGTACTATAAGGAGTACCTGCCTCTGGTGGTGCCTCTTGCTCTTCTAAAGCACTACGTTCGCAAATACGATCAGACATACCTCAAAGAGCAGTCCTATCTGGACCCCCATCCCGTGGAGTTACAGCTGCGAAACCATGTTTGAGGCCGTTTCGAGCGAAGAGGCCGCAAAAACGAAATCGCCCGGGCGCACTTTTATGCAGCCGGGCGATTTTCGTATGGATCAGCACGATTTTCCCTATGCCGAAGGCGGCGGGAAACTCTTTTCTTTTAACCGATGGGCTCGTTTTGAACGAGGTTCCAGACACCGCAGGGGCAGGCGCCGGCGCAAAAGCCGCAACCGATGCACTTTTCCGGGTCTACCACCATTTCAAAGCCTCTGTCGTTTAGGAGGGTTTGCCTCGATATGGCGGATTGCGGGCAAACCGTTACGCATATACCGCAGTCCCGGCACGTTCCGCACGATGAGCACTGCGAGGCGCACGACTCGATTCCGTTAAAGCTCGAAAGCCGGGGATCGAAATATTCGAGTTTAATGCGTTCGTAGTCGATCTGGGGGCGAAGAGACGGGGTTTGGGCATCCTTACCGGATAAAATCGCCTCTATTTTCTGGGCCGCCTTTTTGCCGGCCCCGATCGCATCGGTAAGAAGTCCCAGTTTCACCGTATCGCCTATGGCGAAAATCTTTCGATCGGTTGTCTGGAAAAACTCGTTTACCTTGATAAAGCCTCGTTCGGTATCGACGGTTTCGGGCAGAAAGTCGAGTTCGGGCAGATCTCCGACCGAAATGATTATCGTATCGGCGGCAATCACTTCACCGGTAGTGAGTTCGAGGCCCTGGTCGGTCACGGCCTTACTAAAGCAGGGCCACCGGAACTTAGCGCCCGCGGCTTCGGCTTCCTTGCGTTCCTTGCCAAAGGAGAGGGGCTCCTGGATGTCTATTAGCAGGATATCCTCGGCTCCCAGCCGGTGGGCTTCGGTAGCCGCATCGCACCCGACGTTTCCCGCCCCGATGATCAGCACGCGCTTTCCAACCTTTGCCTCTCCGGCTTTGCTCATCCGCAAAAAGTCGATGGCCGGGATCAGTTTTTCCTTCCCCGGTATGGGGAGCACGCGGGGTTTCTGGGTTCCGGAAGCGATCACGATGAAATCGTAGTCCTCCCTTAGTTCCTCCAGATCGGCCTTTTCAAGCCTTCGGCTGAGGTTAACGTGAGGGATAACCTCCTTAACGCGGGCAAGCTCGGCCTGTACCACCTCATCGGGGATGCGCGAGCGCGGGATCATGGAGGAGACTTTCCCGCCGATCTCGGGCCTCATATCGTATACGACCGGCTGGTGGCCCTGCCTTCGCAATTGCCAGGCAACCGATATGCCGGCGGGACCTCCTCCGATGACGGCAATTTTTTTGCCGCTAAGGGGGGGAAACTCCGGCATCTTTGCCGCAACGCTGGCCTTGCCGAGAAGCGAGATATCAAGCGTTGCCATTTTAGCCGCTTGTCTCGTACAGTTTTGCATGCAGAGGTTGGGGCAAAGATAGCCGCAAACCGTAGCGGGAAAAGGGGTGAAGGCAAGCGCAAGATCTACCGCCTCGTCCACCCTTCCCTCCCGGATGAGCCGCCAGCGCTCGTGGACGGGAATGCCCGTGGGGCAACTCGCCTCGCAGGGAGCGGCGAACTTTCTATCTTCCCAGACCGGGACAAAGCGTCTTAGAAATCCGGTAGGTATAAGAGGAATCTGCGATCTGTCAAAGTCTACGAGATCTCCAACCAGGCCGCCCTTACCCAGTTCCCCGTCCCAGACATCCCTGTGGAAGGCATCCATGGCCAGTCTGGGCTTTGAGTATTTTTCGCTGGGCCCCCTGGCTTTGAGGACCTGCCAATCCTCGCGATCCGACAGGCCGGGGTAGAGGTCGGATTTGCCAAGGGAGGCAAGAAAGGTTTTAAGATTTTGGCTAAGCCACTCCCAGTCGCGGTCTCCGATGGGAATAAGGCGCGCATCCCCCTTGCTGTAGCCCTTATGCGGCCCACGGAAATAGATCTTTCCGCCAACCATTCCGACACAGGGCCGATAGCCCAAAATATTTTCAGGGTCCTGGGGATTGTGTCCGCAAACGACGGCAATACCCCCGGCCATGAATTCGGCGAAATAGTCGCCAACCGAGCCCAACACCCACAGTTCGGGCGGGGAAAAGCGGGGATTGTGCTTGGTCATGGTCATACCGCGCGCGCCGATGTTTCCGCCTATATAAACCTTACCCTGGGCCATCGCGTTGGCAGCGCCGTTGGTGGCATGACCGTGGACGATAATGTCGGCGCCGGCGTTAAGCCAGCCGACATCGTCGGAAGTGGAGCCAAAGATTTCGACCAGGGTATTTGGAAACCCCATCGAGCCAATGCGCTGCCCGGGGGCGCCCGTAATTTTTACATGTAGCTTTTGGTCGCCGCTCTTCCAGAGCCTGCCTCCAATGCCGTGCTGGCCGAAAGCCTCGACCTCCAGCACGCGGGAGCCTTTCTCGACCGCCTGCTGAATTCTTTCTTCCAGAATGCGCGACTCCAAACGATGACCGTTTTCAAGCCCGGAAAGGCGCGTTACCGACCCATGCTGCTGTTCCATATTCAAACTCCACGAGAGTTTTGTTAAGAAGAGGCGAAGCGGGGAGACGCAAGCAAGGCCAACGACTTAGCCCCTTTTGCCCGGCCCTCTGATGTGCCCCTCCTTTTAAACGACGTATTTTATATCAAGCCGCTCGGCCGCATCCTTATCGTCTATCGCCAGTGCGTCCGACATTCCGATCGGAAGAGAGGTCGAACGTCCCAGGGGGGCGACGATCTTTTTTAATTCCGTATCGAAGGCGAGATAAATGTCGACGAGCCGCTCGGCCACCTTCTCGGGATCAAGGCGCCTGTAGAGGCGCGGGTCCTGGGAGGTGATGCCCTTGGGGCAAAGCCCGATGTTGCAGACATTGCACCGGTCGGTCTCTGAGCCCACGCAACCCGCCGCGGCCTGCATGATGTATTTGCCCACCTGCACTCCGCTTGCCCCAAGCATGATGAGGGCGGCGGCGTTTGCGGCAAGCTTGCCGTTTTTGCCCACTCCCCCTCCGGCGAAAAGCGGTACTTCGTTTTGCTTGCCAAGCCTTACGAGGTTGAGGTAGCAGTCGCGAAGGTTGCTCGCGATCGGATGTCCCATATGGTCCATGGACACCGAGTAGGCCGCGCCCGTGCCGCCGTCTTCGCCGTCGATGGCAAGGCCGCCCGCATAGGCGTTTCGGGTAAGGTTGTTTAACACCGCGAGGGCGGTCGAGGTACCGGAAATCTTCGGATAAACCGGAACCCTGAAACCCCAGGCCATGTACATGGACTGGATCATCTTGGCAACCGATTCCTCGATCGAATACTGGGTCTGGTGGGTCGGAGGGCTGGGCAGGCTCACCCCGGACGGAACGCCGCGAATGGCAGCTATCAGCTTGTTGACCTTGGACCACATCAGAAGACCGCCATCGCCCGGTTTTGCTCCCTGGCCGTATTTGATCTCGATCGCGCAGGGGTCTTCCTTCATATGGGGCAGGGCGTGGATGATTTCGTCCCAGCCAAAATAGCCGCTGGCTATCTGCAGGATCGTGTATTTTAAAAATCTCGATCTCAGAAGCCTTGGCGGACATCCCCCCTCCCCCGTGCACATCCGTACGGGCATGCCCAGTTCCTCATTGAGGTAGGCCACCCCCATCTGGAGCCCTTCCCACATATTGGGAGAAAGAGCCCCAAAAGACATGCTGCCGATGAGAAGGGGGTAGATCTCGCGCACCGGAGGAATCCAGCCGTTTTCCCGGTAGAGCTTCAGGTTTTCCTCCGGAGGCAAAACACGGCCAAGAAGGGTGCGCAGCTCGAATTCATGGCGTCCCGCATCGAGTGCCGGGTCGGTAAGCATGGAGATCCGGGTAAACTTTATGCGGTCGAGAGTTCCAAGGTTGTGGATATCCGGAGAGTTTCTTCTGCCTCCCCGCTTCCTTGGCTGCCCCCCCCGGTTTACATGGAAGCGCTGCTTGTCGATTTCCTCGGACCTTACCCCCATGATGGCGCCGTTTGGACATACGAGGTTGCACATGCCGCATCCGGTGCAGGCGTAAGCGGGATCTGTCTTTTGCCTAATCCCGTGATAGACCTGGTAGACGTTGCTCGAGGCCGTAGCCGGCCCTATCTCGGCCAGGGAAGGAATTTGAATCGTTCGTTTTCTGTGCACGCCAAGCTCTATGGCCTGAACGGGACAAACAGCGCAGCAGCGGCCGCACAGAGTACATTTGTCCTTATCCCAATCGACCTGCCACTGCAGGTCCCTCACGCTCAATGAAGAAGGGACAATGGTTCCGTTTGTGAGCATATCCGGACCTCCGAGCGGTCAGAAGGAACGATGACCGTATCAAGATGCATCGGCTGAAAATCTTTGGTTTTATCGCGATCGGGGATGGCCGCTTCCAGGCCGCACATTTCCGAGGAAAAGGCGTACAATCCCTTCCGGCCCCCCACAACGGCGGGACGGAGTTTTTTCCGGTCCTGGACCAGGAAAACGGAGTTGTCGGGAAGCCGGCCGATAACGCAGTTGGGACCGTCGATAATGAGCCTTCGGCATGAGTGTTTGAGTTGAGTGAGAAAGCCTCCGTCGGGATGGGTGGGCAAATCGCCGTCCTGGAGCGGAGTGATTATATGCTTATAGGCCTCGATGCCCAAACCGAGGCTGTTTAGCATATAGTGGGCAATATGAGTGAACACCTCGGAGTCTGACTGATAGCCCATGTAGCCGGGAAAACCGCGAGACATAAGGTATTCGCGGATCGGCACGAAGGCCGTGTTTTCCCCGTTGGTCATCGAAGCTATGCCCTGGATGAAAAACGGGTGGCAGGCATAGAGGTTTATCGCATAATTGGTATTCTGCCTGCCCTGAGCCAAAACAACCCGGGCTCTTAGCTCCGCGCTGTCGAGCTGAAGATATTCGGCCACCTGTAAGGGGTCTCCTATCTCCTTGATCATGATCACGTCGGGCCAGAAGCTGTAGATGATCATGTCCTCTTTTTCCTCGCCCATCTGCCTTAGCTGCAGGCGCGCCATCATGAGCCGGAAATCGGTTTCCTTCCGGTCCAGGCCTTCCCACGCCTGGGGGTACTCATAGGCGCGGATTACATAGACATCGCGCCTGGGGGTGCCCCGAGGCGGGGACTTTTGGGAAGTTCGCATGGAAACCTTGTGTTTGGTCATGAACCCAAGGTTCATCATGAACTGATCGAGGCGCTTGACACCTTCACCGGTACATATACCCGACAAAATCGGCAGTCCCTTAAGCTCCTCAAACGGCCCGCCGAGGTCGCTCATAAAGAGGCCGACCCCCGAGCCGTCATGACCCTCCCGCATAACATCGAGGGCCCTCATGGCCAAAATTGGCGACAGAGGCTCGCTACTGGTCATCGCGATCAAACGACACATTTGGCTCTATACTCCTGCTGTTTTTTATCCATCCACCCATGGGGGAGAAAGCGAAGGCTCGCCCCCACCCCCCAATGGGGATACTCCAAACTCGCCGACCAAAGAGGATACGTTTCAGGCTCATCCGAGCGCCAGGCCACAACCGCCCCAAAGGCCATCGCCTTGTACTTTCCCGGGAGGCCCCGCATCCGTTCAAACGATGATGTGCGTTGAAAACTATGAATGATACCAGAAAAAACGACCAATAGGCAAGTAAATTCACACTGTTTGCCGGTATGGGGCCAGGTCTTTTTTTAGCCCCCAATCCGGTTTATACGGCCGGACTTACTCGGGGATCAGGTCATAGTAATAGATCATGGCGTCGGAACGGGAAACGATGCCGATTACGCGGCCGTTTTCCACTACGGGAAGCCGTCCTATGTCGTGTTTTACCAGGGTCCTCATGGCCTGAGCCACGCTGTCGCGGGGCGTAAGCGTTATAACATTTCTGGACATAAAAGCCTTTACCGGAGAGCGCCACCGGCCCTCATCCCTAACCTTGCTCAGATCGCGCCGGGAGATGATTCCAACCAGTTTTTCCCCCTCCATTACAACCACGCCCGAGTAGCCGAGCCGATCGAGGACGGCTTCGACTTCACGCATAGACATATCGGGCGGGACGCTTTCAACCGGGAAGGACATAAGATCGCTGATCTGAATGGGCAGCAACCGGTTGTCCCCTATGGCCTCCATGAGCCAGGTTTCTACCCCTTCGGGTGAGGCCGATTTGACCATGGCCGATCCGGCCCCCGCATGCCCCCCGCCGCCAAGAAGCCTCATCACGGCGCCCACATCCAAACTATCGGCTCCGCTTCGACCTATCACCATGCAACAGTTATTTTTAATGTCTCTAAATATTACGAAGGCCGCATCGACGTTAATGATGTGCCTATACATGCTTACGACTTCAGCAAGTCCGGGTACGTGTCCCTCAATATCCATGCGGCCCATGCCCAACTGGTAGCCCTTGAACCTGATGCGTTTCGGAGCGGCCAGCAGCGTAAAGAGGATCTCCTTTTGTCTGGGGCCGTAGGTGGGCCGCAAGATGGCTTGGATTACCTTGAGGTCGGCATGCATTTCCAGAAGCGCCGCGGCGGCCCGCAAATCCCTTGGCGTAGTGGAAGGGAAAGTGAGGTGGCCGGTGTCTTCGTAGATTCCAGTCAAAAAGAGTGTGGCGTGGATGGGGGAGAGTTCGAACCGCTTTTCCACAAGAGATTCGACCAGCAGGGTGGTGGCCGCTCCCATGGGTTCCCGGCGAACAAAGGATGCGTTAATATCCGCGGGATCCGGATGGTGATCCCAAAGATGAATGTCGAGGTCGGTGCGCTTGGAAAGAGCTCCGATTGCCTCAAGCCGATTCCAGCGGTTGGCGTCAACGACGATCAGGCGTTCAACCGATTCCAGATCGATGTTTTTCAAGGCCTCGAAGGGGAAAACGTCCTTGTGGAGCGAAAGGAAAGCGCGCACGTTGGGATTGAGGCTGGTTGGGAGCACGGCTTTTGCCTCCCCGTAGAGCATGGAGGCGGCGCAAAGAGAGGCGAGCGCGTCAAAATCGACGTTTTTATGGGGAATGACTATCTGCACCCGGGGTCCTTTCCTTGGTAAAAGCAAGGATGAAAATACTCTATTTTTACGGTCTTTGATAACTTGAAAATGAGCCGGCCATCGAGTCAGCCGGCCGGAGGGCAAAGAAAGCGCAGGCCGTGGAGGATGCCCCGGGGCTGCAATAAATCAGCGAGACCCTTGATAAAATATGGCCTTTGCGCTCCCGTTGGGCTATAAAAGCCGGGGAGAAAATCGAACCGAAGTTTGGCGGGCATGACCCCGATGCACCTGGATCATTACAATCTGGAGGAGGAAAAATGGACCTGATTACGCAAGGCGGCATTCCAAGAGCAAAAATCGGCGTTAGACTCCTGTACACGATCTTATTTTTGGTAATTCTAAACGTGATGAATTTTATAATCCCGTTGATATCCCTCATGCAATTCGTGATATTGCTTTTGACCAAAAACTACAGCGAGCCGCTGCGCTCCTTTTCAAACAAAGCCTCGGCCTATGTCTACCGACTGACACGCTACGTAACGCTAAACGAGAACACAAAGCCCTTTCCTTTCATGGATTTTCCCAACGAGATGGAAAGACCCGATGGTTTTGCGAAGTTCGAATAAAAATGTGGGGCCGCCTCAAAATCCGAGGCGGCCCCACATTTTTGGAAGCTCCTAGACTGTTTTGTCTCCGCCCTCGGACGGGGATTTGGAAAACTCTTGATAAAGAGCTGAGACAAGCCTTTCACGCCTGGAATCCAGCAGCCTTCCGTTTGCCTTTCGCGCCGTTTTTGCTTCAGCGACAAAATATTGCAAAAGTATCAAATCTTCTGCCTCTACGGTGCCGGCCTTGTGTTTTATATCCGTTTGGCGAAGAAGGGCAAGAAGGCCGAAAGTATAAAGAGAAAGCGTGGTAATGCGGCGCAAAAGAAACTCTTTATCGGCGATCTGTCCTCTCGCGATTTTTTTCCCGTAGAGAAGAATCCCGCTAAGAAGAAGGACCCTGGTTGCCCTGGCGCATCTTTTAGCCTCGTTAAGCCCCTGGCAAAGGATGCTGTTCTCATAGAGAACGGGCCATTTAGGGCCCTTGAGGAGAAGTTTTACGAGGTCGCCCGCAAGGGAGAGCACTGAGCGGCCCGAGTCTTTTAGCGATTTTGTGAGCATTCGCATGCCCCAGAGGGCGGGATAGATCGAATGGACCTCTGTTGTGCCTTCAAATACGGTTGTAACCCGAATGTCGCGCATACGTTTTTCGTAGGGCAAAGTTTTGAGGTAGCCGGCGCCGCCCGCGGTCTGGAGGGCCTCATAGGCGGTCTCCCAGGCCCGTGTGGTCCCAAAGAGCTTGCAGTGGGAAGTCTCCACAGCGGTGGTAAGAAAGGGGCTATCCTGGAGAGCCGCCGCGGCCAGGTCGTTCATGGCCGAACTGACTGCCTCGCCCACCCGGGCACGCACGATCTTTTCCCGGATCAGCTGAAAGTCGCCGATCGGGACCTGGAACTGTATCCGCGAAGAAGCCCGCTTTAGCATCTCGGCAGTCGAAAGGCGCATAAAAGAGGCGGAGGAGGCCCCAAGGCTGAGCCTGCCATAGTTTAGAACGCTCATGGCTATTTTGAAACCCTCCCCCGGGGTTCCCAAAAGATTTTGCCTGGGAACGCGCACCTGCTTAAACTGGACGGGAGCGGTCGAACTGGAGGTAAGTCCCATTTTGGGCATTTCTTTTCCGACCTGCACCCCTTCCCATGCCGTTTCGACAATAAAGGCGCCGATAAGGCCGGGTTGTTTGGGGTCCATCTGGGCAAAAACCGTCATGCCCCCCGCGTAGTTGGCATTGGTAATATAGGTCTTTTTGCCCGTCAGCACGTAGTGGGACTGATCCTGGCTAAGGGTCGCGGTTGTTTCGATATGCTGGGCATCCGAGCCTATACGGGGTTCGGTAAGGGCGAAGGCAAAGATCATCTGCCCGGAGGCGGCCAGGGGCAGATATTTTTGTTTCTGCTCGGGGCTTCCAAAAAGCTGGATGGCCTTTATGCCTATGGACAGATGGGCCAGAAAGGTAAAAGCGATCGGGATATCTTGCCTTGCTATCTCCTCGACCACTTTTAAATATTCGCACAGCTTAAGACCCTGCCCTCCATACTCGGCATCGACAGTGAGGCCGAAAAAGCCGCTTTCGGCCATTTTATGAATTAGCTGGGCGGGCAGCACGCCGTCGGCTTCCTTTCCGGCTGCCAGGTGCTCTTTTAAAAGTTCGCTGTAGCGGCCTACAAACCGGGCGACTTTGGCTTCGTCGATATTGGGGGAACCGATCTGGAGCAGGTGGGGATCGAATTGACCCCTGTAAATTTTTTCCATTATCATTTGCCCATCTCCCTTGTGCACCGAAAACCTTACCAGGCGGGAAAATTCCCGTGGATCAGGCCCCCGGCAACAGCTGCTTATTAAGGGACGGCAAATCGCAGAGCCCCATCGGCATCCACGACTCCGCTCACTTTGCCGTCATGAAAAAAGACATAGTCAAATTTATAGGACCACCGGTTCCCATGAACCGCGGTTGGGGTCCCCTGGACGGCCAGTACATCATCAGGGGTAGAACCCTTTGAGAAAAAAAGAGCGCGTTTCCCCTTGGCCACCGGAACCGAAGGCAAGAGGAGCATTTTAAGGTTTCCGAAGTAATTGTCGTATCCCACTACGAGGCCGTTTTCAAAGATAAGCTCGGCAAAACCGTAATACCAGCAGTTTTGTTTAATGCGCGTAGGGGTCCCCTGGACCTCGATCACCCGCTGTTCGCTGGAGCCGAGTGTAATGAAGGGGGGGGAAGGACCCGCGGGAGAGCCGGGGATAAGTTTTACGCGCAGGGAGCCGTCGAAATTGTTGTACCCGCAGACCCGTCCGTTATTGAAATGGACGGCCGAGACTCCGTAAAACCATGTAGAGCCCTGGATTCTTGTGGGTGGTCCCTGGATGTGGAGCACTTTCGCATGGCTGGAGCCAAGAGTGAAAAAGCCCCTGACCGCAGGGAGGCCGGGGGGGGCGGGGCGCATCACTTCGGAGGGAAGAGGTTTTTTCACTTTTGCCGCTCCCTGATTTTTTTTAGAAGGCGGATGGGGGCTCAAGGCCGGCACGCGGATACGGGGATCGGGAGAGATGTAGGCGGTTAAAGGAAAGAAGAACAACACGACCAACATTGCGGCGGCAAGGAACGGAACGGCATGCCTTTGGGTCCCTAGGCGGGAGTAGAAAAGGGAGAGGGACCGGGAGCGCGGTTTAGGGCCGGGGGGCGGATCGGGCGCGGGGTCAGCAGGTCTAACACGGCTGGAATGGCTCCTGGAGACGTGGGGCTTTTGGGAGGCCGTCCCCCAGGTCCTTGAGATGCGCCGGTATGCCTCGTCGATTTCCATGAATTTTTTTTCCGCCAGCGCCCGTGCTACGTAGGAATCCATCCGATGGCGGTCGGGGTGCCACTTTTTGGCCAGGCTCCGGTATGCCCTTTTAACCTCGGAAGGTTCGGCGCCAGGCTCGAGCCCAAGAGCCCGAAAATCGTCTTCCACTTGAACATCGTGTCCCATGGGTCAGAGGATCCCCGTTGCATTATCTGCCTGAGAGCGGGAGGCGGGGAGCGCGGATTATTTCGCTTTCCGCCTCACGGCCCATTTCCGATTGAAAAACAGATATATACCATTTGCATTCGAGGCTGTATAATCCAAAAGAGCGGCGTTTCCCAGTCGCTTGGCCAATAAACATTTAAGAAAACGGTTACTATGACCGATAAGATTGCAAAGGCGGAAACCCTTATGCTCATACTGACCAGAAAAACGGGCGAGTCGATTCTGATTGGCGAGGATGTCGAGATAACGATTACCTCCATCGATCAGAACAAGGTGCGGGTGGGAATCAAAAGTCCCGCGCACGTCCCTATCTACAGGGAAGAGCTATACCGAAAAATTCAGAAGGAAAACCGAGCTGCAGCCCTAATTGGCAGAGACGAATTCGAAAATCTGCTCGACGCTTATACCGGGGGTCGGCGGGGCGACTGACAGACCGGGGGAAAGTTTTTGTATCGAGGAGTTTTCATGCAGGTTAAAACCTCCCGTTTTGGAACAATCGAAATAGCAGAAAAAGATATTATCAACTTTCCCTGGGGGATCCCGGGTTTTGAAAATCTCAAGAGCTTTGTCCTGCTCGAGTATAAAGACGGTCCTTTCCAGTGGCTCCAGTCGATAGAAGAGCCCGGCGTTGCATTCGTGGTTTGCGCGCCCGATTTCCTGGGCATGGTCTATTCGGCCCCGGAGGCAAAAAAGAGGCTGATCTGTCTTCAAAGAGAAGAAGACCTGATAGTGTTAAATATTGTGTCTTTTAATCGTGAGACCAAAGCGATTTATTTCCACGTTAAAAGTCCTCTTCTCTTCAATGTCGCCCAAAAAATCGGCTATCAATGGACAATGGAAACCGATGAAATCAAGGGACATCTGATAATGCCCCCGGTCTCGCACCCCTAGGAGCAACGGCCGCGGGAGCAGGCAAAATCCAGCAAGCGCCAAAACCCGGAAAATCCAACGCGAAAAGACCCACCAAGAGCACTTCGGGCTATTTTACCAGTTCCCGGAGCCCAGGACCCGCACTGGTTTTGACCTGGATTCAATCCCAATCGGAAAGCCCTTCTTGCCGGAGCGTTTTTTTTGGATTAGTATTAATAAGAGGGCGTTGGTTATGAATTCCATCTTATTTTTCCTCTGTCCATTCTTATGAGTATAATGATGAGAAGACCCCATACGGTAACTGAGGACGGCGACTTTTCGGTAGCAAGCTATAACATTCACCTCTACAGGGGAATCGACGGCGTGCTCGATCCCGAACGCGTAGCCCGAGTAATCAAGGAATTGAGATCCGAGATCGTGGGACTACAGGAAATCGATTCGGTTTTTTTTAAGAGCGGGAAGTGTGCCGACCTGCTCTCTGAAAAAGCGGGCATGGAAGTGGTCCTTGGACCCTCGAGACGGCGGCGGCGCGCCAGTTTTGGAAACGCCCTGGTTACCTCTTTCCAGGTACAGGATGTAAGATATATAGATTTAAGCCTGGCCGGAAGGCGCCCAAGGGGCGCGCTCGACGTCGATTTGCTGGTAAAAGGCGAAACCATCCGGGTAATAGTGGCTCACCTCGGCCTGGGACTGGGGGAGCGCCGCATGCAAATCCGGCGTCTGCTCGAAGTTTTTTGCTCGGAGCGCGACCGAATGGAGATCATGCTGGGCGATTTCAACGAATGGGTGCCGATGGTAAACCTGCATCATGTTCATAATTTTTTCGGCAAATCCCCCACTCTTAGAACTTTTCCCTCATTCATGCCGGTTTTGCCCCTCGATAGGATCTGGGTAAGACCCTCGGAATCCCTGGTGAGCCTTTCCACACATAGGACGCCCCTTAGCCGAATGGCCTCGGATCATTTGCCCTTAAGGGCCGTTGTTACCCGGGAGCCAAAGGACAAGGCCATTGGCTTTGCCTACAGCTAAGAACTCTTAGGAGGTTCCGGCCTCAAGGCAAAAAGAGGCCGTATCGAAGGGAGTCGATGTTGTAAGAGGTTGCCCCCGACTGTTCTATTACCCGGAAAACTGCCCCGATGAGGGGTGGAAGTGAGGGCGGATTGCCTCAGGTGCCTTTCTTTTCGTAAACGACGATTTTTACCGCTCCGAGCAAAGCCCTATGGGTAGTGATTGTTTCAAGTTGAAAAGATTGCAGAAATTGTTCGATTCCCCCGTTTCTTATAAAACGGACAAAGTTTCTAAAGTGATCCCGCCCGGCAGCCTTTTCCACAAGCCCCATCAGCGAGAGCCCCAGGCCCGAGCCCCTGTCATTTAGCCCTGCGTAATCCAAAACGATGAGTTTACCGCCCGGGGTTAGAACCCGCAAAATTTCGCCGGCTACGGCGGTGCTCATTTTGCGCTCCATTTCGTGCAGGGCCAGGCTGATGGTGACGCAGTCGAAACAGGAGGATTGAAAGGGCATATCTTCCGCATTTGCGTGGAAATAAGTCAGGGCTGCCGGGCTTTTGCGGCGAGCCATGGCAAGCATGGAGGGCGAAAGGTCTATTCCGGTTGCCTCGAAGCCGGCTTTTTCAAGCATTCTCGCCTGTTCTCCCGTTCCGCAGGCCACATCGAGAATGCGACTACATTTTTGACTTCTTGCGGCCCGCACGATTCCTCTTCGAGCGGTCTTTAAAAAAGAAGCCGTCAGGAAATCATAGAAAGGTGCGGCCATGGCATAGAAATCGGGTCTTGGAGCCGCCTGCCTCATAGGCAAATACCCAGGAAGTCTAAAATTTTGTGTTTTTCCACTCTATTGACGGTGGTTTTCCCTTCCGGGTAAAATTTTTGCACCTGCACCCGCCAGCCCAGAGGTCTGGGACCGTTAGGCCGGCAACTATTCTTCCCCGTCCATGCCTGCTTTCCGCCATGGTCATTTCGACGTGAGGCCATACTTCTACAAATGCCCCAGAAGACGCATGCGCTCATCGCGGGCGGCCAGGCGTTCACTTTCGAGTTCCGCACGGACAAGCCTCAGGGAATCGAGTTCGGTTTGCGCCGCCTGCCGCAGTTGGCCGTCGGGGTTGCTCATTTGCCTTTTAAGAGTTCCCGCGCGAAGGGAAGACTCCCTTATCCTGGCCAGCACATCGAGTTCTCTGGTCGTAAAAAGCCTCTTTTTGTCCGCACAGCTAAGACCCGGAAAAGTTTCGGAAATATTATCTTCGCAGGCGCAGCATCCCAGGTTTTCTTCGGCTCTTTCTTTTTCCATGAGATTGCCTCCACTATGAATTATATTGAATTTATTATTTTCTATATAATAATGCCTGCCATCCAAACGATAAAGGAAACGAATGTGAGAAAAACAAGTTTTGCGATATTGTCAGTGCTGGTTGCGCTCTCCTGCTTTTCCTGCATGCCCGAAATACAACCCATCCTGAAGCCTCGGACGGTTTCAATAGATCAAAGAATAGCCGAGCAGGAAAAATGGCTCAATCAGTATATCGCAGACAAGACGATTCCTGCCCCTAAGGCCAAAATCTTACGGAACAAGGTCGAGAAAATAAAGGCAAAGTATAAAAAGCTTCAAGCCGCGGGCAAGCTTACCCCCGAGCAATCCCGGTCTATAAACAAAATGCTGGATGACACCAGTGATCAGATTTTTCGCAGCACTAAAAAGCAAAAAAAAGCTATACCTTAGCGAGTTTTTTTGACTATCCCGATCACATTGGGTACGGGCAGAGAAAATTTTAGAGAATCCTTTTGAAGCCCATCCAGGGTGCAGTATCTTTCCATGCCCATCCTGGGCGTGGAAAGATAGAGTGCTGCCTGTGGTCCGCCCTCGAGATACATTGCGCTCTTGAGAGCGAGGGGAAGAGAGAGCAAAATTTGTATGAAATCGTGAACCGAACCGGGAGTTGTGCAGAAAAGAAAGAGGATGTTTCCTCCGGAGTCCATTCCAAGGGCCAGACAGCCCCATTTGGCCTCCTGCTCATTCCATACATTTTCCCCTTTGCACGAAATCATCCTTATGGACTGCACGAAGGAGCGGTATTTGGTGCGCAGGTCGTTAAAATCCCCACACTCTCGATCGATTAGTTGTACGGACGGCAGGTCTTTTCCCACGGGATTAAACGCCAGGACGGCATTGTCGCGACTTAGCCTGGGGTTGTTTACGTGGTTGAAGTTTTTCATAAAGTCTATGCTGGTCAAACCGTCTTTTTGAAACATCGAGGCGTTTACGGCCGCCACCAGATGGTTTTCCAGTGCCCAATCCTTTACCGAAAGAGACTTTTTTCCAAGCTGGGAGGCGCAAAGAAGTTTGAAGGAATAATATGCGGGGTCGATTTTTACAATGGTAACGGCGTAGTTGGTGCCGTTCAAAGCCGCCCGGCATTCGGCTACATGCAATCCCTTGTCGGCTTTTTTCCATGCGATCGGCAAAGCGGCTGAAACGGGCCCGGCAAAGAACAATACCAAGCCGCATACGATCAGTTTTAAACAGAGCCCGGTAAACCGGAGATGTAGTCGCATGGCAAATCCAGGCTTAGAATGGCAAGGGAGCCTGTCTTTTATCTTTGTGGGGGCTCCGGCCCACAGCAACTTTAAGCCGTTACCGAAACAATAATAGCATCAAATTCGGTTTGGGGTCCATTTTTTGGACCTTCATTTTATAAGAGCCGATTTGTACTATGTTTGCAACAACTAAAAAAATCGGAGATTACATAGAGACGAGGTGGAATTTGAATTTTTGCTTTCCTTGCGGCAGATAACTCAGAGAGGGAACAAAAGAATCCTGCGATAAATTATTCTCCGGCGGGCTCACGGGTTTTAGCCCCTAAGACCCGCCGGAGATCGGCACTACCAATGTTTGGCTATTTAGCCCCAACCGATTCGGGTTCGAGAACATGCGTCACCACGAGTTCTCCGTCCCTGTAATCCACGCTGATAGTGGACCCATCCAGGATGGAGCCGGCTATCATGGCCCGGCCTATCCGGGTTTCGACTTCTCTTTGCATGTAGCGCTTGAGGGGTCTTGCGCCGTAGACCGGGTCGTAGCCAGCCTTGGCGATGAACTCGCGCGCCTTTGGGCTGAGTTCCAGAATAAGGCGCCTGGTCTTTAGCCGCCGGTTAAGGTCGCCGGCCAGAAGATCGACTATCTTTTCGATCTCCGCCAGGGTAAGAGGCTTAAACATTATTATCTCATCTACCCGGTTTAGAAATTCGGGCATGAAGTGACTTCTAAGGGCACCCATTACACTACCGCGGGCCTGTTCCGAGATTTCCCCCTCCCTGGTCGCCCCCTGGAGCAGATATTCCGAGCCGATATTGCTTGTCATGATTATTACGGTGTTTTTGAAGTCGACCGTTCGCCCCTGGGAGTCGGTGAGACGGCCGTCGTCAAGAATTTGCAAAAGGGTATTGAAGACGTCTCTGTGCGCCTTTTCGATTTCATCGAAAAGAATCACCGAATAGGGCTTTCTGCGCACAGCCTCGGTAAGCTGGCCGCCTTCTTCGTAGCCGACGTAGCCGGGAGGTGCCCCGATAAGACGGGAGACCGTGTGGCGTTCCTGGTACTCGCTCATATCGATTCGCACCAGGTTTTCTTCCGTATCGAAAAGGGTTTCCGCCAGGGTTTTGGCAAGCTCGGTTTTGCCGACTCCTGTGGGGCCAAGAAAAATAAAAGAGCCGATGGGACGCCTTGGGTCCTTTATTCCGGCCCGGGCGCGAATAACGGCGTTTGCAACAAGCTGAACGGCTTCATCCTGGCCAATGACGCGCTGGTGGAGCACTTCATCGAGTCTGAGCAGTTTTTCCCTCTCTCCTTCGACAAGCCGTGTTACAGGAATTCCTGTCCAGCGTGATACGATATCGGCTATTTCCTCCTCGGTTACCATCTCGCGAAGAAGCCGTGAACCGTCCTGCCTGTTGGACAGCCTTTCTTCCTCCTCGCGAAGCTTTTTTTCAAGCTCGGGGAGAACGCCGTATTTTAACTCAGCGGTCCTCTGGAGGTTAAATTCGCGTTCGGAGACCTCGATTTCGTGTCGAACCTTTTCGATTTCCTCCCTATGGACCTGAACTTTTTTTATAGACTCCTTTTCAGCCTCCCACTGGGCTTTCATGGAATCGGATTTAGAGCGCAGATCCGCCAGTTCCTTTCTAAGAGCCTGGAGCCTGTCCCGGCTGGCCCTGTCCTGCTCCTTGGCAAGGGCTACTTCCTCGATTTCAAGCTGGCGCGCCCGCCTTTCGACTTCGTCGAGCTCCGAGGGCATCGAATCGATTTCGGTCCTGATCATAGCGCAGGCTTCATCGACCAGATCGATCGCCTTATCGGGCAAAAAGCGGTCGGAGATGTAGCGGTTGGAGAGCACAGCAGCGGCCACCATGGCGCTGTCCTGGATTTTAACGCCGTGGTGGACCTCGAAGCGTTCCCTCAGGCCCCGAAGGATGGAAATCGAGTCTTCAACCGTTGGCTGATCGACCACAACGGGCTGGAAACGCCGTTCGAGGGCCGCGTCCTTTTCGATATGCTTTCGATATTCATCAAGAGTCGTAGCGCCTATGCAATGGAGTTCGCCCCTTGCCAGCATGGGCTTTAGCATGTTTCCCGCATCCATCGAGCCTTCGGCCTTGCCTGCGCCAACGATTGTGTGCAACTCGTCGATGAAGAGCAAAATCTTGCCCTGGGCTTCCTTGATCTCGTTTAAAACGGCTTTTAGCCTTTCTTCAAATTCGCCCCGAAACTTGGCGCCCGCGACCAGAGCCCCCATATCAAGAGCAAAAATCGTCTTATCCTTAAGCCCCTCGGGGACGTCTCCCCTTACGATCCGGTGGGCCAACCCTTCCACTATGGCCGTTTTTCCAACTCCGGGCTCGCCTATAAGCACCGGGTTATTCTTGGTCTTGCGGCTAAGAATGCGTATAACGCGCCTTATTTCGGAATCCCTGCCGATAACGGGATCGAGTTTTTGGTTCCTTGCCTCGTCGACAAGATCACGGCCGTATTTTTGAAGGGCCTCGTAGGCGGATTCGGGAGTGGCGCTTGTCACCCTCTGGCTACCGCGAACAGAGGTAAGGGCGTTAAGAAGGGCGTCCCGCGTCACCCCAAACTGCTGGAGAATTTGTGCCGCGGGCGTGCTCGTTCCTTCCTGGATAAAGGCGAGCAGGATGTGTTCGACCGATACGTATTCGTCCTTTAGCCTCTTTGCCTGCTCCTGGGCCTCGGTAAGCAGCCGGTTCAAACGGTTGGTGATGTAGATCTTTCCCGGCTCAACCCCGGGGCCGCTTACGCGCGGTTTCCTGTTGAGCTCGTCTTCGAGCCGTTGGCGCAGGGAGTCCACCGGGATTTCCATCTTTTTCAACAGCCGCGGGGCCAGCCCGTCGGACTGCTCAAGCAATGCCAAAAGGAGATGTTCCCCGTCAACTTCTATATGGCCGAAGCGGATCGCCTTGGTTTCAGCGGCCTGCAGGGCCTCCTGAGATTTGGTGGTAAATTTATTGATATCCATAAAGACCACAGTCCCCTCTAGAGGCTGCCAAAAGGAG
Organism: Deltaproteobacteria bacterium; assembly: GCA_021780695.1. Taxonomy (GTDB): domain Bacteria; phylum Desulfobacterota; class Syntrophobacteria; order Syntrophobacterales; family Syntrophobacteraceae; genus SbD1. The sequence goes on from JAJXYD010000045.1 coordinate 49,916, forward strand.
AACCACTCCCCCAGCCCCGTTATTTTTTGAGATGCCTATCATGAGGTAACGCGACCTTTGCGTTTTTAAGCCAATTTTTCCAAACGATTCGATTCCCCCGCGGGTTCCGCAGATTATCCGCAGCCCCTCCCAAGTTTACGCCCTTGGATCGAAATCGGAAGTTTTTTTAAGTTCCTCGAATAGCGCCAGTTCCTTTTCGGACGGATGCGTTGGAACCCTCAGTGCGATAATTACATACAAATCACCCGGCGCTCCTTTGGGGTTGGGCATTCCTTTGCCGCGCAGCCGCAGCTTCTGGCCGCCCTGGGCACCGGCGGGAATCTTTAGATCTATGCCTCCCGAAAGAGTCGATACTCTGACATCGGTCCCAAGCACGGCTTCCCAGGGCGAAACGGCGAGCTCCATGGTAAGATCCCGTCCGTTAAGGCTAAAGACCGGGTGGGGCTCAATTTCCACCCTGAGGTAGAGGTGGCCTCGCGGCCCCCCTCCCGTGCCCTCGGCACCCTGCCCGGACAGTCGGATCTTCTGGTGGGGCAGAATGCCTGGAGGAATCTTTACGTCATAGCGTTTTTCACTGACATCCATCTGCCCCTGGGGGTTGAGCGTCCTGCTCTGCAAAACGATCGACTTCGTACCGCCATGAAAGGCATCCTCCAAAGAGATCCGAATGCTGGATTCCTGATCGGCGCCCGGCTGGCGAAGAGCCCCTCCGCGCGCATATCCCCCCGGTGAAGCTCCGCCCCGGGGCTGTCTAAAACCCATTCCCCCAAAAAGGGATTCGAAAAAATCGCTAAATCCGCCCGCGCCCGGATCGCCACCGCTCCAATGGAATTCGGTTTGATAGCCGCCGGCGCGCCTTCCCCCGAAATCTTGAGGCTGCCATCCCGGAGGAGGTCTGAAATCCTGGCCTGCCTGCCAGTTAGACCCCAGCTGGTCATACAATTTTCTCTTTTCAGGATCCTTTAGAACTTCGTAGGCCTCATTTATTTCCTTGAACTTGTCTTCGGCATTGGAGGCCTTGTTGACATCGGGGTGGAACTTGCGCGCAAGTTTCCTGTAGCCCCGCTGGATCTCGTCCTGGCCCGCAGTTCTCTTAACTCCCAGTATTTCGTAATAGTCTCTGTATTTTACAGCCATAAAGCAATGACCGCCCCTTTGAAGTGGTTGCAGCGCTTAGCGGCAGGCCAGGAAAAAAACCCGCGAAGCGGAAAGCGGGAAACAAGGCTTGCAGGTAGCCCTCTTCCCCTTTGCCGCTTCCGGCTTCTTTTTTTGCCTCTGCCGCTCATCATCCGGTTTTTTCTCTATCTTTACCGTGAGATAGTCTGCCTGTCAATGCTCGGTAAATTCGGCATCGATAACATCTTCACCGCCGCCCGGACGCGGTCTGTACTCCTCCTGGCCAAAACCGGCGCTTTGTTGCCTCGGTCCCCGTCCGCTGCCCCCCTGCTGGGCCTGACCCAAGGCCGCCGAGGCGATCATTTCCAGGGCCTGCCGCAGATCGCTTGCAAGTTGCCGCAACCGTTCCAGGCTCGCAGTTTCATCGGCTACCGCCTTCCTGGTCTCTTCGATCAGGACCTCGCAGCGCGCCTTTTCATTTACAGGGACCTTTTCGCCAAGGTCTTTCAAACTGCGCTCGAGTTGGTAGGCCAGCGTGTCGGCGCTATTTCTTTCCTCAACGGTCTCGCGACGGCTCTTGTCTTCGGCGGCATGGGCCTCAGAGTCGCTTACCATTTTTTCAACCTCTTGCCTGGAAAGATTAGTAGACTCCGAAATCGTTACGCTCTGCTCTTTTCCCGTCTCCTCATCCCTGGCGGTAACGCTCAAGATGCCGTTGGCGTCGATATCGAAGCTTACCCTTATCCGGGGCGTTCCACGCTGCGCCTTGCGAATTCCTTCGAGCCGAAACCTGCCAAGAACACGGTTGTCGGCTGCCATCTGCCTTTCGCCCTGAAGCACAACGATATCGACCGCGTCCTGGTCATCTTCGGCGGTCGAAAAGCTCTCCTCACGCCGTGTGGGGATGGTCGTGTTTCTTTCGATCAGTTTGGTCATAACCCCACCCAGGGTTTCCACCCCAAGAGACAGGGGGGTAACGTCGAGCAGCACCACGTCTTCGACTTCACCTTTTAATACCGCAGCCTGAATCGATGCGCCCACGGCAACGACTTCATCGGGGTTTACGCTCATATTGGGCTCTTTTTCGCCCGTCAGCTTCCTTACCAGTTCCTGGACGGCCGGGATACGGGTAGAACCGCCGACAAGGATCACTTCGTCAATGTCTTTTTCGCCCAGACGCGCATCCGATAAGGCCTGCCTTACGGGTCCCATGCAGCGTTGCACCAGATCGGCTGTCAATTCCTCAAATTTTTCCCGCGTAAGCTTCCTGACCAGGTGTTTGGGACCGGAGGCGTCGGCGGTTATAAAAGGCAAATTAACCTGTGCCTCCAAGGTGCTCGAAAGTTCGATCTTTGCCTTTTCGGCCGCTTCGTAGAGCCTTTGGAGAGCCTGGCGATCGTCTCGCAGTTCCACGCCGTTCTCTTTTTTAAACTCCTCGCAAATATAATCGACGATCCTTTTGTCGAAATCATCGCCCCCAAGATGGGTATCCCCGGAGGTAGACCTTACTTCGGCAACCCCGTCGCCAATGTCGAGGATCGACACGTCGAAAGTCCCACCTCCAAGGTCGAAGACCATGACGGTCTGGTCTTTTTTCTTTTCCATCCCGTAGGCAAGCGCGGCCGCTGTCGGCTCGTTTATCACCCTCAGGACTTTAAGGCCCGCGATTTCCCCGGCGTTTTTGGTCGCCTGCCGCTGGGCATCGTCAAAATAGGCCGGGCAGGTTATGACGACCTCCGTAACCCTTTCCCCCAGATATTTTGAAGCGTCCTCGGCGAGTTTTCGCAGCACCAGGGCCGAGACTTCCTCGGGAGATACCTGCTTGCCGCCTATCTCGAACCGGACCGCGCCGTTTTGTCCCTTCACCACCTCATAGGAAACCGTTTTGGACTCTTGGTCCACCTCACCCCACTTCCTGCCTATGAACCTTTTGGCCGAATAAATTGTGGCCCTGGGGTTCAGTATTGCCTGACGTCTTGCAACCTGGCCGACCAGCCGTTGGCCATCCTGCGTGTAAGCAACAACCGAGGGGGTCAGCCGGGCTCCTTCGGCGTTGGGTATTACAGTGGATTTTCCTTCCTCCCAGATTGCCACAACCGAGTTGGTAGTACCCAGATCAATGCCCACTGTTTTAGCCATTTGAAGCCCTCCCAATATGGAAATTTCCGGTCTAAGAGGCCGAGGGCGCCCTTATATAGGCGGGACGCATGGACCCTTAACCGGAAGCAGGTTTAAGATAAGCATGTGTGAAGGGGGGAACAAGGGATTTGTTAGCAATTAAATGAGGTGAGTGCTAACTTTTATTTTCCTCTCTGACGCCCCGGTTCGGCCCCAAAGAAAAAGGAGGACACTAAGAGAAGCCAAAAGTCAGTAGAGGAAAAAGCGGCCGGTCTCGGTTTTACGCAGCCGGCCAGCACCTTTTGGGCTCGCAAGCAACGGCAGGGCTTTCCCGGCGGCCGCATCATGATTGCTCCCCCTCAAGGAGTTTTTCGGGCAACTCCACGGTATAGGTCTTTACGGGGGTAGGAATCCCTTTAACCCTTATTTCCCCAAAAAACCGCGTGGGCATAAGAGAAGCGATAAGGTCGCGGGTCTTTTCAGAGAGGAGGATTCCGTCAACGGGGGCGGCCGATTCCAATCTTTTGGCAAGGTTTACCGCCGAGCCCAGCACGGTATAGGACAGTCTCCTGGAGGACCCCATATTGCCTACAACGACCTCGCCCGTATTGATTCCTATGCGCACTTGGACCGGGAAGCCTCCTTCACCTGCCCACTTCCGGGTAAGTTCACGCGCTTTTTTCTGCATCTCCACGGCCGCTTGCACGGCTCTTAAAGCATGGTCCTCGACAGGTTCGGGGTCTCCAAAAAAAACCATCAAACCGTCTCCGATGTATTTATCGACGGTACCGGTGTGGGCAAAGACGATTTCCACCATCTTTTCGAAATAATCATTTAAAAAACTGCGAATCCTGTCGGGCGATAAGGCGGAGGAATGGGCGGTAAAATCTTTTATATCGCTAAAAAGGATAGTCAGCTCTTTTCTCTGGCCGGTATTTATACGCGCCGGATCGGCTAGGATTTTTTTTACGACCTGGGGAGCGAAGTAGGATTCGAAGGACCTCCGCATGGCCTCCTTCTCCTTGGCATCGCGCAAGTAGCGCAGGGTGCCCATTACCGCCGCGGCGCCGGCCGCGCAGCTAACGGGCCTGACGATATCGAGCATGAGGCCATTTAGGAGAAAGAAAGCAAATCCTGCCGCCGTGTAGACCGCGGCCAGCAAAATGGTCGAGCCGGCAAAGAAAATAGGAGAAAGGAAAAGTGAGAAAAGGAAAACGACGGCAACCATCGTTACCTCCGCGGCCAGGGTTTCGTAGGGGCCGACGGCGGACAGAAAGCGTGCGGAAATAATGGTCTGGATGACGTTGGCATGCAGACCGCTCAAGGGGAAATTAATGTCGACCGGAACGGCGCCCAGATCGGTTGCGCCTGTTGAGACATCGGAGACAACGGCAATTTTTCCCGAAAGTTCATTTTTCCACATGTCGAAGGTATAGGGGTCATCAGATGCGGTAAGGACTTGGGCAAAATTGTAGTGACGCATGGACCCCCAGGGGCCGATAAAATTAATTATCATCTGCCCTCGCCTGTCGATCGGGATGAGCAGGTTTCGGGGCGATCGTCCCGGGAGCCGGGCGTTTTTGAGGCAAATAAAGCTGCCCGGTTTTATCGTCATTTGCCCGGGTTTGACGCAGAGATAATTGCAAACGAGGCGAAACGGGAGGCTGGGATAGAATCCGCCTTGACACTTTACGAGCAGGGGCACACGGCGCAGAACCCCGTCGGGATCGGTTTTTAAGCTTATAAAACCCAACCCCTTGGAGGCATCGGCCAGGGCGGGAAAAGTAATAATAGGACGGGTTCCCGAGAAAAACTCATCGGTATTGCCAACGACCCTGGGAACCCACTTGGTGCGATCGATGTATTCGAGGACCTGAGGCGAGACGCGGCCGGGCGAAGCCGTCCCGCTGGTCCCCAGCCCAAAGGCCATGCCGAAATAGACGTTTGCCGCCCCTCGGGTCGCGGCAATCAGGGCCTGGTCATCGGCGCGGTCGGTTTCAGCGGCGAAAATGACGTCATAGGCCTGGGCGGCCACACCCATCCGGGCCAGATTTTTTATGACTCCGGCATACTGCGCGCGGGTGGGGTAATAGGTTCCAAGCTGGCTAATGGCGGTATCGTTTAAATCTATATGAACAATGGTGCCGTCGTATGCGGGCCTTAGGGCCGCATACGAGGCACGCAACCTGAAGAACCTGTCGAAAACCTGAGAATTCCAGGTTTCAAACAAGCTTCCGGAAAGCTGAAAAACGAGTTGTATAACACAAAAAGAGGCGATTGCCGCAAACAGGTAGACTCGCCTTCGCTCCAAGCTAGTTGTGCTCAATCGTGTAAGTCCTGGCAGTAAAACCCTTTGAGACGATTTCGTCGGCAAAAGCGGAGATATCGGGCCGTTTGGAATCCCGCGTAGCTTTTACGCTTCTAAGGGCGCCTCCTATGGTGACCGGCCGTTCGGCGGGTGCGCACAAATCGGGGTGCTCCTTGCTAAGAACCTTTATACGCTCGAGCAACGCCTTTCCTTGCACGGCCTTGGCCTGTCCCGACGCAGAGCAATACTGCGAATAGGCTTGTTCCAACCCGTCGAGGCGACTAGCCGATGCTATCAGATAGAAAAATTCCTTGCCGGGGTTATTGTCGAGCCTAAACCAGCCGTCGGCGCGCGGAATGGAGTACCTGGTTCCGGTTTGGCAATGTTGGGTCAATTGCGCCAGAGTATAGGGGAAAAGAAGCTTGACGCCGCTGCGCTCATCAAAGTGGAACAAGTATACAAAGCACCTTTTTTGCAATTCCACCATCATCTTGAGCTTATCGCCCGACTTTAGCGCCATGTTCTGGGAAACAGGCCCGGTAACACGCCTGCCGTCCTTCATGGAGTTGGCGACAAAGGCCCACCTGAAATCCACATCGGAAAAAAGCCTGGAGGGACAGGCCCCGCCGGGAGTGTCGGCAAGCGCTCCCTTCATGGTGCAAACCAGGGCGGGGCGCGAAAAAAACAGTGCAAAACAGGCAAGTGCGATCGTTTTTTTGGAAAATCTCATTTTATCCTCCCAATTGTTCTCCACAGCTAAGGGGAACGCACAATTCGAAAACCTAAATCGTCGCTTTTGGTGTCGGGAAGGCCGTTTCGGCGCTTGGCGCAACGGGCATCCCCCGGAGGGTCGTGCCAGCATGCGCCTCGAATTACCCGGCTTTGTCCCATGCTTTCGTCCACATTTTCCGGATTGTTTTTTTCAAGCTCTACATAGGCATCCACGCTATAGACATCGCCGCACCACTCGAGCACGTTTCCAAGCATGTCGTCGAGGCCGAAAGGATTGGGGCGGAAAGAGCCCACCGGCGCGGTCGTGGCGTATCCGTCATCGCACTGGTGGATCGTTTGGAGGCCCAGTTGCTTTTGAGCCGTATAGTCGGCCACGTTTTCATGCACGCAAGCCCTGGAGCTGTCGTCGCCCCAGTAGCGCGAGGTCTGGGTGCCTGCACGGCAGGCATATTCGTATTCAGCCTCGGTTGGCAACCGAAAATGATACTGTCCGCCGTTTTGTCCGGTAAGCCACTGGCAAAAATTATTGGCGTCGCGCCAACTGACCTCCACGACGGGCTGGTCGTCGCCATTTAGTGAATGGCCGTGGAATTGCCCGCTGTCATGGTTTTTTTGGAAGGCCCTGAACTGCTCGTTGGTGACCTCGGTTTTGCTCATCCAAAACCCATCGACGCACACCTGGTGAACCGGTCCTTCATCCTGAGAGCGGTCTTTTTCCTTCTGGGGGCTGCCCATGAGATAGCATCCGGGCTTGATCCAGACGAACTCAAGGCCCGTAACCGGCTCTTTCCAGGTCTTTAGGGTAGTCATGAGGTTTTCGCCGCGCGAGGCGGGCTGAGCGAGCGGCGCAGAAGCCTGAGCAACCTTGGGCTGGGGCTGGACGACCTGGGGCGCGGTAGCGGCTCTGTGATCCTGTGCATGCAGGGGGGGTATGAAATAAAAGTCTCCTATAAGAGAGGAGGATTCCCACGGCACCTGCTTACCCTCCGTGGCTTGGCTAACCGCAAGGCGAACACGTTTAAAGACGTCTTCGAGCTGCAAACCCGGCTGAACCATCGCCTTTATGAGCGCTCCGGTATACAACCCGTTTTGTCCCGTACCGTCATTGGCCACAGATCCGGGCGCGGTCGAATAGGCGATGAGGGTGCCCGTGGGTGCGAGCACCGAGGCAAGCCCAAGGGAGAGGGAACGAAAGCTTTGAGCAAAGGGGTTGTCGCGGCAGGCATCGATTATAACGATGTTCATACGGTTTTTGGCCCAATCCATCTGGTTCAGGACTTCCCCCATATCCACGGCTTCGTATTCAACCTGGCTTTGGTTTTGGATCGATGCATCCACGGGAATTAAGTAATTGTGCCCGTTTAACTGGACGCCGTGCCCGGCGAAATAGAAAAGCCCGACCCCGCCCCGATTTTTTAGCTTTTCGCCAAAAGATTGAATTGCGGCCTTCATCTGCTTCTGGTCAAGGTTTTCGCGAAGCGTGACATCGAAGGAAAGAGAGCCAAGCGTTTTTGCCATGGCTTCGGCGTCGTTTACCGGATTGCGCAAAGCTCCCAAAGCATAGCTTGCATTGCCGATCACAAGGGCCGTTCGCCCGTCGGGCTGGATGGGCCGGGCCTTTTTGGGGCCTGCGGGCTGGATATCGCCGGCCCTGGCGATGCAGGTCAAATTTAGAACTATTCCTAGAAAAACAGCCAAAAAAGAAGACAAAAATATCTTTTTGCCGGCTGAGCAACTCATAGGCGCTACCATCCCCATGTCCCAAGAAAAAAGGGAGCTTTCCCTGTAGGCAAAACTCCCCGAAGGATTAACCGAAGCCGGATTACAAAAGAACCTCCCAAAGCGCGACACTTTTTAGGTTTAAAGACATCGCTCTTCGAAACCGATCGGCATTATAAGTAAGATTATTCCGGTGTTCAATAAAAACCTTCGGGCTAAACTTTTCAAAAAAGAACACCATCTTTTGACTCGCAATCCAAAAAGGGGTATTTTGCGCTGCGCTAAGCAGAGCCCCCTTCCGGATAAATGGCGGAAACGGGCAAGATGTCCGGAATACATTTTTTTATTTTTGGCTTTTTACGGATACAAACCTTATTGAAGGACGTTTGATGAAAGTAGGCGGAAAATCCACCCGGATTGTGCTTATCTTCGCAATTTGCGGTTTTTTTATACTATCGGGCTATTTTTACCTCGACACCAGGCTGGCCGTTTTTATTACACAGATAGTGGGCAAACGCATTCTTTTCTCAAAGACCATATCCGATTTACCCGACTCTATGCTTTCACTTGTTTGCGCCACGACTTGTTTCAGCTGGGCCGGACGCTTGTACATCTCCCAAAAGCAGGACGCCCGGTTGGACTCGGAGTTTCTCGAGTACATGGGCACGGCGCTGCCCCTATCCTTTACCTTGAAAACAATTTTAAAGGACTTGTTTGGTAGAAAGAACACCCGCGTGTGGCTTGTACATCCCGGCTCAACCGGATTTCACTGGTTTCATGGCGGAGGAGATTTTTCAGGTTTTCCCTCGGGACACATGGCGATTTTTACAGTCCTCGGGATTGGAATCAGCCGCTATTTCCCACGGCTGCGTCTCCTATGCGCCGCATCGCTTCTGGCCCTTGCCCTAACCCTGATCGCAACCCAGTACCATTTTCTAAGCGATATCGCAGCTGGCGTTTTGACCGGAGTGCTCACCGACATGCTCGTGCAGGCAGGACTTTCTCTTTTGCACGGCCTCACCGGCAACAAGGCTTGCAACAGACGATCCAAGGCGCTCTAAGTCCGGGAGTGTGGGTATTGGCTGAGCAAGGGGCCAAGCCCGACCCGAAGGTCTTCGAGCTTAGCCCCTTGATTGCGCCGTCATTGGCCGACCGGCCTGCGACGTTTTTTTATCCCGGAGGTTTTCCTTTCCTCCCCCAGTTCGGCGCTTGCCTCCTTGCTCTTTCGCCTGGCTTCTATGGCTTTCACAAGGTTTTCAGGCAACCCTCTTTTTTTGGCCGCCCTGCTGCGCGCCTTGGTTAAGGCTTTGGCGGCCAGGGGAGTTCTCATGGGAAATCCATATTTTTTCTTGTATTCTTTGGAAGTAATGCCGTGGGATACAAGATGTTTTTGGGTCAGTTGCTTCATTTCCGCCCCGCATTCGAGGCAGATTATCTTGTCGTTTTGAATGGAATTCTCCGCAGAGATCGGTTCGAAAGGTTTTCCCTGCTGTTGGGACGATTCCGAGGCTTGAAGCATGTCCATATCCCCGGATTCCGCTTTTTGCAGTTCCAACAAAGTCCCAAAAACCTGGCGCAACGATGAGGCGATTTCTCCAGACGACATAGGGGCTAAAGAAGCCTGCGTCTGTACTATCTCTGAAGCGATCTCGACAATTTTTCTGGTCATTAAAAAAACCCTCCGTCTTGGAGTAAATTGATTTACATTTTGATACGATTTTATTTGATTGTTCGGCGTTCAGAAAACCAAACCTGCCCTTATTATAAATATTAAACAACGTTAATGCAACAGGGTGCGTCCATCTTGTATAACAATACCGCTGCTATTTAGTGTTAACCCCGTTGCTATTTCAATATTGTCCAGGCTGGCAAGGAATAGAACGATCAAGGTTTGCAATAGGACAGGCGAGGAAATTATTGTTTCTCCTTTTACCCTCGCCCTGATTCTGGGGGCAACAGCTCGCAGAATGTCGACAGAGACAAAAAATTTTATTTGCCGCTTTTCATGCCTTTACCGGCAAGGTCATTGCAAATACTTTTCGCGCATTATCGGTTGTGCAAGCTGCAACTTTTTCAAGGGGCTCTCTACGGCATTGGGCAATTTTTGTTGCCGTATGAACGACAAAGGCCGGTTCATTTGTTTTTCCCCGAAAGGGAACAGGGGCAAGATAAGGACAATCGGTCTCAAGGAGCAACCTGTCTAGCGGTGCACGCCTTGCGACCTCTTGCAAAGACTCGGCTTTATTAAATGTCACCACTCCAGGAATAGATAGATAAAATCCCATATCCAGACACCTTCTGGCAATGGCCCAGTCACCCGAAAAACAATGCATGACAGAAGGGGGCAGTGAGAGCGCAAACTCGGAAACCAGGGGGAAAAAATCGTCCCAGGCGTTTCGGATGTGAAACACCACCGGCTTTGCGATCTTAACAGCCAATTGCATCTGATGATGGAAACACTCCTTTTGAACTGCACGTGGCTGCGTTTCGTGATAGTAGTCAAGCCCGATTTCGCCAAGAGCGACAACTTTATCGGCTGTTGCGATTTTTTCCAAGGCCTCGAGCTCTTGGGAGTTCAATAGAAACGAGGCTTGCGGGTGGATGCCGGCGGCCGCATAAATGTTTTCGTTGCTTTGGGCTATCTGGGCAGCCTTGCGGCTTGTCTCGATATCGATGCCTATGGTTACGATTTGGATTACTCCGGCCTGAAAAGCCCTATCTATGACCGTTGGCAACCGGTCTGCAAATTCGGGAAAATCCAGGTGGGCGTGGGTATCGATCAATTGAGGCAATATAGAAGACATAACAAACCTTTGTATCAATAAAGAGCCGAAACGATCTTTGCCAGGTTTTTTCTTGCTGTCCGCAGGATAGGAACCTATAATGGACCTTTGTTTGCATACGCCACAGCACTATTAAATAACCGGTTTGTGAGGCAAATCGATATGAGAAAATTTTCATTTATTTTAGCGTTGGCGGCCGCAGGTTTTATTATGGGGCCAGGGGGCGCGGCGCGAGCCGCAAAAATCTATACGACCAACACGGATCCGATTCCCCTGCGGGCTTCGCCATCGGAGAGGGGCAAACCCCGCGCGATGATTCCCCCCGCTTCCACGGTCCAACTTGTAAACGAGCACGCATTCACGCGAGTTCTCTACGCTACGCCTGAGGGCAAAACAAAAACGGGGTGGTTCCCCCTGAAGTTCCTTAGCGCCGTTCCGGTCGATGACTCAGCTACCAAGGAACTGAGCGCGGAAAACGAGGCGCTCAAAGCCCAAGTGGCGCAACTCCAAAACGATGGTTCCCAGCTGACGCAAAAAGAAAAAGATCAGAGCGACAAACTGGCGACGCTAAACGGGGCCTACGAACAGCTCAAAAAAGGATCGACCGATTATCTCAAGCTAAAGACCGACTATGAGGCTACCAAAGCCGCTCTTGACAAAGCAAGGGACAACATTCAGGCCCTGGCCCGGAAAAATCAGGAACTCAAACTCTCCTACGACATCCAGTATTTTCTGGCAGGTGGACTCGTTCTGCTCGTTGGCTGGATTCTGGGCCGGAGTTCAGCAAAGTCGCGCAAAAGAAGACAAACCTTTTTCCTATGATGCCTCGGTTTGTGCCTTGGCCTTATCGTATTCTTCTTCCAGAGTATGCATAAGATCGCGCACCGACAAAATCTTGTCTACACGATAGGCGTTTTGGCCCGCAAAAGCAAATCCGGCTTTGAGTTTACCCTTCTTAGCGTTTGCCAGCGCCATGGCTATGCAGTAGGGGCTGTCGGAACAGTTACACGAACTGATGCAGTGATAAGGGCATTTGAAGGGTTTTTTAAGTCCCTTTTGGATGCTGTCGATAAAGTCGTTTTTAATCGCCCTGCCGGGCAGTCCCACGGGGCTTTCTATGATTACCAGGTCTTCCTCCCGGGCATTTACATAGGTCTTTTTAAATTCGTCGTCGGCATCGCACTCGTCAGTGGCAACAAAGCGGGTCCCCATCTGGACTCCGGCCGCCCCAAGCTTCATGATCTCCAGGATGTCGGCCCCGGTATAGATGCCACCGGCGGCTATCACGGGGATTTTGACCCCTTTTTCCCTCTCAAATTGGGAGATTACCGCCACGACTTCGGGTATGATCTTTTGAAGAGAAAAATTCGGATCGTCCAGTTGTTCGGTGGTAAAGCCCAGATGACCGCCGGCCAGGGGCCCTTCGACTACAAAGGCGTCGGGGAGCATATTGTAGCGCGTCAGCCACCTTTTGCAGATAATACGCGCGGCCTTGGCCGAAGAGACGATGGGAACCAGCTTGGTCCTGGCCCCTTCCTTGAGGTATGTCGGCAAATCCAGCGGAAGCCCCGCACCCGAGAGGATAACATCGACTCCCTCGGAAATCGAAGTCTTGACCATATCGGCAAAATTTGTCAGGGCAACCATTATATTGACCCCTAAAATGCCTTTGGTGGCCTCCTTGGCTTTTCTGATCTCATCGCGCAAAATCTTGACGCTTGCTTCCAGGTAGCCAACTTCCTTATCGTCGCAGAAAACGCCGAGGGCGGCAGTGGCTATAACGCCGATCCCACCCTGGTCGGCCACCGCCGCAGCCAGACCGGAAAGAGAAATACCTATTCCCATACCGCCCTGAATGATGGGAACTCTGGCTACCAGATCACCAATTTTGAGACTGGGGAAAGTCAAAAATATCTCCAATTCTTTTTCGGATTTTTTATTCCCGGCATGTATCGCAAAATTTTTCACATTAGGCAAGCATAATAAATCAGCGCGGTTTTTAAGGGCAGGACCTGCCCAAAATCAAAAAACCTTCCACTTAGGGGGCTCAGGGAGTCCTCATCCCTCCCTATAGAGCCTCGATCAACTCTTTTTTAAAACCACCACGGTGATTTCCCCCGTGGAGTTAAACCTCACGGGAACTCCGGAAACCCCTACGCCCGCACTTGTATACCCGGGCATGCCCTTATAGTTCCACTTACCCCGACATAGCGCCCGAGGGGCCTTGCTATGGGTAAATACGGGGCCGATCCCGGGCAACAGTATCTGACCGGCGTGGGTATGACCGCACAAAAAAAGATTTGGCCTGTATTCGAGGGCTTCCCTATAGACCTCGTTGGAATGGGAAACCAAGATGGTAAAGGTATCGGAGGTCAAGCCTTGGAAGGCGCTCTTAAGGTCCTGGGCCTTAAAATAGTGGCAGTCGTCCGTACCCACGAGCCAGAGGCGCTCGCCGTTTTTTTCGACAGGCAAAGCCCCGTTGACCAGAAAATTCACCCCCAGCTCCTTAAGGGGCTCAACGATTTCCGGGCAATCGTGATTTCCAAGCACACCCAGAATACCGTCCTTTACCTGGATCTCGGGCAACAGGAGGCGCATCTGCTCAAGAGCGGGAGTAAAGGTGCCGTAGGTCTCCATTCTCAGGTCGCCTCCCAGGATGCAAAGGTCGGCGGGAGTCCTGCGAATTATGTCAATGGCCCTTTGAGTGAGCCCCGGCAGGCCGTCGAGATGCAGGTCCGAGATAAAGAGGATCTTGTAGCCGTCAAAAGCGGCAGGCAGGTCTTTAAAAGCAAATAAAACCTCTTTTTTTTCAACAACCAGGGCATTTCGCTGGCCGCGCTCGTATATGCCGACAGCCTTGAGAACGGATTTCATGAAAACATGGTAATAAACGGCATCCTCAAAATTCAAAATATGACTAAAAGGCCTGGCCGTTACTTTGCACGAGACCAATTCCCGAACCCTTGTGAGAGCTCTTAGCTTCCGTGGGTAGTTTTCGAAGGGTTTGCTGAGGATAACCTTGTACATGAAAACGGAGCCAAGGCAGGCACCGATACCGAAAATGACGCCAAACAAAAAGACGTATGGGAAGGAGAGGCTATAGAAGGGGGCAATTATGCAAAAGGGAGCCAACCCCTCGGGAACCTGATCGAGTCCCGGAACCGTATCGCCGCTTGAAAAAGAAAGGCGTCTTTTGAGAAAGCTCGAAAAAAGATCTCCAAGCATACTCAAAAAGCCGGCGCCAAGACCAAGCCAGAAAGGAAAGCCTAAAATCCGGCCAAGAGAGCCCGCCACGATTATGCCCGCGAGGACCCCCCTTATGGTTTTGTTTCTGCCCAGAAGCGGCCTGCCGTCTAAAAACACACGGCCGCCGTCCACGGGCCTGTTGTATTTCGATTCAAATACCAACGCTGTCAAGGGCGGAGCAAAGTTGGTCAACCAGAGCAAGATCAGCAATTTTACGAAAAGCACCATTCGAGCAACCCCGCAATCGATTATTATCGTAAAAAAAGTCCAGGTTATTGCAAAGCACTTTACTCATGTGCACTAAGCCTCTGCCCTGACACCTTTTTCTAAAACCGGGCAGCGCAGCAACAGGGTTAGAAGAAAAGCGGCGACGGGAAGAGCCCAAATACATTTCATGGCTACGGGAACCCCGAAACGATCGGCAAAAAAACCCAGGATCGTAACGCCGATCCCCCCCGTTCCGATTGCAAACCCCGACATAAAACCCGATGCGACTCCCGTGTTTCTAGGAAAAAGATTTTGGCCCATTACAACAGTTACGGGAAAAGTTGAGATAAGCATAAGGCCAAAGAGCATTACGAGCGCAAAAAGGGCCGGCCCGTGCGCGCTCAGTACCAATGGAAACAGCAGAGCGTCGCAAAACAGCGAAAACCTCAGCCAGAAACGATGCCCGAACCTGTCGGCCACAGGAGAACCCAGGAGGGTCCCGGCCGCGCCCCCGACCAGAAAAAGGCTGACAAGTTTTCCGGCAAAGATGGGATTACCCTTCAGGTAATTGATATAATAGAAAGGAATGTAGGTCATTACGCAATACATCGTCCATGTTCTTAGCACAATTATGCATACTATCACGAAAAGCGTCCTGCGAGCCGTGCGAGAAGTGTTGCCCGCGCCCCTGAAGGCCGGTTGGCTCTTTTGAGAAGCAGTAGCCAGGGTGCGGCCGAAGAACAGGAGCGAGGCAAGGAAAAACAAGGTGACCGCAGCCATCCACCAGAGGTCTCCAAAACCTCGATAATGAATGACAGAAACGGCAAGAATAGGGCCTAGAGCCATCCCGGCGTTTCCACCAACCGAGAAAATCGACATTCCGGTCGCCATTTTTTCTCCGGTAAAAAAACGCGCGGTTTTGAATCCTGCGGGATGGAAAATAGAGATCCCCATGCCGCTTACAGCCGCAAGAAGCACCACCATCGGATAGTTTGGAGCCAGCGGCAGAGCGCAAAAACCGGCTCCAGCCAGCAAGGCCCCAAGGGGCAGAAGCATAAAGGTGTTTTTCCTGTCGGCAAGTGTTCCGAAAACAGGCTGAATAATCGAAGAAGAAATATTGGCAACTATGATAATAAGGCCGGCCATAGTATAAGAGAGGCTGAGACGATCCTTTAAAAAGGGAAGAACCGCGGGAAGTGCGCCTTGAAAAGTGTCCACCGCGACGTGGCCGCAGGAAAGAAGCAAAAGAGCCCTGAAATTGAATTTGCGCATCCGCGGTCCTTATCCGAGACGTTGCTTGAAAGAATTGGAGTCGAGAACTTAATCCATTTTTCGATAAATGAGAAACGGATTGAAACACCCTTGAAAAAAGATCGCATAAAAATTGAGTGGGCGGTTTTTATAGTCGCCCTCGGGTTTTTTACGTTTTTTTCAACTGGCTCCCTTTTCAAAAGCGCCCAGGACAAAAGACAGGCAGGAGCGCCCCCCATTGCGGTGCAGGTGCGTGGAGAGGCTCTTAGGCCCGGGTTCTACCTGCTGGACAGCTCCGGGGCAACGGTTGGCGCCGCTGCGGCCAAAGCAGGCTGCAAGCTCGAAATCCCCGCGGAAGCAGCGGCGATAAGACTGCGTTCCGGTCAATCCATCGAGATCTATCGAGACAAAACGGGCGTGGAAATAAAATCGGGGCGCATGCCGGGTCCGGCCCTCCTGGCCTGCGGGCTTAAGCTCGATCTTAATTCGGCGCCCCTGTCCGATCTGCTCCTCATCCCTCACCTTCGTCCCGGAATTGCCGCTGCGATAGTCAAAGAGCGAAGACTCAAACCGTGGAAAAGTATAGACGATCTTCTGCAAATCCGAGGAATTGGTCCCAAAACCCTCGAAAGGCTAAACAAGTATGTGGAGGTTGGGTCCGGGAAGCCCTCGGACGGGGATAAAAAGGAAATGAAATAATGTTTTCAACAGCCCGCAGTCGGTTTGATAGCCTAACGGGTCCATCGGGTCTTTTCTAACGTACTACTCTATTGCTCCTGCTTCCTTTTAGTGGTAAACTCCGCGTGGTTGGAAAAGATCCGGTGAACGGGCGAGTTTAACAGAAAAGCAAAAACCGCGTTTTTCGCAGAGAGAAACCAGATGAGCGAGAACAAAAAGTCATCCACGGGTGCGGTAATGATCGTTGGCGGAGGCATAGCGGGAACACAGGCGGCCCTGGACCTCGCCGAATCGGGTTTTTTCGTCTACGTCGTCGAAAGTTCCTCAACCATAGGCGGCGTAATGGCCCAACTGGACAAAACATTTCCCACCAATGACTGCTCGATGTGCATTCTTTCTCCAAAGCTTGTCGAGTGCGGCCGTCACCTGAATATCAGACTCATGACGATGTCTGAGGTGGAAAAGGTCGAAGGCGAGGCGGGAAACTTCGTTGTGAGCGTGCGGGAGAGGCCTCGCTTCGTGGATGCGGAAAAATGCGTGGCGTGCGGGATATGCGCGGAAAAGTGCCCCAAGAAGGTAAAAGATTTATTCAATGGGGGGCTTGGCGTTCGCAAGGCCGCCTATGTGGAATATCCCCAGGCCGTACCTCTAAAGTATGTTCTCGACGAGCAAAACTGCATCTATTTAAAGAACGGCAAGTGCAGGGCCTGCGAGAAGTTTTGCCCGACCGGGGCCATAGACTTCAGCCAGAAGGAAAAGGTACACCAAATCGAAGTCGGATCGGTGGTTCTAGCCCCCGGCTTTAAATCCTTCGATCCTTCTTCCATGGACACATACGGCTACGGAAAATACCCAAACGTTGTCAGCAGCCTCGAATTCGAACGCATCCTTAGCGCCTCGGGTCCTTTCGAGGGCCATCTCGAGCGGCCCTCCGACAGGAAAGCGCCGGAAAAAATCGCATGGCTTCAGTGCGTGGGGTCCAGGGATTCGCACCCCAACGCGCACGGATACTGTTCGGGCGTCTGCTGCATGTACGCGATAAAAGAGGCGGTAATCGCCAAGGAACACGCGAAGCAAGGGCTCGATACCGCAATTTTCTTTATGGACATGCGCACTTACGGAAAAGACTTCGAGCGCTACTACGACCGGGCAAGGCAGGAGGCGGGGGTAAGATTCATAAGATCGCGCATTCACTCGATTTCAACGGCAGCACCCGGCTCCGACGACCTCAGGATAGAGTATGTGGACGAAAACGGAACGATGCGGGTTGAAATTTTCGATATGGTGGTCCTTTCCACCGGGCTCGAGGTTTCCAGGGATGCCAGGGCCCTGGCCCAAAGGCTCGCAATAGAGCTCGATAGCGGAGGTTTTGCCAAAACAAACAGTTTTTCGCCCATCGCGGCTTCACGCCCCGGGATTTTTGTCTGCGGAGCCTTTAGCGGCCCAAAAGACATTCCCTCTTCGGTAATGGAGGCCTCGGCTGCCTCGGCGGCCTCGGCGGCGCTTCTGGCGGACTCGCGCAATTCCCTTACCCGGTCCAAGACCTACCCGCCTGAAGATCCAAGCGTTCACGCCGAACCGCGGATCGGTGTTTTTGTGTGCCGATGCGGGGTAAATATCGCAAGCGTTGTCGACGTTCCGGGGGTTCGAGATTATGCCAGGGGGCTTCCAAACGTAGCCTATGTTGCCGAAAACATGTTTACCTGCAGCCAGGATACGCAAAAGCTCATAATCGAGGCCATAAAGGAGCACAGGCTAAACAGGATCGTTGTCGCGGCCTGCACGCCACGGACCCACGAGCCGCTTTTTCAGCAGACCATCCGCGAGGCGGGCCTTAACCCCTATCTGTTCGAATTTGCCAACATACGCGACCAGGATTCCTGGGTGCACCAGGGGGAGCCGGAAAAAGCCACGGCCAAGGCCAAGGACCTCGTAAGGATGGCGGTGGCCAAGGCGGCGCTTCTCGAGCCCATCGAAAAGCTCCAGGCTCCGCTTATCCAGACTGCGCTCGTTATCGGCGGCGGGGTGGCCGGAATGAACGCTGCGCTAAATTTATCGGCCCAGGGTTTTAAAACCTGTCTTTTAGAGAAAAGGGACGAACTGGGGGGCCACGCTCTGGAAGTCGCACGGACATGGAAGGGCGAAGACGTTTCCGCCTATGTGGCCGAATTAAAGCAAAGGGTGCTCGCCGATGCCAACGTGGAGGTGCTGACCGGGGCTGAACTTGTGGAGGCCGGGGGCTTTGTGGGCCAGTTTACAAGCCTTGTAAAAGTCGGGGGCGGGCATCGGGAAATCCGGCACGGGGCCGTGATACTTGCAACCGGAGCCGAAGCGGTCGAACCGGTTGAATACCTCTACGGCCAGAGCCAAAGGGTGACCCGATGGCACGATCTGGAAAAGCTTTTTAAAAAAGAGCCCGAACTGCTCGATTCGGCTGAAGGGGTAGCCTTCATACAGTGTGTGGGCTCACGAGAACCCGAGCGGCCCTACTGCTCGAAGATATGCTGTACGACTTCGATAAAGCAGGCGATCGATCTCAAGGAGAAAAAGCCCGACCTTGACGTCTATATTCTCTACCGGGACATCCGCTCCTACGGCGCAAGGGAAGACCTCTACAAGAAGGCAAGAGGGCTGGGGGTTCTTTTCATAAGGTATAATGCCGACGAAAAACCCGTTGTCGCCAAAACTTCGGTGGAGGGGAAAGAGAAGCTAAAAATCAGGGTTCGAGACCACGTGCTGGGATTTCCCGTGGAACTAACGGTAGACTATCTCAACCTGGCCACGGCGATTGTGCCCAAAGGCCTCGACGAACTTGCGCGCTTTTTTAAGGTGCCTCTAAACCAGGACGGTTTTTTCCTGGAGGCCCACATGAAACTTCGACCGGTTGATTTTGCAACCGACGGGGTTTTTGTAGCCGGCCTTGCCCACTATCCAAAACCCCTGGACGAATCGGTTGCCCAGGCCGGGGCCGCGGCCGCCCGTGCGGCCTCGGTGCTTTCAAAACCCTGGGTGGAAGTCGAACCGATCGTCTCTATTGTAAACCAGGAGCTTTGCATAGGTTGCGGAATGTGCGAGGCCAACTGCCCGTTTGGGGCTATTCGGCTCCAGGAGGTAAAGGGCAAGGGATACCGGGCGGAAACGATTTCCGCTTCCTGCAAGGGCTGCGGGGTCTGCGCCGCCTCCTGTCCGCAAAGAGCTATCGATATGAAACATTTTAGAGACTCGCAGATCCTTGCGGCTATTCGCGTGGGCGCCGGCGGTGGGGCTTAAGGGCCGGCAGGGGCAAAAACCTCTGCATTCGGCTTCGCGTGAGGAAAGCTTTTCGAACCGGGCACGATTTGGATTTTCTCCCAGGAGAACAGAAGATGAGCGAAAATTTCGAACCTAAGGCTCTGGCGTTTTTGTGCAACTGGTGTTCGTATGCGGGAGCCGATCTCGCGGGGGTAAGCCGATTTCAGTACCCTCCGACAATCCGGGTGCTGCGCACGATGTGTTCGGGCAGGGTCGAGCCCCTCTACATCACGGAAGGGCTAAAGAGCGGCTTTGACGGGGTGTTTGTCTTCGGATGACACCCGGGAGACTGTCATTACCTGGAAGGTAATGTTTACACGCAAAAGAGAATGAAGGTAATCGAACATCTTCTGGATATGGCCAAAATCGACCGAGGCCGGGTTCGGCTGAGGTGGGTAAGCGCTGCTGAAGGGCAGCTTTTCGCCAACTACATAAAGGAACTTAGCGGGGAGCTTTCCGAACTTGGCCCCTTTGACCCCTCCCGGTATTCCCTGCAGCTTTCAGCAATCGAGTCCGTTCTAAATTCTCCCCGGGTAAGATGGCTTATCGGAATGGACCGCCAGGTAACCGAGCGTGGAAACGTCTACAGCCGGAAGGTGGATGCGGCCGTTTTCGAGCAGACACTGCGCACGGTCTGCGAAGCCGAATACCAAAACGGGCTTATCCTGGAACTTTTGCGCTCCGGGCCCAAAACGGTGCGGGAGATTTCCGAGACAACCGGTATCGCGGTTAAAGACGTTTCAAAGCGGCTGGTCGATGTCGAAAAGATGGGCGCCGCCGAACTGAGCGGCTACGAAGGTTGCTCCCCCCGCTTTATGCGGACTGCGGCATAAAGCACGAAGGGATCGACGCATTTTTTGACTCTCACTATTTACTTCTCTTATCACAGGGATTGACATGGCAAATACGGGAAGTGATGGGAATATTGGGGCTGTCATGGTGGTCGGCGCCGGTATCTCCGGCATGCAGGCTTCTTTGGATCTGGCCAATGCCGGATACTTCGTCCACCTCGTGGACCAGTCGCCGTCGGTTGGCGGGCTTATGGCGCAGTTGGACAAGACATTTCCCACAAACGACTGCGCGATGTGAGTCATCTCCCCCAAACTGGTCGAGGTCGGCCGGCATCCTAACATCAGTATCGTAACACACTCCCGGGTCGAATCGGTTGAAGGCGAACCCGGAAGGTTTAGCGCAAAACTCAGTCAATCCCCCCGCTTTATAGACAGGGACAAGTGCACGGGGTGCGGCGCCTGTGGTCAGGCCTGCCCGGTACGGGCCGCAAACGAGTACAACTGCGGCCTGGATGAGAGGGCCGCGGCCTATATACCCTATACTCAGGCCGTTCCGATGGTCTTTTCCATCGACCAGGAAGCGTGCATCGGGTGCGGTCTTTGCGAGAAGGTGTGCCTGGCCGGAGCGGTGCTCTATTCCGATACGCCGCGCCTTACCGAACTCGAGGTGGGAGCGGTCGTGATTGCGAGCGGAACCGGGGTTTTCGATCCCTCCCGCTTCGACACCTATGACTATGTGGACCACCCCAATGTCATTTCGAGCCTTGAGTTCGAACGGATCTTGAGCGCTTCGGGTCCCTATCGGGGCCATCTCATGCGTCCCTACGACCTGCAGGAGCCCAAAAAGATCGCCTGGCTTCAATGCGTTGGTTCGCGCGATCTACACCACTGCGACAATTCTTACTGTTCGGGCGTTTGTTGCATGTATGCGGTAAAGGAAGCCGTTATTTCCAAGGAGCACGCGCACAGCGGCCTGGATACGGCGATTTTCTTTATGGACATGCGCACGTACGGCAAGGATTTCGAAAAATATTACCTTCGCGCCCGGGACCAGGGCGTTCGCTTCATTCGCTCCCGGGTGCACACTATCGAACCGGCCGAAAACGGCGATCTCACGATCTCCTACGTTAACGAGGAGGGAGAGCGGCTAAGCGAGGTATTCAACCTGGTTGTGCTTTCCGTCGGGCTCGAGGTCGGCGCGGAGTCGGTGGAACTGGCCGGGCGCCTAGGTATTGAGCTCAACAAGAACCGATTCGTCGCTACGGACTGTTTTGCTCCCGTTTCGACCTCAAGGCCCGGGATTTATGTCTGCGGAACCATGCAGGGGCCAAAAGACATCCCGCAATCGGTCATGGAGGCATCGGCGGCCGCGTGCGCGTGCAGCTCGACTCTTAGCCGGTCTCGCTGGTCCGTTGCAAAAGTTAAGGAAACCCGTTCGGAAAGGGACACAAGCATCGAGAAGCCTCGCGTAGGCGTTTTCGTGTGCCGATGCGGGATCAATATAGCCGGCGTCGTGGATGTACCGGCTGTGCGGGACTATGCCAAGTCGCTTCCTAACGTTGTCTACGTTGAAGAAAACCTCTACACCTGCTCTCAGGATACCCAGGTCAAAATGGCGCAGGTAATCGAAGAGCAGGGGATAAATCGCGTCGTGGTGGCCTCCTGCACCCCTCGCACCCACGAGGGGCTCTTCCAGGAAACCCTTATGAACGCGGGCCTCAATAAGTATCTTTTTGAGATGGCAAATATCCGCAATCAGGATTCCTGGTGCCACGGCAACGATAAAGCCGGGGCGACGGAGAAGGCCAAGGATCTTGTGCGCATGGCGGTCGCCAGGGCCTCTTTGCTCGACCCTCTGGGGGAAAAGCGCTTGGATATCGTTCAGAGCGGGCTTGTGATCGGCGGAGGGGTTGCGGGGATGACAGCCGCCCTGGGACTTGCCAAACAGGGCTTCGATGTGGTGATAGCCGAAAAGGAAAAAGAACTCGGAGGCCTTAGCCGCAGGATCTCTCACACCATCGAGGGTAAGGACGTAGGCAAATTCCTCGACGGCCTGATCGACGAAGTAAGGGGCAACAGGAACATTGAAATTTTAACCGATGCCCGCATAACGGGCTTTTCGGGCTACAAGGGCAATTTTGTGACCGAGATAGCCGCCGGAGGCGTACCCGCAAGGCAGATAAGCCACGGGGTCACGATCCTTGCCACCGGCGCGCGTGAATACCTGCCGACGGAATTTAGCTGCGGGGAAAACGACTCCGTCATGACCCAGCTGCAACTAGACGAACTCATGAGTAAAGAGCCTTCAAAAGCGGCTTCCTGGAACCAGGTCGTGATGATTCAGTGCGTCGGGTCGAGAAACGAGAAAAACCCCAACTGCAGCCGCGTGTGCTGCCAGACGGCGGTAAAGCATGCCCTGGAGCTCAAAAAATTAAATCCCGACATGCAAATCGTGGTGCTCTACCGGGATATGAGAACGTATGGGCAGCTCGAGGAATTCTACACCCGGGCGAGACGCGAGGGCGTTCTCTTCACCCGTTTCGCCCTCGATGACCAACCGGTGGTAAGTTCCAACGGCGCGGGCCTTAGCGTCGTTTTTAAAGACCATGTTCTACGGCGGCCCGTCGAGGTCCGGCCCGACGCAGTCGTACTCAGCGCCGCTACGCTTGCCTCTGAAAACGGGCCCCTTGCGTCCCTGCTAAAAATTCAGAGCGGCGTGGACGGCTTCTTCATGGAAGCGCATGTGAAGCTGCGGCCCGTGGATTTTGCCGCCGAAGGTCTTTTTATGTGCGGGACCGCGCACAGCCCCAAACTTATAAGCGAGAGCATTTCTCAGGCGATGGCCGCGGCGTCGCGGGCGGGGGCCTTTCTTGCCGCAACCGACCAAACCATCGGGGGTGTGGTGGCCAAGGTCGATCCCGAACTTTGCGCCGCCTGCCTGGTTTGCGTCCGCGCCTGCCCCTACGGCATCCCGCAGATTGTAAACAACGTCTCGCAGATAAACGAGGCCCTCTGCCAGGGATGCGGCACCTGCGTATCCGAATGCCCCGCCAAGGCCATAAAGCTTGCCAACTATTCCGACGAGCAGATAATGGTAAAGGTCGAAGCGCTGCTCGAAGACCTGGAAAACGTTATGTAGGCGGTATCGCTTGTGAGGCTCCAGGGCCCTCTTTTCCTCACTGGAAAGAGGGCCTTAAATTTTTAATCCCACGGATGGCTGACTGGGCGGCAGGACCCCGCAACAATCGTCTCTACCTCTTGTAGAGTCCTTTCTTTTCCCTTAAACTAAAAATTTAACCGCAGTCGTCAGGATAAACCGAGCCGGCGCGATCGAGTGTGCACTATTAGAGGAGACTAGGAATGAAAGCAAAACGAGGATGGACGGTGCTATCCTTTTTTACCTGTTTTTTTTGGAACGCGATCCTGCTTACCGCAATTTTTTATGCGGCAAAACGGGTCCTTGGGGAAATGCACCATTTTGTTAATCCCCTGCTTGCGACCGGAAGCGGTCTTTCTGAAAATGCGGTTTCCGCTTTACAAGCCATGAACCGGCTTATAGCGGAACTGCAAAAATATCTGGCCCCGGCAGTGTTTGGAGCGGGGGCGACAACCACGTTCCTGCTGTGGGTTGGCGTCATGGCTCAGGGAAGGCGTCTGGCAAACCGCGCCGTCCTGGAGGCGGCCCCGGCCGTCGCGGCAAAACCCGCCGAGGTTAAAGCAAAACCAAAGGCCACCGCACAGTCTCCGGCCGCCGAATTTGCGCCTCCCTCCCCCCAGGCCGCCGTACAAATGCTTTCCCTTTTTCAACGGGAAGGGCGTCTTATCGATTTCTTGCAGGAAGACCTTGGGGCCTACGAAGACGCGCAGATCGGAGCGGCGGTTCGAAACATTCACCAGGGTTGCAGGGATGCGCTCAGGCAGCATGTGGAGCTCAAACCCGTTTACGAGCAAGCCGAAGGAGTCGCGGTAACCGTTGAGCCCGGTTTCGATACCAGGGCGGTCCGGCTTACGGGAAACGTCACGGGCAATCCCCCTTTTACGGGGATCCTCAGGCATAGAGGGTGGCGCATCTGCCGCATGGAACTGCCCAAAGCCGCCGCGGGGGCAAAAGACAATATGATCGTTGCGCCGGCCGAAATTGAAATAGAATAGAGCGCACCCAAGGAGGAAATCTTGAGCGAGCCTCACTATATCATTGGAATTGACCTTGGCACCACTCACTGTGTCCTTGCCTATACGGAAGCAACCCCCGAGGAAAGCGACTCTCCCGGCCGAATTCGCGTCCTCGAGATCCCCCAGGTCGTAAATCCGGGCGAGGTCACAAAGCAGCCCATGCTCCCCTCCTTTCTCTTTGTGCCCGGTCCTCACGATGTTGCCCCGGGCAGCATGGCCCTCCCCTGGGAGTCCGACGGTAAAAGCGTCTGCGGAGAATTCGCCCGCAAGCGCGGCTCCGAGATTCCAAACCGCCTTGTGTCTTCGGCCAAATCCTGGCTGAGTTATGCCGGAGTCGATCGCACGCAACCGCTTCTGCCCGTGGACGCTCCGGAGGATGTCGAAAAGATTTCACCCGTTGAAGCCTCCGCCCGCTACCTCGAACACATGAAAGAGGCCTGGAACAGCGAGATCGCCCAAGACGACGATGGGTTACGCTTCGAAAATCAGGATATCTACCTGACGGTCCCGGCATCCTTTGACGCAGTTGCAAGGGAGCTTACCGTAAAGGCCGCCCACAGCGCGGGGATATCTTCCCTGACGCTTCTCGAGGAGCCCCAGGCGGCCTTCTATGCGTGGATAGAGACCAACCGCGATGGTTGGAGAAAAGCCGTGCGCGTGGGCGAATCCATCCTGGTCTGCGATGTAGGCGGCGGAACAACGGACTTGAGCCTCATCGAGGTAACTGAAGAAAACGGAGATCTTGGCCTGCGGCGTATCGCCGTTGGCGACCACATTCTGCTGGGCGGCGACAACATGGATCTGAGCCTTGCCTATGCGGTTCAGGCAAAGCTTGGCGCAAGGGGAGTAAAGCTTGACGGCTGGCAGTTTCGCTGCCTTTGGCATTCGTGCAGAGTCGCCAAGGAGCGGTTGCTGGCAAATCCCGAACTTGCCGCCGAGCCTGTGGTAATCCTAGGAAGGGGCACCTCCCTTATCGGCGCAACCATTCGAGCCGAACTGTCTCGAGACGAGGTTGGCAAGGTTCTTCTGGACGGTTTTTTCCCGGCCGTGGAACGCTCCGATTATCCACAGGGAAAGACAAGGGCGGGAATGCGCGAAATAGGCCTGCCCTACGAAGCCGACCCGGCAATAACCAAACACCTTGCGAGATTTCTCGGACGGCAGACCCAGGAGGATTTCGCAGATTCGGGAGCTGCTATAAAATACCCCGGCGCGGTTCTTTTTAACGGCGGAGTAATGAAGCCCCAAGTCGTGCGCAAGCGGTTACTCTCGGTCCTTGAAAACTGGAATGGCGGCCAGGGACCTCGCGAACTTGGCTCCGAGGACCTCGACCTGGCCGTTGCGCGCGGGGCCGCTTACTACGGGCTGGCCCGCAGGGGGCAAGGCATAAGGATACGGGGAGGCGTGGGACGCGCCTATTACATCGGAGTCGAAAGCGCCATGCCCGCGGTGCCTGGAATTCCAACTCCCATGAAAGCGCTCTGCGTCGTGCCCTTTGGAATGGAAGAGGGAACGCGGGCGCAAATAAGGCACAAAGAATTCGGGCTCGTGGTGGGAGAGCCGGCGGTATTTTCCCTTTTGGGCTCGACTGTACGCAAAAAGGATCAAATTGGAGAAACAGTCGAGGATTGGGCGGGCGAAATCGAGGAAGTAACCACGATGGAGACATCCCTTACCGCGGCCCCGGGCGAGGAAGGTGGAAAAATCATACCGGTGTGGCTCCAGAGCATCGTGACTGAGGTCGGCGCCCTGGAACTCTGGTGCGTTTCCCGTGACGAAGAGCATCGCTGGAAGCTCGAATTCAACCTGCGCGAGCGCGCCCGGGATTGATAACTATGGAAGATATATTCGAGACCTTGGATTCCGAGGCTCTGACCTTTCGCTATATAGTTGGGATAGACCTTGGCACGACCAATTCGGCTTTTGCCTTCGTCGACAGGACCAAGGAGGGGCGGGAAGCAAGACGGATACGCTTTTTGGATATCCCGCAACTGAGCGGGCCGGGAGAGCTGGGACGCCGTTCCATGCTCCCCTCATTTCTCTATATTCCCGGACCCTACGAACTGTCTCCGGAGAGCGCGGCCCTGCCCTGGGCCTCCGAGCCCGGCTTCATTGTCGGAGAATTCGCCAGGGAGCAAGGCGCCCGCGTTCCCGGGCGGTTGGTTTCTTCGGCAAAATCATGGCTTTGCCACGCAGGCGTGGACCGCACCTCCGCAATCCTGCCCTGGGGAGCGGGCGGCGATGTGGACAAGGTATCCCCGGTAACGGCCACTTCCCGCTACCTCCAGCACATGAGGCAGGCATGGAACGACATGGCCGGCCACAACAGGGACGGTCTGAGACTTGAAGACCAGCTGGTGGTCCTTACGGTTCCCGCGAGCTTCGACGAGGTTGCCCGCGAGCTTACGGTAACGGCGGCCCGCGATGCGGGTATCAACCGTGTGGTTCTTCTCGAGGAGCCGCTTGCGGCTTTCTACTCCTGGCTCTGCGAACATGAAGACAGTTGGGGGGAGAAGATGCGGGCCGGACAGATCATATTGGTTTGCGACGTTGGAGGCGGAACGACCGATTTTACCATTGTGGCCGTAAGGCAGGGAGAACAGGGGTTGCGTTTCGACAGGCTGGCTGTCGGGGACCACCTCATGCTGGGCGGCGACAACATGGACCTATCCCTGGCAAGACGGCTCGAGATGCGTCTGATGGGAAAACCCGGACAACTCGACTCCAAGAGGTGGCATCAACTCTGGCATCAGTGCCGCAGGGCCAAGGAAATCTTACTCGGGGGCAGCAAGACTCCCCACCAAAACCGCATGGAAATAGTTATTTCCGGAACGGGCTCAAAACTGATAGCCGATACCTTCAAGGCATCCCTTAGTCTAAAGGAAGTCGAAGAGACCATAATCGAGGGCTTTTTCCCTTACACGAGCCTGGAGGAAACCCCGGAGGGAGGGCGGCGCTCGGGGCTTACCGAGTGGGGCCTGCCCTACGTTCAGGACCCCGCGGTAACCCGTCACCTGGGAGCCTTCTGGCAAAGGTTTGAAACTCTAATCGAACGGGAAACGGGCAGATCGGCTCCCTTTCCCGACTTTGTTTTGTTCAACGGAGGGGCTTTCACGCCCAGGGCCGTCAGGGAGCGCGTCCTATCGGTTGTCCGAAGGTGGTTTCAAGACCGGGCGGGAAGCGATTGGGCTCCCGTCGA
Organism: Deltaproteobacteria bacterium; assembly: GCA_021780695.1. Taxonomy (GTDB): domain Bacteria; phylum Desulfobacterota; class Syntrophobacteria; order Syntrophobacterales; family Syntrophobacteraceae; genus SbD1. Next base: position 77,528 of record JAJXYD010000045.1, read on the forward strand.
ACTGGGCAACCCGCACCCGGAACTGGCCGTAGCCGCCGGGGCGGCCTATTACGGGATGGTTCGCCTGGGAGACGGTGTCAGAGTTGGGGCCGGAAGCCCCAGGGCCTATTACGCGGAGGTGGGCGCTAAACCCTCCGATTCGGGCGCAAACACCTTCGTCTGCCTGGTTGCTCGCGGTACGGAGGAAGGCTTCGAGACGCGCCTGGAGAAGCCCTCTTTCGAGCTTTTGACAAACAGGCCGGTCTCCTTCAAGCTCTGCTGTTCGAGCACCCGCCTTGGCGACCGCCTGGGAGATGTGGTAACCCTGGAGGAAGCCGAATTCACTTCCCTTCCTCCCATTCGGACGGTACTAAGATACGGCAAAAAAGGCATCGACCGGCGCCTTCCCGTCCAGCTCGCCGTAAGGCTAACGGAAATTGGCACCCTGGAGCTGTGGTGCCGCTCCCAGGAAAGTCCCCACAGGTGGCAGCTCCAGTTCGACGTCCGCCAGGGGGCAGATCAGCAGGTTCCCCCCGGCCTCTCGGAGGCAGAAACCCTGGATGCCGATCTGATCGAAGAGGCCCTTAAGGAAATCCGCACCGTTTTTTCCTCTCTTTCACATCCGCCCGAACAGCTTGTCAATAAGCTTGTCTCGGTTGTGGGCCTAAAAAAAGAAAAATGGCCCACGCCTCTCATAAGAAAGTTCGCCGATACCCTCCTGGAATGCTCGAAGGGGCGAACACTATCGGCCGCCCACGAATCGCGCTGGTTAAATCTTTACGGATTCTGCCTAAGACCGGGCTTTGGTGCGGTCTTGGACGAATGGCGCCTCAAGGAGGCCTGGAAGATCTATCCCGGGGGCCTTAGCTTCCCCAAACAACCCCAGGCACGGTCCGAATGGTGGATTTTTTGGCGCAGGGTAGCCGCGGGGTTATCCGCAAATCAGCAAAACCACATTTACCTGCAAGTCTCGGCGATGTTCCAAGCGGGGAATATCAAGAAAAAGCAGACAAAAAAGGTTGTTTCTCACCCCGGTTCACAGGAAACCCTGGAGCTTTGGATGGCCGTTGCTAATTTCGAACGCCTTTCGGCTTCCATAAAATCAGGCCTTGGCTCGCTGCTTCTGCAAAAAATCAGGAGGGGCAAATTCAAGACCCAGGAACTGTGGGCTCTGAGCCGGCTGGGCGCAAGGGTTCCCTTCCATGGTCCCCTCGATCAGGTTATCCCGGCAGAAGATGTCTCAGAGTGGCTCGAAACTCTTCTGTCGTTTCCGGTCACAAGCAACGAAGCCCTGGCTCATGCGGTCGTCGCACTTGCCCGAAAAACCGGCGACCGCCATAGGGACCTTCCCCGGGAAGACCTTGACCGCATAGCCGCTTGGCTCGGTGAGGCGGAAAATGCAAAACACTACAGGCAGCTTTTGGAAAATCCGGAGAGCGCTATCGGCCGACAGGAACAGGATTGGGTTTTCGGCGAGAACCTGCCCTCCGGCCTGATCCTTTCCTGACGATCACGTTGCTCCGGGGGGGTGGGCAAGGCAGGGAGCCGCAAGAGAGTCCGGGCTCCCTGGATATCTTATATTTTACTTCCCATTTCCCTCGCCGAGGCGAATGCGAACGGAGCCCGCGTGGGCGCTCAGTCCTTCGAGTTCGGCCAGCCGGATTATCGAGCGGGCATCCCTTTCGAAAGCGGCGCGGGAGTAGGCGATCACGCTGGTTTTTTTCAGAAAATCATCGACTCCGAGCGCCGAGGCAAACCGGGCCGAACCAGCCGTTGGAAGCACGTGATTGGGACCGGCGAAATAATCTCCCACGGGCTCAGGAGTATAGTCGCCGATAAAGACCGCACCTGCGTTTTCGACTTTGCCAAGCCACAGGAAGGGATCTTTTATGTGCAGTTCGAGATGCTCGGGGGCTATGCGATTGGCAAGCTCGAAAGCCGTCTCCATCCGGGAAACCACGAAAACGGCCCCGTAGCGTTCCAATGAGGCCGAAGCCGTCTGTGCCCGCGCAAGGGCGGCCAATTGGCCTGAGAGTTCCACCGATATTTCGCCCGCGAGTTTTTCTTCCGTCGTGATGCATACCGAGCTTGCCATGGCGTCATGCTCCGCCTGGCTTAAAAGGTCGGCGGCAATAAAATCGGCCCGGGCGCTCGAATCGGCCAGAACCAGGATTTCACTGGGACCGGCAATCATGTCTATTCCCACCTCGCCGGAGAGAAGCTTTTTCGCCAGAGCCACGTAAATGTTGCCGGGGCCCGCTATCACATCGACCGAGGAGATCGTCTGGGTCCCGTAGGCCAGGGCCGCAACGCCCCAGGCGCTCCCGGCCCTGTAAATCCGGCCGACTCCCACCTCGTGCGCCGCGGCAAGAAGAAAGGGATTTATGCTGCCGTCTTTTCTTGGCGGGGTTATAAGCGCAATGTCGGCCACACCGGCAAGGCGAGCGGGTATGACGTTCATAAGAACCGAGGATATGAGGGGCGTTTCCCCCGCCCTGCCGCCGGGGGCATAGACACCGGCCGCCCTGACGGGTCTTACGGTCTGGCCGATAAAAGTACCGTCGGGGGCGGTCATGAAATGAGAATATTTCAGCTGTCGTTTGTGGAACTCTTCTATATTGCGGATAGCCGTGCGGATAATGGATAAAAAGTCCGCATCCACTTCACGGCAGGCGGCGGCTATTTCCTCGCCGGACACTCTCAGGCGCCCATCTTCGAGATCCGGGGCGTCAAAGCGGCGAACGTAGCTCATAACCGCCTCGTCGCCCTGCTCTCTTACGGCCCTGATTATCTCCATGACCCTGGCTTCCAGCTCCGGGTCCGCCCCGGGTCTGCGCAGCGCAATTTCCCTAATCTTTTGTTCGGCCCTCTCAGAGGGATATTCTATTATTTCGATCATCTCTATTGTCCGTCGACGGCTATAACGAAAGCCCCACGAAAGCCCTTTTCCCTGAACTTTTGGGCCTGGGCTTTCGCCTCTTCAATGTCTTTGTATGCGCCAACCTGCACTCTATACCACAAACCGGGCTTTTCCGGAACATACCCTGTCCTTACCCGACAGACCAGTCCATTCATCCTGTTTTGAAGCAGGAAGGCATTGGACTGGTTTTGGAAAGCGCCTATCTGCACGGCAAAATTGCCGTAGCGGAAAGAGGGCACGGGGGCGGGCTTCCAGTAAGTGGTATGGCCCACCACCTGTTCGGTGGCCCCCTGGACCGCTTCCACCTTCACTCTGGCAAGGCCCCTTCCATAAGAGCCCAAACACTGGGCGCAGGCGGCGGAAAGGTCAATGATCCTTCCGGCCACAAACGGCCCGCGGTCGGTAATCTTTGCAACAACCGTTCTGCCGTTGTCAAGGTTTGTCACCTTGACGTAGGTGCCAAGAGGCAGGGTCTTGTGGGCGGCCGTATAGGCCCACATATCGTAAGGGGCCCCGCATGCGGTGGGTTTACCGTTAAAACCGGGTCCGTACCAGCTTGCCAACCCCTTTTCCTCATAGCCGGCGGCGTTTGGGAGAGGATAGTACCATATGCCGTTTACTTTGTAAGGTCTTTGAGAACTCAGACCGTGGTAAGAAGAGGGAGCGTTGGCGTGGCGATGACAGGTTGTGCACGAGGCCAGTAAAAAAGTGATACAGACAAGACCCGGCAGAGTTCCAAAGATGCGACGAGAAGCCCGGGAAGAAAGAAACCGGGGCAATAGCGATACCCCTGCGTTCCCACCTCCTGCCTCCTGCTTCCTGCCCCGCCTGGGCCTTGCAGCGGTCCGCACCAGCCCCTCCACTCCTGATTCGCTCTATCCGAAAAGTTCTTCCCCGGCAAGCCGCGCAAAGACAAAAGGGCTGCCGCAAAAGAAACGGGCCCGATTTCCCGGTACAGGGTCAGCAGATACGAACAGCCTCATTTTTTCAGGCTCCCCGCCTCTATCCTTCCCGTTCTCCTTTTTTCTCCATTTTGGCAAGGTCTTCGAAACGGATGTCTATGCCGAGGATCCCCGCGATTTCGTCCTTATTGTCTCTTATCGGCGCGGACACCGTTATACAAAGCGCCCCCGTATAGCGCGAAGTGTAGAAATCGGTCACATGCACCTTACCGTCTTTCATCGGTTCTATGAACCACGGACGGTCCGAGAGGTCCTCTCCAACCGTGGCACCCTGGTATTTCGATTTGTCCACTATGTGCGTTATGTTGTGGGTTATTTTGAACCCCTGCCGATCGGTTACATATATATACTGGATAAAGGGGTTTAGTTCGAGAAGAGTTTGGAGCAAGGGTTCCTGACGCTCGGGAACAAAGCTTCTCATCATGTCGCTTTCGACAACCTCTTCGACCAGATGCGCGGCAAGAACGTAGGCGCGTTGCTTTAACCTGTCGAATTCCGAAATGAAATACTCGGGCAAATACCTCCTTGCCCAACGCTCCAATTCCTCTGCCGAAATCGAGGTATTTCTGCCCTTTTCGTATTCGTTCATCACCTGTTTGAAAATCTTTTGCAGACCCGGGTGTCTTTTATCCAGACGCCGATCTTCCTCAAGCTTCAACCGGTGGTTTACCCAATAGGCAACCCCCGCAATGCCCGATTTATCGGTTATGGTGATGCTTATAGGCCTTTTCAGCAGTTTTTTCGTATCGAAAATATTGTAGATTTCCTCGTTTTTAACGAGACCGTCGGCGTGAATGCCCGCGCTCGTGGCATTGAAATCCTCCCCGGCGAAGGGATAATTGGCAGGCACCGTATAGCCCAGTTCCGCCTGAAAGTAGTCGACGATGTCGGTTACCGCCGTGGTATCCACCCCGTTTGCCGACCCCTTGAGGCCGATGTACTCGAAGATCAGCCCCTCGATGGGCGCATTGCCCGTTCTCTCGCCAAACCCCAGCAGCGTCCCGTTGGCCCCGGCGCATCCGTAGAGCCACGCGGTGGCAGCGTTTACCAGCACCTTATGAAAATCGTTGTGGCCGTGCCACTCGAGAAGGCTCCCCGGAACCCCGGCATCGTCTATAAAGGCGCGCACAAGTTTAGGAACGCTTCTTGGCAGGGCCGTTCCCGGATAGGGCACACCGAAGCCAAGAGTATCACAGAGCCTTATCTTTATGTCTACGCCGCTCTCTTCTCTTAACCGCATCAGTTCGATGGCGAAGGGAATACAAAAGCCGTAGATATCGGCACGGGTAATATCTTCGAAATGGCACCTCGGCGCGACGCCTTTATCGAGTGCGGTGCGCACGATTTTTAAATACTTTTCGAGCACCGCCTTCCGGTTACTCTGAAGTTTTAGAAAAATATGGTAATCGGAAGCCGAAGTCAGAATACCGGTATCCTTCAGACCAAGTTTTACCACAAGGTCCAGGTCCTGCTCGACGGCCCTTATCCACCCGGTTATATGCGGAAACTCATATCCTTTGGCCAGGCAGGCCTCCAGGGCCTCCCGATCCTTATCGGTATAGAGGAAAAACTCCGACTGGCTGATGACGCCCCTGGGACCCGAGAGCCGGTGAAGCAGATCGAAAATCTTTTCGATCTGCGCGACGGTGTAGGGAGGCCGGGCCTGCTGGCCGTCGCGAAAGGTCGTATCGGTTATAAAGATTTCTTCGGGCAGATCGATAGCCATCAGCTTGTGGTCGAAATCGATCCTTGGGACCTCCGAGTATGGAAAGATATCCCTCATCAGGTTCGGTTCCTCAAGGTCTTCGACCTTGCGGCGCCCTATCTCGGGATCGACATGGTCAAGCACCCGTTTTCCAGGGTTCCAACGAGCCATGGCAGTAATTCCTTTCCTAAGCGTTTCTTTCGGCTTCAACCTTGAGGCACAGTTCCAGAAGCTGGTTGACATCGGCCTCCGAAGGCGCATTGGTCATGAGGCAGATAGCCTTCTGGGTTTTGGGAAAGGCTATCACATCGCGTATGGAAGAGCACCCGCAAAGAAGCATTACCAGCCGGTCGAGCCCGAAGGCTATGCCGCCGTGAGGCGGCGCGCCGTATTGAAGGGCTTCCAGAAGGAAGCCAAATTTTTCCCTGGCCTCTTCCCCGGAAATCCCCAGGGCCTGGAAAACACGCCTCTGGACCTCCTGATGGTGGATACGGATACTGCCCCCGCCGATCTCGATGCCGTTTAGCACCAGGTCGTAGGCCCTGCTCCTCACCTTTTCGGGCTCCGTATCGAGCAACTCCATATCGGATTCGACCGGGGAGGTAAAGGGGTGGTGGACCGAGGTATAGCGCTTTTCGTTAGCGTCCCATTCGAGCAGCGGGAAATCGGTTACCCATACCAGGTTTAACGCCTCAGGGTCGATGAGTCCCAGTTGCTTTCCAAGGCGCCCGCGCAAATTTCCCAGGGCATCGTTTACGATCTTTTTCTGATCGGCCACAAAAAGGATCAAATCTCCCGTGTCTATGGACAAACGCTCAATAAGGGCCTGTTGCACCTCGGGAGCCAGAAACTTGGCAATGGGCGATTGCCATCCGTCGGGCTGGATCTTTATCCAGGCCATGCCCTGGGCTCCAAAGATTTTAACGAACTCGATCATATCGTCGAGCTCTTTTCTGGACAGGTCCTTGCCTCCCGGAACGCAAAGGGCCTTAACGATTCCGCCCCGTTCTATGGCCTGCCTGAAAACCCGAAACTCCGAGTTAGCCACCACATCGGTCACCTCGGTCAAAAGAAGGCCAAAACGGGTATCGGGCCGGTCCGTTCCGTAGAGGTCCATGCTTTCGGCATAAGTCATGCGGGCAAAGGGCGCGAGCGGAGAAGAGCCCTTGAGCTCTAAAAAGACCTTTTCGATCCAGCCTTCGATCAGAGAGTAAATATCTTCTTCGCTTATAAAAGACATTTCCATGTCGATTTGTGTGAATTCAGGCTGCCGGTCGGCGCGAAGATCCTCATCGCGGAAACACTTTACTATCTGGTAGTAGCGTTCGAAGCCCGCGACCATCAGAATTTGTTTAAAAAGCTGGGGCGACTGGGGCAGAGCGAAGAATTTACCCGAATTTACCCTGCTGGGAACAAGATAGTCTCTTGCGCCTTCGGGGGTGCTGCGCGTAAGAACCGGGGTTTCAACCTCGAGAAAACCCAGCTCATTTAAGTAGGAGCGCGTCAACTGGGCTACCTTGTGCCTCGCAACCAGGTTCTTGAATAATTTCGGCCGGCGCAGGTCGATGTACCTGTACTTGAGACGAATGTTCTCGCTCGCCTCCACCTCGTCTTCGACCTGGAAAGGAGGCGTTTTGGAGCTGTTGAGTATGCGCAACTCCACCGCGGCGACTTCGACTTCCCCCGTGGGCAGCTTGGCATTGGTCATTCCCTCGGGACGAAGACGAACGTTTCCCCTGACCGCCAGGACGTATTCGCTGCGAAGCGCTCCGGCCCTTTCGTGGCACAGTTCCGCGATCTGCGGGTCGAAAACCACCTGGGTTATTCCCTCCCGGTCCCGTAGATCGACAAATATGAGGCCGCCGTGGTCCCTGCGCCTCTGGACCCATCCCATCAAAATGACTTCCCGGCCAACATCGGCCGGCCTCAAGGTGTCGCAGTTAACCGTTTTTTGCCATTCACCAAGGTGGTCGAGAGCGACCGGCCCTTCCTGAGTTTCCGAGAATTGGTCGCCAAGCCGGGGTTCGTTAATATCCACTATATTTTCTCCGTTTCACGGATTAAATTTTTCCGCTTCGATCGTTTCCAGCGTTTCCAAAATAGTATCCAAAGGCAGAATGCGTTGCGTCTTGGTAAGCATATCGCGCAACTGGACCTCACGCCTTGCAAGTTCGTCTTCCCCAAGGATTAGAACATATTTTGCCCCGGATTTGTCCGCACGCCGCATCTGGCTTTTAAGGCTTCGGCCCTCATAGTCGATTTCGGTTTCAACGCCTCGCTCGCGCAGCTTCTGGGACAGCAAAAAAGCGCTCGCCCGGGCCTGGTCGCCCAAAGAGGCGAAAAAACAGAGCGGAGAGCGAACGGGCTTTGTTTTTTCCTGTTCGAGCAGCAGTACCAACCGTTCCAAGCCCATCGCAAAACCCACCGCGGCCACATCGGGGCCTCCCAGATCCCGCACGAGTCCATCGTAGCGGCCCCCGCCCCCAATGGCGCTCTGCGCACCCAAACGGTCGGTAATGACCTCGAAGGTTGTCCTCATGTAGTAATCGAGCCCACGGACAATGCGCGGGTTTACCGCATAGGGGGTACCGAGTTTTTCGAGATGGTCTCTTACCGCCTCGAAGTGCGCCCGGCAATCCTCGCAGAGGTGATCAATCAGTTGCGGAGCGCTTTCAAGCAACTGCGCGCAACTTTTGACCTTGCAGTCGAAGACCCTGAGAGGATTGGTCTCCCGGCGGCGCATGCAATCCTCGCAAAACCCATCGCCCTTATCCGAGAGAAATTTCTTGAGGACTTCCCGGTACACCTGACGGCATTTGGGACACCCGAGGGTGTTGATGTTTAAACTTACCCCCGAAATTCCTATCCGCTCCATCAGCAAGCTCACCATGTGCATCATTTCCGCATCGATCATCGGGCCGTCCAACCCAAAGACCTCCGCGTCGATTTGATGAAATTGCCTGTAGCGGCCTTTCTGGGGGCGTTCGTGCCGAAACATCGGCCCGATCTGATAGAACTTGTGATAGCTCGAATCACCATGGAGCCCATGCTGGACATAGGCCCTAACGATCGAGGCGGTAGCCTCCGGGCGCAGGGCAAGCCAATCGCCATTTCGATCCTCAAAGGCGTACATTTCCTTTTCGACTATATCGGTGCTTTCCCCGATACCGCGAGCGAACAGCTCGAGCTTTTCGGCAACGGGTGTTCGCATTTCGCGATAGCCGAAATTTTCCAGCACCTTTCGCGCAGCAGCCTCGATACCCTGCCACCAGCCAACCTGCTCGGGCAATATATCATTCATGCCTCTAACGGCTTGAACAGCTTCCATCTTTTCCCCGATAAACTTCAATAGGTTGAATACAAACTTATATTATTGGGAAAGTGGCCGTTAAAGTCAAGAAAAAGGCGGTAAAGTGTAGCGAACAAATAAAATGTCCGCGCTTGTAGCACGTGAATTGTCCGGTTTAGATCGGCCTCCAAAGGAGGGGGCCTGTGAGACGGACAGAGTTGCTACAGGAGGTGCGGAAAATGCGATTCGAAGAGACGTA
>JAJXYD010000038.1 GCA_021780695.1 Deltaproteobacteria bacterium
AAGGACGAGATTGAATCCTGATGGTACTCAGACCGCCGCCGGTGTCAAAATGTTCGGGCCGGCGGCTCGATTAAAATACATTTTCAAACCGGCATTTTCCCTGCATTTTCACGCCGCCGCTAACAAAAAATCTCCCTGCGTTCAATTCCGCGTGCGATAACATGGTGTATCGCACCTGGAGCATCTATTCTCGATTGTCTCGGCATGCCGCTTGTTTAACACGTTTAAAAAACCAAGTAAATATAAAATGTAAAGGGCGTCCCCTACCCCCCGCAAGGGCGTCCCCTACCCCCCGCGGAGCAGAGTCGGCCTTGACCGGCTTAATTTGGAGAAAAACTCCATCAAAACAGAATACCCTTCGCAAGAATTAAATGGGACAAGAGATTGCATGCTATAATCGTTAGAGAATAATACGTTCACTTTGCATCGACAGGAAACATTATGCCGCAATATCCTATAGAAAACTCAGGCGGAGCCGAAACCGCGGATACCGCAAATGAGCCGGCGAGTCGCGTTTCACCGCCGGGGGGGGCGGGGGAGCTTGCCGGCCGCGTAGCGACATTTCCTCACCTGCCCGGCATCTATATTTACAGGGACGCGGAGGGGAGTGTTCTTTACGTAGGCAAAGCCAGGGACTTAAGGAAACGGATCGGCAATTACTTTCGCAGCGGCGAGGCCATAGATGCGAAAACCCGCATCATGCTAAGCAAGGCAACCGATCTCGAATACGCGGTCACAGCCTCGGAAAAGGAAGCGCTGCTTCTTGAAGCCAGCCTCATAAAGAAATACAGGCCGCGCTACAACGTGGTGCTTCGAGACGATAAAAATTATCTTTCCATCCGTATCGATCCCCGCGACCCCTTCCCCAGGCTCGATATCGTGCGTCGGTTTCAAAAGGACGGGGCACTCTATTTCGGGCCTTACACATCGGCAAGGGCCGCAAGAGATACTCTAAAATATCTGCACCAGCTTTTTCCCCTGAGGCTTTGCAAGGGCAAAAAGCTCATCGCGCGCGAGCGGCCCTGCTTGAATTTTTCCATGAACCAGTGCCTTGGGGCCTGTGCGGGCAAGGTTTCCCGGGAAGATTACCTGAAGATGGTTGAAGAGGTGACGCTTTTTCTGGAAGGAAAGACCGACGTACTTCAAAAACAGCTCACAAGACGAATGCAGGAGGCCTCGGAGGCTCTCAACTACGAACTTGCCGCCTTCTATCGCGACCGGTTGAGAAACGTTGCGACCACGATCGAAAAGCAGCACATAGTATCCGACAGGTTCGTGGACCAGGACGTTTTGGGCATCTGCCAGGAGGAAGACAGAACGGAGGTCGTGGCACTTTTCGTCCGCCAGGGGGTTCATTCCGGCCAGAGAGGTTTCGATTTAAAAGAGGCCAAGGGCGACCGGTCCGAACTGATTTCGGCCTTCATTCAGCAATACTATTACCAGGGGGGCTTCATTCCCGACGAGGTGCTCGTGCCGGTTTGCCTGGAGACCGAAACGATCCTGTCCGAGTGGCTCTCGGAGCTAAAGGGCAGGCGGGTACGGGTGTGGGCGGCAAAACGGGGCGACAGAAAGCACCTGCTGGACATGGCCGAAGCCAATGCCCGCGAGGGCCTCACCAGCCGGAGACACAGGCAAAAGCGCGACGCAGCGCTTCTCGAGGCCCTAAAGAACCTGCTAAGGCTTCCCCATATCCCGGAGCGAATCGCCTGCGTCGACATCTCCAACATCCAGGGGCATCACGCCGTGGGGGCCGTTGTGGTTTTCGATCACGGCCGCCCCGATAAAAATTCCTACAGACGCTACAGGATAAGGCTAAAAAGCGAGCCCGACGACCCAGCGATGATGGCGGAAGTAATTGGACGGCTTTTTGAAAACGAGCAACTTTTTTCGAGCCTCGACCTGCTTTTGCTTGACGGCGGCAAGGGCCAGCTTAACACAATCGTTAGACTAATGGAGCAAATTGCGCCGCCTGAGACGATTGCCCTGGCCTCCATCGCAAAGGAACGCGAAAACGACATAGGGGAAAAAGGCAAAGGGCTCTACGAAAAGATCTACCTTCCGGGGCGAAAAAATCCCCTCTTTTTGCACCGCCATCCGGACATATTGCACCTTCTCCAGCGCATACGCGACGAAGCCCACAGATTTGCCGTAACGACCTATCAGAACGTGCACAAGGCAGCGCTTCTTTCCTCGGCCCTGGATTCGATTGCAGGAATAGGCCCGGGCAGACGGCAGATGCTGTTGCAAAGATTTGGCAGCATCGAAGGCATCGAGGAGGCAACGGTCGAGGAACTCGAAAGCGCGGGGCTTCCGCATGAAGTTGCCCGCAATGTCCTGGAAGCGCTCTCCGAAATGGAGAGCAAGGCCGTTTTGGAGGAGCAGGAGGAAAGACGCGGCCCCCCGGAAAGCCAACCGTGAGAATTATTTAGTATTCGCGGGGCTTTTCAAGCGGGTAACCGCAAAAACGATCAGGCAAACGGCAATTAGGGCCGCCACCGCCAGGTCCACCTGACGAGAATAGTGCTGGACTACGTCCCATCTCTGTCGCAGGTACATCCCACAGGCAAGCAGGAAGGAATTCCAGAGCGCCGCGCCCAAAAGGGTAGCGGCAAGAAATGGAATGGTTTTCATTTTACCCGTACCTGCCGGAAGGGAGATAAGATGGCGAACGACCGGGGTAAACCTGCTAAAAAAAATAGCAAGGGCCCCTTTTCGCCGGCCGAAGAAGCGTTCGGTCATTTCGAGATCGCGGCGATTGAGGAGCAAATATTTGCCGACTTTGAGCACAAAGGGCCTTCCGCCATAATAGCCCATGGCATAGGAAATCGCTGAGCCTATGAGCGAACCGAGGCTGGCCGCAACAATTGCGACCCAGAGATGCCACTTTCCATCGGCTACCAGAAAACCGACAAACGGCATTACGGCTTCACTCGGGATGGGAATAACCATGCTCTCAAGGGCCATGAGAAAGGTTGCGCCGGGCGGTCCCGCCTGTTCAAGACATGGAATTGCCAGCTTGGATACGAGGTCGGTAAGCATTCGATTTTTCCAGTTCGCTGAGTAAATGAGAGCACTTTAGCCGCTATAAAAAGCAGAAATCGGGAAAAATTGCCACAACAATCTCTATTGTAGCCTAATTTGGACAAAGGGACAGATAAATCAGCGAAGATAATCCCACCTGGCGCGCGCCCCTTCAGGGATAGGACGACAGGCAAATTTTTGGCCTAAAGACCCGGTCTCTAATGTAACATTTTGTGTTTTTTCTTTCCCAAGGCCGGCGAATTATTGTATTGTCCATGATCTAAATTCTTTATTCCGCGCACCCTGTAAGAATCATATACCACCGGCGGAGCCGTATTAGCGCTAAATTGTTTTGTTACAAACAGACGGCCATTTTTCCTTAGAGAAACTGCGAGAAGGGCTTAACCGGTACTGGAAAGCGAAAGATTGGCTTCATCCTCACACCGGCCAATGGATCGTCTTTGTTATAGAGCTTGGCGCGACTCGTTGCACAGAGAAGATTTCCGGAAGAAATTGAGGGTTTTCGACCTATTGCCATCCAAAAGCAACGGTTTGCTGGAGATATGTAGCGGTTAGAACTTCAAAGAATTGGAACCCTCGTATGTCAGATGAACTTGGAGCCCTCCTCGAGCCCAATTCGGCCCCTTTATTCTGGCCGCCCTCGCGCCTGGGCGTGGATAGCGCCTGGTATGAGCAGGTGGCCTTTGCGCACTGGCTGGTGTGGAGCGCAGCCCCCAGAGTGCTGGTTGAACTGGGCACGCAGAATGGGGTCTCTTATGCGGCTTTCTGCGAGGCCGTTTCCAGAAAGGGTTTGCCTGCCGCCTGCTTTGCCGTGGATACGTGGAAAGGCGATGAGCAGGCGGGCTTTTATGGCGAGGAGGTCTACGAGGACCTTGCGCGCTTCAACAGCTCCCGATATGCCCCCTTTTCCGTGCTTGTGCGAAGCGCTTTCGACGATGCTCTGCCCGATTTCGAGGCCGGCTCAATAGACCTTCTGCACATTGACGGCCTCCATACCTACGACTCGGCAAGACATGACTTTGAATCCTGGCTGCCTAAATTATCCGATCGTGGCGTCGTTTTGCTCCATGCCACCAACCTGCGGGAGCGCGGATTTGGCGTCTGGAGGTTGTTCCACGAGTTGTGTCTTCGCTATCCGACCTTCGAGTTTCCGCATGGTCAGGGTCTGGGTATCGTGGCGGTCGGCTCGGATGCGCCGGTCGCCGTTTCAGCCCTTTGCTCGCTCAGCGGGGTATCGGTCCATTCCGTTCGGGAGCGCTTCGCTTGTTTGGGCGGACGATGGGCCAATGCCGGAGAGGCAAGCGCAGAGGAGACGGCGCGCATTGTAAGAGCGCTCCAAGAGGACGTGCGGAACCTGCGCGCCCGCGCCGACAGTTTTTCTTCGCAGGTGGAATCGCTCAAGGCCCAACTCCTCAAGCTCGACGACATCCAAAGCGATCTCGAAAACGAGCGCTCCCGAGCCGATTGCCTCGCGGCCCAAATCGAAGCCGTTATGGCGGACCTTTCCTGCGGGAGTTCGGGCTGGAATGAATATGAGGCCGCCTACCAGGTGTGGAAGCAATACAGGAAAAAACAAATCCGAAGGCATGAAGCCCTGGAAATCATCGAAGACACTTATGGCGTTCGTTCCTTTTTTATTCTGTACCCACTTTATGAAGTCAGAAGACAGCTGGTCAAAATTAGGCGAAAGATATTGGCCAGGGGAGCCAAGACGAGGCATGTGGAACCCTCGGCCCTCGCGCCGGAGTGGTTTGACCCTGCTTCGGTTACAAAGCGCCCCCCCGATACCGCAGAGGCCGGGCTCTCCCCATCCCGGCATCGTGTCGCTTCCCCACGGCCGGAGCGGCGTTTTGGGCGTACCCATAAAACCGGCTCCTACGTGACTTTTCAGCCGGCGGCGCAAAAGGATGGGCGGCAGTGGGCTCCGACGGCGCGCAAGGCGCCGTGTGAGGGATTGCCTGCAAATTCAGATAATTGCGAACTGCAGCGCCACTTGGAGCAGATCAAGACAGGACTGTCCAAAGCCCTTATGCGTGAGAGGAAAAATTTTGGCGGGTAGCCCCATCGTTACCGTAATAACTGTCAATTATAATGGCGGGCCTTCCCTTTCCAATTTCTTCGACTCGCTTGGCAAGACGATCAAAGACCGTTTCGAAACCGAAATTATTGTTGTGGATAATGGCTCTACCGAAGACTCGGCCCGGTGGGTCCAAGAGTGTTGTCCGGATGCAAGGCTTATCGAAAACAGCACCGGCGACTATGCCGGAGCTCTAAATTTGGGCATAAGGAAGGCCCGAGGCGACTATATCGCCCTGGTCAATAAGGATGTTGAATTTCACCCGGAGGGACTTCAAAATCTGTGGAACGCCTTCCAGACAGACGAGCGAATCGGGGCTGTTCAGAGTAAGCTTCTTTTTCGGAACCGACCCGCGGAAGACTGCCCCGGGGCAAATGAAAACCAAAGCCTCTATTTCCCGGACAGGGGATTGGGGGAAGAGGACGGCGGACACTACGACCAAGCAAGGGATTTAAGCATTCGCACCGAGGGTTGCGTAATGTTTCGAAGGCGGTGCCTGGAAGATGCCGGGCCCTTTGACGAAGATTTTATCATGTTCCCGGAAGAGGTCGATATCAGCACCCGTATAAAGCGGGCCGGGTGGAAAATAGTCTGCTGCCCCGAAAGCATCGCCTATCGCAATTGCCAGGACACCACATCCAACGAGCTTCGCGGCTATTTGCATTATAGAAACAGGTTGCTATATATTGCCAAACACTTTCCCGCAAAATTACCCGAAAGCATAAGGACCTCAGGCTTCTATCCGCAGAGGGAAATAAAATTTCTCTATAATTGTCTTCTTGAGGCGGTAAGAAAGCTGGTCCTGCATCATGGGGCCGTCTGCCTGGATTCGCTAATGCGCCCCCTATGCCGGGAATTAACACATGCCCTGGGGCCTCTTAGCACCCATAATTTCTTTACACAGCTCGAATTGATGCTTGGTTTAAGGAAGCTAAAGGTCGGCATCTACGATCACGCTTTCCACATCGCGGGAGGGGGCCAGAGATATGTGGCTTTCCTCGCGCAAGGGTTGCAGGATAAATATGACGTGACCTATATCGTCAACAAGGAGGTATCTTTTAAGTTGTACAAGAAGTGGTTCGATATAGACCTCTCCAGATGCAATCTCAAGGTTATAAAGATACCGTTCTACGAACGCAGGGGCTATCACTGGATCAACGAGAGCATGGTGCGGAGCGAAAAAAAGAATCCTTTCGAGGTCATAAGCCTCGAAAGCCTTAATTACGACGTGTTTATCAATGCGAACATGCTCGGGAAAGTCCAGCCTCTTTCACCTGTTTCGATCTTCTTCTGCCACTTCCCGGACAAGAAAAAGGAAAGGTTCTTCTCGGTTGACCAATACGACTATCTGGTGTGCAACAGTCTGTATAGCGCGGCCTGGGTAATCGACAGGTGGAAACTCGCGCCTACGCACCTAATCTATCCTCCGGTCGACATGTACGAATCCACCAGCGACCCGGACAAGAAGGAACGCCTCATTCTGTCTGTCGCCCGATTTGAATCGGGGGGCAGCAAGAAACAGTTTCAAATGGCAAAGGCCTTTATTGAACTTGCCAAAAGCGATGAAAATATAAGAAAGACCTGGAGGCTTGTTTTAGCCGGAGGCACTACCGCCAGCAATCCCTACTTCGACAAAGTAATGAACCTCGTAAACGGCCCCGGCCGCAATTGCAATATCGAACTCAAGGCCAACCTGAGCCACACCGAGATCAAGGCGCTCTACAAGGCTGCTTCCATCTTCTGGCACGCCTGCGGCCTCGCTCAGAGCGAACCGGCTCTTGTCGAGCACTTCGGGATGGCGACGGTAGAGGCCATGCAGAACTATTGCGTGCCGATAGTCATAGACGGCGGCGGACAAAGGGAGATAGTTCAAGCGGGGATAAACGGCTTTACGTTCGAGACGATCGGCGCTTTGAAAGCGCATACTATAAAGTTAATCAAAGAGGACGCGCTTCGCAGGCAGATGGCGCAAAAGGCGTATCTGCGGAGCCACGATTTCAATGGTGAAGCGTTCAATGCAAAAGTAGCCTCTCTATTTTCCGAAATCGAAAGCGTGCTCATGGGTGTGGATGCGATGGCAAGCGGCAAAGAGTAAAAAGGGTGAAAAGCAATGTCTGGTTATTTATCGATTTCCCGGTATTTTTGAGCAGCCGGCAGAGAGCGGCCGCTCAAAACAAACCTTGCGCAGGAGACCATCCCCGGGTGGGGATTCTACCTGAGAGCCGAGGGGATTGCACCACGCCTTACCACCGCGTATTGGCTCGTCCCCAAATCCCGGATGGCTTCAGGGTCAACATGAAACGCGCTCGCCACCCACTCCAGCTTTTCGGGTCGGATATAGCTGAATTGTCCCCAGTGGATCATGCTAAGACCGGCCAGTTCGAGCACCCGGCGAAAGGAGGCCTTGGAAAAAGCTCTGACCGGAAGGCCCCACTCATGGTTGCCGAAGTCCATGGCATACCGATTGAACTCCTCCTCACTGTAGAAGTCAGGACTCCATTGAAAGGCAAACCTCTCAATTTCCTGTTGCGTAGTGGCGATCACGGCGACGCCTTCGGGCGTTAAGAGGTGACGGACGTCTCGAAGAATCCGGTCGCATGTTCCGGTGGGCACATGCTGGAGAACCATGGATACCATCACAATATCGAAATGATGCCCCGGATGAGAATCAATATATTCCCCGGAGGTTGACTGGAGGATACGAATGCGGTCTCCATCGTCAAAATCATCACGGCAGGCCCGAAATCTTTCGAAGTCGGGCTCCAGTCCGACCACGGAGCCCACACTGTGCTCTATGATTCGGAGGATACGTCCAAACCCGCAACCGATTTCCAGGAAATTGGAATTTGGCTTGCAATTTGCGACCAAACGCACGAGCGAGAGAAACTCTTCTTCGGGATCTCCGGCGCCATCGCCTATGCGGCTGGTGAAGTTTTGCAGCCAGGCGTATAGTCCACCGTCGTTGTCTGCGTATGTATAGCTCTGAGTTTTGGTGTCAGCGCCATTGTTACGTTCCGGCATGTACTGTCCTAACGGGTATAGGCCACACCGCGACCATCATTAGCTTTGCGGGAAACGATCGCGAGGACCAGCTGGATTGACTGTCTTAGGAAGCGAAAACCGCCTCGGGCACGAAATCTTTTCTTCGGTCTTGTTCAGCCAACGCCAGGTTAACGACCTCCTGCAATTTTTTCATGGCCGGCTCTTCCGAACAGAACGCACGTTGGCTTTCCATGGCTTGCAAAGACATCCTCTCATAACTGCGCGGATCTGTCGTCAGCATTTTGAAGCTTTCGGTAAAGGCGCAGGCGACCGATTGCCAATCGACCCTGTGCCGGTAAGCTCGCACGGCAGCCCGCTGATCGTGTGGCCAAGAACAAGGCTCAATACTCGTCCTGACGACAAACCCCGTGCTTTTGTCTATGTATTCGCTCATACTGGTATGCCGCGGCGCGAGCGCAGGCTTTCCCCAAGACATGCCTTCCATCAAGGGAAGGCACTGTCCCTCGCCAAGCGAGGTATTAACGACGAATTTGGACAGAGCGATCAACTGATGGTAGTCTGACTCATCGAGAAAATCTCCGATTACGACAACCCGGCACTGGAACAAGGGAAATCGAGCCAGCATAGTCCTAATCTCATCGAGAACAAACGAACTGTTAAAATGAACAAGCTTAAACACCAAAGTCGCATTTGGGCATTTTGCCAAAGCCATAACAAAGGCAGAAAGCATATCCTGCCAGTTTTTACGACCGTCAAAAGGGTTAAAGACCGACATGTAAATCACTTCCTCTTTTGAAAGCCGTATTGTTTCCACCGGCGGCTCGTGCCGGGAAAACGATTTGAGTTTGCGCCGGAGCCTGTGGGAAAGAGAACGTTTCGGCTTATCCGGTGAGACCAGAGTGCGGGACAACCTCGTGTCGAGAAAACAACGTACCGGCAGCTCGAGGTCGGAGTTGTCAAGGTAAGATTCAGCGGTTGTCCGGACCCCTTCCCAAATGGGGGCCGGAATGGATGTAACCGGAAAATTCGGGGGCATGGCATCCCGGATTACCTGGGCGCTAAAGGCCGAATGCGTAATGGCGCACCCGAACTGTGCAAGCACCCGGCGCCAGTCGTTGCGGGGGTCGGAATTCCATCCTTCCGAGGGGATAGTATCAAACTCCCAGGCAAAGATCGGGATAGTGGGGCACCTGAGCGCAAGGAAGCTTCGGTGTGGAGGAGCAAAGGACAGAAACACGCACTTTTCTCCGTTTGCCTTGCAATTGTCGTAAATTGCATCGACCTCTTTTTCCGGATCCGTAACAATAAACGTCCGCGCCTGCGACTCTAACAGTTTTCGAAAACTCTCACGGACAAAATAATAGCTATATTCGGCGCAGCCAAGTTTGCGGGTGAGATTATGATCTGCAGTTTCGGAATAAAGGATATAATTCATGGTTCCACCATAGAAGTGATAAACAATTATTACCGAGGATATCTTTTCGTACTGGTCCTGACGCGGTGATAAAATCGCGATAATGACAGACGCCGTGTCCGTATAGGGAGTACCGGGCCATAGACCGAGGCGAGGCCCCTGGACATCCCCCCAAAGGGCTCGTCCCTTAAAGGGTAAAAAATCGATTCTTTCGGACAAGTTGACACAAACCGCCCAAGTCTGCTTATTTATGTATGCCTTAAGTACCGGTGAGTTTTGTATAGCAGGTATGATGAGCCTGGTCAAATGCATTATTGTAGGGTCAGCGTTCCTGATTGCGGAATTATCGAAAGCTCTCCTACCCGGGAATACCTTGCACGGGACTTTTCCGATTCCATTCCTGCCTCAATTGCCCGCACAACCTATTTTGATTTCGTCGCGCTTGGCCATGCGTCATAAAGAGCTCTGCAGGGACAAATAGAGCCCCCCTGAACCAATTTACACTTGAGCGGCTTCCCATTCTTGCGTTGGATAAGGACGGTCGCAATCGCATTGGCCTTTCCATCGACTTCGTTACGCGGCAGTACATTGGAAATATCGCAGAATTTTACCTCGCTAGTTGTCAAGGCAGTCTTAACGCTTATTTTATCCTCTTTCGATTCTAATAGTCATGACGTACAGCAGGTATATAAGTAGGAAAAGCGCTGCAAATGCCCAGAAGAGCAACGGGACATATGGGTACGTTTTTGCGTTAACCTTGAAAAGCGGAATATTTTGGAACTCAAGGGACGTCACACCAGATCATCGTTCTAACGGCTAATGGCTTTGAGCCCTTCGGAATCCGGTGTTGCCTCCCCTAAATTGGCCGATATAAAACGATGGAGCTTTTTATCCTCAAGGAAGATCCTGGCCGTCTGGCGCAATATCCTGGAACTTAAGGGAGGTCACATTAGAGGCGCGGACGCTCAAACGGCTGCCTGCAATTATCATTTATTGGTTTGTAAATGTTTACCATTTATGGGATTATGGCCTTCCGCAAGGGTTTTATCGGGAGACCGTCGCAACATCAATTTAAGAGACATCGGCGCCGGTGCGGCGCAGAGGGAATAGAAAAAGGCCGCGGCTTCGCGGCCTCAGTGTCATTTTAGAAACGCTGACTTCGCACTTCATATCGAGAAGCTATTTATGAAACAAATGATTATTGGGTGGCTTTCCAGACTAGGCGTTAATAATGACCATTTGCTGCGCATTATGGAGCTGCTCAAACCGCATTGGAAGAAGTTGCTGCTGTCGGTCTTCTGCATGATGGGGGTGGGCTGGACGGTGGCAGGGACGGCCTATTTGATAAGACCGGTCCTCGACAAGATATTTGTCAACAAAGACGAAACGATGCTGAGGATACTTCCCCTTGCCGTCCTGGTGCTCGTGACGGTCAAGGGATTTTGTCTTTGGGGCAACGCCTATCTTACCTCCTTTGTGGGCCAATCCGTTGTCGCCGATCTGCGGCGCAGACTCCACGATCACATACAGATGCTCCACCTTTCTTTTTTCGACAACAACAAGACCGGCGACCTCATGTCCCGGATGCTCAACGACGTCGATTTCCTCCAGAACACGGCGACCAACACTCTAACCGGGCTTATCAAGGACGGTTTCAGCGCGATAGGGCTTATTTACGTGGTATTTCATCAGAACTGGAAACTTGCCCTGATCGCCATGGTCATTCTTCCGGTAGGCTTCTATCCCCTTTTCAAGATAACCCGGGTGATACGGAATTTGGCCGGCAAGGCTTTCGCCTTTATGGCTGAGATAACCATCCGGTTGCATGAGTCGCTTGGAAGCGTTCGCATCGTGAAGGCATTCGGGATGGAAGAATACGAAAAAAAGCGTTTCAAGCAGGTAAACGACCTCAATCTCAATTTTGCGATCAAAATGACGGCGATAACCGCTCTTTCCTCGCCCATCATGGAGTTCATCGGCGGTCTGGTCATCGTTTTCACCGTGTGGTACGGCGGATGGTGCGTCATTCACGGAAAGACAACGCCGGGGGCTTTTTTTTCGTTTATAGCGGCTCTTCTCATGCTCTACGAACCGGTAAAGAGGATCAATAAGACGATAGGGCTTCTCCCTGTGGGGTTGATGGCTGCCGGGCGCATTTTCGACATAATGGATCTGCCGCAGGAGGAGCTGGAGCGAAAAGGCGCCCTGGAGCTGAAAGGGATAAAGGAGGGCATTGAGTTTCGCAATGTATCCTTTTCCTACGGGGGCAACAAGGTATTGGAAAATATCGAAATTACCGCGCGGGTGGGAGAGGTTGTAGCTTTAGTGGGAATGAGCGGTGCGGGAAAGACAACGCTTGTTAACCTCATCCCCCGTTTCTACGACGTCAGCGAAGGGGCAATATTGATTGACGGGACGGATATCCGGGAGGTCAAGCTGTCCTGCCTGCGTTCCTTAATCGGGATGGTGACTCAGCAGTCCATACTTTTTAACGATACGATACGCAACAATATCGCGTATGGGGATATAACGAAAGGCGAAGAGGAAATAATCGCGGCCGCCAGGGCCGCGAACGCCTATGATTTCATAATGAAAATGCCCCAAGGCCTGGACACCGCCATAGGCGACCAGGGGGTGCGGCTTTCCGGGGGGGAAAGGCAGCGGCTCTGCATAGCGCGGGCGCTTTTGAAAAACGCCCCGATCCTTATCCTCGACGAGGCCACCTCTTCCCTGGACAGCGGTTCGGAAAACGAAGTCCAAAGCGCCCTGGACAACCTCATGGTGGGAAGGACCACTTTTGTCATCGCCCATCGCCTTTCCACCGTGCGCAACGCCGACCGCATCTTTGCGCTAAATGATGGAAGAATCATCGAAGAGGGACGCCACAATGAGCTCTTGACCAAGGGCGGTGAATACAGCCGCCTCTACGAACTCCAGTTTGCCAATCTTGGGTGAAGTGTAAAAAATGAGAGAAGGCCGGATTATCCGAATACCCATTGAAGATTGGATCGACCTGCATACCTTCAGGCCCGGGGAGGTAAAGCCCCTTGTTGACGACTACCTCCAGGCCGCCAGCCGGAAGGGATTTACCGAAGTTCGAATAATCCATGGAAAGGGTACGGGGGTCCTTCGCCAGATAGTGCGCTCGGTGCTGGAGGCCCATCCACTGGTGATATCATTTGGCGACGCCGACCTGCAAGCGGGGGGATGGGGAGCCACAGTTGCCGTAATCAGGGCAAAAAAGCCACAGAAAAGAAGGTAGTTACGCCCCGGACTGCGGACAGTCCGAACCATTAGAAATGGTGAGGTGCCGGAAGCCATGACCAAGATTAAACTCGGGGGCATAAAAATCCTGGAAGGCTGTTCTTACCTGGGATGGTCGTGTGAAGAGGCAAGGAATCCGCCGGCGGATATCTGCACCCACCTGGGAGGCGAACGAATCAATCTTAGCCAGGTGCTCCACATTGCCGATGACGCAACGGGACGCTCGTCAACCTCTCTTTGCACCCAGAGCGGGAAAGGCTTCACAAGTTATTTCCTTGTAAGACGCGATACCGGTCTTGAACCGATACTAAGGCACGATACGACGATTCTCTCCGTTTTTCCCCATGATCGCAGTCCACGGATAATGGGAGCGCTTCTGGAACTAATGGGTCAAGAGCAGCTGCATCCCGCATGCGCGGCAAGCTCCCCCTCGGCCATGTCGATCGTAGTTGCCCTGGAGGACATGAAAGCAACGATCGACTCCATTTTCAGCGCCTTTGAATTTCCCGCCTACGGTTCGCCTCTAAAATGGGAAAGCGCCTATCTGGGCAAAGAGCAGCTCTTTAAGGATGTGGTGAGCTCCTACGAGGAACAAGACATCAAAGTCTATGGCGTTTTGGACCAGCCCGACCTCGACTTCTGGGCGTTTAGCCTGGAGCGCGGGCAACTGCACAAGGCAGCGCATGCGTTTAGACAAATCGATACGCTTGGAGCCAAAATAGCTTTTCTTGCAGCCGACTTCAGCCATGGCGAACAAAGTGCCCTCTGCTTCTGTCTTCCGGCCTTGTATCGCGGGGAGGCAGCCAAAGCGCTCGATTCGCACCTCTCTTTGGCGAAACGAACTATCAAGGAGGCCGCGGGGATCTTTTTCCACGGCCCCCATTTCGGGGACCGCTACCGGATCGCCGCGGCTCTAACCGAAAGCATGGAGACATCCGGCATAGAGCCGCTTGCCTTCAGCTGCGCGGTGCATTCCATTTCCGTAATTGTTAAAGCTCGTGATCTCCGCGATGGATTGGAGGCCATTAAGACTAAATTTCACGCACCTTGCCAGTCCCTTGCCCCAAAACAGAGGTAAGGAGGCAAAGAGCTAGGCGGTGCCGATCTATCGCATCCGCGCTTACAGGCGCGTTCAAGCGGTTTTCGAGCTAAACCAATTGATTGACATACAAAAGAGACCGTATTAAATGGAGGGTTTTGGCCTTAGTGGTTCCATGTAAGGCATATGGGGTTGCGGATTTAGCTCGAACGGAAATTTGATGAACGATTCCAAGGACGGCGCGGAGGGAAAAACGTCCTCATCCTCGTCTCATAATTTTTCAAACAAGTTACTGCCACGGTTACTCGAGGCCACCCGCCGGTTTTTTCCCCAGGGTTTTTCCTCCCTGATCACTTTAAGGCAAGAGAGTCTTTTAAAAAGGGCTTTCGAACTGACCGGCTTGGACGATATGGGAGAGCCCTCATTTTATGAACCTTTGACCGTTTTGCTGCAATCCATCGAGACCGATGCACGCTTAAATCTCATAGGCAGAATCTGTTTTCGAAGCGATATCCTTCGGATGCTTTGCAACCGGCTGTGTGTGCAACAAGAGCGCAAATCTCACCCACAGATCGCCGAGCAGAGTATAAAGGGCCCTCTCTTTATCACCGGGCTTCCACGCACAGGCTCGACTCTTTTGCACGCTCTTCTGGCCCAAGATCCGCAAAGCCGTGCGCCGCAGGTCTGGGAGGTGATGCACCCTTCGCCCCCCCCTGAGAGGGTCCGCTACAAAAATGACCCGCGGGTTTACAAAACCGCAAGGGAGCTCAAATGGCTCGACATAATAATTCCCGGGTTCAAAAAGGCGCACATGATCGACGCCAGGCTTCCCCAGGAGTGCATCGCAATTACAGGGCATTCCTTGATAAGCTATCTTTTCGAATCGATGTACTTTGTCCATTCCTACCGCGCCTGGCACGAAAACCAGGATAAACGCCCGGCCTACGAATACCACAAGCGGTTTCTCCAGCATCTGCAGTGGCGGGCCCCGGGGACCCATTGGGTGCTCAAGGCGCCAAGCCACCTGTTCGCACTCGAGACACTTCTGCAGGTCTATCCGGACGCACGGATCGTGCTGACCCATCGCGACCCGCTCTCCGTTCTGCCCTCCTGCGCAAGCTTTACGGAACTGCTTCGAGGCGCCTTCACCAACACCATCGACAGGAAGCAGTTGGGCCTTGAAATTGCCAAACACTGGCAAAAGGGCTCTCTCATAGCCGAAAATTTTTGCCAGGGCAAAAGCGACAACTCGGGCCATGTTTTAAACATCTACTATAACGATCTTATAAAAAATCCCCTGGCGGCGATCAGATCCATCTATAGACACTTCGACATGAAATTGACATCAGGAGCAGAGGCGGCGATGCAAGCCTTTCTGGCGCGAAACCCGCAAAACAATCACGGGGTTCACCGATACACTCTTGGCCACTACGGATTCGATCCGCAGACCGAGCGGCGGCGCTTTGCATCCTACACAGGTTTTTTTGGAATCGAGCCTGATAAAAGACAGTAAGGTAAATTTGAATTTTCGCATAAATACTAAAACAATCCGGGCAGCATCTTTTTTGCTCGGCTCGGGGCTGATCGTTTGGCTCATCCTATCCACGGGCGTTCGTTCGATTCTAAACGATCTTTCGCGCGTAGGAACCGGAGTAATTGCGATCTTCGCGTTGGAACTGGTCGCGGACGCCTTTAACACCCTGGGCTGGTGGTACACGCTCCCGACTAAAGAGCGGACGCGAGCCTACTGCCGGATGGTTTTGGTGCGACTGGCCGGCAACGCGATAAACGAATCGACTCCGGCAGCCTCGCTTGGAGGAGAGCCGGCAAAGGTTATCCTGCTCAGGGGATGGGTTTCGACTTCAGCGGCGACGGCAAGCCTGCTTATAACCAAGGTTCCCTTCTGCCTGGCCGACACGACCTTCATCATGGCAGGCTCAGCCCTGGTATGGACGAGGATGACTCTGCCGCCAGACATTACCCTGGCCCTACTAATCGGCTTTAGCCTCATGCTGATCGCAATCCTGATATTTGCGTTCCTGCAAATACGCGGCATGGGCGCGGGCACCCTGAGATTTCTTAGACGGCTAAAGATTCCAGAGAGTTGGCTAAGCAAGCTGGAGCCTTTGTCCCATGAAATCGACTCACACCTGAGCGATTTCTACAGGGAAAGAAAAGGCGATCTGCTGCGCGCCATCGGATCTCATCTGTGCGGTTTTGGCATTTATGCCCTGGAGATGCTTCTCATCCTCCAATGGCTTAAGCTGGGTTTCGATCCCAGAGCGGCCGTGGGCATAGGGGCATTTCTTGCACTTTTCGCACTTGTAGGCTTCGCCGTTCCGGCCTCGCTAGGGGTTTTGGAGGGAGGAGCAGTTCTGATTTTCTGGGCCCTGGGTTTGCCGGAAAACGCGGCCATGGCCACAGCTCTCACCCTCCGCATGGTTTCTCTAATCAGGATAGCGCTGGGGCTGGTCATCTTCATGCTGCTCCAGCACAGGCAGGTAGCCAGTCAATAGTTTCAAGGCCTGTATTGGTCATTCCCCTTTTCTACCGATTACGGTGGCAAACCGGTTTTTCACCGCGCAGAGCCGACAAGGGCCGGAAGGTGCGTTCCCGGACTTACCGGGCCCAAGCCGCGGCGAGATACATTTTCCCTACCCCCCGCGGCTTGCGCCTCATCGGCCAATTATTCGCTCTTTTCCTGCGACCCTCTGTTATAGCTTCCCAGGAACTTAAAAAACTCCGTTTTTTCAATCAGTGCATCCATGATATGTTTGTTTCGCTCTTCGGCCAGATCGATTTCCAGATCGACATAGAACATGTAGACCCAAGGCCTGCTATGAATCGGTCTCGACTCAATCTTGACGATGTTTATGTCATTTTCCGAAAAAATCCGCAGGGTCTCAAAAAGAGCTCCCGGCTTGTCGCTAACCGAATAAATTATGGACGATTTATTTTTGGGTCCGGGGAGAGACTCGTCCTTGGCTATGACCACGAACCGTGTAAAGTTTCTCGGATTGGACTCTATGCCCTCCTTTAAGACGGTCATTCCGGCAATGGGCTCGGCCCCTTCGCCGATGGCGGCCTCCCTCGGATCAGCGCTTTCCTTTACTCTCTGGATAGCCGAACCGGTATCCTTATAGGAAACGAGATCCCAGTCGGGGTGTTTTTCGAGAAAGTCACGGCACTGCTGAAAAGCCTGAGGATGGGAATAGACCCTTTCGATCTCCTCGATCGGCGCATCGGAGAGCCCCATCAGGTTATGTTTGATTCTAAGGATAACCTCGCCGGCAATTTTGAGATCGTTATCCAAAAGCAGGTCATAGTTTTCGTGAACGCTTCCCGTAAGGCTGTTTTCCACGGGAACGACGCCGAAGGAGGCCTGCCGGCTCTCAACCCTCTGAAAGACCTCCTTAAAGGAGGAACAGTTATCGAGGGGAACTTCGCCGCCAAAAAACTGCAGGCAGGCCTTATGGGAAAAAGCGCCCGGAAGGCCGCTATAGACCACCGTTGCGGGCGGTCTGGCCCCCGCCGAGCGGGGTTTCATTATACTTGCCTTGTCCAGATAGGCGTAATCGACCTGTTTACCAACAACGGGAGCTATTACGTAGAGGTCTCGCATGAGCTGTTCGAACTGGTGCGGATAGAGGCTCTGGGGGCCATCGGAGAGCGCTTTATCGGGTTCGGTGTGCACTTCGATTATCAGGCCGTCGGCACCCGCGGCAATGGCCGCGCGCCCCATGGGACTCACTTTCGCCCTTATTCCCGTGGCGTGGCTGGGATCGACTATAATGGGCAGGTGGGTAAGCTTCTTTATGACGGGAACCGCGGTAAGATCGAGTGTGTTTCGGGTGTAGCGCTCAAAGGTGCGAATTCCACGTTCGCACAAAATTACCTGGTCGTTTCCTTCCGAAAGAATGTATTCGGCAGACATGAGCCATTCTTCGATCGTTGCGCAAAGGCCCCTTTTCAAAAGCACGGGTTTACCGATCCGGCCCACGGATTTGAGGAGTTCGAAGTTTTGCATGTTCCGAGCGCCGATCTGGACGACATCGACGTATTTCATCATAAGATCGGCCTGACCGGGCGAGGTCATCTCGGTTACAATCCCCAAGCCGGTTTCTTCCCTGACCTCCCGCAGGATCTTTAGACCTTCCTCCCCCATTCCCTGGAAGGCATAGGGCGAGGTACGAGGCTTGAAGGCACCACCCCGAAAAAGCACGGCACCGTACTCCCTGACCTTTCGCGCTATATCCAAGGTGGTCTTGCGGCCCTCCACCCCGCAAGGCCCGGCGATCACCACGAGCCGATCGCCGCCCAGGGAGACATCGCCTATCTTTATCACGGAGGGGTCCGGGTGCAACTCGCGGCTAACGAGCTTGTAGGGCTTGGAAATCGGCACGGCCTTTACGACTCCGGGGAGCGACTCATAGTAGGAAGGCTCCCTGTAGTTTTTACCCACGATTGCCAGGACCGGCTCTTCAACACCGCCTATTTCCCTTACCATGTGGCCCTCTTGACGAAGTATCTCCTTTAAGCTCTCTATCTGTTCCCTACCTATCCCTTTGGCCAGCACCAAGATCATGACAACCCCTCCAATCGGATTTTTAAAAAGTTTCAAGCCAAAAAAAAACCCTGAGGAAAACTCCTCAGGGTTTAAATATTTTTGGCGACCCGGAGGAGTGTTTTGCGCTCCACCCGGGCTTATCTATTCAGAT
>JAJXYD010000012.1 GCA_021780695.1 Deltaproteobacteria bacterium
GTTACCGGAACGCCGCTTCCAACTACTACCGAGGTGTACGGACAATTCCCCGGACGGGACTTTAACCCGCTAGATGAAACAGTTGTTACTGCGAACGGACGCCCTTTACATTTTATATTTACTTGGTCTTTAGGACGTCCCATATCCTAGTGTGACGTCCCTTAAGTTCCGTGATATTCTGCCAGGCAGTGTGAGGCTGCCCGGAGCCGGAGCTTGGAAAGTGCTATCGTTTTGTATCATGCAATTTACGGGATGTTACACTAGGTCTGTTAAGCTCAATGAGCGTTGCCGGCTTATACAAAGAGCTCTGACATATGGTCAAACGGAGACTTGACCCCTTTTCTTTCTCGGATGCCGCCATGCACACCAATTTTCTGCATCTGATTTCTTATCTCGGTCTCGAACCGCGACTGGTCATGGCCATTCCTGGTTGTCACGAGACGAGCGTGGAGCGCCGCACCAGGGGCGAGGCCCCGGGTGGAGCACACCCCTATGGAGAGCCTGCAGCCAAGGATATCCAGCGTCTTGCCGGCAAGAGGAAGGAATGTCGCAATGTCTCCGAAAGGGACACGCAGTACCAGTTCGGAATGGGGTGAGATGTCGAGCATTCCATCACCGACATAGCGTCCCCGAATCAGCTTGATACCAATATCGCTATTTTCATGAACAACCAGCAGTACGCGGCTGAGCGCTCCATACAGAGCAAACCCGTGGTCAACGGGAATCCGCGTTCCCAGAACCTTGAAGCATAGATCAACCTTCGCTTCCGGCATCATAGTATTCTCCCTCCTTTGTGCCTGGCTTCGTCGATGAAATACCGTTCTGCGGCCCTGCGGTGCTCATTAGCCACGCGGCCACTCAACTCCTGCGACCTCATAACCTCAACCCGCCATCCATAATAGAGTATCCTGTTCACGAAATCAGGCGTGATCGGCAATCGCAGCAGGAAGCAAACGGAGCCATCGGGGTGCGTATAGACCTCCTGGCTCTTATGCCGGTGCGCCGCCGGAAGCCGCGGGACATCTTCGAAACGCTACCCCTGGGCCGATCTGCCCAAGGTAAGCTTCAACCCCTTCCGGACGACGTAGAGATCCTTTTGAATCATCCGCTCGCTTATCTCAAAGAGGGCCGTCAGGTCGCGCCTTCGGAAGCGGCCGGATCCTGAGTCTATGATCTGGACGAGTTCAAGGATGGGTGAGATGCGCTTGGTTTCTTCGTAGATACGACCGAACCACGGAAGCATGCCGGACCTTTGCATGGTCCGCCCTCCTCTCATTGCAGTTGGACGAAAACACGGCCAAATTAGTCGCACAGTGAGAACAAAGCTGTTTTCGTGGAAAATCATGTAGGTGGAAATAAATACACCCTTTTGACACAATTAGAAAGCGGGAATTTCCAAGCCCAGCAGATCCTAGTGTATTGTCAACAAATAGAAATGTCCGGTTTTAAAGCAAATGAATTGTCCGGTTTTAGTCAAGTTCCGTAAATTCGGTCAGCCATCATGGATGTTTCCGAGCGGGTTTTAGGGACATGGCACGATCCGCTCGTTTCTCCTTTCTTTGTAGGCTTTTGCGCTCAGGGGGTACCGGAAAGGACCGGCCTCCGTACGTCTCTTCGAATCGCATTTTTCGCACCCCCTGTAGCAACTCTGTCCCTCTCACAGGCCCCCTCCTTTGGAGGCCTATCTAAACCGGACAATTCACGTGCTACAAGTGCGGACATTTTATTTGTTCGCTACAATAAGCTTGACAAAATCGCCCCGATCGGAGAAGATTTTCGCGTTTGGTTGTTCTTTCCATGGCCGTTGGCATGAAGCCGCAGCCTGTTTCAACCAATATTCAATTCTAAGATAATAAAGCCAGGGAGGCTTTGATGGGTTTTATCTCGCCCATTTCTCCCTGGCTTTTTTTGTTTGCTTGCGGGGAACTTGATTTGCGGGCCGGTAAATACATAGCTGCGAGGAGGACATAAAAATGTGCGAAGCCAATGTGTTTCTTGCAAGAAAAGGTAAAGAGGAAATCGTTATGGAAAATGTAGATGTTTTAAGGCCGGAAGGCGACCACATCTATATCAGGGATATTTTTGGCGAACAACTGAGGCTGCGGGCATGCATTAAAGAGATGAACCTGGTCGAGCATCGCATTATTCTCGAGGAAAACGCAACTTCAGAGTCTGCCCCATGACTCGAATAGTCATCATAGACGGACAGGGGGGCAGCATCGGTTCCGGTGTAATTAAAAAGATAAAGCAACTTTATGGCGAAAAGGTGGAAATCTGGGCGCTTGGAACCAATGCAATTGCTACCGGACAGATGTTGAAAGCCGGCGCCAACCGGGGAGCGACCGGAGAAAGCGCCGTATGCCATAGCGCCGCTCAGGCGGACATCATCATCGGTCCGATTTCGATTCTGCTCGCAAATGCGATGATGGGAGAAATCACGGGTACTATGGCCAATGCGATCGGTGCTTCCCGCGCTGCCAAGCTCCTGCTGCCAATTACCCCGGAACCGGTAACCGTGGTGGGCGTGGTGAGGGAGCCGCTTCCCCATCTCATAGAAAAGCTGGTGAAAGAGAACTTGCAGGCCATCGTCAAAAACACGTAACGTCCTTAGTTCTTGCGAGAACTGCTTCGGGGATTCGCGCTAAGAAGCTGTGAGCCACTCTCGTTGCGTGCTGAAGCTATTTCAGCCGGGAAGGAGGGGGAAATAGCGTAAGGACCGATTTCAATCATGGCTGTGGTAGTGCCGGTGTCCCCCTTCGTGCCCGTGCTCGTGATACTGCGGGTCGATCAGGTTGACGCGCAGCAGCAACTCCCTGTCCGAGAGCACTTTCGACGGAGGACCATCGGCCACTATCCGGTGTTCCTCGCTGAAAACCATCGCCCGGTCGGCGATCTCCTCGACAATCTGCAGATCGTGGGTGGTGATTATGATCGACTTTCCCGCCCCTCCCAGTTGCTGGATCAAGCGGATCAGCTTTCGTTGCGTCCTCGGGTCCAGACCTCCGGTTGGTTCATCGAGAAGCAGCACATCCGGGTTGAGGGAGAGCACCGAGGCCAGGGCCACAAGCCTCTTCTCACCCCCTGAAAGCCTGAACGGCGGCCGCTTGCGAAAACGCTCCAGGTTTAACATCGTGATCACCTCATCGACCACCCGGTTGACCTTGTCCGCCGGCCAACCCATCTGAACCGGTCCGAAAGCGATCTCTTCCCAGACGTTGGAGTTGAACAACTGGGAATCGGCTTTCTGAAACACAAATCCCACCCGGCGGCGGAAAGCGAAGGAAAACTCTTCGTTGGCAAGGGTCTTTTCGCTAAGCGCCTGCCCCAGGGCCTCGATCGTTCCCTCCTTCGTAAACAACAGGCCGTTTAGAAGCTTTAACAGGGTGGACTTCCCGCTCCCGTTCGCCCCCAGAAGCGCCACCTTCTCGCCCCTGCGGATAGTCAGGTTGACTCCTTCCAGCGCTTTTTCCCCGCTCGGGTAGCTAAAACCCACATCTTTCAATGAAAAGACCACCCCATCACCAGACAAATCGATCACCTCCAATCAGAATTATCGAGATCAATACGATAAAGACTGCCCATAGCCAGTCCAGGCCACCAATCCTGGAATTGCTCAGGGTGTGCGGCGTACCGGTGTACCCCCTGGACAGCATGGCCGCATGGACCTCCTCGCTCAGGCTGAGCGCTATCATCCACAAAGACCCCATGGTGTTTCCCACAAACCGCTGCTGCTCCCTGGTGCTCGTGCGGGCCACCGTGCGGCTCCGGCGCGCCTCGAACATGTCCTGGGCGCCATTGAGCAAAACGTAGATATAGCGGTAGGTCATCTCGAGGATCTTGAGAAATAGCGTCGGCACACCTATCATGCCGAATCCCCTCATGAGGTAGGCCCAGCGCGTGGTAAGCGTCAACAGCACGGCCACGGAAACACACGCCGCCACTCGCAGCACGAAAAGAACCGCCGCTTGCGTCCCCTGGCGGGTAATCGTCAATTGGTGATGGCCTCCGTAATGCAGCAGCACCACCAACGGCTCCCCCGGGCGAACTATGTTAAAAAGTGTCGGAAAGACGATAACCGCCGTAAAGATCGGTATGAACACCCAGACGCGCTTTAGAAATAGGCCCGGAGGAACCGCCGACATGTAGGCCAAAAGCAGCACGTACAAGTTGAGAAGCAGCAGCGAGGCCCAACTGTGCAAACACGAGGCCGCAAAAATCAGGACCAGGCTGGTGGCCACCTTGACGCCGGGATGCAGCCCCTGCATCAGTCCTTTTCGGGCGGCAATCCGTTCGGCATAGAAATCGTCGAGCAGGAAGCCCGAGAAGGTATCTACGCTCTTTTGCGCAAAGCTGCGTCGGGCTTTCTTGCTGTTTGTCAAAGGGGGGAGCGGCCCCTGGGTCTCCAGGAGCCACTCCGGTATCTGAAAATCTACCATGGTGAAATCAGGTTCCTTCCTGTCCCCGCTGCTTTTAGATCCCTCGCTATGAATTTCCCCGGCCCCCGTCTTCCCTGGCGGCTACCAGCCTGCTGACCAGATAGGTGAGGCCACCAACGATGGCGATCCCAACTACCGCCGCCGCGTAATAGCCTATGCTCTGATGAAAGAGGTCGGGAGCGTCGGCTGAAAAACGGGAGTTAGGAACGCCGTAATCCTGCAAGAGGGCGTGTAAGTGGCCCGCCAGAGCTGCCATGCCCTTGGGCACAAAGTGGAAAGCCTTCTTGATATCCTCCACCGAGTCTTCGCCAAAAGCGCCTCCCGGCGCCAACAACCCGAGCGGAACCAGCAGGATAAGCCCGATAATTGCCCACCACATTCTGTTTAACCTCATCTTAACCGGCTCTACCCTGGCAGCTATCTGGTCCGCGATGACCGACGGGTTGGTCGCCTGGAAATAGCGGGTTACCAGACCGGTGACGATCGCTTCGACGGGGCCGGCCATAAAAGCGTGAGCCAACAGCATGGCCGGTACCGCAACCTGGATCGGATAGGGGCAATAGAGAGGCACGCCCTGCGCGGTGTGAAACAGCAGTGGTTGCAGGCCCAGCTCGGTGCCGTTGCAAAGTGCCGCTGCGTTGATTCCGATGTAGCTGCCGATGGCCCCCCAAATCCAGCGCTTCGATGAGGTAACCTCTGTTTTACCGGCCATCCGCTGGTAAATGAACCAGGTCACAAAAGGAATCACTACCGCCATATTAAAACAGTTGAAACCGTAGGTAAAGATTCCCCCGTCGCCGAACAACAGGGCCTGGATCGCCAGGGCGATCGAAATACAGATGCTTGCCGCCCATGGGCCCAGGATAACCGCCAGGATACCCCCGCCCACGGCATGCGCCGTCGTCCCTCCCGGTATGGGTACGTTGAACATCATGATGACGAAGGAAAAGGCCGCGCCCATCACCATTAGCGGGATCAACCGGGTATTGAGGCTTTTTTTTACCTTCTTGACCGCGATTGCCCAGATCGGCAACATGCCGACATAGCCTACCGCGCATGTCGATGGACTCAAATAACCGTCGGGAATATGCATTCCAAAATCCTCCTTGACCTTGTTCAACTAAAAATCACGAAATAATAAAAAAGACCATCAAAATCCTCTGCTTCACCTTCGGGGAAGACAAAAGACCTTCATGGCCTTATATATTCGCCTTATAGAGCGGAAAAACCACTTCCGCAAACTTCCGGCCCTCATGCCCGCCGTCATAGGCTCGCGGCGGCGCATCTCACCGACTGTATAATTGCATACAACTAACACTGCGAAACGGCGCCGTCAATAAAAAAAATTCTTTTCCTTGACTTCTTCTTGTTTTCCCCCTATAAAACCGGAAGAATATCTGCGATCTGAAATCGCGCCCATGTTCGTTTTATGCATAACCAGACTGGAATTTAGTCCGAGCCTGGAAGGCCGGTGTGTGGGTTTATCCCCCTTGCCCGCTTTTCCCGGCTTTTTTTATTCGCGCGGGCTTTTGGTGATACACTGTACACCGCAAAACCAAAATTCAAACCCGCGGAGAGCAAAGCTCATGTGCGAGCACAGCTTGGAATCAAAAGGCCACGACAACGATAAGCACCGCCATCATAGCGGTTCGCGTGAAGCCGCGTCAGGCCCCGTTTTCGCAAAAAGAAAAGCTCCTCAACCGGTTTGATGTCGGCGCCCGTCATGACAACGACCATGCAGTCTGCCAGGGAAATCCGGTCGTCGAAGCCGGCCAAATCGGAACAGCGCAAACCGCACGGTTGATCCGTGCGGCTTTGGGCCTTACTGCCCGCTAAAACGAAAATCTTTAAAGGACCCTTGCATTGGCGAGGTCCCTGTAGGGTGCGTGAGCAAAGCTCCGCGAACCATTTACCTCCCGTTTCGAATCAATTTAGCCGCGAAGGCTTTCCAAACCCCGAAGGGTTTGCGGGATTTTCGCGGCTCTTTTCTTTCCGCACAGTCATATACTTAATTATTCTTATAATTTTCATTCGTTAACTTTATCGCTCAGGCTTGCCGCGCCTTGAGGCGTGTAAAGCAATAGTAACGGGACAAAGGGAGGAGACAGTGATGAGAAATGGGATTTGTCAAGGCGGAATGGCCTCGATGCCAAAAAAAATCAATGCGTTAGCAAAAGCTGCGCTGGTAGGCGACAATGGGTTTCGCATCGAAGAAAACAGGACTATCTTAAAGCTTTACCCACACCTGCGCCTGCCGGCCTTGATCGTCGCCCTTATTTTTTTCTGTTTATTTTTTTCGCCCGTCCAGGCGGTTTGGGCCGACGATGCGGATTCCACCGATTCCGCCGCCGGCCTCTGGGAGCGGACCTACCTGCTGGGAGATCTGGACGGGCTTAGGACGTTTCTTGGACACTACGGGTTAACTTTTGCGCTGAGCGAGACGAGTGAAGTGCTGGGAAACCTGACCGGCGGCTTGAAACAGGGGCTCGACTATGAAGGGGCCACCATTATGAGCCTTAGCCTGGATACGCGCAAAGCTTTCGGCTGGAAGGGCGGGACCCTTTTTGTCAGTGCGCTTCAACTCCACGGACGCGGCCTTTCCGCCGACTGCCTCGACAATATCGATACGGTCAGCGGAATAGAAGCCGATAGAACCACCAGGCTGTGGGAACTCTGGTACCAGCAGTCCTTTGCGGGAGGCAAGGCCGATGTCAAGGCCGGCCAGGTCGGTATCGACCAGGAATTTATCGTCAGCCAGGGCGCCTCTTTATATCTGAACGCCATGATGGGCTGGCCGGTATTGCCGGCCTCCGACCTCTACGCGGGAGGCCCCGCCTTTCCGCTTTCCTCTCCCGCCGTGCGGTTGAGGTATCAGCCCGACGACTCGCTCACCATGCTTGCCGGGGTTTTCGACGACAATCCCCCCGGAGGCGCCTTTGATGACGACTCCCAACTGCGCGACTCCGAAGCCTCCGGTACGCGCTTTAACATGACCACCGGCGCCCTTTGCATAGCCGAAATTCAGTACGCGATCAATCCGCCTGCGCCCGGCGGCAAGAGCACCGGTCTGGCCGGAACCTATAAACTCGGTGCCTGGTACGATTCAGGGAAGTTTCCCGATCAAAGGTTTACCGCCTCCGGCCTCTCGCTTGCCGACCCGCAAGGAAACGGTATCGCGCGGATGGTCAACAATAATTACAGCATCTACGCGGTAGCAGACCAGGCGATATGGCGCCAGGAAGGCGGGTCGCGCATGGTGGCGATATTCGGCCGCTTGATGGGCGCCCCCGGCGACTGCAACCTCATCGACTGGAGTCTTAACGCGGGCGTGAACGTGACCGGGCTTTTGCCCGGACGCGATAACGACGTCTGCGGCATCGGCTACGGCTGGGCCCACATCAGCGGAGCGGCCGCCGACCTCGACAGGGACACCTCCTTTTATTCCGGAGCCCCCTACCCCGTTCGAGGCGCCGAATCGTTCATCGAAGTGACCTACCAGTGCCAGATAGCGCCCTGGTGGACCATCCAACCCGATCTGCAGTATATAATCAATCCGGGCGGAGGAGTCCTCAACCCGCTAAATCCTTCCGGACTGATCGGAAATGAACTGGTTATCGGCGTGCGCACGGTAATCAATTTCTAAAAGGTGAGAAGATAACGGGGTCCAACTCGGACTGTCCCCGTCCAAGTTTCCGCTCGGGTCCCCTCGCTATGGGCGGCCCCGTGGACGGTACGTAGGATCTATCCAGCCCCGTCTGACACATCGTTTCGAAACGCTGGGGCAAAAGCGGTCGCTTTTGACCGGTGTTTTCGCGCTTGACGTGTCTACGGGTTAGTGATCTCCCGGCGCATTATCCCATCCTGGAACGGGCGGTCTTGTTAACACCGCCCCTCTAAAGCAACTCATTGGCATCCCCTTGCTTCCATCACTTTAAAAGCCTCTCGTTTTTCGTTGCGCACTTTGGCTAATTGGGATTCTAATTCGCTCGCCTTGGCGCTGTTTAGTCCGGTCAAAGACGCAGTGCGGGCCAAGTGCATCTTTTCAGGCTCTAGAGCAGTCTTCAAATCGTCTTCCCGACTTCTTAAGGAGGCCACTTTCGCCATTAAGTGCTTGCAATTTAAGTTTTCATTTCCGGCTCCAACTACATTGCCCGTGACACTCTGAGCCGGCCGTGCCTGGACGTTGGCACAGTACCCCGTGAAAAAAGCGCCCAGAAAGATTGCCGCAAACACCGCTACCAAACTTTTTTTCATTGATTTGCTCCTTTTAAAATAGACTTTTTCGGAAAACGTAACGGCCCCATGCGCTCGACCGGATGACCATCTCGTCTTCCGTACCGTTTGAAATTCGTTTTTCCGGCGATCTCTCGAGCCTTTCCCCTGACGAGTCTCGCTAAGGCTATAAGAAAAAATCGAAGCCACAGGCAAAAACGACCGGAACCGATAGGAAACCGCACGCTTTTCATGGCACGAAATACTTTTTCCCCCTGAGCGATCTTGAGTATTTTCTAATATAATTGCGCTCTGGATGTGAATCAATAATGCAAAGGAAGGCTACATGGGCCTCCAAGCTTCCCCGGGATCGTTTAAGGAGCAGGGCTCTGCCTGCAAAAACAATTTTGCCACCCCTCGCTGCCCTTTCTATTGCCTCTTCAGCTTTCCTTTTCTATCTGCCGCCTTGTGCCCCCTTTGGTATTCCTGTTACAAACGGATGCGGAGGCGCGGCGCAGATCCTGTTGGAACTCGGGCTATTGTTTCAAACACGCCCCCTCATGTTCTTTTAAAAATGCGTTTGTGCGAAAAACATGCTCATAAGCTCAGATGGGCCGCCTGGATGTTATACCGCTGTTACCTGGCTGTTAGGTCGCTGTTATTTCCATCCTTAAGATCAATAAAATATTGTAAAATCAAATCGTTATAAAATATGAAGAAAAAAACCCCTGTATTAGCAGCGATTAACAGCCAAACCCTCCAAAACGGCTGGAGCAAAAACGGGCAGGGAACTGCTTTGGCCGTGGTCGGTTCGGGGCTTGTGTCTGCTAATGATGGTGTGGGATTGGATTGCAAGACCCGGCACATCGGCTTGGATGCTCCCCGGTGGAATCGCTTTGAGCCGATTTCAGCTCAAATTCGACACAGTCTTCCTGCTCGGGAATACCCCCGCGTATCCGTTTCTTAACAGAATCGTCACCAAGTGTCTGTTGACCATCCGAGAAACCAATTGTATCAAAAACCAAACCTGGACGCCCACTTTTCGGGGCCGCCGGCAAGCCCGGAACGGGATGGAAACCGGGAAAAGTGCGATTTCGCACTGGTCTTCTATGGCTAATTAAAGCCTGGATCGCTCAGGTCAATCCGGACACGTTTCCTATTGTGTTTCTTTGATCTCTATTTTCGCGCCTTCGCGCCTTCGCGTGAGCCTAAATCGAAAACATTGCGAAGAGGGGGGCCGGTTTTTTACCTTTAACTGTCCCATAACGTAAGTCTTTGGAGGTTGTATGCGCTTGTTGTGGTTTTTGCTGTCCTTGCTTTTTGTCTGTTTTTCGGTAACGGCCGCCGTGGCCGGTTCGGTAATGGATCGCGTGAAGGCTCGCGGCGTCGTGCGCTGCGGAGGTGTGGAGCGCCCCGGGCTCGCAATGGCGGACGGCCACGGCCATTGGAAAGGTCTTGAGGTTGACGTTTGCCGCGCGGTGGCAGTGGCCTTTCTGGGCGATCCGGATCG
Organism: Deltaproteobacteria bacterium; assembly: GCA_021780695.1. Taxonomy (GTDB): domain Bacteria; phylum Desulfobacterota; class Syntrophobacteria; order Syntrophobacterales; family Syntrophobacteraceae; genus SbD1. Next base: position 10,159 of record JAJXYD010000012.1, read on the forward strand.
CCTTGAGTTCCACGCCTATGCGAGCTCCAAAGATTTCGACGCGGTGCGCAACCAAAAGGACGATATCTTCTTTTTAACCGGCTCGGAGATCGTCCGCCACAACCTGGCTGACAAGGTGCTGCCCGGCCCCACCGTGTTCGTAGAATCGCAGAATGTGATGGTTACCGACACATCTACTTTCCATAAAGTGGCCGATTTGGCCGGGCAAAGCGTCTGCTATATGATCGGAAGCCCGGAAGAAGAGTCCCTTAACGCCTACTTCGCCGGACTTCACAAACGGTTTTTTCACCGGGCCTTCTCCGAATACGGCGAAATGGTCGACACCTACCAGGTGCAAAACTGCAAGGCCCTGGCCGGGGAAATCACCTATCTTGCCGCTACCCGTCTGGACCCGGGAGTTAACCACATATCCAGCCGTATCCTTCCGCAGTCTCTTTCAGCTTACCCTGTAATGGCCGCAACGGGAGTCTCGGATACGAAATGGTCGGCAATCGTTGCCTGGACAGTGGATACGCTCATCAGCGCGGAGCGGCCCGCGACCCCGTGGAGCAATAGCGGAGCCCAAGCGATGCCGGTCTTTGCGCCGGGGCTTGGGCTGGCTAAGGGCTGGCAGGACCACGTTCTCAAGACTGTTGGAAATTACGCCGACATATTCGCCCGCAACCTTGGCGAAAAATCGCCTCTTAAGCTGGACAGGGGCTTCAATGCAAACCAAGTAAATGGAGGGCTTCTCCTCGCGCCTTTTAACCAATGATGGTCTTATGCCCCTTGGCCCTAACCAGCCGGTCAAATTTGCCTGACGCGTTTTTTGTCAGCCAATTTTGACCGGTTCTCCATTCAAATGTAACAGAACCTCACTACATTCTTTTCCATTCCCAGCCGGACCGGATCTCCGGGCTACTACTTCTAGGCAGTGGGGGAGGATTCGGCCGGCTGTTCCCTAATTCTGGGATTGGTCCCTGAAAATTTGTATCATCGGGCATTACGGTCTGAAACTCAATGGCTTTTGGACTCCGTGCGGGCGGCAAGGGAGGTGATCGTCGTAGGAGAGCCCGTTGAGGGGCAATTTCGCGTTACGCACTTGAAAACTTGGGGCAAATCCCAAAGCCCTCAAAAATTGTCGATCGGTAAGAGAAGGAAAGAGTTGTCTATATATTCTTGTTTAGGAGATGTTCACTATGAGACGATTTAAAAAAGCCATTCCGGCGCTGGCCGTCGCGCTGTCGCTGCTGCAACTCCCCATGACCCCGGCGGCATGCTCCGCCCAACAGACTCAGGAGGTCACGGCCCAGCCGAATGTGAGCAGTCCCGAGTCCCCGTACTTCATCGATCCCGCCACCGAACCGGTCCTGTCGCAATCCCAAATCGTGGCCCTGCTGCGGGCAAAGATTAAATACGTCTTTGTTATTTTCAATGAGAACCGTTCCTTCGACAGCGAATACGGCACCTTCCCCGGCGCCAACGGGATCTATTCGGACGGCCAAAATCCACGTTCCGCGGCTAATACCCCCGGCTTCTACCAGACCTACACCGATAATCTCACCGGGGCAACCGTAACCGTCCAGCCCTTCCGGCTCGATCCCAAGGAAAATTCGTCTGTCATCGACAGCACCGACCATTCCAACGCGGGCATGATTGCAAAATATGACGTGCAAAACGGCGTCCCGCAGATGGACGGCTATGCCAAGCGCGAGTACCAAAGATTTGCAGGCGCCGCGGGAACCCAGCCCACCGCGGCCAAGGAGGAAGAAGGCACCCAGTTTGCCCGCGTTGTCATGGCCCATGTGGACTGCGACACTATTCCGTTCTTCTGGCAGTATGCCTCCCGTTTCGCCATATTCGACAATATCTATGCAACCGAGGACGGCCCCTCGGCTCCCAACGCAATTGCTATGATCTCGGGTCAGGTCGGCCAGACCCAGTGGGTTAAGCATCCCTCCAGCGCCTCGGGTCAGCCCGTAACCCTTGGCAGCCACAGCGGAACGCTCAACGGACCGCCGATCACAAGCGACTACGAGCCCTTCTGGGGATCCCAGTACGACACGACGGCCGGCAGTATCACCGGCAGCCCTCCCTACACCCGCCAGCCCGACAGTCCCAATGAGAATTACGGAGACGGCAACATTGCGATGAACCTGACATTTGCCAGCCTGCCGCTCACGTTCCAAGGCACTAATGTAACCTCCATTCTGTCCGCGGACCCAAGTTACGCCACCGACGCCGCCGATATTCAACTCGATATCCCCTATATTCAAAAATACGGCTCCCCTCAGGTAAACTGGGGTTGGTTCCAGGAAGGCTACGACCTGGAATCGACCGACACAGGCGGTGTGGCCTCACATAGCTCCTATGTCACCCACCACAACGGAGCGCAGTATTTCGGCTACATTACCAATTCCCCGGGGATACGCTCCAATATACACGGCCTTACGGACTTTTTTAACGATATGGCCAACAACTCCCTGCCTGACGGTGGAGTCTTCTACATTCGTGGCGGCTATAAAAATCTGATGCAGAAAAACCCGGTAATAACCGATACAAGCACCCCCGGCGATGAAGTCGCAGCCATTGACGCGGCAAAAGGGGGCGACGACGACCATCCGGCTTACAGCGACAACCAGCTTAGCGAAGCCATGGCGGCGCGGGTGATAAACGCGGTGGCATCCAACCCGAAAATCTGGAGCAAGTGTGCTATCGTAATCACCTACGACGAGACCGACGGGCGCTGGGATCACGTACCGCCCCGCATCCTCTCCTACGGTCCCAACGGCCTGCTCGCCCGAGGCTCCCGCGTTCCGCTCCTGCTCATCTCGCCCTATGCCAGGACCCACGTCGTCTCCCACGTCGAAGGCGACCACAACTCCATTATCGAAACCATCAACTACATATTCGGTCTGCCTGCCCTCGCCAGCCTTCCAGACGAAGCCGAAGCGCTTCAAAACGGCAATTCGTCCTATTTCAACGGGTTTGCCCCCAGCGGCTTCCAGCAAACTCACCTGGGACCTGACGACATTGAGTCGTCCATATCCAGCAGCCTTCTTTCCGGCTTCGATCCATTGCGCCTAAGCGGCTCCGCTCCACCTCTTCCGGCCTCTTTCGCCTTGATTTCCGACTCTGTGATAAATTCATTTCCCCATTATGGCGGCAATGGATGTCAAGACATCGGGATTGTTCCAACGGATGTCACTCAGGCAATCACAAACCAGATTCCAGACGGTTTCAATCCCCTGCCCAGTACCTATCCCACCACTACTAATTCCGACGCCAGAACCTATGGCGGTCTATGGCAAAACGCCTCCGACCTTGGAAACGGCTGGAAATGGCTGAGCTGGTTTGGCTATTTCAACACCAGCAGTTCCCCCTGGATATACCATTCCACTCTTGGTTGGCTCTATCCCGAAGGAACATCGACGGAAAACCTCTGGTTTTACGATTCGGCCATGGGCGCGTTCTGTTGGACCAGTCAGTCGGTCTATCCCTATATCTACAGGGCCTCCGACAACACATGGCTCTATTACAAGACCGGCTCGTCCAACCCCAGCTGGTTTTATAATTTCACCACCCAAAAGTGGGTAAACTATTAAGGAGATACCGGTAAGATAATTTGGACTTGAGCTGACACTTTGCATAAAAAAAGGGTGGTCGGGTACCCAATCCTGGCGATTGTCGCCAAACAACCCGGGAGAAGGAACCTTTAGGACCACCCTCGAAAAACTCAAAAAATGCAAGTTAAGTCTACCGGCAGCACTCCTAAGGCATCAAGAAGGCATATGAGGATGGAGGGGTTGCTATGAAAAAACAAGGAAAAAGCCCTGCATCAAAAACAGGGTTTCCCCGCGGATAGAACCGGAAATCTATTCTGAGATTCATTAACTAAAACTAAAGCTGGCGATGGGATTTGAACCCGCAACCTGCTGATTACAAATCAGCTGCTCTGCCGTTGAGCTACGCCAGCAAAACAATGCCGAGCTTATAGCATGAGGATATGGGGAAATCAAGAAAATGGGTGGCGGGGACCAATCGCCGGCACCTGTAAACCATTTATACCAAGAGGTTAATCATTCTGCTTTTTAACCCAGGAGTTTGATTATCCGCGCGACCTGGTTTTGCTTTTTTGAATAGACTGTGGACAATACCAAGGGGAGGCGGGCTTCCAGGGGAGCTTCGGTATCGATTTTCATGTATTGCGCTTCGCCTAATTCCTCAAGGGGTTCAAATTCTTTCAGCAGTCCCGGAAGGTGTTCTTTTCTTGCATCCGAGAGGCCGCCCTTGCCTTCCCTGCCGGTAAGCCTTTCAAGAAGTGTGGGCTGGGAACTGAGGCATTCGAGAAACAAAATGTTTGCATCCATGTCCTCGGCAAGCCTTACGGCCTCCTCTCGCCATTTTTTCTTCGAGAAGCTGGCATCCAGGATTACCGAACGGCCTTTTTTAAGTTCCAGCTGTGCGGCGGACATGAGCCTGGAATAGGCACGCGCCCGGATGCCGGGCTTGTATATACCCGTTGCGAAGGCCACCGGCCCCCCGGACTCACCGTATTCGGGAAGCTCCTGTCTCAGGGCATCGGAGCTAAAAAGACAAAGCCCAAAAATTTCAGCTATCTTTTTTGCCCAGGTCGATTTCCCGGATCCGGGCAATCCGCACAGAACAAAGATCGAAGGTCTTGCAAACTGCACCGCGTAAGCAAAAGCAAGATCGAAATACCGGGAGGCGCGTCCCCTCATTTCGTTTCGTTTCCCGGCGCTAAGACACGAGACTTTCGCCTTTACAACCGCCCGGTAGCATGAGTAGAAATCCAGAACCGTATAGATTCCAAAATCGCGGCCGGCCTCCGTGTATCCTTGCAACATCGCAAGGCTTAAATCGGCTCTTCCAAGCCGTTCGACATCCATGTGCAGAAAGGCGAGATCGGCCGCACGGTCGCCGCAGCGCAAACGTTGGCTAAACTCCACGCAATCGATAATCTGGATGGGGTCGAGAAAATAGACGTGTTCGGCTCTAAGATCCCCATGGCCATCGCAGATTTTGCCTCCGTCTATCCTGCGCTGGAAAAGAGCGCTCCGGTCTTTTAGGAAAGTGCGACTCGCCTCCATTACGAACTCGAAACGCTGCCTGTCGATCAGGTCTCCCACAAAGGGCTCCAGTTGCCGAAAATTTTCCTCCGTATTGAAGCCTATGACCTCGCCTGCGCCGAATTTTTCGATCTCCCCTACCCGTTCGGCTCCCTCGAAAAATTGAAAAAGACGCTCTCCTAAAAGAATCATATCGCCTGGCGTAACTTTTTTGGTTTCGATCATACTGGATAGAGAGGCCTCGTCGGGCAACCGGCGCATCCTTACCCCATATTCGATTTCTGCTCCGCCTTCAGCAAGCAGGAACTGATCGCCTTTTGCGCAAATGGGCACAACTCCAAGATAAACTCGATCGGCCAGTCGCCGGTTGAGCTTAACTTCGAGTTCGCACATCTTTTTTCTGGTCTCAAGCGAGGTGTAGTCAAGAAAGCCGAAATCGACCGGTTTTTTTAACTTGTAGACAAAATCTCCAGCGAGAAAGACCACCGAAATATGGGTCTCGCGCCGTTCAACTTTTAAAACCGGGTGAGGATAGAAGTCGGGACGGGCCATAGCCCGGCAGATAGCCTCGAAGGTTTTCATCTCGCCCACAAACCGTCTCCAAAGAATTCAACGCCATGCCCGCAATGGGGTAAAGCCCCAGGTTTACTTCCACCTTTCGATAAAAGCATAAGCGCTGTGATTGTGAATGGACTCGAAATTTTCGACGTCGACCAAAAACCAGCAGACATTGGAATCCCGCTTAAGCTCGAAGGCTATGTCGCGAACCACATCTTCGACAAATTTTGGATTTTCATAAGCAAATTCGGTTACGTACTTTTCATCAGGCCTCTTTAGCACGGAATAGACATCGCAGGAGGCCGATTTTTCGACCAACTCGATAAGGTCCTCAATCCAGATGAAATGCTTAAAGCGAACGGCCAGCCGCACGGTACCTCTCTGGTTGTGGGCGCCGAAGTCGCTCAACTCCTTGGAACAGGGGCAAACGGTGGTGATGGGAACATTTACCTCCAAGACCAGATCGTAGCCCTTATCGGAGTCAAGAGAACCTGCTATGCGGCAGCCGTATTCCATAAGACCGGGACTTCCGGTTACGGGCGAGAGTTTTCGGATAAAGTAGGGAAAGTGTATTTCCATGTGCGCCGACTCGGCCCGAAGGTGCTCCTGAAGGACCTTTAGAACAGAGGAAAACTCCCTTATATCCAGATGGCCGTGAAATTCATTTAGAATTTCAATAAACCGGCTCATGTGAGTCCCCTTGAACTCCCGGGGTACGTTGACATACATATTGATGGAGGCAACGGTGTTCTGTACGCCGTTATTCTTATCCATAACGGTAACAGGGTAGCGAATATCCTTCACGCCCACCTTGTCGATTCCGATATTTCTGTAATCCGCCTGGCTTTGGACATCGATCATAGATGTATTCCGCAATTAATTGAAGTCACTTCGGTCAATACAAAGTGAGGGCATTGTTCCAAACCGTCAGGGGCCTTAGTGGACCGTCCCGTCCCGGGTCTGCTAAGTAGCTTTAGAGGCTTCCAGCAGGTTTTTCACTATGGCTTCGAGCCCCACCCTTGTCTGGGAACTGACATTATCGGCGAATTTCGCTTCGAGATCGGCCTCGATAATAAGATCGTCATAAGGAAGGAAACCCAGGATAAGATGTCCGTCAAGAGCCTTGCTAAGAAAAGCGCGGTCATCGTCGTTTCTAACCTTGTTGCCGACCAGCCCGATTCTTGTCAGTCCGATGTCCCTTCCCAATTCGCGGATGCGGGCCGCCGTTTCAATGCTTCGCCTTCCGGGTTCGACTACCGTAATCAGCCAGTCCACAGCTTTGGAGGTCCCACGGCCCAGGTGTTCGATACCTGCCTCCATGTCCATAATAACCACTTCATCGCGCCTCAATATGAGGTGCTGAACGAGGTTTTTGAGCAAAATGCTCTCCGGACACACGCAACCAGTCCCCCCTTTTTTGACGCCCCCCATAACCATCAGTCGGACGTTTTCTCCCTGGCGAACGGAAAGTTTTTCGGGCAGATCGTCGACTCTGGGGTTTAGTTTAAAATAGCCCCCGTAAGAACCCGGAACGGATTCGGTTCGCTCGGCCACCAATTCCTTCATTTGGGAAATGGGCGTAAGGGTTGAGGCGTCTTCTATGCCAAGGGCGTGAGCCAGGTTTGCATCAGGATCGGCATCAATGGCCAGAACGCTTTTACCCTGCTCCGCAAACCACCTCACAAGAAAAGCGCTCAACGTCGTTTTCCCCACCCCACCTTTACCGCTAATAGCTATCTTCAAAATTATCCCTCCAAAGCTGTCAGGCCGACAGCAGTTTTTTCCCAAGACCGATAAGCCTGTATACCAGCCCTCCGCTCATTACCGCAATATCTTCGGCTGAAAGGAGCCACTGGATGCTTTCGTCGAAAAGAATCGTAGCTTCGGGAGCAAATTCCTCATCTCCGGCCCACAACACCAACTGAACCCGAATATGGGGAAAGACGGTAAACTCCATTCCAAAATCGCCACTTTCCACACGCGTGGCCCCCAGCGTTTCGGCACATTTTAAAAAAAGCGGCCCCTTGTCTCCGAAAAAATTTACCAGGGGGTCTCTTGCCCTCCTTTGGAAGGCGTCAAAATAGAAATGGCCATCGGGGACCTGACGAAAGGTGATAAGGGTTCCTGTAGCCTTTCTCCCCGCCCCGAGCAAATAATGAGCTATGAGGATCTGATCGGGCAGCGAGACTTCTTCGTCCGAATCGACCTTGCCGATTTTGGTTTCCGGCTGGACTTGAACCCTGTAGGGGATGCCAAGAAAAGGCATTATCAAACTATTTTCCGAAGCAATTTCCGCCCCTGAGGATTGGGCAAGCGCGGACAGATCGCGCTCTTTAAGTTCCAGTGCCGCCAGCCGCAATGATTCTTTGTAATCGTCTATACGAGCCACAATGATTCCTTCCGGATGAATTGAGCTTGCGTTAGAAAAATAAAGTGATTATTCGTATAACTCATCTCAACACGAAACTAGGACTTGTTATTCTAATTTAAATGGAGTGTCCAGATCAATGGTGGAGGATAGTTTTATAATCCGATGCGACAAGTGCGGGACAAAAAACCGCATTCCCCGATCCCGATCGACAGACAGGGCGGTTTGCGGCAAATGCCGCGCTCCGCTTCATTTTACAACGGGTTATCCGCGGTATGCCATAGCCGTGGACGAAAGAACTTTTGAAAACGAGGTGATAAAATTTCCCGGACCCGTTGTCGTTCTTTTCTGGGCCACGTGGTGCGGTCACTGCCGAGGTCTTCTACCCCTTGTCGATCAACTGGCATCGGAGTACACCGGACTGGTTAAGTTTGTAAAAGTCGATCTGGACAAAAACCAGTCCTTGGCCTCAAGATACCAGGTCCAAAGCGTACCCACGATGATCGAGTTTAAAAACGGCATGCTTTTCAACCGTATTCTAGGAGCCGTTCCCAAGGACCAGATCGTTCATCACCTGAAGGCCATACTCCAGAAATAGCCCTATATAATCCTTAACACTTTTGGCATTATTTGCCTTCCCCCGGAGTTTCGAAGCGTGCGAAGCGAAGGGCCAGGGTCGGCAGAACCAATAAATTCAGGGCCGTCGAGGTAAAAATACCTCCAAGAACCACGATGGCCAGGGCCCCTATGATCTCCTGGCCGGGCGTGCGAACGCCAAGGGCAAGGGGCAACAGTCCGAGGGCCGTTACCAGGGCGGTCATAAGTATGGGCGAGAGCCGTTCGGAAGCTCCCCTTAGCGCAGCTTCGGGCCCCCAGTGCAATCCGTCCACCCTCACCAGACGCTGATAGTGCGATAGAAGCATTATGGAATTGCGAAGCGTTATACCAAAGACCGTTACAAAACCGACCATGGAACCAAGGGACATCACTCCCCCGGTAAGCATCACGGCAAGGACTCCTCCGGCAAGGGCGAAGGGCAGGTTTACCAGGAGAAGCGAGGTATTTCGCCAATTGCCCGCGACCAAAGACACAAGGAGCACAATGCCTACGACGGCCGCGAGGGCATGAAAGATCAGATCCCTCATCGCACGGCTTTGGGCTGCGGCAGTACCGGCAAATTCGAGGTATACGCCCGAGGGCAAAGAAAGGGATCTCAGGCGACGCTCGACCTCGGCGGATATGGCCGCACCGTTTGTGCCCGTAATATTGGCGGTAATCGTTTGGACCCGCCGGCCTCCCTGGTGAAGTATAGCGAAACGACCTGAAGTCATCCGTATCCAGGCCAGTTGTTTTAACGGCAGGTAAACACCGGCAGGGGTTCGGACTGCAAGATTGCCAAGTAAAGCTATCCGGCGATCGGCGGGCGGAAGAATCACAGAAACGTTAAAGACTCGTTCCCCATGGTAGATTTGACCTACAGTGGTCCCCTGGTAAGCAGTTTCGACCGCATTCAGTACAGTTACGGGAGCTATGCCCCATCTGAGAAGTGCAGCTTTGCGCAGATTAATTGCGATTTGAGGCGCTCCCGCCTGGGAGAGCACCTGGACATCGGAGATCCCTGAAATCTTTTTAAGCACCAGGGAAGCTTGCCGCCCCTCGCGATCTAAAACCTCTAAATCGTTTCCGAAGATATTTACAACCATCGAAGCCGAGTAGCCGGAAACGGTCTCCTCCATGCGTTCCTTAAGAAAGGTATTTACTGAAAAGGCGGCACCGGGGATCAGATCGAGAACGCGGCGAATTTGAGCCCCCGCCCGCAAGGGTTGTTGACCACGCTTCAGGTTGACCTCGATTTCACTGGCGTTAGGCCCGCGAATTGCGCTGCCGTTCTTGGGTCTTCCGGCTTTCTGGGCCACAATGTTAACATAGGGCAGTTTTAGCAGTTGTCTTGAAACCTGTTTCCCAAGCCGCAAAGACTCTTTAAGCGAAGTCCCGGGGGCCAGGACCATGTGGACAATATAATGGCCTTCCTCGAAGGAGGGCATAAACCTGTTTTTTAAAAACGGAGCGCTGATAAGCGCGCAGGCTAAAAGCAGCAGGACTGCCAAAATAACCGGGCGCGGACGAAGCTCGACCCGCTCCAGGAGCCGAACATATCTTTTTTTGAGTCCTCGGATAACAGGAGGGTCTGCGGCTGGCAGTTCCGCACTCCCCAAAAGAAGCATACAGAGCGCAGGCGTTACGGTCAGTGCGACCAGAAGGGAGGCAAGCACGGAGAGTATATAGGCGACCCCAAGGGGTGCAAAGAGCCGCCCTGCAACACCCGAAAGCGTCAAGATGGGGAAAAAGACCATAATTACGGCAAAAGTAGCATAAACCACCGCAGCCCGCACTTCCAAGGAAGCATCCAGAATCACACGCATAACTGGCCGGGGAGTTTCCAGACAGCGATTTTCCCTCATGCGGCGATGGATGTTTTCGACATCTATAACCGCATCGTCTACAATCTCGCCCAAGGCTATCGCCAAGCCTCCCAACACCATGGTATTGAAGCTGAAACCCAGATGTTGCATTACGATAATACCCGCCATGAGCGAAAGCGGAATGGCGAGGCACGAAATCGCGGCGGTTCGCAAATTAAAAAGGAACAAAAACAGTACGATAATGACAAGCACGGCCCCTATTGCCAGAGCCGACAAAACATTTCGGACGGCGGTATGAATAAAGTAGGCCGGGCGAAAGACGGAATGAATGACAATACCCTCGCGGGCAAGGGCCGGCTTCAGGGCTTGGAGCGCACGATCCACGCGATTTGTAACATCCAGGGTATTGGAACCGTATTGTGCGTTTAAAAGCATTACGATTCCCGGCCGACCATTAATTAGACCCGCGCCAACCGGGGGTTCCTGAGCCGTTGTAACCGCGGCCACATCGGATAACTTCAGGCCTGCGCCGGCGTGATGAAACAGAACAACACCGGAAAGTTGAGCGGCTGAAATCGGCTGCCCGCCGCTTTGCAGCGTTATTCGCTGGTTTGGGTTTTCAATAAAGCCCGCGCCGCGAACGGCTGTAGCCAGGCGTGCGGCAGTCAGCACCTGGTTTAAACCCAATCGATATCGGATAAGTTTATTCGGATCCACCTGGATCTGGAATTGTTTTACCCCTTCGCCAAAAATTTGCACGCCCGCAACCCCTGGAACAGCGAGCAGACTGGGCTTTACCATCCAACGCACGATGGTGCGAACATCGATAAGCGAGCGGGTATCGGAAGTAAAACCCAGCACCATCACTACACCGGTTGATGACGTAAGCGGAGTAAGCACCGGGGATTGAGCCTCGAGAGGCAATTGGCCCTGAAGGGAAGCTAACCGCTCGGCCACGATCTGGCGTGCCCGGTAGACATTGGTTTTGGAGGAAAAGACGATCTTTACCGCCGAAAGCCCCTGGCTCGAAGTTGACTGTTCGATTGCAATGCCTGAGGCGCCTAGGACCGCGGATTCAATGGGTCTTGTGACAAGGGCTTCCACCTGCTCCGGAGACAGCCCCTGGGCTTCAGTTCTTATCGACACCTGCGGGGAGGCAAATTCGGGAAAGACATCGTAGCTCACACCGCTAATGGTATAGAAACCGAAGGCCAAAAGCAGGAAGGCCAGAGCCGTCACGGTGCCCCGTCGCCGAAGCGCGAAGTGGATAATCGCATTTAGAAGGCCGGATTGAACAGGTTCCACATCATTTTTCATTAATCGTCATCCCCGTCTCCGTGGCCTCCGCCAGACTTCGTTCCCGAAAGAAGAGCCTGGGAGAGAAGCGTCTGCGCCCCCTCAACCACTATGCGATCCCCGAGAGAAAAGCCCTTTGTAACAAGGTAGCCGCCAACAACAGGGATATTTGCGCCAATCGGGCGAGCCTCGAAATTTTCGGCGCCGGTTTGCGCGAAAACAAAAGGTTCTGCGTCCTGCCAGACAACGGCCGACGAAACTATGAGAAAACCGCCTATCGGGGGGCCTTCGGGCACAAAGACAGACGCGTTCATCCCGGTTCTCACCTGCCCGCTTCTATTGGAAACGATGTAGAAATAGCTCAACCCCTGGATTTGCGGATCAGTGCTGGGAGAAACCGAAACAAAGCGGGCCTTAAACCTTCCAAGACCCGTAGGTTTAATCGTTATCTCCCTCGGCATCGCTTCTATTTTCCCCCCGGCGGGTAAAGTTACCTGCACCAGAGCATCCCGGCGATTGATCAGTTTCAAATAATCCGTTGAACCGGTGAAAACCCAGTTCGAAATCACCTTTCCCCACTGCTGCAAAGCCGCGCCTCTCAGGGCCAGCTGTTGGGTTTGGGCCGTACGCAGATCTACCTTGTCCTGGTTCCATGTTGACTGCGCAAGCTGAAGGTCTTTTAGCGAACTGCTCTGGTTGTGCTCATATAGATTCTTTAGCCTGGCATATTCCATTTGAGAGACATGAAGAGTTGTCTTTGCGTTTTCAACCTTCGCCCCGGCCACCGCATAGAGGCTCTCAAGGCTCGATAGCCCCTTTATCGAAATAACCCTGCCGTAGGCCCTGATATGGTTTGTACGAAATACGTGAACAAGCGGCGCAGTGGCAATATCCGCCTTTTTCTGGGCCGATGCATCCAAAATGACCGATAACGCAGGGTCGCCCCTGGAGCTCTTAGCTCCAGGGGGCTGGACGCATTCGGCCCGGGTCGAGTCCAAAACGAGGCATAGGGCAATCGCTATGCCCAAAGAGATGAACAGAGACAAAACGGCAGCTATGGGTCCAACCGGTCGCAGCTTTTTCAAGTCAAATTTTCTCCATTTGCTGGACAAACGTTTTTGTGAAAAGTTTGCTTTTGGCAAAGCGGAAACTCGAGGGCATCTTCAAGCACGCCTAGGGCCTGTTGGGCCTGATAGGAAGCCTGGATGTCCTGCAAAAGGTCTGTGTAGTAGACCAGTTGAGCCTCCAGGAGGGCAAGCCGGCTTGTCTCGCCTTCTGTAAAGGCGCTCCCGGCAGAATCCTTTTGGGCTTTCGCCCAATCCTTCAGACTCTGAGCGGTCTTTAGTTTATCCCTCATCAGTTGGTATCCGGCAAAGCCCCGATCCAACTGCTCGATGACCTTGGCCTGAAAGGCGGTAAAGGCGGCAGCTGCCTGCCTGCGACGCGCCTTGGCCTCTGCTATGGGCCCCTGATTCTGGTTTAGGACCGGAAGAGTCAAAGACGGGCCAAATGTCCAGTAATTTTCCGAATCCTGAAAACTGTAGCCCGGCCCAAGGTTCACATCCGGGTACTGTTTGGCGATTTCGAGTTGCAGCGCGCTTTGTGCGGCCTCGTAGCTCGCCAGGAGAGATAAAATATCGGGGCGGTTCAAAAGGGCCTTACGCCTGAGTTGCCTTAGAGGAGGCGAAACAGGGAAACGTTTTAGAAACCGGCAGGAAATCTTAATCCGGTGTAGCGCTTCCACGGGTACGGCAAGCGAAGCAGCCAGCCGGGCACGGCTATCGGCAATCTGTCTTTGGAGATCGGCCAATTTTAGGCGACCGGCATCAAGAGAAATTTGGGCGCGGGCTAACTCAGGCCTTGGAATTTCTCCATTTGCGAGTAGAACCGAAAGCATTTGCACGAGTTGGCGTTGCACTTCGACCTGGCGCTTAAGAACGACCTCGGATTCCCTATTAAAGTGAAGGTCTACCAAACTGGCCCTGAGGCGACTTCTAACCTGCCAGGCGGCCGTTTCCATATCAAGTCCGGCCGCCCTGGCCAGGTGACCGGCAACATCCAGCCGATAGCCGCGTTTTCCCGCCGTTTCTATGGGCATTGAGACTATCAGGGAAAAAAGCCAGGGACTGCGCGGAGGGTTGGTAATACCGCCGGGCAGAACCGATATTGTCGGATTAGGGCGCTCCCCCGCGGTGATTTTACCGGCAAGGGCCACCTGCCGGCGAGCGCGGGCTAAATCAAGATCGGGAGAATAATAGAGAGCCGCAAGGGTCAGCATGGAAAAATTCCAGGACCTCGGAGGCCAGGAAGGAAGCTGCCCGTTCAGGTTTTGTTCCATGAATTTATGCAGACCGGGGTTATCGAGAGTGCGGGCTTCCAGGGCCGAAGCATTGGAAGCCGCGGAAATCGGCTTGGAATGAAACGTCGCGCAACCGGCAAGCGTAATAGTTACAATACATATTGCGAAAAAGGACAGTCTCATTTTTCCCCAGAGGTTTCGTTAAAGGCGAAGACCACTGATCGCACTCAGAGCGAGTCAGTTGCGACCACGTCAGGCCAACCAGGCGGCACCGGGGCTTGGAGATTTAAAACTTTGCCGGAAAACGGATGTTTAAGAGTGAGTCTCCAAGCGTGCAGAAACAGACGATGGTCGGGTTTTGCACCATAGGCGCGATCCCCCGCGATCGGGTGTCCTGCCAGGGCAAGGTGAATTCTTATCTGGTGAGTCCTACCGGTTGAAGGGACAGCTATTACGAGAGAACGGCCATCCTTTCGGGTAAGCACATTAAAAAGCGTCCGGGCCTGTTTTCCCTTCCCCTCTTCAACCGCTTTATATTTGCCGCCTATTTTGCCGATATCAGCTTCACAAGTCCAGGAATCTTTTTGCGGTAAGCCCTCCACCCAGGCCAAATATTGTTTTTTTACCTTCCTTTCCCGAAAGGCCCTCGCGAGAGGCTCGTTTGCTTTTCGGTCGAGCGCAAAGAGCAATAACCCACTCGTATCCATGTCGAGCCGGTGATGCAGGCCGGCGTAAGGGGCAGCCCCTTCCCCCCCGGACAGGAACCGAAGGAGGGCCGCAAAAACGTTGTTATAGGCATCGAAGGGGACCTGCTGACTTGCAATTTTAGCTTCCTTGTCATAAGCGAGTAAAAAACGATCTCGAAAAATCACGCGGGATGGATCGATTTCATAGAACCTTTGGATGCCGCAAGAGGGGAAAGCGGCACGGATCTCTTCGCCCCCACAGAGCCTGAGCGCCGGGTCACAGGCCATTTGTACCCCCACATAGACCGAACCAAAGCGGATAAGGTCGATAGCTTCCTTTTCGGATAGGAGAAGATAGTCGGAGACAACTTTTGCCAAGGCTTGGCCGCTTTGCTCCCCACCGACTCGCCAACCGAATTCTTCAACTCCGGGGCCTTTTTTGAAACGCCGAGACAATCCCGGTCCCCGACCACCTTCACTCATCGTAGCCGCCGGCACCCAAATCCCCGTCTGCGCAGCCTCCCCCATCCATGCTGTCCTTCTCGGCCATCGCCTCGTCCATCATCTCGTCAACGTTGAAGTCCTCGCCCATATCGTCGCCGATTTCATTGCTCATGGACTTCATCCATTTGGCCATGCTTTTAGGATCGTTTTCATCTAGTCCCGACAACCGGGCCGGATCGGCCAGCCGCTCCATTCGAGTTTCCTCAGACATTCGGACCCTGACACGGGAGGGCACACGGCGGACATCCGCGCCGCCGCAGTGGTTACACCGGGCAGAAACGTCTTCGGAGACGCTAAAAGTTATAATTTCGGATTTTTTATTGCAATTTCGGCATAAGTACTCGTAGATGGGCATTGTAAGAAAACCTCCCGGCGGTATTTTGCGCGCTAAGAGTTGCTTCCACCCCGACTCGAAAGATTTTATCGAGCCGCGTTGCAGCCCCTGGGGTTAGAGGATTACATACTTTTTAATCATATGCACGACCTCGTCGGGATCATCTAGGACCGTCACTATTTCGAGGTCCTCCGGCGAGATAAATCCACCGCCTTTAAGAGTGGATCGAATCCAGTCCAAAAGCCCCTCCCAGTAGTGAGTCCCAACCAGGATTACCGGAAAAGGCTTGATCCGCCTGGTCTGGATGAGGGTCAGCGCCTCGGTTATTTCGTCCAGGGTGCCATAGCCTCCCGGCATTCCAATATAAGCCTGAGCGTACTTAACGAACATAATCTTCCGAACAAAAAAATACTGAAAATTTAGCTTTGTTGTGGCAAACGGATTTGGGGCCTGTTCGAGGGGAAGCTCAATATTTAGTCCCACCGATTTGGCGCCGCCATCTTTAGCGCCTTTATTGCCGGCCTCCATCACACCGGGACCACCCCCGGTTATAATGTGATAGCCATGGGAGGCCAGTTTATTAGCGATCTCGTAGGTTAGCTCATAGACCTCATCGCCCGGTTTCACCCTGGCTGACCCAAAAATGGAAACGGCCGGGTAGAGACTATCAAGCGTTTCAAACCCTTCGACAAGTTCGGCCAAAATTTTAAAAAGACGCCACGAGTTCCCCGCGTTTATCCCATCGACTACATACTGCTGTTTATCGGACATAAAAAATCTTCCTCTGCCTTCGGATGCAAAAATTCGGAATCAAAAGTTTTACTTAAGATTGCCTGTTATGAGAATCGTTTCATAATTATATTGAAGCGGCATGATTTGAACAAGGATAGAGTTGAAGGGCCGATTTAGCCGCGATTGCAGGCATATGAATTATAAAGTTGAACGTATCAGGCTAATGAGCTATCCTATTTGGCTCCAACATTTTTTTAAGGATTTTCAACCGTTTGCTTTCCTGTGAGAACAGGCCTTTGTATAAAGGAGGGTATTCGATGGAGATGAAAGAGTTCGTCAGGGCAGCCCTTAGAAAGGTTGGCCAGAAAATTCGCGACGGCATTCTGGATAAGCACGAGCAAGGCTACAGCGACCAGGAGGAAATGCTTCTCGACTGGGTATGGATCGAATTAAAGGAAGAATCTCCCGATAAGGATGCCGTGGTAAATATGGAGCTCGACGATCTCTATGAATTGATCGAGAGTTCGGCGGATACTCATGAGGACTATTACATCCTTCTCGATTCCCTGAAGGCCTAACTGGAACCCTAAAAGGCGGATACGCACCGCCAGGTAAGCGCTCTTTTTCGCCGAGCGCTTTTTTATTGCCGCCAAACCGGAGCAAAAGCATGAGGACACTTACCCTTCACCCGGGGCGCGAACGCCGCATTTTGCGAGGACATCGTTGGGTGTTTGGAAACGAAGTCGCCGACCGGCTCCACGACTTCGAACCGGGAAGCTGGGTGGAAGTCGTCTCGGCTAAAGGCGTTAAGCTTGGAGCCGGCTATGTCAATCCCTCATCGCTAATAGCGGTTCGCATCGTGTGTCCGCCCGGCAAAAAACCCGATGCCGATTTTTTCCGTCAGACTCTTCAGGATGCGGCCGGTTTTCGTCAATTCCTTTACCCAGACGATAGCAGCTGCTGCCGCCTGGTTTTTGGTGAATCCGACGGTCTTCCGGGTCTTGTTGTCGACCGGTATGCAGACGTTTTGGTCTACCAGGCCACAACTCTTGGCTTGTCAAGGCTTGAAGGTCTTATCGGGGAATTGCTCCACGATCTTTTCAAACCGTCGGCTCTGGTTTTTCGAAATGACTCGCCCTCGCGAGTCATCGAGGGACTCGGACTCGAAAAGGGTGTTGCCTCGGGAACACTTGCAGGTGAAATCCCCGTTCAAATTGACGGGATAAAATATGTGGTTGACGTGCTGGCGGGGCAGAAAACCGGGATGTATCTCGATCAGAGGGACAATCGGACTGCATCTGCACGCTGGATGAAGGGCAAACGTGTTCTGGACCTTTTCTGCTACAACGGCGCATGGAGTCTTTGTGCCCTGGCAGGCGGAGCGCGGGAGACCCTGGGAATCGATCAATCGGCCTCCGCCGTCGAGCAGGCGACCAAAAACGCCGAACTAAACGGCTTTGCCGACCGCTCCTCTTTTATCGCGGCTAACGTCTTCGAGTATCTAAAACAGGTCCCCAGAGGAGCGTTCGACGTTATTGTTCTCGATCCGCCGGCTTTCGCCAAGACCCGATCGTCGCTTCCGGAGGCAACCAAGGGTTATACCGATATAAACCGCAGGGCACTTTTGGCACTTAAGCCGGGAGGTATACTCATTACCTCCTCATGCTCTTACCACATGAGCGAAGAACTCTTCCAGGAGGCGCTCCTCACCGCCGGCCAGGCAAGCGGGAGAAAACTTCGCCTGCTCCTTGCCCGTGGGCAGTCTCTTGACCACCCTGTCCTTTTGGCCATGCCCGAGACCAGATATTTGAAGTGCTTCGTTGTGGAGATAGGTTAGGAGAGGCGAAAGAGGGCAAAATTTATCGCTTCAACCGGTGAGAAAAACTAAAACACGCTCCAGCGGCAGAGTGGAGGTTCTTTTTTGACCGGTTAGGAGACGGCGGCCGGTCAAAAAAGCAATCACGTGATAATCGGCAGCCATGTCCCTTCAGGACAATCCAAGCGGAACAGAATACCCCTTAGCACTTTTTGGTTTCAACTTGCCTATATATATTGTATAAAATAAGTTTAAACAGATAAAGGAGCAGAAAATGCTAAAACTCCTTTGTGGGAAAGACCCCATGGAATTAGGGCTGAAGACTTGCGAAGGATGGAACATTACTATGTTTCTGGATCACTTGGGCTCGTGTGAAAAATGCTCCAAGTCCCAAGGCACCCTGATAGAAAAACTAAACAGCATCATTGGCGGCCAGACTGAAGACGATTAAGAGACGTTTATCCTCAACGCCCCCCTTCCCTGCTTAAAATTTTCCAGGCCAAACCTCGAAACAAGCTACCGGAGTTTTTCCCAAAAGGGATGTATGGTGGGCGCTATTGCCCTCTTATGCGCGGATGTTTACATTGGGCACAACGCATTCTTAGCCTGGATCATTTTCCAGGGAAAGGAGGTACGAAATGGCCGAGAAGAAAATGCCTCATCCTCATCACGAAGAACACCTCTGCTATCTGCAAAATATAGGCTTTATACAGTCGAATTTGGAAGAATATAAAAACCTGGTGCGAAATCCGGGATATGTATGCAACAACTGCGGAAGGGCGGCCGCACAGGAAAAGAATCTATGCAAGCCTGAAAAATTATAAAACCCGCCCATGCAGGAAAGCGGGCAGAGGAGCACTCTTCCCGCTTTCCGCTTTTTATCAGAGCAACCGGAAAGTGTTCAACCACCCGGGGCGCTCGGCAAGGGCCGATTCGATGGCGGTCTGCGAGCCTAGGACTTTGACTATGCCATCATTTTTCACCTTATCGAGGAAATGGGCAAATTCTCTAAAATCCTTTGCGGTAGTCGCCAGGACTTGTTCGCGCATCTGCTGGCGGATTTCATCGGTTTCGCCGATGAACGTGCGCAGCAGGGAGACATAGCCCTTTCTATCCGGCAGCATATAGGAATCGATCTCTCCAATGGCCCCGACTATGGCTTTTGCCACCTCAGCTTCGGAGATATCCGCATCCCGGAGAAATTGAGAGGCTCCGTCAAAATTTTCAACAGTTTTCATTAAATTGGGATCGCGATAGGAAAGGAAGGTAAAGACTCCGGACATGCGGTCAAAAACACAAAAGCCGCCGTAAGCCCCTCCCTGCACCCTCACCTTTTCCCAAAGCCATGTGCTGTTAAGATAGCCTGAAATGACCTTACCGGAGCCGTTTGCCACATATCCCGCGTTGTAGAGGTTAGCGCCTTTTCCAACGAAGTTTACCTGCGAAGGCACAATGATGCCCTCAAATTCAGGAAACAGCGCGGGCTGCCATTGCGGAAGAGCAGGCGTAAAATCTGGAACGGATTCGAGAATGCTGCGAACGGCTGGTTCGATCGTCTTCAGATCATTTCTATCGGCTGTGAGATTAAATACCGTCGAGGAGCGGTTTACGAGCAACCCGTGGACTTTTTCCAAATCCGAGAGCACGCTTTTCCAGTCCTGATCGATCTTTTGGGCAAGATTTCCCAGGAAGAGGAAATAGCTTATCCCATCGGTTAGCTCCTTTACCCAATCGGCAAGATTGAAATGAGCGCGGATACGCTGGTTTATCACTTGATGACCGCTTGGGACAAATTTTCTTTCCTGTCTAGCTTTTTCTTCAAGCACGATCTGCCGAAACCGCTCCTTGTCGTCCAGTTTAAGAGCCCCAAGGATTTCGGCAAGAATTTGCGCCAGTTCAGGGGTCCGGGAGGCCATGCATTTCCCCCTTAGAAAAAGCCAGGTCGCAGGCCTGCTATCGCCCACCACCGAGGAGGAGAAGAGTTCCGGGTGAATGCCACCGGTTTTTCGGCTTATTTTTTGCGACAGTGAGGCAAAATCCTGGAATTTGGTCCCCATCTCCAAAAGGAGCCGGCCAAAAAGCGGAGCGTAGGGCAGATACTCGCGAGACAGCCCCCGAAGGTTGAACCCGACATCAAGATAGGTTATCGAGCTTGTGAAAAGATCGTGATAGAAGCCCGTAACACCGTCGAGCGGCCAGGGTTGGATCGGAATTGTCCTGTTTTCCCTGTCCAGATCGCCAACCTTTAGAACCGGAATGGTTGCAAGGGCTTCGGCAGAATCCGGTGCGGATTGTATCTGTTCAAGGATTTTGGCGTTTTCCATCACTTTCCGGATCTCTTCGGCTGAAAAAGTCCGTTTAATCTCCTCGAATCTTTTGGTTTCCTCTTCCTTTTCCTTTTCCGCCAGTCCGACCTCAGGCTTAAGCAATACAAGGGTTCTATGGGTATTTTCGAGGAAATACCGGCGGATCATATCTTCCAGGAAACCCTTCGACTTCAGATTTTCCTTAACCCTGTCAAGAACCGGTTCAAAAGCCAGCAGGGAAAGCGGGTCGCCATCATGGAGCCAGGTTGCAAGGGAGCGCAGCATCAAAACGAGCCCCTGGGGAAAACTTCCGTAGTTGTTTTCACGAAGCCTGAACTCGATGGTATTCACCGCGGCTTCGATCAAAGAAGAGTCAATACCGTTTCGGGCTAGAACGGAGAGGGTATCAAAGATCAACCTTTCGACCTTTGCGGCATCCTCGACCTGAATACCCTTAAGTCCGGTGGAAAAGTAGAGCTGGCGCAAATCGGTTTCAAGACCAACCCCGGCCAGATCTTCACCCAGCCTGGATTCGATTAGCGCGCGTCTAAGAGGCGAACCCGGCATTCCGATCAGCACGTATTCGAGGACCTGAAAGGCAAGATTGAGATCTGCCTCGGTTGACTCGGGAAGAAGCCAGTTAAGCGTCATCATCGCCTTGGGACCATCGGCCGAGGCCTGCTCACCACTAACGCCAAAGGAGCGAACGATCCTTTCGGGCAAGGTCGCCGGCTTTTGCAAAAGCACGGAGGATTGGACTTTCGCCTGGGTAAAATCCTTGAGATAGTCCTCGATAATTTCAAGCCTGCGCTCCGGATCGTCATTACCGTAGAAGTAAATCCTGGAGTTGGAGGGGTGATAAAAACCATCGTAGAAAGATTTGAATTTTTCGTAGGTTAGAGTCGGTATGACTGAGGGGTCGCCACCGGAGTCAAGCCCGTATGTATTACCCGGGAAAAGGGACTGCTGGGAAACCTCCAGGAGCATGCTGTCGGGGGAGGAATAGACCCCCTTCATCTCATTGTAGACAACCCCCTTAATTTCAAGTGGCGCCCCGGGTTGACTCATCTCGTAGTGCCAGCCCTCCTGCTGGAGGACGAAGGGGTTAAGGCGCGGGTAAAAGACCGCGTCAAGGTAGACGTCTATCAGATTGTAGAAATCCTGGACGTTTTGACTGGCAACCGGATAGCATGTCTTGTCCGGATAAGTGAAGGCATTTAGAAAAGTCTTGAGAGAACCCTTGACGAGTTGAACGAAGGGCTCCTTTAGCGGGTATTTTCGTGATCCGCACAAAACGGAGTGTTCGAGAATGTGGGCGATCCCGGTCGAATCGGATGGGGGGGTGCGAAAACAGACGCCGAAAACTTTGTTTTCATCCTCGTTTATTACGGAAAGCACTTCAGCACCGGTTGCGATATGCCTGTAGAAGCGGACCAGACTTTTTATTTCACAGACTTGCCTTTCAAAAAACAGTTCAAATTTTTCTTTTGCGGCCATTAGTTTTCTCCACAATTTTATATATTTCCTGCAGGATCGAAGGGCCCAGACGCCGTGATTTTCAAAATAAACCCCTTTTGAGGTCAATCAATGTAATAAGGTAAGCCATGATGTATTTTATTACAAATAAGTTTCGAAGGACTATTCACAATGAAAATCAAATTCATCGGAGTTGGCGAAGCGGCCGACGAGGAACTGCCAAACACCTCGATACAAGTAATCGTGGAAGAAAACCGCGATTGGCGCTGCATCCTTTTAGACTGCGGCTTCACCGTGCCACCCCCTTTTTTGCAAAGCTGCCCCGATCCGGAACGGCTTGAGGCGGTCTGGATATCTCATTTCCACGGCGACCATTTTTTTGGCCTACCCGCCCTTCTATTGCGTTTTCACCAAATGAAGCGCAAAAACACTCTGGCTATTGTCGGGCAGCAGGGAATCGCGGAAATAGTTGGGAAAACCGTCGGGTTGGCATATCCCTCACTATTGGGCAAACTCTGCTTTGAACTTAGCTTTGTTTCGATGGAGCCGGGGAGAATTCTAAATTGCGCGGGAGTTACCTGGAGATGCGCCGTAAACGCTCACTTGCGCAGGAATCTGTCGGTTCGTATCGAAAAAGGCGGCAAATCTGTTTTTTACAGCGGCGACGGGCCGCCAACCGAAGAGACGATTTCCCTTGCCCGTGAAGCGGACCTGGGGATTCACGAAGCATTTAGAATCGACAGCGCAGTGCCTGGACATGCCACGCTTTTAGAGTGCATAAACTTTGCGAGAAGGGCAAATGTTGCCCGTCTGGCCCTTGTCCACATCGAACGCAATGAAAGAAGGACAAGGCGCGGGGAAATATCCCGGTTATTGCACAACGTTGCCGGCCCCGAGATTTTTTTACCCGAACCGGGAGAGGAAACGCTGATCTGAGAGGCTATCTTTTTTGCGCTCGTGATCACTTTCTCTTGACATTAAGGCAGGCTTCTATTAGGTTTGACGCCCGCGTGGAAGGTCACTTTGGTTCCTTTTTCCTTTGTTAACAGGTTGCATAAAAAAAGGTTTTAAACGGATATGTTTGCTTGAAGGTGAGCCTTTAATCCGCCTCATCTGCGCACCCCGCCTGACTGACCGGTTTTGGTCCGGTCCGCTTTACAGCCGTTTGCCGGAACGAGACGGAATGACTCCAAGCGGCATGACCGTTTTGGGACGAATCCAATAGCTTTTTACGGACTCTTTACTTCGATGTCCGTAGAGATAATCTTGCTGGAAGGAGGACCTAAGAAAATCAGGTTGAAGTTCGAGGGGCGCTACGTCTCTCAGGTTGTATTCATTTCATTTTCCATCAAATCAATACTTACAAGGAGGTCTAAATGAAAGCTAGTGTAATCGCCATGTTTGCCCTCGCTTGTGGTGGTCTAGGCGTGCTTTATGCGCTGATGACCGCGGCGTGGGTATCAAAACAAAGTGCGGGTTCCGAGAAAATGCAGGCCATCTCGGAAGCTATCCGCGAAGGGTCGACGGCATTTCTCAGCAGAGAATACAAAACCGTTGCAGTCGTAGGCGTTGTTATCGCGGGACTTCTTAGCTACCTTGGTGTCTGGACCGCAATCGGGTTCGTTATCGGCGCATGCGGTTCGGCTCTGGCCGGCTACATCGGCATGACCGTATCCGTTAAGGCTAACGTACGTACTACGGAAGCAGCCAAGGGCGGCTTGCAGAACGCTCTGACGGTGGCTTTCAAGGGCGGTTCGGTTACCGGCATCATGGTTGTTGGCCTTGGTCTTCTTGGCATCACCGGCTACTACGTACTTGTTAAGTCGATGGCACCCGCCGAGCAGGTTTTCCACGCACTGGTAGGCCTTGGTTTCGGTTGTTCTCTCATGAGCGTTTTTGCTCGTATCGCCGGTGGTATCTACACCAAGGCTGCCGACGTCGGCGCCGACCTGGTTGGTAAAGTCGAAGCGGGCATTCCGGAAGACGATCCGAGAAACGCCGCCGTTATAGCCGACAACGTTGGCGACAACGTTGGCGACTGTGCCGGCATGGCTGCCGACCTCTACGAAACCTACACCGTTACCCTCGTTGCCGCAATGCTTCTGGCGAAGACGGTTTTCGGCGCAGCCAGCCCCTGGGTTGAGTTCCCGCTTCTTATCGGCGGCATCTCGATCATAGCCTCCATTATCGGCACCTACTTCGTTCGCCTTGGCAAGAACGAATACATCATGGGCGCTCTCTACAAAGGCTTGGCGGTCTCCGGTCTTTTGGCAGCCGGCGCTTTCTATTTCGCGTCGAAGTGGTTTCTGGCTATGCCCGGTCTCAAGACCGGCGGTTTCACCGCGATGAGCGTTTTCACAACGGCGCTCATCGGTCTGGTTCTGACCGGCGCCATCGTTATGATCACCGAGTACTTTACTTCCAAGAGCTTCAACCCGGTTAAGCACATTGCCGCAGCCAGCGTTACCGGCCACGGCACCAACGTTATCTCGGGTCTTGCAGTCAGCATGAAGTCAACCGCGGCTCCGGCCCTTGTTATCTGCGGCGCTATCTTCTGGGCCTATCAGTTGGGCGGCGGTTTTACCGGTAACCCCGGCGGCGGTCTTTTCGCAATCGCTCTTTCGGCCGTAGCCATGTTGTCTATGACCGGTATCGTTGTCGCAATCGACTCTTACGGTCCGATTACCGACAACGCGGGCGGTATTGCAGAAATGGCCGAGCTTCCCGATAGCGTACGCGACATCACCGATCCTCTTGATGCGGTCGGCAATACCACCAAGGCCGTTACCAAGGGTTATGCCATCGGCTCGGCAGCTCTTGCGGCTCTGGTGCTTTTTGCTGAATATTCAAGATCGGTTCCCGGTATGAACTTTGACCTGTCGAGCCCGAAGGTCATCGTAGGCCTTTTCATCGGCGGTCTTCTGCCCTACTTCTTCGGTTCGCTTCTGATGGAAGCAGTTGGTAAGGCAGCCGGCGGCGTTGTTGAGGAAGTTCGCCGTCAGTTCCGCGAAATTGCCGGTATCATGGAAGGCACCGCGAAACCTGAATACGGCAAGTGCGTCGATATCGTAACCAAGAGCGCTATAAAGGAGATGATGATTCCGGCCCTCATTCCGGTTGCAGCTCCTATCGTAGTTGGTTTCCTTATCGGCAAGGAAGCCCTTGGCGGCATGTTGATCGGCGCTATCATCACGGGTCTCTTCCAGGCGATCGCGATGACCAGTGGTGGCGGCGCCTGGGATAACGCCAAAAAGTTCATCGAAGACGGCATGTACGGCGGCAAGGGTTCTGATGCCCACAAGTCGGCTGTTACCGGCGACACAGTTGGCGACCCATACAAAGACACCGCAGGCCCGGCAATCAACCCGATGATCAAGGTCATCAACATTGTCGCGCTGCTTATCGTGCCTCTGTTGACCAAGTAAGAACGAGCGGTCTGTTTTCCCCCGCTTGAGCAATAAAAAAACCGGCGGTCCCGAAAGGGACTGTCGGTTTTTTTATGTAAAATCAGAGCATGGAATTATAGGTTTAGGTTAAGACGCTCTCCACGATCTGCTGGACCACCGTGTACGGGTCTGATTGCCTATCGACGATCTTTGCGACCATATTATCGATGGAATCTCCCCGCTGCTCGATTTTTTCGAGAACGGCCTTGAGCACCCGATCCCTTAGGGCGCCCATCAGTTGGATCCGGGTGCGCTTTTCCACGGTTTCGCGCCACCTTTGCGAGCCAGTAGCTTTAAGATAGGCCTTGTGGTCTTCGATTGTCTGGCAGAGCTTGTCAATACCACGGCCCTTAACGGCCTCGGTTTCAATTATCTGCGGTTCCCAGTCATCGCCGTTGCGCCTTCGCACACCCAGTTCGACCAAGTTCATCAGTTCGCGCACAGTCTTGCGAGAACCTTCCCGGTCGGCTTTGTTGACCACAAAAATATTTCCAATTTCCATGACGCCGGCCTTGATCGCCTGTATATCGTCGCCCATACCGGGAATCATGACCAGCACGGTCGTGTGGGCGCTGTTGGCGATTTCGACTTCGTCCTGCCCTACCCCGACCGTTTCAACCAGAACAAGGTCCTTGCCGGCCGCGTCGAGAACGTTGACCATATCGTTGGTGGATTTGGAAAGACCGCCAAACTGACCACGGGTTGCAAGACTGCGGATGAAAACGCCGGGGTCTAGGAAATGGCGCTGCATCCGAATCCGATCGCCAAGGATTGCTCCGCCGGTAAAAGGGCTTGTCGGATCTACGGCCAGGATGCCGACCGTTTTAGATTCCTTGCGGTAAAAGGTGGCAATTTGGTCTACAAGAGAACTTTTGCCAACGCCCGGGGAACCCGTGAAGCCAACAATATGAGCTTTGCCCGTATGGGGATAAAGCCCTTGGAGGACACTCCTGGCAGAGGGAAGTTCATCGTCAATATCCCGCAGGAGGCGAGCTATCGTCCGCACATCGCCTGAAACTATTCTTTGGACTATATCCATGAAACAAGCTCCTTTGTCGGAGCCAAAAATATGGTCTCCGCCACACGCATGGATGAACTCTAACGCCGCGTAGAATTGATGCTTCAAGCCTCCCTGCGCGGGATGATATTTTTGCCCACCCACTCGATAATATCGCTAAGTTTTGCCCCCGGCTCGAATAGCTCCTTTATTCCGGCTTCCTTCAGGACGGGGATGTCCTCAAGGGGGAAAATGCCCCCGCCTATGACCGAAATATCTTCGGCATTGTTTTCCCTCAAAAGTTCCAGGACTCTTGGGAAGGAGTATCTGTGGGCCCCGGAGAGAATGGAGAGCCCAATCAGATCGACATCTTCCTGGATAGCCGTGCTCACAATCTGCTCCGGCGTTTGATGACAACCTGTGTAGATAACTTCGAAGCCGGCGTCACGAAATGCGCGGGCTACTATCCGGGCGCCCCGGTCATGACCGTCGAGCCCCGGTTTGGCAACCAATATACGAAGATTTCTCGCATTTGCCATGGGAATAGTCCTCTCTAATGGGTAGAAGGCGCCAAAGAGCAAGCAGCAGGGTGAAAGTGCTTCTTGCAGGTCTTTTCCTGCTACCGCTTTTAAAATGACCCCGGGTCAGTGTAGGTACCAAAGACATTCCTGTATAGATCGCAGCACTCCTGTTCGGTAGCTCCGGCGCGCACAGCCTCGATGAGGGCCGGCATAACGTTGTTATTCCAGCACGGGGGGCCTTCGCACCTGCGCACAAGCTCATCCATGGCTTTTTGGAACCCTACTTTGTCTCGTTTTTCCTTGAACCGTTCGGTTCTCTCTATCTGTTCGCGCTCGATTTGATCGTCGATTTTTAGGACAAATTCCAGTTCCGGACGATCGGAGGCATATTTATTAACCCCTATGACGGTCTTATCGCCCGCTTCCACCTGTTTTTGAAAATGGAAAGCCGCATCGGCGATTTCCATCTGTGGATAGTCGCGCTCGATGGCTGCAACCATTCCGCCCAGTTCATCGAGTTTGCGAATGTAGGCCATGGCCTCCTGTTCCATTTTGTCGGTAAGCGCCTCGACAAAATAGGAGCCTCCCAGCGGATCGATCACATTGGTAACACCGGTTTCCTCCGCGATGATCTGTTGGGTTCGCAGGGCGATCAGCGCCGCCTGCTCGCTTGGAATCATGTAGACCTCATCGAGGGAATTGGTATGAAGCGACTGAGTGCCGCCAAGAACAGCAGCAAGAGCCTCCGTGGTGGTTCGGACCACATTGTTGTAGGGCTCCTGAGCGGTAAGAGAACAGCCGGCGGTCTGGGTGTGGAAACGCATGAGCATCGATTTTGGGTTTTTAGCCCCGAAGCGCTCTTTCATGATCCTTGCCCACATGCGCCTGCTTGCGCGCATCTTAGCGATTTCTTCAAAGAAATCTATGTGCGAGTTCCAGAAAAAAGAGAGCCTGGCGGCAAAATCATCAACTTTTAGCCCTCTTTTGATCGCTTCCTCGACGTAGGTGATGCCGTCGTAGATCGTAAAGGCAAGTTCCTGGACCGCGGTCGCCCCGGCTTCCCTGATGTGATAACCGCTAATGCTTATAGTATTCCACCGGGGCACCTCTTTTGTGCCAAATTCGACAGTATCGGTAACCAGCCTCAGGCTGGCCTCAGGAGGCAACATGAGTGTCTTCTGCGCTATGAATTCCTTAAGACAATCGTTTTGAATCGTACCGCCCAGCTTTTTTCGTGAAAACCCCTGTCTTTCCGCATTGGCGATATACATAGCCCATAGGACGGAAGCAGGCGGATTGATGGTCATCGAGGTGGTTACTTCCTCCAAGTTGATGTTGGCAAACAACCTGCCCATGTCATCGAGTGTATCAATGGCAACCCCGCATTTACCGCATTCACCTCGGGCAAGAGGCGAAGCCGAATCGTAGCCCATGAGGGTCGGAAAGTCGAAGGCGGTGGAAAGACCGGTTTCTCCATGATTGATAAGGTAGTGGAAGCGCTTGTTGGTATCGTCGGCGTTTCCCATCCCGGCAAACATTCTCATCGTCCAGTGGCGCCCCCGGTACATCGTGCTCTGAACGCCCCGGGTATAGGGGTATTTTCCTGGAAAACCGATTTGTTCGAAAAAATCCCTTCTTTGGGTGTCAAGAGGGGTATAAAGCTGATTTACCTCCAGGTCGGAGACTGTTGAAAACCGCTCCAACCTCTTTGGGACTTTTGCCAGCGCCTTACGGTATTCCTCCAGCCATTCGGCGTGTTCCTTCTCGATACGATCGAGCGCCGATTCGGAGATAATTTGTTTTCCCATTCTGCTACCTCCTCGAAGCCGGCCCTAAAGGCTGAATCCCTTCAGCCCGGCGCCTTTGCCGACGGCCGTTATAGACTTCGAATTGAGAAAAATTTATTTAGTTGTAACGGGGAATGAAGGAAATCCCCGGTGCCTTGCCCGGAGACCTTTGCCGGGCAAAAGGGGAGCTAAGCGGCAGATCAATCTGAAACGGGCCGGTTTGGCCTGATTTATTGGCAGGCAAACCGACTTGAGAAAGAACGCACAACCAAGCCCAAAATTTCAATTAAACAAAGTGGGAAGAGGTTGTCAAATGAATTCAAACTTATAGGAGGGGAAAACTCCCCGGATAGATCGATTCGGATCAGCGTTTGGCAAGGTCCCAGCCACCTGATTGGAAGACCGATCCCTGTTAATGGCCTTGGCTTTGCCTGGATGAGATTAGTTAGCTCACCCTTTTAGAAAATGAGACAACCCTGTTCAATCATAAAACCTCGGGACAAATACGGTCAAAATGGTTCTAACCAGTTGAATTGATCATGGAAGTCTTGTACATAGAAAGAATTTAGGCATTGTGTGGATTACCGCTTGAAGGGACAGAGGCAATTATAATGATTCGGGCGCCTTTCGAAATTGAGATGATCGCCGTCCTTGCGCAGGCCATCGAAGTCTCGGAAGAGCTAATCAGCGATTTTTACAAAATTTCCACTTCAGAGTGGAAAAGATATCGCTACGACATTCAGAGCCTTAAGAGCCTCGACGAAGAAGAGATAACCGACCTTGCTTTCGCCCAGATCCGGCGATATGTAAGACGTCCTGGAGATAAGACGCGCGGAAGCGAACCCGGGGATTTTTTCAAAATCTGTATTCAGGATCATGTGATCCGCAGGGCGGTCGAGCGCGATAAAGACATCCGTCTCTTTCCCCTTACGGCCTATATTATTACCCATGAACTTATCCACGTCGTGCGGTTTGCCAAATTTATCCAAAGGTTCGATTCCACAGCCGCCGAACAGGACGCCGAAGAAAAGCGGGTGCATGCGCTTACCTATCAACTGCTGCAAAAGTCCCGCATTCAGGGTTTACCCGAGGTTCTGGCCGCTTTCAAAGATTGCCGGACAATGGAAAACTTCCTATCGGATCAGATTTTCCACGAGAGGAAACAATATGGACTCAAAGATCACCAGGAATGAAGTCCGCCATGTAGCATTGCTCGCACGCCTGGAGCTTTCGCAGAGCGAAGAGGAACTTATGACGGGCCAGATGAACACCATTTTGGAATACATGGGCAAGCTAAACGAACTCGACACCAAAGAGGTCGAAGCAACGACCCATGCGATAGAACTTAGAAACGTATTCCGAGAAGACCGGGTCGTGCCTTCTTTAGACCGCAAGGATTCGCTGGCAAACGCCCCCGGAGCCGACGGCGTAAATTTTGTTGTTCCCAGGGTACTTTAGCACAGAAAAGGCAGTTTCCTATGGACATCCATTCTCTACCGATGCACCGAATACACGATCTGCTCGAAAGCCGTCAGATAGGCGCGGTTGAAACGGTTTTAGCCTTTCTTGAACGTATCAGCTCAATCGATCCAGAGGTGAACGCCTACCTTGCAACCTTTGGTGAAAAAGCCACCGAAGAGGCTAAGCTCTTTGATTCGGGCGCAAGGCAGTTCTCGGCCTCGCCAATTGCCGGGACCCCTATCGCCATAAAAGACGTCATATGCATGCGGGGAACTTCTACCACGTGCGGTTCCCGTATTTTGCAAGGGTTTGTTTCACCCTACGATGCGACTGTAACCGAAAAGCTAAGGAGGGCGGGGTCGATTTTTCTCGGGAAAACCAATCTCGATGAGTTCGCGATGGGGTCCTCAACGGAAAATTCGGCCTATTTAAAGACTCGCAATCCCTGGGATATAGGGCGAGTGCCGGGAGGATCGAGCGGGGGTTCAGCCGCGGCGGTCGCAGCAGGTCTTTGCGCCGGAGCGCTTGGAACCGATACGGGCGGATCGATCCGCCAGCCCTCCTCTTTTTGTGGTGTTGTGGGCCTAAAACCCACCTATGGCCGGGTTTCGCGTTTTGGGCTGGTCGCTTTTGCCTCCTCACTCGACCAGATTGGGCCCATAACGAGGGATGTCGAGGACGCAGCCCTTCTGCTCCAGGCGATCGCCGGCTACGACCCGGCCGACTCCACTTCGGTGGATCTGCCGGTCCCCGACTACAGGGCCGGCCTCAAGCAACCCATTGAGGGTTTGCGCCTTGGCATTCCCCGACAATATTTCATCGAGGGCACGCACCCCGAGGTGGAAAAGGCCGTTAGAGAAGCGATAGCCACCTGTAAAAACCTGGGGGCGACAATCGTTGATATTTCCCTGCCCCATACCGAATACGGCATAGCGGCTTATTACATAATCGCTCCGGCGGAAGCCTCCTCAAATCTTGCCCGCTACGACGGGGTCAAATACGGCCATCGGGCTCAAAACAGCGCAGACCTTATGGATATGTACAGAAAGAGCCGCTCAGAGGGGTTCGGGTCCGAGGTTAAACGACGTATAATGTTAGGCACCTATGTCTTATCGGCCGGCTATTACGAGGCCTACTACAAAAAAGCCTCCCAGGTACGAACTCTCATCGGGCGGGATTTCCTCGAGGCCTTCGAAAAATGCGACGCCATTGTGGCGCCCGTTTCCCCCATTCCGGCCTTCAGGCTAGGAGAAAAATCCGAGGACCCGCTTCAAATGTATTTAAGCGATGTATTTACACTTCCCGCAAGTCTTGCAGGGATCCCTGGGATCTCGGTTCCCTGCGGCTTCACCTCGGAGAACCTGCCTATCGGGCTTCAGATTTTAGGCCCTCATTTCCGGGAGGACCTGGTCCTTCGCATAGCAAACCAATTCGAACAGGCTACGGACTTTCACCTTAAAAACCCTGAGGTAAAAGGCGGAGGGAAATGTAAATAGCCAAAAGAGATTTTTCGGGGGGAATGCTCAAGCCGTTTGCGTTCCCCTATCCTTTAAATTAAAAAGTCTTATCGCAGTACTCTTAGGGCGTGCAGAGTTTTACCTAAGCCTTTCTAAGACATCATGATTTTGCAAAGGCAACCTCTATCATGAAGTCGCCATTGGCGGTTTGGAAAGGCACCGCAAGGCGTGGGCCTTCTGCAATATGGGTTATGAGGTGATTTTTACCCGAGACTATAGTCGGTATCCCAGCCTGAAGGCTAAATCCGCCCTCGGCAAGACGCCTTCTGCCATCTCCACAGATCATGTTTGTAAGCTCCCCGACCGCATCTCTAACCTCGTCATTTACCTCCGTAAAAATTTCGCCTAAAAGGCTTGAGACAATTGCCAGAATGCACTTTTCGGTAAATACCAGCGCCATCGATCCACTCGCCACTCCGGTGATGCCGATAATGGCGGAGACATCACCGCAGGCATTGTCATCGCTTTTAAGGAAAGGCTTTCCAGGCGTAACGTCAACTCCGGCCATAGTCTTTAGCACGTACATTGCCGAAGTAAGAAACGGGTTAATGAGTCTTACGTCCATTCCTAATCTCCAAACCAACTCCCAGGGATAACCTTTGCTATTTTCTCAGCCAGCACATCCGGGGATAAAGGACTCTACGACATAGTTGCTGACTTTGGCCAGAACGGCCTCCACAAGATTAACTTTCTAAGCTTGGTCGGTAACCATGAAAAATGGCATAGTTTTTTAGCGATCATCAGCCCACACATTTCTAAGGAGTTTGATTCCGGTCATGACCGGCATATTCCAGTCCGAAATTATGAGATCAACCTTTTTGCGAATTCCAACAGATTTAGAGCCTTAGAGGCATTTTCCGCTTCAACGATCTGCTTGAATTTCATGCCCGGCAATACGGTCTTTCGAGATGCGCCTCATGGTTGAAAAATCGTCTGCGGCCATACTCACCAAGTCTCTACAGACCTTCCAAATCCATATCTACCAGCCTTTGGGTAAGACGTCCTCGGGGCACACCAACGCTACTCCTTTTTGGGAAGATACGAGAGCTGTTTTGAATACGGAATACAGTCTTAAGCGCCGCTAAAACAACGCAAGCCCAATTCAATTCTTTTACTGATCGGTTTACAGCAGACTTTTCTTTAAAAAATTTTCCCAAAATGGCAGCAACCAAAGGCTCAGACCTTTTCTTGCCTTCTTTTGCTCTCTATAAACGAACCCATCCCAAGATAGGGCTTTACAACCTCTTTAAGTTCCTGCCTACGAGCCAGAAACTTATCCTTCATTCCTCTAAGCCAATCGGCATGACCGAGAGCATCGGCTTTGGTGAGGAAAATAGGATGGTCCCCGGGTTCGATATTGAAGACAATGGAACCATTTTTAAATTCCCAGGGGCCGGTTCCGGAGCAGAGCATGCACCTGGCCCGGGCGGTGTCCACAAACCTGAATGTGTCGCCTCCGCATATCGGGCAAACCGGACCGGCAGGCTTTTGCCTCATGGCAGGGTCAAGGATTGCGTTGGCAAGCTGCTCAGCTATTTTAAGAGTTGCGGCAGAAAGAAGGACTTCACCCGGCAGAGCCCCGTAAACAACCGCAGAACCTCGTAAATCGCCCAAGCTAAGT
Source organism: Deltaproteobacteria bacterium (assembly GCA_021780695.1). Classification (GTDB taxonomy): domain Bacteria; phylum Desulfobacterota; class Syntrophobacteria; order Syntrophobacterales; family Syntrophobacteraceae; genus SbD1. Next base: position 43,376 of record JAJXYD010000012.1, read on the forward strand.
TTTACGAAACTTTCCACATCGCGTTTGGCGCCACCCTCCTTGCCTTCAATTCCAGCGATCGCGACCGCCGCGCCCGGTTTTGCCCACAATCGGTCCATAAAGGCATAGAATTGAAGCCCACGGTCCAAAAAAACTTTTAGACAGCTATTGGCCGAAAGAAAATAGGTCGGAGCGGCAACGACATAGGCGTCGGCATCCGCCAGTCCATTTAGCACCACAAGAAAATCGTCCTTAAGAGGGCACAGCTGGTCGAAAAGGCATTGGTAACAGGCTCTACACGGCTTTATGTCGAACTCGGGAAGGCGCACCATGCGAAGCTCCCAACCATCACCCATCCGTTTAAAAATCTCTTTTACAAAAAGCTCGCAATTTCCAAGTTTTCTGGGAGAGGCGCAAATGCCAAGAAGAGTCTTGCCCATATGAGACATTCTCCTTAAAAGGGTTGAGGTAAAAAAAAGAGCTAACCGGAGGGGCTAGAACCGGTTAGCTCAAGAGGAGGAAAGAGTTGGTTTCTCTTTGTGCTTTTTAGTTAGAGCAACATGCGTGCCAGAATGCTAATATTTGTTTATAGCTGTGTTTCTAGTTAGTTAGCGTCATGGCACGATAAAGGCGATCACGCCAGTATCGCGCCATTTTCATGCCATATTACGCCAGTATCACGCCATAGGTTGTTTTACGCCTTTCAGAATTGCGCTCAATTCCGAGGCGTTTTTAACGGGATTTTGACAACTGAAACCCCGGCACACGTATGCAAGCACGGAGTCATCCATCGGGGCCTGCGGTACGGAGGCGGTAAACGGGGCAATTTTGGCAAGCTCGCCCCCGGATGTACCGCTCTCTTTTAGTAACAACACCCGGTTTGGGGAGTAGAGCCGTCTAATAGACTCCAACATTTCTCTTGTCGCCGGCCAGGAAAGATCACCTGTTAGCAGTATTTCAAGGGATGGGCCGTGGGCAAAATCCAGGGCTTGCAAAAACTGGGTAAAGGCGCCGGGATTAGGGATAACCTGCCGGGCAAGCCCTCTTAAGAGCAAATCCGCCTGTTTTTCAAATGCAGGATTTCCCGTCATCCTCGCAAGCCGCAGCAGGTTCATGGCCGCAACCGAATTAGGCGAGGGAAGCGCGCCGTCATAGAGCGGTTTTTCAGCCACGATCATAGGTTCGGCATCATTTCCAACAAAATGGAAGCCCCCGTCAGAAGCGCCAAATAACCTTATCATCTCTTCCTGGAGATTCACGGCTTGAGCCAGCCAAGTCACGTCGAAGACAGCCTCGTAGAGTTCAATAAGTCCCCAAATAAGGAAGGCATAATCGTCGGCATAGGCGACACCGGCGGCCTCGTTGCCCCTGAAGCGGCGATAAAGGCGCCCGTTATCGTTTCGCATCCGGCTAAGCAGGAAATCGGCGGCCTTTTGGGCCGTTTGGGCATAAAGGCTTTCGCCCAGTGCTTGCGCACCCCTTGCGAGCGCGGCTATCATGAGGCCGTTCCAGGCAACAACGATCTTATCGTCTTTAAACGGGTGGACTCTTTTTTCGCGGGCATTAAAGAGGCGCAGACGCAGGTCCTCCAGGAGCTTTTCAAAGTCGGGAAGGCTCATAGCAAGACTATCGGCGAGTTTGGCGAAAGGCTCGGCGATATGGAGTATACTCGATCCATTGGCAAAATTACCCCTGCCGGTAATTCCATAAGCCCGACAGAAAATAGCGGCCGAGTCTTTACCGAGAACCTCGGCCACCTGCTCGGGCTTCCAGGTATAGAAGGCCCCCTCGGCCCCTTCGCTGTCGGCGTCCAGGGCGCAGTAGAAACCTCCTTCGGGGCTTATCATCTCGCGCATTACAAAGTCGAAAATTTGCCTTGTAACTTTTGCGTACCCCGCATTTCCTGTCACAAGGAAAGCATCGCTATAGGCAATCGAGAGCATCGCCTGATCATAGAGCATTTTTTCAAAATGGGGTTCGATCCATTTTTCGTCGACCGAGTAGCGGTGAAAGCCAAAACCGACCTGGTCAAAAATCCCACCCGAGCGCATGGCCAAAAGGGTCTTTTCTACCATTTGCAGCGCGTCGGAGTCGGGAGCGCGCCAATTTCGACAAAGAAGAAAACTCAGATTGTGTGGGCCTGGAAACTTGGGGGCTTTCCCAAAACCACCCCAGACGGGATCAAAGGATTGGGTAAGGCTTTTATGAGCAGTCTCCAAAAGATTTGGCCCCGGTAGCTGATCGGCAAGAACAGATTTGCCCGGCTCAATGGCGCGCGATAAACGCTCGCTTATTTTTTCGAGTTCTTTTCGATTCTCTGCCCAGAGTTCGGAAATTTTCTGAGCTATTTCCATAAGGCCAACCATGCCCATGCGGCTTTTGCGCGGGAAATAAGTCCCGGCGTAAAAAGGTTTTCTGTCCTGGCCCATAAAGATGGAAAGCGGCCAACCGCCGCTGCCCGTGGCGGCCTGGCAGGCGTTCATGTATACCTGATCAATGTCGGGGCGCTCTTCCCGATCAACTTTTATGCAGACGAAAGCCTTGTTGAGAATCGTGGCGACTTCCTCATCTTCGAAAGACTCATGCTCCATCACATGACACCAGTGACAGGTCGAATAGCCTATCGAGAGGAAGATGGGCTTTTGTTCGAGTCGTGCTTTCTCAAAAGGCTCTTCGCCCCAGGGGTACCAGTCAACGGGGTTATGAGCGTGCTGAAGCAGGTAAGGACTTTTTTCGCCTGCCAGATGGTTTGGCATTATTAAATCTCCTTTGAGGCAAGCACACAGCAGGGGGAAAACCTTCCTGCCGCATGCCTGTAATTGCCTTGCGACGGTTCATTGGGGGGCTATTTGCTTATCCTCCCCCAAATCGAAGCAGGCAAAATCAGGGTAATCCTGGTCCAGAGCAACTATGAGTGGAACCTGTTTACTGGTGGGCCCCCAGTACTGGATGGCGCCGGGACTGCTAAAACAGTCCTCGTTTGCCCATTTGTCCCTGTTTTGAACAAATAATTTAAAGGAAGGAGACGAAAGGTCAACCAGGGATTTCTCAATTACGAACTCCTCCTTTCCCTTCCGCATTTCGGCAGTAACCAGCCCCGTAAGCGGCAGAGCCAGAACGCGGCCTCCCTTGTGGAAATCGGTAATGGCGGCCATATAGCCGGTTTTTGCGGAAAGCACGAGGGACCCGGCCGCCAGGCCCAGTTGAAACGTAAAAGCCGCATCAAACCTAGTTGGTTTTGAGCTTCTGCCCTCATAGCCCATGAAATGAGACTGGGTCGAGAGGACGACCTTTTTAAAATCCTCGATCTGCACGGGATCGGCCTCTATTTTCCCCTCTCCTTTGCCAAAGAAATTCTCGGTATGCCTTTTCATCTCTGAGAGGCGATAGCGGATTTTTTCGATTAAGAGCTTTTCGGTCTCTATTTGAGAAACCTTAACATTTCCATGGTCGTCGCGATCAAGGATAAGCATCTCCTGGAGATCCGGAGGAAGAGAGGCGAGCAACTGCGCGGAGGGAGCAGTAAGATGGGGCAGCAGAAACTCCCTTTTGTTCTCCACTGAGGGCAGGTCACTAATATCCTTTTCATATTCGGAAAGCACCTTGTTCAATTCGGCAATTAGCCGGGCCATTTCTGGGATGAATTCGACAAGTCCCTCGGGAACAAGAATGACTCCGTGATTAATGCCTTTAAGGCGTCTGAGGGTAATTATACGGGCTATATAATCGACAACCTGGCCAAGGGACATGTTTTTCTCCGCAATTTCTTCGGAGATAAGCGTTATTGCCGGTTTGGTCTGGAGGGCCACTTCCAGGGTGATCTTGCTGGCCGTACGCCCCATGAGTTTTACCAGATGGTAGTATTTAACAGCTGAGGCGGCATCCTGGGTGAGATTGCCAACCATCTCGGAGTATATCTTGGTAGCTGTGTCGAAACCAAAGGAGATGGGCAGATATCTGCCTGCGGCCATGTCGCCGTCAATGGTCTTAGGGATACCGATGACACTGCAGTCGATATTCTCCTTTGCCAGGTATTCTGCGATAAAAGCCGCGTTAGTATTGGAATCGTCTCCTCCAACGATAACGAGTCCGTCGATTTTATTGTCTAAAACCGTCTTTTTAACTTTTTCAAATTGCTCGGCCGTCTTGATCTTGGTCCTGTCGGTGCCAAGAAAATCGAAGCCGCCCAAATTGATCAACGAGTTTACGCTTTGTGCATCTATTTCGAAGAGATCGCCCTTAACCAGTCCGCCCGGCCCCCTTCTTATCCCCATAAGGGTGTTTTGTTTTCCGAGAACGGCAGCAAGGCCTGCAAGCACATTGTGGCCGCCCGCGGCCGGACCGCCTGAAAAAAGCACGGCCACTCTTTTTCCCGAAACAGTGGCGGCCTTCTCGGATGCCACTGCCTCCAAAACAATGCTACCGCCCTTTGCGATCGTCTTAGGAAAAACCTGACTGATCCTATCGTGTCCCTTGCAAACCAAAGTCATATCGGTCTGCCGAAAATCGGCCGGCCTGATCTTACCGTCTTTTCCAAGAAAGACCGAACTGACGGGAACAGGGAGCTTTCGAATCTCTTCTTCCAGCAGGGAGTGTTTTCCGGCTGTGCGGCTTACTTTGGAAAATAAATCCATATTTTTCCCTTCGTTTGTTTATGGTTGATTCCAACATGCGAGTTGGGATCAAAAATACAAAATTATAGGGTTCATAAAAACAATAATTCCACCCAGGGCGAAGACAAGTTGAAAATAATTCGATGATGACATATCCAAACCAAAGGATAATTTTACATGAGGATGCCCCAGATAGATAAATTTTCTTCACAGGAAGCCAATTGTCCAATCGCGTGGGGGCCAGATGGGAAGAACCTTCGGGAATTACCGGCTTTTGCCGGAGACGGGCTTACGTTTATACCTGAAAGATCGGTCAAAGAGCCAGCCGGCAGATGCGGCCTGGTTTAACGAATGGCACAGTACATGCTATATTGTTTCCCGATGGGTTTATTCTCCCGGACGACCTCCAAACCAGCGAAGGGATAAGTTGAGATGAAGTGTGGCAGCCATTTTCTTTTTAGCTTGGAGATATACCATGGCCAATGAGTCCGCACAGTTACAGGGCTGTTGTTTTCAAAGAATCAGCCGTGCGCTTGAAACTCTCAGGAGTTGCCAACGGGCGCTTGTCAGGGCGGAGAATGAAGACGGCCTGATGAAAGAAATATGCCGCACTATTGTGGAGGCGGGCGGCTACAAGTTCGCCTGGGTTGGCCTAACCCAGAAGGACGGGGAAAGGTTCATTCGTCCGGCGGCGCAATGGGGTGTTGAAGACGGCTATCTGCAAAAGCTGGATGCTCTATGGACAGATTCCGAGAGAAAATGCGGCCCGACCACTACAGCTCTTCGCACTGGAGTGCCCAGCGTTATCCAGGATATCACGGAGCACGCGGGATGCAGTTACTGGCGAGAAGAAGCCCTCAGGCGCAATTTTGGTTCCACAGCCTCGCTTCCACTTCTCGATGAAAACGGCGTATCGCTCGCGGCTCTTGGGATTTACGCAGAGGAACCCGATGCCTTCGATACCGAGGAACTCGAACTGTTAAAGGATCTGGCCGAGGATCTCTCCTACGGCTTAAGGGCACTGAGGCTCAAAGCCAGGCGTGAATGCGAAGAAAAGGAACGGATGCTGCTCGCCACTGCCTGTGAACAACTCGAAGAAGGCTTGGCTATCTTCGATAGCCAGGGCGAAGTGCAATATATCAACTCGTCGCTTGAACGCATCAGCGGTTGCGACCGCCAGTGGGCGAGCGGGAAGACCATTTACGATCTGGGCAGGGACGGAAAAAAGGGGTGGATTTTCAAGGTCATGACCGAAGCCATGGCTCGTGGGGGATCGTGGAGCAGCCGTTTTGCGGCAAGGGGAAGCAGTGAGGAACTGATTTTGGAAATAGACGCTCGCGTATCGCCCTTTCGGGACGATTCAGGCCAGGAGACGAGTTATATATTTGTGTGCCGCGATGTCTCGCAGGAAGAACACCTTCAGAAGCAACTGCGCCAGTCCCAAAAGATGGAAGCGTTAGGAACTCTGGCCGGTGGCATAGCCCACGATTTCAACAATATCCTGGGAGCCATTCTATCCTGTACGGAGTTTGCCCTCGAAGAGGCCCCCGAGGGCAGCACGGCCCGCGAAGACCTCGAGCGTGTGCTAAAAGCGGGCAATCGGGGCAAACTGCTGATAAAGCAGATTCTAACCTTCAGTCGGCACAGCGAACAAGAACGGCGTCCCATTCACATTGAACCCCTGGTCAAAGAATTTCTCAAATTCCTTCGGGCCTCCTTGCCTGCAAATGTCGAGATAAGACAAAATATCTCTGCCGGATCGGCCACAATCATGGCCGATCCGACCCAGATTATCCAGGTGGTGATGAATCTTTGTACCAATGCCGCTCACGCGATGCGAGAAAAAGAGGGCATACTACAGGTAAGCCTATCGAAGATGAGCATAGATCCTTTAAAGGCCACCCATACCGCCAGAGGCCGCAATTCAAGGCCCTACCGGCTCTCCGAGGCAGTGATCGAACCTTCCAAAAGCACTTCCCAACTGTGCGCGGATGCCGATTATTGCGTCAAGCTAACGGTCAGCGATACGGGACATGGGATGGATCAAAATACCATCGAAAGGATTTTTGATCCTTTTTTCACGACAAAAAAACACGGAGAGGGCTCCGGCCTTGGACTTTCCGTGGCCCATGGGATCGTAATGAGTCATGGGGGAGATATCACCGTTTCCAGCCAACCGGGGAAGGGAACAACTTTCGAGGTGTTTTTGCCCGGCATTGAAGCTGCGGGGGAACCGGCAGAGGCGCCCCGGTGCAACCCTATTCACAGGGGAAGCGAGAGGATAATGTTTGTAGATGACGAAGAAGACCTTGTCTACGCCGGCGAGAAGATGTTAAAGCGGTTGGGCTATCAGGCAGAAGTGTACCGAAACGGCATGGAAGCTTTGGAAGCCTTTCGTGCCAGGCCCGAAGAGTTCGATCTTATCATTACCGATCAGAGCATGCCGCACATGACGGGCATCGAACTGGCGAGGGAAGCTCTGCTAATTCGGCCCGAAATTCCAATCGTGCTGTGCACCGGATTTAGCCCCGATTCGACCGAGGGCATAGCCCCGCGCGAGGCAGCGCTGATAGGAATAAGGGAGGTTAGGATGAAACCCCTTTGCAGCACCGAACTGGCCGGAATAATACGAAAAATTCTTGACAACAATTGTACCCGGGTGAATGCGTAGTGGCAAACATTCTAATTGTCGATGACGACGAGTCGATGTGTTATGCCCTTTCGCGGATGATCGGACGTGTGGGGCATAATCCGGTTTGCGCCAATAGCCTTGCTGAAGGCCTGGAACAGGCCCGTTCTGGAGATATCGACGTGGTATTTCTCGATGTGCGCATGCCAGACGGTAACGGCCTGGAGGCACTGCCCAAAATCCAGTCCGTCGTCTCTTGCCCCGAAGTTATCATCATCACCGGCTATGGAGATCCGGACGGAGCCGAGATCGCCATCAAGAGCGGGGCGTGGGATTACATTGAGAAGGGTTCTTCAACCCGGGAAATGAGCCTGCCTTTGTTAAGGGCGCTCGAATATAGACAGCAGAAGAAGAATGCGCGAACTGGGGCCAAAAGCATCATTGCGCTAAAACGCGACGAGATAATCGGTACGAGTCCCAAGCTGATGGATTGCCTGGACCTTCTGGCCCAGGCGGCGACAAGCGACACAAGCGTTCTCATAACAGGCGAAACGGGTACAGGCAAAGAACTTTTCGCCCGAGCGATTCATACCAATAGTGCAAGGGCAAAGGGCCCCTTCATTATAGTCGACTGCGCGGCGCTTCCCGAAACACTGGTTGAAAGCGTACTCTTCGGTCATGAAAAAGGAGCCTTTACAGGTGCCGAAAAAGCTACCGACGGTCTCATTCGGCAAGCTGGAGGCGGAACGCTTTTTCTAGACGAAGTGGGCGAACTTCCCCCCGTGATTCAAAAATCTTTCTTGCGCGTCCTCCAGGAACACCGTTTTCGGCCCGTGGGAAGCAAAAAGGAGCTTGAGAGTGATTTTCGCGTGGTTGCGGCCACAAATCGAAATATGGACAAAATGGCGCAGGAAGGTCATTTCCGCGAAGATCTCCTTTTTCGATTGAAATCCTTTGTGATCGAACTGCCCCCTTTGCGGGAAAGATCTGAGGATATAAAGAAACTTGCACGGCATCACATAGACCGTTTTTGCGAAAAGTATGGCCTTAGGGCCAAGGGGTGCTCCCCGGAATTTATTGAGACGCTCAAGGCCTATCATTGGCCGGGAAACATTCGCGAACTGGTCAATACTCTCGATCGGGCTCTTGCGGCAGCCCATTTCGAACCCACCCTCTTTCCCAAGCACCTTCCCATTGATATCAGGGTGCAAAAAGCAAGGGCGGCGGTAAATCACAGCCTCCCCTACGAGGTCGGCCAAGGTCGCAATGCGCCCCCGGAGCTTCCCAGTCTTCAGGAATTTCGAGAAGCGGCGTCTCTGCAAGCCGAGAAAAATTATCTAAGCGAACTGCTCGGACTTTGCGAAGGTGACATCAAAGAGGCTTGCCGCATCTCGGGTTTGTCTCAATCCAGACTCTACGCTCTTCTTCAAAAGCACAAGATCCCCAGATAGCGCTTAAACAGAACAGGAAGATCATTAGAAGGATTCCTGTTTGACAATAAAATTCCTGTGGGACAGGAATTTTATTGTCAAACAGGAAAAAAAACAGTTCGGCAATACCCCGCCTACCCGCCTCAACAACCATTATCATACTGAAATTAAACAAGAATAAGCTCCTTCGTAAGAGCCTTAAAAACCATGGCATGCTAGTTGCTCTATACCCCTGCAACGGCAACAAAACACTTTACACAAGGAGACAGTAAATGAAGGCAAGAACAATTAAGACCGTATTGATGGCAATGGCGTTAACAATAGCTCTGGTTCCGTGTGCTTTTGCAGCAGCAGCGGTTCCGGCCAACCATACAAACGGGACTATGCTCCTGGCTGATTCGACCTATCAGGGCACGGGCGCTATGGCGGCCGCCAATGAATCCACTTCGACCGACCTGGCAGTAGCCAACTTTTCTTGCGTCTCTTCCCCGGCTTACACAGACTATCGCGGTGTTCGTCCGGTGGTATGCCCCACCAATAGCAATCAGCCGAGCACCCCTTCAGTAATGGGTACCTGGTAATCTTTCCGTCCGCAGGTTCCTAAAACGCCTACCCCCTCCGGGGTGGGCGTTTTTTGTCTTCCGGCCGGAGGGATGGGACTGGCAAACTACTCAGGCACGACCTTCCAGTCGGCAGACTTCATCTCAGTGCTTGGATTTCGATTTTTTCTCTTATCTTTTTCGTCCACGATAGTCTGGTTCACTTCAACGCCAAAATACCCCGAGCGATTTCATCGCGATCGCCCCTGGGTCATGGGTGCCTTACCCTTGCGAAGCGCGCCGGCCTCTGCTATCAGATAACATGTAACTCTAACAAAACAGCAAGGAGAAAATTATCATGTTCAAGAACCAGAGCATAGGGTTCATTGGCGGCGGAAATATGGGAGAAGCCTTAATGCGTGGCCTGATCTCAGCCTCGCTTTTCCCCGCTGAAAAGGTTCGTGTCCTCGATGTGATGGAAAAGCGGGTCAAATACCTTGAAAAGGAACTCTCGATAAGGGCAAGCCGAGACATAGCCGAACTGGCTCAAACCAGCAGTATAATAGTGATTGCTGTAAAACCCCAAACCATCACGACCGTTTTGGACACCCTCTCGGGCCATCTTGCCCACAAACCACTCGTGATATCGATTGCCGCGGGAATAGCTCTAAGCGTTTTGGAACAACGTTTACCGCAGGATAGCGCGGTTGTGCGGGTAATGCCCAATGCGCCCGCACTCGCCGCGCAAGCCGCGTCGGCACTTTCGCGCGGAAAGGCCGTTACCGACAAGCAAATGGAAATGAGCCTGGCTCTTTTCGGCGCCGTAGGCAAGGCGGTGGAAATAGAGGAAAAATTCATGGACGCTGTGACAGGCCTTAGCGGAAGCGGACCGGCCTATGTTCTTTTGATGATCGAGGCCATGATCGACGCCGGCGTGCTCATGGGGCTTCCCAGACAGGCCGCCAGAGACCTTGTGATCCAAACGGTCGTGGGAACGTCGAAGCTGCTCGAAACCACCGGCAAACACCCGGCGGAACTGCGCGATGTGATCACCTCCCCAGGCGGCACAACCATCCACGGATTGCAGGTACTCGAATCTTACTCGGTAAGAGCAGCCTTTTTAGAATGCGTGGAAGCGGCCACAAACAGATCGGCCGAACTTGGAAAACATTAAATCGAAAGGGATTACCAAGATCTCTAAAATCGACAGAAGATTATAATCCCGGTTTATCCCCATCCAATGGGTTTTCCCTGTGGGATTTATATCTTTGTTTGCCTCCATTGTTTGACCCAAATTCCTGTCCGACACTGGCTACCCGGTGGGCGTGTGTTATCTTTTTTTAGAAGATGGCACGCCCTTAATTTTGGGCATAAGGAGGTCCGGGGATGCGCCCTGTCGAATTGGACCATGAAATTGCAAACCATGTCCCAGCTTCTCCGCAATGGTCATTCAGGATGGCTTTTCAGACCATGCAGACCGTACTGGGCCATGAAGTCCTGCCCTATTTCAGAGATGAGAGGAGCGTAAGCCTTGGCGATCTTATCGAACTACGCAGCTCAATCGTTTTTAGCAGACTCCAAGACGATGAAAACAGGATTGGCCTGCCCAGCCTGCTACTACTGCATAAACACGACCCACAAATTCTTATCCATCAAAAGCTTATCGACCGTTTAGCCCGCATTCTATCGCTTCCCTCGGCTTCCCCTCTTGCCCGGACTACAAGAGAGGAAGCAAGGATACTTAAGTTCTGCAAGTTTTTTTTACGGCATCATTTCGAGCACTTGTTATTCCCTCAGGCAAGCGAGCTTGAGGTTATAGGCTCGGATATCGACTACGTTCTAGGCTGGGGCGGAAGGGATGCTTCCGGCTACCGTGAGCTCATTGAAACCTTTGAAAATCCCCAATGGGGTGCGTTTGGAAAAAATTACGCGCAATTGCTGCGCCGGGTAGAAAGCGGGAAAGCGTTCGGCTTCAGTACCGGCAGGGTGGCCGCGGCCTACGCCGCAGAGGTAGCCCAGCTGCCGGGGTGGTATTTGGTCGCTATATTTGCCGACCTGGACCTGGAACTGAAATCAAAAGTCCTTGGCATGATTTATAGAAACAGCCAAATGCCCGGGCAATCTATTTCCAAAAGGACCTTGGGACTAACGAAAATCCTGCGATTGTTTGAAATCTGCGTTGTCAACAACTCCAACCAAGCATTGCAATTGTTTAGCAGCTTCAATAACCGGTTTGGACTCGGGTCGCTTTTTGACCAACTCGACATCTCCTCGCTTTTAGACCTGAAAATGGAGATTTCCAAACTCTTTGAAATTTTTAAGACACATTTGGAGGCGCCAGTGCAACCAGCAGATACTTTCAACACCAGACACGGGCAGTGGAAAACGACCTTGCAGCCGGGCACGGGCCCGCCACAGCAGTCCAGGAGCTTAAAGGAGCGAATCGATGAGGCACGAACCGACCCGGATGTCCCGCATTCCGTAATCGAAGTAATTGAAAAAAACAGGATGAATGCAACGGGGCAAAGCGGAGCCAAGTATACGGAACTGATCGAAACCTTGCTTTCAATCCCGTGGGGGAGGATAAAAAAGATCTGGATTTCCCCCGAAGAGTTCTACGAAGGGCTAAACCGCTCTCATTATGGCCTTAACAAGCCCAAGGAAATCATTTCAGATCTATTCGCCAATCTGATCTGGCGATATCAGCATTTCAAGGAATCCGAAAAAAAATCGTGGCACAGAACAGGAAGTGCTCTTTTGCTCGTTGGCCCCCCCGGGGTGGGCAAGACATCCCTTGCCATTTCCATTGCTCGAAATCTTGGCATTCCCTATCACAAGATATCCCTTGGCGGTATGAAGGATGAGGCAGACATTCGAGGCTACGGGTTTACCTACGAGGGGTCAAAACCGGGTCTGATAGTCCAGGGGCTTATAAAGATGGGAGTTATGAACGGAATGTTCATCATGGATGAGGCAGACAAAACGGAAAAATTCGCAATCGCCACCCTCCTCGAGATACTTGATCCGGAGCAAAATCACCTGTTTCACGACAAGTATACCCAGACCACCGTCGATATAGATCTGTCCAACTCCCATTTCATACTTACGGCCAACACGGTGGAAAACGTTCCCGAAGCCATAACCAACAGGTGTGAAGTCATCTTCCTGGACCGCTACAGCGTGGACGAAAAGATCGCCATCGCCAGAGAATTTTTAATCGAGCGCATCCGGGAACGCTACATGATCGGTCGTGACGAGATAGTCTTCGACCCGAAGGAGGAAACCGAGATCTTGAGGAGTCTGATCCGCGATTATACTTCCGAGGCCGGAGTGCGAGACCTTGAAAGAATAATGCGCACGCTATTTCTCAGGACACAGAGAAAGGAGATCATGGTCAAGGGGAAAAACTCCGTCACTCTTGACCTTGCAAAGATTCGAAAATACCTCGAGGCTCCAAACCGCCAGCGTCTCATAAACGAAGACGACCGGATAGGAGAGATGATGGCGCTTGGCGTAAACCTCGAAATGGGCGTAGGCGCTCTTATTCCCATCCAGGTGACGCCGATTTATGTGGGACCAGACAGACAAAATGGCGGCCAATCATATCTTAGCATGCTCCATACCACCGGAAACATCGAACGGATAATGGACGAAAGCCGCAAGGTGGCATCCACTGCGATCCTTCACCTGTCACGGGAGCTAGGCATAGATTCTGCCGATGTCTCTATTCCGGTTCACTTGCACTTCATGGGCGGATCGACGAAAAAGGACGGCCCATCGGCGGGCGTAGCGATCGCCCTTGCGTTTGCCTCGCTTTTTTCTATGAGAAAAATCCGCCGTGACGTCGCAGTAACCGGTGAAATCGATACTCAGGGTCGAGTCACAAGCATTGGCGGTATGGCCGTAAAACTTGAGACAGCCTACGCCGCAGGCTGTAGAACTCTAATCATCCCAAAAGAAAACCTGAGCGGAAACGAAGGACTGGACCGACTACCGGATGCTTTGAAAAAGGAACTCCAGATCCTGACCTTCGAGCAGTGGGAAAGCGGCGAGGAGACATTCGATTACTCACGCCACATCCTTCAGGTGGTAGCCGTAGACGATATCGTCCAGGCTGCAAAGGTAGCCTTCATAGAAGAAGAGGAAATCGATTGCCTCGACTTTTACTTTGAAGAGCATGCGCAGAAGACACTGGCGGAAATGGACACCGCAAGACCGGCAGCCTTGCGGGTAGTATTTATAGACAACTTCGGGGCGGCCGCCCAGGAATTGGTCGACGCACACTGCTACTCTGAGGATGACAACTGCATCATTTTGGTCCGGCACGATTTTAAGGAAGATTTTTTCAGAAGATTTGGCAAATTGCGAGGTAAAAGCGTCATCAGGGAATTTACCCCTGGCGGACAACGACTCCTGGACGTAGTGCGTCAAATCCTGTCCGAACATGCAGGCTCTTCTTCCAAACCTTTCACAATGTCGGTTATAGCTCCCCTGGCCTTTCTTCGAAAAGAAGGCTTGCGTCCGGAGGACCTCGAACCTATAACCGGTTTTGCGGGCCTAAGGCTCTTTGCCGACTCCTGCACAGCAGGAAATGTTCCCGTGAGGGACTGCGGCTTAACACTTGCCAGATCACTTTCCAAACTCGTCCATCTCTCGGATGAATTGCTCGAAAGCTGCCCTTTTCTTTGCAAAACCGATGGAATTTATGCCCCATCGGTAGCATTTATTCCGGAAAAATACAGGATAGACATTCGAAGAGCCCAGGAAATCCTTGACCACTGTCTGTCCAGATGGCTGAGGATAACAGGGGAAAAATCAGAAGATGAACCGCTAACCGTTATGAAGGCCGGCAGCGAGTAACGCATGGCCGGTGAAAAAGACTTTTTGCAGGCCGCCTATCGTCTGTGAACCGGCATGCAATAATGACCCACCTTTGAGGAAAGGGAATTTTTATTGGGTGAAAACGCAGCTATGTTTTCATTGGCTCCTAGTCAAAGGCTTATTGGCAGCGTGCAAACGATCCGGCATTCCGGCGCGTTCAAAACATTGGCGCGCCTTATCCACATAACCTCGCAGCTTGTATATGGCACCCAGGCGGGCCCAGCTCATCGGTGCAATTTCACCATAGCGAAGAGCGGTCTCCAAGGCTATATGGGCAAGCGCGATGTTTTTGAAGGTAAAAGCCCTGGCGCCAATCCATTCCCAGCCTTTGCACTGCCCGATCTTGGAGGAGTTTATCAGTTCCAGCGCAGGTTTTTGGTCATTTAGACAAAACAGACTGTAGGCTAGGAACAGAAGCAGTTCCGCTTCGTTTGGCAAGGGATGGGTGGGGTAAAGGTTGGGAACATACTTTTTCCCCAAAACATGTCCAAAGGCTTCGACAGCCTGACGGTGCCTACCCATTTGCTGATAGAGCAACCCCATCTGAAAGTTGTGGAGGGGATTGCCGACGACCAGACTTCCAACAACCGCGAGCTTTCGAACGCTTTGGTCATAGTCTCCCATTTCGTAGGCGAGCTTGGCCTGAAATAGGTAAGCCTCAGGAATGAGATGATGGTTGTAGCTCTCTTTTTCAAAAAGCTCCAGCGCTTGCGACATACACTCGAGAGCATCCTTTCTTCGCCCGAGGGGCGAATAGGTCAACGCCAGGGAGAAGAGCAATCCCCCGTCTTCCTGATTTTCAGCTCTTGCTTTTTCCATCATGGTCATGTTGCGAATTGCCTTGGCCAGCCTCGCCTCATCGGTCATGTACCCCAAGTGCTCGATCACAATGTCTGCAAGCACAGCCTCAAAACCCGCGGCCAGAACAGATTCGAATGCCTGCTCGTGCACAGGCCTTTGGAACCGGATATCTTCTGCAAGAGGAAAACACCTCAATTGCCTGCATGAGGTGGGTGGATGGGCGCCCTGAATATTTTTCAGAATGAACCAGAAGGCTTTTTTACCGTCAAAATCCGATTTCAAGGTCTGGATTAGGCTCTGATTTTCCTCATCGATCCTGTCGTCGGCATCAAGCCAGAGGTGATAGCTCTTTGTCGCCTTGGACATAGCGAAATTTCTGGCGGCGGAAAAATCGTCTATCCACTCAAAATCATAGACGAAGGGAGTAAAGCCGGCGGCAATATCCCTGGTATTGTCCGTGGAACCGGTATCGACAACAATCAATTCATCGGCAAAAGGGGTAAAAGAGGCCAAGGCGTCGTAAATGTTGGCCTCCTCGTTTTTTACGATCATGCAGACCGAAAGACCAGAGGATTTAGTCATGAAATGTCCTTAGACTTTTTGACAAAATTAGCCCGTTCTAAATTCAACCGTTTTGTCCTTCGTCGCCATAGAAGAGGTTTTCGCGCATACTTAAGCATTCGGCATGTGAAGGGTCGATCGTAAGTGCCCTGTCAAGAGATCTTCCGGCTTCAGCCGTCTGTCCCAGGGCAGAGTGCAGGCATGCCAGCAGGTAAAGAGAGTCCGGCGCGTCGGACTTTATCCTCAGAGCTTTTTCAATGCTTTCCGAAGCCCCGGTCAAATCACCCGCCTTCCAGAGTTCCTTAGCGGCGTTCCTGTAAATATCGGCAATTTCTTCAGACAGGCCGTCAGGTTTCCAACACGAGCACACACTCTGCCGAATAAGGTCTTCAAATTGTTTCCATGAGTTATCGTCATTTGGAAACCTGCGCAAATACGCCCGGTAGACATCAATGGCAGCATCCACCTGGCCAGCCATTGCGAGACCACGGGCGCTGTTAACCAGAATCTCTCCGTCTTCGGGTTTTAGCTCCATGGCCTTATGAAAATTTTTGAGGGCTTCGATGGTCTTTCCACTCTCAAGTTCAATAACACCCAGGTTATTATAGGCTTCGCCCATCAGGGGGTTTTCCTCGATAGCCATCTCGAAGCAGGCCTTTGCGTGGGCCACATTTCCCCTTCCATATTGGATTTCCCCCTGTCTATTTAAAAACTCCCCCGTATCAGGCGATTGTTTCTCTACGGGAGCAGTCGCAATCGCATCGAGTCTGGAGCGAATTTCTGCATCCTGGGGGTTCCTGCCCAGGTATGCCTCCAAGACCTCTTTTGCAAAGACTTGTTTACCCAGAACTGTAAACACGCGCGCACACTCGAGCACCGTTTCTCTGTCTCCAGGCTCAAGTTCCAGAGCCTTAAGGAGAGCATTGAGGCTATCCTCTGTTTTCCCCTGTGCCCAGCAGACCGCGCTTAATTTGGTATAGGCCCGCGCATTGAAAGGATCCTCGATAATAGCCCTATCGAAACACTCTTGCGCCGCCTGATGGTTGCCATCGCGCTGGGCCTCTTCTCCTTTTCTCATCCAATCCTGAGCGATGCCTCTTTCGAAGCCCGTATCCCACAATGCCATTTCCATAGCCTTCCCCCTCTAGATTGTCGTTATAACCTGGAACATCAAAAACAGGCGCTCCAAAGATACGGTGTCAATTTTCAACCAGACCGAGGGTCAACTGTACTTGGATTCTCGCCAGCTTTTTGACTTTGCGCCACGCACCGCCATAAATACCCTTACGGGCCCTGGTTGATTTCATCTAAGCCATACCCGCTTTTACCCGCCCCGAGAAAGGCTGGAACGCCCACCGTACAAAAGCGCTCCAGGGTTTTTCCCATACCAGATGCAAGATTTTGGCCATTGGCAGAGACACAAAAATGCTTAACTGGGCAAATCAGTGCGAAATTGCCAAAAAATCATTCCCCGAGAGAAACCGAATTTGTTTCTTCCCGTATAATTTCTCTACTTATTGTGGAGAAATACTATCAAAGACCGAGGGCAAATAACTTCAGCCCCGATTATTATTTAGCAACCCAATGGGGCAGAATGGCTCTGGAACAATTCTCAGGACGAATTGACAAAGATTTGGGCAAGCGTTGACCCCAAAAACAGGCGATGAAATTGTTAAAATTTTGCATAAATGGAGCTTGAGAGGGAAGGAAAGTATCTGCATACCCATGGACTCTCACACTCATGTCCATGAACACCCGCACGCTGTTGCGCACGGACCCCACGAGCACGACCATGCCGGACACGGGGTGGAAGTTCATGAACACGCTCACTGATTTCAGGAAGACGGGTATTGTTTCCTCATCTCCAAAGCGGTTTGGTAGATAAGTCTGCGGGGAAGATCGAAGCGGCGCACAATCGTCTGGACAGCTTCCTTAGCTGAAAGACCGGTTTCTAGCAGGATTTCAAGCTCTTGCTTCCAGGCGCAGGCCTCGGGAGGGGAGTTGACACCCGGCAGGTCGGCGTTCTCCAAAACTACGGTTGATTCAATCCCGGCCACTTCATGAACGGCCCCCTCGACTACAAGAACTATTTCGCCTCTAACCTCACCCGCAAAATACAAAAGCGCTTCGGATATTCGACCTCGAAAGATTTCCTCGTGCATTTTTGTTAGCTCACGGGCTACCGCTATTTTTCTGTCCCCCCAGATTTGCGAAATATCCTTGAGAGTTTTAAGAAGTCGTTTGGGAGATTCATAAAGGATGAGCGTCATTTCAAAGCTTGAGCTTGCTTGGAAAAATCGGCGTCTTTCCACACCCTTTACCGGAGCAAACCCGAGAAAGACAAAAGGCTGGGAGCTAAGCCCCGAGACGACAAGGGCGGAAATGAGGGCGGTGGGTCCCGGAATGGCCACAGGCTCGATTCCGCGCTCAAGAGCGGCTTGCACGAGAAGTTTTCCGGGATCGGATACGCATGGGGTACCGGCATCGGTAACAAGCGCAACGTTTCTGCCGCAAGCTATTTTTTCAAGCAGATCGTTTCCGCTCGTTCTCGCGTTGTGTTCGTGGTAGCTGACCAAGGGTTTATGGATATCGAAGTAAGACAGAAGCTTTCGTGTCCGGCGTGTATCCTCAGCGGCGATTATATCAACGTTTCTAAGGGTTTCAAGCGCTCTTAGAGTGATGTCGCCAAGGTTGCCTATGGGGGTTGCAACAAGGAACAGATTCCCTTTTCCCGCCTCATTACAATCATCGTGGTTGGAAGGCATTTACTATCCAGCTTATTTCAGGTTTTTCCCCCGTCCACCTTACGGCTACTACGTCAAAGCGCATGAACGCATCGGCGGCGCCTTGCCGTTTCAAATACCACAGAGCGGCTTTGGTAATACGCCTGAATTTTGGAGCGGTAAGGGATTCTTCCGGGCTCCAAAATGAATCGGCCCGTCTGGATCTAACTTCGACAAATATGATAGTCTTGCCGTCTTTTGCAATCAAGTCGATTTCTCCCAAAGGACAGCGGAAGTTGCGATCAAGGATTTTGAGGCCGCATTCACGAAGATAATCGGCAGCGACCGTCTCGCCCTCTTTTCCCAAGTCATAGCGGCTTTTCGCTGGCATAAGGCTCCTAACTATCTGGAAACACCCCTGAAAGTAATCCTATGAAGCGGACAAGGCCCGAATTTCCGTAACGCCTCATAGTGGCGAGCCGTTCCGTAACCCTTGTGAGAGTTAAACCCATATTGGGGAAAGTCCTCGTGATACCCGCACATCAACTTGTCACGATGGACCTTGGCAATAATGGAAGCGGCAGCGATGGAAATGGAGAGCGCATCCCCGTGAGGAATTCCCTTTTGAGCAATGGGCAAAGGGAGCTTGTAGGGGCCGTCGATAAGGAGGAAATCAGGCGCAACGCACAACTGCGCAACCGCAGAGATCATGGCCCGCAAAGTTGCCTGAAGGATGTTTATCCGGTCAATTTCGCAGTTGTCAACAATACCAAGTCCTACGGCAGTAGCCCGAGTCTTGATTTTTTCAAAAAAATCTTCTCGTTGTTCAGGGCTGAGCTTTTTGGAATCGTTAATGCCGGGAAGGCGAACATTTTTTGGCAAGATAACAGCCGCAGCAACCACAGGCCCTGCCAGAGGACCGCGACCGGCTTCATCTATCCCGCAAACTAAACCAAACCCCTGCCGGGCGGCCTCCTTTTCATGGAGGTGCATATCCACCGCAAGGTTTTCGATCATAAGCCTCTGCATAGTTTGCCTTTGCAATGAACAAGGGTCCTGACGATCTCTAAAACACCGCCCGGCGATCTGCTCAAGACAAAGCCATCGAAGGCGCAAATATTATTTTTCTAAGATATATACCCGTTAGGATGGGGCGCGCAAGGGGTTTTGCTCTACTGGGCAGGAGGTTGCAGGCATCAAAGCACGAAAAATTATTCTTCCGTCCGCAGCCTTTTTCCCAGTGGGCAAATTGACCTGAGACTCTCCAAACGGTCGAGGGGGCAGGAGTTCATTTTACGGCGTGTGATCTAGCCGAACTTGCCGGTTATATAATCCTCGGTTTCCTTTCGCGACGGGCGCGTAAAGATGAGTTCGGTTCCGGCGAATTCGATCAACTCCCCAAGGTACATGTAGGCTGTAAAGTCCGAGACTCTGGCTGCCTGCTGCATGTTGTGGGTAACGATAACGATGGTGTAGTCCTTTTTTAGCTCAGTGACGAGGTTTTCTATGCGCGCGGTGGAGATAGGATCGAGGGCCGAGGCCGGCTCATCCAGGAGCAGCACCTCGGGTTTTACGGCTATGGCCCGGGCAATGCACAAGCGCTGCTGCTGGCCTCCGGAAAGACCATAGCCGCTGCGGTGAAGAACATCTTTAACCTCATCCCAGAGCGCGGCCTTGTGGAGTGCCCATTCGACTCTTTCATCCATGCCGCTTTTACTCAGCTTTTCGTAGAGTTTTACACCGAAAGCTATGTTGTTATAGATCGACATCGGGAAAGGGGTAGGCTGCTGAAAAACCATTCCGACCCTGGCTCGAAGCTTATTTAGATCGCTATCGTCTTCGAGGATATCGACCCCGTCGACAATGATCCGGCCGGTTGCCCTTTGATGGGGATAGATTTTATAGATCTTGTTAAAGGTGCGAATCAAGGTGGATTTGCCGCAGCCTGAGGGGCCGATGAAAGCCGTTACGTGAAACTCCGGGATATCGAGGGAGATATTTTTTAACGCCCGGGTTTCACCGTAGAAAAAATCAAGATTGCGAACTTCAATTTTTGGTTTTGGCAGCATTGCCGTCATATCTTCACACACCTTTGCAAAAGTTTTAACGGCCCAAAGGCTTTTGTTTGAAAAAGGATCTGGCCAGGATATTCAACCCCAAAACGCCCATGGTTATAAGGAGGGCTCCGGCCCATGCGAGAGTATGCCAGTCTTTGTAAGGGCTCATCGCGTAATCGAAAATCATCACGGGAAGATTTGCGGTGGGCTGGGTAAGTTTGCTCCAGAACATGTTGTTCAGGGCGGTAAAAAGAAGAGGCGCGGTTTCTCCGCTTATTCTGGCGACAGCGAGCAGAATGCCCGTAATTATACCCGCGCGCGAGGCTCTAAGCGTAATCATGGTGACAATCTTCCATTGCGGGGTTCCCAGAGCTGCCGCGGCTTCGCGCAAACGATTGGGCACCATTTTCAGCATGTTTTCCGTAGTCCTTACGACCACGGGAATCACCAGAAGCCCCAAGGCCAGTGAACCGGCGATCCCTGAAAAATGGCCGACCCAAATAACGTAGGTTTCATAAACGAACAGCCCCAGGACAATGGAGGGGGCGCTTAGCAAAATGTCGTTAACAAACCCTGTAACGGGACCAAGCCAGCCCGTTTGTCCGTATTCGGCCATATAGACCCCGGCGAGGATTCCTACAGGAGTGCCTAAAAGGGTGGCAAGCATTACGATCAAGAAGGTCCCAACGATCGCATTTATAATCCCCCCGGGACTTCCCGGCGGCGGGGTAAGATGGGTAAACAGTTTCAGGCTGATTCCCGGAAGACCATGCTGCAACAGTGTCATAAGTATCCAACCCAGCCAGAAGAGGCCGAAAAAAACGGTGAGCAGGGCTCCGATCTGGGCAAGGGAGTTTATGACGCGCCGTCGGCTCTGGATGGAAATCAATTCCAATTTGCTCCCCCTCACGATCTTTTACCCTCCATTCTGGAAAGCCTTATCAAAAGGAGCTTTGCCAGAGCCAACACGATGAAGGTAATGATAAAGAGAAACAAGCCCAACTCTATAAGCGATGAGATATAGATTTTCCCTACCGCTTCGGTGAATTCGTTGGCAAGAGTCGAGGCAATGGAGTTGCCCGGCATGAGGAGTGAGACATGCAGACTGTGAGAGTTGCCTATAACGAAGGTTACGGCCATGGTCTCCCCTATCGCGCGTCCAAGCCCCAGCATTATGCCGCCCACCACACCGACCCTGGCGTAAGGCAAATTGATGTTTCTCACCACCTCCCACGTAGTAGCTCCAAGCCCGTAAGCCGATTCTTTTAGCATGTGGGGGACAACCTCGAAGACATCCCTCATTACGGCCGCGATAAAGGGAATCACCATTATCGAAAGGATCAGCCCCGCGGTCAAGACCCCTATGCCGATAGGGGGACCGGAAAAAAAGGGCCCGATAAGTGGCAGGCTACCCAGATGGGAATCAATCCAGGGTTCCGCGCGGCGGCTGAAAACGGGTGCGAATACGAACAGGCCCCACATGCCGTAAATGATGCTCGGAATGCCTGCCAGTAGTTCAATGGTGGTGCCCAGGGGCCTTTTAAGCCTTGCAGGACACATTTCCGTAAGAAACATGGCAATACCAAAGCTTACGGGCACTGCGATAAGAAGGGCGATGGCCGATGTTACGAGAGTGCCAACTATCGGCACGAGTCCGCCAAAGACGTTGGTAACCGGATTCCAGGCCGTAGAACCGATAAAGTCGAGACCGAATTTTTTTAACGCGGGCAGGGCTCCGATAAATAGCGAAACAAGTATCGCCGCCAAGAGGAGAAGAACCAGAAAGGCAAAAAACCTGGTAATATTCTCAAAAATTTGGTCCGCCATGGAGTATGAGCGGCTAGGACCGGAAATACGGCGTGGCGCTACCGTGATTTCCTCGGTTAGGACCTTTCCCCCGTTGGCCATAAGTCGAAAAAACCTCTTTAAGCGGCAAGGGGGTCACAATGATCCCCCTTGCCTAAAATCAATTATATCCGCGTCCCTGCCGAGTGCCGGCAAAATGTAATCAAGCGTCTTATTTGCCTGCCGCGGGAGCTTTCCACACTGGAATTCCATCTTTGGACTTGATCGTTGCCCATGAGTCTTCGATGGTTTTTACCACAACAGGCGGAAAAGGCACATATGCGAGTTGTTCAGCCATTTGGCCACCGTTGGCGTAATCCCAGGCGAAAAATTTAAGCACCTCCAGGGCGCGGGCGGGATTATCCTGGACTTTATGCATCAAGATGAAAGTGGCTCCAGTAATGGGCCAGCTATTAGCGCCGGGTTCATTGGTCAGTATCACGCGAAATCCCGGGGCATTTTTCCAGTCAGCTCCCGCGGCCGCGGCCTGGAAGTTCTTACTGGAAGGCTCGACGAGCTTTCCGTCGTGGTTGTAGAGCAAGGCGTAGGCAATATTATTGTTAAGGGCGTAGGCATACTCGACATAGCCAATTGAGCCGGGCACCTGTTGAACATAGTCAGCAACGCCGGCATTTCCTTTGCCGCCAACACCCACCGGCCATTGAACCGATACGGAGTTTCCGACCTTGCTTTTCCATTGAGAACTTACTTTACAAAGATAGTTGGTAAAGATGAAGGTCGTACCGGAGCCATCCGAGCGGTGAATGACGGTAATGCGCTCATCGGGCAGCTTTAAGTCGGGGTTAAGTTTAACAATGGCCGGATCGTTCCACTTTTTGATCTTGCCAAGATAGATATCGGCTATGAGCGCGCCGTTTAGTTTCAACTGCCCCTTCGTGATTCCATCGACGTTTATCGCCAGAACTTCTCCACCCATAACGGTTGGGAACTGCTGGAGGCCGTTTTTTTCAAGAACATCCTTTGTAAGAGGCATATCGGAGGCACCGAAGTCGATAGTTTTGGCTTCTATCTGCTTAATACCCGCACCCGAACCGATCGACTGGTAATTTAGACCGATCCCGGTTTTCGCCCGGTAGGCCTGGGCCCATTTGGAATAAATCGGATAGGGGAAAGTCGCCCCAGCACCGGTAATGTCCATGGCAAAAACCGGTATTGCGGTAAAGACACAGAGCAGCATGGCAGTCGAAAAAAATAGAGTACGCGAGAAACCAACTGTTTTCATTGTTTTCTGTCCTCCTTAAGCAGACAAATATTTCACAGTATCCTTCTTACTGAATATTTCCAAAGCAAGGATCAATCCTGCCAGCCATGATATCGAAAGAATGTTACAGGTTTGTGACATTGAGGTGACCGGTTCGTAGAAATCCGGGGTAACCCCAGTGGTGCAAACTTAAGAGGGATAAGGCCTGTTATCGGGCTGGTCCAGCCAAGCGAGAAAAAATTTAGAACCGGCGGCAAAGCAGGACTGGAACGGTATTTCAACCAAATCCGGTAGTTAGAGCACTTTTGCGTCTCTTGATATTTCCTCAAAAGAAATAGTGCGCCCTCCAACTTAACCTAAGCGTAACAAAGGCGTCACCGTAGGGTAACGCTGAGCTGGTAGAAAATGGATCAACTCTGGAGCGGTTAATTACTATGGCGGGAAAAGAGCAAATCACATCAAAATGGAGGAGCTAATCGTGTCATTTTTGAAAAAGGTAATTTCGATCCGTAAGCCCCACGCGATCGTGGCGGCCGGAGTTCTGGCTCTTGCGCTTGCGGGGGCACCTCAAGCCGGGGCTGCAGAAAAGACGGTAAATCTTCTGGAAACCGGGTCCAGCCTGGTTTATCCGCTGTTTAACATCTGGCTTGCCGATTACGCAAAAATCGATCCAAACGTTAAAATCACCACCCAATCGACGGGAAGCGGCACCGGCATTTCTCAATCGGTTGCCGGTCTGGCCCAGATCGGGGCTTCGGATGCTTATATGAGCGATACGCTCATGAAACAGCACCCGATGCTTAACATACCGCTTTGCATTTCGATGCAAATGGTAAACTACAATTTGCCGGGCCTAAACGATAAGAATATCAAGCTAAGCGGTCCGGTGCTCGCGGGCATTTACAGCGGCAAGATCCGCTTCTGGGACGACTCGGCAATAAAGAAGCTAAACCCCGGCGTCAATCTGCCTCATCACGAGATAATCCCCGTTCACAGAACGGACGGAAGCGGCGACACCTTTATTTTCACCCAATATCTGTCATTTAGCACGCCTACGTGGTCCAAGGGTGCGGGATTTGGCACCACCGTCAGCTGGCCTCCAGTTCCCGGCGGTCTTGGGGCCGAAGGCAATCCCGGCATGGTAGCCGCGACAAAAGACAACCCCTATACAGTTTCCTACATAGGCACCAGCTACCAGGATGCGATAGAGAAGAAAAAGCTTGGCATCGCAATGCTTGAAAACCGGGATGGGAAATTTTTACTGCCCTCGGAGAAAACAGCCAAAGCCGCAGCCGCCGCACTGGTTTCAAAGACACCGGCAAACGAGTGCATCAGCCTAATTTTCGCGCCCGGTCCCGACTCCTATCCCATTATCAATTACGAGTATGTGATGATAAGGGCCAAACAGGACTCCCCACAAACCGCCGCAGCCTTACGCAGTTTTCTGACCTGGGCGATCAGTCCAAAGGGGGGCAATGCATCGCATTTCATGCAGAAAGTCCATTTCATCGCGCTTCCAGCCCCGATTGTAAGGCTGAGTTCCCAACAGATTGAGAAGATAAAGTAATATGGACCGAACTCGTCCAAACATTTGTGAATCGCTTGCCGGTAGCATGAGAGCCGGCAAGCGGCCCTTTTCAGCTGCGGTCGCGCATTGGATCAAGGGCGCATGGTCCGTGCCCTCAACCCTGGCCCGGTTTGTCGGGGGCGTATTTAATTTTCGCCGCATTACCGCCATGCTCGGCAGTTTGGTTGCTGCAAGCCTTGCAGCAATCGTACTCTTTCTCACCGTCTATGCCTGGCCGGCCTTGAGACTAAACGGTTTAGTCTTTCTGGTCCACAACGGATGGAACCTCGGAAGCCTCTACGGAAACCCCGTGACGGTAGGCGGTCAACAGATCCTGCCCGGCGCCCAATACGGGATTTTATTTCTCATCGTCGGGACTTTGCTAAGCACTCTCATTGCTATCTCCATCGCGGTACCGGTTGGGGTAGGGGCTGCGGTTTTTCTTGCCGAGGGGGCTCCTCCCTATCTGCGGCAATGGCTTTCGTTTTTTGTCGAACTGCTTGCCGCTATTCCCAGCGTTGTCTATGGTCTTTGGGGCTACGTTGTGATGATCCCCTATTTGGGGCATCATCTTTTTCCGTTCCTGTCGAAATGGTTGGCCTTCATGCCTTTTTTCGCCGGCCCTTCGGGCAGCGGCTATGGGTTGCTTACGGCCGGCCTTGTACTAACCCTTATGATAGTGCCGCTGATAACGGCAACCCTGCGCGACGCACTGGTGAGCCAACCGGCCAAGCTTCGCGAGGGAGCCATGGCTCTTGGAGCAACCAGGTTTGAGACCGTTCGCAAAGTGCTTCTGCCGGGGGTGGGCCGGGTTTTTGTGGGTTCAACCATACTGGCGACCGGCAGGGCTCTGGGGGAGACAATGGCTGTACTCATGGTCAGTGGCAACGCCCTTAACTATTTACCGGGCAACATCTACTCGCCGATTTCCACCATGGCTTCCTTTATAGTCTCGCAACTCGACAGCTCCCTCCAGGACCCTACCGGCATGGCGGTTCGCTCGCTTGCCGAGGTGGCCCTGGTGCTCTGCCTGCTTTCCATTTTTATCAACGCGATGGCCCGGGTCCTTCTCCACTACGATGGAAAACTGAACGTGAGGACAAAATGAGCGCAACTTCGACCACTTGTAGAGTCAAGGACCGAGGTTCCCTTCTTGGGATTAACACTCGTCTTCTACGCCGTCGCATGTTCGATATCCTCGGGTGGGGGTTTTGCTCGCTTGCCTTTCTTTTGCTTGGGAGCGCAATGGTGTCCATTTTTCTTACCGTTTTGATAAGAGGTATAGGCGCTCTTAGCCTCCAGGTGGTTACACACGTAACTTCAGGAACCAGCGGCGGTCTTCTAAACGCTATCGAAGGCACTCTGGTGCTTGCCGTTGGAGGGGTCCTTCTCGCGGTCCCCCCGGGTCTGGCAGCGGGTATCTACCTATCGATGTTTGATACCGGAGCTCTTGCCCCCACAATACGGTTTTTAAGCGATGTTCTTGTCGGAGTCCCTTCTATCGTAATCGGCTATTTTGGCTACATTACGATGGTTGTGAGCCTGGGATGGCAGTTTTCGGCGGCAGCGGGAAGCCTTGCGCTAGCCATCATCTGCATGCCCTACATTTGTCGAACGAGCGAGATGGCGATCAACCAGGTACCGCGCGGAGTGCGCGAGTCCGCCTATGCGCTGGGAGCGGGCGATGGCCGGGTGGCCATGGGCATCTGCGTGCGGATGGCGCTCCCGGGCATTATTACAGGTATCCTGCTTGCCCTGGCTATCTCTGTAGGCGAGACGGCTCCTCTTCTCTATACTGCCGGGTGGTCGAATTACATGTGGAACGGCCATCTGATCCGGGAACCGATAGGATATCTCACCTATGCTATATGGGCCTTTATCACAGAGCCTTTTTCCAGCGCCCATGCCCTCGCCTACGCTGCCGCACTATTCATAATCTTATTTATCCTTGCCATCAGCATGCTCTCCCGAATGGTGATCGCTGGAAGGGGTAACGTGATCTTTGGGGGCAAAAAGGTCTGAGTTCATTATCCTGGCACGGTTCCCGAATTCCAGGTTATAAACTCCTCTCGAAGACAAATTCCTATGAGTTTTCTTCTCTTTTGAGTCATGCGGCGTATTTCCACAGCCTCTACCCTCGGTGACATTTTCCTGACAGAACCCGGTAAAGCCTAACCGACATAACGATCGAAGAGAGATGCCCGGCCACCGGTTTCGTGTTTAAATCCGCTTCCCGTCGGCTTTACCGATCCCATAATTCCAGGGGAGTCAAGGTTGCAAGCTTGTTGCTATTCTCTTTCAATGCCGTTTGTTCGGAGGGTATGCACGGGTGTGGCGCCCTCGCGCCGGTACGAGGGACTCAAAAATTTCACCTGCGACAAAAAAAGAACTCGTGAGCGAAGTTGTAAAGAGTATACAACTGATCCAGATTCTCTCAAACTTGGGTTATGAGAAAATCTTTCAACCGTTCCGCACTGTTTTGCCAGGACAGAAGGCTGCGACACATTGCTTCAAGGCCGCCGTATCGAAGGGTTTGAAAATAATAGTGCTAACACCTGCGGTCCTTGCTGCTTCATGGTCCTGGACATCGCTTTGAGTTGTAACCATAATGATGGGAAGCTCCTGCAGAGAGTAAATTTTACGAATCTCGCGAGTCAAATCGATTCCGGTCATCTCGGGCATGTTGAGATCGGTGAAAACGATATCGGGTTTTTCCTTTTTAAGCCACTCAAGGGCGCTTGAGGGAAACTCGAATACTACAGGCTCGATTCCCAGTTGATGCAGAGAGTGCTTATAAATGCCAAGGATCATACGTGAATCGTCTACGGCGCACGCGCGCGGTCTTCGGGTTTGCCCGGCTTGCTCGGGCAAAATTTTTGCGGCCAGTTCACTAAATCCCCTGGCTGCCAGAAGCGCGACCCAATGATCTCTAAGGTCCTTGTGAACCTTGCTCAGCAACTCGACGGCCGTTTGCTGGAAAACCGTTTCATCTATGAGATCAAGGAAAATCTTGTCGGCCTGGGCGAGGATGATAGTAGAAACGATGCGGTCGGAATCCTCGTTTTTGAATTGGACCATGTTGCGGATTCCCAAACCCAGGACCTCGTTATAATTTCTATCTACCGCCCGGGCGGCCGCGATGCGCACGTGCTCGACGGGATCGAGCAGTCCGGCGGCCA
The DNA here is from genome assembly GCA_021780695.1 of Deltaproteobacteria bacterium. Taxonomy (GTDB): domain Bacteria; phylum Desulfobacterota; class Syntrophobacteria; order Syntrophobacterales; family Syntrophobacteraceae; genus SbD1. Next base: position 71,402 of record JAJXYD010000012.1, read on the forward strand.
AAACGTAGGCCCCCTGAACCTGCGGCATAAACGAAAGCGCTTCGTAGGCCGCAAAACGAACGTTGGCGTTTTTGGCCCCCGCCTGGAGCAGTTTTCGGATTGGAGCTGAAGCGCTCAGGTCGCCAATGTCTCCGAGCACATTTAGCGAATTGATCTGCAGGTCCACATCTTCGGAGCGGAGATTTTCTATGATAAAGGGAACCGACTTAGCTCCAATGCGAACGAGCAGTTTTTTGGCCAGACTGCGCATATGGGCGTGATGGGAGGCAATGGTTTCACTCAGTTTTTTAAGAGCCGTGTTGTCCTGGACTTCGGCGAAAACCTCGAGGATGAGCCTATCCAGATCGTGATCGCCCCCTACCCTTTCGGCAAGCCGGAACATGGCGGAAGGCGCGGCAATTTTTCCAAGTGCCCTGATGGCGCAAACCACAAGAACCCTGTTATCGACGTAGAGAAAGTCGCTTATAAGGCTAACGGCATCCGAAATCCCAATAAGCCCAAGGGTATCAATGATCGCTTGTAAAAGTTCGGGCTCCCCGGCCAGGGTCAGCATTTCCAAAAGGTGCGGTACGGCCTGTTCAGACCTGATCTCTCCCAGGATTTCAATACAAAAAATTTTATTTTTAGTCTCCAGCTCCCTCATGTTTTTTATTAAAAGATCGGGATAATCGATGGCCTTTGAAATGAGCATACCGCGAAGCATCGGTTGTTGTTCATACATTTGGGGGTAGGCGCCGGCAAAAGTTATAAGCAAAGGCAAAACAAAATCGGCATCTCCCCGACTTAAATCCAGCAATACCAATTTTTGCCGGCTTCCATCAAGCTGTTCGAAATGGGAGAGAACGATAACGGCCTTTCTCCAGTCTTTTTTCTCAAGATCGTTACGGAGTTCATCGCGCAGCGATTCGAAATCTTTTTGGATCATTATGGCCCTTTCCGAGGTGGCAGGCTTCACAGTAATTAGTCGTCAAAAACTCTCAGCGGCTAAAATAAAATTTTCTACCGAAACTGCCGGTTAATCAGATACCAGGAACCTATGGGCCTCATCGGGACTCTCGTAGATGTGTGGGGCAACGGTTCGCTCCTCCAATGCCCTACCCATTTTCAGGCGCAGAAACGCACTGGTGGTAAAGCGGCTCACTTTTGAAAAATAGCGTCCGGTAAGATATTGTTGCATTTGCGCATAGGCATCTATAAGTTCGGAATCGATAGTAAAGCGGTCGTAATTGCCGACGGCATAAACCTTTTTACCCAGCGGCTTTAACCGGTTCTCGACAGCAGCTTTAACAGCCTCGATATCGTCGCTATTTTTTACGGTGTAGCCGGCTAGATTTGCAAACAACATATTGTTTCGTGCATCGTAGACGATCCGGTCTTCAAGACTAATAGCGAGCAGTTCATCTTTGAGTCCGATGGAAGCAATTTTAAAGATCCGTTCGTCCATAAGCTTTGGAGGACGAAGCATCACGGGTTTGAAATCGATCCGATCCAGGATATCCCTTTGTAAGTCAATACCTGGAGCAATCTCGATTAGCTCAAGCCCTTGAGCGCTCAACGCAAACACACATCTTTCCGTGACGTAGAGAATAGTTTGTGCTGATTTCACACTATAGGGCCCACTGAAAGTAATCTGTTCGACTTGTTCAACAAATTTGCTCACCCTGCCCTCTTCTACTATTTTAAGGCAAGAGTTACGGATTTCGCATTTGAGCCTTCCGGTCGCAAAGGTCCCCATAAAGATTACTTTTTTGGAATTTTGACTAATATTGATGAAGCCTCCGGCACCGGCCAGTTTTGAACCAAACCTGCTCACATTGACGTTTCCCAGACGATCGACCTGGGCCATTCCAAGAAAGGCAACGTCAATACCGCCCCCGTTGTAAAAATCGAACTGATAGGGCTGATCGATAATGGCGGCGGCGTTCATCGCAGCGCCGAAATTAAGACCTCCCGCAGGAAAACCCCCTATGACTCCGGGTTCGGCGGTAAGGGTTATCAAATCGAGAATGTTCTCTTCATAAGCCACATTGGCAACCCCTTCGGGCATGCCTATTCCAAGGTTTACCACGCAATTGGGCTTGAGTTCATAGGCGGCCCGCCTGGCTATGATTTTTCTAACATCCAACCCCATGGGAGCTACCGATCTCAGAGGGCTCCTTGTCTCGCCGCTAAAAGCCGGATTATAGGGTTCGCTCATAGTTTGCCAGTGATTTTCAGGACGAGCGACAACAACGCAATCGACAAGAATGCCGGGAATTTTCACCTGTCGGCAATTGAGGCTTCCAGCCTGGGCGATCCGTTCGACCTGTACAATGACAAGACCGCCGGAATTCCTCGTTGCCGAAGCAATCGAGAGGGACTCCAGGGTAAGAGCTTCCTTTTCCATCGTAATATTGCCGTCGGTGTCGGCGGTTGTTCCTCGAATGACCGCGACATTTATAGGCAAGGATTTATAATAGAGATAGTCTTCATTATCGATTTCAATCAGGCGTACGAGTTCTTCGGTGGTTTTAGCATTGACCTTGCCCCCGCCTTGTCTGGGATCGACAAAAGTGCCCAACCCGACTTTGGAAAAGATCCCCCCCTTTCTCGAGGCAATATTACGGTAGAGGTGACTGATAACGCCAAGAGGCAGGTTGTAGGCCTCAACCCTATTTTCAACGGCAAGTTTTTGAAGCCTTGGGGCCAGAGCCCAGTGGCCTCCGATAATACGGCGGATCAAGCCCTCATGAGCCAGGTGATTGAGTCCTTTGTTGCGGTCATCGCCAGGGCCTGTAGCCACCGCGAAAAGAAGCGTCAGATTCCCTGGCTTGCAGGTGGAAAGGAAACGCTGCTCCAGGGCCAGAGCGATCTCCTCGCAAACCCCCACCCCCGCGAAGCCACCGAAGGCGACCGTGTCTCCATCGAGTATGATAGAGACAGCCTCCTGAGGGGTTACGATTTTATTTTTAGCCATGTTTGTCTGATATTGACTAAGGTCCGTCCAACCCTTTTGATCGTCTCGAACGTTCGGTTCTGCTTCCATTACAAACTCTTCCCTCCGTGGATGCCGTTGCACGGTGAGTTATATTCCACCAAGTCAATAATAGGCAACGCAAAGTGACCGAGTCCACTATCTTATAAATTCGATATTAATATCCATTCGTGTTGACAGGCTTATATGGCGGCTTAATTTATAAGAAATTTTTTTGAAGTTTTTGAAGAATCGACCTGCCCGGAAACGGGGCCACGAGCCAGGTTTACAATTCTGTAAACCTGGCTTTTATTATTTGGAAGGACGCGGGAGCGAAAATTACAGTCGCTTGGACGGACACTCCAAGAGAGGAGCCGAACGATGAAAACAGATCTGAAGAGTTTTACCGACATAGAGTTTGCTCTGCAATGGCAAAGCCGTTACCGGAAACATTGCGATCGCTATTTTGCAAGGAGGGTAAATCTTTGGCGGGATCTCTTCGCGAAACGCTTACACGACGAACTCATGGATAAAAGTGTCGATGATACTATTGAGTTGGAATTTAGCGACGGTGAGCTTATCCATAAACCAGAGACATCCAAACTATTTACTGTCCGTTACGATCAATTTGACAGAACTTTCAGGTCCGGCGAGTCTATTGAACCCAGAAACGGCAGATTTTATCCCAAAGGGATTCTAAAAGGCATCCCCAACGTGTTTAGAGCCAATATGGAACCGTTTCGATGCGCCAAGGTCGCAGATTCATCCATCCTCGTCGATTTCAATCACCCTCTGGCGGGAACCGGACTGCATCTTAAAGCTACAATCGGCAATATTGAAACAAAGCACTCCGAAAGAGGAGGCGGATTGAGCAACGACTGGATGGAAATAGTGACTACGGGACCTGGAATTCAGGCTCGATGGAACGGGGAGCCAACCGACTTTTTATCCGACAATCCGTTTGCAAGAACCGACCAGACACTGGATAGTCGCTTCTACGGCGGTCCCAGGATGGTCGACCATATTGATGCTACCGCGATCGATAGTATTTCCCGATTATATGGAGAGCTCATAGCAAAGGGCGGCAAGGTTTTGGATTTGATGAGCGGTTGGAAATCTCACATCCCGACAAGTCTTGAGCTGGATAAAGTTATAGGACTTGGGATGAACGAGGAGGAGCTAAAGGAAAATAGACGGCTAAATGATTTTGTGATTCACGATCTCAATGAAAATCCCACTCTGCCCTTTGAAGACAACTATTTTGATGCGGTAATCTGCACCGTATCGGTAGAATACATGACACACCCTGTGGCGGTTTTTAAAGAGGTCGGTAGAGTCCTCAAAGCGGGAAGCCCTTTTATCGTGACTTTTTCAAATCGTTGGTTTCCACCAAAGGTCGTTGCTATCTGGACTCAGGTACACGAATTTGAGAGATTGGGACTGGTATCGGAATATTTTGAGCTCTCCGAAAAATTTAAAGAGTTAAACACACTTTCGGTCCGCGGACTTCCAAGACCTGCCGAAGATAAATATTTCGGACAGCTACAGGTTTCCGATCCGGTTTACGCCGTTTGGGCATACAGGGCCTGAGAAGAAAGAAAGGCATAAAGATAATTTTGCCTTGTATTCAGGCTTTAATGGTGACTTTAAGAAAGATGAGGGGCCAAAATCGGCAAAGAAGGGTCCCTTTTCAATTTCAGGTGGCAATAAAAAGGGGGGCGGGGAGGTCGCAATATCGGAAGTCAAGCTTCCCTATGCCATATTCCTCCCCAAAAAGTATGTACCGGTTCGCCCCGGTAGGTCTCTTCCGATCAGAGCCGATCATTACCCTCCACCCCGTTTTCGAGAAAATCTTTTTGGCTAAAAAGCGGACCCGGATAGCGGTAAAAACCCTCACCGCTTTTTTTGCCAAGTTTTCCCTGGTCAATGAAGGATTTCAAAAAGTCCGCATTTGCCTTAAGTTGCTTTTCCTTCGTGGCCCTGGCCCGAAAGTCGGTGACCCTCCAAACCGTATCCAACCCTATGCTGTCCATGATTCCAAATGGACCTGTAGGCGAATGCATTACCCCCATCCACGCACGATCCACATCCTCAAGGCAGGCGACGTTCTTACTCACAAGCGCAACAGCCGAGTCTAAAAGAGCTCCCAGCATGGCATTAAAAACATAACCGGCGCTTTCCCTTTTAACCGTAATGACAACCTGGCCAAGCTTGCGAGCGAAGGCATCCACAAGATCGATTGTCTCGGGAGCCGTACCCGGGTGCGGCATGATGTCCACCACCTTGGTTATCAAAATATCATGGAAGTGAAAGGCCACAAACTTCTCGGGCCTTCCCGTAGCGGCGGCAAACATAGAAGGAACAAGCGAGGAAGTATTGGTCGTAAAAATAGTTCGCTCGGGACAAAGGGCATTAAAGGTTCCAAATACCTGGGCTTTAATTCTTGGGTCTTCAGGGACCGATTCGCTCACCAAATCGACCTCTCTGGCTGCTTGCTCGGGGTTGCTGCTAAACGAAACACGCCCTATAACCTCCTTTTTTTTATCAGGAGTCATAATTCCCGGACCGAAAAAATCGTCGGCAAGCTTATCCAGTCGCTGTCTTACCTTCTCAAAGATATCCGGGCAGCTGTCATAGATAACGACCTCATAGCCGTGGGCAGCGCATAAAAAACCGATCTGGTGTCCCATGGTACCCGCACCCAGAATCAATACTCGTTTTATATCCTCGACATTCATAACCAGCTCCTTAACTCACAGTCTTTGGATTTCAAAAAAATCCCTCCGAAATCACCCGAAGACAAACTTTTTCCAGAAGCGCCACCACGAAACGAAACATTTTAAAACGCTCATCCCGGGTTTGCCCATGGAAATAACGGTAGTATATCTGCTGCACGATTACCGCCAAACGGAAGAGTCCAAAGCAGTAATAGAACTCGAAGCCCTCGATCCGGGAGCCCGAAAACTGCTCATAAATACGAACCATTTCCTTGCGGGTAGGCATGCCCGGTTCCTGAGTGGGAAGAGTTCGCATTGCACTGAACTCCACCGGATCATCCCGATTTATCCAGTAGGCCAGCGAAGCTCCAAGATCCATCAGTGGATGGCCCAAGGTGGCCATCTCCCAGTCAACGACACCGATAATTTCAAGCGGGTTCGAGGGATTCAATATCACGTTGTCAAACTTGAAATCGTTATGGATAACGGTCGCACGGAAATCGTCGGCCACCATGTTGGCTTGGAGCCAGGCCATGACTTCTTCCAAGTCGGGAACATCCTCGGTGCGGGCGTCGCGGTAACGATCGGACCAGCCACTGACCTGCCGTTTTACGTAATCTTGGGGTTTGCCAAGCCCCTCCAGTCCGCAATCACGCACATCCAGGCCGTGAAGTTGGCAAAAAACCGACATGAGGTTTTCGCTCAACTGGCGAGCCCCCTTTTCATCAATTGCCAGCTCCTTTGGGAAATCCTTCCTTAAAATGATACCTGGAATCCTCTCCATAACATAGAAGGCAGAGTCCATCACCTCCGGGTCCTCACAATAGGTGATCGGTTGCGGAACGTAGCGAAAATAGGGTCTGAGCGCCTTAAGGATCGTATATTCCCGTTTCATGTCGTGAGCCGTTTTTGCTTTTTTGCCAAGCGGCGGACGCCTCAGGATGAACTCTTTTTGGCCGAAACAGATAAGATAGGTCAAATTGGAATATCCGCTTGGAAACTGCCGGACTTCGATGGCGCCGTCCAGACCCGGCAAAACGTCTCGAAGATAGCTCTCGAGTTTTACAATATCCAATTCCTCACCGGGCCTGACCTGCTTTGGCATATCGATTTGCGTCATGAAATCCTCCTCGCTGTCTGTCTAATGTTTTAGCATTTCACCACCGTTTTTCTGGCATACAACACCGCACCCCAGATAGGCCCTGACCCATCCGAGCATGTGCTCGGCGTAGTCTTCAACCGAAACATTACGGCCGGCATACTTCCATCTTTTTAAATACCAGTCCTGAAGCATGGCTTTTATCAACGATGCCGCCAGAACGGTATCGGTCACGGTGAAAACGCCCTCTCTACACCCCTTTTCCATTATCTCGCTAAACATTTGCTCGGTTCTGAGCTCGCCCGCAATGGCCGCCCGACGATCATCTCTACTAAGAAAGCGGGCCTCCATGTAGGAAAAGAAAAACCAGTCACGCATGATCTCGCTTAGATAAAGATGCACTTTTATAGCGGTCTCGAGCTGTCGCTGCGGGTCCCTCTCCTCGGCCGTATGCTTTTGCAAAAGCTCCATGAGCACCTGTCGACCGTAGTCCTGAATTATTCGCAGCAACTCGTCCTTTCCTTCAAAATAGGCGTAGAGACCGCCCATGCTAAGGCCGCTTTCCTTGGAAAGAGCTCTAAGCCCCATAGCATGGAACCCCGTCCGGTTACTTAGCCGTAGTGCCGTATCGATAATTTTGGTGAGGTTTCTGACAGCGAATTTCTGCTTCTTTACCTTGATCGAATCCGTGTTCCTTTTGAAAATCTCCTCGCAAATGGTTTCCATGGAAAGGAGGTATTCATTTTTAAACGTCTCGAATTCCATTGGCTTATCCCCGACTCAAGCTAAGACTTTAATCTCTTCGCCCCGCCGGCCGACCAGGCCGCAAGCGCAACCGGTGGGGCAGGTCGAGGCCCAATACTGTTTGTCTTAAGGTCTGTTTGTCCCACGCGAAGCCGCGAAAACCGAACCCGCAAAAACTGCGATTTCGGACCGGTCTGCGAGGGCTAAGTAAAGCCTGGATGGCTCAGGTGAATTTGGACACCTTTCCTATTGTGTTTCTTTGACCTCTTTTTTCGCGCCTTCGCGTCTTTGCGTGAGCCTAAATCAACAACATTGAGGTCGAGGCCTGGCGGGCGCTCAGTTCCGACTCGCCACTTCGTACCTTTTAAGGATCTGCTTTGCAACCGAACTCTTGTGCACTTCATCGGCCCCATCGTAAATACGCGCAGCCCGCTCATGCCTGAAAAAGTAGGCAAGAACCGTGTCGTCGGTCATCCCCAGCCCCCCGTGGACCTGCAGGGCGCGGTCAACCACCATCTGAAGGACGTTGGCCACTTTGAATTTTATGAGTGAAATGTCCTGCCTTGCGGCTTTAGCGCCCTCATTTTCAATTCTCCAGGCGGCATGAAGAACCATAAGGCGAGCTGCCTGAATCTCGGCCGCGCATTCAGCGATCCAGGCCTGGACGATCTGCTTTGAAGCAAGCGTCTGCCCGTTTAACGCTATAACCCGTTCGCTGGCCCTGGCACACATCAGGTCGAAAGCCCGCCTGCATATGCCTAACCAGCGCATGCAGTGATGGATCCTGCCCGGTCCAAGCCTTTCCTGGGCCAAAACGAATCCATCGCCCTCTTCGCCCAGCAGATTTTTCCTGGGAACCCGACAATTTTGATAGTAAATTTCGGCATGACTGAAATAACCGCTGCCGGTATGTCCCATTACGGGAATGTTTCGAACGAGATTAAACCCTTCCGTTTCACAGGGGACAATGATCATGCTTGCCTGGTGATAGGGATCGGCTTGAGGATTGGTCTTGGCCATGACGATGGCAAAAGCGGCTCCGTCAGCCGAGGACGTATACCATTTACGGCCGTTTATGACGTAATCGTCCCCGTCCTTTACGGCGGTTGTATCCATCATGACCGGATTGGAACCCGCAAGGCTTACCTCCGTCATGGAGAAGCAACTGCGGATGCTGCCCGCAACCAGCGGACGCAGGTATGTTTCCTTTTGTTCCCGAGTCCCGAACTGATGGAGGAGCTCAATATTGCCAACATCGGGGGCCTGGCACCAAAACACAAAATGGCCCATCGGAGTCCGCCCCAACACCTCGGAAACAAGCGCGTGCTCCATGAGGCTTAGTCCCATCCCGCCGTATTCCATGGGGTGGCATGGGCCCCACAGCTCCATTTGCTTTACCATCCGCTGTCTTTGCTCAAGCTCGGCCAAAACCTCGGATTCGCGCCCCGCAAGGAATGCCGGCTCAAGGGGGATAAGCTCCCGGTCCACAAATTCATTTATCATTTCCAGAATTACCTGCATTTTTTCCGAAACTGTAAAATCCATGGCTTCCTCCTTCGATCCCTTTTACACTCGGTGGGCCTTAGCGATAAGTAATCAGACGATCCGGGTCATCCAATTCCAAGTGTGTGATATCATTAAACCCAAATAACATCACCGCTTCCTTGTTATACTTGAAGCGGCTAACGGAGCTGTTTACAATCTGTGAGGCAATACTTATCGTGCTTTGATTCGATAGCCCGAGGGCCTTTTGTACAACCGCCGAAATAGGCCCCCCCGAGGTAAAGACCGCAACGCGTTTTCCAGAACCCTCCCGATCCATGATTTGCCTGATTCCACGTTGCACGCGAGAGGTAAAGCTCGCCCAGCTTTCAAAATTTTGCGCCTCGCCTTCGTGATCGAACCAGCGTTTCAAAACCTTTCCGAAGACTTTTTCAAACGAGCGGTTGCTGGTCGTCATCTCTGCGACTAGATCTTCAAAACCGGGTTCTTCACGGATCAAAATAGGCACAAAGGTCCTTAAGATCGAACCTGCGTCGTACTCGTTGAAAAAATCGCTTTTGCGCACCGGGGGCAGACCGTTTCCCTTCCGGGAACAAACCGTTCTGTAGGCTTCAAGCGTTTGATCGTGGCGAAGCTGGCTACCCAGGTAGATCGCATCGAAATCAACTCCGATACGGTCTAAATGAGCAGCCAGAAGATGTGCCTGTTCATGGCCAAGCTCTGATAGACGATCATAGTCGGTCTGTCCAAAAGATGCCTGTGCGTGGCGGATCATATAAAGCAGACTCAAGGACTTTCCTCCGTAACTTTATAGTGTAGAGTGAGCATAGCGGGAGGTTGGATTGGCGTCAATAAAAATAATGCGAGCGCCCGCTTTTTTATTGCTTCCCGCAAAACTCTGCTGTATTGGAAAGATAAGACCATGAATTTAGGAGAATCCCGGCCGTGAAAATTCTTGTGTTAATTAAGCAGGTTCCGGATCTGGAAAGTATGCCCTGTCTGGATGAGCAAAAGGGGTGGGTCAAAAACAGTGCTCCTCTTAAATACCGCATGAATCCCTTCGATGAATACGCTGTTGAAGAAACTCTTCGCATAAAGGAAACAATCGATGGGACCTGTGTGGATGGATTAAGCCTTGGCCCACCAAGAGTCTGCGAAACCCTTAGAAGAGCTGTCGCCATGGGGGTCGATCGGGCCTTTCATATAGATTATCCCCTAGAGGGCTTTATTCCAGCACAAACAACGGCAAAACTAATCGCCGGCTTTGCGGGCTCCGCCGGCTACGATCTGATTGTAGCCGGCGCTATGGCCGAAGACGACATGCAGGCGCTGGTAGGTCCCATGACCGCGGAAATTCTTGGGGTTTCCTGCGCGGTTTCCGTCGTTAAGAGCGATCCCGACCCGGTATGCAAAACTGTAAGGGTCCTCTGCGAGATGCAAAGCTCCCGGCGCAGGGAAATCCTTTTGTCCATGCCCGCCCTGATAACCATCCAAAGTGGCGTAAACCGGCCCCGTTACCCCTCGGTTCGAAATATGCTAAGATCCAGGGTCCAAGAAATAAAGACGGTCATTACCGCTGAACCTGTTAAAGATTTCCAAAAATATACGCAAACGGTCTCACTTCCCAAAAGATCGGGGAAAACCCGGTTCATCGAAGGTTCATTGGGCGAAAAAGCCGAAAAGTTGCTTGCCGTTCTCGCCAAAAAGTCTTTTCTAAGATAGGCGGAATAAAGGGAGATCTAAATGGGTGAAAATATTCTTTTGGTAGGGGAATTGGACGGCGAACGGCTTAGCTCTTCTTCTGAAGATCTGGTGGGATTTGCAAACAGCATTTCCAAGGATTTGGGATTTACAGGAATCATATTCGCACTCCCTACAGACGGCAGCCTTGGTAGAGAAACTGAGGGGAAAATCGCCGAGTCGATTTCAAAAGCTAGCCGCAACAAGGTTGAATTGGTGTTTATGGAAAATCCGGCCTTTGAGCATCCTCACCCCCTTTTGCTGACCGATGCGCTGGAAGCCTTCGTCTTGGAGAAGCACCCCGAAATCATAAGTTTTCCTCATTCCACGCTCTATTGCCAGATTGCGGCAAGCCTTTCGACAAGGCTTGCCGCGCCAGTCGTTACCGGTGTGGAGGCATTTACCTGCAAAAACGCTCAGCCGGTATTTGAGCGGTGCCTTATGAACGGAAGATGGAAGGCGCTAGTGAGTCCTGCCGCCTCGCCATGGGTGCTTACGCTAAATTGCGGCGCTTTTGCCGCCCCCAATGAGCAAAATTCACAGGTGAACGTCATAAGGCAAAAATTTCTAAAAACTAATGATCGATACGCTCACCTCGGTATGGAGCAATCGACCGTTCAGGATAGCTCCCTTGAAAAAGCCGAGGTGATCGTATCTGCCGGCCGAGGAATGTTGGCCGGACCTCAATGGCTCGACTTGATCCGGGAGGTGATCGGAATCTTAAAAAATGCTGCCCTTGGGGCCTCCCGGCCTCTTTGCGATGCGCAAATGTTGCCTTACAGTTGCCAGATTGGTGAAACCGGCCGCCAGGTTGCCCCCCGGCTCTATCTAGCCCTGGGCATTTCCGGCGCCCCACAGCATCTTGCCGGTATGCGCGGCGCGCAATGCGTGATAGCGGTAAATTCCGACCCCGACGCCCCAATTTTTAACCGCGCCGATTATGCCGTCGTGGCCAATGCCGCCGAGTTCTTGCCGCTCCTTGTCAAAAAGTACCATGAGACGATGAGCGAGGGGGATAATTAAACCGTACGACTTCACGGAAAAGCTGGACTTGAGGTATCGGTTTTTTGAACCTTCGTAGAGGGAAAACAGCCGCAAGGACAAAGAAATAGTTTCCTCCAGACTAGCGGAGGGGGGCCTGAGTCGAGGAGGGTGGCCGGAATGGGGTCCCCACACGACCCCTGGAGGCCATCCGCAGCTGGCCAGACTCGCCGGAGCGGTTAGGGCTGTCCGAAGACGGACTTGAGTTGACACCTTGCATAAAAAAGGGGTGGTCGGGTACTCTCATGGAAATTGTCGCCAAACAACCCAGGAGAAAGGGACCCTTATGACCACCCAGGAAAAACTCGCAAG
>JAJXYD010000008.1 GCA_021780695.1 Deltaproteobacteria bacterium
CTTGGGTGGCTAATTCAAGCCTGGATCGCTCAGGTCAATCCGGACACCTTTCCTATTGTGTTTCTTTGATATCTTTTTTTCGCGTCTTCGCGTCTTCGCGTGAGCCTAAATCAACAACATTGGGGGGGGGCGGACCGCCACTTCACATTTGCCAAGAGAACCCATCCTTTCGATGTCGGGTTCGACAAACTCTAGCGATGGAGGGTGGTGGAGGGGGCGTGCAAGGAAGAGTTCAAGGGATAACAATACCCATGCCGGCACGGAAGCATGCAGCCTTAGGGAAAACTCACCCAAAGGGACACGAATTGGGAAAAGAGCCGAGGCCGTTTATCTGATTGCCCCCTTGCGATTTTTCGTAACACAATTGCCATAATCGCGAATTTCTGCTGTAACACTGTTCTTGTAAATCAATGCCGTCAGCTTTTGAATAAACCAAATTTTAAGCAAAAAGAGTTTGAGAAGGTTTTAAGCGCGCTCACCCGTTGGCCGCGCCTAAACCTTTATGTATACCAGCAGAAAGGAGGTAGCACTTTGGCTTTGGAGTAACAGCGCGGGAGGGCGCCGCGAAAACACATTTCATTTCTTATTTTTTGAGGAGAAAAGAGGAGGTTTCATGAGTAGGACCGGTAAAAAATGGAGGGCAATCGCAGCGTCTACGATTGTGCTCTTTTTCGTTCTTTCCCTTTTTTGGCAAACCAGAGCCTCAGCCGACCAGTCGTTGGCCGAGCAGCTCCTGGAAATTATGCGAGCCAACCATCAAATCAGCGAAGCTCAATACAACAAGCTCAAAAGAAAGGCCCAGGAGCAAAAGGCCGCCCAGGCAAAAACCAACGAAGAGTACAAGCAATTAAAACAGCAAGTCGAACAGCAAAAGGCAGCGGTGCAGAACCAGCAGGTTCAAACCGTAGCCCAGTACCAGCAGCTGAAAAAAAAGAGCGATGAGCAGCAGGCGGCCATTTCCAAGGCATGCGCGCTTGCCAGTTCACAGAACAACGTTTCGGCCAACGAACAGTTGCGCCAAACGGGGACCGGGACCGGAGGGGGAGGCGTCAACTTCAAGATGGGCAAACTCAATGTCAATCTCGGAGGTTTTATAGAAGCCGCCGGTATCTACCGAAGCAAGTGGTTGGGGGCCGATGTGGACGCGCCCTTTCAAAATCTTCCTCTGGGATACAAACCGAGCGCTTATCAGGACGAATCCCGCCTGACGGGCCGTCAGAGCAGGCTCTCGGTCCTGGTCCAAGGCGACGTCAGCCCCACTGTGCACCTTGGTGGCTACTACGAGATGGACTTTTTGGGCTCGGCACCAAGCGCCAATTCCAATGAGTCCAATTCTTACAATCCGCGCGCACGCCATCTTTTCGCCATGGCCGATTGGGACACCTACGGGCTGCACATGCTAGGCGGTCAAACCTGGTCTCTAATCACGATGAACAGTAAGGGAATCGAGCCTTTCACGGTGGATAACCCTCTTACAATCGACGCACAGTACGTACCGGGTTTCAACTGGGCGCGCCAGCCACAGTTCCGAATCGTAAAAGATTGGGACAAAACGTACTGGCTGGCCGTTTCGGTTGAAAACCCGACAACCACGATAGGGGGGATAGGACCTGGTATCACCAACTACGCCATCAACCAGGCACCTCAGTCAGGGCTTTTCGCAAGCAACCTCTCGGTCAACGATATGCCCGATATCGTGGAAAAGGCTGCCTGGGACGCACCCTTCGGACACTTGGAGGTCTTTAACCTCACACGTCAATTTCAGTCCAACCTGATAGTGGGCTCGGGCGCAGCAACGACTCTAAACGATCAAAGCCCCATCGGGGATGCGGTAGGAGGGGCAGCGATCATACCGATTGGTTTCGTGGAGGGGCTGCATGCGGAGGTGAGCGCCATGTACGGACAGGGGATCGGCCGCTACGGTTCGGGCCAGTTGCCTGACACCACCTATGATTCCACCGGCGCGATACACCCGATCACGGCCTTGCATTTTCTGGGCAACCTGACCTGGAGCCCGAACAAGGAATGGACCTTCTACGCCTATTATGGCCTGGAGCAGGCCCAGAGAAGCTACTCCGGCTCGACCTACGGATACGGCAATCCCAATATCGACGTCTTTGTCCCCGGACTTGACCCCAGCTACAAATTCGAGGGCGCGGTACAGTCGGTTGCCCAGATCACTGTCGGCGACTGGTGGAATTTCTACCACGGTTCCTTCGGCAACATGGTATGGGGCTTACAATACTCCTATACCACCGACACCTATTTCAGCGGCTCAAACGGCGCGGGTTCGGCGCTGGCGGGGCCTCAGGCAAACGACAACATGTTTTATACAAGCCTTCGTTATTATTGGAACTAACCGCTTACCCCAGGCGTTCCCACTCCCCCAGGGCCGCGCCTGATTTCGCACCCGGATGGATTTTTTCCATCCGGGTTTTCTCCTTTTTCCCCCTTCAGGGTCAGCACCCAAGGTATTTTCACCATCCCGGCCGGGTGAGGTTTGGAGTCAGCCACGGTCTTGGGCCGTACAAAAGAAAGCTTTTCAGATTGGGCAAGATTTGGTATTTAGTCACAACGTGGCAGTGTATTGTTGGTTGTGGAGAATTTTCAGGTAAAATCAGGCAGTTTGCTTCGACGAAAAGATGCCGAAACGGTCTGAGAGCGGCAGACGGTTAAACAGGAGTAGAAGGTCTTTTAAGACATCCCAATCAACCGGAGAAGATGTTTTCGAGGTTTTGCACGGATGCGCGGGAAAGGGTATCCAGCCTCCCAATTTCCCACCAAGTCCTGTTATTTGCCTCTCGCCTTCGCTTTCCCGGAAGCGGGACTGCAGTTTAGATCACGCCCCTCTTGGAAAAGCGTTGAAGAACCCGCCTTTTTTGCCCGAATTTTTAGCAGCTCATTCAAAGTCGTTTATGATGCCCGTCGGGCATTGATTTAGAATGACACATTTCCCGATACAAAGGGGTTTAATGCCACGCCGACAGGCGGGGTAAGGAAACGAAGGCCCGACACATTACCGAGGAAGGGGTCCAGACAGATTACCATGGGATGGAAAAAAAATACGATCACCATTGGTGCGATGATGTTATGCGGTGCGTCCTGCATTGTTTTTACAGCGGGCAGGCATTGGGTAAAACCCACGAAGGCCGGGGCGGACCCCGCGCCCAAAACCGTGGCGGTCGTAAAGGTGGAGCGGGTCGATTTAGCGCGAACCGTTACGATTGAAGCCGAAATGCGCCCCTATGAACAGATCAACGTTCACGCGAAGGTTTCGGGCTTTCTAAAGACAATAAATGTCGATATTGGGGATAAGGTCAAAAAGGGCGAGGTTTTGGCAACGCTCGAGATTCCCGAGCAAGCGCAGGACGAGGCCAATGCCCAGGCCGATTACACCGTGGCCAAGCTCAATTTCGACAGGATCGAAACGGTCATAAAAAAACATCCCGGCCTTCTGGCCCAGCAGGAAGTCGATGACGCCCAGGGCAAATACGAGCAGGCAAAGGCGGCGTACGCGCGCACAAAGATTTTGAGCGCCTACGCTACGATCACCGCCCCTTTCGACGGAGTGATCACTAAGCGTTCGGCCGATCCCGGGGCCCTGGTGCAGGCCGGAACGTCCTCGGACACCCAGAGCCTGCCCATCGTTCACCTGGCCGATATCTACAAACTGCGCCTCGATTTTCCGGCCCCCGAGGATATCGTGGGTCAGATGTATGTGGGCATGCCCGTAACGATTGTAATACATGCGGCACATGAAACATTACACAGCAAGGTGGTGCGCATGTCGGACAGCATCGATCCTTCGACGCGCACCATGATTGTCGAGGTCGATATCGACAACAAGGACCTAAAACTAAAGCCGGGCATGTACGCGGAGACGACCATCCCGCTTGCGGCAAAAACGCAGGTGCTGGCCGCGCCCATGCAGGCGGTGGTAATGGGCAAGCATCCGGAAGTATGGGTGGTAAACAAAAATGATATCGTGGAAAGACGAGCGGTAACCCTGGGGATTCGCACCCCGGACAGGATCCAGATCACAAACGGGGTTTCCGCGGGCGACCTGCTGATATTCGGCGAGCACGAAAATCTTACCAACGGCATGAAAGTAGCGCCCAAACTTGTGCCCGACAACGGAATAGAATAAAAAATGTCTCGATTCGCACTGAAATTTCCCTACCTGATTATCGTCTGCGGCCTGATCGTGTGCGTGGTCGGCTTAAGCAGCCTTATACGCATGCCCGTAGATCTATTCCCGGAGATCAATATTCCCGTGGTTGTCGTTGCGACCTTTTATAACGGCATGCCGGCCGAAGAGATAGAAAACGACATAACGGGGCGATTCGAGCGTTTCTTTACCCTAGGCAGCGGCATCGATCATATCGAATCGACCTCGCTTCCCAGCACAAGTCTTATAAAGATCTATTTTCAGCCGGGGACCTCGGCGGATTCGGCCGTCACCGAAATTTCAAACCTGGCGATGGCCGATCTTCGGCGCCTCCCCCCGGGGACGCTTCCCCCGGTTGTCTTGAAATTCGACGCATCGAGCCTGCCGGTCTGTCTTGTTACGCTCAAGGCCAAGGGGATGAGCGAGGCCGAATTGCGCGACCTGGGCCAATATAACGTACGAAACCAGGTAGCCAATATTCCAGGGGCTTCGGTGCCTCAGCCTTTTGGGGGCAAATACCGCCAGATCATGGTCTATGTGGACCCGGCCAAGCTTCAGGCCTATGGACTTAGCGCCATGGACGTGGTGCGGGCCGTAAACAAGGCAAACCTGATCCTGCCCGCGGGAGATGTAAAGATAGGCCCGCTCGACTACAACCTGTTCACCAACAGCCAGATCGACGACCCCAAGGATATCAACTACGTACCCCTCAAAACGATAGGCAACAAAAGCGTTATGGTGGGCGATATAGGACAGGCCGTGGACGCGGCCGAAATCCAGTTGAACACGGTTTTAATCGACGGCCAGCCATCGGTGTATCTGCCCATCATGAAACAGGGGGGCGACTCCAATACGATTTCGATTGTAAACGATGTCAAAAAGACCGTGGCGCATTTGGTGGATGTGCCCAAAAATCTTGTCACCAAGGTTGTTTTCGACCAGTCCGTTTTTGTTAAAAACGCCATCGACAATCTCATCCATGAAGGCCTCATGGGACTGGTCCTAACGGGTCTCATGATCTTGATCTTTCTTGGAAGCCTTAGCGCCACGGCAGGGGTTTTTTTATCCATTCCCCTCTCGGCTCTTACCACGTTCATCATTTTATCCATGGGCGGAAGCACGATAAATTCGATGATCCTGGGAGGCCTGGCCCTGGTGTTTTCGCGCCTCATAGACAACTCGGTCGTGGTACTCGAAAATATCTTCCGTCACATCGAGGAGGGCGAAGAGGTTGCCAAGGCCTCGGCGGCGGGAGGCTCGGAGGTAGCCCTGCCTGTTTTGGCCGCCACACTGACTTCGGCAATCGTCTTTTTCCCGGTAACTTTTCTATCCGGCGTGAGCAAATTTATTTTTTCCGCTCTGGCCCTTGCGGTCGTTTTGGCTCTTTTCGCCTCTTACATTGTGGCGATGACGGTCATGCCGCTTTTTTGCTCCAGGTTTTTAAAGGCTCCGCAACACCACGGAGAAGAGCAAAAGAGCCGTCGTTCTTTTGGGCAGCGCTTTAACGCATGGTTTAACGGTAAGTTTGAAAAACTTCTGACCCTCTACGACCGCTGGGTCGCAAGAGTGCTGGCGCGCCCGTTTTTTTCCCTGGTTATCCTTTCGGCGATTTGCGGCGCGCTTTTTTTGCCGGCGTCCATCATGGGGGTTTCCTATTTTCCCCGCACCGATCCGGGACAATTTGTAATCAATATCAAGGCACCCACGGGCACCCGTCTTGAGAGGACAACCAAGGACGTAAACAAGGTTATAAAGATCGTGCGTCATGTCGTGGCCCCCTCGGACCTGGACGTTGTCGTGGCCAATATAGGAGTTCAACCGGGCTTTTCCTCCATTTACACAAGCAACACGGGTTCGCATACCGCCTTCATACTGATAAGCCTCAAGGAAAAGCACAAGATCGGCAGCTATGCCTACATGGATAGGGTACGAAAAGCCGTAAGCGCGCAACTGCCCTATTTGAGAACTTATTTCCAATCGGGGGGCCTTGTAGACGCGGTATTGAACATGGGTCTACCCGCCCCCATAGACATCCAGGTAGAAGGCAACAATCTGGACAAATCGTATTTGACCGCAGTTGCCCTGGCTCGCCAAATCCGCGACCTTCCCGGAGTAAGCGACGTATTCATTCCGCAGGACATCAACGCCCCTTCACTTCGAATCGACGTCAACCGCGAGCACGCAAGCGATATGGGACTGTCTCAAAGGGAAGTTGTCGACAACATCATCACGGCCCTTACTTCCAATCAGATGATCGCGCCAAGCTACTGGGTCGACCCCAAAAGCGGAAACGACTACATGCTGACGGTGCAATATCCGGAAAACGCGGTCAAAACTCTTGACGACCTTGAAAACATCCCGATTCGCAGTTTAACGCAAAACGAAACGACCCCGCTAGACACCCTGGCCGACATTACCCAGACCTATGCGCCTTCGGTGGTAAACCATTACCAATTGAAACGGATTATCGACGTTTACGTGGCGCCCAAGACAGAAAATCTGGGTGCTATAGCCACACAGGTCAGACAGATTATCGCAAAGATGAAATTACCGCAAAATCAGAGGGTCAGACTTCGCGGTTCGGTTCAAGCCATGAGCCAGTCCTTTAGGAGTTTCGGCTCAGGCCTTATTCTGGCGGTTTTACTGATCTACCTGGTGCTGGTAGCGCAGTTTAAATCCTTTATCGACCCGTTTATCATTCTTCTGGCCGTTCCGCCGGGAATAGCCGGAGCCGTGGCCATACTGGCAGGCACGGGCACGACGCTCAACATCATGTCGCTTATGGGCATCGTAATGCTCGTGGGCATGACGGTATCAAACAGTATTCTGATCGTCGAATACGCCCACCGCCTGAGGGAAGAAGAAGCCCTGGGCGTAGCGGAGGCGATCGCCCGATCCTGCCGCGTGCGGCTTCGCCCGATTCTAATGACCTCCCTTGCGACCATAATAGGGCTTATCCCCATGGCTCTGGCCCTGAGTACAGGCAGCGAAGCCTACGCTTCCCTTGCCCGGGTTATCATCGGAGGGCTTAGCCTGTCGGTTTTGCTCACTGTCTTTTTCGTTCCCGCGGCCTTTTTGCTGGTTTACCGCAACAAACCCCGGCAATCCAGCGAAACGCCCCATCATGTACTAGGTGACGTATGAAAAATGTCTTTCTGATCGCCCTTCTCTCGGCGCTATTTCCGATTTCGGCCCTGGCCTCACAGGATCCCAACAAACACCTGACTTTGGCCCAAGCCCAAAGCATAGCCCTGGCCAATCACCCGGCGGCCAAGGTCAGCACCTATGAAACCATAGCGGCCGGAGAAGATGTGGCCATCGTTCGCTCCATCCTTTTTCCCCAAGTCCAAGGCGCAGCCGTCGGAGCCGTCGCCCAAGATCAGGACACCCGCCTTGCGGCGATCGCGGCCATTAACGACCCGACCATCATTCAGCGGGGTTCGGGCGGAGTCACGGTGAGCCAGCTCATTACCGACTTCGGGCGCACAAACGCGATGATCGCGGCGGCCAGGGCATCGCTAAGAGCGCAGTATCAGAGGGAAAATCTTACGCGCGAGCAGGTCCTTTTGGCGGTAACGCGGGCCTACTACGACGTGCTGCGAGCCAATGCGCTGCTAAGAGTAGCCAATCGCACACTGAAAACGCGCCAAACCGTGCTCGATCAGATAAACGCCTTGAGAAAAGCGCAATTGAGATCCGATCTGGACTACGACATGGCCAAGGCAAACGTCGACAATGCCAAGCTTTTGCTTTTCCAGGCCGAAAACGGCTGGGACGATGCAAGGGCGGAATTATCCGATGCCCTGGGCTATGGGGAGACCTTCCTTTTTACCTTGGAAGACAGCTCCGAGGCCACACCGCCCGCGCGCACCCTGGATACGGCCCTTGGGCAGGCATTTTGCGAAAATCCGGTTTTAAAGGCCTTGCAGGCCCGGTCCCAGGCGGCTCAGAAGATCGAAACCGCGGCCAGGAGGGAATTTTTCCCAACCATCGTGGCCCTTGGCGCGGGCGGGGGCTCGCCCTACACCACATCGGGGCTTTCCTCGACCTATGCCGCAGGGGCTCTTAACCTCACAATACCAATTTTTACCGGCGGGCGCATATCGGCTGATGTCGATAAAGCGGCCGCCATGGCCGAAGCGGCCTCCATGCGCGTAGAGGTGGAAAAAAACGAGCTGGTCCGCGATGTGCACATGGCCTACCACAATATGCGAAACGCCTATAAAAATATCGCGGTGACCCGATCGATGCACAAACGCTCGAAAGAGGCTCTCACCCTTATCCAGGCCCGCTACGATATTGGAAAGAGCTCGATCGTCGATCTTAGCATGGCCCAGCTGGCCGACACCAAAGCCGCAGTGGCCGAAGCCGATGCCGCCTATCAGTATTTTATAAACCGCACGGTGCTCGACTTTACGATCGGGGATCTGGCTTGCGCTGTTCAACATCCCTAGTCCCGGAGCCCGGTTAGCCACAAGGGCGGGGAAAACCGATCAGACGGGGCGGGGTCGATTCCAAAACGATCCCGGGCGACAGAGGCAAAGAGGATGGGTATCGACGCCGGCAGTGACGGGGTCGATACCGAGATAGATTTCTCAGCTCCGTTTTTACCCTCCCCTGCCGAAATTGTTTTTTAAAAAATGTATGATTTCTTCGTCTTCAAAACACTCTTTTTCCACCGATGCCCATTTGGATAGGTCTTCATAGTCCCATTTCCTTCGCAGCGCCATTGCCCGATTTCCCCCTGGGGCCCAAACATGAGGGTCGGTGGGCCCGAAGACGGTCAAGGCGGGCACCCCGAGGGCCGCGGCCAGGTGGCTCACCCCGGAGTCGCTTCCGATGTAGACCGGGCAAAGTGAGAGCAGAGCCGAAAGCGCCGGGCCCGAAAGACCTCTTAGAAGCGGTATTGCCCATTGGCTCACGGCTTGGGCCAATGGGTTCATAAACTGATCGGCCGGGCCGATGGAAAGCAGCACCGGGGCTCGGAGTTCGCGATGAACCCACTCGATCAGGGCGAGCCAGTTTGAAAGCGGCCAAACTTTGCGCCGCCCTCCGCTGCCCGGATGGATGAAAACCGGTCTTTTTTCCAGGCCGAACCGGCAAAGCAGAGCCAGTGCCGCATCCTTTCGCGAGGCCGAAGGCTCCAGTTTAAGGGGCTTTCCTTCAAGGGGCAGTCCCAGGCTGAGGAATTGTTTTTGTAAAAATCGGCAAACGTGTTCCCGGGGGTCATTTGGCCCGGGAAAGGACCGGATCCAGTGCACCTCGGCGTCAAGAAGGCGGGAGAGGTTTTGGGCCATAAAACGGCTCGATGCCTGGCCGAAAATGAAGACAGTGTGGGCTTCGCGCAGGAAATCGGGAAGAATTGCGCTCCGCGAGGATTCCTCGTCGAGGAGGGCGGCGGCAAGAGGGCAATCGTAAGGTTGGCATTTCCCAAGGTAGGTCTTTTCGGCCAATAGCGACACGTGTTCGGGTTTTGACCAGAAATCGATGCGGGTAAAGCCCGCGACTTGTGCAAGCTCATCGACCGCTCCGGCGGCTATAAGAAAATCGCCAAGCGCTCCCTGATGGAAAACCACAGCCCTTTTGTCTTTCATGCGCGCCCCTGTTTTCCTCGTTTATCCCCTTTTATTTTATCTTTGACATAAAGCGGGAAATAGGCAAGAAAAACCGGGAAATTAGAAAAAGGAGACAATTCATGCACCCCAAAGACATTCCCTTAAACGAAAGAATTATCTTTGCTCTCGACGTTGATTCGGAGCAACAGGCAAAAGAACTTGTCGAGAGGCTCGAAACCCAGGTCCGTTTCTTTAAGATCGGACTCCAACTCTTTCTTTCGGCGGGATTCCCAATGGTTGAGTGGATAGCCCGGCGCGGCCACAAGGTAATGCTGGATTTAAAATTTTACGACATTCCCCAGACAGTCAAGCTGGCCGTTTCGCAACTTGGCCAAAGGGGGGTGACCTTTGCCACCGTCCACGGAAACGAACCTATAGTCAAAGCCGCGGCGGAGGCGGGTGCGCAAGGGATAAAGATACTTGCCGTAACCGTATTAACAAGTTTTAGCAACGACGACATGGCTCAATTTTTCGGCTACCGGGGTAAAGTCGAAGACCTGGTGCTGGAGAGAGCCCGCCAGGCGATAGCCTCCGGAGCGGGGGGCGTAGTGGCCTCGGGGGCCGAAGCTTCCCGCCTGAGAAAAGAGTTGGGGGAAGACTTTTTGATAGTGACTCCGGGAATTCGCCCGGCCGGAGGCGAATCGGGCGATCAGAAACGGGTCGTAACGGCGGGGCGGGCCATAGCAGCCGGGGCCGACCATATCGTTGTGGGCCGACCGGTAAGAGACGCCCCCTCCCCTCCGGCGGTAATCGAAGCAATGCACCAGGATATTGAAAGGGCTCTATCCGGAATTAGCTAAAGTGAGCCTTCCAGATTTCCGATTATTTTAGCAGGAATATTGTTTCCCGGGAGACTTCCGTTGGAAAATCAAAAGGCTTCGGAATCGATGGAAAAAGAGAAGTCGAAAAACTACCCCCAAAATCCCGGAGTTGCTCCGGAAAGAGAGGAGCAGGCCGGGGTCATCTACGAGATGCTTATAGAAAAGGGATATTTTGACGAACAACAACTCAAATATGCCAAAAGAGTACATTCAAAACTTACGGGAAATCAAACGCTAGTTCAGGTTCTGCAGGAGCTTAAGTACATAACTCCACAACAGCTCCGGGAAACCTTGTCGGTTAGCAGGGTCAACATCAAGCTGGGGGCCCTGCTTGTCGAGTTGGGGCTTATCAGCGCCCAGGCTCTGTCCACCGCGATAGGGTTGCAAAAAGGATCGGCCGTAAAGAAGTCCCTGGGCGAGGTACTGGTTGAAAACGGTCATATCGAGGAACGCAGCCTCATGGAAGTTCTTTCCTTCCAGTTGGGACTTACCTACTGCGAGCTCGATATCGCACACATGGACCCCAGCCTGCTGCGAAAAATTCCCTCAACTTGGTATGCCCTTCACCAGTTTCTGCCGGTCAGCAGGACAGGCGGACACGTGAGGGTGGCCTTCGTCGATCCGCTCAATCCAGAGAGCCTGGAAGCGGCGGAAAAAATTTTCGGCAAGGTCAGGCAGGTACTGTGTTCAAAATCCCAGTTTAGCGAAATTCTAAAAATACTGGAAAATGAAGCCGTACAATTGAAATCGGGTAATTCCGACGAGAAATCAGCCGTCGGCGTTGTAAAAGGACTGATCGAGGAGGCCTGGAACAGTGGCGCAAGCGATGTCCACATAGAACCCATGAGGGACAGGATACGGGTCCGGCTGCGCCTCGACGGCGTTCTGGTGCACTACAAGGATCTCCCGTTGCAAATCGGGCCGGCCATAACAAGCCGTCTCAAGGTCATGGCCAAAGCGGACATAGCCGAGAGAAGACGTCACCAGGACGGCAGGATACAGTATGAAGATCCTCTCACCAGGGCCACGCTGGACATGAGGGTTTCCTTCTATGTGACCGTTTGGGGGGAGAAGACGGTCCTGAGGCTGCTTGGAAGAAAAGGGCTTATCCTCAGAATAAACGAAATCGGGATGTATCCCAAGATGCTTGAACGATTCAAATTCGACGCGCTCGATATCCCTTTCGGCGTCATCCTGGTTACCGGCCCGACGGGGTCGGGGAAAACCACAACCCTCTACAGTGCAATCAATTATCTGGAAGGCATGGAAACCAGTATAATAACGGTGGAGGATCCGGTTGAATACATCGTAGACGGAATAGCCCAATGTTCGATAGACCCCAAAATAAACCTCACATTCGAAGAGAGCCTCAAGCATGTGGTAAGACAGGACCCGGACATTATCGTGATAGGCGAAATCCGCGACCGCTTTTCGGCTGAAACCTGCATTCAGGCATCTCTTACCGGCCACAAGGTTATCAGCACCTTCCATACCGAGGACTCCATTGGGGGATTGATTCGCCTTCTTAATATGAACATCGAAGCCTTTCTGATCTCTTCGACCGTGGTCTGCGTGGTTGCTCAAAGGCTTCTTCGGAAAGTGTGCCCCAAATGCTCCGAAGACTATACTCCCCTGCCAGAGGATTTGCGCCGCCTGGGGTATGGGCCCAACGATACAAAGGGCCTGAAGTTTAAAATGGGACGAGGCTGTTCCCAATGCCGCCATACCGGCTACAGCGGGCGAGTGGGCGTATTTGAACTGCTCGTTTTAAATGAACCGGTAAAAGACGCCATTCTGAACAAAAAGACATCCTACGACATAAGGCGAATCAGCACGGAAACATCGGGCCTTGTGACTCTTCTGGAGGATGGAATCATGAAAGCGGCCAACGGGTTGACTTCGCTGCAGGAGATTTTCAGGTCACTGCCTCGCGTGATGAAGCCAAGACCGGTTCGGGAGCTAAGACGCCTCCTGGGTACGGAGTAGATAGAATGGAACCCAAAAGCAGCTCACTATCAAGCATGGTGGAAGAATACGCGGCCTCCGAGACATTGAACCTGCCTATATTTCCCGGAGTGGCCCGCGAGTTGTATGCCAAGATAAAGGATCAAAACGCTTCGATAGAGGATATCGCGGCAATTGTGGGCAAGGATCAGGCCATGGCGGCCCAGATGCTAAAGCTTGCAAACTCGGCATTTTTTGCAGGCCTAAACAAGGCGCGAACCATTAGAGAGTGCATCATGCGCCTGGGTGTAAGGCAGGTCTACAACTGCCTTGTCGCCGGTTCCCAGAAGGATTTCTATGCCTCGCGCGATCCTGTTATAGGCAAGCACCTGGCCACGCTCTGGCAACACGCCCTGGCAACGGCAAAGGGGTCGCAGTGGCTTCTGCGCAAAACCGGATACGCCGAGGTAGCCGAGGAAGGATTTCTCGCCGGCCTTTTCCACGATATCGGCAAGCTGCTTCTCCTAAAGGTCTTTGAGACCATAAGGGCCGAAAGAAAAGAGATCACGCTCTCAGAGCCCTTCCTGCTCGAAATCCTCGACTTTATGCACGTCGAGCAGGGTTATACCTTCATGAAGGGCTGGAACATGCCCACGGTGTACTGCGATGTGGAAAAACACCACCACGATGAAGATATCCAAAACGCGGACGCGCTTTCACTCGTAGTGCGCATAGTCGATCGCGTATGCGCCAAATGCGGGTGCGGCTTCAAACACGACCCCACGATTTTTCCGGCGACTCTGCCCGAAGCAGCGGCATTGTCTGTAAAAGAAATCGTATTGGCCGAACTTGAGGTGTTGATCGAAGACAGTAACGACCTGCCTCTATAGTTGGGACAATGGTTGATTTAGGTTTACGCGAAGGCGCGAAAAAAGAGATCAAAGAAACACAATAGGAAAGGTGTCCGGATTGACCTGAGCGATCCAGGCTTTAATTAGCCCTGGCAGACCGGTCCGAAATCGCAGTTTTTGCGGGTGCAGACAGTTGGCAACCATGCTTGTGGCGGGCACTTCTCTTACCTTAATTACCGGGGGTTGCACGCGGGCCAGGGGAGACACTTCGAGGCAAGGGATAGTATAGAGGCATGTTTTCTAACATTTTCCAGGAATTATACTCTTTTTCCTTTTCCTCCTCATTTTCTCTTCGCATCTTTTCATCCAGCCGAGGATCGGTGGAATAGGTTATGCTGTCTTTTGTTTCAACGCGATCGGCGAGGAGCACGCCCCGAGATAAACAAAGGCAATTATGGGAACCCATAGGGCCCAACAAGCCGTAGAGGGCAAGAAGCACCACGGAAACGAGCACGAAAAAGGCGCTGGCCTTCATACGTTTTCTCCGCGTAAAAGGGGCACAAAGCTCACACGTAGTCGCCGCGCTTAAACTTCAAGGACTCCATGTATGCGGTTACCTTGGTTTCCTCGGCCAGATCCCTTAAGGGCGAATCGGCGGGAAGACCGCTCATTTTATCGTCCAAGCCAGCGGCCTGACTATTTATCTGTTCGATAAGCGAGTTGATTTCCTTGGGGGATTTGGACGTATTAAGCGCCTGCCGCAAAGAATCCAACCCATCGTATATGGAGCTAAGAGAGGAAACAGTGCGGGAGCTGGGCGAGGTCTCGGAGAAACTGGGCATAATGGCCTGGGTGCCATATATCCCCGCCAGGGCACCAGGGCCGCTAACGGCGCTACTCTGCCCATCGGTCTGCCCGGCGGCTCCAACTTCCTTTTGGAGAAACGTTGCAAAGGCGTCCGCACCACCCTGGCCCCCTTTTACCGCCTGCCCGGCCTGGGCGCTATCCTCAACAGCCTGGGTAACGACAGTTTGATCTATTTTCATAGCAATCCACTCCAGTGATCGGTGCGTTGCAATAGGTTAGCAAATAGGAGCTTTACCGATCAGTAAATTATGCAATTTTTTTGCCATACGAATCGAGTCCGGATAAGCAGGGGGAAATGGAGTTTGAACTCTAGAAGGCATCTCTAATCACCATTTTGGCGGCAACATTTTCCAGTCGATAGACTTTTCTGCCGATCTGTTTTTAACGGCATGCGCAGAAGGGCCGTGGTCCCTTCGGCTGACCT
Organism: Deltaproteobacteria bacterium; assembly: GCA_021780695.1. Taxonomy (GTDB): domain Bacteria; phylum Desulfobacterota; class Syntrophobacteria; order Syntrophobacterales; family Syntrophobacteraceae; genus SbD1. The sequence goes on from JAJXYD010000008.1 coordinate 14,691, forward strand.
TTCCAGGCAGACTTCAAAGCCGTGGGGCAAAAGCAGCCGCCTTGCCGCATAGAGGCCAAACCCCAGAGGAGGGTCGCAGGAAGCGGTCTTGTTTTCAGAGGATTGCCAATTGGAGACAAAGAGGTCGAAGCAGGCATCCGGGCTTACTCCCTCAGGCAGTCCGCAACCCGAGTCGGTGACTTTTACCGTTATTTCCCCCTCATCCATGGAAGTCTCCACGATCAGCTCCTTTTTCACCGATGTTCGAAGGGCTTTTACGCCATTTTCGAAAAGGTGGAAGATGGCGGGCACCATGTCTTTTCCGGGGGCTTTTATGTGAGGAAGATTACCGGCAAGACGCAACTCGCATTTAACGTGATGTTTAAAGAAAAGATCGGCGTGGAACAATTTGACTATTCTTGTCACAAGGGCATTGATATCAATCTCGGTTCCATGCTGGTCAATTTCATAGAGTTGCATGAATTCCTGCAGATCGCCGGCAAGATTATAGATCTGCCGGCGCATCTGGGTAAGGCGTCTGCGCTGCTTTTCAACAAGAGCGCTCCACTCTTCACTTTCGCCTGAATTATTCTTAAAGATTCTTTCCTGAGCTTCGAGACCGGACAGCAGCATCTCAGCCAGCATCGTAAGGTTTTGGAGGGGGCCATTGGCGTTATGGACAAACCCCTGGACAAACTTGCCCGAATAATTGCGGCGGTCCTTTTCAAACAGTGCGCCAAGGTACTGTTGCTCAGAGGTTTTCATTTCCCCGGACTGATCCATGAAAGAGGTGCTCCCAGCAGCTTCGGGGTTACCGAAGGCAATGCGTATTATGGTTATTTATCGCCGTTTTTCCCCATTTTTTGCGCAACATGGACAAAAGCATCCACTACTTCCGGATCAAACTGTCTGCCCCTATTTTTGACAAGCTCGGCAAGCGATTCATCCATAGACATAGCATCCCGGTAGGCCCTTTTAGACGTCATGGCGTCAAAAGCATCGGCTACTGTCACTATTCTGGCGATCAAAGAGATTTGGGTGCCTCTAAGACCGTCGGGATACCCATCCCCGTCCCACCTTTCGTGATGATGCCTGATGATGGTGCGTTCCTCCGGGCTCAATCCGAGTTCGGAGACGATGGTATCTCCGATGACCGGGTGTTTTTTGACCAGTTCGTACTCTTGGGCCGTAAGCGGTCCGGGTTTAGTCAGGATGCTGTCCTGAATGCCGATTTTTCCGATATCGTGCAGATAGCCCGCGGTTCGAAGCGACTCGATCTGAGCGCTCGTACAACCCATCGTTTCGGCGACTTTAATAGCGTAGCGCGTAACTCTTTCAGAGTGTTTTCCCGTGTAGAGGTCTTTAGCTTCAAGGGCATTAACAAGGGATCTCAATATGCCGTAGAAGTTGCTTATAAGGCTTTCGTAGAGCGCCATATTCTCTACGGCCAAGGAGGCCTTTTTTATGAGAAAGTCAAACAAACGCCTTTCTTCTTCGGGCAGGGGCCGAGAGTCTTTTGTGTGAAAGGCAACCAGCAGGCCGAAAGGTTCACCGCGGATTCGCATCGGCCAGCAGGACAGGGGCTGGTCCCAGTGAATACCATTTTCAAAAAACCGCGGGAGCTCTTCGGGGCCAAACAAGACATGGTTTTTGTCGCCGGTAAGAAGTTCGCGCACGCAGTCCTGGCGGATCTCGATTTTTGGGAACCACGCTTCTTCAGGCCCCCAGCCCGAGCGGGCCATACCAACAAGACAGCCATTGTCGTCGGGGGCCAGGTAAAAGGCCACCTTTTGGACCGATTGGAGAGAGGAGGCGAGCTCAACGATTCTGGGGTACAAATCCTCGCTGGAGCGGATTTCGTCAATTTCGCGGGATATGCGAAAAAGCCTTGTCTGCTCGCTGACCGTGCTTTCAAGCTTCCGGTTGACCTCTTCGAGTTCCTTTCTGGCCTGAACTTCGAGCCTCAGGCTTATATTTTGCTCCAGGAGCCGGCGTTCTTTTGTGATGCGCTGCAAAGTGAGGGCAACGTCTTGGAGGGTGAAAGGCTTGGTGAGAAAATCGGAGGCCCCCTGCCTCATGGCCATGATCGTATAATCCATGGTAGGAAACCCGCTCATCATTACCACCGGGAGTCCATGATCGTTATCTTTCATAGCGGAAAGCAGCTGAAGGCCGTCGATATCGGGCAGACGAAGATCGACAAAGGCGCAGTCAAAGGCCTCCTCTCCTATAGCGCCCATGGCTTCCCGGCCCGAGAGGCAGGCACGCACCCGCTCATGTCCAAGACGCTGCAGGCATTCCTGCAAGAGCTCACCGAGCATCGTATCGTCTTCCACGATTAATATTTTCATAATCGTCCCGACTCAATCCTGCTAACGATAAGCTGTTTGAGTCTATCGAGTTCAGAATCCGAGATTATGCCGTCTCGTTTGAGCCCCTTTAGGGCTTCGAGGGCAGAGATAGCCCGGTTGGGGTTTCCAAGGGGCTTTTCGAGGAAAGCATCGGGTCTAAACTTGGACAGTTCCGCCTGCAAGGACCCACCCATGGGAACTCCCGGGGCCGCGTAGCCCGGGCCGTTTCCAGACTGGCTACCCTCAAGGGAACAAATTCTTCTTTGCAAATTTTCAATTTCCAGAAGTAGTCCAGCCCTTTCCTTATAAGCCTTGACCCGGTCGACGGCATTTCGGATGGTCACCCCCACCTGCTCCATCATAAAGGGCTTCTGAATATAGTCATAGGCGCCCAGTCTCAAGGCCTGAATGGCGGATTCAAGACTGCCAAAACCCGTTATCAAAATACAAAGGATATGAGGATAGAACGTTCTGACCTGCCGCAGCAGCGTCAACCCATCCATGCGGGGCATATTCAGGTCCGAGATAAGGATATCGAAATCATTTGCGGCCAGCTGCTCGATAGCGGCAAGGCCATCGGGGGCAAGCTCTACGGCGGCATCAGCCTGTTCGACCGTTTCGGCAAGAATTTCGAGAAAAACTTCGTCATCATCGGCCACGAGGACGCGTACGACCGTTTCATGTTTTTCCATAATTTAGGCTCAATCTACCATAACGTCTTGCTCTTTGTCATTAACTACAATCAGGCAGCTATTGCTGCTCCCCGGCCTGCTCTTTTTTTTCCTCTTCGAGGTGTTGGGCCAGATAGCCCGCAAATTTTTCGGCCAGGCAATCGGCCAGTATATGGCATCTCTGGGCGGGAGCACCCACAATGGTATTCCAGGTAAGATCGATATCAGGGCCGGGTTCGGACCAGGCACTCTGTTTAATATCCCAGAGAAGCTGCCCGCTTGCGGCATCAAGGATGCGGATGCGCACGACAAGCCTTGTAGGCAGGCCTCCCGATCCGTCCATGAGATAGAGCAGGGAAGGCACAATGGCCAGGGTGCACCCCCGCTTTCTGGCATACCATAAGGCCTGGGCATCAGAGCTTACCACAGTATCAATGAGACGGATGTGGGCAAAGGGGCTTCTTTGAAGCAGTCTGGCCTGATAAGCGTTTGTCACCATCGGAGCATCCGCGGCGATCTCGAGCGGAGCGCTAAAGACAAACATGCAGGCGTTGTCCAGCGAATGTTGCAAGACGGAGGCCTGGGAAAAGACGTCGATGGAGCTTTCCACCGGCTGTGGTGAATTGGCCTTAAGTTGCGTCATGCAGCCCGCCGTGGCGCAGGCCGCGAACAGAAGAAAAATTGCCGCTCCAATACGCATGGCTAAATCACCTTCATTTTTTCCGCGGCTCTGACGATCCATAAGAACTGGGAACTCCTCCCACCCAATGCAGCCATGGGGAAAGCGATCGGGTTGGCTTTTGGCGCCCGGGAGCGTTCCCGCGCTCCGCGGTGCAATCCTTAGTATTATAGAGCAAATCGGTTTTTGATTAAAACTTCTTTAATAAAAAATTATAAGCGCACCGTTTAGCAATCCGCTATGGCAAAAAGGCCGGCTCCAGCGGCCAAAGAGCATCAACTATTTGCCTATCACTTACCGGCGCCGGAGTTTGTCGGGGCGGGTCTGTAAGGGGTATGATTCGGACAGAAAAATAAATCAAGTATGACATCCACGGCAGAGTTATGATAATGAAAGGAGTGGACGAAGTCGCCAAGGCGGCCAGGGCCGAACGCGGCCCCGCAGGGCCGGGGAAAACCCGGCTATACTCTTGGGGAAACCCGAGCGCCAGCGGCCCCAGGCAGGAGCGGGTGACAAAAAAAGACGGCTCGTATGGGAAGATGGACACAATAAAAAAACGTACTGAGAAGGCAGACCTTGTGAGAGAGGACCGGAGACCGTTAGGCTTCAACATGGAAGCCCCCAAATACGGTGACCCAGTCTGGAAGGGTGAAATCGGCCCCTCGAAGGTGGCGGGCTTTGCACTCCAGAACGTCGCAAAGGCAGCCTCTTATTTTCCGGCTTCCGAGGTCAGGATAGCTCCGATACAGAGCAAAGACCTCGACAGTCACGCCATTTGCGGCGCAAGTTCGGGAGGGATGGGCGATATGTAAATCGAGGGATAGGCCACCCTGAGAAAAAAAGCGGATCTGCTGCGCCCCAAAAAAGATAAGTGCCCAGCCAGGTTTTTGATATTATAATAACCAATCATACATACTGAAAAAGATCGGTATAAACCAATCAAGAAGGACTAACATGGATATCTTCGTAGGCAATCTCTCATTTCAGACGACGGAACAGGAACTGGAGAACGCTTTTAAACCTTTTGGAGAAGTCAGTTACGTAAAAATTATTACGGATCATGAAACTTCCAAATCCCGTGGGTTTGCATTCGTGAAAATGCCTGTTCAGGAACAGGCCAACGCTGCAATCACCAGTTTGAATGGAAAGGAAATGAACGGCTTTATCCTTAAGGTCAATGAAGCCAGACCCAAGGGAGCGGGTTCGGGGCAAACGGGGCGCGGAGCAAGCAGCTACCCGGCAAGCCCGAGAAGAGAAAATTCGTATTCGCCAAGCCCGTCGGGTTCCTATCGTTTCAATGACAGAAACAACGACACCGATATTTACGATACCAAGGGAAATCAGAGCAACGGCGGCCGCGGCCGTAAGGCAAAACGGGGCCGCAACGATACGGGCGGGCGCTCAGGGGGGTCGAGGTGGCATTAGGATTTCCGCTCCGATAAATACGACCGCCAGAACCACTCCACGTTATTTCTGTCAGAAGTTCTAACGGAGGGATTTTCAAGTTACCAAAGGTGTGAGAGCGGTTAAGACCGCTTGCGAAGCTGCGTGCTCTATTTGTTGAAAAACAGAAGTTGCTTCAGCCGGCAACGCTTGGGGAATAACGACAGGGAATCGAGCGAATCCGCCGGTTCAGAAGGTACATACCCATGGGATTCTTTTATAAGACGTACTTAATCAGGTCTAAATCTCAGCATTCCGAAGCAGACCGGTGGACCTCGGAAGTTGCCGTTACCCCGAAAGACGCTCAAGGAAGCGAAGCCAGGCAGAAGACCTTTTCCTTAGAAAAGACTTTTGCCAGCAAAGACCTGGCGGATATGGAAGGGATCATCTACGCACGGAAAATCATCGACGGGGAGATAGAAGGACTGTCGGTAGAGGAAGCACATTAAAGACAGGGGGCGGGGAAAGACTTGCCCCGCCCCCTGTCGTCAAACCGCTAGCAGTGTTCAACGGCGAAGACACGGCGGACAGAGGCACGCCCTACCGGCGCTAATTTATTTCGCAAACCCAGCCGCAAAATAAGTATATTTCCTCAATTCATTCCGTTTGAAATTCGATCTCCATCAGGGTTTTGTCTGGTAGAGCTCCGGGCGCGGTCAAAATTTTTGGAATTCTGGCCGCGGGTGGAAGGTTTTGTCGCGGCTGGAAGCCGTTTCAGGCAATCCGCTTTTTAAAAGATCTTAGCAAGTTTCTAAAAGGCTTTGCAATTTTATAGAAGGGGTAGAGGGTAAAGAAAAGACGAAGTCCATACCTTTCGTCAATTTTGTTTAGCGCTTCATCGCGAACCATGCGCTTTTTCTTGTACTCCTTCCAGAAGTTATAGGCACTGTCATAAGCATCCCAGTCGAGCACCTTTTTCCTCTTTATGAGCGGTTGTTCCCTGTCCATGAGCTGAAAAAATTTTTCCGACATGTTGATCACGAATCCCAAGCCGATCCTGTTTTTCTCCAGGTCAAGTCTAAGGTAATGATTCCGCAGCTTATTGGCAAGTTTTAAGTGCTCTTCAACTTCGTCGGTAACAGTATTGGCATAATTTGACGATGCTCCCTTCTGACGCCAATGATAAAAGGCCAATTGCCGATCAATCACTCCGATATCAAATTTACTGAGAAATCTTATATTAAAGTCCCAGTCTCCAAGATAGTTGAACTCTTGATCAAACAGACCTATGGAATCGTGAACGTTACGTCTATAAACAAAAGCGATAGGAGGAAAGATATTTTTACCGGCCATATTGAACAAGCCGACTTCCCTGAAGGGGAAATAATCCTCTCGCCTAAGCTCGACGATATTGCCATGCGTGTCGATTTCTTCAAAGATCCAGACCGATTGAGTCGCAACCCCTTGTATGACACTGGAAGGACCGGTGGAATCCAGATATTGGATACATTCGGATAGAAACGATGGGGCCCAGGAGTCGTCATCGTCATGGATGGCGATATATTCGCTCCGGGCCTCTTTTATGGCGCAGTTAGAGGCATTTTGCATACCCAGGGAGACAGGGTTATTTATAATTTTGACCCGGCCGCGATAGGCGTCCAGACAGGGTAAGACCACAGAGTTTAAAACGGCCGGGTCCCCACCGTCATTTACGATGACGTGAAGCCAGTCCTCAAAGGACTGTTTTAGAAGGGACTCCACGGCCCGCTTCAACATCAGGGGCCGATCCTTTGTCCTTGTGATCACACAAATTCGCGGGCCGGGGTCACACACACTCTTCGATTCCTCCAGCGTCTTCAAGATGATAGGCTCCTTGAACTCTACGACCTTTGCGAGAAGGACGTCATCGCTTCAAGCCATTCTTTTTTTTAAAGATCCGAGCAACTTTCTAAAAGGCTTTAAAACTTTGTAGACCGGGTACAAGGCGATAAACAGAGCAAGGCCATACCTGTCATCAATTATCGCCAAGGCATCCTGGCGGGGTATGCGCTTTTTCTTATATTCCTTCCAGATTTGGTAGACCTTGTCATAAGCCTCCCAATCGACCGGATGCTTCCTTTTGAGAAGCCTTTTTTCGGTGGCCGTCAGCTGAGCCCAAAAACCGGTTTTCCAGTAACAGCGTTCGTAGGCTTCCCGCAAGGCGGCCCTGTCGGCTCGCCGGTTCTTTGGAGGCAGCTTGGCGATGTAGCGCAGCGGTCCGTTTCCCCCGAAACTGTTGCGATGGGAAAGCTCTCCAAGCATTTGGGCCTCATGGGGCAAGGGATGGCGCAGTAATCTTTCAAACGCGGCGTCGAGATAGGCGGAGGCGGGTGGGGTAAAATCGGCGTCGGGGAAAAGGTCCGCTGCCTCGCTTACAAATTCAAGCGCGGCTTCCCGGGCTAAGTCCAGGTATCCCTGCTGCCTATCGCCAAGCTCTTTTGCGCCATAGAGGGGGCGCCAGCCGCCGCTGCCCTTCTCAATGCCGACAATCGAAGGGTGTGGGGCGCAAAAAAACGACTCCAAGACTTCAACGCCTTCCCGAATCAAATTGGCTCGATGCTCCGGGCGATCCAGGTGCACATAGAAAGAGTCGAGCCGGCACCCCGATGTCAATGCCCTTTCAGCAAATCGCCATGTTGAAAAATAGAGCCCATGTAGGCGCGGCTTTTCCCCATCAGTGGTTAACAGGTCAGAGAACGACTTGATCGAAGAGGCCTGCCAGCCGATGTCTACAATGGCCGAATTGGCCGAGCAGATTCGGGCATCGGTTAAATAGGAGAGAAGCCTTTTTCTTTCCCGGGCGCAAACGGCCAGGATATCGCCGGAAATGCCAACTATCAGCCTACGAAGCTTATCGCGCAGTTGGTCGGATATAAAAGCACCTTGCGGGGTAGTCATCACCTGGTCAAAGGAAGTGAATCCAAAATCGGGGATGCGGCTCGCATAAAGGGCCGGGTCGAGACCAATCCGTTCAAGGAAGTCTCCAAGACACATACAGGGATTGGGTTCTGTAAGGAATGCGAGCGCATCGGCATCGATGGTCCTTATACGCGGTACGTTAAGCAATCGGCGGGAGGCGTAGAGGTAGTCGGCATCCAGGCTAAATTTCCAACGCTCCTTGAGCAGAGCAAACACCTTGCTCAGGTAATATCCATCCCGGGCCAGGAAGAAAAGCTTATCGACATCGAGTTGCCCGGCCTGCCGGATCGTCCATGTGACAAAGGATAAATAGAGGGGCCCGATAAGCTCGTATCCGATCGTTTTCCAAAAGTCCGCAGCTTTGGTGCAATCGACCGTGTGACTAAGCCTGCGCTTTCGCACCAACCCGGTATAGATGCTCGAAGAGAGGTCCCAGTCCCCCTTTGCCGCATCGGTGCCGCCCTGATCGACAAAGGGGATTTGTTCGGGCTCCGGCCGCCAGTGCAACGATTTTAGTCCCCTGCGACCGGCTTGTTGGAAATCCGACCATTCATTATCGCCTATGTGCAAAATATTTACCGGATCGCCCCCGAATTTATCTATCACCAGGTCGAAGAGTTCGCCGTCATGCTTGGTCACCCGAGCCTCGGAGGAAATCAGGAGGTTTTCAGCGCAAAACCCATTTATTTGGAGTAAATGCGCCATATCGGAGCCTTGCAAGTACATATCGGAGGTAAAAGCAATGGTCTTTGCCCGGGAACCGGCCAGTTCAAAGAGCCTTGCCGTGCCGGGGTTTGGGTAGATAAGCCTTTGCTCACAAACCATCTCCAGCTCGACTAAGGCCTTCAAGGCGCTTTCACCGACTCCCGCAAGCTCTCCCAGAACAGAATAGATCTCTTCGAGATTGGTGTCGCGGTAACCGTGTTTTTCCAAGGCCCTGCGGCGCGCAATTGTCTCGGCATTGACCCGAAGCTCTCTAAACCGGGCCTGCGGATCGTTCAAAATCCTGCGCGCTTCGTTTTCCATGTAGACAAAGACATCGGTTGGACGCCTGGTTTTTCGCAAAAGGAGCGTGTCAAAGATATCAAAGGAGACAACCTCTACCAGGGGGAGCAGTTTGCAAAAGCTCTCATAAGCTGAGTCCCGCCGCTGGGCCGCCGGTTTGTAAGACCCGCGCGCCAAATTAGAAACCGGGCCCAGGACGCCTTCTTTTATCCTCACGGCAAGCCGAGAGATAGCGGCACACACTCTTAAATTCCCTCCCATGTTCTAAAACATTGCCGGGTCCTTTACCCCCTGGCCGGGTATCACCCCGAAACACACCGATTCAGGCTTACAGCATGCCTCAATTATCAGCCGGTGTCCATACCTTGCGAAGGGTGGGGACACGGGTCCGGCCGCCCGGCAAGTTCGGACATAATGGCGAGCATCAGGGTGGCGCACGATGTCCCGCACAATTTAGGGGCAATCGCCCTTTGAAGGACTCAAGGACCATTGACAAATACGAAGGCGGCGCTATACTCCCCCACCTGTATCCCCCGATAGTTTCCAAACCTTGTTTTGAGGAGAAAAAGAGTGACCTACGCATCCAAAGCGGCCAGATTTTCCGTTATGCCGTGTATCTTATTGTCTTTGCTTTTTACCCCCGGCATTGTTTTCGCCTCTCCAGCGGACCAGTCATCCCCCCTGGCTATTATAAAGAGCGGCACGCAAAAGGCGCTCGAAATTTTGCACGAGTCGGAAAGCGGCCAGGGCCGTTCCTTGAAGGCGCGAAAAGATGAAATCCTAAAATTAGTCGACCACTATTTCAATTTCGACGAAATGGCAAAAAGTGCGCTGGGCCATCCGTGGAAAGAACAGACGCCGCAGAAGCGCGCGGAGTTCGTAAGCTTATTTAAGCAGCTTCTGTTCAATACCTACGTTGACCGCCTTCAGAATTATACGGGCCATAACGAACAGGTCTCCTACGATTCCCAGCAGATCAGCGGCGATTATGCGCTCGTTAGAACCCATGTCCTTTTCCAGGGCAACGATAACGTAACGCTGGACTACAGGCTGCACAAAAAAGACAACAAGTGGAAGGTCTGCGACGTAACCGTCGAGGGGATCAGCCTGGTCGTAAACTACCGAAGCCAGTTTTCCTCGATTCTTTCAAACGAATCGTTTGATGCTCTTTTGCAAAGGCTCAGGCAAAAAGTTCAGCAAACGAGCTAGTAATTCGAGGGGGGAAACTTTCCAAGTCCCCCCTACCCAACCACCCCTCTGTCTAATTCGCACTATTTAGCGGAGTGGTTTGCCCCGCGCCAGCCATCCACACTGAAGGCCCCCGCCCCGTTTGCCGTCAGCAGCAATAACCCTCCGGATATCGCAAGGTCTTTCATAAACATAAGCTGCTGCATGGTGTCTGCGAAGTCATGGTGAAAAATGAGGGCGGCGATAAGGCAAAATCCGGCAAGCAGCGCAGACAGAAGCCGTGTCTGAAATCCCAGGACCAGCCCGATACCGCCTATGAGTTCCAAAGCGATGACCAGCGGCAGGAGCAGTGTGGGGGTATGATAGGCTGTCATGTAGGCGCTCGTTGCCGCATACCCTGCTCCGAGTTTGCCATAGCCCGCAATCAGAAATATTTGGGCAAGAAGTATTCTTGAAAAGAACGAAAGGATGTTTTTCATGGCGGACTCCTTCGGTTGGTCCCATTATTTAGACCAAAGTTAGAGAAATTCAAGGTGGAATCAAATTCTCAACATTCAGGAATTCGGACCTCTTTGTCGTGGCTAAATAACTCGTCCCTTTCTTTGATGAGTTGTTGTTTCCATTGGCCGATCGACTGCGGGCGAAAAACGGCGTTCACCCGCGAGTCAACTGAGGATTTTCACCCTCTTTAGGGCTTTCAGGGCCACTTTGAGCTTCAACCGAGCTGTGAAGTCCCTTCGTTTCGCCGCCATCGGCCCGGCGTCCACGCTCCGGTGAATTGTATCCTAAATCCTCCTAAGAACGTGATCTGAAAATCGGGGCTAATTATATCCCGCCAATCAAGGGGGGGGTAATCCACTCGGCATAGCGCGCCGCCCAAGCTTCGAGGAAGCTTCTGGCGCCGTTTCACAAATTTTTGCGAGACATCGAAAAAGTCCTCTTTTGCTTTCAGAAAGACCTCCGGCAGGCAAGGAGCCGGCACGTTACGCCAACGCTTCCGGAACAGGGCAGCGCCACGGGCGCTTTTCACGCCAATTTTTCGCCCCCATGTTTTTCCCCAAGCAGCTTTCATTACCGGATACACGGTATCAGGACAAAATCCTTTCGACCGTTTTATCCTGGAAATTCAAGACGGAAGGTTGTACATTTTGGGAATGAAGAATCCCGAAGACTCGCAAATTCCTGCCAAGTCCAGTGATAAATCGGGCCACCAGGGCCATTGGGAAAGACTGCGCGAAAGGTTTTCAAAGGGCGGTCTTAGCGGCTTTCACGACTATGAAATCCTAGAACTTCTGCTCACCTATATTTTTCGCAGAGGCAACCCCAAACCGACCGCAAAAGAGCTTTTAAATAATTTTGGAAATAATCTTGCTTCGGTTCTGGACGCCCCGGTCGAGGAACTGTGCAAGATAAAGGGAATAGGCAAGGAGGCCGCGACACTGATAAGCTTTATCCCCCAGCTTTTCGAGGCTTACCAGAAGAGCCGCTGGGACCTGCAGGAAAGCATTTGCTCGACTGAAAGCGCGGTTTCCTATCTGCGCGCCCATCTCGGAACCCAGAGAAACGAGGTCTTCTGCGTTTTGGCCCTAGACAGTCAAAACCGGCTTATCGCCATCGAGCAGGTCCAGCAGGGAAGCGTAAACCGCACGGCGGTCTTTCCACGCCTGGTAGCGGAGGTAAGCTTAAAACATCGCGCAACGGCCGTGATCCTTGCCCATAACCATCCGGGCGGAAGCCCTACCCCATCGGGAGCCGACAGGCAGCTTACGAAGAAGCTCAAAATCATGCTGACAGACCTCGACATCGTGGTCCACGATCATATAATCGTAGCGGGCCAGGACCAATATTACTCCTTTGCCGAAAACGGAGGCCTGGAATGAAGGCGCGAACCATGCCCGCCGTAGTGACAGGGGGCGAGGCGCAAAAGGGCGATTGGAAGGACGTGGGAATTGAGAGCGTTGCAATTCCTTCTCCCAAGGAAGGCGAAGCCCTCGTTCAGGTGGAAGCCTGTTCGGTAAACCGCGCCGATCTGCTCCAACGGCGCGGCCTTTATCCGCCTCCACCCGGCGCAAGCCCTCTTTTAGGGCTGGACTTTGCCGGGTTTGTCGTCGAGGATCCGGCAGGCGGAGCGGTTGTCAAAGGCAGCGAAAGGGTTTTCGGGATAGTCGCAGGCGGGGGCTACGGAAGATACGCGGCGGTCCCGGTCGAGCATCTGGTAAGGATACCCGAAAACCTCAGTTTTATCGAAGCGGCCGCGGCCGCCGAGGTTTTCTTCACCGCCTATTACAACCTGCTGGTTCTGGCCGAGATGAAAGCCGCAGACACCGTTCTTTTGCACGGCGGAGGCAGCGGGGTGGGTACGGCCGCGATACAGCTTTGCTCCGCTATCGGGGCCAGGGTTTTGATCACGGCGGGCAGTGATGAAAAGATCAAACGGGCAATCGATCTTGGGGCCTTCGCCGGGATAAATTACCGTAGCGAAGATTTTTCGAAGCGAGCGATGGAAATTACGGAGGGCCAGGGCGTAGACATAGTTTTGGACTGCATCGGGGCGCCCTACCTCGCAGGACATCTTGAAGCGCTCAGACCCCGGGGAAGGCTGGTTTTAATCGGACTCATGGGAGGCAGCTCGGCAGAAATCGGCCTTGCGCCGATCCTTGTCAAAAGGCTAAAAATCATCGGTTCGGTTTTACGCAGCCAGTCCAGAGAGGAAAAGGCGGAAATCACGCGCGGGTTCACCCGGACCGTGGTGCCGCTGCTCGAGTCGGGACGGGTAAAACCCGTAGTCGACCGTATATTTTCCATATCGGAAGTAGATGAGGCTCACCGGTATCTTGCCTCCGGAGAGCATTTTGGAAAAATCGTGCTCACATGGAAATCTTTTTAGAAAATGGAAAATCCCTGGATCAGCATTAAAAACGTAAGGTTTGTAAGAAGCCGAAGACTAATACTCGATGACATTTCGTGGGAGATAAGGCCGGGTGAGAACTGGGTGGTGCTGGGCGCAAACGGCTCGGGAAAGACCACCCTGCTGCAGATTCTTGCCGGCTATCTCTGGCCGACCTCGGGAGAGGTGACCGTATTGGGGGAGCGCTTCGGCCAGGTCGATCTCCGGGCCTTGCGAAGAAAAATCGGGTGGGTGGGCTCTTTTTTGCAAGCACAGGTCCCGCCTTCGCAGAAGCCTCTGGAATTCATCGTAAGCGGCAAATATGCTTCCCTGGGCATATTTGAAAAACCCGAGCCCTCGGATTTCGAAGAGGCCGCGGAGCTTGCGGCCAGGCTAAATTGCGAGAAGATTCTAGACTCACCCTACAGCGTACTCTCCCAGGGGGAAAAGCAGCGGCTCCTTATCGCAAGGGCGCTCATCCACAAGCCGGGGCTGCTTATTCTCGACGAACCCTGCGGGGGGCTCGATCTCGTATCCCGCGAGCAGTTGCTGTCAACCCTGGAACGTCTGGGACGGGAGCCCGACGGCCCCTCGATGATTCTGGTCACCCACTATCTCGAAGAGATCATGCCGGTCTTTGGCCATGTTTTTTTGCTTAAATCGGGCCGCTGCGCGGCCCAGGGCGAAAAGGAGGCCATCCTCAGAACAGATCTTTTAACGGATCTTTTCGGCATCCCGGTAGAAGCGGGCGGAGAAAACGGTCGTTTGTGGGCTCGCGTGGCGGCAGGGCATTAGCCCGAAGACAGAATAGCACTCCTGACCCAGAGCCTTTGGGGATAATTTGGAGTTTGGATCTTACTTTGGCGCAGTTATCCCGCGCAGCCGCAGGCCTTAAGCTCCGGCTGCGCGGGATAGAGTTTTTAGGGACAGGTCCGGGGGAAGTATCGTTTTCACACCGCTCCAGCGCCCGGACCTTCCCTGCTCAGGGTTTGTAGGCCTTTCTAAGGTTTTTCTTGTCCATCTTTCCCACACTGGTCTTTGGAAGCTGCTCGGAGATGATAATTCTATCGGGCATTGCCCACTTGGAGACGACACCGGTTGCCACGGCTTGCTTAAAGAAGTTTTTAAGGTCCTCTTCCGAGCATTGTCCCTTGTAATTTTCCTTGAGCGTGACAAAGGCGATCGGCCTCTCGCCCCATTTTTCATCGGGCGTTCCGAATGCGGCAGCTTCCGAGACGGCCTCATGCTGGGTGAGAATATCCTCGATTTGAAGCGAGGATATCCATTCGCCGCCGGTCTTAATGACATCCTTTATCCGGTCGGTAATCTGCAGATATCCCTCCTGGTCTATGAAACCGATATCTTGAGTGTGGAGGTAGCCGCCCTGCCAAAGCTCTTCGGATTTTTCCGGCTCCTTAAAATAGCCCTGGGTAAGCCAGGGGGATCTGACAACGACTTCCCCAACACTTGCGCCGTCGTGGGGCTGCGCCTTGCCATCGGGATCTATCACTTTTAAGTCCACAAGGGGCACCGGCATTCCGGCGCGACACCGGATCTCGATTTCCCTTTCGGGGCTCAAATCGGTCATATCCGCCTTAAAAGTGGCAAGGCTGAGAATCGGGCAGGTCTCCGACATGCCATAACCGGTAAAAACGTTTATTCCTTTCTCCAAGGCCGCCTTGCAAAGACCTTTGGGAAGAGAAGAACCGCCTATAACGACCTTCCAGTTGGAAAGATCGACCTGGGAGGCCGCGGGGGAAGTTAAAAGCATGTGCAAGATAGTGGGCACGCAATGCGAAAGAGTGACTTTTTCCTTTTTTATAAGACCAAGAAGACCGTCCGGAGAATAGCGGCCCGGATAGACCTGCTTTACCCCAAGGAGGGTGGAGACATAAGGAAGGCCCCAGGCATGAACGTGAAACATGGGGGTGATGGGCATATAAACATCGCCGGAATTAAACCCCGCGCCCTTTGGAAAACTTCCCACGGTTCCCAGGGTGCAAAGGGTGTGGAGAACCAGCTGACGGTGGCTGAAAAATACGCCCTTGGGCGAACCGGTTGTTCCGGTAGTGTAGAAGGTAGTGGCTTTGGCGTTTTCGTCGAAATCGGGGAAATCGTAGTCGGAGGGACATTTTTCAAGGAGCTGTTCATATTCGCCGGCGATTTCGAGTTTGGTTTCCGGCACGGAGCCGGTATCCGAGATGAAGACTATTTTTTTAACCGTTTTGATGTCTTTTGCGATTTCTTCCACAATCGGGAGAAATTCGATATTTACAAGAAGCACATCGTCTTCGGCATGATTTAGGGTGAAGAGGATCTGCTCGGGGGACAACCGCACATTGACGGTGTGCAGAATAGCGCCCATCATGGGGACAGCGAAATAGCACTCAAGATACCTGTGGCTGTCCCAATCCATGACGCCCACGGTGTTTCCGGGGCCGACTCCCAGGTCGGCCAAAAGGTTTGCGAGGCTTGCGACACGTTTTCCAAAGGTTTCGTAATCGTATCTTTTCAACTCGCGGTAGACGATCTCCTGTTTGGGGGTGTTTACCACGGGAGTGTGGAGCAGATGTTTTATAAGAAGGGGGTATCCGTAGGCGGAAGGTGTTTGGTCGATAAGACTTACAGGCGCCATTTTTTCTCCAATCGTTTTAGGGTGCTGTTTTGGGGACAAAAAACATAATACATACTATGTGCTATGTACTATTTTTTTAAAAAAAAGTAACTGGAGGCTTTTCCCGGACTGCCGGTAAAAATCCCGTATGTGTGGACTGGGGGCCCCTTTTTTGGCCGAACAAAACCGGGGCGGGGTTAAGCCAAGGACAGTTATTTCAGCATTTGGGGCAATCACGTACTACATAGTATGTGATATGTCAAATTAAAACCAAGGCTCTTGTCTTTCCAATTCGCAGCGGGGGGTCGTGACCCGAGCGCGCGTTGGCGATTCCGCGAGACAATTGTGTCAGAGCCACGGCACCGCAGAGTATTATATCACTGCATTTCCGTTGCTGGAGGAGGTGTGCGTTTTTCCCGTTCCAGCCAGCCCTGTTTTTTGTGTGCCCCCGGTCCTCGCTTTGGCTATCGGGGGCCGGGCATAAACGGGGTTAAAACACGCGGAGTCGTTTACTGGGGACAAAGCGGCCATGGGATAAGACGATGTCGGCAACACCTCGGGTAGGGCGCTTTAAGTCCGCTCACCGGCGTGGTATAAGGGGGAAAATTTCCAAACGGGGGATATGCTCCGGGCAAGGGGTGTTGGCGTTTTGCGGAACAGACAGATGGTGTCTAAAGATATACTGCCCAACCGGGAAAAAGAACCCGATACGCTGAGCGAGGAGCTTCTCGCGTGGTTTGCCGCCAATAGCCGCAAGCTGCCCTGGCGTATTGGTTATATCCCCTACCAGGTCTGGATCTCGGAGATCATGCTCCAGCAGACCCAGGTAAAGACCATGCTGGCCTATTATGATCGCTGGATGGTCCGTTTTCCCGATATTGCCTCCATAGCGCAAGCCCCCGAAGACGATGTGCTGCGCCTTTGGGAAGGTCTTGGCTACTATGCCCGGGCAAGAAACATCCAAAAAGCGGCGCGGATCATGGTGAGCGACCTCGGGGGTAAGGTTCCGCGCGATTTCGATGTACTGCGAAGTCTGCCCGGAATCGGCCGCTACACTGCGGGGGCGATCATGAGTATTGCCTTCAATGCCGATTATCCGGCCGCTGACGCGAATGCGGGGCGGATTTTCGCACGCCTTGGGGATATCGCACACCCGTCGGGGTCCAAAGAATTTTGCGACAGTGTCGATCGCATGGCCTGGCAGCTTTTGCCGCGCGGGAGGTCGCGGGACTTTAACCAGGCGCTAATGGATCTCGGGTCGCTTGTTTGCCTTGCCAAAGAGCCCCTGTGCGTCCAGTGCCCGATATCGGGCCGTTGCGAGGCCCTTTACAAAGGGTTCACCGGTTTGCGGCCCGTAAAGGCGGGCAAGAAAGCGGTCATACAGATCGCCAGGGCGGCCGTGGTTATGGTCCGAAAGGGCAAGGTCCTTATTCGAAGGAGGCCGGGAACCGGTCTTATGGCACATCTGTGGGAACTGCCGGGCGGGGACGTTCCCTCGGGCATGTCGCCGCAAAAGGGGGTTGGACGGCTATGGGAAGATGAGCTTGGCATCCGGTTAGGCCCCCTGGAGAGCCTGGGGGTAATAAAGCACTCCCACACGGCGTTTCGCGTGGAACTTCATGCGTTTTTGTGCAACGATCCCAATCCCTTGCCTAGGGCAGTCAAAAACGCTCAGCAGCTCCAGTGGGTCGCAATCGCCGAGCTGGAAAAACCGGCCTTTCCTTCCGCGCATCGCAGAATTATCCGGGCTTTTCTGGAACGGCTCCGGTGCGCATCGCAGGCCGACTCCCCCGTTGCCATCCCAAAGGCAAAAAAGCCGCTCCCAGTCTCTACGCAGGATTTTAGCAATGCATGACTTTACGCCCAAAGATGAGCATCAGGATTGATCGGGCAAGGAGACGGAGAAGCAAGGCAGCGGAACACGTTGCTAAACCGGTATAATCAGGCCGTTTTGACCGGTGCAGGGGCTCAAGGTTCGAGGAGTGCTTTTTCCTTTTCAGTGAGCTGGGCCAGAAAGCCTTTTTTCCAATAGCAGCAATCATAGGCCTGGCGCAATTTTCGCGTTTTCCTTCGAGCCTTGCCCGAAGGAACTTTAGCTACATATCGCAGCGGACCCTTTCCTCCGAAAGTGTTGCGGTGCGAAATCCGCCCCAGAGCTTCCGCCTCCGGCGGGCGTGGATACACCAGTATTCTTTCAAGCACCGTATCGAGATAGGCATAGGCGGGGGTACTCATTTCAAGATCAGCCACCAGAGCCGAGGCATCCCTAACGAATTCGAGAGCCGTTTCTCTAGCCAGCTCCAAGCATTGCTGCCGGGCATCGTCAAGTTCCTTTTCGCCGTAGAGCGGGCGCCAGCCGCCGTTATTTTTCTCAAGGCCGACAATCGTTGGGTGTGGAGCTCCGAAAAAAGCCTCCAAAATTTCGACGCCTTCCCGGATCAGATCGGCACGCTGCCCGGGTTTGTCGAGGTGGACGTAAAAAGATTGCACGGAGCAGCCTGAGTTCAAAGCGCTATCGGCGAATCGCCATGTCGAAAAATAGAGCCCGTGCAAGCTTGGCGGTCCCCCGTTTAGATTTAAAAGATCGCGAAACGACTTTATCGAGGAAGCTTGCCAGCCGATATCCACTATGGCCGATCTGGTCGACGGCATTCCGGTATCGGACAAATAGGAGAGCAGCCTTTCTCTTTCACCGGCCGCGACGGCCAGAATATCTGCGCCAATGGACTTTGTCAAATTGCGCATGTTACCGTGAACTTCAGGGGATACGAAGACTCCGTTTGGAGTGGTTAGCACCTGGTCCAGGGAAGTGAAGCCGAATTGGGAGATTCGGTCTGAATAGGCGGCCGGGTCGAGCCCGACCCTTTGGAAAAAATCCTTAAGCGCCATGCAGGGGTTGGCTTCGGTTAGAAAGGCCAGCGCATCCGCATTGATCGATTGTATTCGGGGCACATTCAGCAGACGACGAGAAGCATAGGTGTAGCGGGCATCCATAGGCAGATCGAAGTGCTCTTTCAGGATTTCGAATACTTTAACCAAATAGTATCCGTCTCTTGCCAGGAAAAAGAGCTTTTCAAGCTCGAGCCTTTTTGCTTCACGGACAACCCAACAGACAAAGGACATATAAAGCGGTCCAACCACCTCATATCCGATCGCCTTCCAGAAGTGGGAAATTTCCCCGGGGTCAACCGGATGGGTGAGCCTGTGCTTTCGAGCCAAACCGGTGTAGAGGGAGGAGGAGAGATCCGAGACCCAGTTGCCCGCATAGGAGGCGATTTGGTCGACAAAAGGGATTTGTTCGCCTTTGGGCTTCCAATGAAAAGAGTGAAGTCCCTTCATGCCGGCTCGATCGACATCAGAGGCTTCATTGTCGCCAATATGCAGGATTTTATCCGGTTCTCCCCCGAATTTGTCAACGACCAGGTCGAAAAGCTCACCGCTATGCTTTGTCACCCGGGTCTCGGAGGAAAGCAGCAGGTTTTGGGCAGAAAACCCGTTTGTTTCCAGTAAATCGGCTACAATGGACCCGGGCAGATACATATCCGAGGTAAAGGTTACCGTTTTGCCCTGGGAAAGGGCCGTCTCATAAACTTTCAGGGCCTCGGGGTGCGGGTAGATAAATCTTTTTTCCGAGGCGATTTCGAGGGCTTTAAGAGCCTTCAAGGCGGTGTCGTCGATTTGCGTCAGCTCCTGAAAGACCGAATAGATCTCATCAAAGGTGGTCTCGCCGTGGCCGTGTTCCTGTAAAGCTCTCTGGCGGGCAATTCTTTCCGCATTGACGCGAAGCTCGCAAAACTGCGCCCTGGGGTTGCCAAGGAGCTTGCCTGCCTCGCCTTGCATGAACAAAAAAACATCGGTAGGGCATTTGGTTTTTCGTAAAAGCACGGTGTCAAACACATCGAAGGATACGATGCGAGCCGATGCAAGAAGAGCGTTCAAGTCCTTCTTGGCCGAATCGGCACGCCCGCTGCCGGTCTTTGCCGTTAGGCGCAAAAGACGAGAAAGCGCGCCTTTTACGAACTCCTTTGCTCTTCTTCTGGCCTGGTAGAAAGAAACCTTGAGGGAGTAGAACCTTTTGAGATCGCGGGTTATCCTGTCGAAGTGGTTGGCCATGGACTCGAGATGGTTAAGTTTACCCAGGGAATTATCCGAGCGCTGACACAAATCCCAGAGCATGGACTGCTGCCCCCAGGACTTTTCGGACAGATTCATTACAAAACCCAAGCCAACCCGGCCTTTATCCAAATCCAGCCGCAGATAGTGATTGCGCAGCTTGTTGGCCAGATTTTGATGCTCCTCAAATCCATCGGTAACAGTGTTTCCGTAACTCGATCCTGTTCCCTTGTGACGCCAGTGATAAAAAGCCAGTTGCCTGTCGATAACGCCAATGTCGAATTTGCTTAAAAACCTGATATTAAAGTCCCAGTCTCCCAGATAGTTAAACCTCTGGTCGAATAGACCCACATGATCGTGAACTTTTCTTCTGTAGAGAAAGGCAATGGGGGGATAGAGATTCTTGCCGGCAAGATCAAAGAGGCTTATTTGCTTAAACGGGAAATAGTCCTGTCGGCCAAGTTCCACAATATTACCGTATTTATCGATCTCTTCGAAAATCCACACCGATTGAGTCGCAACTCCTTGAGTAGAATCATCAGGACCGATCGAATCGAGGTATCGGACACATTCGGAAAGGAACGTTGGACCCCAGCTGTCGTCATCGTCATGGATTACGACATATTCGCTATCCGTAGTTGTAATGGCGCAGTTGGAGGCATTTTGCATACCCAAAGAGGTTTGGTTATGGATAAGCCTGATCCGGTCTCTGTAGCGGTTAAGATAGGGGGCCACCACGGATTCCAGGGTTAAGGCGTCTCCACCGTCATTTACAATGACATGCAACCAGTTTTCGAAGGACTGTTTGAGTACGGACTCAAGGGCTCGCTTGAGCATCAGAGGGCGATCTTTTGTGCGCGTAATCACGCAAACTCGCGGGATGGCGGCAGACAATTCGGAATTCCTCCCCTATCGTAAAGGTTGTCGACTCTTTGGATGTTTTGATTTTTCCAAGAAGGATGTCACCGTATAGATGGTCTGCGGGTCCTGCCAACGCACCATTGCGCAAGCCCAGACGGTTCCCTGCATTCGAACCGCGCACCATATACCCTAAGAAGGCATTCTCGCCTTTGAGCGCCCTTAAAACCGCAACTCGTTTGACAACGCACACCGGCCCCAGGCTTTTACCTGATTTTTTAACTCTAAGAGATTATAGCCGACCACTGTCCCCCACGCAATCACTTTCCCCGGGGCAATCGCATGAGATTCCAAATGAGATTGGGGAGATGCGCAAGATTTTCGCTGTCGCGACCTGCGGCTTTCCCGTCGGCTTTCGCTCCAATTTTTCCCCTTTACTAAAGCCTCTGCCATCCAAAATCTTTAACAACTTGGGGGTAGGGCAAAAAATAGTCGGGGTCCATGAATTTTTGCCAAATAATCAACTTGAATAATTTCGCCCGCGCAATTTCGTTCCTTTTACGCCGGCTGTTTTTTCTTCGAGTTTGCAAAGGAATAGTCATTTTAAAAATTAAAATATATTTTAAAACGCTATTTAAATCATTTTAACTTTACATAATGACATCTATAAAATAGCATATTATTGCTATTGTCTTTTACAAATCATCTTTCCCGTCTTGGCATAAGGGACTTTATCTATCGGGAAATAATGATTTTTGCGCAAAGCCACAAGCTCCAAACAGGCCAGTGGCGGGCATGGAGGCCTGAGGAGTGGGAGTGCACGGCAAAGGGCGCAATGCGGGGGGCAATGTTGTTGATTTAGGCCCACGCGAAGACGCGAAAAAAGAGGTCAAAGAAACACAACAGGAAACGTGTCCGGATTCACCTGAGCGCTCCAGGCTTAAATTAGCCACCCAATACCGGTCCGAAATCGCGCTTTTTGCGGGTTCCATTTTCGCGGCTTCGCGCGCGACAAACGGAGCTTAAGACAAACAGTATTGGGCTTGGGGCATCGCCGGGAGGTTGGGGGCAGGCAAACGATTGGTATGACCTCGTTAACCGGACAGGGATAGTACGCCTTCCGGACCAGGGAGGGGGGAAAAGGGGAGATGAGAGAAGATTAGCAATGCGATTTTGGATTTTTTTCACATTTTCCATCGTCATTTTCTCGACCGGTTTACCCTATGCTTGCGGTCAAAATCCCGCTCAGTACACCAATGATCTATCGGGTCAGCTCGCGGCAACGGAAAATAGCGGCGAGCCCCTGGATACACTGCAGGATAGGGAGGTCACATCGGTTGGCGGGTCCCAATCCGGGGGGCAGAGTTCGCAGTTTTTCGCCCCCGTGGGGGTACGCGGAGCTCAATCGATAAACCCGGGGCAGTGGCTGACCAGCTTTACCTACGGCCATCTGTCGGCAGACGGGATCCTTGACGGGAGCGGTTCGGAGAGTATGGAACAAGTCTGGAAAAAATATATGATGGCGCCCGAAACCATGGATGTCGACTCTTATACGCTCTGCATCATGCGTGGGCTGACGGAAAATTTTTCCGTCATGGCCATGATTCCCTACTATTTTAAAGACATGGTGATGTTGTCGGCCAAGGGCAAGGTATTCGCGGGGGATACCAACGGATTGGGGGACGTGCAAGTGGCGGGGTTGTACACCCTGTATGAGTCCGAGGTAAATAAGGTGGTGTTTTACGGGGGATTCAGCGCTCCTACCGGATCAATAGATGAGAGGGGCGATACGCCGCTCAAGGCCAATGCAAAGCTTCCTTATGTATTGCAGTTAGGTTCGGGCACGCCGGACCTCTATCCGGAGCTTACCTACATGGGTAAGTGGGAAAAAGTTCGTTGGGGAGGGCAGGCGATGGGGATCGTGCGTATCGGGTATAATTGGGACGACTATCGTTATAGTAACGCCTATGAACTGAACGGCTGGGGCGGCTACCAACTCTTCGACGGCGTTCTATTGTCTTTGCGTCTGGACTGGCAGGACTGCAGCGGAATTAACGGAGCAGATCCCGCGATGAACCCTATGATGGCCCCCGGAACCAATCCCGCCACCTTTGGAGGAAACCGGTTGTTTATCTTTCCGGGTTTGACTTGGAATATCAATCAGGGCCCGCTCAAGGGAAACAAATTCTTAATGGAAGGCGGCGTTCCAGTCTACCAGTACACTAACGGCCCCCAAGGCGACATATCCTTCGTTGTGCTTGCCGGATGGAAGTGGGTATTCTAGCCGGTCGTTTGCACTGTAAAAGGCCAAGGAAACATACTTACAGCATCAGGAGGAATAGAAATGGCCCGGATATTTTTTCCCCGATAGGAGTCATACACTCTCCCTTTGGAGAGGTTACGGACATGCCGTTGCAGCCTTCAGGCGCAAGGGGTGTCGAGGGCAGGGTGGAAATAGCCTCCGAATTTGTGGGAGGACTAAAGGACCTGGAAGGGTTCTCCCACATTATTTTGATTTACCATTTTCATTTGAGCAGGGGATATTGCCTGGAAGTGACGCCGTGCCTTGATAGCGAGCCCCATGGGATTTTTGCCGCCCGGGCTCCCAAGCGGCCCAATCCGATCGGCATCTCCGCGGTAAGGCTTACCGGAATGGAACAGGGCACGCTTTTTATAAAGGATATCGATGTAGTCGATGGAACCCCGCTGCTGGACATAAAGCCCTATGTACCGGAATTTGATTCTGTTGCGACCGGGAAAATCGGCTGGCTTTCGGGCAAGGCGCAGGGCGCCGGCCATAGGAAGTCGGACAATCGTTTCCTGTAGTTTAGAGCCGCTCTAATAAGGAGCCGCATCGCATTCGGGTATTTTACCGGTTAACCTTTCGGCAGCATCGCCCCTTTTGATTTGGAAGGGGGCGAAAATGGGGAGGCGGGCACGACATTTTGTACCCGCCGATTTAATGGATAAATTCATGGATCTTACGAGAGGACAGGCGAGCAAAGCAATCATTGCTCCTCAAGGGCCTCTTTTAGCTTGTGAACCCCTGTCTCAAGCTCGGGGAACAGTTCCACAGAAACCGTAAGGCCCTTTTTGGAGGGGTGGAATTCGCCGTCATCGCCCTTGTAGTATATTCGAAGGTCCACATACTCCTTGCCCTTGAAAACCGTTATAGAGGATCTGACTTCCTCCAGGGGATTTTTGGGAAAAGAATGCACGGTTTTAGGTTCTTTTGCCATTTCGCAATCCTTGGCTGAGGTGAAAAGTAGCATGGGATCAAAAAGCCCATCCGAAGATGGGCTTTTTGATTTTCAATATAGGCAGGTCATGGTCAAAGAGCAACCTCGGGCTCCAGAACAGCGCCTTTTATCTCTTCGTATTCCGAGATGTATCTGCCCTTTACCTTCATCAGCATCAGGACAACGGGCCTGTAGGCGAGATGGGCCCACTTGGCGAAAGGAACCTCCAGGACCAGCATGGGGATAGCCACCATCATATGAATGACATAGATGGCATAGCTAAAGAAAACCCAGTTGAAGATATGGCCGAGGTTGATCAGAATGCCCGTTATAGCGGTTGCCTGCAAAAGGATCAAAAACATCCAGTCGGTGCTGTGAGTGTTTTTGAACTGAGGGGCGGTCTTCTTAAGCCTGGAGTATATGACGTAGCTGGTTCCATACATCAGGGCAAAGAAGGAATAATAGCCAAGAAGCCTCAGGGGGTTAAAGATCGAGATCTCGTTTACATGCCCCATGGAGGCCCAGCCGCGCTGGAACTTGAGGAAATTGATCCCCATGAAGGGCAGGCCGTTTAGAAAAACAACGACCAGCAAGAAGATCGTGGCGTACCCGGTCATAATCGCGAGGTGGGCGATCCACCTTGCCCTATTGCCCTTGGTCTTGCAACCGTCGAACTGTTTTTGCGTAGCAAACTGTACGAGCAGGTACTTAAACTCTTCATAATACATCTTGAGCGGCACTTTTTTAAAGTAGTCGCCCATAACCAGCTTTACACATCGAAACAGGTTTGTGAGAAGAAAAAACGAAAGTATGGACGCCATTACGAGGTCGGCGATTTCCATTCCCGCCGTCGACCACACAGAACTGACATCGGCGTGTTTCCAGTCGATCATCGCGTGGTTGGCTATGCCCCAGAAGATCATTCCAAGACCCACCAGGATGCCGATCGCAGCCACGGCCGTCGTTTCGAACTTTTCCGAGGTATAGAACTTTTTGGAAAAACCGGTCCAGTCATACAGCGAGGTAAGATATCTGCGCAAAACCATCATGGTTTCGCCGGGATCGGCTTCGCGAGGACACCTTATCGAGCAGTCGCCGCAGTAATAGCACAGCCAGGGCTCGGGGGATTTTAAGATCTTTTCCTTTTGCCCAAGCTGAACGTAGCGCACCATTTTCCGTGGAAAGGGATTCTCCGGGGTCGACAGATCGCAGATCGCAGTGCAGTTACCGCAATTATAGCACTTACCGGCGTCCTTCAGGCCGTATTCCCTCAACTCTTTTATCAGATTAGGATCAACTCTGTTGCTCATCCATTAACCTCCCGAACTAGTAATCAGTGCAATGAAGGTGCATTAGAATCCCTTGTAGGGGTTGGCGCCGATTTCAACGAGTTTTTCGGCAAATTCGTCGAGTATCCCCGGGACCTTTTCGTAGTCGGTAATGGAGATCTCCTCAAACCGGACACGGTCGGATTCCAGGGCAAGCCTGTCAAGGGTCTCCTTAACTTTGCTCAACCGAATATTTGCCAGTTCACTGCCCTTGACGAAGTGGCACTGATAATTGTCCCCGTGACGGCAGCCAAAGAGCATAATGCCGTCGATGCCCTTGGAAAGAGAATCGGCAATCCACACAAGGTTTAGCGACCCCAGGCAGCGAAGCGGGATTATGCGAACCCACGCATTGTAGTTCATCTTTCTAAGACCAGCCATATCGATGGTCGGATAGGCATCGTTTTCGCAGCAGAAAACGAGGATACGCGGTTTTTCATCATATTCCTCGGGAACATTGATGGCTTTGACCATATCGCCGATCATTGCAACCGAATAGTTCTTAAAGGAGATGATGCGCTCGGGACAGGCGCCCATACAGACGCCGCACCTGCGGCAGCGTGTAGGCTGAGGAAGGGGATTTCCCTTTTCGTCCTCGTTAATGGCGCCGAAGGGACATTCTTCCGTACACCGTTTGCACTGCGTGCAGCGTTGCAGGAAAAACTCCGGATAGCTCATGTCGCCTGCCCTGGGGTGAACGGCCATGCCCTGGGAGGTAAGCTCGACGCACTGAATAGCCTTCATCGCAGCGCCCGTGCCATCTTCGATGGCGCTTGAAACGCCCATGGGACGGCGAACCGGACCGGCGGGATAAATACCGGTTCTGCGGCTTTCATAGGGAAAGCAGATGAAATGCGAATCGGGGAATCCGTATTTTAACTCGGGAAGCTCGGGACCCTGGCGATATTCGAGATTAAGGATATCGGAGACGAAGATGGAATCGACAGAGGCGACCATTTCCTCTTTTTTCGGGGGCTCCTCGGTGGCCTTCTTGGCCTTGTAGTCCTCGCCAAAAGAGGTGGCGGGCACCATACCGGTAGCAAGAACGACCAGATCGACGTCATCGAGCAAAATCTTTTCGCCCAAAAGCTCGTCGAAGGCTTCGACGGCAACCTTGCTTTCGGTTGCCAGCACTTCGGGGGCCTGGGTTCTGACAAAAATGACGCCCTCGCTTTGAGCCTTTCTGAAAAAGTCCTCGCCCTGCCCCGGGGTTCTCATCTCCTGGTAGAAGACGAACACGTTGGTATCGGGGTCCTGGCGCTTGACCTGAATGGCCTGCTTAAGGGCGGTAAAGCAGCAGATCGAAGAACAGTAGGCAAGATGGTTGGGGTCGCGCTGGCCGGCGCACTGAATGAAAGCCACTGTCTTGAGTGCCCGATCATCGGAGGGCCTGGAAATTTTGCCCGCCTTGGCGCGTTCCTCGAACTGAACGTTTGTAACGACATTGGGAGAAACGCCATAGCCCAGGCTCTTATCGAGTTTTTCCGGGTCGTAGGGCTTCCAGCCTGCGGCCAAAACCACAGCGCCGATCCTGTGATCGCTGGTCGAACCGTTCTGCTTGATCGTAGCATTGAAAAGGCAGGGACCACCGGAGAGTTTTTCGATCTTGGAGCCGGTAAAGACCTTTATCTTATCGTTGTTTGTGACCGCGGCCGCAAGCTTTTCGATTTCGTTATCCTGAACATCCTTAAAGGGGAAAACGACGTTTTGGGAAACGTTTTTTTGAAAACCGCCAAGCTCTTGGGCCTGTTCGACCAAAACGGCGTTATAGCCGGCTTTGGCGGCCTCCAGTGCCGCAGTCATACCGGTTACACCGCCGCCCACAACGAGGATGTCCCGGGCCATTTCCTGTTCGGGCTTAAAGGGCTCCGGGGGCTCCGTGGCTTTCATTCTGGCCCCGCTCATCCGCAGATAATCCTCGGCCATCATCTGGGTGTCTTCGTCCTTGGGCGGATGGGTCCACACGATCTGCTCGCGAAAGTTGACCCGGTCAAGGATGGTCCCTTCGAAGTCAAACACATCGTACATCACGCGCTGGGAACAAGCGGCGATGATAAGGGTGTTTACGCCCTCGCCGGCGATATCGTCCTTTATGAGCTTTACGCCTTCGGGGGAACAGAGGCTGGAGTGGTTTTTACACAGGGCGGCATTGCACTCGGAGGTGGCCACCGTGCTTAGCTGGTCTACGTCGAGGGCCTCCCCGATACCGCAGCCCGTACAGATATATACACCGATCTTCTTGTCCATCGACTCTACCTCCTGACAACGGATTGGATGGCTTTAAGGGCTGCAGCCGTGCCGTCCTGAACTGATTCGGAAACATTGAGCGGACTCCTCGAACAGCCCGCGGAAAAGAACCCGGGAGTCACTTCCTGAGCGGCGATAAAGCCGTAGTCGTCTCTCTGGGCGAAGGCAGGCTGATGGTAAATCGAAGGGTTGGGCTGCATACCGGTGGCAAGCACGGCCATATCGACGTTGATCCTATTGAGGCTGGCCGCGGCGGTATCCTCGACCCTGAGGACCAGATTTTTGGTCACGCCATCCTGCTCGATCTTGGCGACTTTACCTTTGAAGAAAATCACGTTTTCATCCTTTTTCAGATCGGCGTAGAAAGTCTCCAGCCTGTCCATGGCCCGGATGTCGATAAAGAAGATGTAGACCTTGGCCTCGGGGTACTGCGCGCGCACGTAGGCGGCCTGCTTCATGGAAGCCATGCAGCAAACCGAGGAGCAAAAAGGCAGGTGATTTTCATCGCGGGAACCTGCGCACTGGATGAAAGCCACGGTCTTGGGAGCCTGGGCGTCGGAGGGACGCAGGATTTTCCCGTTCGTCGGGCCGTTTCCAGCGGCAAGGCGCTCCATCATGACGTTTGTAATGACGTTTGGATAGGCGCCGTAGCCAAGGGTATCAAGTCTTTTGGGATCGTAGGGGGTCCAGCCCGTAGCCCAGACAACCGCTCCCACTTTGATATCCAGGGTCTTTGCCTGCATGTCGAGCTCGATTGCGCCGTAGGGGCAGGCATCCTTTACCGCCTGGCCTTCCGAGCTTTTGGCAAGCGCCGGGTCGAGCACATAGCGGAAAGGAAAGGCCATATCATGAGGAAGATAGGCGGCCTTCATCTTGTTCATCGAGTAGTTAAAAGGGTTGTCGATCTCCATGGAGCACGCCTCGGCACATTTTCCGCAAGCCGTGCACTTCTCATTGACATAGCGAGGCTCGATCTTTATGCGCGCATCCCAGGAGCCTTTCTGCCCCGAGACCGATTCGACCTGCGCCATCGTCAGGACGTGAAGTTTGCTGTTGCCCTTAATTCTGCGGAAATTGATTTCGAGACCGCAATAGGGGGGGCACAGCTTGGGAAAATACTGATGCAGCTGGGCTACGCGGCCTCCCAGATAAGGATTTCTCTCCACAAGGTAGACCTCACGGCCCGCTTCTGCTGCTTCGATGGCGGCTGTAAGCCCGGTCATGCCGCCCCCGACCACCAGAATACTCTGCGTTTCTACGTCAACCATGCTTATCCTCCTGAGCTGGTTTTGGAATTATATAAAGATAAACCTACACGCACATTCGGGCGCATTTTCATCCGATGCAATCCGCGCCACGGCGGCGCGACAGCAATCACGTGAACTTTTTAACGAGCGACCGTAAAACCCCGCGATTTCCCCTGCCCGGCTTTAAACGCGCAGGGGGCAATGGAGAGGGGGCGCCAACCGCTACAGCGGCGCACGATCGGGCAAAACCGTCGATTTTAGAGGTCCAGCCGTCGCATAATGTCGCTCAACAGGTGAACTATTTTTAATAGGGGCCCAATGAGAGGTGTCGTCACATCAAGCCGACTGGCTATATCTCCAATTGCTCCTGATGTCAATATTTTAGTTCGCTCAAATCGGCACGGTCGCAATAAATTGCGCAAGAAATATCCTCGGGCTATGTCCTTTTGGCCAAAACCGGGGGCAGAGGGCCTTTTAAAGAGCTTCTTTGGTTTCTTGCGCCCGATTGTCCAAGGCTACCCGGGGGCTCTGTCATCGTTTGAGCTTCCCTCGCTCAGTTCATCGCCTCCAATCAACTCCCGAGCCTCAACCGGGGAAATTTCAGCGACATTTCCCAGTTTTTTCTCTATCACCCGCGATCTTCTCGCCGCCTCATCCATCGTGTTTGCGGCCTGATCGAGCTTCTTTCTCACCCCGTCCAAAACGGTTCCAAATTTTCCAAACTCGCTTTTGACCGCTCCAAGAAGCCTTTCGATGCGCCTTGCGCCCTTCTGTACCGCAAGGGTTCGAAAACCGAGCTGGAGACTGTTTAACAGGGCGGCCAGGGTAGCCGGACCGGCCACCATTACCCGCAACTCGCGCTGCAGGCTTTCAACCAGCCAGCCCGTAGCCGTTTTCATCCTTATCACCTCGGCGTAGAGGCCCTCGGTTGGAAGAAACATGATGCCGAAATCGGTTGTAAACGGAGGGTTAAGGTATTTTTCGCTAATCGTGCGGGCGCACTTTTTTATCGTATCGCAAAGCTGCCTCGCGGCCTGCTCGGCGGCCGCACGATCGCAATTTTCCTGGGCCTCGACAAGCCTTTGATAGTCGGCTGTCGGAAATTTCGCATCTATTGGGAGCAAGACCGCCCCCCGCCCGTCCTCCTCATCCCTTCCGGGCAGCTTGATGACAAACTCCACGGCCTCAAGGGAATTGGGATTGGTGCGAACGTTTCTCTCATACTGCTCCGGGGCAAGGAGCTGTTCGAGAAGGGCTCCGAGCTGGATTTCCCCCCATGTGCCCCTGGTTTTGACATTTGTCAGCACCCGTTTCAGGTCTCCGACTCCGGTTGCCAGGGTCTGCATCTCGCCCAGTCCCTTGTGGACCTGCTCGAGCCTTTCGCTGACCTGTTTAAAGGACTCGCCCAGCCGTTTTTCAAGGGTCCCCTGAAGCTTTTCATCCACAGTGGCTCTCATCTGTTCGAGCTGGCGGCCGTTTTCCACCCGGATTTCGCCAAGCTTTGTCTCTATCGTATTTCGAAGCCCATCCAGGCGGTTTTCATTGGACGAGGTAAGTTTTCTAAGCAGGTCGGCGAAAGTTTCCAGCTGCTGTTTTTGAAGACGGGCGATATTGGTCATGCTGGTTTGAAGAGAATCTCCAAAAGCCCTCAGAGCATTTGAGGTTTCCTCCCGTCCCTGGCGCGCGGCAAGAGAAGCTTCCTGCCTGCTCCTTGAGATTTCCTCGCGCAGGCCCCGCTCGATTTTCTCCGCGTTTTTGTCCATGGACTCGAGGCGGTCGGTTAGAGACCGAACTCTATCCCCTCTGCGAAGCAGGATAAAGATCAGCGCTATGTTTAGCCCGAGCAGGCCTGCAATAACGACGAGCAGTCCCAATTGCAAAAGATAACCGCTTGCGGATGTATAGAGCATTTGCCACTCCAATTCAGGCCAATACGGTAGAGCCGATTTGGGCTTTGTTCATTTCGGAGGGAAATTCCCCCTAAGGGCCGCCATAGGGCACCGATGTTAACACAGATCCCATCCGGTCCGCCACCGCACAAGCAAAGGGCTAAAGAGACTAAAAGCACGCCACCCAGACACAATCGGAAGCACCCGTTTATTCTACGGGTATTTTGAGGGCGGCTCCTGTATAAATGCGGCTATAATCGAGTTCCCAACCCAATCCCATAGAAAGGAGGGAATCAATTGATCGGAAAACTTCATTTCAGGCAACTCGCTTTCTTTACGCTTCTGGCAGCAGGGCTGCTCTTTCAAAACAGTGTAAAGGCCGCCGGTTACAACCGGCTGGATAGAAACGCTTTTGCGGCTCTTCGCAATCTCTACAGTACGACGCCCGCGGCAAGGATACTTCGCAAACAAGCCGTGGCGATTCTTGTTTTCCCAAGGGTTGTAAAAGCGGGCTTCATTGTGGGAGCGCAGACGGGTAAAGGCGTTCTCATAAAACGCGGCAGGGTGGTGGGCCACTACAATATAGCCGCTGCTTCCTACGGCCTGCAGGCCGGGTTGCAAGCCTTCGGATACGCGATGTTTTTCATGAGCCCCAACGCCCTCGCCTATCTCGATAAGAGCGGAGGCTTCGAAGTTGGAACAGGGCCAAGCCTTGTCCTGGTTGACCGGGGAGTTGCAAAAAGTCTTACCACGACCACTCTTGGAAAAGACGTATACGCCTTTATTTTCAGCCAAAAGGGCCTCATGGGGGGTATTGGCCTGCAGGGCTCAAAGATCACCAGAGTTGGACCCTAACCGGCTTGGAACGTTCACGCGCAATCGCTTTCAGGCAATAATCAAGAGATTTTTCCGTATGCAAACAGATGTAATCATCATAGGCGCCGGGGCATCGGGACTGATGTGCGCAATCGAGGCCGGAAAAAGAGGCCGATCGGTCCTGGTCCTGGAGCAGGGTGGAAAACCCGCAAGGAAGATACTGGTCTCCGGAGGCGGACTGTGCAATTTTTCAAACAGGATTATGGGGCCGGAGCATTTCCTGTCGCAAAATCGCGATTTTGTAACATCGGCTCTCTCACGCTTTACGCCCTCGGATTTTGTCTTTATGCTCGAAGAGCACGGGATCGAATACCATGAGAGGGAAGAGGGGCGGCTGTTTTGCAACGACAGCGCAAGCCGGGTCGCAGACATGCTCCTCTCCGAGTGTTACCGGGCGGGAGCGGGTTTCGAGTTTAACTGCGCGGTTTCGGCAATTAAAAAGTCCGACTCCTTCACGGTAGAGACGGATAAGGGGATTTTCAAATCGAAGTCGCTGGTCATAGCCACGGGAGGTTTGTCCTATCCTCAACTGGGGGCGGGAGGTTTGGGCTACCTGGCCGCAAAACAGTTCGCGATGAAGGTCACCAAGCTGCTCCCGGCGCTAACCCCCATAAAGTTTTCCCCCGAGGACGCGCGCGTTTTCAGCTCCCTTTCGGGCGTTTCGATCCGTTGCGCCCTAAGCCAGGGCGCTACGAGTTTTACAGACAATCTGCTCTTTACCCACACAGGCATAAGCGGCCCAGCCGTCCTTCAGATTTCCTCCTACTGGGACCGCAAATCCAGCCTGAGCATAGATCTGCTCCCAGGCGTAGACATTTACTCGGCCCTTACCGGCAACAAAAGTTCCAAGGTCCTTCTTTCCACTCTCCTCAACCGGTATCTGCCCAAAAGGTTCGTAAAACTCTGGTGCGATCTCCACTGCGCCCCAAAGCCAATGAACCGGTACAGCACCCAGGAAATCGCCGCAATTTGCCGGGGCCTGCACGACTGGGTGCTTCGCCCGGGTGGGGCGGAGGGTTTCAACAAGGCCGAGGTTACCCTTGGGGGCGTCGATACGGTCGATCTGTCCTCGAAGACGATGGAATCCAGGAAAGTACCCGGCCTCTATTTTGTGGGGGAAGTAACAGACGTTACGGGCCGCCTTGGCGGATACAATTTGCATTGGGCGTGGGCGTCCGGGCATGCCGCGGGACAATTTGTCTGAGAAGGTCAAAACCCGGACAGGGGTAAAGGGGGCGATATGAAAAAGCATGAATCGGGCGCAATTGTCTATTCGACCGAGCACGGCAGGATGTGTCCCGAGTGCGGGAAGAGCCTGGTTTCCTGCCTTTGCGGCAAAAAGCAGGCACCGGCCGCCGGAGAGGGCATCGTTCGGGTTGGACGGCAGACAAAGGGGCGAAAGGGCAAAGGCGTTACGGTCATTACGGGCCTGCCGGTAAGCGAGGCGCAGCTAAAGGCCCTGGCAAAAGAGCTCAAGGCCAAGTGCGGGGCCGGGGGGGCGGTAAAGGAGGCCACGATCGAAATCCAGGGGGACCACCGGGAATTTCTTATCGAAGAACTTGGCAGACGCGGGTGGAAAGCCAAGCGGATGGGCTGAGTTCAACCGTTACCACTTCCCCTGGTGTCGGGTCTCCTAAACTGGCTGATACAAAACGATAGAACTTTTTATTTTTCCGGCAGGTCAAGGCTGTCCGGCCAAATAGCACGAAACGTCACGCTAGCCGACGGTTGGCGCTTGCGAGGCCTTGGCATCCAGGAACTCCCAGCGCAGATAGGATTGCTCCAACTGCTCTTCGACCGATTTTAGCCTGGCAAGCACCCTCGGCGCATCGGCAGCGTTTTTGCGGTAAAATTCCGGATCGGACATAGAGCGATAGAGTTCCTCCTTTTGGGCTTCCAAAAGCTCGATAGCCTCCGGAATCGCTTCGAATTCCCTTTGTTCCTTATAACTTAGCCCGAGTTTGAGCGCTCTTTTCGGCCGCTGATTTTGCTGTTTTACCGGCGCCGGCGCACAGGGCGGCTCCGGTTGGGCCTGCCGCACGCGCAGCCAGTCGTCGTAGCCTCCAACGTACTCGCCTACCCTTCCCTCGCCCTCCATCACCAGGGTACTGGTTGCCACATTGTTTAGAAACGTCCGGTCGTGGCTAACCAGAAGCAGAGTACCGGGATAATCCAGGAGCAGATCTTCCAGAAGTTCCAGGGTCTCGAGATCGAGGTCGTTTGTGGGTTCATCGAGTACGAGAAGGTTTGAGGGCCGGGTAAAAAGAGTCGCCAGCAAAAGCCGGTTGCGCTCGCCTCCCGAAAGGGTTCTAACCGGAGCCCTGGCGCGCTCGGCGGAAAACAGGAAATCCCCCAGATAGCCTATGATGTGCCTGGGTTTGCCGTTAAACAGGATAGTATCATTTCCGCCGCCCACGTTTTCGGCTACCGATTTATTTTCATCGAGTTGGCCTCGAAGTTGATCGAAGTAGGCTATTTCAAGATTTACGCCCTGGCGCACCGTACCCTTGGCCGGTTGAAGCTCCCCCAGAAGAACCCGAAGCAAGGTCGTTTTGCCCGCACCGTTGGGTCCTATGATGCCGATCTTGTCGCCGCGCATCACAAGCGTGGAAAAATCCTCGATGAGCGGCCCTTTGCCCTCGTAGCCATAGCTTACCGCCTCGACCTCGATAACGAGCTTGCCCGATTTGATCGCATCCTGGGTTTTCATCCGCACCGAACCGATGAGTTCACGGCGCTCCTGCCTCTGGGCGCGCATCTTTTCGAGCTCTCTAACCCGCCCCTCGTTGCGGGTTCTTCTGGCCTTTATCCCCTGCCGAATCCAGATTTCCTCCCGGGCCAGCTTATCGTCGAAGCGCTTTCGATGGGCGGCCTCGGTCGAAAGGACGGCCTGTTTTCGCTCCTGGAAACTTTCGTAATCGCACGACCAGTCAATAAGGCGCCCGCGATCGAGTTCAACCGTTCGGGTAGCCACTTTTTTAAGAAAGCTCCTATCGTGAGTGACAAAGAGAAGCGCACCGTCGTAGCGATTCAAAAAGTCTTCCATCCAGCCGATGGCGCCGATATCGAGATGGTTTGTGGGCTCATCGAGAAGCAGCACATCGGGCTGGCTGACCAGGGCCCGCGCAAGCATTGCCCTGCGCTTTAACCCCGCCGAAAGGTTTTCATAGAAAAGAGCGCCGTCGAGCCCCATGGAAGTAAGGGTCTTTTCAACCCGATTGGACAGGCGCCAAGGTTCCAATCCCTCTCCGCCGTATTTATCAAACCCCGCGGCCACTATCCGCGACAGGCTCCCGGTCTGCGCCTCGGGAACCTCCTGGGGCAAAAAAGAGACCCTGACTCCCTGCATATAGGAAATTTCCCCATCGTCGGCCACGAGATCGCCGTTTAAAAGACGCAACAGCGTAGACTTGCCGGTCCCGTTTCTGCCAAGCAAACAGACACGCTCCCCCCGCTCGATATGAAAGCCGACATGATCGAGAAGTAAAGCCCCTCCAAAACCGATGCACACCTCCCGCATTCCAATAAGCTCCATGCCGATTCTTTTTGCCTCCCGGATAAATTCACAAAATAGCCGCAGCCGTTAACGGGTAATCATAACAGCATGCCGGCCAAAAGTGGCCACTATTCGATAATTCAGAATCGGCCCTGCCCCCGCCCGGTTTAGAGAAAAACTCGTTCAAAACAAAAATATGTAAATTTATCTATTTCCCCGGCAACACCGCCACGAAGGCTTTTAACTACAGTAGTGTAGGGCCAATCCCACATAAAGGGCGAAAACCATCCACAAAGGATGTGGGCAACGATTGACCTTACCAGGGAATTACCCATTATATCCAGTAGATATCAATAGCATAACGTCGCTTAAAAAATATTTTATTTGGCATAGGCTATGCTTTAAGCGCTCACGATCCATTGAGGCGTGCAGTGTAAAGCGCCGCAAGGCGCTGACTGCCCGGTACACAGGCGAAGGCATATTATGTCTCGAGCGTGCAGGCCTTTGTTTTCCAAATTCCAGTTCGTTTGACTAAGCGCGGTCTTTTCCAATCTGATTAAGAAGAGGATGATTTATGAGGCAAAAGTTTAGAAGAGCCTTCGCCCTGATGTGGGCACTCACGGCCTTTATCTTTCCCGGCAAGGTTTTTGCCCAGGCAGGCCCCGCGCCGGTACAGATGGTTGCCTTCAGCCACGGGCAACTTGACCAGATGCTTGCTCCGATAGCGCTCTACCCCGATTCGTTGCTTGCCCAGATCCTTTTGGCGGCCACCTACCCAAACCAGATCATGGAGGCCAACCAGTGGGTAAGCGATCATGAGGGGCTAAAGGGCCCGGCCTTAGACAGAGCCCTGGAGGCCTTTACCTGGGATCTCAGCATCAAGGCCCTCGTGCCTTTTCCCCAGGTGCTCGACATGATGGCCCGGGAACCGGAATGGACCCGGGAGCTTGGGCAGGCGTTTTTGGCCCAGCAAGTCGAGGTCATGGAATCCATTCAACGCTTGCGGCGAAGGGCGCGGGCCGCCGGGCATTTGAGAACCAGCGTGGAACAAAGAGTTGTGGTACGGCAACGCTGCATAGAGATCCTTCCCACAAATCCTCAAGTCGTCTATGTCCCATGCTACAACCCGGTGGTTGTTTATGGCGCCTGGCAATGGGCCGCATACCCTCCCTTGACTTACTACCCGATCTGGCCGGGAGTGGCCGTGGCGCCGGTTGCGACCGTTTTCGGCTTCTGGGGTTCAGTCACCGTGGGACCGG
This sequence comes from Deltaproteobacteria bacterium, assembly GCA_021780695.1. Classification (GTDB taxonomy): domain Bacteria; phylum Desulfobacterota; class Syntrophobacteria; order Syntrophobacterales; family Syntrophobacteraceae; genus SbD1. The sequence continues at coordinate 50,958 of JAJXYD010000008.1, forward strand.
TCTGGGGATGGGGCTGGGGTTCCTGGGGTTGGGGCAGCAATAATATTTATCTCAATGCAAACCGCTTCGCAGACATAAACACGTTCAATGCGGCGGGCTTCGGAGGCGGATTTGCAACCGTCAGCATGCAGCAGGCCCTTGTGAGCGGCCGTTTCGGGGATGGAAGCCCCACCTGGAGCGCGGCCAGGGCATCGTACATGCGATACGGGGGCGCAAGGAATTGGGGACACGGCGGCCACATGGGACGAGGTTTGGGCAGAGGCGGCAGGGGCGGCTTCAGGCGAGCCTTCGGGCACTACCACGGCAGGGCCGGAGGATTCCACGGCCGCCGATTTGGGACAAGTTCTTTTAGAAGCGCAAAGTTGAGGGGCGGACACGGGAGTTGGGGCGGCCGGGGACGGCACGCCGGCAGGTTCGGCAATGGAAGGAAAGGCGCGGGCAGAAGCGGCCGTTTTTTTGGAGGCCGAAAAGGCGGATTTGGCGGTCACGGGCGAGGAGGCTCCTTTGGGTTTAAACATGGTTCATTTGCTCGAAAAGGCGGATTTGGGCATGGCGGAAAAGGCTTTGGAGGGTTCGGCCGCGGGGGCCGCAAGCATTGACAAGAGGTTTTCCGCCTCTTTTGCCGGATAGAGAGCTCACATAGGCGACCAAGAGCCGTTCTGACCTTTCCTTGCTTTTGGCATCTCCGCGCAGCCGGAGTCACGTGAGATAATCGGGCGGGTAGAATGAGTCTTGGCATTCAGTTAAGGCCCGGAGGCAACCCTTGCAACCCGGAATGCGCGCCCCGCCCGATTTAAACCCGGCAAAAGCCCGATCACCTTTTACTCATGTAAAAACCAAGGACCTTCATGGTGTAGGAACTGGTCGGGGGAGTGTCGAACTGCCCGGGATCCCCGGTCATCCACCAGGATGCGGCACGCCGTACGGCCATGGATTCATCTTTACAAATCGCATACTGCTCGCGAAGAATCTTTCCCATAACGCATATAAGCAACTCGCGGGCTTCTTCGGGGTTGGCCTGAAATTCATCGGGAGCTATTTGCTTTCCAGCATACTGCCTGGACCAACGAAGAATATTGGACTCCTTGATCTTCCAATCGCTATAGAGCCCGTCATTGGAAATTCCGGTGCGCGGAGCAGACAACCGAAGTGCTTCGACAAGAGCCACGACCTGCGCATCGGTTATCGGGGATGGGGGTGAGACGGCCTCGGCGGGGGGCTGGGAATTGAGCGCGGGAAGATTCGAGGCGGCCTGGGGCTGAGCGCCCTCAGGCGGGCCGGGGTTTTTGGCAACCTGATCAGGATTGGTTTTGGGGGTCTGCTCAGCCGCGGAAATATCGACAAGCATGGCACGGTTGTCCTTCACCGGATTTGCGCTCGAGCGGTAGGTAATCAGGGCCTTGCGGTTTCGCAGCCGGTTGGCCTGGGCTATAAGAGTCTCTATTTGACTCTTTTTCATAGTGTCCGTATCAAAATAGAAGACCCGACCGGGCACGTAGACGGCCCATTTATCCACGTTGATCACCACGGCCCGGGTCTGCTGCTCGCCGGGGGCCGCATCCGAACCGGCGGCAAAACAAAAGAACCGGGGGGGGAAAAACCCGATCAAAGTGAAGAGCACCGCGCAGACTATCGCTTTTACCAGCAGTTGTGAAATCCTAGGTTCCATCCTTGCCCTCTGCAATTTCAGATTCAGGTCTGTTAAGGTGTCTATAAACCGTTGTGTTACGGTTTCATTTTACAGTTTTCTCGTTATTCTAATCCTGATTTTGACATCTGCGAACCCAAAATTTCAGAGGGTGAGGCGCGGCAGAGGCCTTCGCCATTGGGTCTACACATCGGGGGCAAGCCTTTCCCGAGGGGTTTCCCTTATCAGGAAAGTTCGGGTTCCTTTGACCACTCTCCCGGATAATTATCTGTTAAAAGTTTCCAACCCGCTTGTCAAACTGCGCGAGCTGTGTTAGCAAATGCGTCCTCAGAGGTGAACATCCGGGTAATTTAAAGACGCGCCCGCGGAAAGGATATTTTAAACTCATGGCTGAAATCGCCCCCTTCAGAGGATTTAGCTACAATCTGGAGGAAGTAAAGGATCTTTCGCAAGTAACGATTCCTCCCTACGACGTGATATCCCCCGAAGAGCAGCGGGCTTTTCACGACAGCAACCCCTATAACTTCATACGGCTCGAGTTGGGCCTGCCCTCGCCCGAAGACTCGGCGGAAAACAACCCGCATACCAGGGCGGCGGCGTGTATCGAAAAATGGACCGCACAGGGGGTTCTTGTGCGCAGCCCTGAGCCGGCGATCTACAGGTACGAACTCGACTACAGGACGGAAAACCAGGCGGTTAAGACGCGCAGGGGTTTTATTTGCGCCTTAAGACTCGAGGATTTTTCCTCCGGCGGGGTACGGCCCCACGAAAAAACCTTTCAGGCGGCCAAAGACGAGCGGCTTGGGCTCATGCTTTCATGCAACGCAAACTTCAGCCCGGTCTTCGCTCTTTATCCCGATTCCAACGAAGAGGTCTATTCGGCCCTTTCCGGCGGCAGAGCCCAAGCCCCCGCAGTTTCTTTTAAGGACCGCGCCGGGATGGCTCACAGACTCTGGCCCGTAACCGAACGGTCCATTGTGGACCGGGTCCGGCAACTTATGCTCGATAAGCCCCTTTTTATCGCCGACGGCCATCATCGCTACGAAACGGCGCTAAACTACAGAAACATTCTTAGAGCGCGTTGTAGCGGCAACTCCCCAAACGCCGCCTATGAATTCATAATGGTCTATCTGAGCGATATGAACGACCCGGGCCTCACCATTTTACCAACGCATCGGCTTTTAAGACATCTTGGGGACCGGGACTGCAAGGCACTAATCCAAAGGGCACAAGATTTTTTTACCATCGAAGCCTTCGATGCCGGAAGCCAAGGCAGAGGGCAATGGAAAGAAGCCATAAGGGCCGGAGCAGCCAGAAAGGAAACGACCATCGGGTTCTATTGCAAAAGGGGTTGCTCGGTCTATGCGCTTACGGCGAAAAGAGAGCGGGTCGACGCTCTCCTTGCCGGCAAAAACATCCCCCCGGCCTTGAGGAGCCTCGATGTCGTGGTGCTCGACCAACTGCTTCTGCGTGACCTTCTGGGGCTTTCGGACCAGTTTCTGGCCGATGCGGGCAACATCAGTTTCATGCACGATTTTTGCGCGGCCGTCGAGGAGGTAAGTTCAGAGAGGTTCGATGCAGGTTTTTTTATAAACGAGACCCGCATCGCGCAGGTGAGCGAAGTTGCAAGCTCAGGGCTCATAATGCCCCACAAGTCCACCTATTTTTATCCCAAGGTGACCTCGGGGCTTGTGATAAATCCACTTTTCCCAAACGAGGAAATCATCTGAGACAACAAAGGATTCTAACAAGCGATACCCTTTTTGACGGAAAGCTAACCGTTTGCCAGGAACAGAGGGGATATCGCTTTTCGCTCGACGCGGTTTTGCTGGCCGGGCTAACGCACATCCGCAGGGATGACCGGGTTATCGAGCTTGGGACCGGCTGCGGCATAATCGCTCTGATCCTTGCCTACAGGGCCAAGACGGAACACAAAATCACAGCCCTAGAGATTCAACCCGAGCTTGCGGAGCTTGCCCAAAAAAACGTCCTGGAAAATCATTTCGACGAAAAAATCGAGGTTCACAGGTGCGATTTCCGCCAGGCCGCACCCGCGACATCAAACTTCGATCTGGTCCTTAGCAACCCGCCCTACAGAAAACCGGGCACAGGCCGCATAAACCCAGACAATCAGAAGGCTATCGCCCGCCACGAACTAACGGCCGGCGTCGCCGACGTCTTTGAGGCCGCCAAACGGTTGGTTCCAACGGGCGGGCGCGTGGGACTGGTATACCCCTCGGCCAGGCTCTCAACCCTGCTGGGCCAGGCCTTAGACCACGGATTTAGTCCCAAAAGGCTTACGATCATCCACTCGCGCGCGGGCGGACCCGGCAGGCTCGTTCACCTCGAATGCCGCAAGGGAAGCGGCGAGGGACTAACCATCGAGCCGCCTTTTTACATCTACGACGAACAGGGGCGCTATTCGCCCGGGATGCGGGAACTCTATAAATGCGCTGATTAGTAACGGAGGCAGAAAAATGCTCCAGATATCGGAATTCGAGCAGGTTACACAGATACGGATGTGCCGGCAGATCGAAGGGAGCAGCCCCTACTGGGTAGCGGCCTATCTTGTGGACGGCTTGCTTATCGACGCGGGCTGCAGTTATACCTCAAAAGAGCTTACCGCATTCCTTGCGGGCAAAAAACTTCGAACGGTTATAAACACCCACTACCACGAAGACCACATCGGGGCAAACGACGACCTTATGAAGGCCTTTGGCGTGGAGGTTTACGCCCACCCCGATGCGATTCCCCTCATAGCGAAACGCCATGAGCTCCATCCGTATCAGGAGCTCCTGTTCGGCTATCCCGTCCCAACCAGGGTAAGTCCTGTTCCCACGGAACTCAAAACGGATCATTTTACCTTTCGGATGCTCGATACCCCGGGCCACTGCAGGGGACATATCTGCCCCATGGAGCTTTCGAAGGGATGGTGTTTTACCGGAGATCTTTTCGCCCGAACGGACCCAAAGATCATACGAGAAGAGGAAAACCTGGGCGAAGTGATCGACTCCATGCGCAAGATAATCGAGGCAGGCGGCGAGCGTCTCGTGTTGTTTACCGGTGTAGGCAAGATAGTCGAAGACGGCAAAAAGGCTCTTCGCGATTGCATCGGCTACCTCACCGATTTTTCGCAACGGGCCAAAGAGATGAAATCTCAGGGACTGGGAGTGGACGATATCGTTACGAGGTTGTTTGGCGCAGAGCATTCCTTCGCCCGGCTTACCAACGGGCAGGTTACCACCTTCAACCTGGTGCAGTCGCTGCTTGAGACGGTTTCCTGAGAAAATCGCATTAAAAGCAGCCGCAAGAGACTTTCAAAGTTTTGAAACACGGGGGAGCATTGGTTACTATCCCCGGCAATTTTGTGCCGCGAACTTGTCGGCTTGTCTCCGGCTTGATATAGTAGGCCGTTCAAAGAACAAAGGAGAGGCAAGTGAGGCGAGCCGGGGCGGTCGAGACATCCACCGGGATATTGATCCTGATTTTTTTAACCGCAATAGCTTGCGGAGTCTATATTTACGGTGCCTTTTCCCAGGATGGCCCCTACCACAACCGCTCCATTTTGTCCCTGTTTCACTCGCGTGAACCCTCTTACCTGCCCAAAGGTCTCGGCGTCTTTGGCTCCGAGCAGACTTTCGACTCCCAGACCCTTTCCAATGAAATTGACGGCAAAGCCGATCTCTATCTTTCCAGCGGTTTTGTAAAGCTCACCGTAAGACGGTTTGCCAAAAAAACGGATCCGAAGAGCTGGATCGAGGTCTCTATCTATAGAATGAGAAACCCGGCGGACGCTTTCTCGGTCTACAGCCTGCAGAAGCGGGAAAAATCGACGCCGCTAAACCTGGGGGTATCGGGCTACGGTACCCAGGATGCCGTCTTTTTTGTCGCCGGACCGAAGTATTTCGAGATAACCTCCTCGACCAGGGGCCTGATGAAGGACATGAAAGTCCTCGCGCAAAATATCGTCAAGGAGCAACCCCGGTATACGGCGGTAAAGACCGACAGTCTCTTTGCGGACAAGGGGCTGGACAAGTCGAGCATCTCGCTGCACATAAAGGACGTTTTTTCCTTTAGCGGCCTCGATCATGTCTATACGGCAGAGTATACCGACCGGGGGATCAGGGTTACCGCCTTTATCTCGAAGCGAAAGAGCCCGCAGGAGGCGCAAAAACTTGCCGCGGCATACGGCAAGTTTTTGGTCGAAAACGGAGGGACAGGGGTCGCAGAGATCTCCCAGGCCCCGGGTTCGAAAATATTTAAGGTATTCGACACCTATGAAGTGGTCATGCACGTAGGCCGTTTTTTGGTCGGTTCCCACGACGTCGATACGCTCGAAAGTGCAAGGACCATTGCATTGCGGGTATACCGCAAGCTTGGCAAGACGCAAAAATGAGGGAGCGGCCCTTGTGGGCCGTTACCGATAACCAGTCACTAACCACGGTATTTACAATGGACAGGCGAGATTTTTTGATCCGTTTGGCAAAAGCGGGGGCGATGGTGGGGGGCGCGGCCGCCATGGGCCTTATTTTACACGACCCAAAGGGTCCCAGCGCCCCGGCGACTCCGCCCCCGACAAGGCTTCCCGATTTTAGCGTCGGGCAGGCGGGGCAAAAAATAGCAATCGTTACGGGATCAGACAGAATAAAGACCGTAGACGCAGCCATCGAGGCTCTGGGAGGCATGGGCAGTTTCGTTAAAAAGGCAGACCGCGTACTTATAAAGGTAAATGCGGCTTTTGCCTCCCCGCCCTCTCTTTGCGCCACGACCAATCCCGTATTGCTTGCCGAGGTGGTGCGGTTGTGTTTCCTGGCCGGAGCCGCCTCGGTTGCGGTTACCGATAACCCGATAAACGATCCGGAAAGCTGTTTTTCCCTCACCGGTATCGGGGAAGCGGCCAAAAGCGCGGGCGCCGAGCTGATTTTGCCCTCGGAATCTCTTTTTACAAACATTACCGCCCCAGGCTCGACTCTTATCCGCGACTGGCCCGTTTTCACCGGGCCGATAGAGAAGGCCACAAAGCTTATCGGCATTGCCCCGGTAAAGGACCATCACCGGAGCGGGGCCTCGATGGCCATGAAAAACTGGTACGGCTTCATGGGGGGGCGGCGAAATATTTTCCATCAAAACATACACACCTTCATAAAAGACCTCGCGGTCATGATAAAGCCCACCCTGGTCATTCTGGACGGGACCTCCTCGATGGTTTCAAACGGGCCGACCGGCGGGTCTATCTCGGATCTCAAGGAAACCGACACGATGATTGCCAGCACCGACCAGGTGGCGGCCGATTCGGCCGGGGCTCTCCTTCTGGGCAAGACACCAAAGGATCTGCCCTACATTCTGAAAGCCCAGCAGGCGGGGGTGGGAACTTCGGATTTCGAATCGCTACACCCCATTCGAATCTCAACAGGGTAAAATTTCAATGAGGATCACCATTGTCCGGCGAATAGCCCAGGGGTTTTTTTTCGCCCTTTTCTTATGGTTTTGCATTTGCGCGACCCAGGGACAATCCTTCTGGCGACTGCGCGGCTGGCCGGTGAACTGGTTTCTCCAGCTGGATCCGCTCGTTGCCCTGAGCACCGCCCTTACGACCAAAACCCTTTATGCGGGGCTTATCTGGGCGGTGGCAACGATCGGGCTCACCGCCGTTTTGGGAAGGTTTTTTTGCGGATGGGTCTGCCCGTTTGGCGCCCTTCATCACCTGTTCGGCTGGATTGGCTCCCACGCACGCACGGTTCGGGAAAAAATCGCTCTAAACCAGTACAATAAGAACCAGAGAATCAAGTATTACGTGCTTCTTGCGCTGCTTGTCCCAACCTTTGCCGGCTCTTTTTTAAAACTGGACGGGGTAGCGTCCTCGACCCTTCTTGGCGGCTTTCTCGACCCTATCCCCCTCCTCTACCGCTCGATAAACTTTTTGATCCTGCCCCTGGCCGATTCCTCGGCTCACTTCGTCTTCGCTGCCCAGAGACACTACGACCTCGCCTGGCTCACAGCACTGGTATTTTTTTCGGCGATTCTTCTAAACCTTGCGATTCCACGCTTTTACTGCCGGTTCGTATGCCCCCTGGGCGCCCTTTTCGGCCTTATCGGCCGATATAGCCTGTGGCGGATAGGCAAAAAAGAAGCCGAGTGCAGCCGGTGCGGGATTTGCTCGGCAAGGTGCGAGGGGGCCTGCGACCCGCAGGGAAGCATCCGGATTTCCGAATGTTTGCTGTGCATGAACTGTCTTGACACCTGTAAGGACAATCTGCCGGGCTACAGCACTTCCCGATCCGCGGGCGGGGAAATCGTCTCGCCGGACCTTTCCAAACGCGGCTTCGTTACGACAGCCCTGTGCGCGGCCGCGGCCGTACCGTTACTTAGACTCGACGGCAGACTGGGGAAAAACTACGATGCGGCCCTCATTCGACCGCCGGGATCATTAGCCGAGCCCGATTTTCTGGACCGGTGCCTCCGATGCGGCCAATGCGCGCGGGTCTGTCCGACAAACGTCATTGAACCGGACGGGTTTAGAGACGGCATCGAAGGCCTTTGGACCCCCAGGCTCAATATGCGCGCGGGAACGAGCGGCTGCCAGAAAAACTGCACCCTTTGCGGCCACATATGCCCGACCGCAGCCATAAGGCCACTTTCACTCGATGAAAAACTGGGCCTTGGCAAGTTCCGCAAAGCCGGTCCCATCCGCATCGGCACGGCCTTTGTCGACCGTGGCCGCTGCCTGCCCTGGGCTATGAACAAGCCCTGCATCGTCTGCCAGGAAAACTGCCCCGTAAGCCCCAAGGCCATTTACGTAAAGGAAAGTTACGCCCTTGTGCGAGACGGGGTTCTGGAGGTCGCAAACGTTTCGGGGACCACGGTTTCCGTCGTAAAACCTGCGCTTAAAGCTCACCACTTCGATACGGGCGATTATTTTCTGTCCCTTGTGGCCGGAGGGGTTTCGGAAAAAAGAAGGATCCTCTCCAACTCGAAGGACTCTTTTACCCTGGAGTCGGCTCTTTCGCAGGATCGGGCGAGCGCCCCGGGGGGAAAGTTTTTGCTCCTGATCCGGCTCCAGGCACCGGTGGTAGACCCGGAGAGGTGTGTCGGCTGCGGGGTTTGCGAGCATGAGTGCCCGGTCAGCGGCCAAAGGGCCATAAGAGTCAGTGCCGAGGGAGAATCGAGAAGCAGAAAGCATTCACTTTTGCTTGACTGATTTTTAAAAATTCAAACCTGTTCGACAAGGAGAACCAATGTCTGAGAAAAACGGCTGTTCCCGTCGAAATTTTTTCAAGATCGCAACCGCTCTGGGCGCAGGCTCCCTTTTGCCTTCGGGCGCGGCCCTGGCAGAAGGTGAAGCCGAAAACTCCAATCCCGTAAAAGTACCCACGAGAACTTTTGGAAAAACCGGCGTGAAGGTCTCATGCCTTGCCCTGGGGGGAATGTTTGACACTGCGACAAACCAGCTCCTGCTAAAGCAGGCCCTCAGGTGGGGGGTGACCTATTGGGACACGGCCCCCTCCTACGGCAATGGAAACAGCGAGACAGGCTTTGGAGACTTTTTTAAAAAATACCCCGAGACCAGAAAGGAAGTCTTCTTTGTAACCAAGTCGGAAAAGTTCGACCCCGAGGGTCTTTCGAAATCCCTGGACGAGTCGCTCCAAAGGACAAACGCCAAATACTTCGACCTTTTCTTTCTGCACGGCATTAAAGACCCCGGCCTTCTTAACGAGCAAACCAGGGACTGGGCGAAAAACGCCAAAGCGCAGGGCAAGATCAAACTCTTTGGTTTCAGCACCCATGCCAATATGGAAGACATGCTTCTTGCGGCCTCCAAACTCGGATGGATAGACGGGATAATGCTTCGCTACGACTTCCGGATCATGGGAACCGATAAGATGCGCAGCGCCGTTGATGCGTGCAACAAGGCGGGCATAGGCCTAACGGCGATGAAGACCCAGGGCAAAGGGGCGGTTGCGGTCGATTCCCAGGCCGAACTGGAGCTTTCCTCAAGGTTTATAAAGCGGGGTTTTACCGACGCCCAGGCAAAGCTCATGGCGGTCTGGCAGGAACCCAAGATTTCGGCGCTCTGTTCCGAGATGCCCAACATGACGATTCTAATGTCCAATATCGCAGCCGCCCTGGAGCGCACAAAACTCACCGCCGGGGACCTCCGGCTGATGGACGCCTTCGCCCGGGAGAGCTCCCCGGGCTACTGCCCGGGGTGCACCTCGGTATGCGAGACGGCCATAGGCCACAGCGCCCCGGTTGGCGATATAATGCGCTTTTTGATGTACTTTAACAGCTACGGTGAAGCCGATCGTGCAAGAAGATGCTTTGCCCAAATTCCACAGGAGACTCGCGACCGGCTGGAAACGATCGATTTTTCGGCCGCCGAGCGGCTGTGCCCCCAGAAGATCGAAATCGCCAAACTCGTAAGGCAGGCTGTCAAAACGCTTGGGTAAGGAAACGGGGCCGCCTCGCCGGGATTGGACCCATGTGAAAGAATGCGATTGCATTTGCACTCGATTCGAGTTATGAAAAAAAGCTGCCATCATCAATTAGTTTGGTCCCCTCAGCAGCTTCACTTGTGACAATATTTCCCGGGTCAAGGAAAGAACCGTCACCCTTGCAGGGGCATGGATTGGAAACAGGAGAAAAAATAATGGAGCCGTTGTTATTAACAAAACGTGAGAAACGCAAGATTGGGACCCAGTTTGCGGATCTGTGCCTGACCTGCGGTACGTGCGCCGGTGGGTGCCCGGTCACGGGCGTAGACGGCATGGATGTTCGCAAGGCTGTGCGCATGGTCCTGCTCGGACTCGAACAGGAACTTGTGGATTCGAGATTTCCCTGGATTTGCACCCTGTGCGGCCGCTGCGAGCATGCCTGCCCCATGGATATTGATCTGCTGGCAATGCTTCGATCCGCGCGCGGGCTGAGAGAGAGAAGCAAAGTGCCGGGCGTTTTGCACAAGGGCGTCGAAATGTGCCTCAAAACGGGCAATAACGTCGGCATCCCCAAAGACGACTTTCTGTTCCTCCTAGACGACGTGGGCGCGGAAATGGCCGAGGAGCTTCCGGGCTTCAGCGTGCCCATTGACAAAAAAGGCGCAAAAATCCTGCTCACGATCAACTCCAAGGAGCCTTTCGGCGAACCCGAGGACATGAAGTTCTGGTGGAAGATTCTCTACGCGGCCAATGAATCCTGGACCGTAACTTCCGAAAACTGGGAAGGGGTCAACTGGGGCCTTTTTACCGGGGACGACGCCTCCATGAAAGAGATCGTCGGCCGCATAGTCAAAAACTATAAGGAACTTGAGTGCGAATACCTTCTTTTACCCGAATGAGGCCACGCATACTATGCGACCAGGCTTGGTCTGCAAAAGTGGTATGCCGGTGAAGGCATCAAGTTTCTTTCGGTTCACGATCTTTTGAAAAAATATATCGAAGAGGGACGCATCAAGGTGGACCCCTCCATTCACACCCATCTCACCACCTATCACGACCCGTGCAACTACGCCCGCAAGAGCGAGCGCACCTTCGGTCATGGATACTACGAGGAACCCAGGTGGATTACGCAACAGTGTTGCGAGAATTTCGTGGACATGTACCCCAACCGGGCCAACAACTTCTGCTGCGGCGCCGGCGGCGGGGCATGGGCCTCCCCCTATAGCGAGGAGCGCATCTATTACGGTAGAGTTAAAGCCAAGCAGATAAAGGATACGGGAGCAAAGATGCTGATTGCTCCCTGCCACAACTGCCGCGACCAGATCATGAAGGGCTTGCGCAAGGAATACGACATGATGGACCTGGAGGTAAAATATCTCTGGGAGCTTGTAGCCGACTCTTTGATCATCGAGCCGCGCGAGGCTGAATCCGAAGGCGAATAGCGCTTTTCGCACGCAATTAATACAGCCCCGGAAACACTTTTATTGACGTGTGAACGGGGCTGTTTTATTTTTTATACCCTGTTGAGCAGGATTTGGTCTTATATTCACGGCATCAAACGGTTTTGGATACTAATGCGAGCGCGCCATCCGATTAGTCGAGGAAATATGAGCAGCAAGAAAACAACAACGGCCAAAGACCAGCCCACGCTCTCCGCGGAAGAAACCGCGGAGTTGGGAATGATCCTGGACCGCCTCGCGGTGCAAACCCCGGGCGGCGAGAGTTTTGAGGTCTATCTGCAATCCCTTCGAAACTCGCTGCGCGCAAGGCCCATCCTTGCGGCGGCCCTGCTCGACAGCTTGAGCCGCAGTCCCAGCCCCACCGGGTTTAGGACCTTCGAGGCGCTGGAAAGAGTCGTTGAGGCTTCGCCTTTTAAAAAGAGCGCCAAAAAGGCGGCATACCGCTTTGCGCAAAAGGGCTTCACGGCTTCGGAAAACCGGTCGGCGCCCGAAAAGATCATTTTGATAAAAGAGGAGCAAAGAAAACCCCTGGCGCATCTGTTCCAGCTCCAGGGGGCCATGTGGATCGTCTCGGCACTTATTCCCGAAGCCTCTTCGGGGGGCTACTCTCTTATAACCGCATTTTTGGAAGACGATTTTTCAGCCTTTAACGTGCGGGTAGTCGAATCGACCGGTCAGAAGCGCTACAAAGAGTATCTCCAAATGCTTTCCGCCCACTCTTCCCAAAGGGCCGCGCAAATTCCGCTGCACCATGCGGCAAGGCTTTTTTTCGAAATGCTCGATTTTTGGACCGGCAAAGGCTCCTATGCCCACCTCGAACGGGCGCGCGAAATTTTGAAAAGATATCGCAACACGGAGGCAAAACCCTACGTCCATGACCTCCTGGCTCCCTTGGAAGATCCGGAGCAATTCTTCTCCGAAGTCGACATTGAAACCTTGACCAAGGATATGGACCTTTCGTGGCTGCGCTTTGATAAAAATGAGCTCGCACCCTGGCGGGAAAAGCTAAAGCAACTTGACGGCGCCATCCTGGTGGTCCCGCGCGAGGTTTTGGCCCAGCGCAGCCTGGCACTGATTTCCGAGGCGGGCGATATGTTGTGCTCGAAAGGGAAACGGTTACTTTTCACACGATTTTTCGAAGAGCAGGCCATGACCTTTAAGCTCGCGGGAGATGAGCAAAAGGCGCACCGCGCATGGATAGTCGCAACAGCTCTAGCCGGCGGCTCTCCTGCGGGCAAAAATCCGGCAGTCTCCAAAATGGTTATGGATTCGCTACACCATTACTGGCCCGAGGATTTTCCCGAACCCGGCAAACCTTTGGAAAACCAACACCGGACGCAATCGGGAATCATCCTGCCGTAAACAGGACAGCTATGCAAACCTTCCAGGTAAAAACGTCCGCACACAGCTGTGCGGTTGACATCACCTCCGGCGTGGACGCCGTTTTAAAGGAAATGGCGGCTCGAGACGGGGTCTGTCTGGTCTATGTCGCCCACACCACGGCCGCTGTCATCATAAATGAGGGGGCCGACAGAGACGTCATGGACGATGTGCTGGACACCCTCGACACAATGGTGCCCTGGAAGGGTGCCTACAAGCATGCCGAAGGAAATTCCGCGGCCCATGTCAAATCCATTCTTGCGGGGGGCAGCGTTCAGGTAATTGTCGATTCCGGGCGAATGGTGCTTGGAACCTGGCAGAAGATTTTTCTCCTGGACTTTGACGGCCCGAGGACCCGCAAGATTTTTGTCCACTTTACGGGCGAGCGGACTGTTTCCCCGTAAAGAAGACGGCGATATTTCGCAGAAAGGAATGATCGGATGAGCATTTCGGCGATAAGTCAGCTAACAGGCGCCCAGGGGAGCAACCCATACCAGGGGACGCAGCAAAACAGCACGTCTTCTCCGCCCGAAGCTTCGACTTTAACGGCCTCGAGTGCGAGCCAGTCCAGCCAGTCTACTCAAAATGAAATCAAAACCTATGCCAGTGAGGGTATGACGGCTGAGCAAATCGCGATGGAGCTTGGGATACCCGTTGCCACCGTCGAGCAGGAGGCGCAGGCTGCCGGGATAACCCTTAGCAGCGGCAACGCAGCTTCTTCTCAAAGCCAAAATGGAGCAATCGGCCACATTATCAATACGACCGCTTAGGAAAGTTTCAGGCACAAGCGGCGACATGCAGGATTTGGGGGCAAAGGCAGTTTTTTCCCCTGGAAAGCCTTAGGGGGAAAAGAGCAGGGGTAGATTTACCCCGAGGTGTCCAAAGCGATAATGGGCAGGTGCGGAGTTATACGACGGTAGAGTTTTGCCTTCTCCTGCCCTGTTTGCACAAAAAGAAAGCCGTCGCCGGGTTCTAATTTACCCAAGTCCAAATCGCCTCGAAGACGCCATTCGTGTTCTTTTCTCCAAGACTTTGACTTATCGGCACCGCAATATTGAAAACGATACCTTTGGGATTGGCCAAGCTTTCGGTAGACCTCCTCGGAGCCGTATACGGCGGGCTTTGCCCCAAGGGCGCGCAGCACTGCGCGCTTTACCGCAAGGCCGTAAGGCTCAACGGTCCAGCGGGCAAGAGGCGGGCGCCATTTTCTTATAAGAGAGAGCTTCCCGGGAGGTATGGAACTTAAGCAGACGACCTCGATTTTTCCTCGCACCATGAGGCAACCGGCCCGCAAAAGGCCTTGCTCGGCGATGCGAAAAAGACAGTCAAGGGGCGAGCCTTCCGTAAAGCCGGGAGCATCGAGAAGATTTAACAGATATTGCCGGTAGGACTGGCCGGGCCATGGGCCGGTGCACGCCCGGGTGTAGTGAAAAAGATAATCTTGCCAAACGGGAGTAAGACAAGGTTTTGGCCGTAACGGCGGATATGTTGGAGACCTGGGAGCTAAAACCGGCCGGGCTGGCGGCTGTTTGCGAACGGGAGGGCATTTAAAGGGAGTTGCATACTCTGGAAATTTTTCGAGAAGGGCACGGTTTCCACCGTTTGAGCGACCTCGGGGCTTACATTTTTGCACCAGTTGCGGCCGTGGAGATTTAGACTCGATTTCTTCGAGCAAGGCTTCAAGATTTCCCCGCGACCTGATTTCGAGCAGGAGATGAAAATCGGAAAGCAGGGCAAGGAGCCTGTCACGGCACCTCATGGGCCTTTTTTCCGGGCACGGGGGACCGTCCAGCATGCACGAAAGGACTGGGACCGGGGATTGCCCCAATACCTCATCTGCATTGTTTGGCGCCGTCATGAGCGGAGAGGCGGCGACCAGGAGCTTGAGCATACCCGAACGCGCCGCAAAGGCGGAGGCGAGATCGTGGGTAAGAGTTCCCGTGCTGCCGATAAGAGAGATGCCGCTTCCCTCCAGGGCGCGGAGAAAACAGCGCATAGCCCCCAGCCAGGCTGCATCGCAGGAAAGCTGCCGGGGCTTTCGGGAATTAAAAACGGCAAGAAGAGGTACCTCCCGGGGCAGAGCGCCTTTAGCGAAAAGCACCCCCGGACACTGAGGCAAATCCTTTGCGGATAACGAATCGGAAAGGAGCTCCCCGGGGAGAAAGACTTTTATGCCCGCGGCCAGATATTGGTCTGTCCTTTTGCGGCTCGCATCCCAACGGCTTATTGTCACGCGAGAAAAAGAACAGGCGAGCCACGAGCGCAGATCGTTTTCGCTTCGCAGTCCTTTGCGTAAAAGTCGGGTAAGGAGCGCCTGTTTTTGGAAGCCATTCATTTTTTCAAAGAGTTCCAGGAAGGCCGCCGCGCCCAGCAGGCAATAAAGGGATGCATCCTCCAAAGGGATAAGCCCGGGCGAGGCTCCCCTCACGCGCGAAGACTCCAAGAGGCCGCAGATAGCCTCCTTGATCGTTTTATCACCCACCGTGTGATACTCCCTGAGGTTTAGGCCGGGTAAGCAAGATTTTTTGCTCGTGCCTGCCGATGCTATCATAGAGAGAAAAGCCGACAGGGCGAACCGGCAAAGAAATCGATGCGGTTATCGCCGCATGAATCTTTTGAACACGGATTCATGCCGCACTATTGTGCAAGGAATACAAAAATGATAGATGAGGCCTTCCGGAAAGCGCAACGAACCGGTTTCCCGATCTTTTCATCTTTTTTTCTTTCAGGCCAACATGAGCGGAGAAGCAGATGCTCGATAGCCCCATTGAGGCAGACTACGTAAAGAATTCGTCCCGCTGGATGGTCCTTGGGGCCGTCATGCTGGGTGTGATCATGGGGCCTATTGACGGCAGTATAGTCAATGTGGTTCTCCCGACGATCGCGGTCTATTTTCGAAGCGATTACGCCCTGGCCCAATGGGTGCCAACAATCTATCTTCTGGCTATCTGCTCTTTCATCCTGGTCTACGGACGGCTGGGAGACATACTGGGATACAAGAAGATATTTCTTACCGGGCTTGCCTGTTTTGCCCTCTCTTCTCTTCTGTGCGGCTTTTCACAAAGCATGGGGATGCTGATCGTCTTTAGAACCCTGCAAGGACTTACGGTGGGCATGGAGATGGCCCTGGGCCTGGCCATCGTTACCTCGGTTTTCCATCCCAAGGAAAGGGGAAAGGCGATCGGGATCTATGCCACATCCATTGCCTTGGGCTTGATGCTGGGTCCGGTCCTGGGTGGAATAGTGGCGCAATATTGGAACTGGCGGTTTGTCTTTTTCATAAATGTCCCAATCGCCTGCCTTTCTTTTCTCTGGGGCTACTTCGTCATCCCGGAGGCAGAGAGGAAAACGGGTCAGCGCTTGGATTTGCCCGGGGCATTACTGGCGTTTATTTTTCTTTTAAGCATTATGCTCTATGCCAACCGGGGCGAAACCTGGGGGTGGTTTTCACCACGGGGTTTTTTTTTGCTTCTGTGCGCAGTGGTTTTCGGCGGGCTTTTTTTCCTTGTGGAAGAAAAATCGTCTCAACCGATGCTCGATTTCACTATTTTTAAAAACCGCTGCTTCGGCTTCGCCTGCCTGAGTTCGTTACTAAACTTCATGGCCGTCTATTCGGTTGTCTTTCTTACTCCCTGGTACCTAAGCGATGGGCTGCACTACGAGGTTTATGCAGTGGGCAAGGTAATGACGGCCTTTGCCCTGCTGACCTTTTTCCTCGGGCCCGTAAGCGGAAGCCTCTCGGATCGGATAGGTTCAAGAGGACTTGCTTTTTGCGGAATGCTAATACTCACCTCGGGATTGGCCTCTCTAAGCACCCTGGGCCTTAAAGCGGGCCGGTTGGATGTAGCCTGGCGTCTTGCTCTATGCGGCATGGGGGCAGGTATGTTCCAAAGTCCGATCAACAGCGCGGCCATGGGCAGCGCCGCGCCGCAGTTCCGCGGCGTTGCTTCCAGCATCCTTGCCGTGACGCGCAATACGGGCATGGCCTTTGGCATCGCTTTGGCGGGTGCGATAATGTACGGGCTCGCGCCCTTTACGGCCAGGGGCCATGCCGGCCCCTTCACCCCACAGGAGCTTAGAGCTTTCCTGGACGGTTTGCACTGGGCTTATCTGGCGGCGGCGGCCATAGCGCTTCTCGCAGCTTTTACGGCACTGCTTGCCAGAAACAATTTGCGCTCCTCTTCCAATCGCGACCCTGCCGCATAGGATATGGAAGCCGATCCGTTTTACGGACTCACCCATTTTTTGGGGGGGGACTCCAGACCGCACTAAGACATCAACCCGTCGCGTGTGCGCGGGCTCTTATGGGCTCACTCTATTTTCACGGCAACGGGGGCGAGTTACTTGTCAATTTTTAGCCGGGATTGTATACTCCTAGACTCTTTAGCGGCCCAATCGTGGTTTACGGGGAAAGATTGGGGACCTTTAAAATCGGATTAACGCCCTGGCGACAAATTTAGTGCACCATCGACAATTTCCGACCTCGGAAACTTGGCAAATCCTCCTCTCCCCCGCGCTCCCGTTTTCCAAAGGGCGATACTTCTAGTTGCCGCCTGGTCTACATTTTTTAGCGGTTTGGATTTCCGGGCGTTTGCCCACATCGGGAAGGCCCAGGGGGGTCCTAGTGAGAAACATTTCCAATTCCTTGGCATTCAGGCTTCTTTGCCTCCTTTTGCTTATAAGCGCACTCGTGTTCGCCGCCCTGACCGCATTCATCCTGAGAGCGCAAAGACGCCGCCTCATAAGGGAAGCCATTGTCACAAACGAACTGCTCCTGCGGTCGATGCGCCAAAGCATGCTGCTAAACCGTCAGGCTGATGTGGCTAAAACCATCGAGGCGCTGGGAAGCGGACCCGGGGTCTACGGAATCAGGATTTTCGACAAAAACGGCAGGATTATTTTCAGCGCAAAAAAGGGCGAAATCGGGCGAAAGGTCCCCATGTCGGCCAAGGAGTGCATTGTATGCCATAGAGGCAAAAAAGAGATTAAGAATATTGGCAAAGTCGACCGTACGCGAATTTTTGTCTCTCCCGAGGGTAACCGGATACTGGGTGTTTTCGAGCCAATTCGAAATGAAGCGGCCTGTTCGGCCAGGGGTTGCCACCCCCCTGCGGCAAAGCTCAAAATATTGGGCATGCTCGACTCTCAGTTCGATCTGGGGGGAGCGGCCGGCAATATTTCCCGCAGCCTCAAGCTTATGATTCTTTATTGCCTGGGCGCTATTTTGTTAATTGAGCTCTTCGCCGGGCTTTTTATCATTCGAAATGTCACTATGCGGCTAAGAAAGCTTGCCGAGGGCCCCCGCGAGATCGAAAAGGGCAACCTGGATTTTCAAATAGAGTTGGGAGGACAAGACGAGATAGCCGGCATGGCGCACTCGTTTAACAGCATGGCGCTAAGCCTCAAGCGGGCCGAAGCGGAAAACAGGGAGCTAACCCGAAGGGTTATCCACAACGCCAAGATGGCCTCCATGGGCAGGCTTGCCGCTTCGGTAGCCCATGAAATCAACAATCCCCTCAGCGGCGTTCTGACCTACACCAAGCTCATATCCCGCAAGATCAGTGAGGAACCCGTTACCGATGAGGGCAAAAAGGAGATGCTAAAGCAGTTCGAGGCTTGCATCGGCGAGATCAAGCGGTGCGGAAATATCGTCAAGAACCTGCTGCAGTTTTCCCGAGATTCCGAAGCGATCCCTGAAAGTGTTGACATGCACAATATTATTGATAAGAGTCTTTCAATAATCAACCACCATTTCGAGATAAATAAGATAGAGAAGATAACCCGATTTGAGGCCAGGGACCCAACGCTGTCAGGAGATGCGAATCAGCTGGAACAGGTGCTGATCGCGCTTTGCATGAACGCTGTGGAGGCCATGCCGAAAGGCGGGGTGCTCACCATAGCGACCCGGGAGAGCGATGGGGGCGCGGCTCTGCTGGTAAGTGTGGCCGATACCGGCAGAGGAATCCCGCCGCAAATCCGATCGAGCATATTCGAGCCCTTTTTTACTACCAAAAAGGGGGCACACAGCGCGGGAATGGGGCTCTCGGTGGTATACGGGATAATGCTAAGACACCGCGGTCAAATCGAGGTGGAGTCCGAACCCGGCCAGGGGACTACCTTCCTGCTGACATTTCCAAGACAAAGAGGGCCGGAAAAGGACAGCTAGCAGGTATGCCAAGGCATGGCGGTATCCAGGGCAAAGAGACAAAAAGCCCGCCGCAAGCCGCAGGGCAGCCACGACAGGAGAGTCACCTTTAAAATTGAGCAAGCTCTTCGGAGCTCTTTTCTTTAGCCGATCCCAAGAAGACTCTTGGCGATCGGTTTTAAAGCAAATCGGGGAGAAAAATGACAGACCAGGTATCGATGCTCATTGTAGACGATGAACCGTCGGTGCGCGATTCCCTCCTCCAGTGGTTTTTGCAGGAGGGCTTCCGGGTGGACACCGCCGCGGATGCGACCGAAGCCCTTGAGAAAATGGGGGCTTGCAATTTCGACATCGCCCTTCTCGACATCAAGATGCCAGGCATGGACGGAATTGAACTTCAGGGGCGCTTAAAGCAAATAGACAGCCAGCTGGCGGTGATAATCATGACGGCCTACGCCTCGGTGGATACGGCCATCCAGGCGCTAAAACAGGGGGCCTACGATTACATAACAAAGCCGGTGGACCCCGACGATCTAAACAGGCTCATCCGAAACGCCGCTTTGCAGCGCCGGCTTCTGCGCGAAAATCTAAGCCTTAAGGAAAAAATCCGCTCTCTTATCCCCACCGATCAGATCATCGGCAAAAGCCCCCGTATGCTGAAGGTGATCGAGACCATCCAAACGGTGGCCCCAACAGACGTCACGGTCATGATCGAGGGGGCTTCCGGCACGGGCAAGGAATTTGTCGCCAGAACGATCCATTTAAACAGCAAGCGCAAATATTTCCCCCTTATCACCATAAATTGCGGGGCACTTACGGATGAGTTGGCCGAATCCGAGCTTTTCGGCCACGAGCAGGGAGCTTTTTCCGGCGCCCTTTTCAGGCGCAAGGGCAAGCTCGAACTGGCCCACAGGGGGGCACTGTTTCTCGATGAAATCGGCAGTATCGGCCCCAGGGCACAGATGGATTTACTGCGCGTTCTAGAAACCAGGCGCTTCACCCGGCTTGGCGGAAACGAACAGGTCGAGACGGATTTCCGCATCATCTCGACAACCAGTAAAAACCTCGAAGAGGCGGTAAAAGAAGGCAGGTTCAGCGAGGACCTCTACTACCGGTTGAATGTGTTCACTATCCGGTTGCCGTCTCTAAAGGAGCGGGTCTCGGACATCCCGCTGCTGGTGGACTATTTCGTTGGAAAGTTTGCCGCCGCCATGAACAAACCCTTTACCGGAGTCGAGGCCGGGGCCATGGAGCTATTAAAACAAAAGGCGACCTGGCCGGGCAATGTAAGAGAACTCCAAAACGCTGTCGAGCGGGCCGTTGTAGTGGGAAAACCGCCACTGCTCACCGCCTCTGATTTTGCCGGCCTCCTGGCGTCCGAGGGGGCTTTGACGCAGGAAGGCGTGCTGCCGCTGGCCGAAATGGAGAGGCGACACATTCAATTGGCTCTTGACAGCAGCGGGGGCAACGTCTCGCTTGCCGCCCAGATGCTTAAAGTAGACAAGGACACGGTCTATGACAAAATCCGCCAATACGGCCTGGTATATTGATATAACCCTATGATACTGCTGGTCACAATTGATTTCCCAGGCGATGTCGACTACCTGCGCCGCAGTTTGCGCAAGGGCTTTGACACCGAAATCGATGTATCGTTAAACGGCTTGGACCCCAAGCCTTTCTTCAATCCCGACCGCGGCCAGTACAGTTCCACTTCGATCATCGAGCGACTTGAGCAGGAGACACCGGCAAAGGCTTCCAAGGTGCTCGCGGTTACGGGCCTCGATCTCTACATTCCCATTTTGACCTTTGTATTCGGCGAGGCGCGCTTAAACGGCAGATGCGCCGTGGTAAGCTCTTATCGCCTGGATAACAGGTCTTACGGTCTAAGGCCCAATCCGTCTCTTTTGCAAAAGCGGATGCTAAAAGAGTCCACCCATGAACTGGGCCACACCCTGGGGCTTATCCACTGCCAAGACCAGGAGTGTGTAATGAAATCGTCTACTTACGTTGAAGAAATTGACTTTAAAGGCAGCTGGTTTTGTCGCAGGTGCCGTGATTTCTGCGGCACGGCGCTGTCCCGGTTGAAATAGTCGGGACGCAGGCAGTGAAATAATCAGGGGAAGAGAACCTTTGGGCGCAGAAGCCCGCAAAGAGATGTCTTCTCCCAATCGTGTGCTCTAAAAACGGACGTTTTTATTTATTGACAACAGTTGCGTTGCTCTGAGATATTGAAATTTAGAG
This sequence comes from Deltaproteobacteria bacterium, assembly GCA_021780695.1. Classification (GTDB taxonomy): domain Bacteria; phylum Desulfobacterota; class Syntrophobacteria; order Syntrophobacterales; family Syntrophobacteraceae; genus SbD1. The sequence goes on from JAJXYD010000008.1 coordinate 72,264, forward strand.
TATGGTAGATTTTTAATAACCCGGTTTCACTATGGGGGTCTGGAAGAGACTTTTCGGACTCGGGAACTGAAAAAAGCAGGAGGCGGACCGATGTTGAGAAAAGCACTGGCATATGGAGCTGCGGTTTTTTTTCTGGGATGTTGCACAGCGCCGGCCATGGCAAAGGCGGCCGATGCGGCAAAAGGTAAAACGATCTATTCCTCCAAGTGCATTCTTTGCCACGGCGCCCAAGGCAAAGGCGACGGGCCCGCAGGAATGGCTTTTAGTCCGAAACCGGCAAATTTCACGAGCAAGGCTTTCTGGCAGACCCCCAATATCGAGGGGACAATGGCCGGCTCCATAAAGAACGGCAAGGGACAAATGCCGTCTTTTCCGGGCCTTACGACCAGCGATATTCAAGATGTAATCCAGTATATCGAGCAGACTTTCAAACCCAAATGATTTAACATACCAGGGTCCTAAGATACCCTGCCCACCCCCTTTGACATGAGTTGCGTGAATTAATGAGGGCTAAGGCCCTCACTAAACCATTACGGGGCGTTTTTTCCACTTTGCAGGAGGAGGAAGAGATGGGGTCCAGGTGGTTGGGCAAGCTCATATGTATCGTGGCAGCGGCCGGAACGGTTACCCTCTTCACATCCGGGAACGCACTTGCGCTGCCCAGTTTCGCGCGTCAGACCGGCTTTTCCTGTTCGGTCTGCCACACCATGTTTCCCGAACTGACGCCGGCCGGCCGCGCCTTTAAGTTAACCGGCTATGTAATGAACAAAAACGGGGCTTCCCATCCGAGCACTCCTCCCCTTGCGGGCATGGCCCAATTATCTTACACGCACACAAAGCAGTCGCCGCCCTCGGGGAGTTTACCCGAAAACCTGTGGTCTCTCCACGCCCTGACCGCCCAAAACGATACGGTGGGCACCCCCCAGGCGGCCAGTCTGTTCTATGGAGGCCAGATTTACGGACATTGGGGCGCCCTGATCCAGGGAAGCTATTCCAACAGCGACAACCGCTGTTACGTGGATCAGTCGGAGATTCGTTACGCCAACACCACTTCCCTTTGTGGAAAGAACCTCATTTACGGGTTTACATTCAATAACAATCCTACCTCGGAAGATCCTTGGAACTCCCTTCCGGCCTGGGGCTTCCCGTATGCCTTCTCAGACGTCGCGGCAACTCCGGTAACGCCGGTCGCGGCCCCATTGATATTTTCTCTTTCTTCGATGGTGGGAGGCATGGGCGCTTACGGTTACTGGAACAACTGGGTCTACTTCGACACATCCATCTATCGCACTTCCATGGACGGGATAACCGCTCCTTTCGGGGCGGGCAACTATCCGCTCGGTATCTACACAGACGGGGGCGTTCCCTACTGGCGCCTGGCCATTGCCCATCAATTCGGGCCCCATTCGTTTGAAATCGGCACCTACGGGTTGGCTGCCAGGGTATATGCAAATTATCCGATCTCGGGCGTCGACGACTACACGGACGCAGGCTTCGACGCCCAATACCAGTATATTGCCGGCCCGCAGGACTTTTCGGTGCAAACAACCTGGTTACACGAACAGCAGGATCGCACCGCAAGCGTTGCGCAAGGAAGCGCAAGCAACACCGCTAATTACCTCGATACCTTTAAAATCAACGGCAACTATTATTATCGAACTTCCCACTGCGGCCAGGTGGGAGGCTCCCTTGGTTATTTTTCCACAACCGGAAGCGATGACGCCACGCTCTACGGCACATCCTTTGATCCGAGCGGCAATCCCAACAGTAACGGCGAATTACTCGAACTGGACTATATGCCGCCCTGGCACGACTACGGACCGACCGGATTTGGTTTTGCCAAGATATCGCTCCAGTATGTAATGTATAATCAGTTCAACGGGGTAAGGAGCGGCGCATCCGGCAACAACACTCTTTATCTGCTGGCCTGGTTTATGTTCTGACCGGCCGCGGGAGTAAAAAGGAAAAGATCAGGCCCCTTTTGGCCTGTTAAGAAAACGGGGCCGAGGTTGAGCAAGTTGTTTGCCCAAGGAGACAGGGGCTGGGTTTTGGGATAAATATTTTTACTTCAAGGCTGAGATGTGAACGAACATAAATGGCTTTGGGTCTTATGTTGTGCGGTTTTCCTCACGATTGGCACCGCGCCGGCGCATGCCGGCCAGGCGCCAATCGACTGCATTGCCTGCCATGAAGCTCTTGGCGGTTCACTGGCCAAACCAATCAGCGACTGGCACGGCTCCATTCATTTCCACAACTCCATTACCTGCACAGGCTGCCACGGCGGCAACGGCAATGTAGCGGTCGGAAACGTAATGCAACTCACCGGTCCCCAGTTTTTGGCCATAAAATCCTCGGCCATGTCCAAGGCGGATGGTTTTATCGGCAAACCCTCGGGCCGGGAGCTTTTCGCCATGTGCGCCAAATGCCACGCCTCCACGGTTGGAGGGTATCAAGGCAGTATCATGGGCAAGGCTTATCTTGCAAAGAAGGGAGGCCCTTCCTGCCTCGTTTGCCATCACGCGCATCGCAACGTGATCCCCTCGGTCCCCAAGGTCTGTTCGCAGTGCCACAAGGATACCAGCGGCTTTACGCAGATCGACCCCATGAACGTAAATGAGGACACCGTGGCGAAGCTTTCCAAGATTCGCATCCAACTTGTTTCCCAAAGGACTCAGGGCGCACGACCCGCGCTTGTCCCGCGGTTTAAGGGAAACATGAGTTCCTACCAGGTAGGTTTACTGGCATTTGGAGCGATCATTTTTCTTTTCCTGCTTGCCTACGGCGTCTATGTATTATTTGAAAGGGGAGATGAGAAATGAGTTTTGAGGTCCTTCATGAAAAGAAGCCCTCATGTTCCACACCGGCGACGGTCCTGGTGGTTGTGCTTGCGGTGCTTGGTGTGGCCGTTGCCGCGGGTTTTGCCTATTTGCTGATCTCCGGACGCGGAAATGACTATCAACTCGGAACCCTGCTCGCTTTTGAGTTTCTAATAGCCGGAGTGCTGCTCATTGCGTATGCGAAAGGTTTCGCCTCATTTAGAGAAATCGCCGAGGAGCGCGAGGAGACGGTATTATGGTAGAGACAGACTCCGAGGGCAGGGATAAGAAGGTAACGCGGCGGCAGTTTGCCCGCGGGTTTGTTCTGGCGGCCCTGGCGGCGGCGACAGGCTCTTTACTATCCTTTCTAAAGCTGCTGGCGCCCTCAAAAAAGGGTGGCGGCTATGTGGCCACGGTTGCGGCCGGCGACAGACTGGTATACGCCGGGGGCAACCGGCAGGGAAGTTTGTTAAAGGCCTCCGAGTTTAAGGCAGGCGATGCAGTTCTTGTTTATCCCGAGGGTAAGAGCGGCAACGAAGCCAATCTCGTTCAGCTCATTCGTCTTGAGGAAAGCGAGTTCAAGGCGCCGACCCGCAAGGAACTGACCGACCAGGGGTTTGTGGCCTACAGCGCCATTTGCACGCATCTTGGCTGCATTGTGGGCTGGATAAAGGACAAAAAGGACCCCGAGGCTTCCTACATCGAATGCCCCTGTCATAACAGTATTTTCAATCCGGAGCAGGGGGCCAGGGTAATGGGTGGACCGGCGCCGATTCCGCTGGCCCAGATCGGCGTCAAGGTATCCGCGGACGGAACCCTTGTTTTCACCAGCGGCTTTTCGGGCCCTATCGGTCCGCAGGTTTGATGTCGGAGGAAACGGCGATGATCGCAAAATGGTTTGATGAGCGCCTGGATTTGAAAAAATTCAAGGAAAAATTTCTAAACAAGGCCTTTCCTGCCCATCCGACATTTCTTTTCGGAGAAATAGCGCTTTTTTCGTTTATAACGCTCGTTATCACCGGGATTTTTCTCGGACTTTTCTACGAGCCTTCCACGGGGCAGGTGTCGCTTTTCGGCGCCATGGTTCCCGCCGCCTATGCCAGCGTGGTAAAAATCGATCTTCTGCCCATGGGCGTGATTATTCGGCGCATCCACCACTGGTCGGCGATGATTATGATCGCGGCGATCATTGCCCATCTGGCACGCGTTTATTTCACTTCGGCCTATCGCAAACCGCGCGAAATCAATTGGCTTATCGGTCTTAGCCTGCTGGCGGTTACCCTCGGGGCCGCCTTTACGGGCTATCTTCTGCCCTACAGCCAGTTTTCGGTTACGGCCACCTCCATCGCCTATTATATAGCGAAATCGGTTCCATGGGCCGGGGACTGGATATCACGGCTTCTTTTCAACGGAGAGTTTCCGGCCCACGGGACCGTGCCGAGGTTTTTCTTCCTCCACGTTATGCTGATTCCGATCGGGCTTATCACATTGATCGGAGCGCACCTGCTGGTCCTGGTAAAGCAGAAGCACACTGAACCCAAGGCCAACAGCAAGCGCAAGGCGGCCCAGGGAGGGCGCAGGCTGATCGGCATTCCGGTGTGGCCCGAACAAAGCTATATAAGCGTTTCGCTCTTTTTTTTCCTGCTTTTCGTGGTTGTCCTCATGGCGACCTATATCCCGTTAAACCCTATCGAAAGGTACGGACCGCCCTCGCCTGTCACCCCGGTCATGCGACCCGACTGGTACTTTCTTCCCATATACGGTTTTCTCAAGTTGATTCCAGGAGATCTCTCCTTTACCCTGCTAGGAAGCAAAATCACTCCGGAAGCTATCGGAGGGGTGTTCTTTCCGGGCATACTGGCTCTCATCCTGGTTGCGATCCCGTTTCTGGACCGGGCAAGCTCACCGCAAAACTACATTGAAAATCCTTTGCATCGGCCTTTCATGACCTCATCAGGTATTGCGGGAGCGATGCTTCTTTTTATGACGACCGTGTCCGGATACATCGATGTCCTCCACATCGCCCCTGCCTCCATGGCGATATACGTCGTTGTAGTGACCGCCGCGGCCTGGGTGGTCTCCTATCTGCTGCTGCGTCTCTACAGTCGAGCGGCAAAGAAAGGCGAACATGTCAAGAGCTAGGTTTTCCACGACGTGTTTTGTGGTGTTGTGCGTGGGGTTGATTTACGTTCATCGCGCACTATCTGCCGAAAAGACCGCGCAGGGCAATAGCTGTGTCCAATGCCACTCGAAACTTCCGGCGAGCAGCTTTTACGGGGCTAAATCACACGGCTGGGTCGGGTCGATCCATCAGCGCCACGGCATAACGTGCAACGACTGTCACGGAGGCAATCCGGCTGCCCCCGGGGAAAAACAGGCTCATATCGGCGTGCTTGGCTCAAGCGATCCCCACAGCCCGGTTTATTTCAAAAACATCCCCGCGACATGCGGCAAATGCCACGGGGCCGAATACTTCAAGTTCAAACAGAGTCTGCATTATCAAATGCTCGAATCGACGGGTCAGGGCCCCGACTGCGTTACTTGTCACGGTTCCATGGTAACCAAGGTTTTGAGTCCCGATGCCTTGGCGGGGGTATGCGCAAGGTGCCACAACCAAAGTATGCACATTTTTCCCGATGTACCGCAGAAGGCCAAACAGGTACTGTTAATGCTTCGGGAGAGCAAGGCCCTGCTCGATGCAGACCAGAGGGTCTATACGGCCCCAAGGAGCGCCAAGACCGCGCAAATCCTTGACGAGGCAGCTATCGAGTTGCATGATGCAAAATTGGACTGGCACAAATTCGACCTGAACTCGATTACAAATTACCTACTGAAATTTTATAACACCATGGAGAAGTTGCCCCCCGCCCCTGCTCCCGCAGGACATTAATGGGCAGGCTATCTTACCCCAAGCGGACCTGCGGGAACGGGGGCATGCCTCCTTGTTCCGCAGGTTTTGCGCGCCGGGCCTCTTCGCCCGCTTGTCCAGTGCCTCGCAAGATCAAACGGTTGACAGGATTACAGCCTGTGTGGTCCCCTCCCCCTTTGATAAACATAATTTGCCGTGACGATTTTTGCGCTGCGGTTATTGATTGCCTGCGGAGATCGTTACATCCAAGCAATGGGCCTTTTGCCTTTCCGTTTCCCTCTCCAGAATATAAGCTATATACCTATTCAAGGTTAAACCTCTGGGCTGGGCAGCCAACACGATTCAAAAGAATCCGTTAGGGATTATCCAGAAGCCTTTGCAGAGTTCGGAAAAGAACCGGGAAAGCCATTCGGATAAAAGTTCGTCTTTAGAGTACGGCCGGAGGCAATGTTGTTGATTTAGGCTCACGCGAAGACGCGAAGGCGCGAAAAAAGAGATCAAAGAGACACAATAGGAAACGTGTCCGGATTGACCTGAGCGATCCAGGCTTGAATTAGCCACCCAAGACCAGTGCGAAATCGCGCTTTTTGCGGGTTCCACACACGTGGAGGCGTGGTTAGTAAGTGGCATCCTTACTCCGAAGGCTAAATGCCTTCTTGATATAGTTGCTATTTTTCCCCATTTATGCAAATGATACCAATCAATCGCTTTTCACAGCAAAAGCAGGGCCAAACCTTATGATCGCCAAAACCTACACATGCTCAGTTCTTGGCATAGAGGCGTTTCTCGTTGAGGTCGAAGCCGATATCGCCAACGGCCTTCCCGGTTTTTCCACCGTCGGTTTACCCGATAATATTGTAAAGGAAAGCAAGGACCGGGTTAAGTCGGCGATCCAGAACTCGGGATATTCCTTCCCCTTTGAGCGAATCACGGTAAACCTTGCCCCGGCCGCCTTAAAGAAGGAAGGGGCGGGTTTTGACCTGCCCATAGCCATTGGGATTCTGGCGGCGTTGGGTATCGTGAACGCCGACCAAGCCGCGAAGAGGATCTTTTGCGGCGAGCTTGCCCTTGACGGAA
>JAJXYD010000040.1 GCA_021780695.1 Deltaproteobacteria bacterium
TTCTTAATCCTGTAAATCCTGTAATCCTGTCAAAAGTTTTTCCGTCCGCGTATCCCAAAAACCAAAAGCTTAGACAGGATTACAGGATTTACAGGATTTGTTTTTGCCTCATCCTCTACATCCCGCCTGCGCCGTCTCCAAAAGCCACAAGCCTCGACAGGACTTGAGGTTTTACAGGTCTTTCTTTTTTTTAATCCTGTAAATCCTGTAATCCTGTCAAAAGTTTTTCCGTCCGCCTGCCTAAAAACCAAAAGCTTAGACAGGATTTATAGGATTTGTTTTTCTCCGTCCTCTACATCCCGTCAAAACTTCCCCTGTCCGGCCCGTCTCCAAAATCAACAACACCTCGACAGGACTTTAGGTTTCACAGGTCTTTCTTTTTCTTAATCCTGTAAATCCTGTAATCCTGTCAAAAGTTTTTCCGTCCGCGTAGCCCAAAAACCAAAAGCTTAGACAGGATTACAGGATTTACAGGATTTGTTTTTGCCTCATCCTCTACATCCCGTCCGCGCCGTTCCCAAAAGCCACAAGCCTCGACAGGACTTGCGGAGCGGGCCAAGGAGTCGGGTTCTTGGCGAAAGTAGAGGGAAGAGTTTTTTAGATATAGGAAATTTCTATTTGCCGTATTGAGTATTGCAATTTATATTGAGCATTGCTCCTAAAGTCCCTGTCGCGACGGCGGTGGGGAGGATGGTTGCGCTCCATTTTCCTCGGGTGAGGGTCCGGCAGGGCGGGCAAAAGCCAAAATCCCGGCCGGCGGCTATGTTTGCCGATCCACGCCGGACAGCTCCGATTGTTTTTGCGATGGTTTGGCTGCTTTGACTTTCAAGAAAAACCGGGAGATATTTTTATGCCGAATACCTATGATGAAATGTGGGAGAAATTAAATCTTGACCTGGATGCTCATAACGGTCTGCTCGAAGTGCTCGGCAAGTTCTACGGCGATATCTATCAAAGCCAGCAGGGGCGTCTGCGGGGAATGGAATACCTTGACTTCGTGCTCTCCGAGGTTCACGGCCTTAGGATAAAGGAGCTTCAGGACGCCAAGGCCGCGGGTAAAAAAGTGATCGGGACCTTCTGTGTTTTCGTTCCGGAAGAAATCGTGCTGGCCGCCGGAGGTATTCAGGTCGGATTGTGCGCGGGGGCGGAAATCGGAAACGAAGAAGCCGAAAAAATTCTTCCCAGAAACACCTGCGCTCTTATCAAGTCCTTTGTGGGCTTTAAGCTTTCAAGACTTTGCCCCTACATCGAATCCTGCGATGTTATCGTGGGGGAGACCACCTGCGACGGCAAAAAGAAGGCCTACGAGATTTTTGCCGACCATGCGCCCGTCTACGTGATGGAAATCCCGCAGATGAAAAATGCGTGCGACCGCGACCTGTGGAAAAGCGAGGTGTTACGCTTTAAGAGGGCGGTTGAGGAGGTTACGGGAAATAAGATCACGGCTTCGAGTCTAAAGGAGGCGATCCATCTGGTAAATGAGCGCCGCCGGGTGCTCCAGCGGTTAAACCGCCTTCGCGCAGCCAGTCCCGTACCGATTTCGGGCAGAGACGTTCTGCTTGCCAATCAGATATCTTTCTACGACGATCCCGTGCGCTTTACCGCCAAGATCGGGCAGTTGTGCGATGAGTTGGAAGAAAGGGTCAAAAGGGGCGAAGGGGTCGTTCCCGAAGGGAGCGTGAGGGTCATGCTCTCGGGATGCCCGATGGCTGTTCCCAACTGGAAGCTGCCCTATATCGTCGAGTCCTCCGGAGCGGTTATCGTTGGCGAAGAATCGTGCATCGGCACTCGCAATACGCGCGATCTGGTGGCCGAGACCGGCTCGGACCTCGATCAGATGATCGAAAACCTTGTGGACCGCTATATGCGAATCGACTGCGCCTGCTTTACCCCCAATACCGAGCGGATGGACAATATCATCCAAATGGCGCGCGATCTGAAGGTTGGCGGCGTAATCCACTATGGGCTTTCCTTTTGCCAGCCCTATGCCATTGAAGCCTACAAGGTGGAAAAGGCGCTTGGCAAGGCAGGCATTCCGATGCTTTCCATCGAAACCGATTACAGCATGGAAGATATGGAACAGCTAAAGACCCGCGTCGAAGCTTTCGTCGAGATGACGCGCTAAGGGGATATCCAGTCTCATGGCAGCTTGTCAAAATCACACAGTCGCAGGTATCGACATAGGGTCGAGGTCCATAGAGCTGGTTTTGCTAAACTCAGCCGGGATCCTTCGCCATGAAAAGCGCGCTACTACCTTCGATCCTCTGGGGCAGTGCCGCAATCTGGTGGAGGGAATAGACGGCGGCAGGGTGATAGCCACCGGGTATGGCCGCAAATTGTTCGCCGAATCCTTTTCAGGACTAGACGTCTCAACGATAACCGAAATCCAGGCCTACGCACTGGGCGTTCGCTACCTGTACCCGCAAGCCAGGACTGTTTTGGACATTGGCGGCCAGGACACAAAGGTCATCTCTTTAGCCGAAACCGGCAAGGTGATCAAATTTGAGATGAACGACCGGTGCGCGGCCGGAACGGGCAAATTTCTCGAATTCATGGCCGTAGCCCTCCAGGTGCCCCTTGAGAGCTTCGGAGAGTTTGCCCTGCGATCGGATCGCCGCATACAGATAAGCAGCATGTGCACCGTTTTTGCCGAAAGCGAGGCCACCTCTCTTATGGCAAGGGGGGAGCGGCCTGAAAACATAGCCATGGGACTGCACACGGCGATCGTTTCGCGAACGAGCGCCATGTTAAAACGGGTGGGAGCATCTTTTCCTCTGGTGTTCGCCGGCGGGGTCGCCCACAACCCCTGTGCCGTAAGGCTTCTTGAAGAGCAACTGGGCCACCCCGTGATCGTTCCCCAAAACCCGGACATGGTGGGGGCCATCGGTGCGGCGCTTTATGCCAGAAACAGCCTTGCCCGAGTTTGAATGTCAAACCTTAGACAAAGGAGAAAAAAATGCTGCAGCTAAAAGAAGTCGAAAAGAGATCGGCGATCGCAAATGGTGGAGCAAACACTTCCTGTCATTGTCCTTCTTGCCATGCCCCTTGCTGTCATGCCCCCGCCTGTCACGGACCGGCTAAAAGAGGGGCGTTGCTCTCGGCGCAGGCCAAAAGTCAAGGCGTGGTAAACTAACCCGAGACCAAAGCAGCTATCCTTCCTCTGCGGCTTAGGCCAGCGACCGGCGAAACCCCGATGGGGCCTTTGCCGGTCGCCTCCGGGGCTTGTCTTGCTCTCCCTTTAAAAGCCCCTCGCTTATCAAACTTCCTTGTCTATTCCGGCCACCCGCCAGGCGATTTGCAAAAACGAGCGCAGGGCGGGCGAGGGATCGTTTTTGCGCCACAGCACGGCAAGCTCGATTGTGGGGGCGGGCGGCTCAAAGGAGCGGTAGGTAACCCCCTGGCGGTGAAGGTTTCGAAGGGATGCGGGTACTATCGAGATGCCTATGCCCGCGGCAACCAGGTTTACGATCGTTGGGGTGGAGCGCGCCTGCTGGACTATCCGTGGAGAAAATCCGGCCAGGGCGCAGATGCGCACGAGTTGATCGCGGAAGCCCGGAGCATCGACCAGAAGAAAAGATTCCCCGGCAAGCTCGCTTGCGGCTATCCTCTTTTGCCCCGCCAGCCGATGGCGCCGGGGAAGGGCAACGATCAGGGGCTCCCGCCAGATTGTGCGCATTTGGTGCAACTCGCCCGTTTCAACCGGAGGCCGCACAAGGGCCACATCCAGCCTGTAAGCTTTTATGGCCTCGACCTGCTCGACGCTGCTTAAGTCCTGGAGCAGAAGCGAAATATCGGGGTATTCCTCCTGCATGATCCTGAAAATGGAGGTGGCCTTGCCGTAGACCGTCGAGCTTACAAAGCCTACGACAAGCTTTCCCACTTCCCCCCTGGCCGTTCGCCTTGCCGCAAGCACGGCCCGGTCGGTCATGGCGAGAATCTTTCGGGCTTCCTGGAAAAAAATTTCCCCTGCCGCCGTAAGTTCCACCCGCCTCTTTGTGCGCTCCAGCAGCGTGACCCCGGTTTCGATTTCCAGTGCCTTTATCTGCTGGCTCAAAGGCGGTTGAGCCAATCCCAGCCGGGCCGCAGCCCTTCCGAAATGAAGCTCTTGGGCTACGGCGACAAAATACCGGAGGTGCCTTAGTTCCATGGTTTGGCCTCGTATAAATATATTTTATATATCAGATAAGCATGAAATATATATTGGAAATCTTAATTCAGGAGGATTACCTTTTCAAGACGTTTATTTTAGAGCAATCGGTAGTGGGCCGCAGGGGCAATTCCCCGGTCTTTTTCGCAAATGGGATACTTTTTTTATAGCACCGAGACTACAATGATGGGAATCTCCAAGACCTTAGACAATGGGGACCAAAGACTTGCGGCGACGTTGTCGGAGAGGGCCGGGGCCTTTAACCGGGCTGCCACTCTTGCGGGAATATTTATCGCCGGTTTTTCAACCTTTATAAACCTTAACGCCACCCAGCCTCTTTTGCCTTACTTTCGGCATCTGTTCGGCTCTACCGAGCTTATGGTAAGCCTTACCGTGAGCGCTCCAGCTCTTGCGATAGCCCTGGCGGCTCCCCTGCTGGGGGTTGCGGCGGATTCGGTTGGCCGCAAACAGGTTATAGTGGCCGCGATCTTCTGCCTCTCTTTTGCCACGCTTCTTGCCTCCTGCGCTTCAAGCCTGTGGGGGCTCATTTTGTACCGTTTCCTCCAGGGCCTTTTCATTCCCGGCATGATCGCCGTCGTTATGGCCTATATAAGCGAGGAATCCCCCATGGGTTCGGTGGCGCAAACGATGGCGGTCTATGTCACGGGCACTGTCACCGGAGGGTTTGCCGGACGTCTTTTGGCGGGTCTTGGGACCGCCCAATGGGGATGGAGGCCCTGTTTTGTATTCCTTGGGGGGCTCACTTTGCTCGGGGCCTTGACTACTCAGTTGGTTCTTCCGCATGAAAGAGTCTTCGCGGGCGGCAAGAAAGTGTCCCTCACCTTCGAGCCGCTTTGGGCTCATTTGAAAAATCCGCAGCTTCTGGCCACCTATGCGGCGGGTTTTAACGTTTTGTTTTACATGGTGGCCACCTTTACCTATGTGAACTTCTACCTTGCCGCCCCTCCCTTTGGCCTTGGGCCGGCCGCGCTTGGCGAGATCTTTGTCGTCTACCTGGCCGGAGGGCTGCTCACAACCTTCGCCGGGCCGCTTGTGGACAGGTTCGGTTATCGAAGGGCGCTCTTGAGGGCGATTGTCGGGGGCGGGCTCGGGATTTTGCTGACGCTTTTCCACTGTTTGCCCGTCGATATCCTCGGGCTGGTGCTGCTTGCAACGAGTGTCTTTATCTGCCAGACAGGCGCTTCGAGCAACGTGGGCAAGGCGGCGAAAGGATCGCGCTCCTCCGCCGCCGGCCTCTATGTCAGCTTCTATTACCTGGGAGGCGCGGCGGGTTCGATAATCCCTGGCTTCTTCTGGGCCAGGGGCGGTTGGCCCGCCTGCGTGGGGCTCATCTTGTGCGCCCAGGCGATCACCGCCTTTATTGCCCTGCGGTTTTGGAAAGGCTAGCGAAAGCCTTGCCTTATCAAGGACGCGAGCTGTTCGGGAGGATAGACGATCATTTCGTCTTTTAGCAGCTTCTGCAGGTAGAAATCGTCGGTGCGGTAGTGCGGATGCATGTTCTGACGGTTTACAAGCCGCAGAAGGCAGCGAAACTCGGGCAGCTCTTTTCCAAGAGGGCCGCTAAAACACGACAGGTTAAAAGTGGAAAATTTCAGGTCATGATAGGCGGCCAGGGTGTGACTTAGGCCCTCGGCCATCATTTGGATGTCTTCTTCTCCCCACTGCATGAAGTTTGATCTGTTTGGCCAAACGGCGTTTACCTCGTTTACCCCCAGGGGTGAAAAGGCTGTGAACCAGCCGCTTTGGCCTATTTCTCCAAGCCACCTTTCCCCCGCCTGCCTCTCGGTTTCGATTAGATCGGTAAAGTAGCAGGAGCCGTTTTTCCGGTGGTAGGCGAGGCCGTTTTCGAGCAGCACCCGCAGATGGCTGGAGGGCATGGGGGAGCCGATTATTTGCAGGTGCGGGTGCATGATGCTGCTGCCCGCAGGCGGCATAAAATTGGCGTTTATCGTAAAGAACTCGCACTTTGGGTCGACTTCAAAGCACCTTCCGATAAACTCCAGGGATATCGACAAGGCATCGAAGAGAAGGGCTGGGGAAAAGTCCTCCAGGGTTCTTCCATGCTTTTCCCCGACCATTACCACCGCGTGATAGGGGGCTATGGGAAAAAGGTTTGGAAACAAAGCGCATTGGCCTTTTTCAAGCCTGCCCTGGGCAAGCAGTTCCCGGGGATAGCGAGGAGAGGCCAATCGCCATTTCCCCTCGCACATGAAGCATTGCCCGATTGTGTCTTCCATCCTCTGGTGGAGGTAGTCGTAATCGGTTTGAGGAAAAGCGAAGGCGATTTTGTCGCGGAAGGCCTCGTTTAGCACGCTCTGATAGCCCGTCAGAGGATCCCTGCGAATCTCCAGGCTTTGAGTTTCCAGCTCTCCGTTTTTTAAGGGGCTGTGGAATTGGACAATGTGTTTGGATGCTTCGAAACAAATTTTTGGCATCTTTTTAACCCCGATCGCTAGAGACGTTGGCTGTTCTAATCTGCTCCCGGCAGGTTTCAGGCTGCGCCGTAGAGCTTCTTTATTTGTGTCCTGTCCGTGGAACCATCGGCTAGAAGAGGCAGCTCCTCCACCAGTTCGACGTACTGAGGTTTTTTGTAGCTGGCGATCCGCTCGCCCACAAACTTTATTAGATCGGAGGGGAGCAGCGAAGCGCCTTTTTTCACTTTACAGACCGCCTTTATGCCCTCTTTCCATTTTGGGTCCGGAACGCCGAAAACGACCGCGGCCTCCACCGCCGGATGCTGGAGGAGGACTTTTTCGACCTCGGCGGGATAGACATTTTCGCCTCCGGGCTTAATGAGTTCTTTTTCGGCCTTGCGTCCGGCGTACCACAGATAGCCGTCCTGGTCGAATCGTCCCAGATCTCCTGTATGGTGCCAGCCGTCACGAAAGGTATGCTCGTTATCCTCGGGCAGGTTCCAATAGCCTTTGAAAACCATCGGCCCCTTGAGGGCGATCTCCGCTGTCTGAGCGGGGGCAACTTCGCGGTCGTAGTCGTCGAGGAGCCGGATCCGGCCCAGTAGAATGGTGCTGCCCGCCGAGCCGGGCCTTTCGTCATAGCGGCCAAGAGTGGCCAGGCAGGACGTTTCGGTTTGCCCATACATGACGTAAAAGGCGCCCCCCGAAACCTTCTGGTATTTTTCTATGGTTTCACTGGAATCGATCCCCACGACTTTTTTAAGCGAGTCGATGGGCCTGGCGCTCTTTTGCTGCTCTTCGAGGAGCAGGGAAAGAATGGGCGCAAAATCAAACATTACGGAACACTTCTTTTCAACTATCAAATCGAGTGCCCTGGCGCTGTCGAATTTAGACATGTTCACATTGAGAGCTCCCGCATGAAAGCTTTGAAAGAGCATGGAGAGGCCGGCGATGTGAAACATGGGCAAAAGATTCAAGTGAACGTCTTGGGGGCTCATATTGAGGGCCGAATGAAAATGCAGGCTCGAACAGTTTATATTGCCATGGCTTAGCAAGGCCCCCCGGGGTCTTCCGGCAACCGCCGCGGTATGGATTATAACAAAGCCCTCATCCTGGGAAAAATCCGGGGCAGGTTCCTTGGCCCTTTCTTCCATAAGGGAAGAAAAGGAAGCCAGCCCTCCCGCATCGGCTTTCAAATTGTAGAAGGCCTTTACAGAGGGAAGTTCGGGCCGGATCTTATCGAGCAGAGCCTGAAACTCTTTGTCTACGAAGACAGCCTTGGGCGTGCAATCGTTTAGGTTAAAGCAAATCTCATCGGCTGACAGCCGCCAGTTGATCGGGAGCACGATTGCCCCCGTTGCGGCCGCGGCGCCGTAGAGCAAAAAAAAGTGCAGGCTGTTTTTGCCTAAAACCCCGATGCGATCTCCTTTTGCAATTCCTGATTTGTGCAACCCGAATGCAAGCCGGTCCACACTTTCCTTGTATTGGGCAAAGGTCAAGGTCGTGTTATCGTCAGCCTCAAACCAGGCCGGGCGGCTGCCAAAACAGAGCGCATTTCTGGCTATAAGATCATAGAGAGTAAAATCGTGCAGTCCCATCCACAGTGTCCTTTCCGCAAACAGAATTAAAACCCCCATAACCTGTTATCGAATTGCCCTACCGGCTCTCCTTATAGCATGATACGGCCCCGGAGGCACAGGGAGAGCAGATGGGCAAGAAAAGATTTCCCACGCGCGCTGGCTTTGGACAATCATGGCGCAATTATCTTTTTTATTGCCGCTTTGGGGCGGAGTTCGTATGATTAGGGCTCTAAACGGGGAGAAATCGGAGGCAACGCAAAGAATGAAAAAGTGCCCCTTTTGCGCCGAACAAATTCAGGACGAGGCGATAAAGTGCAAGCACTGCGGCGAATTTCTCGTCGCCGGTGTGCAGCGTTTTACAGAAGAGAAGACCCGTTGGTATTTCGCCATACCTTTTATCGTTGTGGCGATTTTGACCGTGGGACCTTTTGCGTTGCCCCTTGTCTGGTTTCGCCCTCGAACGACTCAGGGCTGGAAGATCGCCATCACCCTGGGAACCCTTGTTGTGAGCTGGCTTACTTATATCGCGCTAAAGGAGGCCCTAAGCACGCTGGGGCAATATTGCCATATGCTTAAATGAGTTGGAGAAGGCGGGAAAAGGGGGGCAGTCCCTCTTTAGGGCGCAAACAGACAACCTCCCCGGCGAACAGTTCGGCTTTGGCAAACACAAAGCTCGCCCGGAAAAAGCGTTGGGTGGAAAGGGGCCGGAGTTTTTTTGCCCCAGCCCCTTGTTCGTGCGGTGCCGATGGGGCTCTTAGAGCTTTCTAACCTTTACCGCCGCCGGACCCTTGGCGCCCTGCTCAATTTCGAAACTAACGCGATCGCCTTCAGCCAGACTCTTGAAACCCTCGCCCTCTATAGCGCTGTGATGAACGAAGACGTCCTTGCCGCCGCCTTCCACCGTGATAAATCCAAAACCCTTCTGATCGTTGAACCACTTTACGGTACCTTGAGGCATAACTTTTCAAATCCTTCCGCTTAAATCGTTTAAATTTCTCCGCAGGCAAACTCTAGCTTTGCACGCTCCAGGACTTTAATATCAAATTTTAAAGGACGCAACAAAAGAAAGGGGCTTTTAGAGAATAAAATTCTTTTTATTGTCTAAAAACGAGTAAAAGACCCCCTGGCCGAGATGGTCGTGAGGGGGTAAAAAGCTTGTTCCTTCCTTTGTAAATAAGGAAATCCGGGCCTAAAGAGGCCGGTTCCGCAGACTATAGCCGTGAAGTAAATTTCAAGGGGAGCGCCAATTCCACGAGAGCAGAAAAAAATCTGAACAGGACCGGGATGAGTTTGCGCGGGAGAAAATGGACCGCATCATCGTTTGATGTATGCGTTAAGACCTATGGTAACCGGTTTGCCGTTCACCTCGGCCGAAGTGACCGTATTTCCGTGCGTGCTTGCCACCACCAGGGTCTTGCCCGACGAAGACGGCGTGGGTTCTTCCAAATCTATTTCAATATAGAGCTTGTTGTTTTTTATTTCCACGGCCATAGCCATACGAGATACTCCCAAAATGCAGTGATAAATTGTCCCGAGTGAAATCAAGACCCACCTGGGCCTGGGTCAAAAACACAGGGCCTGGGACCCAGTCTTCAGCCCTGAATTTTTGTTAAGACCCGTTTGGGGCTAAAGCTTATTTACCCTGACCGCGGAGGGACCTTTTGCACCCTGTTCAATTTCAAAACTGACAACGTCACCTTCGGCCAGGCTCTTAAAACCCTGGCCTTCAATGCCGCTATGGTGAACGAAAACATCCTTGCCGCCTTCAACCGAGATAAATCCGTACCCTTTTTGGTCGTTGAACCACTTCACCGTACCTTGTGCCATGATCTTTAAATCCTTCCCTGTTAAATTTATTGTTACGCGTTGTAAACTCAAATAGGACAAGGATGCAAGGAAATAAAAGAAGTCGTTGCACCATTTCTGTTGGGACTCGGATAATTGGGAGGGTAGAAATATTTGAGGAGGAGGCGATTGGCCTTGCCTGAGCCCGCCACCGGCGGCCCTGGGCTTCAAAGCGAAGATTTTCCATGCCTTGCCTTCTTAAAGAGAAGAGCCACGGGGATGCATGAGAGGGCAAGATAGGCGAGCATTCTCCAGTTATCAAGAAATGCGCACACGGTGCTTTGGGCAACAAGGGTGCGATAGATTCCCAGGTAGGCTTTTTCCCGGGCGCCGGCAGGGTATCCTCTAAAACAAATCAGTTGCGTAATCTTTCCAAGGGTCTGCTGGAAGGCGCTCGTATAGGGAGTAAAGTGCGAGACCATGGCAGCCTGGTGGAGCTGGGCGTTTCTTGATAGAAAGGTGGTCAAAACCGCGATGCCCACGCTTCCCCCCATACCGCGCATAAGGTTGTAGAGGCCGGTAGCGGTCCCGATCATCTCATTTGGCAGGGTGGAGACCGTTAAGGTGGTGAAGATCACAAAAACCGTTCCCACGGCAAATCCCATCAGCATGTTTGGCCAGACGACGCTAAAGATCGAAATTTGCAAATCGATGCGGCTAAGAAAAAAAAGAGCGGTTGCCAGAAGGGTAAAACCGCCCACGAGCACAATACGGCCGTCGATTTTTTTTAGATAGCGGCCTGCGAGGGTTACCGAAATAAGTGCGCCGATGCCCCGCGGGGTGATCGCAAGGCCGGTATTTAGGGCTGTGTAGCCCATGAGATCTTCTAAAAAAAGCGGCAGCATCACCAGGGTGCCGTAGAGAATAAAGCCGTAGACGATAGCCAGAACAAAGCCCACGGCAAAGTTGCGATCCGTAAGAACCCTCAGTTCCACTATCGGAGCCCGGCAGCTCAACTCTCTTATAACAAACCCGACAAGACAGACGGCCGAACCAATTGCGGCAAGCCACACCCAGTTTGCGGCAAACCAGTCCGCCCGCTCACCTCTGTCAAGCATCACCTGGAGCGCGGACAGGCCTACGGCCATGAGAGCAAAGCCGATGTAGTCGACCGCTTTGGGGATCCTACCGCGCATATGGGGCGGGTCTTGGATAAAAAGCCTTGTGAGCAGTATGGCGAAAATGCAAACGGGCAGATTTATGTAGAAAACCCAGCGCCACGAGTAGCTGTCGGTAATCCATCCGCCCATGGTCGGCCCGATTACCGGGGCCACGATAACGCCCAGGGCGTAGATCGCCATGGCTTCGCCTCTTTTTTCCTGGGGAAAACTTTCGAGAAGAACGGCCTGGGAGATCGGCAGCAGCGCCCCGCCGCTTGCCCCCTGGATTACACGGGCGATTATGAGCATGCTCAGGTTTACGGCCGCCCCGCTCAAAAAAGAGGCAAAAGTGAAAATGACCATGCTGATAATAAGGAAGCGCTTGCGGCCCAGAACCTGAGAGAGCCAGCCCGAAATGGGCAATATGATGGCGTTTGCCACCAGGTAGCTTGTGAGCACCCAGGTGGCCTCGTCAACACTCGAGGAAAGACTGCCGGCGATGTAGGGCAGAGCTACATTTGCCACCGATGTATCCAGTGCGACCATAAAAGTGGGCAGAATCATCGCGGCGGCAATCAGCCAGGGATTGATTTCCGGGCGCCAGGTAAGATTAGCCGAGTCGGTCATGAAAAAAAATTCCGAAGTGAAAGCGGTAGAGCACCACCGTAAAGTATGTCGAATCCCAAAGAAGCCGCGGGATCACACGGCTTTTTTCCTTATGAGGTAGATGCCGTCGCGGAGGGAAAGAAAGAGTCTTTCAGCCCCGGGGTCCCTATTTACCACTTCATTGAACGCGGCAACCGCGCGGCTGTCATCATCTTCGGGATGAAAAATCTTGCCGTACCACAGCACGTTGTCGGCAATCACCAGGCCGCCGGTTCGAAGGATTCTCATGGCCTGCCTGTAGTAGGCCCCATATTCGCGCTTGTCGCCATCTATAAAAACCAGGTCCGTTTCCCCTTCGGGAAGCGAGGCAAGAATTTCGAGCGCCTCGCCGTTGCGAATGGTTATTTTTGCGCCCACGGGGCTGCGGTCGAAAAAATCCCGGGCGATTTGAGCAAAACGCGGGTTTTTCTCGATGGTTACTACCTGTGCGTCCGCGCCCGAAGCTTCGGCCATGGCAAGGGCCGAGTAGCCGGTGAAGGTACCGATGTCGACAATCCGGCGTGCTCCCAAAAGTTCTACGATGAAATAGAGAAAACGGCCCTCGACCCGTCCGGTGAGCATACTGGGGTAGGCAGTCGAGGTAAGGGAGAAGCGCTCTATTTCCTCGAGCAGTTCGGACATGGGCGAGGTGTGGTTTTTAGCGTACTCTTCGGCCTCGCGGGCAACGACGTCCATAAAACAGTAGATACCCGGGGAGGGCCGCGGCTGTTTTTTCACATCTTCGGGCCTATCCATAGTGTCTCCTTTTCTCTCAATCTACAATGTTTTGAGTCGGTTTATAAGTATTTTCGCCCCAAGGCCAAGTAAGGGCACTCCGCTATCATATCTTGGAACAGCCGGGAGAACTCAATTTTTTTGGCGGGCCGTTTCTCCTCCATGGTAAGATCGGACCAAATCTTTAGAACGGAGGCGAGACCATGGGACCGGTAGTTGCGATAACGATGGGAGACCCCTGCGGGGTGGGGCCGGAGGTGATCGTTAAGGCTTTCGATTCTCCGGGGTTTTCAAACGATTGTCTTCCCCTGGTGTTGGGAGACAGGCTCGCTTTGGAACGGGCGATCGGGCTCCTTGGCTCTTCGGCAAGGGTTGTGCCGGTTTTGCAACCTCAAAGGGGTCTTCGCTCCTTTTTGGCAAATGCGGTTTCCCCCGGAAGCGGGGAAATCCCCCTCTGGATGGGGCCTTTTGGCAAAGAGGGCGCGCCCCTTCTTACGGCCTCGGACATCGAGTTTGCAAATCCGAGTCCCGCGGCATGCGCGGCGGTGGTTGCCTGGATACGCAGTGCGGCAATGCTTGCGAGCCGGGGGGACATCGACGCCGTATGCACTTGTCCGATAAACAAGGAGCAGCTTCACCGGCAGGGTTTTGCCTTTCCCGGGCACACCGAATTTTTACAGGAACTAACGGGAGCCAAATCCGTAGTGATGATGCTTGCCGGACCGGTGCTAAGGGTAGCTCTGGCAACGATTCACGTGCCTTTGGCCGAGGTTTCGGGGCTAATCACCGCCGAGCTTCTCCGCGAGGTCCTGTGCGTTTGCGCCGAGTCGGTGAGGCGCGACTTCGCCCTTAAGACGCCCCGGATTGGGGTTTGCGGTCTAAATCCCCACTGCGGGGAAGCCGGCAAGTTTGGCAAGGAGGAACTCGAAACGATCCGGCCGGTTATCGAGGAGTTTGAAGCCGGCCGTCACTTTGGCGGTAAGTTTGGTCCGCGAATAAGCGGGCCCTGGCCTGCCGATACGGTCTTTAACCGCGCCATGTCGGGGGAATTCGACGCGATTTTGGCCCTCTACCACGACCAGGGACTGATTCCGGTAAAACTGGCCCATTTTAACCAAGCCGTAAACGTCAGCCTCGGGCTTCCGATCGTGCGCACTTCCGTCGATCATGGGACGGCCTACGACATTGCGGGAAAAGGAGCCGCAGATCCCGGAAGCCTCCTCTGCGCGGTGGCGCTTGCGGCCTCCATTGCGGTCAACAGGCGCCGGGAGCCTGCCGCATAATTTATCTACGGCGCGGCTTCTAAAGTAATCGAAGTCAGTTCCCGGCGGTTTCGGAAAGGTAGTTCAAGTTTCTTTCGTGTTGAGCGAATTCTTATGTCGACTAAATTGCCGCTCTTGACGTCTTGGTATTTCAAATAAGCAAATCTGTATTTCGAATAGCGCTTTTTTTGCGATCTGGTGATCCCGGCTCCGGGCTCTTGTGCGCAGTCCGGGCTTTAAGATCACCCGGAGGAGGATAGAGTTGGCGAATCGTAGGGGGGCCGTGGGAGTTGGGGTTGCATTGCTTGTCATTGGGCTTGCGGGTCTTGGACTCGTAAAAATCGGGGTGCTTTGTCCAATGGGGGCTGTGGCGCCCCCCCGGGGAGACACCCTTGGAGGGGTGGATGTCGCTCAGGCGATAAAGCAACCCGAGGAGATGCTCAAATCTTCTGCAAGCGGGTCCGCCGAGGCCGCCGGGCAGTCTTTGCCCCAAAGCGGGGGCGTTCAAAAGAGTGAGCCTCTACATGAGCCTCTTGCCTCTCATCCAAACGGTGCGAACCCTTATGAGAAAAGCTTTAAAAAACCGGCCAGGACTCAAGCGCACTTTGTCCGATCGGGCATTGCGCGACAGAGGCCCCAATTAAACGCTCATCGCAGATATGTTCCGCCAAAAGCAGGGGCAAATCATCTGGTTGCCAGGCGAGTTTACGTTTCTCCGCCTCGGCCCGTTGTGATCAGGTTTAACTACGATCCGGCGAGGTGCCGTCCTTTCGATGTGGCCCGCCTGCACCTGGGCGACAGGGTAAGAATCAGCGTTGTGAGGGTCGGGCAGGTCAATCGCCGGGTCTATTTTACCTTTTCCGGAAACCTTAATTCCCGCCGGGGCGCAAGACTTACCTTAAAGACCATGTATTCTTTCGAGCGTCCGGTGTATTACCGCGGCGCTACGGGGTATTATGTCGTACGGATTCGAATTTATCCGGCCAACCGGTGGCGGATTAGTCCAAGGAGTTTAATCTCATGCGGATGTTTCTCATAATTTCCTTTGCCTGCGTCTCCGTGGCGGGGCTTTGCCTCATAACCTACGGCCTTCTGGCCGGAGCCCGTCGTGAAGTGGACTCGCAGGATTGCGAAAAACTCCCGATTGGTTTTTCCGATTCCCCCAAGGAGGCCTTGGAGATTTTCGATCTCAACATGGGACATGAAGGCCTTATGCACCGGGATAAGGAGCGTTTCCATCCCCGCAGGCACCGGCCCGAGCGCCTTTAAAAAGAGTGTAGAGGCAAAGCCCTCATTTGAGGATGGATAACCCATTATAATCCATGGGCATGGCATTTTTCTTGCTTATATTTCTCCCGGCCCAGCCCCTTTACCGTCCCTCCCCCGGCCTTCCAGCGGGAGCAGTCGAGGGGGACTCTTTCCCTTTGGGATAAGGGTCGGGCTGGAGTAGAACCGTAGGAATTAGTGGACAGCAGTGTAGGAAAATACCTTCAGCCGGGAGGTATTCCGAGATCCAGCCACAGGGAGCCTTGGCTATGATAAAAAGATCCTTTCTTGTTTTACCTGTCTTTGCGGCCGCCCTTTTGACATGCCTTACGACCGGACCGGCATGTTTTGCCGCAAGCGAGGGGAGCGCAAATCAAAACAACAGGGTGGTTCTGACCGGAGAAGTAAGTTCGAAGGCAAGACCTGAGTTCGACCAGGGGCCTACGCAGCCGGCCACGCAGATGAGCGGAATGATCCTTCTTTTGAAAATGGACCCTCAAAAGCAGGAACAACTCGACCAGCTCATTGCCGAGCAGCAGGACAGTTCCTCCGCAAACTATCATAAATGGCTGACTCCGGCCGAATTTGGCCGCAGGTTTGGCCGGAGTTCCGCGGACATAGCCGTGGTTAAGAGCTGGCTGACCTCCCAGGGGCTTAAAGTTGACTCGGTCTCAAACAGCTGCACGATGATAAATTTTTCCGGCACCGCGGCCGCCATCGATCGCGCCTTCCAGGCCCACATGCATGACTACCTGGTAAACGGGCGGCTCCATCACGCCAATTCCGTGGCTCCTTCGATCCCCGGCGATATCGCGGATTTGGTGACCGGCCCCGCTTCCCTTAGCGATTTTCGCCGAAAGCCCGCCCACAGCCCGGCCCGGCCGTTGGCGACAGGCGCAGCCAAGCCGGCCTACACCTCGGGAGGGAGCTACTCTCTTTCCCCGGGCGACTTCGCCGCCATCTACGACGTCAATAAAATCTACAACAGTCTGGGCTATACCGGCAAAGGGGTAACAATCGCCGTAACGGGTCAGGCCCCGGCGGACAGCGCGATGTGGAAAGAGTTTCGCACAACCTTCGGACTGCCCTCCAATACGGTAAATGTCATAGTGGCGGGAAGTAAAACCCCTTACGACGACGGAAACGGAGACCAGGAAGAAAGCGACCTCGATGTCGAATGGGCCGGAGCGGTTGCGCCCGGGGCCACCATAGACTTTGTGACGGCATCGGTGGATGCGGGCGGAGTCGATACGGCCAACGAATACGTTGTCGACAACGATCTTGCTCCCATACTTGCATGCAGCTACGATTCCTGCGAGCTGAGCATGGGCAGTTCCAACCCGTATACGACTTTATGGGAACAGGCGGCTTCCGAGGGCATAACGGTCTTTGTGGCCTCAGGCGACAACGGGGCCTACGATTGCACCGACAATCAGGGCAATCCGATAGAAGGGGTAAACGGCATGGCCTCCTCGCCCTACGATGTGGCTGTGGGTGGAACGTCTTTGAGCGATTCCTCTCAGTACTGGAGTTCGACCAACAGCTCTACGGACGTTTCGGCTTTGAGTTCGATTCCCGAAATTCCCGAAGTCGCGTGGAACGACTTTGTCATAAGCGGCTACACGAATCTGGAGGCCTCGGGCGGAGGGGCTTCGAGCTACTATTCCAAACCCTCCTGGCAGGTGTGCACGGGGGTTCCAAGCGATAGCCGGCGCGACCTGCCCGACATCTCCCTTAACTCCGACCCTGACGGCGTGGGATATCTGGTCTACACCTGCGACGATGACTCTTCGGCATGCGCAACGAACTCCTACGGGCAGTATATTTTCGGCGGGACTTCCTGCGCGACGCCTGCTTTTGCGGGTATCATGGCCTTGATCGTACAAAGTCTTGACGGCAAGTGGCAGGGAAACGCCAACACGACCTTCTATCAGCTCGGTCAGGCCCAATACGACTCCTCCAGCGCAACCACAAAAATTTTTAACGACATTACCTCGGGTACAAACGGCTTTGTCGGAAACGGTTACAATCTTCCCGGGTATTCCTGCACGATAGGCTATGACCAGGTTACCGGGCTTGGCTCGGTAGACGCAACAAACCTTCTTCTGGCCTATCAGCAGGCCACGGGCTTGTGGGCCGGAGCAGTAGATCTTGGAAACGGCTGGAAATATCTGAGCTGGTTTGGCTACTTCAATACCAGCGCTTCCCCCTGGATCTATCACAATTCCCTGGGCTGGCTCTATCCCATGGGAACCTCTCCGGACAATATCTGGTTTTGGGACGCTCGGACCAACTCCTTTCTTTGGACCAGCCAGACGGAATTTCCCTACTTGTACAGCACCAGTTACGGCGCCTGGCTCTACTACCAGGAATGGAGTTCCAATCCGTGTTATTTCTATAACACTGGAACGAAGAGCTGGGTAACCGATTGAGAATTTTCCCGGCTTTGTCAAAGGAGCCCCGAGTGCCCGCGAGTTTGCCGGGGGCTCCTTTGGCAAAGCCCCGGCTCAATTGGGGCCGGAGCCGACAATGATATTTATTTGGCTGGTCGTCCCCGCCTTATGTATTTTGCGTTTCCAATCCTTAAACACTGATCCTGCCGGTCGATTTTTCCCTGTATCAAAAAAACAGCATGGGAAATGATGTATTTTTATTTTGTCTATGCTTAAGATAGAGTCAAGTTCTTGCGAGGAAAGATCGCTGCCTCGCCTCACTTTATCTTCTGTTTTGTTCTAAGCCTCATAGATTAACACGCAACTCTTGGCATTTCCTTTTTTCCGAAAGCTTGTCCTCCAAAGCGCAGAGGCGAAAGATAGTCTTACGTGAGCCTTTTTGCGCATGGGACTTTAAGAGCGATTTTTCGATCGGTTTTCCCGTTTCTAAGCAAAAGATTTAAGAAGACCCCGATGAAAGGAGGAATAAATCCATGAGGACCCAGGCATGGCTTCTGATTTCAGCACTTTTGTTTTTTTCTTTCTCCAGGGCCCATGCGGCCATTAGCTGGTCAAACGACGCATTCCAATACAGTGCCGCGGATAGAGGCCTCTACTATGATACCAATCCGGGGGGCGTCTGTACGCCATTAAGCTCTCAGCTCAATAAATCCTCGGCAAACGGAGATTCCGAAAACACCGATGTCGCAACGGCGGCCGATTCGCAAACGGGTTTAGCCACGCAGTCGGCGGCCTGGGGCAACTCGTTTCAAAACTATGGGCAGGACTCGGGCGGGGCAAGCGTCTACGGTTATGCCGACACCACCTGCGGCCTGGATACAAACATCGGCGTTCTGGGAGAAGGACAGAACGTAAGTTCCTATATCGACAGACCCTTTACGGTGACCTCGACCGGCAATTACACCTTGTCGGCCTCGGCTTGGGCTCCGCTTGCCTGGAGCGGCACGACCTCGGGCACAGCTACGGCGCCTCTTCCTCAATTAACCGGATCAGTCCAAATCATTCAGGTAGATCCCCATTACAATTCCACCCTGCTGCTCGATTCCAATACGTTTAGCCTCGCTAGCCTTATCGCTGTCCCCGGGCAGGCGACAGTGAGGCTTGTGGCAGGTGACAGCTACCAGTTCGTGGTCGCCCTTTCCGGGGTAACTTCCATCGGTGGGCAGACCGGGCCAAGCGGGATCGTAACGACCTTTAATAACCTCGACCCCCAAAACGAGACGTGGTTAGGCGCAATCGACAACACTTTCAACGCCGGCACCCAGGCAAGCCCCATTACCCTTACGGCTTCTCTATCACCTTCGGTGTGGCTAAGCGCGACTCCTCTTGGAGGCGGTTGGCAATGGCTTAGCTGGTTTGGTTACTTTAACACGACGGGTTCGGGCTGGATCTACCACACCACGCTCGGTTGGCTCTATGTGTGCGGAACTTCTACGGACAACCTCTGGTTCTATGACCCTCAATGGAACGGCGCGGGGGGGTGGTGGTGGACCACCAGTTCGTTATTTCCCTGGATTTACAGCGCGGGTAAACAGGCCTGGCTCTATTATGATACAGGGAGCACAGCGCCCCGATGGTTTTACAATACCCAGACGGGTAAATGGGAAAAAGACTGAAAAACCGGGTCTTACGGTCTGCATATAAAACGAAGAGGAGGCAGCTGCAAGGCTATTGTCGCGAGGCTCGATAAGGGGTAAAAAGAAAAGTTGGGTGCAAAGAGGTCCGCCGATGCGGCCCGTTACTAAAATTGAGTTAAGGACACGATGTCAGAACCCCTTTTTGAGCTATGCAGCCCGCGCCGGCTCTACGTGCGCACTTTTGGTTGCCAGATGAATGAATACGATTCCCTGCAGGTCCTGCGGCAGTTGACGGCCCAGGGCTATGAGGTAGTCGAGGACATGGAGCTGGCCGACGTTATCTTTTTAAATACCTGCTCGGTGCGGGCCAAGGCGGAACAAAAGGTCCACTCTTTTCTGGGAAGTCTGAGGCGGCTAAAGCAGGCAAACCCCGACCTCAAGATCATCGCCGGGGGGTGTGTGGCCCAGCAGCTGGGCCAGAAGCTGCTAAACAGGTTCGACCACCTGGATATGGTTATAGGCACAAGGGCGGTAAACTCCGTTGGCAAACTGCTAAAGCAGCTGATAGATAAGGGCTCCCGGGGGGTCTTCCTGGGAGATGAGGGAAATATCGACTCCTGTTTTGACTTCGGGGGGCTATCCTCTTCTCCGGGCGTAACCGCCTCGGTTACCATCATGCAGGGGTGCAACAACCACTGCGCCTACTGCATAGTCCCAAGTGTACGGGGAGCGGAGCGAAGCAGGCGGCCGGAGGATATTCTTGAAGAGATAAGGCTCCTTGAGCGCGCGGGCGTACGGGAAGTTCTTTTACTGGGCCAAAACGTCAATTCCTACGGAAGGGGCCTGGAAGAGGAGATAAACTTCTCGGGGCTTCTGCGGCGCATAGCCTCCCAGACGGGCCTGGCGCGCATAAGGTTTACCACCTCCCATCCCAAGGACCTCACAGAAGATCTCATGGACTGCTTTACCCAACTGGGGCAACTTTGCAAGTTTCTCCACCTTCCGGTGCAGGCGGGAGCCAACGGCGTACTGGCCCGCATGAAAAGACGCTATACCCGCGAGGCCTACCTGGAAAAGGTCGCCCTGCTCCGCCGGATTTGTCCCGATATAGCTCTTAGCTCCGATGTCATCGTGGGGTTTCCCGGCGAAACCGAAGAGGACTTCACAAAGACCATGGAGCTTATCGAAGAAGTGCGCTTCGACAATATTTTTTCCTTTTGCTATTCGGACCGGCCCAACACCCGGGCCTCAGGCTTTGAAGACAAAGTGGAGGCGCACATCTCGGCTCGCAGGCTCGCCCAACTCCAGGGGCGTCAGGCTGAGATCTCCTTTGCCAAAAACCTTTTGGAAGTGGGAAAGACCCGGGAGGTGCTGGTCGAGGGGGCAAGCAAGGCTTCAAACGGCCAGATGAGCGGGCGCACCTCTCAAAACAGGATAGTAAACTTTGAGGCCCCGCAGTCATCGACGGGCAAAATTGTCGAAGTTAAAATCCTCGAGGCTTATGCTCACTCCCTAAGAGGGGAACTGATCCGAGGAAAGACCCGAGATGGAGATGACGGGGGGCTTTTTTAGCCCCGGCATCGGCTATTTTTGCTCCGGGCCGGTGGACTAAATTTAGCGCGGCTTCGCCTTGCTTCAAGTAAGGGTTGGGGTTATAGTATGGACTAAAGAGACCTGTCTGCGGGCAAACCTCATGACCATTGACTCTGCCAAATCCAGACCGGGAAACTCCGGATAATGTTTGGAGGTGAGCATGTTCAAGCAGATGAAAGTGACCGGGCTGGTAATGGATCCTCATTCAAATACGCCGATCCTGGTACTAAAAGATATTACCGACGATACGACACTGCCTATCTGGATAGGCCTTCTGGAAGCCACGGCGATAGCCACGGAATTGGAAAACATCCAGTTTCCGCGGCCCATGACCCACGATCTGATTCGAAGCCTGTTTGACCATTTAAATGTCAAAGTCGAACGTATCGAGGTCTGTGAGTTAAAAAACAATACCTACTACGCCCTGATCCATATCCGAAACGGCGAAGAAATCAGTTCCATCGATTCTCGTCCAAGCGATGCGATAGCCATTGCTTTGCGGACAAACGCCCCCATTTTTGTCAAAGACGAGGTGATTTCCAAGTACCTGAGATCCGATGAGGGCAAACCCTCCTTTGATGAAAAGAATAAAGAGCGGTGGAGCGAAATGTTGGACAAGCTCGATCCTTCCGATTTTAGCAAGTACAAGATGTAAATACTAAGACCTTTATCGATTAGCGCGCATGGAATGAGCCCGACGGGGATAAATCCCACCCCTTGCGTGGGAGCATCCCGGGGGGAGTTGTTTGGTTGGCTTGGGCTGGCGGGGTTAGTCTTGTCCGGATTTTTTTCATTTATGGGGGGGGGATGGCAGTGAAGTTGGATACCGCTCGCTTGGCCGGCCTTATCGAAGTCGCCGCCGGAAGGCGTCCCGCAGACCTTTGCATCAAAGGCTGCCGTCTTGTAAATGTTTTTAGCGGGCAGATCGAAGAGGGGGATTTGGCCCTCTGCGACGGCTTGATCGCCGGGGTAGGCCGCTACGAAGCCGACAAGACTCTTGAGGGCGAGGGGATGTTTGTAAGTCCGGGCTTTATCGATGGACACATCCACATAGAGAGCTCTCTTTTGAGCCCGGCCAATTTTTGCGCGGCAGTGCTCGCCTGGGGTACGAGCGCAGTGGTGGCCGATCCGCACGAGATTGCAAACGTGGTGGGTTTAGCCGGGATCCGCTACTTTGTAAGATGTGGTCAAAGTCTCCCGCTCGATATTTTCATAAATCTTCCAAGCTGCGTACCGGCTTCGCCCCTTGAGACTTCGGGAGCAAACTTGAAGGGGGCGGATCTTTTGTCCATGTTGCCCGAAGAGAATATGCCGGGTCTTGGGGAAATGATGAACTTTCCGGGCGTTATAGGCGCTAGTCCGGAGGTGCTCGACAAACTCCTGCTTTTTCAGGAATCGGTAATCGACGGGCACTGTCCGGGGGTATCGGGTCGCGACCTAAACGCCTATATTGCCGCCGGGATAGGTTCGGACCATGAATGCACAACGGAGGCGGAGGCGGCTGAAAAGCTTTCGCGCGGCATGACGATCATGCTTCGCCAGGGAAGCCAGTCAAAGGATCTGGAAAAACTGATCGGCGTTGTAAACGATTCGACCTGGCATCGCTGTATGTTTGTAACTGACGACATACATCCCGACGATCTTGTGGGTAAGGGTCACATGAACGCTATAGTAAATGAGGCTATGGCTTTGGGGATGGCTCCGGCGCGCGCCCTCGCCATGGCCTCGCTAAACCCGGCGGGCTATTTCCGGTTGCAAAGGCGCGGAGCGCTTGCACCGGGCTATATTGCGGATTTTAGCCTGAGCCCTACCCTTAACCCGTGGAATCCGGTGCGGGTGTTTAAAAATGGAGTCGAAGTTGCGCAAGAGGGACGCCTTTTGGAAGAACCCGGCTCCTGGCACGTGCCTGCCCCACCGGAGCACCCCATGCGTATCGGGTCGCTCGATGCCAAACATTTGGTCGTGCCGGCCGCAGGTAAGAAATTGCGGGTAATCGAAGTGCTCGAGTCCACGCTCTTTACTCGCAAGGTCGTAATGGATGCTAAAATTGAAAACGGCTGCGCGGTAAGCGATATCCAACGGGATGTGCTAAAGGCCGCCGTCTATAACAGGTATCTGCCGGAGGCAAGGCCCATGGTGGGATTTATCCGCGGTCTGGGGCTAAAAGAGGGCGCCCTCGCCACCTCCGTTGCTCATGATTCCCATAACGTTATCGCGGTCGGGGTTTCGGATGGCGATATTTTGGCCGCGGTTCGCGCATTAAAGGAGAGCCGCGGGGGTATGGCGGCCGTATCGCAAGACTGTGTGGAAATTTTGCCTTTGCCCATCGCCGGGCTTATGTCCGAGCTTGGAGCTCCGGAGGTTTCCGCCAAGTTAAAGGTTCTCAAGGCATGCGCGAAGAAGTGGGGGGCAAAACTGGACAATCCCTTCATGGCCCTTTCCTTTCTGTCTCTATCGGTCATACCGGAGTTGAAGCTCACCGACAGGGGACTTGTGGATGTCTTAAAATTCCGTCATGTGTCTTTGTTCGAGGACTAATAGATTAGGGAGGATTTCCAAATGAGCGTTCTTTCCTGCCAATACGTAGGCGATGTTATAGATTTTGCCATCCAAAGGGAAGAAAAAGCGATGCAGTTTTACGGCGAATGCGCCGAGCGGGCCCAAAATCCCGGAATAAAGGAATTTTTCAGGGAATTGGCAGCCGAGGAAGAGGGCCACAGGGACCTGCTGAAAAATCTCGATACGTTAAACCTCGATGGGGTGAAATTGGCAAAAGTTGAAAACCTCAAAATAAGCGACTCCCTGGTCGATGTTTCTTTTTCCGAAACCGGCACCTACCAGGATGCCCTGATACTGGCTATGAAAAGGGAAGAAAAGGCGATGGCCTTTTACGCGGGATGGAAAGATAAATGCGTGGATGCGAAGGCTTCCAAACTCTTTGAAGTTCTTGCAAACGAAGAAGAAAAGCACAAGCGAAAGCTCGAAAAGCTCTACGACGACGACATCCTGGGCTGGGACTAGGGTTTTAGATGCGCCCCGGAGTACGCAAAGAGGTCCCCGGGCCAATTGCGGTTTTGGGAAATGGAGTTGCCCGCGACTGGATGACTCTTTACCGGATAGCGTTTATAATACTATCTGGGCAATACGTGAGAGTGCTTAATCCAATCTTTCCATAAAGGGTATTCCGATGCATGGCGAACCTCCCAATTTTCCCGACCAGGAAACTCTTGAAAAAGAGCTAAGCGATTACTTGACTAAAAAGTACGGCTATAGAATCAAGGTCATATCCCCGATGATGGCTACCGAGAATAGTGGTGAACCCGGCCAAAACGTTCCCAAAACCGGAGGCATTTCAAACATAAGGTTTGACATGAAGCCGGAAGAACTTGAAGCCTATCTTGACCGCTATGTGATTCGTCAGGATGAATCCAAGGCGGTGCTTGCAACGAAGGTGTGCACCCACTATAACCGGATCCGGTATCTCAACGGGATGACAAGGTTTGGAAGCCAACCGATGGTAGGAAGGATAAAAAACAATATCCTTCTGATCGGACCCACGGGTGTGGGCAAAACGTACCTGGTCAAGCTGATTGCGCAGAAACTGGGAGTGCCTTTCGTAAAGGGGGATGCGACAAAGTTTAGCGAAACGGGCTACGTTGGCGGCGATGTCGAAGACCTCGTAAGGGAGTTGGTGATCCAGGCCAACGAAGACATCGAACTTGCCGAGCATGGGATAATCTACATTGACGAGATAGATAAGATAGCGTCCTCGCAGCACCTGGTCGGACCCGACGTCTCCAGAACCGGGGTTCAGAGGGCTCTTTTAAAGCCCATGGAGGAAACCGAGGTCGATCTCAAGGTCCCCCATGATCCGGTATCCCAGATGCAGGCCATCGAGCATTTTCGAAAGACCGGAAAACGGGAAAGGCGCGCCGTTAACACCAAAAATATCCTTTTTATCATGAGCGGGGCTTTCAACGGCTTGGCGGAGATAATCAAAAAGAGGATTCAAAGGCAGGAAATCGGCTTCGGCGCCCAGGTGCAGAGCCGTGATAACGACATGCGTTTTCTAAAAAACGTTAAGGCCGAGGACCTGATTGAATTTGGCTTTGAGAGCGAATTTGTGGGAAGGCTTCCTGTCGTTGCGGTCCTTGAGCCGCTCGAAGTCGGGGATTTGCTCGATATTTTGAAAAATCCCAATAACCCGATCATCAATGCCAAAAAGGAAGATTTCCGCAGCTACGGCATAGATATAAGGTTTGAGGAGGAATCCCTTGGCATAATTGCCGAGAGGGCATTTTTGGAAAAGACCGGCGCGCGGGGTCTGGTATCGGTGCTCGAAAGGGTCGTTTTGCCTTTTGAAAAAAAGCTCCCCTCCTCCCAGATCCGCCATTTTGCCGTAACCGCCGATATCGTGCGCAATCCCGAATCGGAGTTGGAAAGGCTTCTCAACGGCTCGCCGGAAACCAATTTTGAGATTTATCGCAATCTGGTCGAAAAGGAAAAAGCGGCTGTCAGGGAAAACGTACTGAAGGTAAGGAAGGAATTTGCCGAGAATTATCCGCTTATTTTTAATCCAGACAGGACCGAACTGGTGATAAACCATCACGTGAAAACCGGCATAGCCGCGGAGGCGGTTTTTGCCGAGGTCCGGTCACTCTACGAGCAGGTGAGGACGTTTGAGTCCGAATTTTATGAAAAACACGGCTTCAAGATTCATTTCAACGAGCAGGCCCTAAACGAGATCCTCTCCGAGGCGCTGGCGGGAAATGAGAGCGCCGCGGATATATGCGACAGGATTTCGGTTGACTACGACTACGGATTCAGGTTGATATCGGACCGAAGCGGGAATAACCAGTTCGTTATACCCCGGGAAGCCGTGGTCGACCATCAGAAATACCTCGATGAACTGATCCGCGAAAGCTACAAGCAATATCCCCTGAGACCGGGTGAACTCACCAAGGAGAGGTAGCTCCGGGACAAGAAAAAAGAGGTTCGGCCGGTTTCACTTCCAAACCAGTGCCCACCAGAAAACCTGAGAAGACATTTCATGCCCGAATGGGGTAATCGGGACAATTTGTAACGGGGAGCAAATGATAGGTATATCCAAACTTTACTGCGGTACGGTCGAACCCTCGGACGCCCTGCGCTACGGGCGCCACAGCGGGAGTCTGCCTTCTCATCTCTTGCAGTTTTCATCGGATAAAACACCGGTGGTCGTCTGGAATGTGACCAGGAGGTGTAATCTCAAGTGTGTTCACTGTTATGCGCATGCGACCGAACAACAGGCGAGCGGCGAGCTTTCCACAAGCGAGGGCAAAGCGCTAATCGACGACCTGGCCGCCTTTGGATCGCCGGTGGTCCTTTTTTCGGGCGGTGAACCCCTGGTGCGGCCCGATTTGATCGAACTGGCCCGCTATGCGGTTAAAAAAGGTATGCGGGCGGTGATTTCAACCAACGGAACGCTAATAGATGCCAAAGTCGCCGCGGAACTCAAAAAGGTCGGTCTTTCCTATGTGGGGGTAAGCCTCGATGGGCTGGGAGAGGTTAACGACCGGTTTAGAGGAGTCAAGGGCTCCTTCGGGCGGGCGCTAAACGGTATTGTTGCCTGCCGGGAAGCCGGGATCAAGGTCGGTCTTCGCTTTACGATGAACAGACTAAACGCGGGCGAGATTGCGGGGATTTTCGATCTTCTCGAAGAATACGATATTCCCAGGGTCTGCTTCTATCATCTCGTCTATGCGGGGCGTGGCAGCGAGTTGATAAAAGAGGATCTAACCCACGAGCAAACCCGCGAGGCGCTCGATCTTATAATGGACAGGACAGCCGATCTGCATCGCCGGGGCAAGCCCAAGGAAGTTCTTACGGTGGACAATCATGCCGACGGTCCCTACGTCTACCTGAGGATGGTGCGGGAGAATTCGCCCAGAGCCGGGGAGGTTCTCGAGTTGCTCGAGATGAACGAGGGAAACAGTTCGGGGCGAGGCATCGGATGTGTGAGCTGGGACGGCAGTGTTTATGCCGATCAGTTTTGGAGGCATTACTGCTTCGGAAATGTCAGAGAGAGAAAATTTAGCGAAATTTGGACCGACCTGTCCAATCCGCTCATGATGCGGCTAAAGGATAAGAAGCTCTATGTGAAGGGGCGATGTGCCCAGTGCCGGTGGCTATCGGTTTGCGGGGGAAACTTCCGGGTTCGCGCCGAGGCCGCCTTGGGTGACCTTTGGGCGTGTGATCCGGCGTGTTATCTGAGCGATCGGGAAATAAAGGCAACGGTTGATGGTGATTAGAGACAAGGCTTTCGCCGTGTGAGCAAACCGGCAACTGATCGCTGTTTCTTATAAAAAGGCGGGGGGGGAAAATCGTGGATGCGGTGTTTAATGCCCAATCGGTTGTCGTGGTGGGGGTTTCCGAGGCAGCCGACAATCTGGGCAAAAACGTAGTGGCCAATCTTGTCAATTTCGGCTACCAGGGCAAGATCTACCCGGTGGGCCCCCGAGGTGGAACGGTTTTCGGCCTGCCGATCTATCGCTCGATTTCTGAATTGCCCGCAAAGGCCGATCTGGCCGTAATTCTTACTCCCGCGCGCCTGGTAAACGAAATGCTCGTTCAATGCGGCGAAAATGGAACACGGGCCGCGGTGATAGAAACAGCCGGTTTTCAGGAAAGCGGGCAAACGTCCGGCGAGTTGCTCGAACAGGAAATAATGAAGACGTGCCAAAGGTTTGGCATTCATTTTGTCGGCCCCAATTGCGTAGGGATCGTAAACACGGCAAATAACCTCTATACTCCTTTCATGCCTTTTTCGGCTCCTTACCGGAAGGGTAAAATAGGAGTATTCGCTCAAAGCGGCGGGGTAGGTCTCAGCATGGCCGAAAGGCTGTGCCGCTGCGGGGTGGGCATAAGCAAATTTGTAAGCATGGGCAATAAGCTCGATCGCAATGAAGCCGACTACCTCGCCTTTCTTATCGATGATCCGGAAACGGAAATCATTTATTTTTACCTGGAAGGCTTCAAAAACGGACGGGCCTTCGCGGAACTGGCAAAGCGCTGCAAAAAGCCCATCGTTTTGCACAAGTCAAACACCAGTCCCCAGAGTCTGACCATTGCTCAGTCCCACACGGCGGTCCTTGCCGCGGACGATTCGGTCGTGGAGGCGGTTTGCCGTGAAACGGGCATAATGAGGGTCTATTCGCTCTCGGAAGCCCTGGCGGTGCTAAGGAGCCTGGCTTTGCCGCCGTTAAAGGGTAACAACCTCGCCGTTATATCCCGCTCGGGCGGCCATGCCGTGGTGATAACCGATGCCTGTTCGGAGTGCGGTTTTCATCTCCCTCCCCTGGACAGCCATATTATAGAGTATGCGCAAAAATATACCCGCGCGGGTGTCATTCGGCTGGGAAATCCGCTCGACCTGGGCGATGTCTACGATCTGTCCTTCTATGCCAAGGCTGTGGAAATGGCTCTTGCGCAGGATAACATCGACGGGGTCGTGTTCATGCATGTCTCCCAGATGGCGCAGGAAGGGCAGGCCTCCAGGGATTTGCTCGAAAACCTGGCGCAGATTTCCGCCAGATCCGGAAAACCGGTTGCAACCGTAGTGGAAATTCCTTTCCAGGAGCGTGTGCGTCTTGAACAAGACTCAAACACTCCCTTCTTTCTCGACCCGGGCGAAACCGTAAAGGCCCTTGCGATCCAGTTAAAGGGCTCTAACGGGGGGAAGGCGGGCAAAGTGTTCCCTGAGCCCTTAGCCGATTTAGACAGCGCACAAATTGAGCAATGGTTTTCCGGGATTCTCAGCCGTAATCGTCAGCCTCTTCTTGACGAAGCCCTCCAATTGATCGAGCTTGCCGGGATACCCACGGTTCCGTGGCGCATGTGCGGCGAGGTCGAAGGGGCCCTGGAATTTTGCGAAAATGCCGGTTTCCCCGTGGTGTTAAAAGCCGTTGCGCCCTCCTTGCTGCACAAAAGCGACAAGGGAGCGATTGCCCTGGGCATAGGAGAGCCTGATGTGCTCAGGAGGGAGTGGCGCCGTTTGCAATGCCTCTCCGAAGATATCACCGGCATTGTTGTGCAAAAGATGGTCCCGACGGCAAGAGAGATCGTGGTCGGAGGCAAGCAGGACTTCTCCTTTGGACCTGTCATTGTAGCCGGTCTTGGCGGGATAATGGTCGAGGTCCTAAAGGATGTCGCCATGCGCCTTGCTCCCGTTGACGTCGATACCGCAACGCAGATGCTGGGTGAGCTTTCGGGAAGCCGGATACTTGGCCGGTTTAGAGGCATGCGGGAAGCCGATATAAAAGCCGGTGCCCGGATTCTTTCCCAGGTTTCCATCCTGATAAGCCGTTTCCCTCGGATACGTGAGATCGATTTAAACCCGGTATGCCTTGGCGATGAGGGCGAAGGGGCCCTTGCCCTGGATGCCCGGGTTCTTATAGACAGGCCGTGATTTTGCCGGTCCGCGATGTGCGGCAAAAGAGCCGATCCCGCGAACCGTTCCCATGCCAAACATTAAGAAAATGTATTGACTTATTCGGTCAATTTGCTATTGATTTCGCCGTATGCGGTGATGGAGTCCACCTTAACCGCCTTCGTGAACGGCTGATGACTCCTACCTTGGTAACTCTGTCGAGCGGGCCTGGTAGGTGATATTTATCTTGTATCAAAAAGCTCTTG
Source organism: Deltaproteobacteria bacterium (assembly GCA_021780695.1). Lineage (GTDB taxonomy): Bacteria > Desulfobacterota > Syntrophobacteria > Syntrophobacterales > Syntrophobacteraceae > SbD1. Next base: position 29,312 of record JAJXYD010000040.1, read on the forward strand.
CCAGGTAAAACCCTGGAAGAGCTTTTTTGTGGTCTGCCGTGGGGGGCTGCCGGGCCGGAACCTCAATGGCTTGATTTCTTAAGGATGCGGGATTACATGATTAATGTGCTTCTTGTCCTGATTGGCGGTGGTCTGGGGTCTCTTACCAGATATGGCGCAGCACTTCTTGCCGTTAAGCTCTTTGGAACCAGATTTCCCTACGGCACTCTTATCGTTAACCTCTCGGGCTGTTTTTTGATCGGGTTGGCTTTTGCCCTGGCCGAACGGGGACTAAACATCATGAACCCCACGGTTCGCCTTTTTTTCATTACAGGCTTTCTTGGCGGGCTGACAACATTTTCGAGCTACGCCGTGGAGACGGTCAACACCCTTCGCGTGGGCAGCGGCCTTATAGCCGGGCTAAATTTTTTATCCAATAATTTAATCGGCCTGACCCTTGTCTTTATTGGACTTTGGGTTGGCCGGGTACTGTAAGAGAAGAAAACATGCTTCAGTACAAGGTGATCGAGATATTTACCAGCGAGGCGCAACGCTATGCGGGCCGCCCACTTTACAGTGCGGTGGTTCAAAGCGTTCGGGATCTCAAAATCCCCGGAAGGTGCATCGTTACAAGGGGCATAGAGGGCTGTTACGAAACCGGTGAAATAGCCGCCGAAAGGCTTGAAATCGTTTCCTATCACATGCCTGTGCGCATTGAGATCATAGTTCCGGCAACGGATTGCGAAAACGTTCTTTCAAAAGTAACCGAGATGGTGGCAGACGGAATCATAGCCGTTCGCGACGTTGCGGTGGTCTCGCACAAGACTTTCGGCCTGCTCATGCCAAGAAACACACGGGTCCGCGAGATTATGACCCCGGAGCCCAAACGGGTGGGGATAGATACCCCGGCCGACGAGGTTGCCCGACTATTGCTTTCTTCGGACTTCACCGGACTGCCGGTGGTAGATGATCAAGACCGTCCCGTGGGAATTATCTCCCAGGAAGATCTGATCAATAAGGCCAAGTTGCCGATCCGCTTTGGTCTTTTGGCCTCGGCGGACAAGGAGAAAATCGACCGGATATTCGAGGGGCTCGCTCCGAAGCCGGCAACAGCGATTATGACATCTCCCGCCGTCGTTGTCGGAGTCGATCAACTGGTTACAGAGGCTGTCGATTTGATGCTGGCAAAAAAGGTCAAGCGTCTTCCGGTTGTCGATAAGTCGGGACATCTTGTTGGAAATATTTCGCGTCTGGATATTTTTCGAACCATCACCAGTGTCTGCCCGGACTGGTCGGCATTCCGGGGTAAAAACATTTCCGTTGAAGGCCTTAGCCGCGTTTCCGATATTATGCGCTGTGACGTCCAAACGGTTCTCCCCGATACGCCTATAGAGAAAGTGCTGGGCATTATCGGCTGCAGCGACATCCAGCGGGTCTGTGTGGTTGACGCACAGGGGGTTTTTAGAGGAATCATTTCGGATCGCGACCTTCTTTTCGCTTTCGCCGACCAGCACCCTGGAATCTGGGATTTTTTTGCCGGAAAGCTTCCCTTTGGCGAGCACGGCAGAAGACGCAGGCAATTGCAAGAGTATTTGAAGATGAAGACCGCCGGCGAGGTGATGAACACCGACATCGTTTCCGTCGAGGAAGATACCTCCATCGAGGAGGCCGTTCGCCTGATGCTCGAAAAGGGCCTCAAAAGACTTCCCGTACTCGATTCCATGGGCGGATTCAAGGGAATGGTAAGCAGGGATACACTGCTAAGGACAATCTTTGGTCCCGGTAAGCAGTGACGCCCGGCTCTTGCGGGCCGCAAAGAGTTCCTCCCTCTCGTCTATCCATTTGGAGTCGCCTCACTGTGGGGCTCTACCGGATCGAAACGGTGAGGGGCAAATCCGGCAAAAGAGTTTATCTTCTTTCCAGCTCTCATGAGACAACAGCTTAAAGGAAGGAGGGGTTCTTCATGACCAGGGGATGCCCTTTTTGCGCGATCACCAGTCCGGTAGTGGAAAATGGTCTGGCTTTTGCCGTATACGATACCTCGCCGGTCACTGAAGGCCATCTTTTGATAATACCCAAAAGACATTATCCGAGCCTCTTCGAGGCAAGCAGGGAAGAACTCGAAGCCATCGCGGAGCTGGTAAGAATTGCTAAATCGATTCTTGATGAAAAATACAGGCCCGACGGCTATAACATAGGAGTCAATATCGGGACGGCCTCGGGGCAAACGATCATGCACGTTCACCTTCATTTGATCCCACGCTTTGTCGGCGACGTCGCAGAGCCTCTTGGCGGTGTACGCGGTGTTATTCCCGCCAGGCAGAAGTATCCGTCGCCGTGACCTGTGCGCCTTGATCTTATTGCCCGGTAAAGGTGGGATATACCAGCCCGGGGCATAACTCCCGACAAGGGAAAAAGACGAAAGGAAAAATATGAAGATCGTCTCTTTGCTTGGAAGTCCTCGAAAAAAAGCAAACAGTGCACTGATTGCTGAAAAGTTTTGCGCGGAAGCTAAAAAGTTTGGCGCTCAAGTGAAGACATTCGAATTAAACGCGCTAAGCTACCAGGCCTGCCAGGGATGCAACGTCTGCAAGACCAAACTCGACAGGTGCGTGCTAAAAGACGACCTGACTGAAGTCCTGGACTCTATCCGAGAGGCGGATATCCTGGTTCTGGCCTCACCTGTTTATTTTTGGGACGTAACGGCACAGGTGAAAGGTTTTCTGGACAGGTGCTTTTCTTTTCTCACCCCCAATTTCATTACAGCTCCAAACAAATCCCGTTTACCCTCGGGGAAAAAGCTGCTGATGATTCTTACCCAGGGCAACACCGACAGGAATTCTTTTACAAATATTTTTGAAAAGTTCGACTATTTTTTCCGGATGTTCGGTTTTACCGACACCCGTCAGATCAGAGCTTTTGGGACAAATGAACCGGGTATGGTTGAAACGGATCAGGAGATTATGGAGCTTGCGGCAAAAACAGCTCAACAATTTTGCAGCTGACAGGGAGCCCCGAGGATTTTCTCCAGGTCTTTAATGCGAAAGAAGCTCTCCCGCAGAAAAGCGGCAAGATCGGAGACGATTCCAGGCGGCTCTTTCCAGAGGGCGGGGGAGCTGAGCTCGTTTTCAAGTTCCCCGATTTCGGAAAGCAGGCGGGATATTTGAGCCGTTTCGTGCTGGCGCCTTCGAAAAAGATTGTATTGGAATTGTTCGATCTCGGGAAATTCCACCGGTTTTCCCAATTTTTCAAAGCGCCGGGCAATCCGGTCCCTCTCGGCTTCCATGACCTCTTCGTCAGGGACACGGCGCGATTTTAGCCATTCCATGAGGGAGGCGTACCTGAGGCACAGCACATTGTACTTTTGGCCCGCTTCCCCCGTGGGATAGACTCGCCTCCATCCCCTGGGGCTTTTGGGGTCCAGGCCCGAAGGAGGGGCGTTTTTTCGGAAAGCTCGAAGTCGGCCTGCCCGAAACCCTTGGAGCAGATCGGCTTCACTTGCCCCCGGAAAGCCGGAGGCAATATTTTTGCCAGGAATCATCATTGGGCGTACATACCGCGAAGTTTGGGCTTTTCTATCTTTCCGGTCGGATTGCGGGGAACCTGCCCGAAAATAATCTTTCTGGGCCTTTTGTACCTGGGTAGTTGCTCGCAGAAAAGGTTTAGCGCCTCTTCGGTAAGGACTCTACCCGGCTTGACCTGGACCACGGCCGCGGCGATCTCTCCCAGGCGAAGACTGGGAATGCCGATGACCCCTACGTCCTGAATATCGGGATGAGCCTGAAGAAAGTCTTCTATTTCGACAGGGTAGATATTTTCGCCCCCCGTGATAATGAGATCCTTTTTCCTGTCCACAAGCCAGATGAAGCCGTCCTCATCGTAGCGAGCCATGTCTCCGGACAAAAGCCAGCCGTCTTTAAAGATTTTTTCGGTTTCCTCCGGATTTTTAAAGTATTCTTTCATGACGCCCGGTCCCCTTATGGCCAGTTCTCCGACTTGGCCTTTGGCGACGGGGTTGTGCAAGGCATCGACTATGCGGATTTCATAGCCCTCTCCCGGAATCCCGATAGCGCCCACCTTATGGGTGTTTTCAACTCCCAGATGCACGCATCCGGGTCCCGTGCATTCGGTAAGGCCGTAGTTGGTATCGTACTGATGGTTCGGGAAGACCTTTTTCCACTCCTTGATGAGGCTTGGCGGCACGGGTTGGGCGCCTATGTGCATGAGCCGCCACTGGCTGAGTTCATAGTCTTTCAGATCGACATCCCTGTTTTGAATGGCGAAAAGAATATCCAGAGCCCATGGAACCAGAAGCCAAACGATTGTGACCTTTTCCTGGGAAACGGCCTCGAGTATCCAACGGGGCTCGACACCTTTTAAAATGACCGCCTTTGCGCCGACTAAAAGGTTGCCAAACCAGTGCATCTTCGCTCCGGTATGATACAGAGGGGGAATGCACAGGAAATTGTCGTCGTGAGTCTGTTTGTGATGGCGGTTTTCGACGTAGCAGCTCGATTCGAGGTTTGCATGGGTCAAAAGGATCGCTTTGGGAGTTCCGGTTGTGCCGGAGGTAAAATAGAGGGCCGCATCGTCGCAACCCTCGAGACTTACCCCGGGAGAAACGCATTCCGAGCAAAGAAGCTCATCGTAAGGTATCGCGTAGGCAGGCCTCACTGCTTCAGGTCCCAGAAAAACGAAGCTTTCAACAGATTTTAGATCGTCTTTAATTGAATTGATACGTTCGATGAATTCTTCACCAAATAGGAAGACCTTGGCTTCGGCTATCTGCGCGCATCGTTTCAAGGCGGGGGCATCGAATCTAAAGTTGAGCGGTACGGCCAGGGCGCCGGTGCGCAGTATTGCGAAATAGGCCGGCAGCCATTCGAGGCAGTTCATCATGAGATGAACAACCTTATCGCCCTTTTTTATGCCCCTTTTTATGAGCCAGCCGGCTATTTTGTCGGCCTGTTGGTCCAATTCACGCCAGCTGATTTCCCTGCGGCTTCCCGCGGCCGGAGCGCGTTCTATGAGCGCGGTTTTATTTCCATAGAGCCGCGCGTTTTCCGATAACATTGCCGTTATGAGCATGGAGAAGTTTCCTTTGGGGATTGATTCGACATCTTAAGGGAGCGCTCCCGTGAGTAAATCGGGCCGGAGTGTTGGCAAAGTGCCCGCAAATTCAGGCGACTCGTAAATAGACTCCCCACGTAAATCAGGCACAGTGTCCTGGAATCATCCGGCCATGAGGGCCGCGATGAGCCGGGACCCAACGGCGATAGCGATAGTGGGCGGGAATCCATTTGTGGTGCGGACCGTAATGGCCGGGGACATAGACTTTACCGCAACGCGGGTGGGCGTTTGCGCCAACCGTTACAAACAGCGTCATGAGAGCCAGGCCGAGGGCAAAGACTATTGTTTTCATTTTCAACTCCTGCTTTTTTGGGGGGCTGAGGTGTTGGTTTACCTTATCATTATTGTGCTTTATGGCGAGGCTGGAAGTAAAGTTTTTTCCTTCAGCCGCCGCTATATTATCGTCTCTGTCCATTTGCGAGGGCGCCAAAGTCGGCAGGTTCGACTAACTTACCCCGAAGGTGTAGCAGGTTCCGGCCGTGTTGAGATTAAATTCCTCAGGCATCTCTCTTTTAAATGCCTCGATTGCCTCAAAGCCCGTGCAGTGGGTTGGAACAACGCACTCAGGCTTCATCGCCTTTATATCCTCGATCGTCCTGTTTATGATTTCCTGCCTGGCGTTGATCAAATGGAAGCCACCCATTACCGCGTGGACTTTTTCAATGGACGAAACTTTCCTCGCCTGTCGTACCGTATTGACGATTCCGGCATGGCCACACCCGGAAATCACAACGAGGCCTTTACCTTTAACATGAAAAAAAAGGGCCTGCTCACCGCGAAAATCATCGGGTTCCGGGCTTTTGCCGCGCTCGATCAGAAGCATCGGGGGCACTTTTTCATAGCTCGTAGTCCGTTCGATATTTCCGGTAAGGTAAGCTCCGGGAACGATCTCGACCGGTGTGGACACTTCCACGATCTTATAGCCAAGCTCCTCGATAGCGGCCCTTTTTAACTGCCCCACCCCAATGGGGGCTGCGGCGCCGGGGGGCAGGACAAATCTTTTCGAAAAGCATTCCTCTCCGACATAAAAAGGCGTGCCGGCGGGCACCTTTGAGCGGGCCGACTTGAGAATTTCGATGGCGGCCAAAAAGTGGTCGAAATGGCCGTGGCTCAAGCCAAATGCCCCGATTTTGCCGAGATCAATTCCCAACAGACTGATATTATTTAGAATACCGTTGGAATCCTGTCCGAAGTCGAACATGCAACCGCTGGTCTTTCCATCGATAGAGGTCTCTATGTAATAGGACAGGCCGTGTTCGGCATGAATTGATTTAGCCGACCCAAGGCCTCGGAACCTGTGTGCAAACTTTCCGTCAAGTCTTAGAGCGTCATAATAGTTGTCGGCCACCACCCAGATGGTGACCCTGTCGACTTCGCTGGTCTTAATGGTTGTTTTCGTCATTATCGCGCCTCCTTTTGATTTCTTTCACCCGGCCAGGTCAACGCCCGATAATCCTTAACAGCATTATCAGTCCGGCCTAGGATTAAGTCAAACTTGCAATCAGGGATGATTTGCCTGTTAAAACCCCGGATTAATCTTGAAATAATATGCTGAAAATTGTACAAATTCAGCGCAGCCGGCTTTTGCCCTTCACCTCTTAAACCCCCTTTACTGCCGAGATTTATGGAAATTTCATATCAGCTCCGAAGCATCTTTCATATCCATGAGGCGTTAAGCCAGGGCTTGAGCCATTTTTCCGGTCCAAGCCGCGCGGCGCTCATTTATTCGGAAAGGTCCGAGGGACCCCTTCGCATCTATGATCCTCAAGGTCTCATGGACGGCTGGGAATCCCTTATAGAGAAAATTTATCTGAAATCCGATACATGGCGGCAGTGTCAATCGGAAATTGTGGAGGGCGGGCTTCCCGTCCACACTCTTCCGCAAAAGGGGCTGGACCTGGCCGGTCTTGTTTCCAGGGGCGGCAGAGCAATGTCGCTTTTCTACCAGATGTGGTTTACCGAAGAGCATTCGACCCTTTGTTCGACGGGTCCGGTGGAAAGATGGCTGGAACATGCCGCCTGCCTTCTGGCTCACGATTGGGTCGATGAACAGTGGTTCTACACGCGAAATTCCTATTATGTTATCAGGGAATATGCCCGACACGCCATCAGGGACTACGTCCAGGATCGGCTGGATGCCAAGTTTGGCCAGACACACCGCATCGATGTCTATCCCATCCTAGACGCCGTTCTGGCCATTTCCAAAACCAGGGAGGAAGGCGCCTGGCCGCGCGGGATAGTAGTATTCGTAGACCCCGCAAAGATCGAGTCTTTGCATTACCTGGTAAAGTTTCCAAATCCCGAAAAGCTTAGACTCTCCAATTTCAAGCATGTTCGAAAGCTTATGCTCGCAGTGGAGAATTCGGACAGAAAACTGATTTCCGACGGGCAGAAAATCATCGGGGTTGTGCGCGGAACTTTGCCCGAATCGCGCCTGACCGCCGATTTCCGGGGCGGACACGGTTTTTTGCGCATTTCGGGCAGCGCCGTGTGCAGCTTTTCGGACGGAAGATTTCATTCGGCCAATCGAAAACCTAACCTGGTGCACCTCGAGGAGCTTTTCCTGGAATGTCCCGTACTTAAATCCCGGCGCCATGCTCTTTTTAAAATTGTATCCAGCATCGTGGAAAGGGCCGGCGAGCAGCGCCACGGAGCGACCCTCGTGATCGATTTGGGTCCCAAGCCCATAGCGATTTCAGGCCAAAAACTCGAAAATCCCATCGATCTTTGTAACGATACCATGCTCGATCTTGCCAAATCGCTATCAAAAGTGGATGGGGCGCTTCACATAGGATCAGATCTTCGTTTGCACGGCTTTGCCTGTTTGCTGGACGGTAAATCCATCCAGGGCGAAAACCGCGCGCGCGGGGCACGGTTTAACTCAGCCCTGAGGTTTAGCGCGGCCCACGAAGACCTCATCGTGGTCGTTGTTTCCTCCGACCGGCCCGTATCGGTAATACACAAGGGAATAGATGTCAGCGCGGGTCCCGATTGGGAACCTCTGACACTCTCATGCGCAAATCCTCCCGCCCTGGGAGAGTGGCTAAACGATAGAGTCACATCCGCCTCCGCTTCTGACTGGCGTGAGCGGACATAAATGACAAAGGCGGCGCCCCAAATCGGCGCGCGGTTCCATGCCCCCCTTTCCCCCTTCATATACAAAAAGCTCTAACATATGGTCAAACGGAGACTTGACCCCCTTTCACCCTACATGCCCCCCTTTCCCCCTTCATATACAAAAAGCTCTAACATATGGTCAAACGGAGACTTGACCCCCTTTCACGACCCTTTCACCCTTTTCATATACAAAAAGCTCTAACATATGGTCAAACGGAGACTTGACCCCTTTCTCTTTCTCATCCGCCTCCGCTTCTGACTGGCGTGAGCGGACATAAACGACAAAGGCGGCGCCCCAAATCGGCGCGCGGTTCCATGACCCCCTTTCCCCCTTCATATACAAAAAGCTCTAACATATGGTCAAACGGAGACTTGACCCCCTTTCTTTCTGCTTTCCCCTTTCTTTCTGCTCCTTTCTGACTCAGTATATCCGATGGGTAGACCTTAACCCATGGACAGGGCTGCCTCAGGGCATTATTTATGAATTATATTTAAGCGTTTCAATGGGAAAGGCAGCATGCCCCGTGGAGGTAAGATGGAAACCGACCTGCGCAGCGACGATCGTTTCAGGGAAAAGATAATGGAAATGCTGGCCGCGGACAATGGTTTTGCACTAACCGATTTCAGAATCAGAGTTTTTACCGAAGTGCAAAACTATTCCAGAGAGCTTCAGGAACTCGAACACGTCTCGGATCTTTTCTTCACCTTGTGTGAACTGATTGTCGATTGTCAGTTTCTAAGCGTACCAAACGATGCGTTCAAAATAATACTGGCTAGTCTGCTCTGCGGGCCTCAAGACGCAATAAACTGTCCCGGCGAGGAGATAAGAAAATTGATCGGATTAAATAGCGGCGGCTTCGAAGAGGCGCAGGACCACCTCAAAAGCAACCAGTGCATTGTATCGTCTCTAAACAAGGGAAAAAGGGGCCCAAAGGCAAGCCGCCTGAACGCAAAAAGGAATTTTTCTAGGGGCTATAAATCCGATATTCCGGCGTAAACAATTCAAATTAAGCGACGGAAGGGCTAAAGGCCCTCCCGCCGCTTTTTGTCGATGCTATCGTGGTCTATTGCGGGATATTGCCGTGCTTTTTGGGCGGAAGCGCCTGGCGCTTATTGCCGATCAGCCGGAAGGCCTCAATGAGGCGCACTCTGGTTTCGGAGGGCATTATCACACCGTCTATGTAGCCTCTGGATGCGGCAATATAAGGATTGTAGAGTTCCTTGCGGTAGTGGTCTATGACTTCCTGGCGTTTGACCGCGGGGTCTGGGCTTTCCTGGATATCGCGGCGAAAGATCACGTTTGCCGCGCCTTCGGCGCCCATTACGGCAATCTCGGCCGTTGGCCAGGCGAAGTTGAAATCGGCCCGCAGATCGCTTGCGCACATCGCAAGGTAAGAGCCGCCGTAGTCTTTGCGGGTGGTAAGGGTGATCTTGGGAACCGTTGCTTCCGAATAACACCACAGAAGTTTTGCGCCGTGCCGGATAATACCGCCCCATTCCTGCTGTCTGCCCGGAAGGTAGCCGGGTACATCGGCAATGGTAAGAATGGGGACGTTAAAGCAATCGCAGGTGCGAATGAAGCGCGAAGCCTTGTCCGAGGAGTCGATGTCGAGGCAACCGGCCAGCACCTTGGGCTGGTTTGCGATAATACCTATGGTCTTTCCGTCCAAACGGGCGAAGCCTACGATGATATTTTCGGCAAAATAGGCATGGACCTCCAGGAAGTCTCCGTTATCGACAAGCGAGCGTATCACGTTTTTCATGTCGTAGGGGTCCATGGCGGCGTCCGGGATAATCGTATCAAGTTCGGGGCACAACCTGGCCGGGTCATCTCCCGTATCGATACAGGGAGGATCGTCCATGTTGTTTTCAGGTAAAAAGGAGAGGATCCTCTTTATCTGGTCGATGCAGTCGGCATCGTTTTCGGCCGCGAACTGGGCCACTCCGCTCTTGGAGTTGTGGGTCATCGCCCCGCCGAGTTCTTCCTGGGTGATTACCTCGCCCAGCACCGACTTTATAACATCGGGGCCGGTTATAAACATCAGGCCGGTTCCCTTTACCATGTAGACGAAATCGGTCATTGCCGGTGAATATACGGCGCCGCCCGCACACGGTCCCATGATGGCCGAAATCTGGGGAACCACTCCCGAGGCCATGGCGTTGCGGTAGAATATCTGCCCAAATCCGGAGAGCGCATCCACGCCTTCCTGAATTCTGGCTCCGCCCGAATCGCAAAAACCAACAATCGGTTTTCCAACCCGCAGGGACAGATCCATAACCTTGCAGATTTTCTTGGCATGCATCTCGCCAAGGCTTCCGGCCCTGGAGGTAAAATCCTGAGCGAAGGCAAAAACCTGCCTGCCGTTGACATTTCCAAAACCGGTGATGACACCGTCGGCGGGAATTTCAACTTTATCAATTCCAAACAGCGTTCCACGGTGTTTTACAAACATATCGAGTTCACGGAAGCTGCCGGGGTCGAAGAAATGATCAAGGCGCTCCCTGGCGGTCATCTTACCGCGTTCGAGTTGCTGGGAAACCGCTTTGGGGCCGCCCATTCCGACAACTTTGGCTTCCCTGTCGCGAAGCTCTTTGAGTTTATCCGCCACTACTCCCATATCGGCCACTCCTCCGTATCGACTTTATAATAGAGCCGGGATTTGCCGCCCTTTGACGGCAGTAAAGTCATTCTAGCTGCTTGAAGTGTTATGTCAAGGTCTTTCCCGATTGATAGTCCAAAAATTCACATGGCTTAAACTTTGTGTGGGCAAGGGTAAAAATCAGTGCCTGCGCTCATAGGGGACATGAATCGGGTTTAGCCCCCTCTCCTTTGCCCCCTGCCAGAGCAGGCGGCTTTTCTGCTTGCGCCGGGGGTCGTCGCCAAGAATAAAATGGACTGCGGTTTCAAATGAGTTCATGAATTCCAGCTCGGTTTCACAGCCGCAAACGAGGACTTCGCAGCACGAGGCCGGGAACTGGCCGGGAGTGATCAAAACCGGCTCCCCGGGCTGGTTTGTCCCGGAATTAAAAATTTTATGCGGAATGAAACTCTGCTGTGAAAATGTCCACAATAACTGGTCGATAAGTTGAGCGTCGGCCAGGGAATCGACCACGACCCTGACGTGCTTTCTTTCCAGGTAGAACCTTTCGGTCCAACGGCAAATGCAGTCGTTTTGCTCACCTGCAGTTGTTTCGACAAAATAGATGGCCGTCATATCAGGAACCGATTGAGCCGCAGTTGATGTAGGATTACTATAGTAAGGGACAAGGTAGTCATTGTCCTGCCCCTTCAACTTTTCACAAAGGAGGAATATCATGATTGGCAAAACGATTGCAATCACTGTAATGGGGATCTTTTTAGCGGCAACCCCGGCTTTTGCCTTCGGAGGAGGGGGCGGCATAGGCGTAGGCGCTCCCACGTCCACTTTGATTCCGAGTCCTCCCAGGAACGTAACGGCGGTTGCGGGCGATGGAATGGCGACCGTTAGCTTCCTGCCGCCCAAGACGAGCAGCAGTCCGGTAACGGTATACACGGTAACGGCCTATCCGGGGCATATCATGACCCGCGGCGTCAAAAGTCCCATAGTGGTAATGGGGCTTCGCCACGGGGTAACCTACATATTCAGGGTAAGGGCCGCCAGCGTAATCGGTACGGGGCTGTCTTCGCACCCCTCCAATCCGGTCACAACGCGTTGAGAGGGGCAAAAAATCGCGGGCAGGGTCGCGGAAAGGGTTTGCAGTAAAGAAATTTGTTTCCGCGACCTTGCCTTAAGCCCCGTTTCTGTAGGTGGGTTCCGCGCTGTCGGGGCCGAAATAGAGGTGCATTTCCTCAAAGAAGGCATGCGTTGGATTAACGGGCAGCTTGGACAGATCCAGTACGGCCTCGCCTTTATCTTCCACGGCCAGGTGCAAAACCGCGCGGCAATCGCCGTGATGGCTTACCAAAAGGTGTCTTAGTCTTCCGAAGGCGTCCCGGTCCATACGGGAGGCGTCGAGCTTTATGCGCACCGAATCGACGGCCTGAAGGGCGGCTTCCCCCATGCTGAGAAAACGATTGGCTATGAGCTTGGTCGATTTTTCGTCATGCTGCACCTTTGCCCACAGGGCGAGGGGTTCGTCTCCGGCGATAAGCGCTCTGGCCTGGGTAAAGGGTTCGGCAAAGACCACGACCTCGATGGTGCCTTCCTTATCTTCGAGGTTAAGAAAGGCCATCCGGTCGCCCCTTTTGGTGGTTATCTCCTTTATCATCGAAAAAAGGCCGCAGAGCACCACCTCGGAGCCTTCCCGCTTTTCTTTAACCGATTGCGTGTCGGCGGTGGAAACCGAACGAATCTGTTCGGAGTAAAAATCGAGGGGATGTCCCGAGATGTAGAAGCCAAGCGACTCCTTTTCGAACTGGAGGCGCATGCGGCTGTCCCAGTCGGCTGTTTGGGGAAGCAAGGGGGGTTTTATCTTCTTTTTGGCTCTAAGGACTTCGAAGAGGTTCATTTGCCCCGACATGCGGTCTTTTTGAACGGTTGCGGCCCGCTCCATTACCTCATCGAGACCGGCCATAAGCTGGGCGCGATTGTCATGGAGGGAGTCGAAAGCCCCGCAGCGAATGAGCTGTTCGATCACCCGGCGGTTTACTTTCTGGGAATCGATGCGGGCGCAGAAATCGTGGATGGTGGTATAGGGCCCCTGGTCCCGTCTGCACTGTAAAATGATCTCGACGGCGGTTTCGCCTACGTTTTTTACTGCTCCCAGTCCAAAGCGAATCATGTGGTCGACCACATGGAAGACCATGCCGCTTTCGTTGACATCGGGGGGAAGAATGCGTATGTCCATCAGGGCGCACTGGTTTATAAGCTTTACTATCTGGTCGGAATTGCCGATAAAGCTGTTCATGAGGGCGGCCATGAATTCGACCGGATAATGCGCTTTAAGCCAGGCGGTATGGTAGGCTATAAGAGCATAAGCGGCGCTGTGGGACTTATTGAAGCCGTATTCGGCAAACTTTGCCATAAGGTCGAAGATATGATTTGCCTTGGCGGGGTCTATGCCGTTGGCTGTCGCGCCCTTAACGAAGCGGTCCTTCTGGGCCTCCATTAGCGAGGCGATTTTTTTCCCCATGGCCCTTCGCAAAATATCGGCCTCTCCAAGAGTGTAGTTCGCCAGGGTGCTCGAGATTTTCATCACCTGTTCCTGGTAGAGGATAACGCCGTGGGTCTCTTCGAGTATGGGTTTAAGTATATCCAGATCGTAGACGATCTCCCCGCCGTGTTTTCCCTGGATGTACTGATCGACCATGCCGCTTCCAAGGGGGCCCGGACGGTAGAGGGCAACGAGAGCCACAATGTCGGAGAAAGTTCCGGGACGCAGCTTGACCAGGATATCGCGCATACCCGAGCTTTCCAGCTGGAACACTCCGGTTGTGTCGGCGCGGGATAAAAGCTCGTAGGTTTCCCGATCGTCGAGGGGAACATCTTCCATCTTGACCTTTACGCCGTGATTTTCCTCTATCATCCTCAAGGCGTCGTTTATGACCGTAAGGTTTCGAAGCCCCAGGAAGTCGAACTTTATGAGTCCTGTCTTTTCGACATATTTCATCGGATACTGGGAAACGATTTCCCCTTCGGGGCCAACGCACATGGGCATGTATTCAACGATCGGCTTGTCCGCTATGACTACGCCGGCCGCGTGGGTGGAAGCATGGCGGGTTAGCCCCTCCAGTGCCCGGGCTATCTCGAAGAGTTCCTTTACCTGCGGGTTTTCGGCTTGCATCTCGACAAGGCGGGGCTCAACGGCCATCGCCCCCTTCAGATCGATCCCAAGGGTGGCGGGAATGAGCTTGGCTATGCGGTCGACATCGTTATAAGCCATGGCAAGGGCGCGGCCCACATCGCGAATGACCGCTCTTGCCTGCATTGTGCCGAATGTGGCGATTTGGGATACCCTGTCCTTGCCGTAGCGGTGGGTTACATATTCGAGGACCTTTTCCCGGCCGTTTACGCAAAAGTCAACGTCGATATCAGGCATGCTGATGCGTTCGATATTGAGGAAGCGCTCGAAGATGAGTCCGTGTTCGATGGGGTCAAGATCGGTTATGCGCATCACATAGGCCACAAGGCTTCCGGCGGCTGATCCGCGGCCCGGGCCAACGGGAATTCCGTTTCTTTTCGCATAGTTTATGAAGTCTGAAACTATCAGGAAATAGGCCGGAAAACCCATCTGCTTTATTATGCCTATCTCGTAGTCGATCCTTTCGGTATATTCGCGGAGCCGCTCCGGGCTAAAAGAGGGATCTTTCCTTTTTATGGCCTCGATTCTAAGCTCGAAGCCCTCCCGCACCTCCTTTTCAAACCTCTCGTCGATGCTCTCGCCTTCCTCGATGGGAAATACCGGGAAGTGATAGCTGCCCAGATCGAGTTTCAAATCGCACTTGGCTGCGATCTCGACCGTGTTTGCCAGCGCATCGGGAACATGGGCGAACTCCCGGGCCATCTCTTCGGGCGACTTGAAGTAGAGCTGATCGGTATGAAACTTGAGCCTTTTTTCATCGGCAACGGTTTTGCCCGTCTGGATGCACAAAAGGATCTCATGAGCGCGGGCGTCGCTTTTTTTCAAGTAATGGCAATCGTTTGTCGCCACCAGAGGAAAGGAAAGCTCCCGGGCCAATCGAATCAATCCCTCATTTGCCACGGTCTGTTCCGGAATGCCGTTTGCCTGGATTTCCAGGTAGAAATTGCCCGGTTCAAATATCTTGGCGTATTCGAGGGCCATGTTTTTGGCCGCCTCGTACTGATTGCGTATCACGAGCGAGGGGACCTCGCCATTGAGGCAGCCCGAAAGGCAGATGAGCCCCTCGCTGTAGAGCCTTAGAATTTCCTTATCGATTCGCGGCTTGTAATAAAAGCCTTCGATAAAGCCAAGGGATACCAGTTTCATGAGGTTCTTGTAACCGGTCCGGTTCTGGGCAAGAAGGGTCAAATGGTAGTTTTTGTCTTCGTCGCGGCTTATGTCCGCCGGGCCCGCCGTGGAGGTCTGAGCGCGCTCCACCGCCGAGGGTCTTCCCCGGTCATGGCGGCTTCTTGGCGCAATGTAGGCTTCACAGCCCACGATCGGTTTGATCTCATATTTTTTGGAAAGCTCGTAGAATTCGAGCGCGCCGTACATGTTGCCATGGTCGGTAATGGTAGCCGCGGGCATCTGGAAGGCTTTGGCGGTTTCAAAAAGATCCTTTAGCCGGATCGCTCCGTCAAGGAGGCTGTACTGGGTATGGACGTGCAGATGGACAAAATCCATTCGGCGGGCTCTCCTCACTGATAATTCAATCAAAGGACAAATACAAAAGGGCTTCCGGCTTTCCCGGCGGGTCCGCAAAAGCAAGGGGCAAACACCCTCCGGGAGGCCGGTTGCCAACCGGAGCCGGCCGGTTTATTTTCCCCCGGGGCCGTCATGGTAATTCTAACATATAAGGCTCTTGTTACCAGCCTGCAATTTTAGATCTTGCCGCCTGCGGGCAAATGCGTTTAGGATGCAGTTTCAAGGTGTTTGCGGACCGCTTTTCAGGCTCTTTTCAAACGACGAGGGAATAAATTTATGTGTGGAATAGTGGGCTACATAGGTCCCGAGCAAGGTCGAGAGATCCTCATGAACGGACTGGCACGGCTGGAATACAGGGGCTATGACAGCGCGGGTATTGCCATGGTCGACGGCCAAGGCCTTCTCCAAATCGTTCGTTGCGAGGGAAAACTTAGCGGGCTTGTCTCGAAACTTGCCGCAAACCCTATAGACGGCACGGTCGGCGTGGCCCACACGAGGTGGGCGACCCACGGCAGGCCCTCCGAGCAAAACGCGCACCCTCACCGTTGCGGTCCTTTAGCCCTGGTGCATAACGGAATAATCGAAAACTACGCATCCTTAAAGGAGGTGCTTCAAAAGGAGGGGCATACTTTCGTCTCCCAGACCGATACCGAGGTCATAGTGGCTCTTCTTGAAAGCGAGCGGCGAAAAACCGGCGAATACAAACAGGCGGTTCGAAATACCCTCAAAAAACTCAAGGGCTCCTATGCGGTGGTCATTGTAAACGAAGAAGAGCCCGATATGCTGATCGCGGCTAGAAATGAAAGCCCCCTTATCATGGGGATTTCCGAGAGCGCTTTTTTCCTCGCCTCCGACGTTCCGGCCATCCTGCCCTATACGCGCCAGGTAGTCTATTTAAACGACGAAGAGATAGTTTTTTTATCCAGGCAAGGCTACTGCATAGAATCGCTTGCCGACGGAGAAAAGAAAAATCCCGCGGTCCGGCAGGTAAACTGGAACCCGATAATGGCCGAAAAGGCCGGCTACAAGCACTTCATGCTAAAGGAGATCTACGAGCAGCCCCGGGCGGTTATAGACACTTTCCGAAGCGTGGTGGATTTGGACCGCAGATCGGTAGCTTTCCCCGAGCTAAACCTGGATAAAGCGGTTCTCGAAAGAATAGAGAGGGTTTTTATCGTTGCCTGCGGCACCTCCTACCATGCCGGACTGGTGGCCAAGTACATGCTCGAGGGGTTGTGCCGGGTCCCCGTGGAAGTCGATCTTGCCTCGGAGTTCCGCTCGCGCGACCCCATTTTAAACGAGCGGGTCCTGCTTTTGGTCATCAGCCAGTCCGGGGAAACGGCCGACACCCGGGCGGCCCTGAAAGAGGGTCTGGACAAGGGCGCCCATTGCAGGGCCATTGTCAACGTGGTGGGAAGCAGTATCGCGAGGATGGCCCAGGGGGTCATCTACACCCATGCGGGCCCTGAAATCGGCGTGGCATCGACAAAGGCGTTTACCACCCAACTTGTGGCCCTCTATCTTTTCGCCGTCCACTGGGCAGCCCAAACCGGCAAGGCATCCCGCGAGACCATTGAGCGATGCGTGCAGGATTTAATCGAACTTCCGGGAAAGATGGAAAAAATTCTTGCAAATACCGGCAAGATCGAGGCCTGGGCGAGAAAGTTCAAAGACTTTAAGGATTTTCTCTATCTGGCCAGGGGCACCCTCTATCCGATCGCTTTGGAAGGGGCGCTAAAGCTTAAGGAAATCTCCTACATTCATGCCGAAGGCTATGCGGCGGGCGAGATGAAACACGGCCCCATAGCGCTGATCGATGCGGAAATGCCGGTAATGGTGCTTTTGAGACAGGGACCGCTTTTTGAAAAAATGATCTCCAACATCCAGGAGGTAAGAGCGCGAGACGGGTTAATCCTTGCTCTGATAGAAGGCGAGCCGAGCCAAATCGTTGGCGAGGAGCAAAACCAGTTCGTAATTTTGCCTTCCTCCGAGTGGCTTTCGCCCGTGCTCTTCAGTTTGCCCCTGCAGTTGCTCGCCTATCATGTGGCGGTGCTTCGCGGAACCGACGTCGACCAGCCCAGGAATTTGGCCAAAAGCGTTACCGTGGAGTGATCGGGGGAAGGGGCTAAGGCTAAAGTCGCCGGCCCCAGGGAGGTAAAAACATGAAAGACATCTACGAAGAGCTAAGGCAGCGGGCGTTGGAACAGTGCAGGCAAAACGGTCTTTTGGGCGAAAAGATAACCGTTCGCGCCCGTGTCCTGACCACTGAGGAAGCCATTGGAAACCCCGAAGGCGAGGACTTTCCCCTGCAAAAGGGCAAGGAACGGCTGATGCAAGCCCAATTTCGGGGGGCTTTCGGCCAGGCTTTTACCGATCGCTTCGGCGATTTCGAGGGCAGTGTCGAGCACATCTTGGGCATGCCCACGGAAAACAATTTCCGCAGGGCCGTTTTCCTGGCTTCCCTTAATGCTGTCTTTAGAAGTTTTGGCCTTATCGCCAACACCGTCCACTGCCGCGACAAGGGCCCCGCGCAGTGCGCGACAGCCCTGACAGACTATCTGCGGGAGCGCTTCGGAAGGGTAAGGATCGTCCAGGTGGGGTTCCAGCCGGCCATGGCCCGGGCTTTGTCCGGGGATTTCCCCCTGCGCTTGCTCGATCTCGATAAAGACAACATCGGAGTGGAAAAATTCGGAGTTACGGTGGAGGGTCCGGAGGCTGTAGAGGAGGCCATGGGCTGGGCCGACCTTCTGCTTGTAACCGGTACGACCCTTGCCAACGATACGGTGGAAAGGTTTCTAACGGGCAAGCCGGTTATCTTTTACGGCACTACGATAGCCGCGGCGGCTTTTATCATGGGGTGGGACCGTTTTTGCCCTAATTCGGAGTAGGCCCGGCTTGAGCCTCGCACAAAAAAACTTTGCGGGAGGCTCTAGCCTCCCGCTTTTATCCTGGAACTCTCACCCGGTAGGACATAGAACTTACCAGTCGAACTCGCCTTTGAGATAGCGGTCCATATCGGCCGCGGCGCGCTTACCAGCACCCATGGCGCTTATGACCGTGGCCGCGCCCGTTACGACGTCTCCACCCGCCCAGATACCCTTTACGGTGGTACGCCCGTTTTCCTTATCCGCCACAACCGTTCCCCACTTGGAACGCTCAAGACCGCCGGCATTGTTGAAAACCAGCGGGTTGGGGCTGGTGCCGAGGGCAAATATCACCTGGTCCACTTCCATGTCGAACTCGGAGCCCTTTACGGCAACAGGGCTGCGTCGGCCGGACTGGTCGGGTTCCCCAAGTTCCATGCGAATGCAACGCATAGCCCTCACGGCGTTTTTATCGTCTCCAAGGATCTCGACCGGGTTGGTCAAAAAGTCGAAAATGACTCCTTCTTCCTTGGCGTGATGAACTTCTTCAAGCCTTGCGGGCACTTCGTCCGAAGAGCGGCGGTAGACAATATGGACCTCGCCGCCCGATTCGCCGTTTGCCCTGGCGATTAAGGACTGAAGCCTAAGGGCGGACCGGGCCGCATCCATTGCGACGTTGCCCGCGCCGATCACCGCAACCCTTTTGCCTACCTTTACCGGAGTGTCGAATTCCGGGAAGCGGTAGCCCTTCATGAGGTTGCAGCGGGTAAGAAATTCATTTGCGGACATGACTCCGTTAAAGTTTATCCCCGGGATTCGCATAAACATGGGAAGCCCGGCGCCGGTGCCAAGGAAAATCGCATCGTATTGGGCCTGGAGTTCATCGATTGTAAGAGTTCGCCCGATTATATAGTCGGTTAGTATGCGAATGGAGAGGGCCTTGGCCGCCGTTTCGATCTCGGCCTTTATAACCGCATCCTTGGGAAGCCTGAATTCGGGAATGCCGTAGACGAGCACGCCCCCCGGAGTGTGGAGGGACTCAAAGATTGTGACCTCATGGCCCATGCGGGCCAGATCGACCGCGCAGGTAAGACCGGCGGGGCCCGAGCCGCAGACGGCCACTTTTTTGCCCGTGGGTGCTCCCTTGGTCATCTCCAGGGTCTTGTTGGCAAGTTCGTAGTCGCCGACAAATCGCTCGATTCGCCCGATAGCTACGGGTTCGCCTTTTTTGCCCAGGATGCAGCGCGACTCGCACTGAACTTCCTGCGGGCACACCCTGCCGCAGATGGCGGGCAGGTTGTTTTTGCTCTTCATGATCTTGACCGCTTCGGCCATATCGCCGTCACGCACGGCCTGGATGAACTCGGGGATCCTCACCTCGACCGGACAGCCCTCCATGCAATGGGGGTCCTTGCACTGAAGGCAGCGTTCGGCCTCCAGTTTGGCGAGCTCGAGGGTGTAGCCCAGAGCGACTTCCTTAAAATTTTGAACTCTTTCCTCGGGCGCCTGCACGGGCATGTCCTGGCGCGGAATCTTCATGCGTTCTTTCTGGGTCAGTTGTGCCATTATTATTTCACTCCATTAGCGATTGCGCGATCGAGTTTGCACTTGTGGTCTTTTTCGAAACGTCGGGTTGCGGACTCTTCCTCGGGACGGTAAAAGGAAAGGCGCGACATCAGATTGTTCCAGTCCACCTTGTGAGCGTCGAATTCGGGGCCGTCGACGCACACAAACTTTGCGCCGTCGTCCAAAACCACCCTGCACCCCCCGCACATCCCCGTGCCGTCGATCATAATGGTGTTGAGGCTGACGATTGTGTGAACATTGTAAGGTTTTGTAGTCATAGCCACAAACTTCATCATGATGGCCGGTCCGATGGCCCATATCTTCTTTATCTTTCCGGGCCGGCTGTCCAAAATTTCCTTGAGGGGAGTGGTCACAAGCTCTTTTCGACCGTAAGAGCCGTCATCGGTTGTGATGATGAGTTCGTCGGAAACTGCGCGCATCTTGTCTTCCCAGAGCAGCAGCTCTTTTGTGCGCGCTCCGATAATGGAGGTGACGTGGTTGCCGGCCTCTTTCAGCTCGCGGGCGATCGGGTAGACGGGCGCGATTCCAACGCCTCCACCCACGCAGATGACCTCGCCGTAGTTTTCGATGTCTGTTGCGTGTCCAAGCGGACCCACCACATGGCTAAAAGAGTCCCCCACATTCATCGTCCCCATTTCCTTGGTCGATTTGCCCACTTCCTGGAAAATGAGTGTGATTGTGCCTGCCGCTCTGTCATAGTCGGCAATGGTTAGAGGAATACGCTCGCCCTGGTCGTGCATGAGCACGATGATAAACTGCCCCGCTCTGGCTTTACGGGCAACCTGCGGCGCTTCGACAACCATCAGCTTCGTCACGTCGCTCAAAACCTGTTTTTCAAGAATTCTGTACATTGCCGGTTTCCTCTTGATAATATTGATCGTTTGGTACCCGAAGCGCTGATGAACGCCAAACGTGAGGCACATAGAGCCGATTCATGCGGCGAGTCGAGCAGAAAAGCGCCCCTTTTTCCCCTGGTTAGCAGCCTGTAGAGGTTATTTGTGCAAAGGGGGCGTAGTGAGTTAAATCGTACTATCATAACAGAAAAAGCGCCGATAACGCAACCACCTTTTTCCAGCGCGGGTGCCGGGCGCCCGCTTAAAACCCTCGGGTTAAAACTATGGACAATCGTTTTTTCGACTCTATTTTTTTAATATCCTATATCGGTGCGCTTCGGAAAGTCCGGTTGGGGTAAAAAGGTTAGGCTGCAATTTCAAACAAGGTGAAAAGAAATGTCGATACTGCCCGGGGCCAAAAAGATAACGGATAGCATCTGGGAAATCCCCACTTCCTACAAAGAGGGAATGCGGGTTCCTGCGCGCATCTACGGCAGTGAAAAGCTTATTTCGGAGATGGACCGGGGGGTTTTTGATCAGGTGACAAACGTGGCCACTCTGCCCGGCATACGCAAATATGCCCTGTGCATGCCCGACGGCCATTGGGGTTACGGTTTCCCCATAGGGGGGGTGGCCGCCATGGATGAGAGAGCCGGAGTCATATCGCCCGGGGGGATAGGCTTTGATGTAAATTGCGGGATGCGTTTGGTGCTGACAAACCTTAGCTACGAGCAAATTCGGGAGCATGTGAAAAATCTGATCGACCGGCTTTCCCAAAGGGTGCCCGCCGGAGTTGGCGGAAGCGGTTTTGTGAAACTTTCCCGCGACGAGTTCCGGTCCATGGTGCAAAAGGGCGCTCAGTGGTGCATTGAAAACGGATACGGGTGGCAGGAAGACCTCGAGCGCACCGAAGATTGGGGACGGGCCGAGGGGGCGGATGCGGCAAAAATAAGTGAAAAAGCCGTCGAGCGGGGCTACCGGCAGATCGGCACCCTGGGATCGGGCAATCATTATCTGGAAATCCAGTGGGCGCGGCCCGAAAACATCTTCGATCCTCTGTTGGCCAAGGCCCTGGGACTCACCCTAAAAGATCAGGTGGTAATAATGTTTCACTGCGGCAGCAGGGGCTTCGGCCACCAGGTTGCAACCGACTATCTGCAGAAATTTTTAAAGGTAATGGAGCCCAAATACGGCATCAGGGTTTTGGACCGGGAACTGGCCTGCGCGCCTTTTTTGTCCCCCGAGGGGCAGGACTATTTTGCGGCCATGAAATGTGCGATCAACATGTCGTTTGTAAACAGGCAGGTCATTTTGCACAGGGTGCGCGAGGTATTTAGCGAGGTCTTGGGAAAAGATCCTCTCGATCTGGGAATGCACCAGGTCTACGATGTGGCCCACAACACGGCAAGGCTTGAAACCCACCTCATCGAGGGCAAACCCACCCGGTTGCTGGTTCACCGCAAGGGGGCGACAAAGGCCCTGGGGCCGGGCTCCCGGGAGCTTCCCGAGCTCTATCGAAAAACGGGCCAGCCGGTGATTATCGGCGGAAGCATGGAAACCG
The DNA here is from genome assembly GCA_021780695.1 of Deltaproteobacteria bacterium. Lineage (GTDB taxonomy): Bacteria > Desulfobacterota > Syntrophobacteria > Syntrophobacterales > Syntrophobacteraceae > SbD1. Next base: position 51,688 of record JAJXYD010000040.1, read on the forward strand.
GGTCCTACCTGCTTGTGGGTGTCGGGGGCGCGGAGCAAACGTTTTTCAGCACTGCTCACGGCAGCGGCAGGACTATGAGCCGCCAAAAGGCAAAAAAAATGTTTCAGGGCAAAACGCTTCTAAAAGATATGGCGCAGCGGGGGATTTACGTGCGGACCGCGTCATTGGCCGGGCTGGCCGAAGAGGCGGGGCGGGCGTATAAAAATATAGACGAGGTTGCCCTGGCTACCGAGGCCGGGGGGATCAGCAAGCGGGTGGCGCGCTTTGTGCCGGTGGGAAACGTGAAGGGCTAGGTGCGCGATGCTCTTGGAGCTCACTTTGGGTTCCGGTTGGAGCGGGCCGCCCCCTTGGCGGGAACTTTTTTTTTTGCCGTTTCCAAAACGGCAACGGAGCCTCGATGCCCTTTGTCTATAAGGATGACGTGGCCCTGGCCGATGTAGCCTTCCAGGCCTGGGGGGAAACTCTGGAGGAGATGTTTATCTCCGCGGCCGATGCCGTAACCGGGGCAATGGTTGCGGATCTGGAAACTATCCGGGCCGCTCAGATCCGGGAGATGGAAGTAAGCTCTTCAGAGCTCGATATGCTCCTTTTTAACCTGCTCCAGGAGATCCTCTTTTTTAAAGACGCAGAACAGATCCTGCTTCGCATCGGAGCCGTCACCATTACATCGGCCGGCGGCGAGTACACGGCAAGGGCAACCGCGCGGGGCGAGCCCATCGATCCCGGCCGGCATGAAACGATAGTTGACGTAAAGGCGGTGACCCTGCATCTTTTCTCCGTGGAACAAACCCCCCGGGGCTGGCGGGCTTTCGTGGTTCTCGACGTATGATGGCCTCTTCGAGCTCTTTTTTACATTAAACCAGTGACAATTTTGTATATATTTGATATTGGAGAAGCTTTGCTATTAAAGACTGACCAATTTCGCAGGTTAATTATGCCCGACGACTTTACACTGATTGAGCTTAGAGCCTTGCACGAGATAGCCAGGGTCCTTTGCCGATCAAACGAATTGAAAGACCAGCTCAAGGAGACTCTGGACATTTTGAGCGCTCGTCTGGGCATGGAGCGGGGGATGATCTCCGTTTTGGATTTGCAGACAGGCGATGCGTGGCTCGATGTTGCCCGGGGTGTCGATTTCGAGTCCGGGCAAATCAGCTATCGGCCGGGAGAAGGCATTACGGGCAAAGTGGCTCAGACCGGCCGACCCATGGCGATAGCCAACCTGGGCAAGGAGACGCTTTTCCTGGACCGTACCGGGGCGCGAAAATCTTTGAACAGAGCGGAACTGGCCTTTTTGTGCGTACCCATTTTTTACCAGGGCCGATGCGTTGGTGTTTTATCGGCCGATAAGCTTGCTCACCAGGTCGAGGAGTTCGAAGAGGAGTTGGCTATACTGGGCGCTGTAGCCGAACTGCTTGGCAAGGTGGTCTATTTTCGCGCCGTCGAGGAGGAAAACAGCCGGCTGCGGCGTATGCTTGCCGAGGCCAGGCGACCGACTACCAGCATAATCGGCAGATCCAAGGTAATTCAGGAGGTGCTTCGCCTGATCGACCAGGTTGCCGATACCAACACGACTGTCCTTATCTCGGGAGAAACCGGTACGGGCAAGGAACTGGTGGCCAGGGCCATTCACGACAACAGCCGCAGGGCGTCGGGCCCGATGGTGCAGGTAAATTGCGCGGCGATGCCCGACACGCTGCTGGAAAGCGAGCTGTTTGGCCACGAGAAAGGTGCTTTTACCGGGGCGATAACGCGGCGGCGCGGAAGATTTGAAGAGGCCCAGGGCGGCACTATTTTTCTCGACGAAGTCGGAGAGCTCTCGCCCATTGCCCAGGCAAAGCTTCTTCGGGTTTTGCAGGAAAGGGAGTTTCAGCCGCTTGGCTCTTCCCGGACGGTAAAGGTGGATGTGCGGGTTGTAACCGCTACCAACAAGGCTCTGGAATCCGAGATATCCCAGGGGGCCTTCCGCCAGGATCTGTTCTACCGGCTCAATGTGTTTCCGATTTATCTGCCGCCCTTGCGCGAACGGGGCCCGGATATTTTGCTGCTTGCCGACTACTTCGTTCTAAAGTACGCGCAGGAGTTTGATAAGGACATCAAGCGGATCACCACGAGCGCCATCGACATGCTGATGTCCTATCACTGGCCCGGAAACGTACGCGAACTGGAAAACTGCATAGAGCGCGCGGTTTTGCTTTCGCAGGAAAATTCCATAGAGTCCTGGCACCTGCCGCCCACTTTGCAGATGAAGCCCGAGGGGGCGCAAAGCGTTAGCCGGGGAAAACTCGAGGCCCTCACCAGCGCCTTCGAGCGCGACCTGATTACCGATGCGCTAAAGGATGTACGGGGAAACCAGTCGGAGGCGGCGCGGTTGCTTGGTACCACCAAAAGAATTATCCAGTACAAGGTGGAAAAGTACGGGATCGACCCGCGAAGGTTTCGGATCAAACAGCCCGCGTGACGACCGTGCCGGCCGGCAAAGGTTCAAATTTTACCGGCCTTTTTGTTATTGCAGTTTTGACCGGCTGGACTTAAAAGGCGATATGGGTAATAATTTCATATCGAGTTTTTTCTTGCACTCGGGTGTGCAAAGCTCGACGGTTGACCGGTGCGTGGATTAGGACCGCCAGCCGCCCCCCAATGTCATTTAGGAGGCTTTACAATTGAGTCCATTTTATAAGAATCTGGCTCTCTGGCTGGTTATCAGTCTGATGGTGATTCTTCTTTTCAATATGTTTCACCAGTCAAAGCAAGCCAAAACAGAGATCACTTACAGCAAGTTCATCACTTCCGTGCAAAAAGGCGACGTAGCCAAGGTGACCATCCAGGGCAACGATGTGCTGGGGGTCTTAAAAAACGGCGGGAAGTTTAAGACCTATACTCCGCACGATTCCGATATGATCAAGACATTGCAAGATCACGGGGTCAATATTACGGCCAAGCCGCAGCAGGAATCCCCATGGTATATGAACCTTCTTGTAAGCTGGCTTCCCATGCTGCTGCTGGTAGGCGTGTGGATTTTCTTTATGCGCCAGATGCAGGTGGGCGGCGGCAAGGCGATGAGCTTTGGCAAGAGCAAGGCGCGTCTTCTAAACGAGAGTTCGAGGAAAGTGCTCTTTAACGACGTTGCCGGAGTCGATGAGGCCAAAGAAGAGCTCCAGGAAATAGTGGAGTTTCTAAGGGACCCGAAAAAATTCACCAGGCTTGGGGGGCGGATCCCCAAGGGGGTGCTGCTCGTAGGCGCTCCCGGTACGGGTAAGACTTTGCTTGCAAAGGCCGTCGCGGGCGAAGCCGGAGTTCCCTTCTTTTCGATAAGCGGCTCGGATTTTGTGGAAATGTTCGTGGGCGTTGGCGCCTCGAGGGTACGCGACCTGTTTATGCAGGGTAAGAAAAATGCCCCCTGCATTATCTTCATCGATGAAATCGACGCGGTTGGAAGGCATAGAGGCGCGGGCCTTGGAGGCGGCCATGACGAGAGGGAGCAGACCCTCAATCAGCTCCTGGTCGAAATGGACGGATTTGAGTCCAATGAGGGCGTGATACTTATCGCGGCAACCAACAGGCCCGATGTTCTCGACCCGGCGCTGCTGCGCCCCGGCAGGTTCGACCGGCAGGTCGTGGTTCCCGTTCCCGATATAAGAGGCCGGGAAGGTATCCTCAAGGTGCACTGCGGGGATAAGCCCCTTGCCCCCGATATCGACTTAAAGACCCTGGCAAGGGGAACGCCCGGTTTTTCCGGCGCGGATTTGGAAAACCTCGTAAACGAGGCCGCTCTTCTTGCGGCCCGCCAAAACAAGGATCTTATCTCAATGGCGGACTTTGAAGACGCCAAGGATAAGGTCATGATGGGGCTCGAAAGAAAGAGCATGGTGTTAAGCGAGGAAGAAAAGCGCATAACCGCCTTCCATGAGGCCGGACACGCCCTGATTGCAAGGCTGCTGCCCGGGGCCGACCCGTTGCACAAAGTAACGATCATTCCGCGCGGACGCGCCCTGGGGCTTACCCAGCAGCTGCCCCAGGATGACCGCCACAACTATTCGCGCGAATATCTGCTCGATGAAATAGCCATACTTATGGGCGGACGGGTAGCAGAGGAAATTGTCTTTAAGATGAGTACGACCGGGGCCTCCAACGACATCGAGCGTGCGACTCAGATCGCCAGGCGCATGATCTGCGAATGGGGCATGAGCGAAAAGATGGGGCCGGTGACTTTCGGCAGGCGTGACGATGCGCCCTTCCTTGGTCGCGAGCTTGGCCATCAGAGGGACTTTAGCGAGCAGACCGCCCTTGATATCGATGTGGAAGTAAGGCGTATAGTCGATGAGAACTATCAGCGCGCTCGAAATATGTTGACCGAAAATTATCCGATTTTGGAAAAAATCGCCCTCTCTTTGCTCGAACACGAGACGGTTGACCTAAAAGAAATCAATCGGATAATAGAAGAAATCTCCCCCGGGCTTATCGCTTCGCTCTCCAAGCCCGCCGAGAACCCAAATGCAGGGGTGCGGCCCGTTGCGATCGGGACCGGGGCCCCTACGGTGGAAGCCGAGGCGCAAGAGGGCCGCCAAGATGCGCAAACAGGCCCCGATGATCCGCTGAAGGCCACTTAGCCCCAGGGACTGATCCGGCGTTAAAAAAGAAATGCGGCGCGGAGCAAAGGAGTCCATTTGCTCCGCGCTCTCATTTTATCCTCCGGGCAAGGTCCATTAAAGATCTTGACTGACTCTGAGTTAAAGTCTAGGATATCGAGCTTTAGGCGGGAACTTCCCGCACACCGGCGGTATAATGGAGAGATGGCCGAGTCGGCTGAAGGCGCTCGCCTGCTAAGCGAGTGTAGGGGGTAAACCTCTACCGAGGGTTCGAATCCCTCTCTCTCCGTTACGGAAAATTTTACCGGGTTCTTCGGAGCCCGGTTTTTTATTGTTTTTTTGGCCTCTCGAAGAGGCAGCCGGCCCCGACAAAGCCTCTCCGCCATTGTGCCCCGGCAAGGACTCGCAGATCGCAACCTTCGATCAAGTTATCTCCGAGCTTTTCTTATGCAGGGAGTCAACTCGACTCCGTCTTCGGACAAATGAGCAGTTGGTAGTGATTCGCCATCAGGCAGAATGCCCCAATCTCGACATCCCACAAACCGTCGGCTTCCTGCAGGAGTACCACGAAACCGAGATAATCTGTATCGCATTCGTAAACACGCTTGCGACGACGACCATGGTTCATCACGTAATACCAGGCACCCGGAAACTCTATGCGCAACGGTCGACTTATAATCCACGAATACCCTAGACCGCACAATAGGTCAAACGGAGACTTGACCCCTTATCTTATGACTTATGACCTTCTTATGACCTTATGACTTATACCAATGCAACATAGAAAGAGTCCGGGAATAGTTCCTGGTTGGTATTGAGGTGTAGTGCAATACTAAGACCGTCATTGGTTAGCGAAAATACGACGGTCGTAAAAGCGTAATCATACCACAGGTTGGACTTAAGATCGGAGAGGGGCGGCATCACGGCCGGAAGCCGCTCCTGCCAAGGCGAACAGCGGCCAAGCATCGCAATGCGCGAGATGAAAAGCCATGTTCGGTTCTTTATGTATTCCTTACTATCTTCTGGCGGCGGCTCTGAGGAAGTCCATCGGGAAAAGTTTACCCGGGCAATCGGTTCTGGCCCCCGGAACCTGTCCGTGTCCCATGACATGAGAGGGGGGAATGTCGTAATAGTGGTGCAGGATGTATATCAGATAGGCCAGGGATTTAAGCTGGCACGGGGTGGGATATTCGTAGTCGAAATTTCCTACAAGGCAGATTCCTATACCGCGCTGATTCATATGATCGGCCTTACAGTGGGCGCCGTCTTCCTGGCGTAACCAGCGGGGAGTCATCTCTATTACCCCGTCGCCCTGGCCCAGGGTTCCGTTATCGATGACGAAGTCGTAGCCTATGCCGTGACAGAAACCGCGCTGGAGGTGGGCGCGCTGGATGGTACAGGGGTCGCCCGAATCGGTTGCCGTGTGGTGAACGATGATGTAGCTCCACGGACGGGTGCGGTAGAGGTTTATGACATAGCGGACGGTCTTTACGTTGCGCAAGACGAGGATTTGTCCCGTTTGCAGCCTCTGTGCGCGCCTCAGGCCGTTTTCGCGGCGGAGGGTTGCCGGAGAAATTCCAAAGGTTCTCGAAATCTGGGAAAGCGATTCTCCCGGGCTCACCTGGTGCTCGATGGTTCTGGGGGCGTCAAAATAGGCGACTTTTTGAACGATCACCCGCGAAGGTTTGGGCGGGGGGCCCTGCGGACGCAGGTAGCGCACACGAGGCCCCCGGGACTCGTAAACCGGCGCATTATGCCAGCAGCCCGACAGTACAACAGCTGAAAGGAGGAGCGCGCACAGGCACAGACCCACCTTTTGCGCGCTGCGGTTCGCCGCTGCGCCGCCTCTATTTCCTCCGCCCCTCTTGCGGTCCATTTTGCTCCCTCCCATTGCCTGCAAAAGACCGGTTCAAATTAATGCGATCTCCTGGAGGTTTGCAAGCCAATTTCGCTTATTGGCCCGAGAGGTCTTCGGATATCTTGGCCGCCTTTTTTACATCCATCAGGGCGAGGATCGAGGCTGCTTTTTCCGGGGGCATGGTCGAAATGATGCTTTTAACCAGACCGTCGTCCAGGCTGCCCATGAGTTTTGCCGCCTGTTTGGGTTTCATCGTGCCGTAAATTTTGGCAAGTCCCTGCACCTTGGTGTTCAAAACGGTTTGTTTCTGCCCCTGGGAAACCATGTGTTGCTTTTGGAGGGCAAGAAGCGTGCTGATCTTTTGCTCGACTTCCTTTTTCAATTGATCCAGTTGCCTTTTCTCCTGCCTTAGCTTTTCTTCCTGCCGGTGAATTTGGTCGGCTCTTTTCTCAAGATCGCTCATGGATTTTGTCCCCATATCCGCTTGCGGGGTGAAGGGCGCAGGGGGGGGAGTTTTTGCCGGGGGGGTGGTTTTTTTGTGCGGTTTTCCCTCTTTTGCCATTGCCGGGCGGACGGCCACCCCGTCGGCAGGGGCCACATGGAATAGACCCAGGATAGTCAGGCCAAGTTTAAACAAAAGGAGCGCGATGAGGGCGCAAAGGGCTAAAGAAAGCATTTTGGAACCGGTTTTGCCGCCTTTCATGGCTTTTCTCCTTCGTCGTTTGTTTTCCTGTAGGCGATAACTCCCGCCGCATAGTCGAGCTTTTTTTGTTCTTCACGCGCCAGTGCGAGTTTATACATCTGCTTATCCCGGGTTTCCATATTTTCCAAAGTTTTAACCGCTTTATCACATTCGATCATGGCCTGCCTGCAAGTTTGCTCGAGTTCGCTTGCCTTTTTCCACTTATCGCGACACAGACGCAAATCTTGTTCCAAAATACCTATCCGCTCCTTAAAATAGCAATAACTGTCCGCTCCGATTCCTTTGCGCTGTTTGTCTTCGAACTCGGTTGATTCGGAAAGGATTTGCTCTTTTTGTTGTTCGAGTTGGGCTTCGATCTTCATCCTGGCCGCCGTGGCCGCGCCCAGCGCCCCCTGAGCCTGGTTTAGCAGAAACTGCCGGTGCTTTAAAACCGCTTTGAGACGAAATTTAAACGGCATCGCTTCTCCAAGAGCAAAACTAGGCCAAAAGTTTTTCCAAGGCCGCAAAGGCTTCCTCTATCGAACACCTTTCCGCCACAGGTTGCATTAGAAACTCATTGACCTTGTCGATCATCTCTATGGCATAATCGGTTCCCTTGTGGGAGCCACGCACATAAGCGCCTATGCGGATCATGTCTTCGCTGTTTTTATAATCGGCAAGGATGCGAATAAATCCGGCAACGAGGTCTTTTTCCCTTTCTGAGAGAAGCCTTCCTGTCAAACGGCTGACGCTTCTAAGGATGTCTATAGCCGGGAAATGTCTTCTTTGAGCCAGTTCCCGTGTCAAAACGATGTGACCGTCCAGGATCGAGCGTAGAGTATCGGCGACGGGTTCATCCATATCGTCTCCTTCGACAAGCACGGTGTAGATGCCGGTAATGGAGGCTCTGTCAAACTTGCCCGATCTTTCCAAAACCCTTGGCAGCATACTGAACACGCTGGGAGTGTAGCCTTTGGTGGTAGGGGGCTCGCCCGCGGCAAGGCCAATCTCCCGGGCGGCCATGGCAAGGCGGGTGGCCGAGTCCATCATGAAAAGAACGTCTTTTCCCTGATCTCTAAAAAATTCGGATACCGCGCAGGCCAGATAGGCCCCTCTCAGGCGAACGGTAGCCGGTTGATCCGAAGTCGCGGCGATAATGACCGAGCGTTTGAGCCCTTCGGGGCCCAAGTCGTTTTGTAAAAATTCGTTTACTTCCCTTCCCCGTTCTCCGATCAGAGCGATTACATTTACATCCGCGGCCGTGTAGCGGGCCATCATGCCCAGGAGGGTGCTTTTGCCAACCCCGGAGCCTGCGAAGATGCCGATTCTTTGTCCCTTTCCAATGGGAAGAAGCGAGTTGACGGAGCGCAGCCCAAGATCGAGTTGATCATCTATCAAAGGCCGTTCCAGGGGGTTGGCGACCTGACCCGTAAGCGAGTAGGGCGTGCCCGACACAATGGGCGGCCCGGAATCCAGCGGTTGGCCCAGACCGTCCAGGACGCGTCCCAGCATAGCCTCCGAGGCCAAAATAGAGCCGGAAGCCTTCTGGACCTGCACGAGGCCTCCCGGGCGGATTCCGCTAAGATGGCTAAGGGGGCTGAGTTTTATTCTGTTCGCTTCAAAACCGATCACCTCGGCCAGCACGGGGGCGCCCGAAGAAATTTCTTCCTGCGCGCTCTCGCCGCCCGCAGCGCCTTGGATGCTGCAGATATCCCCTAGGGCAGCTTCGAGTCCATCGGCTTCGAGAAGGTTTCCGGTAACTTGAACGATTTTGCCGTACTTGTTGCACAGCCTGCGGTTGTCGATACTGGGAAACTCGGCGGGTTCCAGGTGCAGGTAATCGCCTTGGGAAGGATCGGTAAAGTCCTGCTGTGAGGATTTTTCGCAGGGGTCGGTGGAAGGCAAGGTTTCTACTCCTGGTGTCGGCTACTGTGGTGGTTGGTGACGCTCCATTTAGCAAGGGGCAGAAAGGAGGAGTTTTTCTATTCCCCAGGCGCCATAGGACCCGGCGGCCTCCATCGGGTTCCGTCCAGCAGTTCCTTTTCCAAATTGTCGAACCTAGCGGCAATGGAACCATCGAATAACTGGATAGAGCTTTCGATCTTGCACCCCCCCCGTTCGAGTTCGCGGTCGCTTTTTAGGACAAAGTGCTTTCCGAGGGCTTGGGGCGTCAATCCGACCTTGTTTTGGGCAATCTCCAGGTCACTGGGGTTTAGATAGACCGTGAGCGTGCTGTTCTGCTGGGCTTCTTCCAGGAGTTCCCTTACCAGATCGGTTACAATGTCGGGGGCCATCTGGATTTCCCTGCCAACGATTTGCCGGGCTATCCCGATACTTGTGCGGAGCAGCCAGTCACGGTAATCCTGGAGGACTTTTTCAGGCAGGGCCTCCAGCCTTTTGGCAATGCGCTCAATTTGAGAACTGAGCACCTGGATAGACTTTTTCCCATAGTCCAGCCCGTCCTTTTCTCCCTGTTGGAACCCCTTGCTGTAAGCGTCCCGCTCGATCTCCTGGCTTCGGCGTTCGAGTTCGAGGAGCTTTCTGCGATAGAGTTCCTCGAGGTTCGGCTCGGCCGGCTGCTCGGATTCGGGGGGCAGTGGTTCGGGGGCCGCGACCGGTTCGGGTGTCTTCTCTTTCTCGGAAAAAGCGGGAAATCCAAAGGCGGCTACCCGGTCCGGGTCATTTTTGAGCAGATTGGACCCATTGTACTCCGCCCTCTTTACCTGCTGCACGGACTCAGGGGGCGTTTCTTCTGGAGCCGCGACCGTTTCCCGGGGCTCATCTCCCCTGGGGAAAAGCGAATATCCAAAGGCGGCTACCTGGTCCGGGTTATTTTTGAGCAGATTAGACAAATTGTTCTCCGCCGTCTTTTCCCGCCATGAGCAGCTTGCCTTCCTTTTCGAGCCTGCGCGCCACGACCAGAATGGCCTGCTGGGCGTTTTCGACCTCACTCAGGCGCGAGGGGCCAAGCATGGACATATCTTCCTGGAGCATCTGTGAGGCACGCTGCGAGAGGTTTTTGAAAATTTTGGCCTTCAGGTCATCCGAAGCTGTCTTAAGGGCTATAGTGAGCTCTTCGTTTCGCACTTCTTTAAGCAATTCGCGGATACCGGCGTCATTTACATGGAGCAGATCTTCGAAAACAAACATGAGTTTTCTGACTTTTTCGGCCATATCCGAATCGGTTTCATCGAGGTACTGTAAAATACTGTCGCCCGTTCTTCGGTCGGAGTGGTTGAGGATTTCGGCAACCACCGCGACGCCGCCGATCTGGCGGCCGCGGTTTCTAACGGAACTGAGCTCTTTTGAAAGCACCTCGTCGACTTCTCTTATAAGGTCGGGAGGGACGGCTTCGATGCTGGCAATGCGAGTGATTATTTCGAATTGAAGCTGTTCGGGCAGATAGGCGAGCACCTGGCTTGCCTTCTGGTGTTCGAGGTGGCTCACGATTATGGCGATGGTCTGAGGGTGTTCGCCCTTTATAAAGCCGGCCAGCAGTTTGGGATCGACGTTTTTTAAATGTTTGAACGGGATATTTTGTTTTTCCTCATCGATTCTGGAAATAACCTCCTCTGCCTGGTCGCTTCGCAGTATGGAAGGCAGAAGGCCTCGTATGAACTGGTCCCCGTCGACGTTCCATATTTCTTCGACCCCAAAAAGCGAGGAGAATTCTTCCAGCAGTTCATCGGAGACTTCCTTTTTGAGTCCTCCAATGTTTGCCATGTAGACGCTAAGCTCTTTAACCTCCTCGGTGGAAAGCTTTTTTAGGATAATCGCGGAAGCTTCCTCTCCCATGGCCAGGAGGGCCATGGCGGCCTTTTGGGGCCCTTCGATTCTCTTTTGTTTATATTGGGCTGCCATAAGCCTAAACCTCGTCTCTTAACCACTGTTTTATGATTTCCGTGGCCCGGTCGGGATCGTATTTAACCAGGGCCGCGGACTTTTTTCTGGGTGTGATCTGATCACGGCTTTTTTCAATAAGCAGGGTCGGATCCGGCTCTCCCGGCGCTCCCTTGGGGGCAGGCAGTTTGAGGCTTGTCTCGCTGATTTGATGAAATTTTTTCATGATCGGCCTTATGACAAAGAGGAAGACCAGGGCCGCTATGGCAATATTAAAAATTACTCTCTGCCAGCTTTTGAAAAGCTGGAGGTATTTGTTTCGGGCTTTGACCATGCCCGCATCGCTCGTATCGGTTACGAAAGCTACATTGGAAACGGTGACGTGGTCGCCACGCGATTCGTTGTACCCCACCGCGCTTTGCACGAGTTGCTGCAAGGTTGCCATCTGCTCGGGAGTTCGGGGCACATAGACCTCTTCGGGTTTTCCATCCGCGCCGGTTTTCGTTTTGTAGGTCCCGTCGACCAAAACGGCCACGGTAAGCTTGTCTATGGTGCCGGGCATCTGGGTAATGTGCTTGCTCACCTTGTTTATTTCGTAGTTTACCACTTCTGTCTGGCGGTTGGATTTGGTGCCCGATTTCTGCGAGGTCTCCTTGGGGGCGCTCTGGAGGAGTTTTTTCTGTATATCCGGGCTTCCCTGGCCCTCGAGGTTGCCGCCCTGCGCGGTTTCGGTCGTTCTTTCCTGGCTCCTTATGACCGCGCTGTCGGGATCGTAAGTATCCTGGGCTATCTGTACCTGGTCCATATTCAGATCAACGTCCACTTTGGCAATCACCTTGCTTGTTCCAACGACGGGCCCGAGCATATTTTCGATTTTTCGGTCTAAATTTTGTTCCATCCTCTGTTTGATTGCAAGCTCGGTGTCGCTCAACTGCTCGGCCTGATCCTGCTGCTGTTTTGTATAGAGCAGGCGTCCATCAGTGCTCATGACGGTAATCCGGTCTTCTTTAAGGCCTCTTACGGAAGCGGCCACAAGATGAACTATGCCCTGGAGTTCCTTGCTCCCAATAGTGCCGCCCGGGCGCAACTTGAGAACTATGGCCGCGGTGGCGGGCTTTTGGTCGTCCTTAAAAAGGCTTTCGGCAGGAAGTACCAGGTGGACCCGGCTTTCGAGCACCTGGCTCATACCGTCTATGGTCCTGGCCAGTTCGCCCTGGAGTGCTCTTTGGTAGTCGATTTTTTCGACAAATTCGGTTGTGCCCAGATTCTGGTGGTCGAAAATTTCAAATCCCACACCGGAACCCTTCGGGATACCGCTGGCGGCAAGAGAAAGCCTGGTTTCATAGACTTTGGCCCTGGGCACATCGATGCGGTCTTTGAGAACGCGGTAGGGTATCTTTTTAGCTTTGAGGGTGTGAACGATTTCGCCCATATCGCTTTCCGAGAGTCCGGAAAACAGGGGGGCGTAATCGACCCTGTTGTTAAGGTAGGTCAGAAAGACCACGGCTCCGAGGAGAACGAGCAGGCTCCCACCGTAGAGGATCTTTTGCTGCAGGGTGAGACCCTTGGCATATTCCTGGATTTTTTTGAGATATTCCTGAAAGTTTTTCATATCAAAAGGCCCGTAAAAATCGTCCCCATTGCCGGCCGGCGTAAATCGTGCGGCTCAAAGAGATGCCGGTCGCTTCCTGCCTGCGGCTGCCCGGTAGTGTTTAGAACTGCATTTGCATTACCTGCTGGTAGGCTTGAACGGCCTTGTCGCGTACCTTGGCCACCAACAGCAGCCCCATGTTAGCCTCTTCGAGCTTGATCATGGTTTCGGGGATTCCACCGGAGCCGCCCGCGGCGCTGTGCTCCATTGCAGTATCGGCCTGATTTTGAAGGTTGTTGACCTCGCCCAGCTTTGATTGCAATTCGTCGACAAAGGATGTCGAAGCGTCCTTGTGGCCACTCGCGGGTGGGGCAGCGCCGGGTCCACTCGGTAACAGGTCTTTCATGGCAGGTTTTATAATCATCTGTTGCTCCCGACTATACCGAGGCTATCTGAATAGATTTAAGGGCCAAATTCTTGGCGGTCTGAAGGGCGGCCAGGTTTGCCTCATAGGACCTGCTGGCATCCTCAAGATTGGCCATTTCGTTTATCGGGTCTATGTTTGGCTCCAGGACCATGCCGTTATTATCCGCATCCGGGTTGCCCGGATCGTAGACCTTCTTGAAATTACTGCCGTCGGGAACGATGTCCACAACATTGACCTTGTCGGTATCCTCTCCCATGGCCGAGGCGAGCTGACCTTGAAAGCCGTCTACCGGAGTTGCCTGGAAGATGAGAGTCTTGCGCCTGTAAGGCAAGCCGTCAGCCATCTTGGTAGTGTTGACGTTTGCAAGGTTCGAGGCGGTTACGTCCAGCCGGGTTCGTTCGGCCGAAAGGCCCGATGCGCTGATCTCTATTGCCGATTCCAGATTCATCGTATGTCTCCATTATCTATTGATCGGTTATCGCGGTTTTTAACATGGTGAATTTCTTGTCGAGCATGGCTACCATGTATTGAAACTCAAGGCTATTTTTTGCAAGATTTACCATTTGGGTCTCGAGATCCACCGGACCGCCCTCAACGACCGAGGTGTTTTTCAACTCTTTGGCCGGGTCGTCAGGGGAAAGATCCCGTTCGTTGGTCCTCACCATATGCAGTACATGATCCTCAAGGGACTGCCTGAGGGAGTCTTCAAAGGAAAGGCTCTTGGTCTTGTAGCCGGGAGTGTCGATATTTGACAGATTGCTGGAGATAAGTTTCTGGTTGACCGAACTAAGGCTGAGCCGGTCTTGAATCATCTGCATGGTCTTATCGAAAATGACGCCGTTACTCATAGCGGACTCCTTTTATTGTGTAACCTTATCTATCAGCAAATCCCGTACCATTGCAGCCATTGGGCAGGAGCCGATTGTGAAAGCGGGGCAGGTATTTTGGGGTCCAAACTCTTTTGGCGGCTAAACCAGAGGCGGGTACTTATCTTTGGGCACTCTTCAAAGGGGATGAAACTTTTAAGGAGCCTTGTATGTGGGTGCGAAACAGTTGGGGGGCTTGAGGCCGGCAGGGCCGGCCAGCGGCCCCGGTGTTAGATTTAAGGCTTGGAGGCGCCTCTTTTTGACGGTGTTGTGATTATTGATCGCCCAGTTTTGCGTCAAGGTCTTGACGATATTCGGCCAGCTTGTTTCGAAGTGTTCTTACGCTTATGCCCAGCAGTTCGGCGGCCCGGGTCCGATTGCCCTCAACGCTGGAGAGGGCCTTTTCGATCATAAGCTTTTCCACCTCGCAAAGAGGCATGAGGGAAAACCCCGCAGGCTGGGCGCAATCGGACTCCAACCCCGGATCAAACATTACGCACTCGGGACCGATCACCTGAGAGTCCGCAATAAGGACAGCCCTTTGCACCACGTTTTGAAGTTCCCTCACATTGCCCGGCCAGGAGTAATCCGAAAGTTTCTTTAGGGTTTCGGGGGTGAGGCGGGCATCTGCAGAGCCGTTTTCAGCGCTGTAGCGAAGCAGGAAATGCTCGGCCAGGGGGATGATGTCGCCCGGGCGCTCTCTTAGAGGGGGGATTTTTAAAGGGATGACGTTTAGCCGGTAATAGAGGTCTTTTCGAAATTTTCCCTCCCTTACCTGCTCTTCGATCCTTACGTTGGTTGTGGCAATTACCCTTACATCCACCGGGACGGGGTATTTACCGCCCAGCCGGTCGACTTCGCTTTCCTGGAGGACCCGCAAAAGCTTTGCCTGCAGGTGGGAGGGGATTTCGGTTACCTCGTCCAATAAAATCGTGCCGGTGTGCGCCAGTTCGAATTTTCCCTCTCTGTTTCTGATCGCACCGGTGAAAGCGCCCTTCTCGTATCCAAACAGCTCGCTTTCAAGGAGCGTGTCCGGCAGGGCGGCACAGTTTAGAGCTATGAAAGGGTTGTCTTTTCTGCGGCTTTGATGATGGATGTAGCGGGCAAACAATTCCTTTCCGGTGCCCGATTCTCCCTGAATAAATACCGCTGCCTTGCTCGCGGCTATTTTTCTGGCAAGAGCCTTCATGGAACATAAATTTGGATCCCTTGATATTATCGGGTCAGCCTCCGGAGAGGCTGCGGGGGGCTGAGGTTTTCCAGCTTCGATGAGTTCGATGGCCTTGGCCAGACGCTCGGGTGAAATGGGCTTGGTCCAAAAATCCCAGGCGCCGTTTTTTGCGCTCTCCACCGCATCGTCGAGCTTTGGTTTTTTGGAGAGCACGATCACCGGCACAGGCGGCTCCAGGTTTCTCGCGGCTTCGAGAAATTCGAGGCCCTGGGCCGCATTGCCGTTTATGTGAATGAGCGCCAGCCCGGGAGATTCTTTCTTTAGCAGGCTTCTTGCCGACCTGGCCGAATCGGTATGCACGCACAAATGTCCCTGTTCCCTCAATGCAGAGGAAATCTTTCGGGCATCTTCGGAGTCGGTTTCAATGAGAAGCACATTCATCAGTATGTTCCATAGCGGGTTGTATGGCCACGGGCTCTATTCTTGCCTAACGTTGTTTTGCGCGGCCATATTGAGCGTATTTAGCTCTTCCTGGGCTACGGAGCTCCAGAAAGTGTCCTTGGAAGACTGCAATTGCTTTAGTTTCTTTACAGCCACGTCCGTTTTGCCCGCCGCAATATAGAGTTTGGCGGAGTTGTACCGGAGTGCGTTTTGCTCCTCCCGGCTGGCGATGGGAACCGCGGTCTCCAGAGTCTGTGCTGCCGTTTCATATTGCCCTTGTTCTTTTAGACAATTGGAAATGGTTACCAGCAGGGGTTCCCGTTGGTCTTTATCGTTCGTGGTTTCAAGCAATGCCTTCTGCAAAATGGGAACGGCCTGGGCATATTTTTTAACCTTGTAGAGCGAGTAGCCATAAACCGCATTAGAATTGGGGTCGGTTAAATAGAAGGTGTTTCTTTGCGCGATCACTTTTTCAAAACAGTTGATCGCATCCGAATATTGCTCGTTATGGAAGAAAACCTGCCCGAGGATCTCGGTTTTTTTGAGTTCGAGCACCCCGCTTTTGGCCGCCTGGGCATAGTTGGAAGCCCGGCCGTAATCCCTTAGGCGCAGCGCGTAGACGGCGCACCTGAGCAGAAGGCCGTCCACGTTTTTGCCCTGCTGCTGCGAAAACAGCCTGTCGTAGACTTGAAGCGCGTTCAAATAGGATTTTTTCGCCGCATAAATTTCGGCTATCTCTTCAAGGGCTTCGGGGGAGTTAACCGCATTGAACACCGCCCGGTATTGGTGGATCAGTGTGATCGCCCTGTCGTAATTTCTGCCATAGTAAAACTGTCGTATGAGATCACAAAAAAACCTCATTCTCAGTTGTGCAATTTCGGGAGGCGATACGCCGCCGTTTTTGACCGGAAATGCCTTGTCCATCATTTCCATACCCTGTTCGAGATTACTGTTTTTGAGTTCGAGTTCGGCAAGTTTTAACAAAACGATGTTGCGAAGATTGGGGGAAAGATCCATGTTCCTTAATTTGTCGTACATGTGAGTGGCTTTGGCCACATTGACCTTTTCCATCAACTCCGCGGAGCGCAGCCGGCAGATCACATCGCCTTCGGAATTGGTATAATATTTATGCACAAAACCGTATATCATTTTCGCCGCGTCGACCTGGCCCTGTTTTAGAAAAATCTCTCCGATTTTGGCCAAAACCATTCCCTGGTCGGGATCGCTTTCCTGGTAGTTTACATACCTCAGAAGCATCTGCTTTGCATTTTCAAAATCGCCAAGGTCAAAGTCAGCCTCTCCGATAAAGCGAAGCACGCCCGGGTTTTTGAGATAATATCCGGGACTCTGGGCAAGACAGTCGCTGAGGGTCTGGAGGGCTTCCTTGTAGGCGCCGAGCAGATAGTAGGTTTTGCCGAGCATAAAGTCGGCCGCGGCCAGGTCCTCTTTTCCCGACGCATCCCGTTGCGCCCACTTGTATGCCTCCATAGCCTCGATGTATGCTTCCCTTTTCATGGCTATGTTGCCTATGTTTAACCAGCACCGGGATGCAAGGGGGCTCTGCGGCCACTGGGAGGTCACTGTTTTAAAGAACTGCTCGGCTCTGTCGTATTTCGCCATATTGTAGTAGGCCAGCCCCGATCTGTAAATGGCCGTGGGCGCCTGTGAAGACCTTGGGCCGGCCTCCAGGGCCTCTTTGTAAGCGTTTATGACGGCTGGGGCGCAGAATACGAGATTATCGGCGCAGGCCCGGTACTTTTTGTTTGCGCGCGCATAGAGGGCAAGTCCACTTTTGCCTGGTTCAACAAACTGAGCGGTCGAGGGGTTTTTATTCTGCGACTGGGCAGGCGCGCCGCTCAGCGCCGATTTGCTTCCCGCGTCGAAGGCTTGCCTTGCCTGCGGCGATACCGTTGTTCCGAAGAGCTCGGAGGTATGGATTTTTTGGATATCGACCGGAGAAGGAATCGCTCCGATGCCGTTTTGAATGAAATCGGTGGGTTTGCCCTCAGCTGTATTTACCGTTACCGGCTTTTTGACCGCAGGAGGAGTAAAAATCAGCGTTAAAGAGTATTTGCCGTACCGGCCCGGGTGAACGCTGTAGGTTACCGAGGTATTTTGCCAACGGAAGAGCACTTCAAGGAAGTTGTCTCCACGCCAGAACTTGACTGTTTTTACCGCGATCTTAGCCCCTTTAAAAGACCTGTCGGAAAGCCGAGTAGACATTTGGGAAAAGAAAACGGAAATCCCCGTATCCGATGGCTTGTCGATGCGTTTGGGTCTGGGGCCCTGGGCGTCAAAAGTCAGACATGTCTTATTGCCCTTGATCCGATACCACAGCCGAAGGAGCTTTGTTTGGGATCCTTTGTTTGCTGCGGCCCGGCAAGGGTGGGCGCAGGCAGTGGCCATCATAAGGGCTGCAAGAATGCATATCGGAGTTTTGAGCTTGTTCATGGTAATCGAGCCACAGTTGGGGGGTCTCAAAAAATCGCCGGTCGGGAACCTGTTACCGGTTCCCGGGCGTGGTCCCAGTCGCTTGTAAAGCTTTTGCGCATTACAATCGTGAGCAAGGGTTGTGCCAAAGGGGTCCAGACTCCCGATGGAGGAGGCCGGATATCGGATTTGAGGCTGGAGAGCGGGTCGGGAGTCCACTCCCCTTATAGAGGACCCAATCTCCTTTTGGGTGTCAGAGGCTCAACACGTCGAAAGCCTCCGCTTTCTCTTTGTTTTCTTCTTACCCCGCCTCCTCGCCCTCCGGGGCAAACCGCGCGGGGTCCTGCTGAAAATAGAGCTTGAGGTTTTCATAGAGCTCCGGATGTTTAGCTTGAAGCTGCAAGGGCTTTTCGAAAAAACATTCGGTTGCAACGGCGAAAAATTCAGCGGGGTTGGTTGCTCCGTATTGATCGAGAACGGTCGGAAGACCTTGTTCGGCTTCGCGGCGAAGTCTGAGAAAGTCTCTGCCCAATATCCTCGCCCAGGCCACATACATCGACCGGCGTGGAAGCGGTGGAGCGCCGTTAGAGGCCCCGTCTTCGCTGTCGAGCTGGTGGGCAAACTCGTGAAGCACGACGTTGTGACCGTCGTGGATATCGGAGGCGTTGGCCAAAACATCGTCCCAGGAAAGAATAAGCGAGCCGTGCTTCCAGGATTCCCCCAGGTGGATCTGCTCTGTTGCCACATGAAAGCCCGGGGTCAGTTGGACGTACCCCCTGGCCAGGAAGGCGCCGGGATAGACCAGAATGGAGTAGAGCCCCGGATAATAGTCGGTTTTGCGGTGTAGAAGAAGGATACAGGCCTGTGCCGCTATGGTGACTTTTATTTCGTCTGTAAGTTCGAGGCCCCCGCAGCCCTCGAAATTTTTTTCAGCCAAAAATACCAGAACGTGCCCCTGGAGTTCCTCTTTGTCGGATTGAGACAAACGGCTGTAGATGGGAACGTTTTTTTTGATTTTCTCGACCCATTCGGGCGCAATGGAGCTTTTTCGTATCTTTTCGCGCCGCCGCTTTTTAAACCCGAACATGTTTTTCTCCCTCTTTGGCCTTCACTTGATCATTATAGCAACTTTCCCGGGGCCCGCAGCCGTGTATCGCTATATAATTGGAGACGACAGGCCGAAAAAGTGCCGGAGCCACTCCGGGGATGGAGAGGAAAATATGCGGGCCACATACGCGAAGCCTTTGTTTTTATTTGCCCTGTGAAGAAGAATTCATCTTTTAAGGAGAACGGCTATGAAGCAAAAGGTTGTGATAACGG
This sequence comes from Deltaproteobacteria bacterium, assembly GCA_021780695.1. Taxonomy (GTDB): domain Bacteria; phylum Desulfobacterota; class Syntrophobacteria; order Syntrophobacterales; family Syntrophobacteraceae; genus SbD1. The sequence continues at coordinate 70,903 of JAJXYD010000040.1, forward strand.
CGGCAATCACCGGGGCCATTCATACCCCCACCATGTCCGAATATCTTCCCATAACGCCCGAGCATATCGCCGATGAGGCCGTGAGGGCCTGGGAGGCGGGGGCCTCGGTCTGCCACATCCACGCCCGGGACCCTCAAACGGGTAGACCCGTTGCCGATGTCTCCATTATGAAGGCAATCATCACCCGGATAAAGAGCCGCTGTGACGTGGTCATCTGTATCACAACGGGAGGCGGACTTGGGATGACAATCGAGCAAAGGGTTGCCCCCGTCGAGCTCTACCGGCCTGAACTCGCTTCCTTTAACGCGGGCTCCATGAATTTTTCGCTCTTTCCGATGGCATCCAAATTCGAGCAGTGGCAGTTCGAATGGGAAAAACAGTATCTGGATTTTACCGAAGACCTGATATTTGCCAATACCTTCAAATCCATGCGGCAATATTGCGCCAAATTTAAGGAAGCCGGCACAAAACCCGAATTTGAAATCTATGACGCCGGAATGGTTAACAACGTGGCGACACTTATAAAGATGGGGCTTGTGCAAAAGCCTGTCTACATCCAGTTCGTCATGGGAGTTTTGGGCGGAATAACGGCCAGCTGCGAAAACCTGCTCTTTTTGGTCGATTATGCGCGAAGGCTCATCGCAGATTTTGAGTTTTCGGTCTGCGTGGCGGGCCGGGCGCAGTTTCCCCTCTGCACGCAATCGCTTCTGCTTGGCGGAAACGTGCGCGTGGGACTTGAAGACAATCTTTATCTGGAAAAGGGCCGTATGGCCCGAAGCAACGCCGAGCAGGTGGAAAAAATAGCCCGCATGGCAAAAGAGCTCGGAATAGAGGCGGCCACACCCTCCGAGGCCAGAAAAATTTTGGGCCTCAAAGGAATAGAGTTGGTGAATTTCTAAAAGTTTGTGAAAATAATATTGACCCCGAGGGGTCGGGGCATCCCAGGGGATGCGTGCTTAAAGTTTAAACCGAAAGGAAAAGTTATGAGTAAGCCCTTTGAAAGTGTAACCGTTGTCGGTGCAGGTATTCTTGGAACCCAGATAGCAATGTTTGCCGCGCACGCGGGCTATTGCGTCAAAATCTACGACACCCGAAACGGAGCCTTTGAAGAAACTTTCGCCAAGCTCCATGACGATCTTAAGGCCAAGGGAATAACTCCGGTTATTCCCTGGGAACGCTGGCAGGGGTGCAAGGAGGCGGTCGTGTTTACAACCGATCTCGAAGAGGCCCTCAAGGATGTCGATTTTGTCGTGGAGGCCGTGACCGAAGACATCGAAGTCAAGCGGGAACTCTTTAAAAAGATGGGGCAAACGAGCCCCGCCAAAACCATCTTTGCAACCAACAGTTCCTCCATTCCCGTCTCCAGGCTCGAAGAGAGCAGCGGCAGGCCCGCCCAGTGCCTCAACACCCACTTCTACATGCCCCTCCAGGGAATCATCATGGCCGATCTCATGGGGGGAACACAAACCCTTCCGGAAATATTGGACAAAGGCGAAGAGTGGCTTCGTTCCATGGGATTTATTCCCCTTAGAGTAAAAAAGGAAATCCTTGGCTTTTGCTTTAACTCCGTCTGGCGTTCCATAAAGAAACAATCCCTCTACATGTGGGGAAACGACTTCGTAGACTTCCGGGACATCGACCGGGCGTTTCGTATCTTTACCGGCGCCCAGTGGGGGCCTTTCGGAATGATGGATACAGTGGGCCTCGATACTGTTGCCAATATCGAGATGGTCTATTTTGACAAATCAAAAGACCCGCAGGACAAACCCCCGGAGAGGCTGCTCGAAAAAATCCGCAAGGGTGAACTGGGCGTTAAGACGGGCAAGGGCTTCTACGCCTATCCCGATCCCGAGTACCTGGATCCGGACTTTTTAAACCCTGAAAAAAAGAAGTGATGGGTCCCTTGGTTTTAATTTCGTTTTTTGGCTAAACCGGGAGGTTTTTCCGGTTTAACCGTAGAACAAGTTTATCTCGATTGATATTGACCGGCAGGGGAACTGCTGGTATAGACTAAGTCTGAAAATATTTTCACAATCCCTATCTTATATGTGCTGATCTTGACTGGCGAGGAGGTCGCGTTATGTTCGAAGAGAAGGTGCTTAAAAAAATTAAGGACGATAAGGAAAAATGGGAACAGGGGCCCCTTGGGAAGTCCCTGGCCAAGTCGCCCGAAGCAAAACCGGTTTTCACCACGATTTCGGGCACCCCCGTGGAAAGGCTCTACACTCCCCTTGATGTGGAAGATCTCGACTACGAGCGCGACCTGGGTTATCCGGGAACCTTTCCCTTCACCCGCGGGGTCCAGCCGACGATGTACCGGGGCCGCTACTGGACGATGCGCCAGTACGCGGGATTTGGCGATGCAAAGAGCACCAACGAACGCTACCGCTACCTGCTCGAACAGGGGCAAACGGGGTTAAGCGTGGCTTTCCATCTGCCAACGCAGGCGGGCTACGATTCGGACCATCCCCTTTCCATGGGCGAAGTGGGAAAAGTAGGGGTTGCGATAGATCACATAGACGACATGAGGGTCCTCTTCGACAGGATCCCGCTCGATAAGGTCACCACCTCGATGACGATGAACGCCCCGGCGGGAGTGCTTCTCGCGATGTATCTGGCAATTGCCAAGGAGCAGGGCGTGGATTGGGCAAAAGTGGGAGGGACGGTTCAAAACGATGTTTTAAAGGAGATTATTTGCCGTGGGCAGTATATATACCCGCCAAGGCATACGATGCGCCTTACGGTCGATCTTATAGAATTTTGCCAGAAAAGCGTTCCCAAATGGAATACCATAAGCATAAGCGGCTATCATATCCGCGAGGCGGGTTCGACCGCGGCCCAGGAGATGGCTTTTACCCTGGCCGACGGCATTGCCTATACCCAGGCGTGCATCGAACGCGGGATGGATGTAGATAGTTTCGCTCCGCGCCTTAGCTTTTTCTTTAACGCTTTTACAAACGTTCTCGAGGAGGTCGCCAAGTTTCGCGCGGGCCGCAGGTACTGGGCCAAGGTGATGAGGGAGCGTTTCAAGGCAAAAGATCCTCGCTCGATGATGCTGCGCTACCACGTTCAGACCGGCGGGGTTACGCTTACCGCTCAGCAACCCCTTAACAATATCGTTCGGGTGGCCCTCCAGACCTACGCGACCGCTCTTGGCGGAGGCCAGTCGCTGCATACCAACTCCTATGACGAGGCGCTGTGTCTACCGACCCAGCAGGCCGTAACGGTTGCGTTGCGCACCCAGCAGATCGTTGCCGAGGAAAGCGGGGCTACGGACACTATCGACCCTCTGGCCGGCTCCTATTATGTGGAGAGCATGACCGACAGGATCGAAGCCGAGGTGGACGAATACATAAAGAAGATCGACGCGATGGGGGGGACTCTTTCGGCCATCGAGCAGGGCTACATCCAAAAGGAGATCCAAAACAGCGCCTACCGTTTCCAAAAAGAGATAGAAACCGAAGAGAGGGTCTATGTGGGCATAAACAAGTACACCATGGAAGAGCCGCCTCCAACCGGTCTTCTCAAGGTGGATATGTCGGTTGGCGAAAAGAAGGCGGCCGAACTGAAGCAGTACCGCGCCAATAGGGACAATGCAAAATGGAAGGCGGCTCTTGATAAGCTTCGCGAGATTTCCGCAACGGATCAGAACGTGATGCCCTATGTTATCGAAGCCGTAACGGCCAAGGCTACCGTTGGCGAAATCTGCGATGTCTGGCGAAATATCTACGGCGAATACCGGCCCAAGGAATTTGTGTAGGGAAGCGTTCCGGGGGGGGCGGTTGCGCCGATAGCCGCCCCCCCCGGCTTTGGGGCCGCAATTGCTGACGAACATTTGGAAAGGGAAATTCCATGGCGCAAAAAATTAAAATGATCATGGCCAAACCGGGTCTTGACGGACACGACCGTGGGGCCAAACTTCTTGCAAGAGTATGCGCTGAAGCCGGGATGGAAGTTGTCTACACCGGACTTCGGCAAACACCCGAAATGATAGTTGCCGCCGCCGAGCAGGAAGACGCCGATGTGGTTGGTCTCAGCAGTCTTTCGGGCGTGCACAATTACTTTTTCCCAAAGGTCGTGGAGCTTATGAAGCAAAAGGGCCTCGAGGACGTTTTGCTCGTCGGCGGGGGCATCATTCCCGAAGAAGACTACGACTTTCTTAAAAAATCGGGGATGAACGCAATTTTTGGCCCCGGGACCCCGACTGGCGCAATTGTTGATTTCATCAAGGAAAACGTGAGAAAGCGTTAGTATATTGGAGAATCCGACTGCAATGGCGCACGATTTTGCGGCCCAAATTCTTGAAGGTTCCAATCGGGCGGCGGCTCGGCTCATCTCCTGGCTCGAAGACGAAGATGAGAGGGCCTACGAGTGCATGAAAGAGATCTACCCGCATACAGGGAGAGCCTTCGTGGTGGGCATTACCGGCTCTCCCGGAGCGGGTAAATCCACCCTCACAAACGCTCTTGCCCGCGAGATCCGGCAAAGCGGGCTCAAAGTGGGAATTCTCGCCGTAGATCCTTCGAGTCCCTTTACCGGCGGCGCTTTGCTTGGCGACCGGGTCCGGATGAGCGACCTTGCCGACGATCCCGATATTTACATACGCAGCATGGCCACTCGCGGGTTCCTTGGAGGCATGGCAAAGGCCGCCTCCGATGTGGTAAAGGTCCTCGACGCTCTGGGTAAGGACGTGATAGTGATTGAAACCGTCGGTGTGGGCCAGGACGAGGTCGACATAGTCGGGGTTGCCGATACGACCTGCGTTGTCCTTGTGCCCGGCCTTGGCGATGCGATCCAGAGCATGAAGGCCGGAATAATGGAAATAGCCGATGTGTTTGTGATCAACAAGGCCGACCGCCCGGGGGCGGACATGCTCTGCGCCGAGGTTAGCGCCCGGATCGAGATGGATGCCCATCTCAGGGAGCGCGGGTGGGTGGCGCCGGTAAACAAATCGGTTGCCGTCGAAGGCGTTGGAGTCCATGAGCTGTGGCTTTCAATCGAAGCTCACCGCAAATATTTGTTCGATTCGGGCAGGTTTTACGAAAGCAGGCGCGAAAAAATTGCCAAGGAAGCTCTTCGCATGATTCACGGCGAACTTTTTCGGGTCGTACGCGAACAGTTGGAACAGAGCGGAAGGCTCGATGCGGCTGTCGAAAAACTTATGAACAAAAAGCTCGATCCCTACACGCTTATGCGGGATACTCTCACCGAGTGGCTTTCCTCTTCCCAGTGCAAAAGGAGACATGATGAAGATACTAAAGGTTGACCATATAGGCATAGCGGTAAATAATATAGAACAAGCTAAGGCGCTTTATACCGATATCCTCGGCATCCCGCACGCGGGAAGTGAAACCGTGGCCGAACAAAAGGTAACCACCGCATTTTTCCCGGTGGGCGAAGCCGAGGTGGAGCTTTTGGAATCGACGGCCCCCGACGGTCCGATCGCAAAATTTATCGAGTCAAAGGGCCAGGGAATCCAGCACATAGCTTTCCGCGTGGAAAATATCGAACAGGCCCTTGAAGAGCTGAAGGCAAAGGGGGTCAGGCTGATCGACGAAAAACCCAGAAGAGGCGCCGGCGGGGCTAAGATCGCCTTCCTGCATCCCAAATCGACTTTTGGCGTCCTCGTCGAACTCTCGGAGCGATAAGTGCTCTCATGGAACGTTTTCTGATCGCGCTCGACTGCAGGCAGGACTGCGAGGTAATTATCGACTACATGGCCCGGGTTTTAAAAGGCGCCGTGGACCACGAGTTCAACCTGCTGCATATTCTTCCCACGGCATCACCTGACAGGCTGTGGAAGGAGGAAATCGAGCGGATCGAAAATGTGCACACCACCCGGCCCGATCTTAGCGGATATTTCTGGGAGGCCGAAGACGAAAACATAATGAAAAGCTGTTTTGCCCAGGCCCGGCAAAAGCTTCTAGCCGCCGGCTTTGGGGCCGAGTCGATAAATTCTTCGTTTGTGGTCGAATCCGGTGACAGAGCTGAGATAATTCTGCTCAAAGCCGTCGAACTTGGTTGTTCGACCATCGTGATCGGCCGCAGGCGCTCCAACCTGGTAAGGGATTTTTTTCGCGGCAGCGTATCGACCGCCGTTATCAAGGCGGCCCGCAGTTTTGCGGTTTGGGTTATCGAGATGTGACAGGCAAAAACGGAAAGGAATCGAGCATGGAATCAAAACTGTTCCGCAGAATAGGGTTTTGCACCGATTTTTCCGAAAATGCCGACCAGGCTTTTGTGGTCGCCGTGGACATGGCTGCCAGGTTCGGCGCCTCCCTGGAGATCATTCATGTTACGGTGAGTTTGACCCATTCTCCGCCGGTTCATGCCACCTATATGCCTGTCGAATATGACCCGGAGTTTATCGAGGAGGTCTCCCGGGCCGCCATGAAATCCATCGAGGAAAGATACGTGAGCCGTCTGCCCGTGGATATGCTCCACAGTGTGAGTGTTATCTCCGGATATGCCGCTACCGAGATTTTGCGGATTGCGGAGGAGAAAAAACTCGATCTTCTGGTCATGGGCTCGCACGGTCTGACAGGTCTTGCCCACGTCCTTTTCGGCAGTACCGCTGAGAGGGTCGTACGGAAAGCCGGCTGCTCGATTTTGACTGTTCGTCACAAAAAATCGTAGGTTCGTCCCCTTGGAAAAGATTAAATCCGGGACCGGAGAGGAAAATAAACGCCGGTTGGCCATGATGGGCTTGTCCGTGGGCGTTAGTTTGCTTCTCATGGCGCTCAAATTCATTGCCTTCCTGCTGACCGGTTCTTCGGCAATTCTTTCGGATGCTCTCGAATCGATAATTAACGTCGTGGCGGGCGGTTTTGGCCTTTGGAGCGTCTTTCTTGCCTCTAAGCCCCCCGATGCCGGCCACCCTTACGGGCATGGGGAAGTCGAGTTTTTCTCGGCGGGTTTTGAAGGGGCCCTCATTGTGCTCGCCGCCGGGGTAATCGTCTGGGAGTCCGTTCCCAAAATTATTTCCCCTCACGGTTTGCCCAGACTCGATTCAGGGCTTTTGATTTTACTTGGAACCGCACTTGTCAATCTGTGGCTGGGGCTGAGCCTCATTCGAGCCGGCAGGCGGACAAACTCCCTGGCCATATCGGCCGACGGCAAACATATCCTCACCGATGTCTACACGACCGTGGGGGTTATTGCCGGTCTGTCGCTCGTGCAGCTGACGGGATGGTATTTTCTGGACGGGGCGGTCGCCTGCGCGGTCGCCGTAAACATTGTCTATGTCGGTGTAAAATTGATCTTTTTATCTCTATCGCGCCTTATGCGCGCCTATGATCCCGAATTGCTCGACCAGATAACCTCCATAATCGCACAGAACCGCAAACCCGAATGGATAGATATTCACCGGTTGCGCGCCTGGAGTTCGGGCAGCAAGATCCACATGGACTTTCATCTTATTTTGCCCCGCGATTTGAGTCTGGAAGAGGCTCACGCCAACATCGTCGAAGTCCAGAATCTTCTAAAGTCGCGCCTTCCGGGGGCCGAAGATGTTATGATTCACGTCGAGCCCTGTGTCGATCCCGAGTGCCGGCTCTGTTCGCGGCAAAGCTGCGGCAATCGCAAGAAATCTTTTCAAAACCATCCTGAGTTTCGAAGCAGCGAAGTGGCTTTCCCCGGCTCGGAGGCGGAAAAGACTCAATCCGGCAGGGAATAAAAAACCCCGATGACCATAAGGAGTGCTATATTATAGTAATTTACTCTTTGGTCGAAAGGATGATTTTATGTATTTCCCGGTCTATAGGCCAAGAAGATTCAGGCGTACGGAAAATCTGCGGCGCATGGTTCGAGAAACCAGGCTGAGCGTTGATAATCTGGTGTATCCCCTTTTCGTTATGCCGGGAAAGGGCGTGAAAAATCCGGTGCAGTCGATGCCCGGGGTTTTTCAGTTCTCGGTGGACCGGCTCCTTGAAGAAGTCTCTTCGGTAGTGGAGCTTAACATTCCGGGTATTATCCTCTTTGGACTTCCGGAAAAAAAAGACGAAACGGGTTCGGAGGCCTTTGACGATAACGCGCCTGTTCAGCAGGCCGTGGGGCAGATCAAGAAGATGTGGCCGGAGCTGAGCGTCATGACCGATGTGTGCCTTTGTGAATACACAAGCCACGGCCACTGCGGAATTCTCGAGGGAAGCGAGGTCCAAAACGACGCGACTCTGGAAGTACTTGCCAAGGTAGCCCTTTCTCACGCACGGGCCGGAGCCGATGTTATCGCCCCCTCCGATATGATGGACGGCCGGGTTGCGGCGATAAGAGACGAACTCGATGAAAACGGGTTCGACCAGACGGCCATTGTTGCCTACTCGGCCAAATACTGTTCCGGTTTTTACGGACCCTTTCGCGATGCCGCGGACTCGGCTCCCAAGTTCGGAGACCGGCGCTCCTACCAGATGGATCCGGCAAACTCCAATGAAGCTGTACGGGAAGTGTCCCTCGATATAGAGGAGGGCGCGGACATGGTGATTGTAAAACCCGCCCTGGCCTATTTGGACATTATCAGGCGGGTGCGGCAGGAATGCGACCGGCCGGTTGCCGCCTACAACGTCAGCGGAGAATATTCGATGATAAAGGCCGCCGCCGCGAATGGTTGGATTGACGGGGACCGTGTCATGATGGAAGTTCTCACTTCGATGGTGCGGGCCGGGGCCGATCTGATCCTGACCTATTTTGCCAAGGAGGCTGCGGCGCTATTACAAAATCGCCGGGCAGAATAAAACGATTGATTGATTACCGCCTGTAAGTACGGATTATGCCAAAATGAAACACCACCCGATGTCGGAGCCCGAGGGCTCCAAGCTTTCTTCGAACTTGCGGCTTGTGGCCTGGGAGCTTACGCGCTCCTGCAATCTTGCCTGCGTTCACTGCCGCGCGGCCGCCCGGGACTGCCCCTACGAAGGCGAACTGTCTAGAGCCGAATGCGAGAAGGTGATGGATGAGATCGCCGAAGTTGCAAAGCCTATAATCATCCTGACAGGCGGAGAGCCCCTGCTGCGAAGCGATATCTTCGAGCTTGCCCGCTACGGCGACAAGTTGGGGTTTCGCATGACCATGGCTACCAACGGTACGCTTTTAACGCCCGAAATCGTCCAGGAGATGCTTTGCTCGGGAATTCAGCGCATAAGCGTAAGTATCGACGGGGCTTCAGCCCGCACTCATGACGCCTTTAGAAAAGTCGAGGGGGCCTTCGAAGGGGCTTTGCGAGGCATCGCTTTTGCCAGGCAGGCAAATCTTGATTTTCAGATAAACACAACTATAACGCGGGCCAATATAGAGGAGTTTCCCAAAATCTACGATCTTGCGGTTTCCCTTGGCGCGGTTGCCCACCATATTTTCATGCTGGTCCCGATGGGAAGGGGCAAAGACCTTGTCGAGCAATCCATAAGCGCGCAGGAATACGAAAAAACGCTCCACTGGTTCTATGAGCGCAGAAGTGAGGCGCGGCTGCAGCTCAAGGCTACCTGCGCTCCGCATTATTACCGAATAATGCGCCAGAGGGCCAAGGCCGAGGGGACTGAAGTAAACTTCGAGACCTTCGGTCTGGATGCGCTAACACGCGGCTGTCTGGGTGGGACCGGTTTCGCTTTTATCTCCCATGTCGGCCAGGTGCAGCCCTGCGGCTACCTTGAGCTTGACTGCGGCAACGTGCGGGAAAAATCCTTTCGGGAGATTTGGCAAAATTCGCCTGTTTTTAAAAACTTAAGAGATCTTACCTGTTACGAGGGCAAATGCGGGAAATGCCGCTACATAAGGGTTTGCGGCGGCTGCCGCGCCAGGGCCCATGAAATGACGGGCAACTATATGGCGGAAGAACCTCTTTGCCTCTATGGGCCTTCCGGCCTGGAGAAAAAATAACGCGGTCCGGACAAAGCGGGGGAAACATCCGATGAAAAAGGTTCGGAGGAAAAGTTTTCCGGTAGAGGCCCTGAGACAGGCGGTCCTGATTGTTTTGATCGCCGCGGCTGTTTCCTTGTCGGTAAATCATTTCAGGCCAAACGGGTTGCCTCTTGTCCCGCCCCCGGCCTCGAAAAAAGCTGTGATCGGTTCGCAAAACTTGGGCCCGCTTCGGGTTTCTCTCGATGAGGCTCGAGCGCTTTTCTTTGCACACGGGGCCGTTTTTATCGACGCCAGATCCCCTCGGGTCTATCGCCAGGGCCATATCGAGGGGGCGCTCAACCTTCCGGCCCAGAGTTTGGATCAGGGGGTTTTGGCCATCAAGTCCAGGGTGTCTCCCGATTCCTTTGTCATTGCCTACTGTGACGGCGAGCATTGCCCGCTTGGCCGCGAAGTTGCCATGCAGCTGCTGGCCGGTGGTTATTCGCATGTCGGGGTGCTCGTAAACGGGTGGACTCTGTGGCGCAGTGGCGGCCTGCCCACCGCCAAGGGAGGCTGATTTCAGTCAAAGGGAAGGGGTTGTCCCTTGCGGTAGACCAGGGCCATGCAGGTTGCTATGAGACTTCCCTTATCGTCGCGGACCTTAATGTCGTAGGAGGCCGTTTTGCGGGTGAGGCTCACCTCGCGGGCCTCGGCCGTCAGGGTGCTTCCCGGCTGTGGGGAGGCGATATAGGTAACATTCATATTGAGCGCAACCGAGAGGGTGCCGTGGGAGTTCGAGGCCGTTTCGAAGGCCTCGTCTATAAGGGCGAACATTGCCCCACCGTGTGCGGCTCCGAACAAATTTTCCATGTCCGGGCGAAATTGCATTTGAACCTTTGAGTAGCCGTCCTCGATTTCGAGCAGTTGCAGGCCGAATTTTGCCGCGAACGGCTCTTGCGGGACCCTCTCATGGAAAGTGTGCCTCAGTTTTTCGTCCATAGGGTTTTGCGCTTTTCCAGGTGTTTGCGGTTGATAATTGCATAACTTCTTTTTTGATATATTTTTGTCAAGAAATCCGGGTGGAGTAAAGAGTTATGTTTACGGCTTCCGAACTTTTCGATCTTGCCGTGCGGGTGGAAGAAAACGGCGAGAGGTTTTACCGCAGCGCCTTTAAAAGAGCCAAAAGTCAAACGATTAAAGAGCTTTTGGGCTGGCTAGCCGATCAGGAAGCAGAGCACAGGAACACGTTTTCCCAAATCAGGGAAGCCGTTGCGGGGCAAACCCGGCAGGACCCGGCCCCTGGAAGGGACATCTTGCGAAGCGCCATGGGCCGCCACGCCTTCTCTTTGGAAGAGCTCGAAGTCGGCTCAGAAGAAAACGAAGAGGACATCCTGCGCGCGGCCTTAGGCTTCGAAGAAGACACCCTGCTCTTCTTCGACTTTATTTCCCCCTTTGTCTCCAATCGCACCGTGTGTGGATTGCTCGACAAGATTAAGGCTGAGGAACGCGAGCACAAAAAGATCCTGTTGGATAAAATCTCTGAAATTCAAAAATGAAGGGCTAAAAGGGCCGAAATGGAGCAAAGACAATGGAAAAGCCGGTTGAAAATTACTGGATGCTAAGGCTTGCGGAACTTAAAACGAGTCTGGAGGCCAACAATTTCGAGGTGCATATCGCCGCGGACACCGATCAGGCAAGAAAAATCGTAAAGGAGATACTGGTTGGGACGGAAGCAAAGAGCCTAGCCTGGGGCGGCTCTTTGACATTCGTGCAAACCGGCCTCTACGAGGAACTAAAGGGCAGCGGAGACTATGAGGTCTTGGACAGCTATCAAAAGACGGGCACGCCCGAGGAAATGTTTGAGCTCAGGAGGCGCTCGCTTCTGGCCGATCTTTTCCTTACAGGTACGAACGCCGTTACGGAAACCGGAAAGCTGGTCAATCTCGATATGACCGGCAACAGGGTGGCCGGCATCACTTTCGGTCCCCGCAACGTCGTAATTCTTGCCGGACGCAACAAGGTCGTGCCCGATGTCGAAGACGCGATGATAAGGGTTAAAAACTACGCCGCTCCGGCAAACGCCATGCGTCTGGATAAAAGGACCCCTTGCGTTAAAACCTCGGTATGCGAGGAATGCCGCAGCCCGGACCGGATTTGCAACACCTGGACGATAACGGAAAAGTCTTATCCGAAGGACAGGATCAAAATAGTGCTGATAAACCGGGACCTGGGTCTGTAGAAAGCGCCTGCTTAGTCGCTTATGTCCTTTGCCGGTGCGGTTTTGAGGATAGTTCCGCTTCCTGCGTCCACGGTTATGTCCAATACGTTGTTTTCCGTGGTAACCACTGCTATTTGATAGACCAGGTAGCCGTCGAGGTTTTTTAGTTGGGCGTGGATCGCTTTTCCGGGGTAGCTTTGGATTGCGCTGTTGACCGCATCGACAAGGGAGATTTTGGCCATTTCGGCAAACGCGACCTGCTTTTCGCCCTTGACCTGGATTGTGCCTTTTATCCGTTTTTGGCAACCGCTCAGGGACAAAACCGCAACCATCGCAATCACCAGTGCGCCAAACTTGGCGCCGCTTTTCCGTTCGAGCATAAGAATCTCCTTTTCTAATCGGATGAGTTAGTGGACAAAGCGATCAGGAACAAGGGCAATATAATACTTTTGGGAAAAGTTCACATCTTAGAATTGATAAACGGAGTGGAGGAGCGACTTTTCTTAGGGGCAAACCGCGCGGATTGGCCAAACTTTTCCTAAGAGGGGTTGCCAAAAGAGCCGGGAGATTATATAAGGGAGATTCTTCGCCCCCGTAGCTCAGGTGGATAGAGCACGAGATTCCTAATCTCGGTGCCGGGTGTTCGAATCACCCCGGGGGCAACCAAGGAAATCAAGGGCTACAGTCGTTGTGCTGTAGCTTTTTTTTTGTTGGTGTGTGCAATTGGGGCAGGACATGTGAAGTTACACCGGCAAGCGGTCACCCACCCTCAGGCGGCAACTTACTCGCGCTGTAGCGCTCGATCTTAGGCCGCTACAAAATATCGTCAACGACAAAGACCGCAAGCTTGCCGCCCACGCTCAACGCGAATGTCTAAAAACTCAAAGGGGCACAATCACGGAAATATCCCACCGACAAAGAAAAAGGGGCTACGGCGATGAAACCGTAACCCCTTGAATTTTGTGGTGGCGAGGGGGAGAATCGAACTCTCGACACGAGGATTTTCAGTCCACTGCTCTACCGACTGAGCTACCTCGCCACAAGCAACCGTTTTTAGCGAAATCCCGGCGATGTGTCAACTAAAATTCGCAAAGGATGGGAAATGGCCCTGTCAGCTCAAGATTTCCTATCCGTAGTTTGGTCCAGCTGCTTAAGGAAATTGTCAAGCTCGCCTTCGGAAAAATCTATAAGAAAATCATCGTTGAAGCCCGCCTGGGCTTGCGAGACGGTGGCCGGATCAAGTTTTTCGGGCTCACCCTGGAAGAGCGCTCCGGGATCAATCTCCCCATCTTTGGTTTCGACAAGATCTCCAAGGTCAAGTTCCAACTCCGCCGATGTACCAAGGGGTTCGGATGGGGTAAAGTCGTTGGATACAAAATCGTGTGCCTCACTAAGCGGCGGGCTGTCTTCGCTTTTGGCTTTTCCAAACTGATCATGTTCGACGATCAGTGTCCCCAGTTCCTCGTCGGAGATATCGAGAAGGCTGAAGTCTTCATTGGGGTCATCCGTGGCGAAGACTTTCCGGCCTGCAGCGGGCGAATCGCTCAGAAAGTCTGCATCGAAGCTGATGCCGGTTTCGGGCTCCAGGCTCGCAGCCTCGGCTGTGGGGTTTTGCTCGGGGGCGGGCGCATACTGCACCGTGGACATGGGGGAGCTTAGAAGAGAGCCCAGCATAGACGGAGCCCCGGGTTTTGCAGCGGAAAACCTTAACCGCGCTCTAGCGGTCTCCATACTCGCGTGACAGTTTTTACATTCAGAAAGGTAATCAAAACTGACATAGTCGCATTTGGGACATTTCATGAGATATCCTCCCTTACTCTATCAAAACGGTTTTGCCGCCCAGGGGCCGCTAACGCGGGTCTTCCGATTAGCCGGATCGGCCTTCGCCCATATCTCCCCAAAGCAGTTGTATGGAAGAAATAAGAGCGACCGCAGCCGTTTCCATCCGCAATGTTCTCGGACCGAGGCTGACGGGCTCAAATCCCGCGTCAATCAAGGCCGAACTCTCCGAGCTGGCCCAGCCGCCTTCCGGGCCAAGAACCGCCGCGATCCGGCCCTTGGTTAAAGCCGTGGTTCGGGCGCTCAGACCTTTGGGGCCGGGGCAAAGGCCTGGTTCCGATGCAAAAATCTTAAGCTCTCCCCCCTGCGGGTCATTTTCGAAAGAAACCAAAAAATCGGCCAGGCCGCCAAAGAGGACGATCTCGGGGACTACCCTGCGACCGCACTGACACACGGCTTCGATGGCAATCCTTGCCCATCGCTCCCTTTTATTTTCGGCGGGTTTGCCCGAAAGGCCGTATTGGCTTCTTGCCGCCCGAAACAGGGCCAGGCGCGATACTCCCATTTCGGTTGCCTGCCGGATAATGAGATCCATCGTGTCCGGGCGGGCAATTCCCAAGCCAAGCGTTAAAAAAAGCGGCGCTTCACACGCGGGCCGATCGAGTCTACCAAGGACCGAAACCGTAACCTTCCCGGGGCGCATGGCCGTTATTACACACTCCCAGGCCAACCCGTTTGCGTCCAAAACTTCGATGGATTCTCCCGCTTTTGCCCGCAGCACCGTTTCGAGCTGGCGCGAAAGTCGGGCTGAGAGCTCCAATTGTTTTGTATCGGCTACAACTTCAGGTACGAAAAAGCACTTGCGAGTCATTGCTTTGTCAGGCCCCAAGCAAAGTGGAAAAGTACCAGTGATAAAAAAGTTCGCCCCAGAATATATAGGCAACGGCCCCAAGGGCAAGAAAGGGGCCGAAGGGCAGATGGGAGCCCAAGTCTTTTCCAGCTCTCCACATCAGTGGTATAGCAATAAGTATGCCGCAAACGGAGGAGGAAAAGATCGTAAACAGGACCCCCTTCCAACCCAGAAAGGCCCCGATCATGGCCAGGAGCTTTACATCGCCGCCCCCAAGCCCCTCCTTGTGTCGTAGAAGCGAATATAGCAGCGCAATGAGGTAAAAGGTGCCTCCCCCCAGGGCTATGCCTGCAAGGGACTGGAGCCAGGTCATGCGCGGAGTCAGAAAGGAAAGCCCAAAACCAAGCGCAATGCCCGAAAGGGACAAAACGTCGGGAATTTCCATCGTATCAAAATCTATCATAGTGATTATCAGCAGAAGGGAACAAAAGACAAATTCAATGGGCAGTTGAGGATGGAGCCCGTAGCGGCGGAAAAGAAAAAGGGCAAGAAGGCCGCCGAGCGCTTCAACGAGTGGATACCTGAAAGAGATCCGCGTCTTGCAGGCGCGGCATTTTCCTCCAAGTAACAGATAGCTCAGGAGCGGAATGTTATCGTAGGAGGCAATCGCGCTCCCGCAGCAGGGACA
Source organism: Deltaproteobacteria bacterium (assembly GCA_021780695.1). Taxonomy (GTDB): domain Bacteria; phylum Desulfobacterota; class Syntrophobacteria; order Syntrophobacterales; family Syntrophobacteraceae; genus SbD1. The sequence continues at coordinate 86,266 of JAJXYD010000040.1, forward strand.
CATCGAACCCGGATAGACAATCGACTGACCTGATGGTAATCGGTGAATAACCACATTGTAAAAGCTGCCGAACACGCAACCTATAATGAAGGCTGCGACCTGCCCCCCTATAAGGGGCATTGATGCAACGATGGTCTGGTTCATTGAGTTATCCGTCTTTTGCCTGTTCTTCTTCCTCCAGTTTTTCCTTCTTTGTAAATTTGCAGGAGGGATTTATACAAAAAAGAGTGGAGCTTCCCGTTTTAGACCCCTTGCGGAAAAGGACCGGCGCATTGCACGCCGGGCAACTTTGGCGCACCGGTTCGCCCTGGAAGATCATTTTGCACTCGGGATATTTATTGCATCCGTAGAAGCGGCCGCGCTTGCCCATGCGCGAGACCAGCTCCCCGCCGCAACCTTCTCTGGGGCAGTGTATGCCCGTTGAGGGCGTGCGGGTGTTCTTGCACGCCGGATAGCCCGTGCAGGCCAAAAAGACACCGAAACGTCCCCGTTTTAGAGCCATGGGCTTGCCGCATTTTTCGCACACCTCTCCGGTTTCTTCGGGCTCTTTGGCCTCGACCGGTTTAATGCGTCCCTTTTCATCCCTTTCATAATCGGAGGTAAAAGAGCAGGAGGGATAGCCGCTGCAGGCAAGAAAGGCGCCGTTGCTGCGACTGAGTCGAATGGTAAGCGGCTTCGAGCAGCGCGGGCACTCTAGATCGGTTGGCCAGCCGGCGGCCTTGAAATTGGCCATTCCGGTGCGGGCGGATTCCAGGCTTTTTACAAAGGGGCCGTAGAAGTCGTTTAGAAGATTTTTGAAGCGGCGACCGCCATGTTCGACCTCGTCGAGGTCCTTTTCCATGTTCGCGGTAAATTTAGTATCGACAATGTCTGGAAAATTGGCGGATACAAGCCGGTTGATTATCATGCCCAGTTCGGTGGGCATCAAACGTTGTTTGGTGCGCAGAATATATTCTCTTTCCAAAACGGTGGATATAATCGTTGCGTAGGTGCTCGGCCTGCCGATTCCAAGGTCTTCGAGGGTCTTTATGAGAGTGGCTTCCGTAAACCTTGGCGGAGGCTGGGTAAAGTGCTGGCGGGGTTCTATTTTGAGAAGATCGAGCGCTTGACCTTGGGCAAGATCGGGCAGTCTTTCTTCGGATTTGCCATCCTCGGCCTCATCCTTTCCCTCTTCGTAAAGGGTTAAAAAGCCGGGAAAGGCTATCACCGAACCGGTTGTTCTGAGCAGGTAGTCTCCGGCGCCAATGTCCACGGTCGTCTGATTGATTAGGGCCGGAGTCATCTGGCAGGCGACAAATCTTTTCCAGATAAGGGAGTAGAGGTTGGCCTGCTCGCGGCTTAGATACTTTGCCATCATTTCGGGGGTGCGGGCCACATCGGTTGGCCTGATCGCCTCGTGAGCGCCCTGGGCCGTGTCCTTGGATTTGTAGGCAACCGTTTTTGAAGGCAGGTATTTATCTCCCCACCGGTTTGCGATAAATTCTCTTACCGCCTGGGTCGAATCCTGGGAAAGCCTGGTGGAATCGGTACGCATATAGGTGATGAGGCCAACCGCGCCTTCCTCTCCGATTTCGCTCCCCTCGTAGAGCTTCTGGGCTATGCTCATTGTTTGTTTGGCGGAAAAATGAAATTTTCGGGCCGCATCCTGCTGCAGTGTACTGGTAATAAAGGGAGGGGAAGGGGCTTTTTTCCTCTGCTTCTTTTCGACCGCGTTTACGCTGTAGACCGCGCAACTCAGAGCCTTAACGTGTTTTTCGGCCTCTTCCTGGGAGACGATCGTACATTTTTTATTTTTAAAGCGCAGGAGCTGGGCGGAAAAAGCCGATGCATCCTCTTGCGGGTTTAATAAGGCCGCCTCCCGATGCGGGCACAACCCGGCCTCGATAGTCCAGTACTCCTGCTTTTCAAAGGCGTAGATTTCCTCTTCCCGCTCGCAAATCAACCTCAAGGCCACCGATTGAACTCTTCCGGCACTGAGGCCCGCTCTTACCTTTTCCCACAAAAGGGGGGAGATCAGGTAGCCGACCAGCCGGTCGAGAATTCTTCGCGCCTGCTGCGCCTCGTAGAGCTTCAAATCGAGTTCGTTGGGCTTTTCTATCGCCTCCAGGATCGCCTTGCGCGTAAGTTCGTAGAAAAGAACCCTTTTTAGCGGTTTGCCCTCGGCGCCGATCTCTTCGGCTATGTGCCAGGCAATGGCTTCCCCCTCCCTGTCGGGGTCAGGGCCAAGGTAGACCGTATCGGCCCTGGAAGCGGCTTTTTTGAGATCATCGAGAACTTTTTTCTTTCCGCTAAGAACCTGGTACTGGGGAGTGAATTCCCCGTCGAGGTTGACTCCCAGTTTATTTCCCGGAAGGTCCTTTATATGACCTACGCTGGCTTTGACGATAAAGTCCTTGCCCAGATATCTTTCGAGTGTTCTGGCCTTGGTTGGAGACTCGACTATGAGAAGCGATTTTGACATTTACAAAAACCCCGGTTGAAAAATAAGGAATCGGAATCGAAAATCGCCGACCCACAATTTAGCTAATTACAATCTGAAAATAAAATACTTTCCCAGGCAAGCCGAAACAAGCCCTTGGGTTAAAATAGGAACCGTCTCGATGCGCGGGATCGAGGGGGTAACCTCAATATCTCTGGTGATTCGGCCCCGCACAATACCCAAAACAGGGCCGATCGTATAGAGAATTGATTGAATTTTTCCCTGGGTGAAAGCCCGGTTTTAAGGGACTATCGGTAAATTTGCAAAAATCCGGAAGGGTAATCTCATGAATATGTGCGAAAATTTACCCGATTTGCTTCACCGTGAGACTTTGCTTAAAAAAAAGCCAAACCCTCGCCCGGCCTGATTTGTCAGGCCAAAGAATAGAAAAGGCAGCCCTCGCTCCGGCTCATCACGACCTTGCCTTCACCTTTCAGGTAGTGCAGATGGGCTAAGGCCTCGGAAGTGGCAAACCACTTCTGTGGAACCGGAAAATCGGCCCAGCAGCGGCAGTTGATATCCCAGCGCATCCGGGACGCGGTCGCATAGCCGCTTAAGGGGCCGTCGGCCAAAATCGAGAGCACCTCCTCGAGCCTTTCCCCGTGGTGTTGACGCAATTCTTTAATCCTGCCCTTACAGTCGTTAAAAATGCGTCTGTGGCCGGGCAATACAAGGTCTACGGGCATTCCATAAACCTTTTCAAGACTTGCCAGATAGAGTTTTAGCGGATTGGCATCCTCCTCCCAGCAGCCAATGTTAGGCGTAATGTCGATTAATATGTGGTCTCCGGAGAGGAGAAACTTTCTTTCGGGTTCGTAGAGGCAGGTATGGCCGGGCGTATGCCCGGGAGTTGCAACGGCTCTCAGGTCGAATCCCCCATAGGCGAAGCTGTCTCCTTCTTTTACTCCGGTCATGGCTGGAAGGCGGTTCGATCCGTATTTTCGGCCGGGATGGTTGGTTATGGCCGCATCGACTTCGTCCCCGGGAAAACCGTTGCGAGCATAATAGTCGGCGATGCTCGCCCAGCTTGTCCAGTTTTCCATGAATTCTTTGTCCGGTTCGTTCATATATACTTTTGTGTTCTCATCGAAGAGCCGCTGGGCAAGCGCGAAGTGATCCGCATGGAAATGGGTTATGTAGAAGTCGCTTTGTTTGAGGTCGACCCCTATTTCGTTCAAACCGGCCATCATGGCTCTAAGACATTCCTCCCGGTTGAGTCCCGTGTCGATAATGAGACTTCTCGAAGGGTCTTTTACGACATAAGAATTTACCCAACCCAAGGGGCTTTGAGGAAGGGGGATTTCTATGCGGTAGAGATTTGGGAAAAGCTCTTCAGCCATGCTGATGCTCCTTATAGGGCCGCGGGTCGCAAAACGCGGCCCTTTTTTCGTCTCATGCGAGTTGCGCGGCCTCATGTGGCAACCAAGTTTTAACGAGAACGAAACTTAGTGCGCCAACAGAAAGTTTGCCGTCTCGCGGGATGCTCCAAGCTGCGGGGGGCCAGGCTCTCGATTAGCCTGTAGGGTTTCAGGCAGGCTTTTGGGCCGGGAGTTTAAAAATACAGCCGGGAAATCAAATATGCAAGCCGGATGTCTTTGTGGGCTCAGGCTAAGGATCGGAGGCGTCTTTTTTGCGCCGATGGGAGCCCGTGGGCTCCGTTTTGTCCGCTTTTTGTTCCCTCCCCGCCGCAGGGCTTAACCAATTGCCGTTGCCACGGGTGTCCAGGCTGCTTACCTTTTGGCTCAAAACCGTCCCGGGATAAAAAACTATTGGCTGAATTATGCAATTGCAGTCCTTGGGGAGAGGCAAAAAAGGAGAGGTTTATGAATTATAAGGCATGGGTGGCTAAAGCGCCCAAAAAACCGCTGGTATTGGAAAGCGTCGATCCCGGACCGCTCGGCCCCGAAGAGGTCGAAGTTGCCGTGGAACATTGTGGCTTGTGTCACTCCGACCTGTCTGTTTTGAACAATGAATGGGCTAATTCCCAATATCCCGCGGTTCTTGGCCACGAGGTCATCGGACGGGTAACCGCGGTTGGTCCGGGGGCCAAGGGGCTCGATGTCGGACAGCGCGTGGGCATTGGTTGGAACAGCGGCAGCTGCATGCACTGCGCGCAATGCCTATCGGGAAGCCATCACCTTTGCGGGCAGGTCCAGTCCACCATTATCGGCCATCGCGGCGGGTTTTCCTCTCACGTCCGGTCGCACTGGGCCTGGGCCGTGGCCTTGCCCGAGAAGCTAAACAGCGCCGAAGCCGGCCCGCTGCTCTGCGGAGGCGTCACGGTCTTTAACCCGCTCAATATGTATGCCAAGCCTTCCGACAGGGTGGGCGTGGTCGGCATAGGCGGCCTGGGGCATATGGCCGTTAAGTTTGCGGCCGCCTACGGCTGCGAGGTGACCGCTTTTACCTCGAGTGCGGGCAAGTTCGATGAGGCGCGAAATTTTGGGGCTGACCACGTTGTTTCAAGCAAAGACTCCGAAGCGGTAAGAAAGCTTTCCGGAAGCCTCGATCTTCTCATCAGCACAGTCAACGTTAAGCTCGACTGGGACGCAATGATAGGAACCCTTGGACCAAAGGGCCGCCTGCACATCGTCGGCGCTGTTTTGGAACCTATCCCTGTCGCGGCTTTTGCTCTCATAATGCAGCAGCGCTGCATTTCGGGTTCACCGACCGGTTCGCCCGCGGACATAGCGACCATGCTCGACTTTGCTTCACGCAAAAACGTCCTTCCGCAAACCGAGCACTTCCCGATGAGCAAAATCAACGAGGCTTTCGCGCGGCTGGAATCGGGCAAGGCCCGTTATCGCATAGTGCTGGACGCTGACTTTTGACCCCCGGGGGCGGAGCCCGCAAAAGTCGAACGCGAGGCTAAAGAGGGAAACTGACGATCGGTTTTTAGCCGGTACCGGTGTGAGGAGCGTGGCGCGGTTTTATTGTAAGCCACGCTCCCCCAGGATGTGGCCGCTAGTGGATAAAACCCATTGCGACAAACTGCAGGTAACCGTTGGCGCACATGAAAGAGCCGGCCAGGGCGAACGCAATCGAGAGGCAAAATACCATGCGGCTGTCGGCTATTATGGATACCGAGGCCATGATTATCGCTATCTGGAGCAGTACCTCGGCGTATTCGAAATAGGGGTCCTTGGAGAGGCTTTTGTCTCGTTCTTTTTCCAGCTTCAAGGCTTTTTCCATAATTTTTTTCTTCTCCACGGCAAACCGGGCGGATTCCTCGCCCAGCTTCTTTACCGTTTCGTTTGCCTTGCCCGCCTGGACGGCGCTCCCGGAGCCGGCAAGAAAGCCAAGCTCGCTTTCGAGCATCATTTTTTGGCTCTTGTAGAGGTGTTCCCGTATCGACTTGGCCTGGTAGTAAGCCCACTGGTCGGAGGCCTGCTGCTGAGCAAGAAGCATCTCTTTCATGGCGTGATTTCCGCCAAGAGAGGAAAAGGCGAGGATGACCGCGTAGACCGCGGTGATCAGCGCTATCATGCTGTGGAATTTTTTCTCTTTGATTTCTTCTAGTTCCCTTGGATCGGGCAGTTCGGTTTCCGCCATTTGCTCCCCTCCTTGAGCGCCGGGATTTGATTTCTTTGCAAAAGATCGCACACCGCCTACTAATTATCATCTTCCTGCGGCCCCTGTCATCCTTGCAATCAGCCGAACATTCTTTTTCCATTCTGTTTTTATCCACATTAAGGGAGCCAGGGAAAGATTTGGCTAGAACACAGGGTAAGTCGTCCGCTTCAGGGCCTCTACAGGCTCGGCGCCGGATTTTTTTGCCTTTGCCATCTGGAATATTTAACGGTCGCACCAGATATGCTATGACACTTCAAGCTCCGGGGTCAAAAATCGGAGTTGGCTTGGACTTTTGAAGGCCGCCGCGTCCCCGGCTTAAACCTAAACCCTTGCTATGGGCAAAAAATGCGGTGAAGCACGAAGTCCTTAAATACCTGATCTGTCCTGGCTGCCTTCCCGAGGAAAGTCCCCTGCGTCTTGGGACTTTTCGATCCTCGCACGGGGAGATAACCGAGGGGCGCCTCGAGTGCCCTCGCTGCGCAAAGGCTTATCTTATAACCGATGGGATCGCCTGCCTCGGTGAAGACCCGGGCGAGGGGGCTGCGGGTAGAGGTCTCTATGAGTCCGAAGAGCTGCTTTCCACTTATCTTTGGACCCATTACGCGGATCTTTTCGGCGACCCGGACGTAACGGCGGCCTACGGCGAATGGGCGGCACAAATCGCGCCCACATCCGGGGCAGGCCTCGATACGGGGTGCGCCACGGGCCGGTTTAGCTTTGAGATGTCGGCAAAGTGCGATCTGGTTATAGGGGTTGATTCCTCGATGCGTTTTGTTGCAACGGCCAGGCGCCTTTTGCGGGAAAGAAAGCTTTCCTTTAAAGTAAAGGAAGAGGGCAGGATGTACTGCGAAAAAAGTTTCCTTCTCCCCCCGCAGTGGAACTCGCAAAGGGTCGAGTTCGTCGTTGCCGATGCCCGGGCCCTTCCCTTTCGCTCCGGTGCCTTTGCGTGCCTGGCTTCTCTCAATGTCATCGATAAGACCCCGCATCCTTTCAAACATTTGGAAGAGGTCTGCCGCACGGCCCGGGCCGGCGACTCACAGGTGCTGATATCGGACCCCTTTTCATGGTCCGAGGATATTTGCTCCCACAAACACTGGCTTGGAGGAACGGCCGAGGGCAGATTCGCCGGGCCTGGAATAGACAATATAGAGAAACTTCTCCTCAAACAGACCAATGGGTGGACCATTGAGCGCAGGGGCGCGGTCTGGTGGAAGATCCGCAATCACAGAAACCATTTCGAACTCATCCGCAGCCTCTTCCTAAAGGCGCATAGATAAAGGTGAGGGGCAAAGGGGGTAGCCTATGGATTTTGATTTCGTTATCGGTGTTGCAAAAGAGGCCGGCAGGGCCATACTGGAAATCTACGACACGGACTTCGAGGTGGTTCAAAAACAGGACAACTCCCCTCTTACTCTGGCGGATACCCGTTCGCACGGGATAATTTCCAAGGCTCTTACGGACCGCTACCCCGATATCCCGGTACTTTCCGAAGAGGGCCGGGAGATTGCCTTCGAGCAAAGACGCGGTTGGGAGAGGTTCTGGCTTGTCGATCCGCTTGACGGGACAAAGGAGTTTGTAAAAAGAAACGGTGAATTCACGGTTAATATCGCACTGATAAAGGACCGCATGCCCGTTTTCGGCATTATCCATGTTCCGGTCGCCGACCGGATTTTTGTTGGCGATGTAAACGAGGGCTGTTTTGAAATATCTTCGGGCGGGCGCAAAAGGCTCTCGGTCTCCCCCATTGCCCCCGAGGCGCCGGTGCGGGTGGCAAGGAGCCGCTCTCACCCGGCCCCTGGTCTCGAGCGATTGCTGTCGCTAATTCCCTCCCATGAGGTCATAAACCGCGGCAGCGCCCTCAAGTTCTGTTTAGTGGCGGCCGGGGAGGCGGATTTTTATCCAAGGTTTGGCCCCACCTGGGAGTGGGACACCGCGGCCGGACATGCCATTGTTGCGGCCGCCGGGGGCGTTATGGTCGATCTATCCGGAAAACCTTTCCTCTACAACAAGGAAAACCTTCTAAACGGGCCCTTCCTGGTTTCTGCCGGCATGGAGTGGCTAAAAGAAACCGGCATACTGGAGGCGGCCTCGAAATTGCCCTGAAAAAGCGGCTGCCCGGCCTCTTTACCGGGGCTATTGCAAGCGCAGACGGCGCGCGAGTTGCTTTGCAGCCGCAAAAGCCGACCGGGCAGGGGTTGGTTCTATAAAAACCGGGTTTTTCGCTCAATCCTTTTTTTACCCAAAACAGGACTTGATTGCAGATTTGCCGGGTAAGAGAATAAAAAAGTTGTCCGCCGGCCGTCCTGCGGCATGGGATGAGAAAATGTTGCTTGGCATTACCGTCGGGTTGTGCTAGAAGAACTCTTTAGTCCGTTCCTGGAATGGGCGCAGAGGGAAGGCATCTGGTTTGCAGGCACGTAGCTCAGTGGGAGAGCGCTACCTTGACGCGGTAGAGGCCGACGGTTCGAAACCGTCCGTGCCTACCAGAACGAGAGTTGCTGTAAGGACTTGGAGGCTCTTGACGCCAAACAGTGCGAACTATAGGGCAAGTGGCAGCCGTGCACGGGCGCGGATCGAAATAAGCATGGACGTGAATTTCCATACAAGGCATCTTTCCGAACTGGTGGATGCCTTTTTTAGTTGCGGACAGGTTCGGGTGAAAAATGTCTAAAGAAATCGAAGTCACACTTCTGCCGAGCGGCCAAAAGATCAAGGCTGCCGAAGGCGCGAGCGTTTCCGAAATCCTTGGCAAGGCAGCCGCGGGCAAATTGTTGATAGCGGCAAAACTTGACGGTCAACTCGTCGATCTTAATCAAAAGCTCGACCGGGACGCGTGCCTGGAGGCAATAGACAAAGACTGCCCCGAGGCGATCAAAATTCTCAGGCACAGCGCCGCCCACATTATGGCTCAGGCCGTAAGAGCGCTTTTCCCCGAAGCCCGCATTGCCATCGGCCCGGCCATTGAAAACGGCTTCTACTACGATTTCGATGTTGAGCGCCCCTTTACGCAGCAGGATCTTGAGCAGATCGAAGAGGGAATGCGAAAGATCATCTCGCAAAAGCTTGCCTTTTCTCGAAAGGATATGCCCCGTGAGGAGGCCATAGGCCTGTTTTCCTCGATGGGGGAAAAGTATAAGGTCGAACTGCTCGAAGAGTTTCGCGATCCAACCGTTTCCATTTACCAGCAGGGCGATTTTATCGATCTTTGCCGTGGTCCTCATATTCCTCAAACCGGAGTCCTCAGGGCTTTCAAGCTTACCGGAGTTGCCGGCGCCTACTGGCGCGGCGACGAGCATAACCGGATGCTCCAGCGCATTTACGGGACCGCCTTTTTCGATGTCGAATCTTTAAAAAAGTATCTCACTTTTCTTGAAGAGGCCCAGAAGCGCGATCATCGCCGTCTTGGAAAAGAGCTTGATCTGTTCAGCTTTTCCGATGAGGTAGGCGCGGGCATGGTTATTTATCATCCCAAGGGGGCTCTGATTCGCCATATCCTGGAAAATTTCGAAAAGCGGGAGCATCTGCTGCGGGGCTATCAAATCGTGATCGGCCCGACCCTTTTAAAGACCGATTTATGGAAAAAGTCCGGACACTTCGACCACTACCGGGAAAACATGTACTTTACCGAAATCGACGAGCAGTCTTACGGCGTAAAGCCGATGAACTGCCTTTCCCACATGCTTATCTATAAGTCCAAAATGAGAAGCTATCGGGACCTGCCGCTGCGCTACTTTGAGTTGGGCACGGTGCACCGGCACGAAAAATCGGGTGTTTTGCACGGTTTGCTTCGGGTCAGGCAGTTTACTCAGGACGATGCCCATATTTTATGCACCCCCGACCAGTTGAATGATGAGATCAAGAGTATTATTGATTTTGTCAGCGAAGTGATGGGCATTTTCGGCTTCGAATTTGAAATTGAAATCAGCACCAGGCCCCAGGACTCCATCGGTTCCGATGAGGACTGGCAACGGGCGACATCTGCGCTGACCCATGCGTTGGAAGAAAAAGGATACGATTATTTTGTGTGCGAAGGCGAAGGGGCCTTCTATGGGCCAAAGATCGATATCAAGCTCAAAGACGCTCTCGATCGGCGCTGGCAGTGTGCAACGATTCAGTGCGACTTCACTTTGCCCGAAAGATTCGATCTGAACTACATCGGTGCCGACGGGGCCCGTCACAGGCCGGTCATGGTGCACCGGGTGATCCTTGGAGCCATGGAGCGCTTCCTGGGGGTCTTAATAGAACACTACGCGGGGGCTTTCCCTGTGTGGCTCGCACCCGTGCAGGCGATTATCGTAACGGTAACCGATGCTCAGCTCGATTTTGCCGGGGCCGTCTGCGCCCAGTTGCGCAGCCGCGGTGTGCGCGTTGAAGTCGATACCCGCAGCGAAAAGCTGGGCTATAAGATTCGCGAGGCCCAGATGCAAAAGGTTCCCTATATGCTGGTTATAGGGGACAAGGAAGTCCAGGGCGCCGGGGTAGCGCCCAGGAAAAGAGATGGAACGCAACTTGGTCTAATGACATCTTCCGAGTTTGCCGATCTTGTTGAAAAGGAGTGTCTGGAGTCGAGCAAGGGGCGTGTTGGACTAAACATTGTTTAAGAGGAGATACGACGCTGGAGAAACAGACCAATGTGAATGAAAAGATTAGGGCGCCGGAAGTCAGGCTGATCGGCCATGACGGTTCACAGCTTGGGATCGTTGCGATTCGAAGGGCGCTTGAGATGGCCGCACAGGAACATCTGGATCTTGTGGAGGTCGCGCCCAATGCCGAGCCCCCTGTTTGCAAGATTATGGACTACGGCAAGTTCAAATATCAGCAGAACAAAAGATCGCAGGAAGCCAAGAAGAAACAGACCGTGATTCAGGTCAAGGAGGTAAAGATCCGTCCCAAGACCGACGAACACGATTTGCAGGTAAAGATCCGCCACATCAAACGATTCCTTGCCCAAAAGGATAAGGCCAAGATAACGATTCTTTTCCGCGGCAGGGAAATCGCGTATTCCGATCAGGGCATGAAAATCCTCGAGCGCATTAGAGAAGAGCTCAAGGAGGAGATTTTAATCGAGCAACAACCAAAGATGGAAGGGCGTAACCTGATAATGATTCTAGCGCCCAAGGGTTGAAAAATTCACAAAATCCAGCTTAATTTGTTGACTCTTGGTCATGTCCCAAATAAACTAGCGCTTTTGTGCCGTGACGATTTTTCGCTCCTTTCCACGGGGACCCACTCGGGGTGAGGCAGCTGAAGGTGATAGAGAGACCTTTTTTGACGCCGTAAGGCGGATTACCGGCAGGCGGCTTTGCCGCCGGGCCGAGAAAATTTGTAGGACGGAGGATATTCCCAATGCCTAAAATCAGGACCAATCGAGCCGCCGCCAAGCGATTCAAAAAAACCGGAACGGGAAAGATCGTCAGGGCGAAGGCCTTTAAGAGCCACATTCTGACCAAAAAGACCCGCAAGAGAAAAAGAGAATTGCGCCAGGATACGGTGGTTAACGCAATCAGCGTGGGTTCGATAAGGCGCATGTTGCCCTATCTGTAAGAGGCACTGTTTGTGAGAACCTGTGCTGACCAGTTCGATTCCTTCCGCACCCCGGGTGGATTTTGCGTGAAGGAAATATTTTATTACAGGAGTTTTCCATGCCCAGAGTAAGAAAAGCGGTCAAATCGCGCGCGAGGCGCAAAAAGATCCTAACGGCGGCCAAGGGATATCGCGGTGGTCGAAAGGCCCTGATTCGTACGGCTTCGGAAACGGTCGATCGCGCCCTTAAATTTGCCTATCGCGACAGGAAAGTCAAAAAGCGCGATTTTAGAAGCCTTTGGATTATGCGAATCAATGCGGGAGCCCGCGAGCACGATCTTAGCTATTCCAGGTTCATGAACGGGTTAAAGAAGGCCAATATCACTCTTGACAGGAAGGCCTTGGCCAACCTTGCAGCCACAAGCCCCGAGGCCTTTGCCGAACTGGCAAGAATCGCCAAAGAAGCTGCATAGGAAATGAAAAGGGCTGTTGAGAATCTTCTTGAGACGGCCGGCCGCGCACTTTCCGAGCTGGGCGATGACCCAAAAGCTCTCGACCGGGCGCGGGTTCGTTTTTTAGGGCGAAAGGGCGAACTTGCTCAACTTTTCAAGCAGTTGGGACAGGTAGACGAGCAGGACCGCCGTGAGGCCGGCAGGGTGCTAAACGAGGCCAAGGCCGAGCTGGAGGCTTTGTTTTTAAAGGCTCTGGATAAAAATCGGGACCTTGCGGCCGCGGAGCGCCCCACTATCGATGTGAGTGTTCCGGGAAGGCGTCCTCCCAGGGGACGGCTCCATCCGATAACTCAAACTGCCGCCGAGATCTGCCGCATTTTCAACTGGCTGGGTTTTGAGACCGTGGAGGGACCCGAAATCGAGCTGGACTATTATAATTTCGAGGCGTTAAACATCCCCAAGGACCATCCCGCACGAGACATGCAGGATACCTTCTACATTTCCGAAGATGTCGTTCTTAGAACTCACACCTCGCCGTTGCAGGTCCGCACGATGGAAAAAAGAACCCCACCCGTGCGGGTCATTGCTCCGGGAAGGACCTACCGCCGCGATTCCGACGTTACCCACACGCCTATGTTTCACCAGGTTGAGGGGTTGATGGTGGGAAAGGGTATTTCCTTTGGGGATTTGAAGGGAATACTCACAACATTTGTCCACCAGATGTTTGGGCAAAACGTCGCGTTAAGATTCCGGCCCAGTTTTTTCCCCTTTACCGAACCGAGCGCCGAGGTCGATATCGAGTGCGTCATGTGCCGGGGCAAGGGCTGCCGCGTCTGCAAGGGCACCGGATGGCTCGAAATCCTGGGCTCGGGGATGGTCGATCCGCAGGTCTACACCTATGTGGGCTATGATCCCGAGGAGATTACCGGCTTTGCTTTCGGCATGGGGATCGAACGAATTGCCATGTTAAAATACGGAATAGACGACCTGCGCCTGTTTTTTGAAAACGACCTGCGTTTTCTCCAGCAGTTTTAGTATCCTATCCATATAGAGTGAGAGATGCTGATAAGTCTTGACTGGCTTTCCGACTACGTTGACTGCCCGCTTTCCACCGAGCGGATCGCAGAGGGCCTTACCATGGCGGGGCTGGAGGTCGAATCGATCTCACTTCGTCACCCTCAGTTAAAAAACGTTGTTGTTGCACGTATTGAGGGGGTGCAACCCCATCCCAACGCCGACAGGCTAAAGATTTGTCTTGTCCGGGCGGGCCAATCCCAGACCGATAACCTGTTAAGGATCGTCTGCGGCGCGCCCAACGCGCGGCCCGGAATGGTTGCGCCCCTGGCATTGCCCGGGGCCGAACTGCCTGGAGGGCTTGTCCGGGAAGCCAAGGTACGCGGCCAATTGTCGGCGGGAATGCTCTGCTCCCAAAAAGAGCTGGGCCTGGGCGAGGACCACGGCGGCCTATGGGCTCTATCCGAAGAGCTTACCGCAGGCACTCCTCTTGACGAGGCGCTCGGGATCAAAGACGTTCTCATGGAGATCGGCATTACGCCCAATCGCGGCGACTGTCTCTCTATTATGGGTATTGCGCGGGAGGTGGCCGCTCTTTGTAAAAAGACGGCGTCCTATCCTGCGATTGGCCTGAAAGAAGCCGGACCGCCGGTCGCTTCGCTTGCCTCGGTTACCGTAGACGACCCGGAAGGGTGCCCGCGCTATGCGGCAAGGGTTATTCGGGGTCTTAAGATCGGTCCCTCGCCCGCCTGGCTAAAAAACAGGGTCGAGGCCGTGGGGGTTCGCTCGATCAACAATGTCGTCGACGTTACCAACTTCGTTATGATGGAACTTGGCCAGCCGCTGCACGCTTTCGATTTCAACCGTCTGCGCGGCCGCCGTATCGTGGTTCGAAAGGCCGTTGCCGGTGAGCGCTTTACGACCCTTGACTCCGTTGAGCGGTTGCTTTCTGAGGGAACCGTAATGATTTGCGACGGGGAGGGGCCTGTTGCGATTGGCGGGGTGATGGGCGGGCTCAACTCCGAAATCGGCCCCGATACGTGTGAGGTACTGCTGGAGAGCGCTTACTTCGATCCTGTTTCGATCCGAAGAACCAGCAGGAGGCTTGGGCTGAAAACCGAGGCGAGTTACCGCTTCGAGCGCGGAACCGACCCCGAGGGGGTGCTAAGGGCCCTTGACCGGGCCGCGGCGCTCATGGTCGAGGTGGCAGGCGGAGAGATCTCCACGGGCAGAATAGACGTCTACCCCAGCCCGATAAAGGGGAGCGAAATTCTTCTTCGGGTGGGCAAGGTAAACAGCTTGCTTGGCACCGGTTTAACCATCGATCAGATGCGGGGGCTTCTGGAGTTGATCGAAATGCGGGTCGATAAAGTGGGGCCCGACCTGCTGGGGGTGGGCGTGCCCGGTTTTCGAAGCGATATTACGCGTGAAATCGACTTGATTGAAGAAGTGGCAAGGCTTTCGGGCTATGACGACATTCCGGTGACAAGCCCCACGGCTTGCGTTCGCGCCGCGGACTGCGACCCTTGCCAGATGGTTCGCTCGGCTCTTAAAGACCTGCTGGTGGGAGCGGGATTTTTCGAGGTCATAAACTACTCCTTCATCTCCTCGGATGCCACCCGCATGCTTGGCTATGTGGAGGAGTCCGCTTCGCTCGTTTCGATCCGCGTTAAAAACCCTATAAGCGACGAGCAGGCGGTGATGCGAACCACTCTGCTGCCGGGCTTGCTCAACAATGCGCGCTACAATATCGATCATCGCAGCGAGAATTTTAAAATTTTCGAACTGAGCAAGGTTTTTCTGCCTGCCAAAGAGGGACTTCAAGCCGAGGAGACTCATCATCTGGCGGGGATAATGGCGGGAAAACGCATGTCCATGGCCCTCTACGGCGAGGGAGATGTTGACTTCTACGACGCTAAGGGCGTTGTAGAGCACGTGTGCGCTTTTCTAAGAATCGATGAGCCCAGATTTCGCGCCGGTGAGCTTCCCCCCTGGCTCGACCCTTCCTCGTCGGCTTCGGTTTATGTAAAAGACCAAAGGGTTGGTGAAGTTGGCAGGGTTCACTGCCAGGTCGAGCAATCCTTTGATCTTAAACGGGCTGTATTTGCCTTCAGGCTGGACTTCGACAGACTTTTTTCCCTAAGAGGACCTTTGCCCGTCTACAGCGCACTGCCCAAGTTTCCCCCTGTTCCCCGTGATCTGGCCCTTATCGCCGACGAGAAGCTGGCTGTAGAGGAACCGCTCGAATTTATTCGTTCGCTTGAAGAACCTTTGATAGAATCTCTGGAAATATTTGATATATTTAAAAGCGATCAAATCGGAGCGGGCAAAAAGAGCATTGGTTACCGCCTCACATACAGGGCTGCGGATCGCAGTCTGACCGATGAGGAGGTAAACAAGGTCCACGGCCGGTTGATTGAGAAGCTTACGGCAAAGTTTGCTGTTTCCTTGAGATAGGGGGCCTGGGTGAGCGAGCCTGAAGCGCCAAAAGATGTTGTCATAAACAGGAAAGCGGCTTGCAAGGTAACTTTGCAGTCGGGGGAAAATCTTTTTACCGGTATTTCGACCCATTTTAGCAACAAGGGAATACTGGTGATATCCAAAAACCCCGCCCCGCTGCATACCAAGGGCACTGTGTCGCTGCGGTTTCCGAGTTTGCAAAATCCTGTCGATCTGGCCGGAGAGGTTGTCTGGACTAATGTCCACGGCGCCGGGGATTCGCTTTCCCCAAGAGGTATGGGCATAAGGTTCACCGGGTCCGAAAAGGATGTCGATGACCTGCTGCTCGATCTTGCGGAGGAGTACGAAACGCTTGGAAGCATCTACGCCTGCTATTATACGTAGTGGTCAACGGGTGAATCGGCAGATGAGGGCAGCAACTTCCCTCCGACCTCCCCGGTGGTTTTAAAAAAAGGTTTGCCCTTTCCCGCCCCTGTTGTTTTGTCTCAAAAAAGGTCACCAGTTGCATCTGTTTGAAACGCTTTTTATCTCTGTAGCCATCGGATGCGATGCATTTGCTGTGGGAATGGGCGTTGGCGCCAGGTTCTGCCGGCCGAGGCAGACCTTTAGACTCTCTTTTCATTTAGGCCTCTTTCAGTTTATGATGCCTGTTCTGGGCTGGACGCTTAGCCGCTGGGTTCCGCGGGCAGGCAGGGTCTGGGGGCCCTGGATAGCCTTCGCGCTGCTTTTTCTTATCGGCTCGAAAATGATCGCTGACAGCTTCAAGGCTTCTCATAAGGACCCGGGGGAATGCAGCGATCCCACGAGGGGACTCTCTCTGGTGGTGCTCTCTCTTGCCGCGAGCCTGGATGCGCTTGCGGTTGGATTCGGCATGGGTCTTATCGGGGCGGCTATGTTTGGCCCTTCCCTCTGCTTTGGGGTGACTGCGGGAGTTATGACCTGGATTGCCATGCAGCTTGGCAATCGGCTCTCGATGAAGTTTGGTGGCTGGGTCGAAGCTGCCGGCGGATTGATCCTGATTGTGCTGGCGATAGGCGCGGTTATTTGAAAGTGATTAGAGACAAGAGCTTGGAGCTGAAATGATAACGAGACTTGAAATCGCTCTAAAACCCCACCTCTTCGATCCCGAGGGGGCCGGTCTATGCCGCAGGGTTGGCGACTACTTTGGCTGGCGGATTGGGGAGGCTCGCGTAATGGATATGCTGACCCTTGATACCGGCCTTGCGCAGGAAGAACTCGAAGAGGCGCGCGTTGCGATTTTTACCAATCCCGTGACCCAGGTATCGGCCTTTGCGGCAGGGGTTGGCCAAACCGATTTAATGAGCAGCTATTTTTCGGATGTGGACTGGGCTATCTGGGTCGGATATCGCCCCGGAGTCCGTGATACGGCGGGCAGCGTGGCGATGGAGGCCATTGCGGATTTGCTGGGAAAAGCTCCCGCCGAGGGCGAGGCGGCCTACACTTCGCGTCTTTATCTGCTAAAAAACGCCCCGCTTTCCCGAACTCAGGCCGAAACGATAGCGCGCGAGCTTCTTGCAAACGAAATCATCCAGGAATGGAAGGTGTATAAGGGCTCGGACTGGTTGACGGGCGCTGGAGTCGATATAGTTGCCCCCAGGGTGCTTCTTGCCCACAAACCCTCGGTCTGCGAGGTGGCGCTTGAAAGCGACGGGCAGCTTGCAGAGCTTAGCGACCAGAGGAACCTGGCGTTAAACCGCAAGGACATTCCGGTCATCCGCAATTATTTCCTTAGACCTCAAGTACTTAAGGAACGCGCAAAGTTTGGTCTATCGGTTCCTACCGATGTGGAGCTCGAAGCCATTTCTCAGGCTCGAAGCGATCATTGCAACCATAATACCTTCCGGGGCAAATTCCGTTATGTCGATATTGCGGCCGGAGAGCGTTTCACGGTGGACAATCTGTTTAAGAGCTGCATTCAGGCCCCTACGCTAAAGATCCGGGACGAGAAGGATTGGGTGGTCTCGGTTCTTTGGGATAACGCCGGGGTTGCCCGTTTCGATTCCCGCTTCAACTACTCGGTTACCGGTGAAACCCATAACAGCCCGTCGAATATGGAGGCTTACGGAGGCTCTCTTACCGGAATAGTCGGCATTTATCGGGACATAATGGGCGTTGGAAAGGGAGCGCGGCTCGTAGCGGGCCTCTACGGCTACTGCGTGGGGCCTCGGGACTATCGCGGTCCTCTTAAGCCCCACCTTCACCCCAAGCGGCTCCTGGACGGTATCGTGGCGGGAGTAAAGGACGGGGGCAATAAGCATGGAGTGCCCACCGAGTTTGGAAACCTGTTTTTCGACCCCTCCTATTTGGGCAAATGCCTCGTGTTCGTGGCGGCTCTTGGAATCATGCCCAAGGAAATAGAGGGTCAGCCCTCGGAGCTTAAATGTCCGGCCCAGGGGGATCTGATCATAATGAGCGGAGGGCGGGTTGGAAAAGACGGCATCCACGGGGTAACGGCTTCCAGCGAGAGCTACGGCGCCTCGACCCCCGCCGGGCATGTTCAGATAGGAGATCCCTACACACAGAAGAAGATGCACGATTTTCTTCTCGAGGCCCGCGACGAAGGCCTTATTACCCACATTACCGACAACGGCGGCGGAGGGCTTTCTTCTTCCGTGGGCGAATCCGCGGCGCTTGCCGGTGGAGCGCATGTGGAGCTCGACAAGGTTCCTCTTAAGTATGAAGGCCTCGACGTATGGGAAATATGGATCTCCGAATCCCAGGAGAGGATGACTATTGCGGTAAAACCCGACGACCTCGACCGTTTCATGGCGCTTTCTCGAAAACACGATGTGGAGAGCACGGTAATCGGCAGATACGAAAATAGCGGGAAGCTGCGGCTAGATTATGGCCAGCGCACTTGCGCGCTTCTCGATCTCAGCCTTTTTTCCGAAGATTTTCCGCAGTGGGAGTTCGATGCCCAGTGGCTTTCTCCTGAAATGCGGGGCCTTACCGAGCCCGTTCTGGGACAACCCAAAGAATTTGGTCCGCTTCTGACCAGTCTTCTTTCCACTCCCAATCTGTGCAGCCGGGAATGGATCCAAAGACAATACGATCACGAGGTACAGGGCGGCAGCGCGGTAAAGTTTCTTACAGGCAGGGATCGGGACGTTCCAAATGACGCGGCCGTTATTCGCGCGGTCCTCGATTCCACGACCGGGCTCGCCGTGGCGCAGGCCCTTCTGCCTACCTATTCGGTCATAGACACCTACCACATGGTTGCAGCCGTAATCGATGAGTCGGTAAGGCGCATCCTGGCCGTCGGGGGAAAGCTCGATGAAATCGGGGGGGTCGATAATTTCTGCTGGCCGAGCATTCAGTACGATCCGGTTCAAAACCCGGATGGGCGCTACAAGGCGGCTCAACTGGTGCGGGCAAATCTTGCCCTTAGAGACCTTTGCCTGGCATGGTCCATACCTCTTCTTTCCGGAAAAGACTCCATGTATGTCGACGGGGCTCTTCCGGGCGATTTCGGCGAAAGCCACAAGGTAAGCGGGCTTCCAACGATGCTTTTTACGGCTACGGGCATAGTGGAAAACGTTTTAAAGTCTCAGACCATGGAAGCCAAGTGCGCGGGAGATCTCGTCTATCTTCTCGGCTGCACCGCCGACGAACTCGGAGGGTCGGCCTATTACGACCTTTTGGGCTACACCGGGCTGAATGTGCCGAAGGTGCCGGGCTTTAACGGGCCAAATGTCTTTGATAAAGATAAATGCGAGGCTCTTCTCGACCTCTACCGCGGGGTGGAAAAAGCGCTCTCCTCGGGCCTTGCGGCGTCCTGCCACGGGATCTACAGGGGAGGGCTCGGGGTCCATGCGGCCCTGGTCGCCCTCGGGGCTCGCTTGGGGTTGACAATCGATTTGTCGAAGATGATTGTCCAGGATGAAAACCTACCCGATGCCCACCGTCTTTTCAGCGAATCGTGCGGACGTTTTCTTGTGACGGTTCGCCCGGAATACGCCGAAGAGTTTGAGAAAATCTTTGCGGGGTTGCCCTGCGGGCTGTTGGGAGAGGTGACGCAAAATCCGCAACTTGTTATTATCGCCGGCTCCGGCAGGGAAATAGTAAGAGAAAATATCTCTTCCCTGCGTGGGGCGTGGATGGGAGAGATATAATGTCAAATCCTCTGGTTGCTATCATTATGGGCAGTAAATCGGATGTTTCCGTAATGGAAGCAGCGGGCAAACTTTTGGACAGATTCGAAATAGCCTGGGAGATGAAAGTCCTCTCGGCCCACAGGACCCCGGATGCCGCCGCTGATTACGTTATGGGGCTGGAGGCGCGCGGTATAAAGGTTTTGATAGCCGGGGCGGGCTGGGCCGCCCACCTTGCGGGGGTATCGGCCGCCAAAACCCCTCTGCCGGTAATCGGAGTACCAATCGGTTCTTCCCCGCTAAACGGCATGGACGCACTTCTGGCAACCGTTCAGATGCCGCCTGGAGTTCCCGTTGCCACCATGGCCATCGGAAAGGGAGGCGCGCACAATGCGGCCGTTTTCGCCGTCCGTATCCTCTCTCTTCTCGATTCTGAGCTGGCAAAGCGTTATCGCTCTTTTATCGAAGATATGGCCGGGGAGGTAATGGCTAATAGTGATCTGTAATGCCGCCTTCCTTGGCACTAATAATCGATTTTCGCCATGTTCCGTAAAGACGGGTCTCTTCCCCCCAGGCGTCCGGGGGGTATTTACCTCATCATTGGTGAATTTGCACTGTAGTTTAGGTATAATTCCGGGTAAATGGTAAAAGAAGCCTTAATTTCCTCTTAATATGCGTCAAAATGGTTGGTGCACCAAGGGGATCGACTCCAAGAGCGAAAATGATGGCACAGATCGAGCTTTGCGAGAATTCGAGTTCCGTATTTCCGGTCATGGCCGACGGGTCGGACTTTTTTAATCTTGAAAAGTTCCGCGAGCGCATGGAAAAGCGCCTCGGTCCCAAATCCGAGAGCAATGCGCTTTTTTTTGAGGCTCTCGAGTTTGCCGCCAAGCTTCATGAAGGACAGCGCAGAAAATCCGGGGCCCCTTACATAAGCCACCCTTGCGCGGTTAGCGAAATCATGGTCCGGGAGATGGGCTTTAAAGACCCCGTGCTTCTCGCCGGTGCCTTGCTCCACGACGTTGTCGAAGATATCCCCTGGATGTCCTTAGAAGACATAGAAGCACGTTTTGGCACCGGGGTCGCCGAGTTGGTCGACGGGTGCACAAAGCTGGCCAGATTCCATCTGGACAGGGCTTCGCTAAAAGACCTCACGCACAGCAAAATATTTATAAGCGCCAGCCGTAGACTTGGGGTGCTGCTCATAAAGCTTGCCGACAGGCTCCATAATCTGAGGACGCTCCATTATCTGCCCTTGACAAAGCGTCAGCGCATCGCCCAGGAAACCGTCGACGTCTATGCCCCGATCGCTGCCCGCTTAAACCTCTATCCGCTCAAAAGAGAGCTCTACCACCACGCGCTGACATTTCTTTATCCCAAAAAGAGCAAAAAAATCCTGCACCTGATGCAGGAAGTACGCAACTCCCCAGCCGTTTCCAGCCTTGAGGCCTCCCTTACCAAAATAATGTCGGATTACGGGGTTTCGGCCGATATCCGCACGCGCGCCAAGGGACTGGGCACCTATTACAACCCGGTAAAGCGCAGCCTGGATTGGACTTTTCCTGAAAATTTCGTCGACTTCGCCATAGTCCTTCGCACCAACGAGTTATACGATTGCTACAAGGTGCTGGGCCTGATTAACAACAACCTTGCAGCCATTCCAAAGAGCCTGCGCGATTTTATCGCCAACCCCAAGGCGAACGGATACCAGAGCCTGCACACAAGGGTTCATTTGAGCGGCAGCAATTATCTGATAAAAATCCGGACCACGCAGATGGAAAACTTGGCCGGTGGAGGTGTTCTCAGGGCCTGGGAGTCCCAGGAGGGGCTTTCAAACGACCACTGGCAGGAGATAAGCGATTTGCTGCGCGACATTGGCGAGTACGGCGGGGCGGCAACCCATCGCAAAGACCTTATTCGCCTTTCGGAATCCGAAGAGATCTTTACCTACAGCCCGGCAGGCGACATTTACTACCTTCCCAAAGACAGCACGGTGCTCGATTTTGCCTACCGCATCCATTCCCAGCTTGGCGACAATTGCGAAGGCGCCCTGGTCAACGGCTCATGGATGCCCATAACGGGTCTGTTAAAGGATGGCGACACGGTTGAAATAGTTACTTCGGCCGAACAAATCGATGTGGATGCCGAACTGGAGTCGCTTTGTAAAACCCCTAAGGCACGCACCGCGATAAACCGGAGGTTGCATCAGAAAAGGCTCCTGTTCGCCCGTCAGGCGGGCATGGATATCCTGCTCCAGGAGATAGTGAGGCATCGCTTCTCCGCCTCTGTGCTGGAGGGAGAAAGCATGCGGTTGATCCTGGAGGTCCTAAACGTAAAAGATCTCCAGGAATTATATCTTAAAATCGGTCAGGACCTTATTTCTCCCCAGGCCGTTCTCTACTACATGGAGGGCCAACGACCCGATGAGGCCAGAAGACAGGAAGCGGCGCAGGGGCGAAACACGCTTACCGTGAGAGGTCTGGACAAGGCTGTTTTCAAATTCGCACGCTGCTGCAATCCCCTGCCGGGCCAGGACCACGTTCTTGCAACCCTTAGCGAAAGAGGCGTCACTTTTCACCACCGGGACTGTCACGACCTTCTGGAAAGGCACTCTCTTTTGATGCAGCAAATGCTGCGGGTTCACTGGGATTGGGGGATTAACTGGCGGCACCCGCTGGTAATCGATATCCGGATCGTGGACATCGGGATTGCACAGATGCTCGAAGTGCTCTCGGAGATGCGGCAAAATGTCTTGATCCTGCAAATAAGCGCCGGCCTCGACAGGCATAACAGGAAATGCGTCTCCCTCAGCGTCAATTTTCACAACTTCTCAGAAGCCAGGGAATTCTTCAGTCGTATGCCTGCTGAAAAGACAATGGTCGAAGATTTTGGACGTGAGCAAAAAAGGAAAGAAATGCCCATTCACTGAAAAGTCTCTGGTTTTTACCTGTCCAAAGACAGCCCTCAGTGAAGAAGTCTGTTGTCGGTGCAGTCTCCGAAGGCCTGGCGCGCAAGATGTTTCAATTTGTCTTTTTTGAGTCCTGCCACTTCGACCAGCAGGAACTGAATCCAAACACCGCAGAGAAAATTGATAACGTTTTCGTCGCTTGTAAAGACCTCCTGGCGGAGCTCTTCATCTCCGATGGCTTCGTTTGCCATGTTTATAACGCAGTTTCTGAGGTTGCCTTCTCCAAGGGAGCGGATGCCCCTGCGGTAGAGTCTATCCATTTCCTGCGCCTGGACCACGATGCAGAAAGCCTTGTCACAAGCTTCGATCAGGTTCATTGGGCCTCCATGGCGTATGTCGATTCTTTCTTCTAAAAGGTTGATTTTAAACCGTGTCGTGATATTAATTACAAATTCGGTGTATTGTAACATTTAACCCGACCCCTGGAAATAGAAACCATCCTGAAAGGAATTTCAATGCGAATCCATGGTGGAAAGTTTTTACGCAGCATCGGCAAAGTCTGCCTTCCGGTCCTTTTGTACTCGGTTTTTCTCTTTTGGGGTGCAATCGCTCAGGCAGCTCCCTTCGATGCCCCCGCCTCCTTTGCCAATCTTGTCCAAGCGGTGGAAAGCTCGGTAGTAAATATTTCAACTACTCAAAAAACCAAGCAGCAAAATCCCTTTGAGCAGTTTGGCGGGTCTAATTCGCCCTTCAATCAGTTTTTCGGCCAGCAGTTCAAGCATTTCTTTGGAAACGTCCCCCAGGGAGAGGTTGAAACCCATGCTCTGGGCTCAGGTTTTCTGATAAGCGATAACGGCCTGATTCTCACCAACAACCACGTGGTGGAAAAGGCCGATGAGATTACGGTCAAGACTTTCGCCGGTAAGGAATACACCGCCAAGGTCGTCGGGCGCGATCCCAAGACCGATCTTGCCCTGGTGCGAATCAAGGCCCCTAAAGGCGACTTACCCAAACCCGCCGCCCTTGGGGATTCGGACGCGATTCGCGTCGGCGACTGGGTAATAGCCGTAGGCAATCCTTTCGGACTGGGCAATACGGTTACTTCCGGTATCATCAGCGCTAAGGGCAGGGTCATCGGGGCCGGTCCCTATGACGATTTTCTCCAAACCGATGCGGCCATCAACCCCGGCAACAGCGGAGGACCCCTTTTTAATATGCAGGGGCAGGTGGTGGGCATAAACACGGCCATCGTTGCCCAGGGCCAAGGGATCGGTTTCGCCATACCCATCGATATCGCCAAATCCATTCTGGGCCAGCTTAAGACCGGGAAGGTCATTCGTGGTTGGCTGGGGATCATGATTCAAAACATCACGCCCGAACTGGCCAAATCTTTCGGCATTAAAGTCACCAAGGGAGTAATTGTGGCCGACGTGGTTAAACAGGGACCAGCCGAGCAGGCCGGCCTCAAACGGGGCGACATAATCCAGACCCTTGACGGCAAAGACATTGAAAACGCCGGTGAGCTTTCGCGCAGGATTGCCGCCCTGAAGCCCGGTACCGAAGTTAGCCTTGGCCTTATAAGAAACGGCAAACCACTGGCCGTAAAAGTAAAGCTTGGCACCTTGCCCTCCAAAATGCCAAAGGCCCAGGGCCTGGCGCCCAAAACTCAAAGCGCCTGGGGCATTACGGTTCAAAACCTTACCCCCGATCTTGCTCGCACATTCGACTTGAACGCCGGGGAAAAAGGAGTTGTCATTACCAAGGTGCAGCCCGACTCCGCGGCCTCAGACTCCATGCTCCGCCAGGGAGACGTGATAAAGGAAGTCAACCGGGAGAAAATTCAAAATATCCGGGATTGGAAACAGGCCATCGGCAAAATGCAAAAGGACGAGCCCTTGCTTCTGCTTGTCGAACGTGGCGGCAACACGTTCTATGTCGCCATAAAGCCCGCGGCGGTCCATTAACAGGGCCGTTGGCCGGCAAGAAAGGTTCAAAGCTCTCATGGAGACTCCTATTGGCCCTTTCATCGTCTGCGTAGCGCCCGAGCAGCTCAGAAAGGAAAAGGAAAAGGCTGCGCAGCTTCGCGCCTCGCAGTGGTGGAAGCGCCAAATAGCCAGGGGCCAATGCTACTATTGCCACAGAAAAACTCCTCCCGCCGAGCTCACTATGGACCATAGGGTTGCGCTCATACGCGGGGGGAAATCTACCAGAGGAAATGTCGTGGCGGCCTGCAGGGAATGTAACAGCCGCAAAAAGTACCTGCTCCCGCTGGAATGGGAGGAGTACTTGGGGCGGCTATCGGCTCAAACTTCCGAAAGGAGTGGGGAGCAGGGCGGAACCGATGTTGACCGCTGCTTTGCCCCTCAAAAACAGCCCCGTTCTTTCCCTGAGCCTGAAGGATAATGCAAATGGAACAATGTAGAGACTGTGAACTGGCGATCTACTGCTACTCGGATTCGAGTTCATGGATTTTTAGAACCAAACAGGAAATGGGAGAAAAGAAAAACGCGATCGCCAACTGTCCCATACACGAACAGGTTGCGCTGACGATCGCGTCTCGCAGAGCGGAAAAAGAAACCGGGGTGAAGTGAAGTTACCCCCCATTGCCTTATTTACCGGGGGAATTAAGGAGGAAATCCTCCTTAATTGCCCCGGTTTTACTAGGTAAACATGTTTATCTTGCAGTTGCGCGCATGTTTTAGATACTCTTCGGCAGTCTGAATTTCCGCCCCCTCAATCAAATCCTCGGGTTTTATCTCCATCATATCGATAGTCATCTTGCAGGCCACAAGTTTTACCCCTTCCAGCTGCGCTATTTCCATCAACTCCTCCAGGGTTGGAATGCCTGCCGCGTCGATTTTTTTTCGCATCATGTGGCTGGCAACCGTCGACATGCCTGGAATCGCCCCCATGGTCCCGGCCGGAATGAACTGGGCCTTGGATAATCCACCCTTGCGAATCAGGTTTATTCCCATGAAAGTGTAGAAAATATTTGCTTCCATCCCAAGCCTTCTGGAATTGATCGCAAGTATCAGCGCCGGATAGGCCCCATCGATCGTATCGCGGCTGCAAATGAAAGTGCACGATACCTTTTCGGGGTCCTCGGATGCCTTGGGACTCATATCTTTTTGCTCAAGAACTGCTGCGGTAGACATTGATGTTTCCTCCTGAAAAACGTTTCCGGTTGATTTAATAAAAAGCACAAATTATTCCCGTTCGGATACTGCTCCGCAGGCTTCATTATTGTGTCCATGCCTGCGGACACAGTAGATCACCTCGATTACGCTTCTGTTGGCAACCTCGTAGAAAACCTGGTTGCCCTCTCTTCGCGAGCAAAGAATGCCCTTGGCCTTCATTAGGTTGAGCTGGTGGGAGATGAAGGGCTGAGGGGCCTCAAGGTATTTGCATATCTGCGCTACGGACTGCTCGCCTGATTCCAAAAAGTCGATGATCCTAAGCCTTGCCGGGTGCGCTACGGTTTTTAGTATGTCGGCGGCGCGCTGGATATGTTCGGAGTCGAGCTGCAACAAAGAACCACTGTTTTCAGACATAATCACCCAGAGTTGAAAGTGTTAAAACCATAGCTGCCGGCCGGAAAAGGATCGGTAAAGAATATGTATCAATCTATATATAGCGATAATGACATATAGTCAAGTCCGAAAATGCCCCGGTTTTCACTCTGCCCCGATTATTGCCCGCCGGTAAAATAAGTTTCGGCTGTTGAGTTCCGTCCCGCTGTCTTATCGATTCATTTAAAATCACGTTTTGGACGGAACGTAAAAAAATCTAAGTTTCTTCTAAAATATGCCGATAACTCTGTTAAATGATTTTGCCGCGGCCCCGTGCGGGGACAGCGGCGCTATGAGGACTCGGCAGGAAATAAGGAGCTGGTCGAATGGAACTTACAATGAAGGTGAAGTTGGCGCTATTTACCGTTATAAGCACGGTGGTTTTTCTGATTTTCGGGCTGGTGTCGTGGAACGCCGTTGAAAAAGTTAATATGCGGGGTCCTTACTACGGCAAAACATCGGTCTACAGGGGAGTGGCGGGAGATGCCGGCTTTGCCCCCCTGGATATCGGCAAAAGCTATCTGCAGGTAATGCAGATGTTGGCGACATCCGACCAGGGGGAATTAAATCGGGAAATTCAAAAATTTGGAGAGCTTCACAAGCTTTATGTGTCCCGGTATGATTTCTGGGTTCAAAAACTGCCAAACGGGCAGCTAAAGGATTTGCTGGACAAGGCGAACGCTTCGGCCCGGCAATTTTACGATCTTTTCGAAAGCAGTGTCAAACCGTTGCTCCTGGCCGGTAAACCCCAGGATGCGGCAGAGATCGTAAGGCAAAAACTAAACCCGTTGTATGATAGACAGGGAAAGGGCCTAGAGGAGCTGGTAAAACAGGCCGACAGGGCAGTGGCGCTTCAAGATGCCAAGACCACCAGAGCCGTTGGGTCCTATAAGTCTTACGTACTTATCGCGGGCGGGATATGCCTGCTTTTTACAATCATTCTCGGAGTCGGTCTAAACCTTAGCATAACTCACCGGGTATGGGATGTTATCTTCTATTTGCAGGACAGCTCGAAGCAGATGGGGGCGGCTGCCGATCACGTGTTTTCCGCCAGCCAGGATCTCGCGGACGCCAACTCCCAACAGGCGGCTTCGGTCGAGGAGACATCGTCATCTCTTGAGGAGATATCCTCCATGACGGCGCAAAACGCCGCCAATGCCGGTCAGGCCAGTCGTTTGATGGCGGTTACCCGGGAGAGCGTGGCGCAGGCAGGGGGGTCGATGTCGGAGCTTACCACCTCCATGATGGAAATTTCAAGGGCCAGTGAGCAGACCTCCAAGATCATCAAGACAATCGATGAAATCGCCTTCCAGACAAATCTGCTTGCCTTAAACGCTGCGGTTGAGGCCGCACGGGCGGGTGAGGCGGGGGCAGGTTTTGCCGTTGTGGCTGAAGAAGTCAGAAACCTGGCGATGAGGGCGGCCGAGGCGGCCAAAAACACCTCGGATCTTATCGAGGGCACGGTCAAGAGGATAAAAGAGGGGGCTGGAATCGTAGAGAAAACCAGCAAGGAATTTAACGAGGTTACAGTCAGTGTCGGCAAATCCGGCGAGTTGATCGACGAAATCGCCGTTGCCTCTCAGGAACAGGGCAGAGGCATAGAACACATCAATATAGCCGTAAACGAATTGAGCAGGCTTATTCAGCAAAATGCGGCAAATTCGGAGGAAACCGCCGCTGCCTCCCATGAGGTCAACGCCCAGGTCAAGCGGTTGGATAACTTTCTGGCGGCTGTGGTCAAGCTGGTTGACGGGGTGACTGTGGGCGGCGGCACTAATATCGCAAAAGAGCTGGAAACCTCAAAATTCGAAGCCAGGAAGGCTCCGGACTCTAAAAAAACCGGCAGACGGGAGGACATGCTGAGCAGGATCGGCGCGGCGTCCGGAGGGGGCAACGGCAAAGTTCAACAGCCTGCTGTCGAAAATCACAAACCAACCCCCGAGCAGGTCATCCCCTTTGACGAGGATGAAATGTCGAAATTTTAGCTTCCAAACCCAACCGCCCGGGCGGCCGGGCGGTTATCTACATCGGAGATCCCCCGGGACTGCCCTGGTATTACCGGTTTTTCCTCTTACGCAACCTTATCGAGGAGGGGGTAACCTCAACCAGTTCGTCATCGGCGATGTATTCCATGGCCTGTTCGAGGCTAAACCGGCGGGGCGGTATGATTCTAAGTGCCTCATCCGATCCGGAGGCTCTCATGTTGGTGAGCTTTTTTTCCTTGGTGATATTTACCCAGATGTCTTCGGTGCGGGAATTTTCGCCAACGATCATGCCCGTATAGGCGGGCTCTCCGGGGTTTACAAAAATTGTTCCCCGTGGCTGGAGGTGAAAAATTGCGAAGGTGACCGCTTTTCCCTCACGGTCCGAGACAAGTACTCCGTTGGGGCGGGCGGGGATGTCGCCCGAATGTGGCCGGTAGCCTATGAGGAGGGTATTTAGGATTCCTCCGCCGCGCGTTTCGGTTAAAAAACGGCTCCGGAAGCCTATCAGGCCCCGGGAGGGAATTTCAAACTCCAACCGCACGCGGCCAAAGCCGTTGTTTACCATGCGGGTCATTCTGCCGCGCCGACTGCTTAACATCTCGGTAATAATGCCTGTAAAATCTTCCGGGATGTCCACTATGGCAAGCTCGACGGGTTCGCACATCCTGCCGTCGATTTCCTTGGTTATGACTTTGGGCCTGGAAATGGAAAGCTCAAAGCCTTCCCTGCGCATGGTTTCGACCAAAACGGCCAGTTGCAACTCGCCTCTGGCGCTTACCTGGTAGGAGTCGCGATTTTCAGCCTGTTCGACCCGAATGCTCACATTGTAGAGAAGCTCCTTATCAAGGCGTTCCTTTATGTGACGGGAAGTAAGATATTTGCCCTCTTTTCCTGCCAGAGGCGACGTGTTGACGGAGAAAACCATGGACAGGGTTGGCTCTTCGACCGTTATGGCGGGCAGGCGGCGAGGGTCTTCGGGATCGCTTAGCGTATCTCCTATAAAAATATCGTCCATTCCCGCCACCGCGGCCACATCCCCTGCCTGGGCCTCCGGCTTTTCCACCCGGTTAAGGCCCTCGTAAGTGTAGAGAACGCTTACCGAAGCCTTGCGGGAGGTTCCCTCGGGCTTTAGGAGCATGACCTCCATGCCCTTTTTCAATCTGCCGTTTACGATTTTACCAATCGCGGTTCGTCCAACATAATCACTGTGGTTAAGAGTGGTTACCAGGAATTGAAGAGGTGCTTGCGGATCAAAGGAGGGTGCCGGTATGGAGGAAAGAATCGTATCGAAGAGGGGCGAAAGATCCTGGCCCTGCCCCTCGGGGTCGGTAAGGGCGATCCCCGCCTTTGCGTTTGTGTAGATAACGGGAAAATTGAGCTGCTCTTCGCTCGCGTCCAGATCGATGAAAAGATCGTAGGTCTCATCGAGCACCTCGCTTATCCTTCGGTCAGGCCGGTCGATTTTGTTTATCACAAGAATGGGGGGCAGTCCCAGGGCCAGAGCCTTGCCGAGCACAAAGCGCGTCTGTGGAAGCGGTCCTTCGGTCGCATCGACCAGCAGGAGCACCCCTTCGACCATGTTGAGGGTGCGTTCGACCTCGCCTCCAAAATCGGCATGTCCGGGGGTGTCCACTATGTTGATCTTTACCCCCTTGTAAACCATGGCCGTATTTTTGGCCATGATTGTGATGCCCTTTTCCCGTTCCAGGTCCATGCTGTCCATAACCCGCTCGGCCACTTGTTCGTTTTCACGAAAAATGCCGCCCTGCCACAGCATGGCGTCTACCAGAGTCGTTTTGCCATGATCGACGTGGGCGATAATGGCAAGGTTTCGAATGTCTTTTCGTATTTGCATGAGGGCAATTTCCTTTTAAAAACTTAATTTATAACAAGGCTTTCGAGCCATATCAAGCCCAATGCCTTTTTCGGTACAGTCCAATCGCCTGTAATTATGCTAAAATTAGCCTCCAAATGTGGCAACCTAGTGTGGATAACCTTGCCCTGAGGAGGGTGGCGGGGAATGGGGTTCAGACCGCTTGCTTTGGCAGAGTCAAAAACAGTGGATAAGGACTTTGGAAAAAGAAAGACCCTGATACCGTGAAGGTTTCAGGGTCTTTCCTGAACTGCATCGGACTGTCTGCCCATGGAGATGATGGGATTCGAACCCACGACCTCAGACTTGCGAAGCCTGCGCTCTCCCAACTGAGCTACATCCCCGGTGGAGGGTGAACATACCTTTTTATGCATGCGGTGTCAAGAATTTCGGGTCGTAGAAATCACCCCGCCCGGATTCTTTGCACGTGGGCGGCTTGTGGGGCTAAAACAGTCTTTTGACCCAGACAAGGCTTAGATTGAGATGGATGTCGTATTTACAGAAACGCTCGATGCCGCCGTTTTCCTGGGAGGCATGCCTTAGATCCAAAAGCCGGTCGAAATCCTTCTCTATCACGATATTGCAAAAATCGACGGGGACTGAACGCACCAAATTAAGTTCTTCTTCGTTCCAGAGGGTATTGGCGATGTCTCCTACTCCGGTCTCAAGCATGTCGGTCCCGCACACTTTGAAACATGCCCCGCAACTGCAACGGTGAATGGAGTCGAAGTCGGTGGGAATGGGTTGACCGCCGTCACAAAAGGGACACACGATTATATGAATGCCCTGCGTTCTTCGGGGGCGGGTTTTTGGAGTTAACGACCGGAACAGCTCTTCTCCTCTGAAGTTCATTGTACCCCTGCCATATCCGTATGGGCCCTGAAAAAACAGGGCGGCAATTCCCGTTTGGGCTTGAAATAGCCGCTAATTTGGCTTACAAAATTAAGCTTTCCGGCACCTTTTGCCAAGGAGAAAGCTTTGGGGAGCATTCATATCAAGTTGAACAAGGTAAAGTCAATCCTCAAAATACTCGACGAAATGTATCCAAATCCGAAATGTTCGCTCGAGTTCGAAAATCCCCTCCAACTGATGGTAGCGACTATCCTTTCGGCCCAGTGCACCGATGAGCGGGTAAATAGCATCACTGCGGCCCTGTTTGCCAAATATCCATCGGCCCGGGCTTATTGCGACGCGGTGCTCGAAGAGCTCGAGGAGTCGATCCGGTCTGCGGGCTTTTACCATAACAAGGCGATAGCGATTAAGGAAAGCAGCAAAGCTATTGTGGAGCGCTTTGGCGGAGAGGTGCCGAAGCAGATGGAGCTGTTGGTTCAACTGCCCGGAGTTGGCCGCAAGACCGCCAATGTCATTTTGGGAAATGCCTTCGGAATACCCGGTATAGCCGTGGATACGCATGTTTCGCGGGTTTCGGCCAGGCTTGGCCTGACTAGCCAAAAAGATAGAGACAAGATCGAACAGGATCTAAACGCTTTGGTGGATAGGTCCGGATGGGTAAAATTTTCTCACCAGTTGATCCAGCACGGCAGAAAAATTTGCACCGCCAAAAAGCCCCGCTGTTCCCTCTGCCCGCTAAGGCCTCAGTGTGACTACGGAATGAACCCGGACACGGTGAAAGCCTAAAAGGTCGCCTAAATGAGCAGGTTTTTAAACGACTGCCTCGGCGCGGATCGGGCGAGAAGATGTCCGGCTGCTCCGTCCTTGCCCGCTCCCCCGGCGCGCCAGGCTATCCTTACCAAGGTGTCTTGAGGGGCATCGCCGTAAGAGGCGGAAAGCGAGGCGGCCGTCTCGAGATCGAAAGGTTGGGAGGGAGCCAGGATCAGGCTTGTCGGGCCGGGATAGTCGCAGGCCTTCAAGACAATGTCCCGCGCTCTTGCAAGAGCCTCCAGCCTCAGGTTTTCACTCTCATTTCGTCCGACCATGCAGATCGTATCCTTGGCAAGCAAAAAGGCCCGGCCCCATTTGATAATTTCGGCATCTGCCGCACTCGCTTCGGGAAATATCTCCAAGAGCTTTCGGAGCCTGTTGGCAAAGCTTTCATCCGTTAGCATGCAACCGCCCCCGGGCTGCGGATAGTCCTTTAGACCGTATTGGCGGGCAAGTTCGCGCTGGGGCCTTCGCGAACGGCCCTGGATAGCTAGCAGCATGCTCCTGTCGATGAGCCCTTCCTGCTCGACGATGGTTGGGGCAAGCAGTTTTGCGCTGAGCGGCCGCAGGATGCGTCCGCGAAGTCCTGAGAGCTTTTCGACGCTTCTTAGAGCATCCCGGCGCTGACTCATGGGGCGCTGCGCCAGGACTTCTCCGGTAAAAAGGAAATCGGCTCCTTCCCGGGCAAGAATCTTTGCGGCTTCCCGCAGCATCAACCCGTGGCAGTCTATGCAGGGGTTTAGCTTGCTCCCGTAGCCGTAGCGCGGGTTTTTAAGCATTTCCAGGTGTACTTCGGAGATATCCAGGGCGCGGGTTTGCACTCCCGCCATAGTGCCGGCGGCCATCCCTTGCTCGGGTCCAAAAAAAGGCGTTACAAAGGTTAGCCCGATCAAATCGACGTTCTGATCCTGGAGAACCTTTACGGCGAGTATGGAGTCCAGACCACCCGAAAGAAGTCCGATTCCCTTTGCTTTACGCGACATCGCAAATCTTTCGCCTCACTTGACCCCGGCCCGTGGAACGGTGGGAAGCATATTCTGCGGCTCTCCGAGCAAAAAGTCGCCCTTTTGAATCCAATCTTTCAGGATTTCGGCGATTTCCTTTGCACGGCTGTAGCTCGAGAGCGGAACCGTGGGAATTTCCTTGCCCTCGACCGTGATCGAACCGGATCTGAGCTCAGCGTAGCTGATTTCGCAGATCGGCTCGGGCCGGGTGAAACTGTAGTCTTTTACCTGCGTTACGATATCTTTGTCGCTAACCGAGGTAAAAAGCGCCATCTCCTCATCCAGTATGGGAATGGGGATTCCCACGCCGAGCATGAGAGAACAGCCGTAACCAAGGATACTGGCTCCCATGACCCATCTTGGGCTCATCTGCTTTAGGTCCCCCATCAGCATGAGGGTCCCGGCCGGCGTGCGGGGTGTTCCGGCCGCAAGCCTTGCCGCATCGGGCCTGTGCTGGCTTCCATGCCAGGTGATGAAGCCCTGGGCTCCCCCGAGGAAAATCCGGGTGCCAAGGCCAAGGGTCCTGTAATAGGGATCGTTTAGCATCGGGCTTAACTGGCCGGCCGAACAGTAGTTGGCGTTTCCAAGGTTGGGCTTCAAGGCGCCCATGTATGTGTAGATTATCTTCTTGGACACGTTTACGGCGCAATTATAATTCTGATAGCAGTTTCTGGGGTTGCACATCACCGCATACGGAAGATCTTTTAAGGTAACATCTTTTTCGAAGGCCCGTTTGGGGTAGCAATCGGTCCCGTAGCCCTCGGCGCGCAGGTGGATCTGCTTGCCGCTCACAAGATCTTCCAATACATGTCCGCCCCCGTATTCGAAAGCGCCCGGGTGAACCTTGTTTAGAGGATCGTCGGCTGCCGGTTCGGTTGCGCCCAGATAGAGATCGACGGCGGCAACACCGCCGTAGGCAGGCACATTATTTAACCAGACCTTGGAAGCCTTGATGGGAGGACTTGTGTGGCCAAAATTTATGAAGGCCCCCGACGAACACATGGGCGCGAAGGTTCCGGTGGTAACTACGTCAACTTCCTTTGCAGCCTTCGCGGCCCCTTTGCTCTTTACTATCCCGACCATGTCTTCGGCGGTGACCACGACGGCTTTGCCGTTTCGTATCTTTTCGTTTATCTCCGCATAGGTCTTATATTTTCCCATCGTCTGCTCCCATATTCGGTCGGCTCACAGCGGCCAATTTTAAAATACGTGCCATGATAACCCCAGGAAACACTATTGGCAACCGATCAAAAACTCAAGAGAGCAATAAGAGTAACTTTTTAGGGGCTTTGGGGGATAAAATGCCAAAAAATGGGGGCGGCCCTCTCGGCGCCGCCCCCTCGATCGCACTACCTTATCTAATTCTAAAACAACTACTTTTCTGACTTCGGTCCATTTTCAAGGCTTTTTACCGGTTTTTTCGCCTTCTGGAGTTCCTTTCGCTTCTCGGAGCGTTTCTTCAAAGCCTTCCGCACCCTGTGCTTCATTATGTGGTGTTTGCGAAGACCCTTTGCTTTTTCTTTCTTAGCCGTCTTCGCGGCTTGCGCGGGCTTTGTAGCCTTTACCTCACCGGTGGTCTTGCTCGGGGTTTTCGCGGCGGGATTGACCGAGGGAGCCGGTGTTGTCACGGCAGGCGCGGTCTTTACCTCGGTCTTCGGCTGGGTGGTATTCGCGGGCGGCGCCGGGCTCTGAGCGGGTGTCTGGGCAAAAGCGGGCGCAAAGGCAAAAGCCATGGAAATCATCCCAACACCAAGAATGGAAGCCAGTTTTTTCATTGTGTTCTCCTTAAAGTAAATTGTCTAAAGTCTTTCTGTTTTCGGATTCAATCAATCCGTGCGGGACTACTATCGCAACGGGCGTGCCAGAGATGTGATTTGGTTTTAAAAAAGAAGTAAGTTTCTGATAGAAAAGGAAAAAACACTAGTTGTCCCGTGCGGCCATGCGCTTTTTCCCGCGAGGCTGCTGGGGGAGGATACCGAAAATTTCCCACGCCGGATGGAAAATGCAAAAAATGTATCACCGCGCTTCATTAGAGGTTGCCCAAAGGGCTGCGGGCGCGCCGGAACAACCGTTTGCGATTTTTTCCCCCTTGTACAAAAAAGAAACCGGGTATAGGAGAGAGGTCCCCTATACCCGGTTTCAGGCGAACTTATATTTTTTAACAGGGTCTTAGGCGGAAGCAGATGCGTTTTTGCCCGCCGCGACGTTTTGCGCGCGCTCTTTCAACGCGGCCTGTGCGGCGGCAAGTCTTGCCACCGGTACGCGGAAGGGCGAGCAGCTGACATAGTTTAGTCCGAGTCTATGGCAAATGGCTATGGACTTGGGGTCTCCACCATGTTCTCCGCAGATGCCCACTTCCAGTCTGGGGCGGGTTTTCCTGCCCGCCTGGACCGCCAATCCCATTATCTTGGCCACCCCATGCTCGTCGATGCTTACAAAGGGGTTCTCCGGCAAAACCCCATCGCGTATGTAGTCGATCAAAAAGCCCTTTTCAGCATCGTCTCTGCTTATGCCGAAAGTCATCTGGGTCAGGTCGTTTGTCCCAAAAGAAAAGAACTCGGCGTACTCGGCCATTTCATCGGCGGTAAGGGCTGCCCTGGGGATTTCAATCATGGTGCCGAACTTGTAGTCTACCTTTATCTCTTTTTCTTCCATGACCTTTTGGGCCACTTCTTCGAGCATGGACCGTTGGATCCTGAGCTCATTGACGTGGCCGGTCAGGGGGATCATAATTTCGGGATAGACTTCTATGCCCTCGGATGCGCACTGGCAGGCCGCTTCGAAGATCGCTCTGACCTGCATCTTGGTCAGTTCCGGCATTTTGAGCCCCAGGCGCACCCCTCGAAGACCCAGCATGGGATTTGCCTCATGGAGGGCTTCCACGGACTTTAGAACGTGCTGGCGCTCCTCTATCCTGCCAAGCAGTTCATTTATTTCGTGCAAATCCCCGGCGCTGTGGAGCCTGATTTTGCAGTCGGCAAGCTCGCTTGCAAGGGTTTCGCCACTGGGCAAAAATTCATGCAGAGGCGGGTCGATCAGGCGGATTATGACCGGCAGTCCGTCCATTTCCCGGAAGAGACCGGCAAAGTCGTCACGCTGGTAGGGCAAAAGAGCCTCGAGGGCTTCGCTGCGCTCCGCCGGTTGGTTTGTCATGATAAGCTTCTGAATATGGGGAAGTCTTTCGGTCTGAAAGAACATGTGTTCGGTGCGGCAGAGCCCTATGCCCCTTGCGCCGAATGCGCGGGCGCGTTTGGCGTCGTGAGGATAGTCCGCGTTGGTCCACACCTGAAGCCGCGAGGAATCGTCGGCCCATTGGAGAAGTTTTTTGAGCCAGGGGTCCGAGATATCGGGTATCTTGGCTTCGATCTGCCCCAGGAAAACCTCGCCCGTGGAACCGTCGATGGAAATCCAGTCGCCTTCCTTTACGACCTGGCCGTCCACGGTCATCATGCGGCGGGCAACATTTATATCAAGAGCGGCTACACCCACCACGGCAGGCTTTCCAAACTGGCGGGCTACAAGGGCCGCGTGGCTCGTGCGCCCCCCCCGGCTCGTCAGAATGCCTTCCGAGGCGAGCATCCCGTGCACATCGTCGGGCTTGGTTTCGGGCCGCACCATGATGACCTTTTTGCCATCCTTTTTGGCCCAGCTTTCGGCCAGATCGGCTGTGAAGGCCACCATCCCCACAGCCGCGCCGGGGGAGACATTCAAGCCGCTTGCCAGGTATTTGCCCTCGGCTTTAGCGCTCCGTTTGGATGCCGCATCGAATTGAGGATGGAGGAAAAAGTCGACCTGATCGGTGGTTACCCGGTTTTCCACTGCCTCTTCGCGGCTGATGTAGCCTTCCTCGGCCATATCGACCGCTATGCGGACCGCGGCCTCGGCCGAGCGCTTGGCGTCCCGGGTCTGAAGCATCCACAGGATGCCCTTTTCAACGGTAAATTCGATATCCTGGACGTTGCTGTAGTGCTTTTCGAGCTTGTCCGCGATTTCGAGCAACTGCTTCCAGGCTTGCGGCAATACATTGGCCATCTGTTCGATGGGAAGGGTCGCTCGAATGCCCGCAACAACGTCTTCGCCCTGGGCATTTACCAAAAAGTCGCCCTCGATCTTCTTGTCGCCGTTTGTGACATTGCGGGTGGTCGCAACGCCCGTGGCGCTGGTCTGGCCCATGTTTCCAAAGACCATCGTAACGATATTTACGGCCGTACCGAGGTCGTGGGCAATTTTGGCCGCATTGCGGTAATCAATGGCTCGCTTGCCGTTCCAGGATTTGAACACGGCCTCGGTAGCCAGGCGCAGCTGCTCCATGGGGTCAGTGGGGAAAGCCCTGTGGCTGTGTTGCTCAAAAATGACCTTGAAACGCTCGCAGACGGCCTTCCAGTCCTCGGCGCCAAATTCGGTGTCGCTGCGAACGCCGCGTGCCTTTACAAACTCGCCGATAACTTCTTCAAAGGGTTCGTCGGGAACTTCCATTACCACCGAACCAAACATCTGGATGAGACGGCGATAGGAATCATAGACGAAACGGGGGTCTGCCGTGGCGGCTATCATGCCCTTGACCGTTTCATCGTTTAGTCCGATATTGAGTACTGTATCCATCATGCCGGGCATGGAGAACTTGGCGCCGGAGCGGCACGAGACAAGCAGAGGTCTTTGGGCGTCTCCGAATTTTTTCCCGGTCTGTTTTTCCACTTCGACCAAGGCAGCCAGCTCCTGCTCCCACATGGTCTCCGGAAAATTCATTCCGCACTCCAGATAGGAGTTGCAGGCTTCGGTGGTAACGGTGAATCCAGGGGGAACGGGCAATCCTAGCCTGGTCATTTCCGCCAGATTGGCCCCTTTGCCGCCCAAAAGCCCCTTTACGTCCTCCCAGTCGCCACCCACATAAGACGCCGCCTGATCGAGTTCATTGAATGAATAGACCCATTTTTTTGCCATAACCAGTGCTCCATCGGAAAATCTAGTATCTATTTCAAATTGGCAGCTAGTCGAAATACTAGATTGGGTTAAAATAAAAAAACTGCCCGAAAATTCCGCGCTCCGGACGGCGCTGTAGTCCGCTGAAACTCAAGCGTAGCGAGCGCATCAAGGCAAATGTGGGCAGAGCTATTAGAACGGGCTTAATTATGTTGATAATTCGGGCCTCTGTCAATATTGTCCTCGCTTTGTACCAAATTTCTCTTGGTTATGGTGTTTTTTCTCCCCCAAAATAGCTGACTCTAACGGCTCCATTCTGAGGCCGGTCTTACGGTTTCATGGTATTATCGCACTTGTCCTGGCGGTTGTCTTAATTCGAGGTTTTCCCGATGCGCGTCTTTTCCTTCCGGGCGGATGAAACGCTCAATGCATAGGAGCAACGATGGTCCTTAAAGATGATGCCTTAAAATACCACAGCGAAGATCGGGCAGGAAAAATTGAAGTAAAACCCATAAAGCCCTGTTTTACTCAGAGGGATCTCTCGATGGCCTACACGCCCGGAGTGGCCGAGCCGTGCAGAGAAATCGAACGCGCCGGCGAAAAGGTCTTCGAGTATACCGTCAAGGGTAACCTCGTAGGTGTTGTAACCAACGGTACGGCCGTACTTGGACTTGGAGACATAGGACCTCTGGCCGCCAAGCCCGTAATGGAAGGCAAGGCCGTCCTTTTTAAAAGATTTGCCGATATCGACGTTTTCGATATTGAACTCAAAACGAAAGATCCCGATGAGATCATTCAGGCCGTAAAGCTTCTGGAGCCCACATTCGGGGGCATAAACCTCGAAGACATAAAGGCCCCCGAATGCTTCTACATCGAAGAGCATCTTCGCGAGATCATGAATATTCCGGTTTTTCACGACGACCAGCACGGCACCGCGATCATCTCCGCGGCTGCACTCCTGAACGCTCTCGAATTGCAAAACAAAAAAATCGATGAGGTAAAGGTGGTGATATCGGGCGCGGGAGCCGCCGGGATTGCCTGCGCCAGCCTCTATGTAAGGCTTGGGGTAAATAGAGAAAACGTATTCCTGGTAGACTCCAGGGGCCTTATCCATAACGGCCGTAAAGAGGGCATGAACCCCTACAAACAGCGGTTTGCAAATGGTGAAAGACCGATGTCCCTGGCGGAAGTGATGAAGGATGCCGATGTTTTCTCCGGCGTATCGGCCGCGGGCATTCTTTCCAAGGAGATGGTAAAAAGCATGGCTCCAAGGCCCATTATTTTCGCTCTGGCCAATCCGGATCCTGAAATCAGCTACCCTGATGCCACAAGCGTTCGAAAGGATCTCATAATGGCTACGGGTCGCTCCGACTACCCCAACCAGGTAAACAACGTGCTTGGTTTTCCCTATATCTTCCGGGGTGCTTTGGACGTACGGGCCGTTGCGATAAATGACGAGATGAAAATCGAGGCGGTAAAATCTCTTGCAAATCTTGCCAAGGAAGACGTTCCGGATTCGGTTTTGAAAGCCTACGGGGCCGAAATGCTCGAATACGGGCCAAACTACATCATCCCCAAGCCCTTCGATCCCAGGGTGCTCATCTACGAGGGGATCGCGGTGGCCAAAGCCGCTGTTCAATCGGGGGTGGCCCGGGTCCCGATAACCGACTGGGATGAATACAGAGACCGGTTGGAAAGCCGCCTTGGCCGGTCCCGGGAAATCATGCGGCGCATCATCCACAAGGCAAAAACCGACCCCAAGCGAATCGTTTTCCTCGAAGGCGCGGACCCAAAAATCCTGAGAGCGACCCAGATCCTTTTGGATGAAGGTATCGCCAAGCCGATCCTTCTAGGAGACACAAAAGAGATAAGGAACCGGGCAGAAGAACTCCATCTTGAAATCGAGGCCGCCGAGTTGATCGACCCGAAAGAATCCGAGCGCATCGACGAATACGCGGCCGATCTTTTCAAATCGCGCTGCCGGAAAGGCATGACCCCCGATAAGGCCAGAAAGCTGATTTCCACCAGCAATAACTACTTTGGCGCCATGATGGTAAAGCTTTGCCATGCGGACGGTTTGGTGGGAGGCGTTAACAAGGACTATCCCGATACGATACGGCCCGCGCTTCAAACACTTCCGCTGGAGAAAACCACCTCGGTAATTGCCGGCGTCTACATGATGGTTTTCCAAAAGGACGTGATGTTTTTTGCCGATACTACGGTAAATATCGACCCAACGGCCGAGCAGCTTGCAGAAATTGCGATGTGTACCGCCGATACCGTAAGACAGCTCGATATCGAGCCTCGGGTAGCGATGCTTACTTTCAGCAACTTCGGAAGCACGCGTCATCCCAGAAGCGAAAAGGTCGCCCAGGCCGTTAGGATCGTTAAGCAACGCCGCCCGGACATAATAATAGACGGGGAAATGATGGCCGATACGGCCGTTGAGCCCGATATTTTAAACGGAGTCTATGGTTTCAACACTCTTAAAAAAAAGGCCAATGTGCTGATATTTCCCTCCCTTGAGGCCGGCAATATTGCCTACAAGCTCCTGGCAAGACTTGGGGGAGCAAGGGCCATCGGGCCGATTCTCATGGGCACGAGCGAAGCCATCCACGTGATCGAACGCCATTCGAGCGTCGAGGACATCGTCAACACCACAGCCCTAGCGGTCGTGGATGCCCAGGAGCACAAAAAATGCCTCCTGCCCGAAAGCGAGCAGGGATAGCCCGGGTTTAAACTATCCTCGATCCGGTCGAGCCGACTATGCCGGGGCGTCCGACGCCGCGGGAACAAACGGAGTGGTGAAATCCCCCTGACCGGGACACTTAAGGGAGGGGAAATTGCTTTTAATCCTTTAAACAGGAGAATACCAAATGGACCAGGCCGGGATCCAGGGAGTCAAGGGATGCGTTTTCGATGCGTACGGGACCCTGTTTGATTTCAATTCAGCCGCGGCCCGCTGCCGTGGCCAACTGGGGCCAAATGCCGATTTGCTTTCCAAAATATGGAGAGATAAACAGCTTCAGTACACGTGGCTGCGCTCCCTTATGGGGCGTCATGCGGATTTTTGGCAAATTACCGGCGATGCTCTCGATTATGCGATGAAGTCCCTTGGACTTGACGATGGAGCAATGCGCAAAAAGCTTATGAACCTCTACAGGACTCTCGATGTTTTTCCCGAAGTGGTTGCCACGCTCGAGCGTCTTAAATCCGGTGGACTAAAAACCGCGATTCTTTCCAACGGGACCCCTGAAATGCTCGAGGCCGCTGTAAAGGCAACCGGCATCGCCCCTCTTCTCGATGGGATCGTCTCCATCGAGACCGCGGGGATCTATAAACCCCACCCTTCCGTCTACGGCGTAGCTCTCGACTCACTGTCCCTGGAAAAAAATGGTGTCTGTTTCATATCCTCCAACGCATGGGACGCTCACGGCGCCTCGGCGTTCGGAATGAAGACCGTCTGGTGCAATCGCTACGGACAGGCGCGGGAAAACCTTCCGGGAAGTCCTGACGTCGAAGTGGCCACCTTGGCTGAGCTTGCCCGGGTCCTGGGCCTCGAGGGCTAAAAAGACCCCCGTGCCGCTCTTGGGGCAAAAAGGTTTTTATCGCCCCGAAGCGGTTTAGCGTTTTTTACGTTTTCCAGCTCTTTATAGACCGCTCTCAAAGATTAGCGATAAAATACTTTCCCGGCAGCTGAGAAACAAAGCCCTTGAGTTCGAGTTCGAGCAGCAGGGCTGCTGCGTATTGCGTTGAAATATTGGCCTGCGTTGCAATGGCATCGATGTGTTTGGGAACCGAATCGAGGGTTTTTAGAAGCATCCTTTGTTCCTCTGAGTTGGGGGCCTCACTGCCTGGCGCGGTTTGCTCCCTTCCGGCCGGAGGTAGTATTGGATTTCGCCGGATCAGGGGTCTTATCTCTTCGAGGATGTCTTCGGCGTTTTCGACAAGTTTTGCCCCCTGCCTGATGAGCTGGTGGGCGCCCTTATTGCGCATGCTTTGGGCCATCCCTGGAACTGCGAAGACTTCCCTGCCTTGCTCCAGGGCCATGCGGGCGGTAATGAGCGAGCCGCTTCTTTCCGCGGCTTCCACGACCACAACGCCCAGAGAAAGGCCGCTTATGATGCGGTTTCGGGTCGGGAAATTGCCCGAGGAGGGCGGGGTAGCCGCAATGAATTCGGTTACTAATGCCCCGGTGCGCGCTATTTGCCCCCTGAGATCGCAGTTTAGCGCCGGGTAATTGACATCCAGGCCGCAGCCCAGAACCGCCAGGGTTCTTCCCCGGGCTTTTAGCGCTCCGCGATGGGCGGCCGAGTCGATGCCCAGGGCCAGGCCGCTTACCACCGTTAGTCCGCAGGCGGCCAGGTCCGCGCTCAGTTTTTCGGCAAAAAGGACTCCCGCGGGCGAAGCCGACCGTGAACCCACTATGGCAATGGAGGCGAGGTCTCTTGGCAACACCTCTCCGCAGCTGAACAAAACCGCGGGAGGATCGGGCACCTGGGCCAGGTTTGCCGGATAGTCCTCATCTTGCCTGCACAGCATCCGAAAACCGCTTTTCTCAAGATATCTCCACTCGGCGGCCGGATCTCTTATAAACTGTTTTGAGGCAAGGGCCTGCAGCACCCTGTCGTGCGCCCCGCCAAGGAGGCTAAGCTCCTGTGGCCCCGCGGCAAGCACCTTCTGCGCGGAGCCAAATATCTGGACCAGACGCAAAAGGGTGCGGTTGCCAAGACCGGGCACGAGCTTTAAGCTCAGCCAGGCAAGCCTCTCACTTTCGCTATCGGGTCCTGGGGAATAAAAATTTTCTTTTTCCTTTTCGATTTTTTTGCCCCTCCAGCAGGCTAAAGCCCAAAAGAGTTCTAAGCCCGGGACCTTTTGTCCACACTTTATGAGAAGTGGCGGCACGGAGCACAAACGAGCCGCACCAGGGCCTGTTCTTGGAGCCCCCTTCCGGGGTTGGGGGGCCTGTTTAAAGGACCGTGACCCGGTTGTGCGCCGGGAAGTTTCCCATGGGTATAATTTTACTATGCTTCCGGCTCCTGCCCGCGGCAGGAGGTATTTAAATTGAGCCGGGCCGCCTCAATTTTTGTGTCAACCGATGTAACGCACTGTTTGTCAAACCCGTGCGATCCGTTTAGAATGAGTAGGGATTAAATTTAGCGATGAAAGATGCTTAGGTACTTATGGATCGACACGGCGCCCCAAAAACTTTAAAGCCTGAGCTGCTCTCTCCCGGCGGCAGCCTGGAAAAGGTTAGAATCGCTTTTTTGTACGGCGCGGATGCAGTATATACTTCAGGCAAAGACTTTGGTTTGCGTGGGTTTGCACATAATCTGGACTCTGAAGAACTTGCCCTCGCAACCCGTATCGCCCACGATCTTGGTAAAAAAATCTATGTGGCCGTAAATATTTTCGCTCGCGGCCGCGATCTTGTCAAGATAGAGCCCTACCTCGAGTATCTAAACGAGCTTAAGGTCGATGGCCTGATTGTATCGGATCCGGGCGTTTTGCTCCTCTGCCGCCAATATGCTGCGGATGTTCCCCTTCATCTCAGCACGCAGGCCAATACGACCAATGGTTTGAGCGTAAGGTTCTGGGCCGGGCAGGGTGTTAGCCGGATAAATCTTGCGCGCGAGTTGAGCTTTGAGGAAATCTCCGGGATAGTTGCAGGCTCGGAAACTGAAATCGAAATGTTTGTCCACGGGGCCATGTGCATGTCCTATTCGGGCCGCTGCCTCATGAGCGCTTTTTTGACCTTGCCCGGAGCCGCCGGGGCAAAGGAGGAGGCGGCGAATTCTTCCAGGCCTCCCTTGGAAAACCGAAGCGCCAATAGAGGATTTTGCACCCAGCCCTGCCGCTGGTCCTGGACGCTGGTTGAAGAAAAGCGGCCCGGAGAGTTTTTCGAGGTCGAGCAGGATGGCCGGGGCTCCTATATCTTTAATTCCAAGGACCTGTGCCTGATCGAGGAGATCGGTCCCCTTGCGCGCCTGGGCGTGGATGCGTTCAAGATAGAAGGCCGGATGAAGGGAGCCCTCTACGTTGCAAGCGTAACCAGGGCCTACAGGCAGGCGATCGACTTTTGCGCGGGCCTCTCTTCGGGGGACAAACAGCCCTGGACCATGGATTTGGAAAAGATCAGCCATCGTCCCTATACGAAGGGAGCTCTTTTGGCGGGGCAGAGCAACCCCGGCGTTGATGTCGAAACGCAGATTTCCTACGTTCAGACCCACACGCTCGCAGGCCTTGTACGTTCGGGCCGGGGCCCCGACGAGGCGTTGGCTGGGGGGGACGCGGGTAGTAAAATCTACCTGGAGGCAAGATCGAGGCTCGTGCCCGGCCAGAGGCTCGAGTTTTTAAACCCGGACGGTTCCAGTTTCTTTCATGAACTGAGTTCCTTCGAGGACGCGTTGGGCAATCGGCTGGCCCAGGCTCATCCAAACACGTTGATAAGGTTTTGCGTGGATTTTGCGGTTTTCCCATTTCAGGCCGTAAGGGTTTCCAACGGGGCTGGTGCGCAGACTTGTACGGAGTCTCTTGAGCTTGGCGGGGCAATGATGTAAAAAGTTTTCAAGGAGAACATTTTGGT
This sequence comes from Deltaproteobacteria bacterium, assembly GCA_021780695.1. Classification (GTDB taxonomy): domain Bacteria; phylum Desulfobacterota; class Syntrophobacteria; order Syntrophobacterales; family Syntrophobacteraceae; genus SbD1. The sequence goes on from JAJXYD010000040.1 coordinate 130,386, forward strand.
GTTCGGGAGGCGCCTTTGAGTAAACTCGACATCCAACAGTCTTGTCCACTGCCGGAGTGCCCCGATGTTTTGCATTGTTCGCTGGTCGAAGAAGTCAAACTGTTGCGCGAACGCTGTCTAAAACTTGAGGAGATCTCTTTCGTCGACGGACTGACGGGCCTTTATAATTTCCGGTATATGCAAAGAGCCCTCGAGATGGAGATGGAAAGGACCAGGCGCACAAAGCTGCCCACCGGACTGATAATGTTTGATATCGATCACTTTAAGGACTTTAATAGCCGCTACGGACACGAAGGGGGCAATGCCGCCCTGGCGGCTCTTGGCAAACTGCTAAAGGAAAGCGTTCGAGTCATCGATATCCCCTGCCGCTATGGAGGGGAGGAGTTCGCCCTCATCTTGCCCAACGCTTTTCACAAGCAGGCGATAAGCATCGCGGAGCGGCTGCGCGAAATTGTCCAGTCCTGTTCGGTAGACTTTAAAGGGAAATCCTTGCGCTTTACCGCGAGCTTTGGCGTTGCCGTTTTCAACCGCTCCGACAAGGAGACGGCGAGTTCCTTTATAAGCAGGGCGGACCGTCTTTTATACGCTGCCAAGGAAGGGGGCAGGGACCGCGTCTGCTTCGATGATTCCTGTCTTATCCCGATGGCCGAGGAGGTCACGGCCGAGGAAAAGAGCGCGCTGTTTTCCTCCGATGAAAATTGAAGGTGAATAGTGCAGGCAATCGAAGAGCAATGGACTGTCCTCAAGGTCATTCAATGGACCACGGGGTATTTGAAAAGCAAGGGGTGCGAGCAGCCAAGGGCCGACGCCGAGGTGCTCCTGGCTCACGTTCTTGGAATGGAGCGGGTTCAGCTCTATTTGAATTTCGACAGGCCTCTTTCCGGGGAGGAGCTTGCCCGCTACAGGGGCTTTATCCGCAGGAGAAGCGTCTGCGAGCCGACCCAGTATATTACGGGGAGGCAGGAATTCTGGTCGCTTGATTTCGAGGTCGCCTCTCCGGTACTTATCCCGCGTCCCGAAACGGAACTCATCGTTGAAAAGGCGCTGGAAATAGCCCAAAACAAGCCGGTCCTGGTGCTCGATCTGGGCACGGGCTCCGGGGCGATTGCGGTTTCCCTGGCCCATGAAAGGGAGACAATAAAGGTTGTGGCCGTCGATAAATCGTGGCCCGCAATCGAAATTGCCCGAAGAAACGCTCAAACCCACGGGGTGGAGGGACAAATTTTTTTTACGGTCATGGACCTTTTTGAGGCCCTGTGCGACAGGCCGGTTTTCGATATCATCGTATCAAACCCCCCCTACATTTCGGATGCGGAATTTCTTGACCTTGCGCCGCAAATTGCCAATTATGAACCCTCGCTCGCCCTGCGGGGCGGAAGCGAGGGGCTTTGCGTAATCAACAGGATTCTTGAAGGCTTTGAATCGCATTTGAAGCCCGAGGGGTCCTTATTGATGGAAATAGGCCTGGGGCAGGCTCAAATTCTTGAAGCCGCCGTTTGGGACCTGTTTGCTCAAAGATTTGAGTTCATCGAGGACTACTCTTCGATACAGAGGGTTCTCCACGTTAGGGGAAAAGGGTATTCAGGCAATGGATAGACTGCTTGTTGAAGGTGGGGCCAGGCTTAAGGGCGAAGTTTCGATCAGCGGGGCAAAAAACTGCGCTTTGCCCCTCATTGCCGCCAGCCTCCTGGCCGGGGGAAAACACTGCTTTACCAATGTGCCCCAACTTCGAGACATTAAGACGATGCTCTTGCTTCTCACTCACATGGGAGCGGTGTGCGAGCAGGGTGGCGAGCTCCAAATCGATGCCTCCGATATTCACACCCTGACGGCTCCCTACGAACTCGTTAAGACAATGAGGGCCTCGGTCCTGGTTCTGGGACCCATGCTTGCCCGATTTCGAAAAGCGCGGGTTTCCCTTCCCGGAGGGTGCGCCATAGGGGCGCGGCCCATCAATTTGCACTTGAAGGCCCTCGAACAGATGGGCGTCGCTATTGCCCTGGAACACGGCTATGTTGTCGGAGAGGCCAAAAGGCTTCGCGGCGCCCGGATAACTTTTGACCAGGTAACCGTTACGGGGACCGAAAACATCATGATGGCGGCCTGCCTGGCCGATGGGGTCACGGTTTTGAAAAACGCCGCGCGGGAGCCCGAGGTCGTAGCTCTTGGCGACTATCTCGTGCGAATGGGGGCTCACATCGAGGGCGCGGGTTCCGATGAAATCACCATAACCGGCGTTGAGGAGCTAAGGCCTTCGAGTTGCGAGGTAATCCCCGACAGGATCGAGGCGGGCACCTACCTGGCCGCGGCCGCGATAACCGGAGGCAGTCTGAGGCTAAAGAACCTGAGGCAGGAGAACATCCAGGCCGTATCGCAAAAACTTTGCGATGCCGGAGTTTTGCTCGAATCAGGCGAGGGCTTCGTGGATGTGCGCGCAAACGGCAGGATATGCAGCGTAAACATCGAGACCCAGCCGCATCCGGGGTTTCCAACCGACATGCAGGCTCAGTTCATGGCCCTTATGACCCTTGGGGACGGTGTTTCGGTGATCAAGGAACGCATCTTTGAAAACCGGTTCATGCATGTGCTGGAGCTCCAGCGCATGGGCGCCGATATCGAGCTCGACGGCAGGACGGCCATCGTGCGCGGGGTAGAAAAGCTGTCCGGAGCCCCCGTAATGGCTACGGATCTGCGCGCTTCGGCTTCCCTTGTCCTTGCGGCCCTTGCCGCCGAAGGCACAACCGTAATAAACCGGATCTATCATCTCGACCGCGGCTACGAAGCCATAGAAAAAAAGCTTTCCGCCGTTGGCGCCCGCATTGAGCGCGTAAGTGCAAAAGGAGAATAGCCGGGATGGGAGCGCGTAAATTCGACTGGAAACCCGTTGACCTTGGCGGGATAAAGACTGTGAGCCTCTACGAGCGCCAAAGCAAGGTGTCGGTTGCCGACTTCGCCCACCCGATGAAGGCCGGAGGTTCCTTTGGGCAGTTCATGGAGTCCCTTCCCGCCATCCTGGCGGCCAAGGACCTGGTTAAGGCCGTCTCGGCCATCTCGGAGGGGGCCCGAAACGGAAAAACTCTCATCCTGGGAATGGGCGCTCATCCCATAAAGGTTGGTCTCAACCCCCTGATAATCGAGGCTATGGAACGGGGTGTCTTTTCCGGGGTTGCCATGAACGGGGCGGGGATGATCCATGATGTGGAAATCGCCCTTGCGGGAAAGACCTCCGAAGATGTTGCCGCCCATCTTGGATGCGGCCAATTCGGCATGGCCCGCGAGACTGCCGAATTTATCCTCCGGGCGGTGTCCGGGGCGTTTGCTTCGGGCGGCCAGGGGCTTGGCCGGTCGGTTGGAAAGGCTCTTCTTGAGCAAAAGACCTCCTTTGCAAACTTGAGCATCCTCGCCGCGGCCGCCCGCTGCAACCTGCCCGTGACGGTCCATGTCGCTATCGGTACAGACATAGTACACATGCATCCGGAGATGGACGGGGCGGCGATGGGGGCTCTTACCCACTACGATTTTCGCCTCTTTTGCTCGCTTGTCTCCACCCTCGAAAGCGGTGTCTTCATAAACCTTGGTTCTGCGGTGATAATCCCCGAGGTGTTTCTAAAAGCCGCGAGCGTGGTAAGAAATCTCGGTTTTTCCCTGCGCGCCCTGACCACGGTGAACATGGACTTTCTTCGCCAATACAGGCCGCTTGTAAACGTGGTGCAAAGACCTACCATGGAGGGCGGTCTTGGCATAAATCTAACGGGCCATCACGAAATAATGTTTCCGCTGCTCCTGGCCGCGGTTTTCGAACAAATCGAGGGCCAGAGTCGTTTGGACAATGAGTGATCGCTATTAAGCGATCACTGCTTTATTGAGTTGGCCCTTGTCCGCCGACATGTTATCCTTACTTGATTTTAGCAATGGCTCTATATTATCCCTGAGGGCTTTCCCGGAGGTTTCACATGCCCATATACGAATATGATTGCTGCGATTGTTGCGAGCGTTTTGAAAAGCTCGTTTTCCGAAGCGACGAACCTGTTAGCTGCCCCAAATGCGAATCTTCAAACATAAACAGGAGAATGTCGGTTTGCGGGTTCAAAAGCGGTGGGGATAAGGGGGCGGCAAGCAGCCGGGTTGGCTCCGCGACCGCATCTTCGGGTTGCGCGGGCTGCGCTGGCGGAAGCTGCGCCTCCTGCCACTAACGACCGGGAAAAAGGATAACCTCACTTACCATGGAACTTGTCCGGATAGCTACACGCGGCAGCATGCTGGCCCTTACGCAGAGCAAGATGATCCAGGCTGCCCTGGAGAAGTTATGGCCGCAGGTGCGGTTCGAACTGAAAATCATTAAGACCACCGGCGATAAGATTACCTCTGTTCCCCTCTCAAGGGTTGGCGGCAAGGGGCTGTTTGTCAAGGAAATCGAAGACGCCCTGCTCGAGGGTTCAGCCGATCTGGCCGTCCACAGCATGAAGGACGTTCCGGCCGAATTGCCCGCAGGTCTTGGGATTGCCGTCCTGCCCGAGCGCGAAGACCCGCGCGATGCCCTTATCATGGGCAAGGGTAAATCCATTGCGGAGTTGCCACACGGGGCGCGTATCGGAACGAGCAGTTTGCGGCGGGCCGCGCAGGTGCGCTCGATTCGCTCCGATTTTGAAATTGGCGATCTGCGCGGAAATCTCGATACGCGTCTTCGAAAGCTCGACGAGGGGGGCTTCGATGCTATAATTCTTGCCGCCGCCGGACTCAACCGGATGGGATGGGGCAGCCGGGCGAGCGTTTTCATGGAGCCGGCCGACTTCGTTCCCGCCGTTGGGCAGGGCGCGCTTGCCATCGAGACAAGGTCCGAAGACCCCGGGATCAATCGCCTTATTGCCCCTCTTAATCACTTTGAAACAGAGGTTGCGGTTCGCGCCGAGCGAAGCCTTCTCAGGGAACTGGGAGGTGGTTGCCAGGTGCCGATTGGGGGGTATGCGCGAATTTGCGGAGAAACTGTCGAACTCTCCGGGCTTGTCGCCTCCCTTGACGGCAGACAGTTGTTCCGGGCGGTGCGTATAGCCCCGCTTGAGGATGCGGTGCTTCTGGGTAAAACGGTTGCGGCCGAATTGATTGGCCAGGGTGCCGGAAAGATCCTCGATGAGGTCTGCAAAACGTTAAATCCCGGCAGCCAATAAATCCGGATGAAAGAGAACACAGTGAAAACAGGTAAGGTTTATCTGGTGGGCGCGGGCCCGGGAGATCCGGGCCTTCTGACGCTAAGGGGCAGGGAATTGCTCCAAAGGGCCGAAGTGGTCGTCTACGACTACCTGGCAAACGAGGAGCTTCTCAAATTCGTTTCCCCCGGGGCCGAACGCATATACGTTGGTAAAAAAGGCGGAGACCACACCCTGGGGCAGGAGGGCATAAACGCGCTTCTGGTCGAAAAGGGACGCGGGAATATCGTCGTGCGGCTAAAGGGGGGAGACCCTTACATCTTCGGCCGGGGCGGCGAGGAGGCGCAGGCGCTGGTCGAAGCAGGCATCGAGTTCGAAACCGTACCCGGCGTCTCGGCCGCGGCGGCTGTTCCGGCCTATGCCGGCATACCGCTTTCCCATAGAGACCTTACCTCCACCATAGCCTTCATTACCGGCCACGAAAGAGCCGATAAAGGCGAGCGCGAGTCAAAAATCGCCTGGGATAAGATCTCCACGGGGGCCGGTACTCTGGTGTTTTTCATGGGGGTTAGAAACCTGCCTGAAATATGCCGCAAACTCATCGAAAACGGCAGAGCCCCCGCTACGCCCATCGCGGTTATTCGCTGGGGAGCTACCCCCAGGCAGCAAACCGTTACGGGGCTTCTTTGCGATATTGTGGAAAAAGTGGAAGCCGCCAATTTGCAGCCCCCCGCGCTCATAGTCGTCGGAGAGGTCGTAAAATGCCGGGACCAGTTTAACTGGTTTGAGCGCAGGCCGCTTTTTGGCCGAAAGATCGTTGTTACCCGGGCAAGAGAGCAGGCAAGCGATTTTAAGGCCGGGCTGGAGGAACTGGGCGCCGAATGCATCGAGTTTCCAACCATCGAGGTCGTTGCCCCTCCGTCGTGGGGGCCTCTGGATGAGGCGATTGCCTCTCTTGGCGATTACGACTGGATTATTTTTACGAGCGTAAACGGCGTAAAATCATTCCTGGGCCGGCTCAAGGCCGCCGGTAAAGACGCTCGGGATCTTGGCGGCATTCGCCTGGCCGCAATCGGTCCCAAAACCGCCGAAGCCCTGGAATCGTGTATGTTGCGCCCGGACCTGGTTCCCTCGGAATACCGCGCGGAAGCGATTTTGGAGGCTCTTTCGGCTGAGAACCTGAGTTCGAAGCGCTTCCTTATGCCTCGGGCGATGGTAGCCCGCGAAATTTTGCCCGATAAGCTAAGGCAACGTGGAGCAAGGGTGGACGTAGTGGCAGCCTACCAGACCGTTTTGCCCGACAGGGACGTTCAAAAGGTCAGATCCCTTCTAACCGGCGGCCGCATAGACTGTCTGACCTTTACCTCCTCTTCGACCGTTTCGAACTTTTTTACCCTGGTCGATGAAGTCGAGTTCGAAGGCTGCAAGGACAGGATCGTGGTCGCATGTATCGGGCCTATAACGGCTAAAACCGCCTCCGGCTATGGGTTGAAGACTTCCATTATGCCCTCGGAATACACGATTGCGGGACTGACGGAGGCTATTGCCGCCCACTTCAAGAGGCAGGACTTATAACAATTGCCGCTCACCGGGGTATGAACTAATGCAATCGGCTCTTTGCGGACTCAAGGTGCTGGATCTTTCGAGGCTTTTGCCCGGACCGTTTTGCTCGATGCTCATGGCAGATCTTGGCGCCGATGTCATAAAGGTGGAAGACCCGCGGGGGGGCGACTACATTCGCGCCTGGCAGCCCAAAATAGGCGAAAGCAGCGGATACCACACGGTGCTTAACCGCAATAAAAAATCGCTCACCCTCAACCTCAAGAGCCCGGAAGGCAAGGCGATCTTCGAAAAACTGGTTGCCTGCGCCGATGTGGTTCTGGAAGGATTTCGCCCGGGTGTTATGAAAAAGCTGGGGCTCGACTTCCCAAGCCTTGAGCGGATTAACCCGCGCCTTATCTACTGCGCTATAAGCGGCTACGGAGCCGACGGCGTTTTTGCCCATAAAGCCGGCCACGACATCAATTATCTTGCCCTTAGCGGCGTGCTGTCCTACAGCGGTAAAGACCGTCCGAGCGTTAGCGGCGTCCAGATAGCCGATCTTGGCGGGGGAGCGCTCATGGCCGCTTTTTCCATCATGGCCGCCCTCTTTGCCCGCGAGCGGATGGGCAGGGGACAGTTCCTCGATATTTCCATGGCCGACGGAAGCTTTTCCTGGAACTGCATGCGGTTTGGAAAGTTCGCCGCCGGGGGCCAAGTGCCTTCGCCGGGCGATGACATGCTAAACCAGGGGGTTGCCTGCTACAACATCTACGAGACCTCCGACGGCAGATACATGAGCCTTGGGGCGCTCGAGCCCCAGTTTTGGAAGGCCTTTTGCCGGGTCGCGGGAAGGCCCGAATGGGAGAGTGCGCCCTATTTCCAGCCCGGAGCCCACCAAAAGGAGCTCCGCGAGGCTATTTCGCGGTTTTTCCTCCAGAAGAGCATGGCCGAGTGGACCGAAATCTTTAAAGACGCGGACTGTTGCTGCGAGCCTGTCCTGAACCTCGATGAGGCAATGGAAAGCCGCTTGCTGCGCGACCGCGCCATGGTTGTCGACCTTGTCAACGCATCCTGGGGCGCTTATAAGCAGCTTGGGATTGCGCCCAAATTTTCTCTCACCCCCGGCGTTTTACATTCTCATGCCCCCGCTCTTGGCCAACACACAACGTCGATTCTTGCGGAGTTGGGATATCGGAGCGAACAAATCGAGGAACTAAAACGCTCGGGGACGGTGTGACGGTTTTATGAAATTCTTTAAGTTCCTTACACTCTGCGTATGCGTTCTGCTGCTCCGGGTCGGGGCGGCAAGCGGAGCCGACAGTCTCAAGACCGATACTATCAAGACATCTCAAGGCCCCCTGGAAATAACCTTTCTCGGCTCTGCGTCGCTCATGATGCATTTCCACGCAAAATATATCTATATCGATCCCTGTTGCAAGGCGGCCGATTTTTCCAAAATGCCCAAGGCCGATATAGTCTTCATTACCAGTCACCACGAAGGTCACTTCGATTTGAAGGCTTTGAAGCAGTTGAGCAACGATAACACTCTGGTCGTGCTTCCCGAAATTTGCGCCATGCGGTATCGGGAGGGGCTGGTGATGAAAAACGGCGACGTTAAGGTGATTCGCGGCCTCAAGGTCCGGTGTGTTGCCGCCTACAACATCGTCGATATGAGTCCGGGCGGGTTTCCTTATAACTTTAAGGGGATAGGCAACGGGTATGTGATCGGGTTCGCCGATAAGCGCGTCTACATCGCAGGCGATACGGAGAAAATACCCGAGATGAGCGATCTGGGCCGTATCGATGTCGCCTTTTTGCCTGTCGGACTCCCGGATGCGATGACTTTGCAAATGGCGGCCGACGCGGTGGAAAAGATAAAGCCCGCCATCTTTTATCCCTACCGTTACGGCACAACCGATGTTGAAAAACTGGCGCGGATGCTCAAGGGCCTGCGGGGTACCCGGGTGCGGATTCGAGATATGAAATGACAAAAAAACTGGAAAAGGGACTATGAGCGAGGCGGGAATCCATCTTTTTATCGGTTTTAAGGGACTGAGCCTGGACGAGGAGCTAAAAGATTTTATCAGGCAGTTTCGTCCCGGGGGGGTCGTGCTTTTTAAAAGAAACATCGAAGGCCGCGAGCAGCTAAAAGAGCTGGTTGCCGGCGCGCAAAGCCTTGCGAGGGCGCAACTGGGCCGTCCGCTTCTTTTTGCCATAGATCAGGAAGGGGGAAGCGTCCAAAGGCTTGCACCCCACTTTAACGCCTTGCCTTCCGCTCAGTCGATGTCCGAAGAGGGACCGGAGTCGGTTTGCCGGTGGGCCGAGGTATGCGCGGACGATCTCCGGCAGATCGGGGTTCAAATAGACTTCGCCCCCGTTTTGGATATAGTCGCAGATCCGAAAACCCACTTCATGACGTCTCGCTCTTTTGGGTCCACGAGCGAGCAGGTCTCAAAACTTGGAACTATCTGGATAGAAACCCTCCAGGCCAAAGGGATATCCGCAACGGCAAAGCATTTCCCGGGGCTTGGCCGCGCAAGCCTTGACCCGCACCATTTTGCGCCCGTCATTTCCGATGAGGGCGATCGGGATTTCGATCTCGACCTCTTAACCTTCGCGGCCGCCGTAAAGGCCGGAGTACACTGCATGATGACCTCCCATGCGGTCTACCGCTCGGTGGACCCGGAGTTTCCGGCCACTTTTTCAAGGGAAATCTGCCGCCTGAGGCTAAGGGATCGCATGGGCTTTAAGGGCGTTCTTTTCGCCGATGATCTGGATATGGCCGCGATTGGCCAAAACTATTCTCCCGGTGACGCTGTGCGCCTGGGGCTTGCCTGCTCGATAGACTTCTTTTTGCTGTGCCAGAAATCCGAAAATATCGAGCCCATGTACCGTGCGCTTTCCGACCGGCTTCAAAATGAGTCCTCACTTCAGAGTTTGCACCGCGAATCGGTTCAAAGGATTGAAAAACTCAGATATTTTCACGAATCCGGAATCTGATCGCTAAGAGCCTGCCTTAAATAGTGCGCCGTGTGAGACTCAGCCGAGCGGGCGACCTCTTCGGGAGTGCCCGCGGCCACTATGCGTCCCCCGCCCTCACCCCCTTCGGGGCCGAGATCTATTACGTAATCGGCCGACTTTATCACGTCCATGTGGTGTTCGATAACGATGACGGTGTTTTCCTGATCGACAAGCTTTCGAAGTACCAGCAGGAGCTTGCTGATATCCTCGAAATGAAGGCCAGTGGTTGGTTCATCGAGAATATAGAGGGCTTTGCCCTGGCCGCGCCGGCTGAGTTCGGCGGCAAGCTTTACCCTTTGAGCCTCGCCTCCGGAAAGAGTCGTTGCGGGTTGACCCAGCCGAATGTATCCCATTCCGACGCTGATCAGCCCCTCGAGCTTGGCCCGAATGGGGCGGAAATTGCCAAAGAAGGCCGCCGCCTCATGAACGGTCATATCCAAAACCGCTGCTATCGAAGAGCCCTTATAGGTAATATCGAGGGTCTGGCGGTTATAGCGGGTTCCCCCGCAAACCGGGCAGGTCACGTAGATATCGGGCAGAAAATACATCTCTATGCGCTGGAGGCCTTCTCCACGGCAGTGCTCGCACCGGCCTCCCCTGGCGTTAAAGGAAAAGCGGGCCGGGGAATACCCCCGGGCCCGGGCTTCCTGTGCCCTTGAAAACAACTGCCGGATAAGCTCGAACACCCCGGTGTAGGTTGCCGGAATAGATCGGGGGGTCCTGCCGATGGGCGACTGATCGACCAGGATCACCTTTTGAAACCGCTCTGCGTTTTCCAGGCTCGAAAACGCGGCCGGATGGGTCTCCACCTTGTAAATCATCCGGGCCAGGGCCCGGTAGAGCGTATCGAGAACAAGCGTGCTCTTTCCCGAACCGGAAACCCCGGTAACACAGGTCAGCAGGCCGTAGGGGAAATCGGCCGCAATGGATTTGAGATTGTGTCCCGAGGCTCCGCTCAGCCGAAAGAAGCTCGAAGCCTTCTTTCTTTGCCTTGGAGTTTCCAACCGTTTTTTGCCCGAAATATAGAGGCCGGTAAGCGATGCGCTGCAATGCCGGATCTGCCCGGCCGGCCCCGAAAACATTACCTCGCCGCCCTGGGCTCCCGCCCCCGGTCCCATGTCGATAACATAGTCGGCGCGCAGGATCGTCTCCCTGTCGTGTTCGACCGTCACAAGGCTGTTGCCCGCGTCGCGCAGCCGCACAAGAAGTTCCAAAAGCCTGCCGTGGTCGCGGGGATGCAACCCGACACTTGGCTCATCGAGAACATAGAGGACTCCCGAAAGATTTGCTCCGACTTGATGGGCAAGCCTCACCCTCTGGACCTCTCCGCCCGAAAGGGTGTTGGAGGCGCGGTCCAGGGTCAGGTAGGGCAGCCCCAGTTCGATAAGATTATGGAGACGGCTGAGGATTTCCTTTTTGGGGCGATCTAAAATCTTGAGGCCCGCCTGGTCGAAAACGAGTCCTTCGAGCCACTCAATGGCGGAGGGAGGATTCATCGCCAAAACGGTATCGATGGAAAGTCCGCCAAGTCTTACCGACCGTGCGGCCTCGTTTAGCCTTGTGCCTTTGCATGCCCGGCATTGCATCGGATCGGCGCTAAAGAAAGTCGGGCCGGTTTCTGGGGGAGACTCTTCCGGCTCCTTTTTCAAGGTGCGGGAGTCTTCTTCTTCGATATAGCCCAGGCCGCGGCACTCCGTGCACATCCCCGAGGGATGAAGAAAAGAAAAAAGACCCGGAGTGAGGTCGGGTCCCGTGTACCCGCAGGACGCGCAACGCGCCGATTGGCTGTAAGCCCTCTCCCAGCCTTGGGGAGTTGCGATCCTGGCCGTTTGGTTTCCCGTCTTGAGGGCAAGTTCGAGCGAATCGATCAGCCGCCCTTGCCTGTCGTTGTCTAAAACGAGCCGGTCTACGACGACCTGGAGCGAGTGAAAAGGCCTTCGGGGCAGTGAGGGAAGAGGATCGAGCTCATAGACAGACCCTTCGGAGCGTATCCTGCTAAAGCCCTGGCTCCTTAGCTTTCTAAGAACGTTTGGCAGTTGTTTTTCCCCTGCCTCGCCCAGGGGCGCAAGCACCAGGATGCGGCTTTTCGCTGGAAGGCTCGCGGAAAGATCGGCAAGTATCTGGTGCACACTCCACGCACGGACGGGCAAATTGCAAGTCGGACAATAGACAGTGCCCAGCCGGGCGTAAAGAAGCCGCAGATAATCGCTTATTTCGGTAAGTGTTGCCACCGTGGACCGGGGATTATGCGGCAGCCCCTTTTGTTCGATTGCAATCGCGGGGCTAAGTCCCTCTATTTCATCGACAAGAGGCGCGTTAAGCCTTCCGGCGCTCTGGCGCGCATAGGTGGAAAGCGCCTCCAGGTATCGCCTCTGGCCTTCGGCGAAAAGAGTGTCGAAGGCAAGCGAGGATTTTCCCGATCCGCTCACCCCGGTGATCACGACAAAACTGTTCCGGGGGATCTCAAGGTCGATATTTTTAAGATTATTTTGTCGCGCTCCGCGTATGCGGATAAATTTTTCGGCCATTGGAAAGTTCCCGATTCTTCTCACCACCCGGATGTCGCGATAGCTTACCCGATTATACTCCTGATCGCTGTTCCAAAGGGGTAGACAACTACCGCAAACCTTGCCAAAATTTATCCCGGGGCGTATCCTTCCGGGAAGTCATAGCTGAAAGAGTACAGGAAAACCTGCCGGTATTGCCGTCACCGGCGAAAAAAGATCGGCCGGCTGTTAACTAATTTGCACAAGGCACAGGCGCCTGGAACGGAGGTGATTGTCTCAATGAGCAGGGAAGGCAGTGATCCGATTCAATATACCATTTCACACTTTAAGGAAATAGCCAGACAAAATCGGTCGGCTGAAAACGCAACCATTCCCCATGACCGGGATCGGTGCGTTATTTGCCATCCTGACCTCGCCGGTCCGGAACCATTTCCGGTCTACCTGGAGGTAATGGTGGAGTCTGTGCTTGTACGGCGTCCGAAACTCGATGAGGACCTGGTCGCGCAAATGAACTCGGACAGGGAGATGCTGGGCCTTGAGGGCGATCTGACGGTTGCCCGCCTTCTGCGCGGAGACCCGGACGCCATGGTATCCTGGGTGGATTGGACTCGGGACGCCCTGGCCACGGGCCTGGGCCTTCTTTCCATTCACAGCCCCGCAAGTCTTGATTTCGATCTGGACGAGCAGGAGGAGGCCGGATACGCTCAGTTGATAGAATCCAAGATAAGGCAAATGATCGAAACGCAGAAAAAGGCCGCGCAGTAAGAAAAAGGGGGCGGCCATGCGCCCGCCCCCTTTTCACTCTGTCGGACCTAACAGTATACTTTTGCCTAAACCCGTATCCCGGTTTAGTTACTTGATTGCCACATAGGTACGCATTGGCGGGATGTTGGCAATTTCGTACTTGGAGGTCACCACGGGGAAATATTTTTCCAGGTGGTTTTTGAGGTGGTTGTTCGTTTGAAAGCAGGTCTGATATACAAGGAATTTGCCGCCTTTTTTAAGCGCCCTGTGGGTGTTGTAGAGAATCCTGTGCTTGAGGTCGTGGTCGAAGAAGGAAAAGGGAATGCCTGAAATAATGTAGTCGGCCTCCGACTCCTTGCACTTTCTTAGGGTTTCGAGAACGTTTTCACAACTGTCCTGCACAAGAACGACCCTGGGATCGTTTATTTTTCTCTTCAAAAAAGAATTGAAGTGTCTGTTCCTCTCGATGAGGATCAGGCGAGACTCTTCCCCCATATGCCCCAGCAGGTACTTTGAAAACACACCCGTGCCGGGACCGTATTCCACTATCAGGTCGGTGCGGCTGAAATCGATCTTGCTGCAGACCTTTTTTACCCCGACGGAGGAAGTGGGAGTTATCGAAGCGACATTTTTGTCCCTGATAAAATTCATTATGTATACGAGCGTATCCATCTCTTGCCTACTCCTCGTCTTATTTTATAGCAACATTAACATTGGGCTTCCGGCGGCCCTTATACCAGTTATCGGTGGAATGTGAAACAATTTTAAGCATGCGAGCCGCATTTTAATTGCGATCGGTCTATTGCCCTTCCGGATTCTCGACCCCCGTCTCGATAAGTGATATAAGGTGCGCATCAGGAGAGGAAAGAGGTGCTATGGGACAGGATATCGCCCGCCCGCGTTGGAAGATTGTCAACAGCCGCAAGGTTGCGACCGTATCTGAAGTAATAGACATCCTTTTGGAAAATCGCAACCTCGACAGGGCCTCTTTTTCCGGGGACCTAAAAGAGCTTGCCCAACATCTGTGCATCCGGGGCATGGTCGAGGGAGCCGGTTTGCTGGCAAAGCACATAGCCGCCGGCGACAAGGTCGTCGTCGTTGCCGACTACGACTGCGACGGTATCACTTCCGCGGCGCAAATGGCCCACTTTTTTCGTGATATCGGCTATCACAACTTCGAAGTCGTCATTCCGTCCAGAAGGGAAGGCTATGGGATTCCGCCGCGAGCCGTAACGGATAATCCGGATGCAAAGCTCTTTGTCGCCCTGGACTGCGGAACCCTCGACCACCGGCCCGTCGCACAGGCACGCTCCATGGGCGCCCAATTCATCGTCATCGATCACCATGAGGTCCCCTGCAACGGAGCGGGCCCCGATCATGCTCCGGCCACCGTGCTGATAAATCCAAAACATCCCGAATGCGGCTCGCCCTTTAAGGAGTTCTGCGCCGCCGGGCTCACATTTCTTTTTCTTGCGGCCCTGAGGCAGGCCTTTAGAAAAATGAATACCGCCATGTCTTTCCCCCGGCTTGGGGGAAAATACCTTGCCCTGGCCGCGACAGGCACGGTTTCCGACTTGGTCCCTCTTGTTTCGGGAAACCGCATTCTTACTCAAAGCGGCCTGCGCAATCTCAATGAAAACAGCTTCGCTCCCCTCTGCGAGCTTGTACAGGGAGCGGGGCTGACCGGAAAAACCCTTACCGCCGGACACATCGGCTTCTATCTTGGCCCGCGCATCAATGCGGCCGGCCGTATTTCGGAGGGGCAAATAGCCTATGATTTGTTAACCGCCAGGGAACCTGCCAAACTGGCCGGACTTGCGGCCGAAATTGAAAAGTTAAACGGCGAAAGACGCGCGCAGGAAGAAAAAATAATTGAGGAAATCGGTTCCCGGTTGGCCAAAAAACCCCCTAAAACCAGAACTCTCGTTTTGGCAAGCCCCGGCTGGCAGCCCGGGGTCGTGGGCATTGCCGCCTCCAAGGTGCAACAGAATCTCTATTTTGCTCCGGTAGTGATATTTTCCATGGATGAAGCCAGTGGGATTGCAAGAGGCTCGGCCAGGAGTGTCCCCGGTTTTGATATCCACCGGGCTCTCTCCCGGTGCTCTTCTCTTCTTATCCGGTGGGGCGGCCACAAGGCCGCCGCGGGCCTTACGATAGAGTCCGAGCGGATAGACGAATTTGCCGAACGGCTCGAAGAAATTGCCTCCGAATACCCGGCCCGCATCTTTATCCCTTACGGCAAAGTCGACCTTGAACTTCCCCTGGCCCTTGTGGGCCCCGAGCTTTTGCGGGAACTCCAAACACTCGAGCCCCACGGTATGGGCAATCCCGTACCTGTCTTTGGGGTGCGCGGCCAGAAAGTAAACTCGGTAAAAGTTTTCGGAAAAGAAAAAAACCATCTGAGGCTTGAATTTGCAAACGGCGTGGAGGCAATCTGGTGGCGCGGCGCACAGAGCCTTGCCGCCCAAAACGGCAAAATTTCCTCAGGCCTTGTCCCCGGCCAGGTTAAGGACATTATTTTTCGCCTGGCCGGGGACAGCTTTCGAAACAGGACGGTCCTCGAAATCGTAGACCTGGGACATTTTGAATGGGAATGGTTCGATTAGAGAAACTACGGGTCTTCTTCGCTCCAAGGGGATAAATCCGCTATTTTTTAAGCCGCCTCTACCTTCCGGAGTTCCAAAAGATCGAGTTGCCTTTTCTGCATTCTTTCGTGGATTCTCTCCTGAACCTTGACAGCTCTTTCTCCCCATACCCTTTTCAATAGGCGCGCCGATTTAAGGATCGAAGACGGATTGCGGGAATGGGCGATTCGCTCGGCACAAAAGCTCGCATTTTTGAAATCCTCGACTAACCGGTATTCCTCGTAGGAAACAAATGATTCGAGCAACACGTAACCGATTTCTAGCTGCTTTCTCAGGTCGGAGTCCGGATTTTCGGCCAGTTCGCTAAGAATTGCCTGCGCGATCTGCTCTTTTGGGAAGGGGAGCATAAGATCTGCCGCCAATGGGGTCTTGTGCTTTTCCAGCACCTGCAGGTAGGCTGAAATTATGTGCGAACGGGATGTCTCCCCTGAGGGGTCGGGTCTTGATACGCTTCTATCGGTCGCGTTGTTACACCTGATAAAATCCATCGCAACCTCCTGGATCAGGTAAAATGTTATCGATGGTTATGTAAGATTTAGGAAGATCGGCTGGATTAAGGAACAGCCGCCTGCAATGCTAGCAATATAAACCATCGGGATGGAAAATAAATAAGGTAAAGACCCCATAGCTTCTGGGGGAAGCACTGTATTTTACGGAGGCAGGGGGAAGAGAGGAGAGCCAGGAAAGGAGGAGGAAGGGAACCTGGCTCTCCCTAGGAGGAAAGAGTTTTCTTTCCACCTAAATTATAACCATTTGGTCAAGTGGGTCCAAGTTGGAATCGTTCCATGTCGGTATCGTCGAGGGACAGGAAATATTTGCCCGGGGATGCTTTTACCCGATTTTATGAAAAAAGGCGACATTCATTAAAAATCGTAAATTTGGCTTTTTTTCGCAATCGGGGGAGTCCGACCGTCGCCCAATGCTAAACCTTTTTTGCCAACGCATCCTTGCGGTTTTGCCTGAAAAAAAAGCAAACCGCCCCGGAAGCGGCCTAATGGCACTAAATCTGCAAAGTGATGGAACCGATTTGGCGTATGATTGCCTTTTATAAACCTGTTTCGCTCCCCTAAAGGATCGGAACGTAGTAAGGGAGACTAACCATGTTGTCACTGGTCGTGCCAGGTACCGGGCGGCCGACAACACCAGTCACAGGAGCCTTGCCCTATGAGCTCAATACTCAAAAGGCTGGCGCTTGCCGTCTGCGTGCTACCAGTCGCGCTGCCCGTTCAAGCTTATGGGTTACAGGTAAGAGTCACCGCCTATGCTGCAAATCCTCACTGTACGAAGCGAATTCACCCCTATATAACTGCCTCGGAGCACCGTCTAAGGCCCAGGGATTGCTACCGTCTGATAGCGCTTTCCTCCGATCTTGCCAAACGCTATAGATTCGGGGATCTCTTTCGGCTGAAGATAAACCGCAAGGTCTATACCGTAAGATATCAGGACAAAATGCCCGGTTCCAAACACGGAAGGGTTGATTTTCTTCTGCCCTCTCTAGCCAAATGTAAAAGGTTTGGCATAAAGAGAGCTACTCTTACGTTAATCCCAAAAGACGGCTAGCTGCCCACCGACCCCGATTGAAGAAGCAAGGCGGCGACGATGGATTTAACTTTCCTCCCTGGATTGATCCGCCGTCGCCTGCCAAAAAAACCGGCGGGCAGCGGGAGGGAATAGTGTGGCAAGAAACGGCCGGGATCACGATTCCGGGGGGAAGGCAAACGGGGCGGGTATCTGTGGTTTTGGGCTCTTTTCACCCTTGTGGGCAAGGGTGAGCCTTACGCCCTCCAACTCCGGCTGATAGCGTGTGAGGATATCTTCAAGGCCGAGAATGCCCACCAGGCGCTTACCTTCGTCCACAACCGGCATGCGGGTAAATCCGGTTTCCAGGAGCTTAAAAAACGCGGCTGAAAGGCTTTCGCCCGGCGAAACGCTTATGGGCGTCAGAAGCAAATCCCTCGGGCTCAAGGCCTCCCAGACCGATCTTTTCGACAAAGCGGCCCTGATTTCGAGCAGCGAAGGTATTCCGATCAGGCGTGAATCGTTGTCTACCACGGGGAAAGCCGTCTCATTGGTATCGGTTACCAACCGCCTCAACTGACTGAAAGTCATGTCCTCGGCAAGCACGGTTACCGCGCAATCGGGCCGATACACATCCTTATCGACCTCATAGCCGTCTGCTTTTCAAATGGACTCAAGCATGGAGCGAAGAGCTTCGTTGCCGTCAACGATCAAGACCTTTTTAGTCATTGGAGTCGACTTTCCATTAAATGGGGGGCTAGAAATAAAACTTATTTATTCAACTTGTTAAGAGGAAAAGAGGTGCATTTTCAAATTTTTCCCATACTACTGCCTCTCGGAGATAGCGGCAAAAATGTCAATGGCTTTAGACTTTCTCCCAACACTCCATTTACTTCTTGACTATTAACGAAATCCCAATATTGTTTTTCTGTAAATATTAGAAGATAAGGAGGTGCAAGAGAGGCCGCCATGGCCAAAGCGCGTTTTTTTCGTTTCGTGAGTAGGCTCGCGCATAAACAGGAAAAGATTTTGTTACAGATTATCCCGGGGGTTAATCTGTAACCGGTTTTTCAGCCTTCATTGGCTCACTTTTATTCGGGTCGATTCATCAACTGATCCAAAGGCAGCGGCAGGATGTTTGTGCTGTACGGTCAACAATAAAAAAGGATGGCTTTCTATGAAACATTTTACAGGTATTTCGACTTTTATACTGGCGCTTCTCCTTACTGCACCAGCGTGTTGGGCACTCCAGCTCGGGCAAGTTCCACCTCCGGTGGTATTGAGTGGGAGCCTTGGAGGATGTATTAACGGCAAGCCCTGGAACAGCAATGATATGAAGGGGAAAGTCTCAGTAATCTTTTATGTTGCTCCGAACGACAAGGATCTCAACAATGCGGCAAGCGAGGCCCTGAAAAAAGCAAAATTTCCTGACGCTCAATTCCAGACTTTCGGTATGGTCAACGTGGCTGCCAGTTGGCTGCCCAAATTCACCATCGACTATGACCTCCAGCAGAAACAAAAGCTCTATCCCAGGACCATCTATGTTCGCGATTACAAGAAGGTATTGGTCAAGGACTGGAAGATCGGCGACAATAACAGCGATGTCCTGGCTTTTGACAAGAGCGGGAAACTGATCTTCGAAAAAGATGGAAAACTGAGCCAGGCCGATATCCAAAACCTGCTCAAGGCGGTCTCCGCTAATATCTAAAATTTAGAATCCTTATCTTTCCCGCGCGGGTCTACTCACGAAACCAAAAAAACGCACATCCACTCAACCTTTGATCCTTAAGGCGTTGGAGTTCCGGATCGCAGAGCTGTGAAAGCTCTGCGATCCGGAGCGGCTCTCCCATGCCTGCCGGTTCAAAAGCCTGGAACCCGAAACAATGTCGCGCGGGTGTAAATCTTATCCTGCCCGCTAATCGCTTATTGCGGAAGCATTCTTAATGAGCCTTGAGTTGGTGTCGACCAGAGCGTATACTTTACAGAGCAAGGTGAGTGGAATGGGAAATAATCCATCCTGCCCCTTATAACCGATGCCCGCGCTATATTTGTTCAAAAAAAGGAGAAAGAGATGAACATTGACCGTCTGGTATTCCGTGTCGCCGGCTGTTTGATTTTGATCAGTTTGCTTCTTTCCTACTTTTGGTCGCACCAGTGGTTGTGGTTTACCGCTTTTGTAGGTGCCAACCTCGTTCAGGCTTCCTTTACCGGTTTTTGTCCCATGGCAAAGCTTTTCAAAATATTAGGAATAAAGTCCGGGGAAGCCTTTCATTAGAAATCTTCAGGTTTGCAATTTTAGTGTACCCCGAGCGGCGGTCCCTTGCGTAAGCTGAGTTTTTTTAACGTCAGGGCCGCCGGTACACAAAAAAGACTGCAAACGGCGAGGAGCCTGAAGTCGTCCATGTAGGCCAGAAGTGTTGACTGCTGTATGGCCAGGCCGTAGAGGGTGATCATGGCTTTTTGGGAAGCGTGATCTGAAACAGAGCCGAAGGCGAAAATGGACTTTAGTTTCATAAAATATTGCTGAAAAATCGGGTTGTAGGCGCTAAAGTTGGCTGAAATATAGGTCTGGTGCTTTTGTGCGTTCCGTGCCAGCAGCGTTGTTACAATCGAAATCCCGAAACTGCCTCCGATGTTTCTCATGAGGTTGAAAATCCCCGTGGCGTTGCCCATCTTTTCGTTTGGCAGGCCGGCCATGGTGGTGGTGGCCAGAGGCACGAAAATCAGACCCATCGCAAGGCCCATGAGAATATTGGGAAGGGCTATGTTTACTATCGAGATTTGCAGGTTGAGCTCGCTAAGCATGTAGGACGAATAGGCAAGCAGGAGGAAACCGCAGGCCATCAGCTTTCGGCTGTCCAGTACCCCGATGACTCTACCGACGAAAAAGACGGCAAGAATGGCGCCGATTCCTCGAGGCGTCAAGGCCAGGCCGCTCAAAAAGGCCGTATACCCCATGAGGTCCTGCACCAGGAGGGGCTGAAGAGTAATAGTGCTGTAGAGCACGATGCCCACAAGGGTTACAAGGGCGGTGCCCAGGGCAAAGTTTCTGTCCTTTAAGATCCTTAGATCTACAATGGGTTCCTTTTCCAATAGCTCCCAGACAATGAACAAAATCATCGCAATGATACATATGGCGGCTGTCCAGCGAATCCAGGGGGCTGAGAACCAATCGTCGCGCTCTCCCTTGTCCAGGATAATCTGCAGGGTCGCCAGCCAGATCGCCATGAAGGAAAATCCCAGATAATCGATCTTGTGCGCCGATCGTTTTGCGGCCAGCAGATAGGGAGGATCTTCTATGAACATATGGCATAGATAAAGGGCCGTGAGGCCCACGGGCATGTTGATGTAAAAAATCCATCTCCACGAATAATTATCGGTCAGCCAGCCTCCAAGGGTGGGGCCGATTATGGGCGCCACCACAACGCCCATGGAAAAGACCGCCATGGCCACGCCCCGTTTTGACGGCGGAAAGCTCTCCAGAAGGATGGACTGTGAAATCGGTTGCAGAGCTCCGCCCGCGGCGCCCTGAAGGATCCTTGCAATGATGAGGGTGGCAAGAGAGGGGGCGGCTCCGCAGGTTGCCGACGCCAGGGAAAACAAGGCGATGCAGGTCATAAGGAACCTTTTGCGCCCGAATCTTATGCCTAACCATCCGGTCGCTGGCAAAACGATTGCGTTGGAGACCAGGTAGCTGGTGAGCACCCAGGTGGCTTCATCGGTTGTGGCGGAAAGATTGCCTGCTATGTGAGGCAGCGCCACGTTGGCAATGGAAGTGTCGAGCACTTCCATGAAGGTGGCCAACATGACCGACAGGGCAATCAGCCAGGGGTTGAAACTGGGACGCCATTCCTGTGCGGGCGAAGAGGGACTGTTTGGGACGGCCACGCCTTTAAAACTCCTTTGACATGCTGGTCCTGTGAAGGACGACAGCTTGTATCTGCCCGGAAAAACCGGGACATCGGCTGCCTTGCAGCTAGGGTCATGGAATCAGAGAGGATCCTTGACCCAGGGCCAATCCGCTTCTTCTCTGAGATCCTGCCCCAGTCGCACGATCATCTCGGTGGCGGAGGCAAAATCGATCGTTCCCGTATCTATGGTGAGGTGGTAATTGCGGACATCCAGCCGATTGAGACCCGTGCAAAACCGGATGTAGCGGTCCCGCTCCTGGTCGCTTCGATCGAGCATCCCCGCGGCCTCTTTTTCGGTCTTTATCCCATACATGTGCATAACCCTTCGAATGCGAAAGCTTATGGGCGCATGGATGAATACGTTGAATAATTTTGCCTTGCCCCGCAGAACGTAAAATGCGCCCCGACCGACAATAAGGCACGGTCCCTTGGACACAAGCTCTTCCATCAGGTGGTTTTGGGTTTCGACCAGCTGTTCATCGGAAATCCAGCGCACAGGAGGAATATAGACCGCCTCGGGAGCTCCGACGGCAAAAACGGCTATAAGCTTTTCCCAGAAGCTCTGCAAACGCCCGTCTCTATCGTCGAGCTCTCCCTTGTGGCATCCAAGCTTTTTCGCCGCCTCCTCGAGGATCTCCCGGTCGATGTAGGCATAGCCCAGACGCTTTGCCGCCTGCTGGCCTATGTAAGCGCCGCCGCTGCCCAGTTCCCGCATGATCGTTATAGCAGTTGGACCAATCATCTTGGCTGACCTTCAATCGGCTGGGGTTGCGTTCCGCAGGCGCCGGGACAATTCAATCGGCCCGTAACGGGCACGGCTTTTTGTGCCCATCGGCTTTTCTTGACAACAGCATCGACTTTACGGAGCGCAGCACTGGTAAGCATCGAAAACCGCGCCGACAAAAGCGGCGCCACATTAGAAGCCAAACTCGTCCTGCCTTTAAAAATAGATCTTCTATACGTTTTGGGAGGAATGTCAAATAAAGATCGCTTCGCCGTTGCGTTAAATCCCCGTGAAACGGGTAAGGCCCCCTTATTGCCCCTCGGTGTTCTTTTGGGCCTCATCTATCAGTTCGAGAAGGGAGGAAAGCTTTTCCTTGGGCCTTCGGCCCTGGAACTCTTCCCACTGCTGCGGGGTAAAGCGGTCTTTGAGATATTTTTCTATGGGGAAGTAAACCTGCCAACAGGCAATGATCCGGTGACAGGGAAGGTCTCCGGCTTCCCGCAGACAGTAGGAGAAAACCGTTTCCCCGCCCAACCTCGGGCACCTTATCCACAGTTGATCGCTTGCATCCATACTATTGCGGCCTTCAGCTTGATAGAAGTTCGA
Organism: Deltaproteobacteria bacterium; assembly: GCA_021780695.1. GTDB lineage: Bacteria > Desulfobacterota > Syntrophobacteria > Syntrophobacterales > Syntrophobacteraceae > SbD1. The sequence continues at coordinate 152,748 of JAJXYD010000040.1, forward strand.
CTCCGCTACTCTGACACACATCGAGAAAGTCTTTAGGATTTAAGGTAATCATTGCGTCAATTTTTGTGTTTCTATCCTCGATGGCCAACCTTATAACCCAATCGACAAGGCTAAGCGACTTCCATGGGCAAGGGCTTCGCAATACCATTTCCAATGCGTCGGAACGGTAGGATTGATCAGGAAAAAGCACTGTGCCCGAGCGTCCGGTATAGGCAAAAAAACTCTTGATCCAATTTGGCCTTTTAACGAACCTCGTATTGAGCGTCTCGTAGAGACAAGGCCACGGCAGAATTAAATTTGCTTTATCCAAATGAATCGGCAAGATTCTTCGCGTCTTGATGACGGCCATCTCTATTGTCGTAGAGAGCATACCAAAAACCTGTGTCAAGCAGCAGATTTTTAGCCATTCTCTTGCAGTTCCTCATCGACCTGGGGTTCCTGTGAACCATATCCTGACCATGGAGCGGCCTTGCGTTTGCCAAATAAAAATTTGCCTTTTATCTTAGAGTCTTCACGCCATATCATGTAGATGCGGTCATGTCGGGCAAGGGACATGCATTCACTAAGATCTTTTTGGATTTCATCGACCAAATCGGCAGTGTATTCATACTGGAGCGTAGCCAGACTGTTTCCGCATTCTTGGGCCTCATGATTTTCAAGCCAGGCGTAAAGTCCCTCATAGTCGCCCTTGACTCCCAAGTCGTAGGAAATCCATAGCATTTTTTTCATCTCTTGGCCTTTTCGAAATAAAGCCGTCCGTGCTGCGTCGTGCAAGTTACAGTATATCCAATTGGCGCTGAAAAAGAGATCGGCTGCACGCTTTTTTGTGCCCGCCCACGTGATTGAGGCTATCGTCGAATTTAGAAAACTCCACACGCCGGGAGCGCCCGAAGCCCAAAACCCTCCGGACGCCCCTGCGCGAAAACACCTGGTTCTTAGGGTTTTGGAAAATTTTCTATATCCTTTAGCGCCCGCGCGATCTCCTCATCGCTTAGCCTGTGCTGAGTGAGCTTACCGGAGAGGAAAGAATCGTAGGAGGCCAGATCGATCATTCCATGGCCGCTGAAGTTGAAAAGAATAGTCTTTTGCTTTCCTTCCTGCTTGGCCCGCTTGGCCTCCTCGACGACTGCGGCTATCACGTGGTTTGTTTCCGGCGCCGGAATGACCCCCTCGCACCTTGCCCATTGTACCCCCGCGGTGAAAGTCTCTATCTGGTCGTAGGCCCTGGCTTCGACGAGGCCTTCCTTTACGAGATGGGAAACTATGGGGGCCATGCCGTGGTATCGGAGGCCGCCTGCGTGGATGGGTTCGGGCACAAAGCCGTGTCCCAGGGTGTGCATGGGAAGAAGAGGCGTGGACATGGCGATGTCGCCAAAGTCATAGGCAAAGGGTCCGCGCGTCAAGGTGGGGCAGGAGGTGGGTTCGGCACCGACTATGGTCAGCTCTTTGCCGTGGATTTTATCGCGTACGAAGGGCAGTGCGATCCCCGCGAAATTACTGCCTCCGCCCGCGCACCCCATAACCACATCGGGATATTCGCCGATCTGGGCAAGCTGCTTTTCGGCCTCAAGCCCTATTATCGTCTGATGGAGCAACACGTGATTTAAAACGCTTCCCAGAGCATAGCGGGAATCCTTGTTCCCGACCGCGTCCTCGATGGCCTCGCTTATGGCTATGCCCAGGCTGCCGGGCGAGTCGGGATGTTGGGCCAGGATATTTCGGCCCGCCTGAGTCCTGTCGCTGGGGCTCGGTATGCATTCGCCTCCCCAGGTGGCCATCATCAGGCGCCGATAGGGCTTTTGCTCGTAGCTGATTTTGACCATGAAAACGCGGCATTCGAGGCCAAACATCGCGCAGGCCATGCTCAAAGCGCTTCCCCACTGGCCTGCGCCGGTTTCGGTCGAAAGCCTCTTTATGCCGAAGGCCTTGTTGTAGTAGGCTTGGGCGATAGCGGTATTGGGCTTGTGGGAGCCGGCGGGACTTGCCCCTTCGTACTTGTAGTAAATCTTTACGGGAGCATCGAGGAGCTTTTCGAAATTGATCGCCCGGCAAAGGGGCGCGGGACGCCACAGAAGGTATTTTTCCAGCACCGGCTCCGGGATATCTATCCAGCGTTGTGTCGACACTTCCTGTTCGATTAGATTCATCGGAAAAACCGGGGCGAGGTCCTCGGCGCACACCGGTTTGCCCGTACCCGGATGAAGAGGCGGACTCATGGGGGTGGGCAGGTCGGCCACTATATTATACCATTGCCTTGGGATTTCACTGTCTGGCAAAACAATCTTTCTTTGCTCCATTTTCTTCTCCTGAACCGGTTCTACGGTTGATAATCGTGTGCGCACAAAAGGCGAGAACTCCTATATAAAACAAAATGGTGAAATTAGGAATTATGGAATTTGTCCAATAAAGCTGAATGGGTTTTCCGGGCCGGAGACAAAGGGGTTCACCGCCTCCAGAGTGCCGAAAAAAAGCCGTCGGCCCCATGCCTATGAGGCCGGCAAAGGTAGTATGGGCCCGAAGACATCCCGCGGCAAAGCGGGGGCAGGCGGCCGGAAGCGGGCTCGACGCTAAATTCGGGATTCATTGGGGTAAGGCTCTCGGCAACCTCTTCGTTTTCCTCTCTAAAAACCGTGCAGGTCGCATAAACCAAAAGACCTCCAGGCTTTACAAAACGCGCGGCATGCTTGAGAAGTTCCTTCTGAATCCGTGAGAGCCGGTAGACATCTTTTATGTGCCGCCGCCATTTGATATCGGGTTTTCTGCGCAGGGTCCCCAAACCGGTGCAGGGAGCATCCAGAAGGACCCGGTCGAAAAGACCGTGCTCCTCGGGGCGCAGGGCAAGCGCGTCTTGAGCGAGTGTGCGAATAATGCTTATCGATTGCCGGTGTGCATTTTTTCGGGCTTCTTCGAGTTTCCAGGCCGATTGATCCACACTTAGCACTTCCCCTTCATTTTTCATAAGGATGGCCATATGGGCCGATTTTACGCCCAGGCCCGAGCAAAGGTCCAAAACGCGCTCACCGCATCGGGGCGCGAGCAGCAGCGACACTATCTGGGAACCTTCGTCCTGGGGTTGTAGAAAACCCTCGCGGAAAGCAACCGTATCGGTCATATCCCGCCTGGGGGTCTTTACCTGAATTGCCCCTTCAAGACGCGAGGAGGCCTCGGCTTCGATTCCTTCTTTTTGAAGGCAGGCGATCGCTTCCTCGCGGGAAGCCTTGAGGGTATTTATCCTGAAGGCCGCGGGGGCGATTTTGTTGCTCGCCTCGAAAAACAGCCCTGCTTCTTCGGCGCCGATCTCCTCTGTTAGCCTGCGAACAAGCCATACAGGATTGGAAGTCATAAGGGCCGTGTATTGGGCCGGGTCTTTTTGTTGATCGGGCCATCTCCAGTCGCCCGAAGGGGCATCTGGGGGGGGGCAATCGCCGGCATCGGTCGATTCTTTGCGGGAGGCTCGTCGCGCGGCCTCGCGCAAAAGCCCGTTTATAAACCTGATGATATGCGGGGGCTGGCTGCTCTTGGCGATCTCGACGGCATCGTTTACGGCCGCATGATCGGGAATGCGGTCCAAAAACATGATTTGATAGAGGCCCAGCCTGAGCAGGACCCTTACTTCCGGGGCGATCCTGTCGGGCCTGGTCTTGCTGAGCTGGTCGATGTGCCAGTCAAGCCGGGCGCGCCAGCGCAAAACCCCGTAGACAAGCTCGGTTAGAAGCGCTCTGTCGCGTTGGTCGATCCTCGAGTGCCGCTCCAGAGTCGAACGGATCAGCCGGTCGGGATGCGGGGCTTTTTGTTCGAGGTGCAAAAGGATTTGGTAAGCCAGAATTCTTGATGTAACCATAAAGAAAAATCTCTGCAGGGCGCCCTGGTCTCAGGGTAACCCGGGGGTATCTTTTACTGTGCAACCGTGCACTCCAGAGCCAAAGGATTTGCAATGTCCGATGAAACCTTACGAGACAGCACTCAAGGGCTGCTAAAAATTGGAAACCCTCAGTTTTTCGAACTCTTTGGCTTTTGCGGAAGCACTCTTTTTAGCACTTCCTCCACCTGGTCCAGGGGAACCCGGGTATTGATGCACGGCCCAAAGGGCCTCAAGTTGAAAATCCCAAACACCGGCAGGGGAGTCGTGTCCTGAATTCCGCTTGTAAGATCTCTTTCACATGCCACGGCGATAATGAGGTCGGGGCGGGTGTCTATCACTATCCGGCGTGCAATGGTGCCCCCGGTGGCTACCGCAAGGTGGGCGCCGTATTTTTCGGAAAGTTCCAGAAGGTCCTTTATGCTGCACTTGCCGCAGCGCTTGCAGTTTTGGACCCGGTAGGTGACTTTTACCTTGCAGTCTCTATCCTGCAAACAATGAGGCATGAGGAGCAAAACCGACTTGAGGGGCTTGCCGTTTCGGCACTGGGCCAAAACAAGTTCGTTGTTTACGGCTACGAAGGCGTGCTGGACCTGTTCGCGGCGAAAACCTGCCAGCCTGCCGATACCGATCAGGATGGGCAGAAGCTGCCTGATCGCCACACTGCGAAGCTTTCTGGAAAAGGCTATATCGCGGCCGAGAGCGAAAACCGCGCCCAGAAGGGCAAGACCGCCGAGCAGCACCGCGGCCGCAAGGCATGTAAGTATTCCCATTATGAGGGGAAGATGGACCGAAATGTTTCTAAAACCGTAATAGGGCACTATATAGAGAAGGGCAAGGACTGCGGTTGCGATGATGGCAAAAAGCGAAACCAGCGCTATTATTATGCGCTTTTGCGAACCAACGGCCGGGCTGAGCTCGGGAAGCATTTCTTCCCGCAAAAGTTCGGTTGGTTTTTCCACTTGAGTCATTCCAGAAATGAACCTTGCGGTATGGGCCTGCCGCGAGTGAATTCACCCGCGCTCATGCGCCGCATCCCCTCCATTTGAAGCTCTCCCAGGCAAAGCGGGTTTCCGCAGCCCCCGGTAACGATCAGGCCGCTGTCGGCCATCCCGATCACCTCGCCGCCTCTGGCCGTGGTCGCTCCCCAGGAAACCGAAGCGGCGCGAAAAGACTTGACCCTTTTACCCCCAAGGGAAAACCACGCTCCCGGCGCAGGATCAAATGCGCGAATCTGATTTATAATATCTTTTGCGGCAGAATTCCAATTAATCCGCAACTCCTCTTTACGTATCGGAGGAGCGTAAGTTGCCCGGCCGGAGTCCTGGGCAAGCGGGCAAAGCCGCCCCGCGGGCCAGTCGCGAAGGACGCGCAGGAGAAGCTCCGCCCCCTTTTGAGAAAGATTTTTATAGACCGTTCCAAAGGCATCTTGCGGGCCAATCGGGGATTTTTCCTGCAAGAGCACGGGTCCCGTGTCCAGCCCTGAGTCCAGAAGCATTATCGAAATGCCCGTCGAATTTTCCCCGGCCAGTATGGACCTCTGGATGGGCGCCGCCCCCCTTAACCGGGGTAAAAGAGAGCCGTGAATGTTTAGTGCCCCCAGCGGGAATAGGTCGAGAAGAGGTTGGGAAAGGATCTGGCCGAAAGCCACCACGACGGCAAGCTCGGCGCCGTAGGAGCGCACCTTCTCGACTACCTCCGCGCCGCGCACTGTCTCGGGCTGGTAGACGGGAAGGCCTTCCGCGATCGCCAACATTTTGACTGGAGACTGATGGACCTTTCGGCCCCTGCCGCTTGCCCGGTCCGGTTGAGTTATAACGAGGCGCACATCCGAGTTGGATTCGAGCAGCTTTTCAAGGGAGGGAACGGCAAAATCGGGGGTTCCAAAAAATACTAGTCCAGGCACGGCTGCTCCTGCTCCCCCTCTTCCTTCAATTTCTTCTTCCACCTTCTTTTAAAAATGTCCCTGGATAGGGCACTCATCCGGTCGATAAACAATTTGCCCTCCAGGTGATCCATTTCATGCTGGAGACAAATGGCGAGAAGACCCCCGGCCTCTATTTCGATCACTTTGCCCTCGCGGTCCTGTCCACGCACCTCCACTTGCTCGTAGCGGGTTACGGGCGAAAAATACCCGGGTATGCTTAGACAGCCCTCTTCGGACTTCGTTTTTCCACTGGCGCTTATCAGCTCCGGGTTTATGAGCACCAAAAGTCCATGACCCGGTTCACGGCATTCGAGGTCCAAAACCACCAGCCTCACGGGCCGCCCCACCTGGTTTGCGGCAAGACCGATTCCTGGAGCTTCGTGCATCGTCTCGATCATGTTATCTATCAGAACCTGGATCTCCTCGTCATCGATATTTTCGATGCGCGTGGCCTTCCGGCGCAAAACCGGGTCCGGATATATGGATATAGGCAGAAGTGACACGGGATGTTTTCCTTATCGCAATTATTCCTCTGAGGCAACCGCCGCATGCAGGCGCCAAGGGACGCCATCTTGCTATTTTAATTTTTCGGCACGCTCTTTTCAACAACTCAGTGGGGCGGCGTAGCGACTTTGATCAACTCGGGCTGATTTTATTGATTTTTCAAGGCCTTTAGAATATCTTTCCATGGCATAAATCCTGCTTTGACTAAACACATATTCTTACATTGCGGTCCCGGGGACTGGAAAAGCTGTTATCTTCTTCCCGGTTCGGGCCAGAGAGGTAGACTATTGAAGCTTTGCGCCTCCCCCTTGACGGCAGGTGGCGAAAAGGAGCCAGTGTGAAACACAGCCAGGAAAAGCCGCGGATAAGCGTCATAATCCCAGCTAGAAACGAGGCGCGGGCAATTAAGTCCATAATTGCAAGGGTGCGAAAAACACTGGAGGAAAAGGGCCTCAGCCACGAAATCATCGTTATCGACGACGGCTCTTCGGACAAAACCGCCGATATGGCCTGTCAAGGCGGAGCCATCGTTTTTTCCCATCCTTACAACATTGGAAACGGCGCAGCGATAAAGACCGGTATAAGAAATGCCAGGGGAGATTTTCTCGTAATGCTCGATGCCGACGGGCAGCACCCGCCGGAAAATATCCCGGCTCTTCTCGCTATGCTCGCAAAATACCACATGGCGGTTGGGGCCAGGAGCCAGGGTTCAAAGGCAAGCCTTCACCGAAGATTTGCAAATAAAATTTACAACCGGTTTGCCTCCTACGTGTGCGGACGGCCCATAGAAGATCTCACCTCAGGCTTCCGGGCGATACGGGCCGGGGTTGCAAAGGAATTCGTCTCTCTTCTTCCCAACACCTTTTCCTACCCCACCACTATAACCCTGGCCACGGTGCGCTCAGGCTACAGCCTGGCCTACCTGCCGATAAAAAGTCCAAGACGGCTCGAGGGCACCAAGAGCAAAATCCGGCTCTTCCGCGATGGAGCCCGCTTCTTTCTCATACTCTTTAAAATAACGACACTGTTTTCACCCCTGAAGATTTTTTTACCCCTAGGCGCTCTTACCTTCCTGGCAGGGGTCGGCTATGGGGTCCTCAAGATTTTTCTTAGCGGACGCTATGGCCCCACCTCCCAGATGCTCATGGTGTTCGCGGTCTTGATATTTCTAATAGGACTCGTTTCCGAGCAGATCGCTCAGTTGAGATTCGACCGCACTATCCCCTTTGCCGGTGAAAGGCAAAAAAGACACCTGGGTTTGGACCAAGGCATGGAAGCCGAAAGGATCGACGCAACGGCGTGCGGTTGCACTCCGATGGCCGCCGAGCCCCAGGAAAGCTTTGAAAGGCCCAATGCATCCCGGGCTAAAGGCTAGAGAGTTCGCGGTACGAAAAAAACCGGGGCAAAAATCTCGCCCCGGTTTTCTAAAATTCAGGGCCGGCGCTTAGAAAAGCAGTGCAGGCAGGGGATAGGTCTAGTACATATCATCCATTCCCATGCCACCCATGCCACCCATACCGCCCATGCCTCCCATGCCTCCCATGCCGCCGCCCGGAGGCATCATCGGAGCGGCCTTCTTTTGGGGCTTTTCCGCGATCATCGCTTCGGTGGTAAGAAGAAGAGAGGAAACGCTCGATGCGTTTTGGATGGCGAAGCGGACCACCTTGGTCGGATCGATGACGCCGGCTTCAACCATGTCGCAGTATTGGTCGCTATCCGCATTGAATCCGAAGGACCCCTGGCCCGCCTTTACTCGTTCGACTACGACCGAACCTTCCTTGCCCGCATTATTGGCAATCTGGCGGATCGGCTCCTCGAGAGCGCGCCTTACGATATTTAGCCCGAAGAGTTCGCCTCCCTCGAGTTTTACGCCGTCAAGGGCTTTTACGCAGCGCAAAAGGGCCACGCCCCCTCCGGGAACGATCCCTTCCTCCACAGCCGCCCTGGTAGCATTGAGAGCATCCTCCACCCGGGCCTTCTTTTCCTTCATCTCCGTTTCCGTGGCCGCGCCAACCCTTATCACCGCAACCCCTCCGACCAGCTTCGCCAGTCTTTCCTGGAGTTTTTCCCGGTCGTAGTCCGAGGTCGTTTCTTCGATCTGTGCCCTGATCTGCTTTACCCGGCCCTCGATGGCATCGCGCGAACCCGCCCCGTCGACTATCGTCGTATTGTCTTTGTCGATGTTTACCCTTTTGGCCGATCCCAGGTCTTTTAACGTAACGTTTTCAAGCTTTACGCCTATGTCTTCGGAGATCACCTGGCCGCCGGTAAGGATCGCGATATCTTCAAGCATCGCCTTGCGCCTGTCGCCAAACCCGGGAGCCTTTACGGCGCAAACCCTTATGGTTCCCCTCAGTTTGTTCACTACAAGGGTGGCTAGAGCTTCCCCGTCGACATCTTCGGAAAGTATCAGAAGAGGGCGACCCATCTTGGCAATCTGCTCGAGAATGGGCAGAAGATCTTTCATGTTGCTGATCTTCTTCTCGTTTATCAAAATCAGAGGCTCCTCCAGAGTTGCCTCCATGCGCTCGGGGTCGGTTACAAAATAGGGGGAAATATAGCCACGGTCAAACTGCATGCCTTCCACCACATCCAGCGTGGTCTCCATGCTCTTTGCCTCTTCGACCGTGATAACGCCTTCCTTGCCCACCTTGCTCATCGCCTCGGCGATAATGTTGCCGATCGCCGGATCGTTGTTGGCGCTTATCGTGCCCACCTGAGCGATCTCTTTTTGATCCTTGGTGGGTTTGCTGAGTTTTCTCAGTTCCTCGACCACCACCTGGACCGATTTTTCGATTCCTCGCTTGAGCGCCATGGGATTGTGCCCGGCCGTGACCAGTTTTGCCCCCTCTCGATAGATCGCCTGGGCCAGAATGGTCGCCGTGGTCGTCCCGTCGCCGGCCACATCCGAGGTCTTGCTCGCCACTTCCTTTACCATCTGGGCGCCCATATTCTCGAACTTGTCTTCCAGGTCGATTTCCTTGGCCACCGTTACCCCGTCCTTGGTCACGTTTGGCGAGCCCCAGGACTTTTCCAGCACCACGTTTCTCCCTCTGGGACCAAGGGTGACCTTGACCGCGTTGGCCAGGGTATCAACCCCCTTTAATATCTTCTCTCTTGCTTCGACATCATATTTGATCTCTTTTGCCGGCATCTTTTCGATCCTCCTTCACCATTTTGCGCCCGCTTATTCGACAATGGCCAAAATGTCGTCTTCGCGCATTATAAGATACTCTTCATTTCCAAGTTTGATTTCCGTTCCGCCGTACTTGTTAAAAAGTACCCTGTCGCCTGGCTTTAACTGCAAGGCAACCGTCTTGCCGTCTTTTAAAACGATTCCGGTTCCAACCGCGATAACTTTTCCCTGCTGGGGTTTTTCCTTGGCGGAATCGGGGATGATTATGCCCCCCGCGGTTCTTTCCTGTTCTTCCAACCTTTGCACGATGATCCTGTCGTGAAGCGGTCTGTAAGCCATTTAACTGCACTCCTTGATTTTTAGATGTATTTGCCCCATGGGCCAACGGATATAATGGTAGCACTCTTTTAAACTGAGTGCTAACCAATATAAAGCCGCAACGACAAAAATCAAGAAGTTCCTTGCGGAAATTTCACTGCGCCTCCCGGCGGCAAAAATCTTTTGGCTTCTTTTGGAAATCTACTTGCCCCACTCGCCAATGATTTTGCGAAAAGTTCTCACGGCCCGGGCAATGTCTTCTGCCCGGGTAAGGGCTGTAACGACCGCGATCTTTCTTGCTCCCGCTTCGAGCACCTGCCTGATATTGGCTTCCTTTATGCCCCCCATTACGGTGAAGGCGATTGCAAGCCGGGGGGCTATGGCGCAAATCTCTTTGGGGCCAAGGAAGTGCTCCACGCCTTCTTTGGTCTGCGTCGAAAAGATGGGACCGATATTTACGTAATCGGCCCCCTCCTTTTGTGCGCGCAAGCCTTGCTCCAGGTTGTGCGTGGACACGCCGATAAGAAGATCGGGGGCAATCTTTCTTGCCGCACCGAGCGGCAAATCGTTTTGGCCGAGGTGGACGCCGTCGGCCCCGACACCCAGCGCCACATCGACCCTGTCGTTTATGATGAGCAGCATGCCCGCTTTTGCCGTGCGTTCCCTGAATTTTTCGGCCAGCCGGAAAAAATCCCTCTGGCAAAGGTGTTTTTCCCTTAATTGAACGATTTTGGCCCCGCCTTCAATTAAACCTTCGAGCACATCGAGATCGGTTCTGCCTCCCGATAGTCTTTCACAAGTGACCGGATAGATGTCGATATTTTCAAAAAGCGCTTTTCTTTCCTCTCTTGCCATCTGCGTTTCTCCAAAACCCAAGGTGTCTCAAACAAAGGGGGAAAGTTCCCCGACTTTCCGGCAGCTCCAAAGCATGAAGTTCTTTTTACCAACCAAATCCATTATTGCATAGAACCAACACCCCCTGTACTTCGCATTGACGTTTGGAGGCCGGGTTGTTATTATCGGCTAAGTTAATGAGATTAAGTATCATTAATTATGGAATCACGACTGAAGGAACGATTCATGGTCGATTTAGTGCCCTTTGCATCTGCCGCTCTGGGGTGGGCTGGGCGGTTGGCGAAAAGAGGGGTAATTTTTACAGCGGCAATGGCCGCGATTGTTTTTGCACAGGCCTTCTCTGGCCTTTCGAGCCAAGCCTGTGCCAAAACGGCTGCTTCCGGAGCCGCTTTGTGCCGTATACATGTTGTTGGCGCCGAGAATTTTTACCAAAACATTGCTGCCCAGATTGGCGGTCCATACGTCAGGGTCCAAAGCGTTCTTTCCGATCCCAACATTGATCCTCACGAATACGAACCGACAATAAGTGTTGCCGAAGAGGTCGCGGAAGCCAACTTGATAATAGAAAACGGCGGCGGCTATGATGAGTGGATGAACAAGCTCGTTGCGGCTTCGCCGAAGTCGGGCCGCATTGTCCTAAACGCCTGGAGCATTTCTCCTGTAAAGCTTCCCGATAATGAACACGTCTGGTACAGCCTGGAAGACATGAAAGCGGTGGCCGGGCAAATAGCCGAGGCTCTCAAGAAGTTGTGCCCCTCGCACGCGGCTCGCTTCGATAAGAACCTGAAGACTTTCAATCAGAGCATGGAGGCAATCGGGGCGAGGATCGGCGAACTGGCCAAACGCTTTGGGGGAACGCCCATCGCGCTTACCGAGCCGATATTTATGTATCAAGCCATTCCGATGGGTCTAAAGGTATCCACCCCTTTGGAATTTCAAAAGGCGGTTGCCCAGGGGATCGAACCGCCCTCCTCTACGATGCTGATCGCACAAGACCAGATAAGGGAAAAAAAGGTGCGCGTTTTGGTCTATAACCGCCAGACAGCCGACCGTTTTACCGCAAGGCTCGAAGAGCTGGCCAGGACCTCGGGGATTGCCGTTGTTGGGGTAACCGAAACCATGCCGCCGGGAACGACTTACCAGTCATGGATGATGGGCCAGATTGAGGCGATCGGGTCGGCGTTGGGCAGTTCAAAGGCTGTGGCGGGAAAGGGTGCTCGATGAGTTTTGAAGCCGCAAGCCTGGAGAGGGTGCCGGTATTTTTGCGCGACGTCCGGATCCGTCTGGGAAGCCGTGTGATCCAGGACGAGATGTCCTTTAGGATCGAAGACGGGGAATTCATAGCCGTTCTTGGGCCAAACGGGGCGGGTAAGACCACTTTTTTGAAGCTTCTCCTGGGCCAGGTGCCCTATGAGGCCGGAGAAGTCCTGGTTTTTGGCGCCAGACCTCGCCGGGGCAATCCAAAAATAGGCTATTCCCCGCAATTTCGAACTCTTGACGCCAACTTTGCCGTGCGCGCCCGCGACCTGGTAGGCTTTGGTCTGGACGGGCACCGGTTTGGGTTCGCTTTTCCCAGCCGAAAGCGCGGAAAGCTTATCGACCAGGCACTTGAGGAGGTGCGTGCGACCGAGTACGCCGAGGCCGCTGTGGGAGAACTCTCCGGAGGGGAAAGGCAGAGGTTGTCGCTTGCGCAGGTCCTTATTGGCAACCCCGGCCTGGTTCTTCTCGATGAGCCTCTGGCAAATCTTGACATCGCCTCGGCCCAGGAAATCATTTCCCTTGTCGCGCGGCTCTGCGTGTCCCGCAAGGTAGCGGTCATGCTGGTAACCCACGACGTGAACCCGCTTTTGCCCCACATCGACAGGGTGCTCTTCATGGCCAACGGCAGGTCTGCCATAGGCAGGCCGGAAACGGTGATAACCAGGGAAACCCTCAGCTCTTTGTATAACCATCCGGTCGATGTGGTCGAAGCCGGTGGGAAAAAGTTCGTCCTGGGGGTCGAAATCTGATGTTGCACTCGATTATAGCCCTCTACCATTTTCAGTTCATCCAGAACGCGCTTTTGAGCGGTATCTTCATTGCCCTTGGCTCAGCCGTGGTCGGGTATTTTTTAATTGGCGGCGGATACACTTTCGCAGGTCATGCTCTTCCCAATATTGGCTTTGCGGGCGCGGCCGGAGCGGTGCTTCTGGGGATAAAACCCGTCTACGGGCTTTTTGCCATGACGATCCTGGCCTCGGCGGCAATGAGCGGGGGTGGCCGGGAGGTCCGTGAACGCGATGTTTCCATCGGTGTCGTGATGTCTTTTGGGCTGGGGCTGGGGCTTATGTTCCTTTCGCTCTACGGGGGCTATGCCGAGCGCGTCTACTCCATTTTGTTCGGGACCGTTTTGGGCATAACGAGAAACGACGTGATGTTTACAGCCTTTATGAGCCTTGTGTCCGTCTGCCTTATGCTCTTTATGTTCCGGCCCCTCCTGTTCGTGTTGTTCGATCCCTTCGTGGCCGAGGCAAAGGGGGTTCCGGTAAGGCTTCTGACAATGCTTTTTTTTGTGGTGCTAGCCGTTACCGTTTCGCTTGCAGTCCAGGTGGTGGGGTCACTTCTGGTGTTCACCATGCTGGTTGGGCCTGGAGCCACCGCCAGCCGGTTTACCCGCAAGCCTCATGTGGCAATAGCCCTTGCGGCCTTGCTCGGCATCGCCTACATGTTCACCGGGGTTACGCTTGCGGGCCTTAGCGGGAATTGGCCGGTAAGCTTCTTTATCGCTTCGGTTTCTTTTCTGGTCTACATGCCCGTGAGGATATTTTATCGCGGCAAGGGCAAGCCCGATCGGTTTGGGCGCAGGGTGGTCGAGTGCCCGATCAGGGATGGGTTTCTTCGTTCCGGGGATAAATTGAAAAACAGGCAGGCGCAATGCTGACAGAGTTATTTGCTTCGCACTTTTTCGCTCACGCTTTCGTAGGAGGGGCGATCGTGGCGGTTGTTGCCGGGTGCGTGGGCTATTTTTTGGTGCTCAGGGCTCAGGCTTTCGCAGCCGAGGCTTTTACGGACATCGGGTTTGCCGGGGCGACGGGGGCTGCGCTTTTAGGGGTTGGCTCCCTTACGGGAATGATAATTTTTTCTCTTTTGGCGGCCGCGGGACTGGGGATCATGGGAGACCGCGTGCGGGGGCGAGACGTCGAGATCGGCATGGTGCTCTCATTTGCCCTGGGTCTTGGCGTGCTTTTCCTTAGCCTCTATTCCCGCACGAGCGCAACCCATTCGATGAGCGGCATAAAGATTTTGTTTGGTTCCATTCTGACCATAAATTCCAAGGACATACTGCTTGCCTTCGCCAGTTGTGCAGTCGCTTTAGGCTCCCTTGCGGTCGTGCATCGGCCTTTGCTCTTTGCCTCGGTTGATCCGGCGGGAGCCCAGGCGCGCGGCGTGCCGATGCGTGCACTCTCGGCGGCCTTTTTGGCCATCCTCGCCCTCACAACGGCCTCCTGCGTGCTTCTTGTGGGCATCCTTCTAACGGCCTCTTTGCTCATTGCTCCGGCGGCGACGGCAGTAAACCTTACAAACAGCCCCGGACGGGCCCTGCTTGCATCCGTCGCCACATCCGTCGGTGTCACCTGGCTTGGCCTCCTGCTAACGTTTGGAACCCCCTTGCGCCATCTTCCGGCGGGCTTTTATATTTCGGCGCTCGCAACCCTGGCATACACCGCTTCCGTTGTGCTTCGAAACCGTATTCGCCCTGCGCGTGTCTTCCAATTTCCCCATGGCAACCGGGAAACCCGGTAGGTGGAGTGAACAATAAAAAGGCTGGCGTATGAAAGACCAATCTTGCTCACATTCGGGTTTGCCGCGCCACGACTGCGCGAAAGACGATAATGGCCAGATAGATGTGCTCCGCCGGATTGAGAATGCCTTTTTTGATCTCAGTCGTCCCAATACCGGCCCAAGGCGTATTCTGGTTGAAAAACTGGCCGAACTTGCCCACACGGGGGAAGCGTTTTCCGCCGACGACCTCTGGCAAAGTCTTCGCGCCTCCCACGGCAGAATTGGCCGGGCCACGGTTTTCCGGGCCATAGAACAGCTCGTGGAAAGCAATGTCCTCGATCGTGTCGAACTCTGCGATGGTTCCCACAGGTACAGGGTCTGCGGAGGGTCTCACCACCACCATCTTGTTTGCACCATGTGTAATCGTGTGGTAGACTTTCTCGACTGCCTTTCGGACCGAAAGTTCGATGAAATCGGTCGGCGTCACGGGTTTACCGTAAAGGATCATAAATTGACTGTTTATGGTACTTGCGACCGCTGTCTTAAATCCGGCGGAAAATAAGCGCAGAGAATACTTTGGGGGACGATTTGGACAAGAGGGGCAAGGAAGCGATGAGATCGTTTTTTGTTTTGATTCTTTGTATGCTGTTTTTGGCGCCCATGTATGCAAAGGCCGATTCCTTCTACAGCAACGGCCATGTGCACAACACCTCCGGCTCCAGAAGCAATATCCTTTTTTACAAACATTTCAACATTAGCGCGGACGGTCACGTTACGGGCAAGATAGTAAACGAGTCCAGCCGCCCCATCAAAGGCCTCGTTATCGATATGTACACGATGGATACCGACGAAACCAGGGTGCTTTGGAGCAGGATTTTAGAAATCGGCAACCTGGGCCCAAAGAGCGAATATAGTGTTGACGAGCCCTATAGTCCCCTTCCCGATGACCCGAACAAGGTCGTGTTCAGGTTTAAAATTCACGGCAACGACGAATATAGAATACCGGCAATCAGGAAATAGCACAGGCGAGGGCCAAGCGGCGGGGTGGGCGCGGACCGGCTAGCGGTATTTTCCCCGCGGCCGGGGTTCCCCTTTTTTTAGCCGGCAATTGGAGAGGGATGTGGCCCAATCAGTTCTTTTCGTCGCCATTGGCTGCGGGCGCTTGCCGGCAATGCTGGCCTCCATTGCAAACAAGCCGTTTCTGGTTTTCGGGACGATGGATGGACAAGCTCTTGGTCCCCTGACAGGGGTCCGGGGGGAACCGGCTCCAGGCTGTCTTGTCTATTTTTACGAATCCGGCTGAATTAACCCTCGAAGGCTGGTTGCGGTCGGCAATCTTGCCAAAGTTTGGCTCTCTGTTCCCGAGGAGGTTTCCGCCGGGCAATTGCAGCAGGCTTTTAAGCATTTCTTCGGCGCCGAGTGGGACGAAGTCCTGGAGGCGGCCAATAAATCACCCGCCTACAATGGCGCAAACGATGCCTACTTCTCCGTCCAGGACTTGCGTCCGGTTGAAAACCTCACCCTGGAGGAGCTTCTGGAAACAACAGGTCCCGCGGCGGCGCCCAATATATTAGCGAGTTGAGCTCTTAGGCGGTGGCGGCCTTTAAACCTTCAAAGACTTTAGCGGAATATCCCTTTTAGCCGTTACGCGTGCTGGACCGCCGTTAGTGCGGACAAAGTAGCCCCCTGGTCGATGGCTGTGGCGATACGTTGGAAAAAAGCCATCTGCGAGCGGAATCCGGCGTAGTAGCTTGCTCCCCCGAGGTGTATCCAATGTTTGTCCACAACGGTGAGGTGCCGGTTTTCGCCATTGAAGGGATCTTTTACGCAGACGCTTTCGATGCAAGCCGAGCGTAAACGGGCCGGATCGAAGTTTCTATACAGGCAGTGCCAGTTCCTCCCGCCCGTATCGAGGCCATTGGAGAAATCATTTAGAAAGTTTAACGGCAGATCGGCGACAAGGGAGAAATTATAGGAACAATACCCTGCCCAAAGCGACCACCCCCAGGGGCTGACATTGGGTAATCCATAATAGGGCTGATCGCCGAGGATCGTGCCCATGTGGATTGGTTCGATCGGGATGAGGTCATGATCGATATAAGTAAAAAACCTTGGACGTATTTTTTTGACCACATTGTGAAACACCCAGGTCATGGCCATACCGTGAGAGCGGTTAGGGTGTTTTGTGGGATTTGGCGGCAGCCCCAGGTAAGGAGCGCCGGCCTGCCGGCAGATTCTCTGGATTGCGACGCGCGAGGACTTTGTGCGCGAGTTGTCAAATACCAGAAGCGTCATGTCGGCAAGGTTGCGCGAAGCAGCTCTTAAAAGCCAGTCAAGCGTCCAGGGCTGCTCATAGGCTATAACAAGGCCGATGGTCTTACCTTGGAGTTGCGCGCAGTTTTCCAAAAAGGTCTCGAGCTCTCTTGGGCGCATCGCTCTAAAAAAGTGCTGGAGGCCGTCATTGGCCAACTGGATAAGAAAGTGGTCCAACGGTTTATTTCTAAGCCATTCCTTTTGGGAATAGTCTTTTAGCCTACGCATCGGCTCGGCGATCCTTAAATGATTGAAAAAAACTCAGAGAGCCATGAGTTCTTTAATTTTTAGGAGCAGTTGATCTCTGCCCTGTTTGGTTTCGGTCGAAAATAAAATAAACTCGGAAGGAGATATCCCCAGGATTCTGCCCGCGGCTTGACACAGGGGTTTCCATTTGGTTCGAGACAGTTTGTCGGCCTTGGTAAGAATAGGCACAGCGGGGATATTTTTGTCCCTTAGCCAGTTCCAAAGGCTCAGGTCCTCAGGGGTCGGAGGGTGGCGCAAATCCATTATCTGAACGACTCCGCGAAGGTTTTCGCGCGAAGTCAAATAGGTCTCCACCATCGGTCCCCAAGTGGCGCGAACGCTCTCGGATACCTTCGCATATCCGTAACCGGGCAGATCGACGAACATGAAAGCCGAGTTTATTTGAAAAAAGTTAATCAACTGGGTGCGCCCCGGGGTGCGGCTCGTGCGCACAAGTTTCCTTCTTTGCACCAGGCAGTTGATAAGAGAGGATTTGCCTACGTTGGAGCGGCCGGCGAAGGCCATTTCGGGCAAATCCGAACTCGGATACTGTCCGGAGCGTGAGGCTGAAGTGATGAATTCGGCAGAGGATATTGCAAGCTCACCGACTTGCCCAGGGGCGGGATGGGCCTCCGTATCCCGGTTCATATTTTGCCTCCCCGGTTTTCGAGGTAGCCTTGGAGCCTGTCGAGCCCTTGCCTTATATTGTCTAGAGAGTTCGCGTAGGTGAAGCGGACGTAGCCTTCCCCGTTTGAGCCGAAATCAACCCCCGGGGTGATGCCCACTCTCGCGTTTTCCAAAACCTCGAAGGCAAAGGCGTAAGAGTCATCGGTAAACCGGCGCGCATTGGCGAAAACGTAAAAAGCGCCCGTGGGTTCCACGGTTATTCCAAAGCCCATTTGTCTCAGGCGGGCGACCATGTATTTTCTGCGCTCATCGTAGGTTGCAACCATAGTGGCGATGTCTTGGGCTACCGTGGGGTCCTTTAGAGCCGTGCAGCCCGCGGCCTGGGAGAGCGAATTGGCGCAGATGAAAAAATTTTGCACCATTTTCCGTATCGTTCCCACCATCGGCTTAGGGACAATCATATATCCGAGCCTCCAGCCGGTCATGGCGAAGAGCTTGGAAAAGCCGTTAAATACGATGCAGTTTCGGGTAAACTCGAGCGCCGAATGGGCGCGCCCTTCATAGACAAGGCCGTGATAGATTTCATCGCTTAAGAGCATCTTGCCGGTATCGGAGATCTCGGCCATCCTGGCGGCGTCTAGAAGATTTCCGGTCGGGTTTGCCGGCGAATTTATCAAAATGGCCCTGGTCCGCGAGGTAATCGCGGCCTTTATGGATTGGAAACGGTACTGAAAGCCGTCTTGTTCGTAGACCGGAACCATTACCGGAACGGCTTCCAGGAAACGCACGAAGTTGGGGTGGCAGGAATAGTGAGGATTGGAGAGTATGACCTCGTCGCCATGTTCCAAAAAGGCGCCCATGGCCACCAAAAAAGCCGGAGAGGTCCCCGAGGTCACTATTACCTGTTCGGGGTCGAGGTCCTTCACACCGTAGGTGCGCTCGTAATGGCCGCAGATGGCCTCTCTTAGCTCAGGGGCGCCCAGACTGTGGGTATAATGGGTTTGTCCTGCGGTAAGGGCCTCCATGGCCGATTTTTTTATGGCCTCGGGGGTATTGAAATCAGGTTCGCCCACTTCGAGGTGAATTATCGAGTGGCCGGCCCGCTCCATCTGCTGGGCGCGTTCGAGCACGTCCATGGCGATAAAGGAGCTCAACTGTTCAAGTCTTTTGGAAATCACGGGAATTATTCGCCTATCTTGCCGGAATTTTAATGATCTTGGCCGAGCAGTGTACCAGCCCTGCGATTTGTGTCTCGAGGGTAACGGCTTGAGAAAACTTACCGACAGGCTCCAGTTCGACGATGAAGACATTGCCGGCCCCGTGGCTGACAATCGCGCTGAAGCCTTTCGAGGTAAGGTTTTCTTTCATACTTTCGGCCTTGGCCCTGTCGGAAAAGGAGCCGATCTTTACGACATAGCGCCAGCGGCCGGACGCTTTAACCTCGGGCGTGCCTGCGGGGGGCGCCGCGTTTTCCGCTCCCTGAACCGAGCTGGTTGACGGGCTCTGTCCACTTGGCGCGACAAAGGAAGGGGCGGTCGTGTTTGTTTGCCCCTGTCCGGGGCTGTTTTGGATTTCATTCAGGCGCGAGGGCAGGTAGCGGCGTCGCCGGACCGGAACCGGCGCCGAGGTATTGATCTTGTCCAGATAGCTCTGGGCCTGGTCGGCCAGGTCGGATTCGGGGGCAAACCTTTCGACAAGGCTGAAATAACCGGCGCTTTCCTTGATGTTGCCGGCCCGAAAGCTCAAAACACCAAGGCGAAGATAAGCCGCTGCCATGTTGGGCGCTTCGTGCACCGCCTTCTTATAGGCTTTCTTTGCTTCCTCGCTGTCGCCGGAGTGTTCCAAGATTTTGCCTATTTGAAACCATGCCGCGCCCGACTGCGGGTCGAGTTTGACAGCCTTTCTGTAATAGCTGAGCGCTCTTTGATTGTCGCCACGCTTTTGGTAGAGCTGCCCCAGGTTGTATGCCGGCTCCTGGGGGGTCTGGTAGAAGGGGTCGTTTAGAGCCTTCTCGAAGGCTTCCCTGGCAGAATCGAACTGTCCGTTGGTGGCAAGCAGGGACCCCAGTGCGTTCCATGCCTCCGGGTAGTCCGGCTTGAGTTTAATGGCCGTTTGCATATGCTCTATGGCCTGGGGCAAAAGATCGCGCTGGTTGTAAGCCAGTCCGAGATCGTATTGTATCGAAGGGTCATTGGGTTCTTTTTGTCCCGCTTGCGATAGAAATTTCAACGCGGTTCCGGTGTCGTTGGCGGCCAGGGCCTTTTCTCCCAGTTGCTTTAGCTGCTGGGAAGTAAGCCCGTGGTGTCGTCTCAGGGAAGCACACCCCGATACCAGAAAAGCCGCCATGAGAACTGCGTAAACAAGCGGAAGCCGTCTCATTTTAGATCACCTTGTTAAGGGCGTACTCAATGATCCCCTGGGCGCCTCTCTTTATCAACTCGGGTATGAGTTCCCTTACCTGGTTTTTGGACACCACGGTTTCAACCGAAAGCCAGTCGGATTGGTAGAGACCGGCGATGGTGGGTGCATTCAAGCTGGGAAGAATCTTTACGATTTCTTCTATTTTTGCCTTCGGTGAATTCATCTTGAGAGCCACAAGGCCTTCGGCGCGCAAAGCCCCCTGGAGCAAAAGAGAGATGTGTTCCATCTTTTCGCGTTTCCAGGGATCGTTCCAGGCCTCCTTATTGGCTATTAGCTGCGTGTTTGACTGCATCAACTCGCAAACGATCCTGAGGCCGTTTGCACGCATCGTCGAGCCCGTCTCGGTTACCTCTACAATGGCGTCGCAGAGGCCCGAGATGACCTTGGCTTCCGTTGCTCCCCAGGAAAATTCCACCTCAACCCTTATGCCCTTGGACTCAAAGTGCCTGCGGGTGAAATTGACCAGTTCGGTTGCGATTTTTTTGCCTTCCAGATCCTCTTCACGCTGCACGGGCGAATCCATGGGTACCGCAAGGACCCATCGGGCCGGCCTCTGACTCACCTTGGAATAAACCAGGTCGGCAACGACGTGAATGCTCGAATCGTTTTCCATAATCCAGTCGCGGCCTGTTAGGCCCACGTCGAAGGTGCCGTTTTCCACGTAGCGCGACATTTCCTGGGCGCGGCAGATCGAACAGCTTATTTGCGGATCGTTTATCTCCGGGAAATAATTTCTGTCTGAGAGCGTTATCTTCCAGCCTGAGCGCTGGAAAAGCCTGATGGTGGATTCCTGAAGACTTCCCTTGGGAATCCCAAGATTTAGCAACTCTTTCACTTTTTGTAGACCTCCCGGGGATCGAAGACTCGACTTCCCCGCTCTTCAAACTGCCCCTTGCTCAAAAAACGGTAAAAGCAGCTTTCAAAACCTGTATGACAAGCCGCTCCTCCCACCTGGTCAACCTTGAGAAGAAGTGTGTCCTCATCGCAGTCGATAGAGATTTCTCGCACCAACTGGACATTTCCCGACTCTTCGCCCTTCATCCAGAGCTTGCGCCTCGACCTGCTCCAGTAGTGGGCCTTGCCGGTCTCCACAGTCTTTTCCCAAGCTATTTCGTTCATATACGCGAGCATAAGAACCCTTCCGGTCTCGAAACTCTGAACGATAACCGGAATTAATCCGTTTTGTTTACTAAAATCAGGCCCTATCGTCAATGTCATCACCTCGGTGTGTAGTGGCTGGCTGTTACGTCCCTTGTGTTTTCTGATAATCCAGTCGTCCCGACAATGTGGGGGGCGGCCGGGCTTCTTTTGTGCCTGCCGACTTGATCAACAATAGATGCGAACCTACGGAACGCGACTCCAGTCCTCTGGGATCAATTGCTTTTGTCCCGCCAGCTGGCCGCAAGCGGCGCTTATTTCACTGCCACGGCTTTTACGGATTATCGCAGTAAGATTCGCATTTCGCAAGACATCTTGGAAGGCCAGGATTTTTTCCTGTGACGGAGGCCGGTAGAGCGTGCCGGGGTGCGGGTTGAAGGCGATGAGATTAATCTTTGCGCGAACCCCCCGCAAAAGCTTAACCAGCTCCCTTGCCTGGGCCGTCGAGTCGTTTACGCCCTCCAGTAAAATGTATTCGAACGTGATGCGCTTTCTTGTCTGAAGCGGATACTTGCGGCATGCCCCCATGAGCTCGCCAAGCGGGTACTTCCTGTTTATGGGCATCAGTTCGTCTCGCAGCGCGTCGTTTGGCGCATGGATGCTTATTGCAAGGTTTACCGGCGTTGTGGCTCCAAGGCGGAGCATCTGGGGGACAAGCCCCGCGGTCGAAACAGTTACACGGCGGTGGGAAAACATAAGCCCGTTGGGGTCCGTTATAATCGTTAGCGCGCGCAGGACCTCGTCATAATTGGCAAGAGGCTCCCCCATTCCCATGAAAACGAGGCTGTTTATCTTTGGCCCCAATTTTTCGTCCCGAAGGCTCATGCACACCTGATCGACTATCTCGGCAGTCTCGAGGTTGCGTTTTAGCCCCCTGCTTCCGGTCATGCAGAATTTACACCCCAAGGCGCACCCGGCCTGGCTGGATACACAAAGGGTGCACCGGGGCGGATCGGAAATGAGCACCGATTCGATGAAATTGCCGTCATGGAGCCCGAACAGATACTTGCGGGTTCCATCGCGCGCCTCATCGATTCGGGCAACCGTAAGCGCGTGGAGGGAGGTCTGAGATTGGAGCCTGGCGCAAAAAGACCGGCTCAAGTCCGTGCATTGGCTCCAGTTCGAGATATTTCTCGCATAGAGGTGCTTATAGAGCTGGCGGGCCCTGAAGGGCTTTTCCCCCTGGGAGGCTACCCATGCTTCGAGCTGTTCGAGTGTAAAATTTTTTATGAAAAGCGGTTTCATTTTCTGAAAAAATATTCGTCCGTGGTTCGGTCCTGGATAAAAATCCGGTCAAAGCCTTCCATGCCGGTCGAATCAAATGTCTGGTAGCCCGCTTCGCGGCATTTCGCGCAGGCCTTGCGCGGAATATGGACCGCAAGAATTCTACTGCCCCTGTCGGCCCTTGAGTCTATAACGAGCAGTCCCCCACAGTCGGGACAAGCCCGGACACTTTCTCTTTGGGTCTCGATTATGCGGTCGGTATCGTAGAAGATGTGGCGTTCCCGGCTAAAGAATTTCCCCTGGTGGCGGTTATTTTGCCGGATTTGCGGGCCCTGCTTCCAAATGCTTAGAGATTCCTCCACTACTTTTTCGATTCTTCGCGTTATCTCGGGTCCCTGCCTGAGTTGTTCGGGGTTGTAGTCGGGTTCGCCAATTTGGCTGTAATCGAGCCCTGCAAGGGCCAGAATGATCCCCACGTTCATATAGGGCAGGGCGCTCTCAATGGAATAGCCCCCTTCGAGCACGGCTATGTGAGGCTTTAGGCGGCTGGTCAGTTCCGCATAGCCGTGGGCCGAAAAATTCATATCCGTTATCGGGTCGGAATAATGATTGTCCTGGCCGGCCGAATTTATTATCAACTCGGGTTTGAACTCATCAAGAATGGGCAGTATAGCGTTTTCGAGCACGTAAAGAAAGCCCTCCTCGGAGGTGCGGGGAGGCAGAGGTAAATTGATCGTCGTGCCTGCCGCGTTGGGGCCGCCGTATTCGGAGGTAAAACCCGTTCCGGGATAGAGTGTTCGCCCGTCCTGGTGCACGGATATAAAAAGGGTGTCGGGATCGTGCCAGTAGATGTCCTGGGTGCCGTCGCCGTGATGGCAGTCCGTATCCACTATCGCCACGCGGTCGACGCCGTAGGCGTGCCGCAGGTATTCGATCATAATTGCTTCGATATTTACATTGCAGAAGCCCCGCGCACCGTGCACCACCCGCATTGCGTGATGGCCGGGGGGGCGAACGAGGGCGAACCCGCGCGCGATGTTGCGCTCGCAGACCTCGGAGCCGATTTTCTTGGCTCCGCCCGCACTTATGAGGTGCGACTGGGTGGTAACGCCAAGTTCGTCCGGAACGCAGAAGTGCACGCGTTGAATATCGCGTACAGTCGCGATATCGGGCTTGAATTCAACAATGCCCTCGATGTCCAGGAGCCCTTCCTCGAACACCTGGTCCTGCGTGTAGAGAAGGCGCTCCTCGCGCTCGGGGTGTGTTGCATCGATGGCCCAATCGAAGGCGGGGAAAAATACCAGGCCGATTTTATTTCTCGATGAAAGCATATTGCTCATAACCTCAGCGATTGGCGGCCTGTGAGCGGTGAGTGGATTTATCTAAGGAGACCATGCACCAATTACGGGTCGCTATTCGCTAAATACATTCAGGCAGTACGCAGCAGTTAAAAAACGATTGGCTCAGATAGCGGCATTCCTCGATCAGACCGGGCCTCGTTTGGACCCGCACGCGAATATTTCGGCCAACCGTGCAAAAATCTCTTACCATGTTGAACTGACTGTCTTCGACTACCTCGAGATCGTTCTCGCATTCCGAGGAAGCGCCCGCCTTCAAACATTTGGCGTGAAGCAGTTCGCAGGCAAGACGGAGAGCGGCCTTCCTGTCGAAGTCCTTTGCAATCGGGCGGCTAAATTCCTCTTCGGGCGCCAGGGCAAGGCCCCTTTCGGTATCGGCGAAAAGGGTGACCTCGGAGGTGTTCTTGGCCATTGCGGCCCCAATGGCATTGGTTACATGCCACTGAGGAACGGCGCAGGTCGCAATCCCCGAGGCCTCTTCGATGAGGGGAGCCAAATAAGGCGCGGGCCCACCCAGGACCAGTATTTCGGTGGGGTTGACCTTGTAGCCGCCCAAAAGCTCCTTCACCGTATAGACCGGTTTGCCGTTTATCTCTTCAATCATCTCGCGGGCCGCGCGCAGGATCTTTCTGCACGAAAGAGCCAGGACAAGGCGCGCGGTTTCCTCCAAACCGGTTTCGAGCCGGTCGGAAACCAGGCCTAAGCCCCGGCGTGCCGCATCCACGTCTCCGCTGTGTGCCTTTCCCAGGACAAAAAGAGCGTCGGTAGGGGTCGGATGCGAGCCCCCGTAAGCCAGCGCCGATCCAAAGCGGCAGGGACCGATCCTGAGATCTCCATCGACTACCTCCACGCAGCTGTCGCCCCCAAGGGCAATGGAGCTGGTTTTAAGGGCCCTTATAAGGGTTTTTCGCCCGGAGACCTCGCCTCCAAGCGGTTCGAGCAGCGGGGTTCCGTGGGCAAATACCGCTATATCGGTTGTCGTGCCGCCAACATCGAGCACAAGCGTGTCGCCTTGTCTGGAGGCAAAGGGCAGGGCGCCCAGCACGCTTGCCGCAGGACCCGAAAAAATCGTCTGCTCCGGCGCATTGATGGAGGCTTCAAAGCTCATCGTCCCACCGTCGGCTTTTAGCACGTAGATGGGAATTTCAAACCCCTTGCTCTTAAGCGACTGTTTTACGGCTTCGAAAAACAGCTTGTGGATCGGATGCACCGCCGCGTTTAGCCATGCGGTGACGATCCTGCGGGGAAAATTCAGGGTCGCCGAAAGACTGTGGCCCGCTACCACGATATCGCACGCACGGCTTAAGATGCGCGCCATCTCAAGTTCGTGTTTGGGATTTCGTACCGAAAACTTCGATATTACGGCGGCCCGGCGGATATTTTGGGCAAGAAATATGTCCGCGATTTCTTCTATTTCCCCTGCCCGCAGAGGCTGGACCTCACGGCCCCGATGATCGATCGAGCCCGATACGCAGTAATAGTGGCTGCCGATCTGAAAGTTCGCCGGGTCAATACCGGGTCCGGCCGATACGACCACGCCGATTTTTTCAAGCTTTCCCTCGGCAATGGCGTTGGTCGTAAGGGTTGTGCTAAGAACCGCGCGCGAGATAGCTCCGGGTTCCACGTTTGCTGTAAGCTTGTCCAGACAGGCCCAAACGCAATCGAAAAGATTGCCGGTATCGGTTGCCACTTTTACCTGGGCTAAAATGGCGCCGTCTCCGATAAGCACTCCATCGGTGTGTGTGCCGCCAACGTCCAGACCGATTATCATTGGACCCCCTTGTAAGCGCATAAGGAGCAAATGTTTAACGGTGGGATCATACCCCCCGGGCCGTGATTAGTGAATAGTGAATAGCGGCCCTTTGTCCCCGCTTTTCCCGTGCCTGTTACCTGTTGGCATACAACTCCAGAAGCATTTGCCTGCCCTTGGAATAATTGAGGCCTGAAAAGGCCCCCACCTGCTTTATGTGAAGATTTAGACGCCGGGCTTGACTAAGAAAGCTCCCGGCCTGTTTGCCGGCCACCAGGGCGAGCGCGCCGGGGTTTTTGCGCAAAAATTGAGCCGCCCCTTTCCCCGAGGTTAAAAGAGTCTTTGTCCCCAGCAGGAAAACCAGGCTGGGTTCGTCGTAGCCAACCGAACAGAGCCTGACGTTTTTGCCTCCGATCTCAGTGGCCGCATCCCTTACGCTTCTGCTAAGCCAGAGCGAGTTCATCCCGGGCAGTACCCACTGGAGGCCGATCGCCAATACGATAGCGGTTGCCCCAACAGACGCCGCGGTAGCTCTCAGATAGCGGCGCCCGAGGAAGTCTCGGGAAGAAAAAAGCGCGCCGAGAATGGCCCCAACAGCCGCTGCAAGGCCCAGGGGCTCGAACCTGTGTTCCAGAAACCATGGCGCTAAAAGACAGCCTGCGCCAAGAAAGACGAGCACGAGTTGGCATAAAAGATAGCCGGTTCTAACGAGTGTGGTGTCAAGTTCTTCGGCCTCGCCGTCCCGGCCCGAAATCAGGGTGTGGGCGATAAGAAGACACAGGGCGGGATAGAGGGGTAATACGTAGTGAGGCAGCTTGGTTGGAACCAGCTCGAAGACAACCCAGGCAGGTATTAGCCAGGCGAGGCAAAAGCGTACGGCCAAAGTCGATTTACGCTTCCATGCCCGGTAGAGGGCCGCTCCGGCAAGCGGCGAGGCAGGCCAGAGGGTGAGGGGCAAAAGGAGCAGGTAGAAGCCGGGTGGAAATCCGTGGGATTCCTGGCCGGAAGCTACCTTGGAGAGAAAATCGCCCATTACGGCCTGGCGGTAAAAAGCCCCCTTGGTCGCAATGCCTATGGCGATCATCCACGGGCTTACCAGAAGCGCCGTTACGGCCAGGCCGTAAAGAGGCTTAAGCCCCTTTAGCCACCCGATGTCCCTGTCGACCAGGCAAAGGCAGCCGATCGTCAGCAGCCCGATCATGGGCGCTACCGGCCCCTTTACAAGGATTCCCGCTGCCTGGGCGATCCAGAAGGTTAAAAAAAGTCCCATGCCTGCGGGTTTTTCCCCCTCACCTTGAAGATAGAAACCGGCAAGAGCGTATTGGGATGCCAGGATCGTTGCCAGCAGAACCGCGTCGGTTGTCGCAAGGTGGGCTTCTACTACCAGAAGTATCGAAGCGGAGCAAAGAATTGCCCCCAGAAAACCGCTGGGTTCTCCAAAAAGCTTCTTTCCAAGGGCAAAGGTTAGAAGAACGGAAAAAATAGCGCCCAGAAGCGATGGGATGCGGTAGGGCCAGATTTTTCGCTCCGCGGCCCGCCCCGCAATTTCCGCCGCCGCCGATTGCAGCCAGTAGATCCCGATCGGTTTTTTATTTCGTTCGGTATTCTGGAAATTTATCCTTACGAAATCGCGGCTTTGGACCATCTGTTTTGAGGCCTGGGCGAACCTGGCTTCATCCCGGTCAACGGGGGGAAGGGCAAAAAGCCCCGGGATATAGAAAACGAGGCAGAGCAGGATAAGAAGAAAACACTTTGGAAGTGTCGAACCGGGTGGAGTAATTTGAAGCGGTTTGCTTTGTTCCACGTCGTTTGGGGACCGTTCCTGCCGGGGTCTGCACTTCGCAACGCGTATTCATCGGGAAGTCAGCCCGCTGTGGAGGGGCGGACCTTTGCCGGTCAGTCATGCCCGTCCAGGATTGAGACGCAGCGCGGGAGGCTTCTTTAAGCCCGGCCCCCCGCGCTGCCGGTTTAACCGAGCTGTTCTAGCTCAATTTTGCAAGCGCCTTTTTTACCGCATCGAAGCCCTGCTCGATTTCCGCGTCTGAAAGAGCATAGGAAAACCGGATGCAGTCGTCCTCGCCGAAGGCCTCGCCGGGGACCACCGCCACGTGGGCCTCTTCCATCAAAAAATCGGCGAGATCGAGGGAGCCTTTTATAGTGCGGGTTCCGAATTTTTTCCCGTAGTAGGCGCTAAAATTGGGGAAGACGTAAAAAGCTCCATCAGGGGCTGCGCAGGTTACCTTCTCCATTCCGGAGAGGAGCTCCAGTACCCGGGCGCACCGCGCCTCAAAGACCTTGGCCATTTCCATGGCCGCCTTCTGATCTCCGGCCAGCGCCTCCACGCTTGCCCACTGTGAAATGGAGCAGGCGTTGCTCGTTACCTGGCTCTGGAAGTCCGTGGCAGCCTTTATGACGGTCTTGTCGCCTAACAGGTACCCGATCCGCCATCCGGTCATGCAATAGCTTTTACTTACCCCGTTGACAATAAAGATCCGATCGCGGAGACGTTCCTCCACCATTCCCAGGCTTACCCATTTGCGGCCGCCAAAAAGAATCCGGTAGTAGATATCATCGCTTACGACCAAAACATTTTCGTGGCGCAAAAGAACCTGGGCGATCGCCTCCAGTTCCTTCTGGCCGTAGTACTTGCCCGTCGGGTTGGAGGGGCTGTTTAGTATGAGAAGACGGGTTTTTGGGGTTATGGCCTTCTCGAGATTTTCCGGACGCAGTATGAAGCCGTCTTTTTCCGGGCAGGTGACCACGACCGGTTTGGCGTTTGCAAGATTTACCATGTCCGGATAGCTCACCCAGTAGGGCGAGGGCACTATCACCTCGTCGCCGGGGTCGAGCAGGGTCATAAAAAGGTTATAGAGGGCGTGTTTGCCGCCGTTTGAAACCAAAACGTTTTCCCGTCCGTAGGAAATGCCGTAATCGGCCTTTATAGTGGCGCATATCGCGTCTTTTAACTCGTTTATTCCGCCAACCGCCGTATAGCGGGTCCGGCCTTTGCCGATGCTTTCAATACCCGCGTTTCCAATATTTTTAGGAGTATCGAAGTCCGGCTCGCCAACACCGAAATTGATAATCTTTACGCCGCTTTTTTTGAGTTCGTTTGCCTTGGCGTTAATCGCCAGGGTGGCAGAAGGTTTTATCCTGCCGATCATTGCAGATAACTTCATCTCGATTGTCTCCGCTGGATAGTCCACCGTTTTGTCCATAGTTGACCCAGACAAGATAAAGACCACGACCCGGAGCGGTAATGCCTGCCTGCCTGCGATCACCGCTTTTTAAAACTCGCTTGAAATCCTCTGTCGTCTTCTTTCCCTTGCCTACCTCGACGAGCGTGCCCGTCAGATTCCGTACCATATGCCGCAAAAAACCGTCGGCTTCGAAAGTAAACTTCAACCTCTGGGGTCCCATATGTTCCAGTTCGGCCCTCAGCATGGTGCGTGAGGTCGATGAAACCGGGGAACCCGAGGCCATAAAGGCCGAAAAGTCGTTCTCACCGCATATTATTTTCAGGCACTCCCTCATCGGGTCGATCGCAAGAGGGGTTCGCACATGCCAGATGTATTTGCGCAAAAGTGCCGATGGCGCCTGGCGGTTAAGAATGTGGTACTCATAGACCTTGCTTACAGCTGAAAAACGCGCATGAAAAGATCTTGGCGCCTCCTGTGCCGCGATAACCGCAATATCGTCGGGAAGAAGGCTGTTTAGCCCCTTCTGGATTTGCTCCGCGCTAAGGCGCGAGCGCACCCGAAAATTTATAACCTGCCCTTTGGCGTGAACTCCCGCATCGGTTCTGCCCGATGCGTTGATGGAGACCCTTTGGCCCAGCATGATCCCAAGGCGCGACTCGATCACTTCCTGGATGGTAAGGGAACCGGCCTGGCGCTGCCATCCGTGGTAGCCGCCTCCGTCGTATTCGACCACGAGCTTTATATTGCGCTCGGGGTAGATTACAGCGCCCCTCCCATCTTCTAGGGCTGCCATGGGGCTTCTTTTAGTCCGCTGTGCTCGGGCAGTCCGCTCATCAGGTTCATATTGCAGACGGCCTGTCCGGAGGCGCCCCGGGTAAGATTGTCGATTGCCGAAATTACTATGCACCGGTTGGTGCGCGGATCGACTTTCCAGCCCAGATCGCAGAAATTGCTACCCCTCACATGAAGAGTTACCGGAAGATTATCCGCGCCGAGGCGCACAAAATGCTCATCGTGGTAAAAATCCTCAAAAGCCTTGTCTATATCGGATTTTTGCACTCCGGGCCTCAAATTGGAATAAACCGTGCTCAGAATCCCTCTTGTCATCGGGACAAGGTGCGGGGTAAAGCTGATGGTGACGTTTGAGCCGGCCAGAACGCTCAGTTCCTGCTCGATTTCGGGCGTATGGCGGTGTTCGCCCACCTTGTATGCCTTAAACCCATCGTTTACCTCGCAGTAATGGGTTCCAAGCGAGACGGTTCTACCCGCTCCGGATACTCCCGATTTGGAATCGGCTATTATCGTTGCCGCATCGATGAGGCCGCGCCGAAGAAGGGGAGCAACGGCGAGAATAACGCTGGTCGGGTAACAGCCGGGATTGGCCACAAGACGGGCCTTGCGGATTTTTTCCCTGTAGAGTTCGGGCAGCCCGTAGACGGCTTCGCCCAGAAGCTCCGGGGTCTTGTGCTCCGTATACCACTGCCGGTAGACCTCGGGGTCTCTTAGCCGGTAATCGGCGCTCAAATCGACAACCTTTACCCCTCGGGCAAGAAGGGCCGGAATTATTTCCATCGAAGCCTGGTGCGGCATGGCCGTAAAGACCAGCTCGGATTGGTCCGCGAGCTTCTCGGGGTCGGTGTCTTCGAACACCAGGTCGTAGTGGTGCTTGAAAGCCGGATAGAAGTCGTCGAGGCGCACGCCTTTTTGCTGCCTCGATGTAATCGTTGTCACACTTACCGACGGGTGGGCGCGGAGAATGCGCAACAGCTCGAATCCAGTGTAGCCCGAAGCTCCGGCGATGGCGACCTTCATCATAGCGATGTCCCTCGAAAAAAAAGTAAAGGCGCGTGCACATAAGTGCAGCGCCCAACTATCGATTGGTAACCGGCAAACCAGCTGTCGGCAAACCGCAAACGCTTTTTTAACGTTAACAACCCGCTATCGGCTGCGCTTACTAACGCTTCGAATACTGGAACCGCGCCCTGGCGCTCTTGCGGCCATACTTTTTGCGTTCCTTGACTCGGGAGTCGCGGGTAAGGAAACCGGCTCGCTTCAATACTTCCCGGTATTCGGGGTTTATTTCGAGCAATGCCTTGGAAATGCCGTGGCGAATCGCTCCGGCCTGGCCGGAAATCCCGCCACCCATCACATTGACCGAGATGTCGAGCTTGCCCAGAGTGCCTGTAAGAGAAAGAGGCTGAGCAATCACCATCTTGCTCGTTTCTCTATCCAGATACTCATCGGAGGGCTTTTTGTTTATCACAATGACACCCGTGCCGGATTGAAGCCAAACCCGCGCTATCGAGGTCTTTCTTTTTCCTGTGGCATAAAACCGTTGTTCGGCCATTTAAAAAGCTCCTAGCTGCTATATTTCACGATGGGTTTGAAAACCTCGGGCTGTTGAGCCCCGTGAGGATGATCGGGACCGGTGTAGACCTTGAGCTTCTTTATGAGCTGGCGCCCCAACCGATTTTTTGGCAGCATCCCCCAGACCGCAAGGCGTATCATACGCTCAGGGCTCCGCTCGCTGAGCTTACGGGCAGAGGTTTCTTTCATTCCACCCATGTAGCCGCTGTAGTGATAATAGGTCTTTTTGTCCCACTTATTGCCGGTAAGCTTTACTTTTGCGGCATTTACCACAACGACGAAGTCGCCAAGGTCCACGTGGGGGGTGAAGGTCGTCAGGTGCTTGCCACGGATGCGCATTGCAATCTGACTTGCGAGCCTGCCCAGTGCCAGATTTTCGGCATCGACCACTATCCATTTGCGCTTTTCCGGTTCGAACTTGGCGCTTTCAGTTTTCATCGCTGAACACTCCGATGGGGAAAATTAGCTAAAGAGCTGGATATTACCGATCCCCCACAGCCTTGTCAATTAAAAAACAATCTCTGGGCGGAGATGACATCATCTCCTGCCGGACATTGTTAAATATCCTAAAGGGCGGCGCACTGCAACACTAAAGCTTCTTTACTCAAAAAAAATTATAAAATCATTTCATAACCGCTGCTTAGGTCCGGAACGCATCATAATTTCTTTCAAAATTCCTTTTAAAAGCTTGCTATTCCCGATTCAATCTCTATAATAAGTGGCTGAATGGGTTTTTGACGCCCGCTAAACCGGGAAAACCGGTTTTCCGCTAAGAGCTTCTTTAAACCCCACCATCGATCACTGACCTCCTTGCACTCCGCACATTATTTGTTGCATAGCATATCGGTTGGCGACGATGTTTTTGTGCCGACCACACACGAAGGCGTTTTCCGCTGCGAATTAATTTACGCGCCGCTATTGGGTCAATCGAATTTTTGCAGAAGGTTGCAGCCCCAACCGCAGCTTTAGGTCTGCTCTTCGTCCGGCCCCCGTGGTTCGGATTCCATTTACCTGTAATTATTAAGGAATGCCAATTTTATGTCATTTGAAACACTGCAACTTGCCCCCTCAATCCTGAAAGCGTTAACCAAATGCGGCCATGATGCCCCAACTCCCATCCAGAAGGAAGCAATTCCTAAGGCGCTTTCGGGCAGGGACCTGATTGCATCGGCAAATACCGGGACGGGGAAAACGGCGGCCTTCGTTCTGCCCGCCCTTCAAAAGATCTCGAGTGCTCCAGCCCAAAAAAAAGGCCTGAGGGTACTGGTCCTTACGCCCACGCGCGAACTTGCCGAGCAAATTGCCAGGGCGACCTCCAGGTATGGTAAATACCTGAAGGTGCACAGCGTCGCCATCTATGGGGGCATGCCCTTTGGCGACCAGATAAGGGCTCTATCCCAGTCGCCGGAAATGATCATAGCAACCCCCGGCAGGTTGATCGACCATATTTGGCGAGGCCGCATAAATTTAACAAACGTCGAGCTCTTCATCCTCGATGAAGCCGATCGCATGCTGGATATGGGATTTATAGACGATGTGGAATTTGTTTCCGAGGCCATGCCCGAAGAATGCCAGACGCTTCTTTTCGCCGCGACGATGAATCAGGCGGCAATCAAGTTTTCGGAAAAATTCATGAAAAATCCCGATCGTGTGGAATTGGCCAAAAATGGTAAAATTACCCACGATAAAATCGAGCAGCGCCTCCATGTCGCCGACAACTACCAGCATAAGGCGAAGATCTTAAGGCGGTTGTGTTCGGATGAGGCTTTAAGCCGGGCCATAGTCTTTTCGGCCACGAAAAAGGATGCCGACAGCCTCGCCCGGGAGCTCAGAGGCGAAGGTTTCGGGGTTGCCGCTTTGCATGGCGATATGACCCAGACCATCCGCAATAGAACAATGGAAAATATGAGACGGGGCAAGATAAAAATCCTGGTGGCTACCGACGTGGCGGCTCGTGGAATTGACATAACCGGGATAAGCCATGTTATAAATTTCGACCTGCCCAGATCGGCCGAAGATTATGTCAACCGAATCGGGCGAACCGGACGGGCCTCTGCCTCCGGAGTTGCCATCTCACTTGTTTCCCAGGCTGATTTTCGCTACCTCGAGCTAATCGAGCGCTACATAGGCCAAAACCTAAATGTTCACGTTCTGCCCGGTTTGGAACCTACTCGCCCCCTGGCGGGCACAAAAAAATCCAAAACGGGTTCCCAGGCACCCTTTCAAAAGAATCGAAAGCCGCCTTTTGCCGGCTCCAGGCGCCGTGGGGCAGCCCCAAAGCCCGGTAGCCGTTCGGGAGGCTTTAAAGCAGGCGCTAAAAGATCGGCTCCGCCTGAAGCGCTCTAAAAAATGGGAAGGCTCGCCGCGACTTGCCTTGAGTCGCGGCTTTAAGCCTTCAGGATCACCGGATAAAACGCCCTTGCGTTTTATCCCTCGAAATATTTCGCACTCAAGAAAACCGTTGTGAAAAAGATGCGGATGAAACATAATCGAGCTTCTCCCGGTCTTGGATTCGGAAGAGCACGATGCCCTCACGTCCGCTCGTCTGGCTTACCGTCTTTTTTATGCTCGGGATATCGGCAGACCAGCTGTTTGGAAAGTTTGTCCCGCTGCCCACCTCCCGGCTCGCTTTTTTCTCCCTGGCTCTAATCGCCGCCATGGCGGCGGCTCTGTGGTCCAAACCGGCTCGTTTCCATTGGCCCGGTAACCGTGCAGGACGTTTCCCCGTTCTTTTGATATCGGCTCTTTTGCTGTTTTTCGTCTTCGGCCTCTGGGCTTCCAAAAATTCTGCCCCGAGGTTTCCAAAAGAGCTCGAGCCTTTCCTCGAGGGGCCTCCAGCCTGCTTTACGGCAAAAGTGCGCGGCGCCCCCGACTACTATCCGGACAGGATCAGGGTTTCGCTCCAACTTCTGGGAGCGATAACCCCCAGAGGGGAGACTCCGCTCCACGGGGGAATCCTCCTGACTCTACCCGCAACAGAGGATCGCGCCTGCGGGCTCTTCCTGCTCCCGGGCGAGAGAATCCTTTTTCGGGCCAGTCTCAAACGTTTCCACAATTTCAACAATCCCGGCGGCTTCGACTATGTTGGCTATCAGGCGGGCAAGGGGCTCTTTGGCCGCTGCTTTCTTCGCAAAAAGCAGCTGATGGTAAAGATCGAAAATGGGGCAGGGATATCTTTTAGCTCTTTATTTAACACGATAAGGGACCGGATAGAACTTTTTCGGCAAAAAAACCTCCTGTTTTCCGAAAGCGTTCTTGCCCGAGGCCCCGCGGCTTTTTACGCGGCGATGATTCTTGGATACAAGCACCTGCTCGACAGGAAATGGGAGTACCGAATCCACCAAACCGGTCTCTATCATCTGCTCTCCGTTTCCGGGCTCCACATTGGGATGGTTTGCATTTTCATCTTCTGGCTCTTTCGCCTTGGGAGTCGCCTGCTTTACCCCTCGGTTTTAAATTACGTTAGCGACCAGAGGCTGGCCCTTGTGCCCGCGACCGCCGCAGGCGTCTTTTACGCTCTGTTGGCAGGCTTTGGAACCCCCACCATCTGGAGATCGGTTCTTACCCTGGCGGTCGTTTTCGTAGCCGCCCTCAGGTACCGTGCCGTCGATTCCCTTACCGTCCTGGCCCTGGCCGCCCTTTTCATCCTGGTCCCCGATCCCGCCTGCCTTACGCAAATCCCGTTTCAGTTCACCTTCCTGTGCGTTTTTGCCATAATAGTTTTATACCCCAAATTCCACGGGTTAAGACTCTCGGCCAAATTCCGCGCTCTTGGGCCAGACAGGCTTGCGGGAAAAATAATTCGGCAGTTTAGAAGACGCCTTTCTGGTCTCCTTGGCCATAAATATTCTTTTGCTGCCGCTTATCATTTACTACTTCAACGGATTTTCCCTTGCCGGAATAGTCGCCAATATTTTCCTTCTGCCCTACGTGGGCTTTGTGGTTTTACCCGTCGGGCTTCTTGGCGTGCTGCTGTTCGCAGTGAGCCGCTCCCTGGCCTGGCCGCTCATGTGGACGCTAAATTACCTGCTCCGGGTCTGTCTGTATGTCATTAAGCTGTTTGCCGGTTTTCCCTGGAGCTTCTTTTGGACCGGCGGCTTTTCGGCCGCATGGCTTATAGTGATTTATGCTTGCCTGGGCTTCTTGCTCACGCCTTTTCCCAAAAAAATAAAAACCGCTGTGGTGATTGCGGTCGTCGTGACAGTTTGCCTGGCCCTTGGCATAAACGGCAGCGGTGCGCACCTGCGCGGGCCTTCCGGCACGGGCGTTCTTAGAGTCGATATTATCGACGTGGGGCAGGGCTCTTCAGCCCTCATAAGGTTTTCCGGGGGACAGACGATGCTTGTTGACGCGGGAGGGTACCCCGGAGGCTCCTATGATATCGGAAGCCAAGTGCTCGCGCCTTTTCTGTGGCACGAAACCATCAAAAAACTCGACTACGTCGTCCTGTCTCATTACCATCCGGACCACGCGCTCGGACTTTTCTTCATCCTCGAACATTTCAGGGTGGGCGAGTTCTGGACCGCTCAAACCGGGGGAAACGACACGGAGGCAACGCTTATCATGCACCGCCTAAACCAAACAGCCTCGAATCAAAAGATAGCGCTTCGCGCCTTCCCCTCCCTATTTAAAAGCGTGACAATCGGCCCGGCCACAGTGAGGCTTCTCCACCCGACCAGGGATTTTTTGGATAACGGCTCGCCAAAGAATCTAAACGAGCTCTCCTTGGTCTTGGAAATATCTTTTGGGAATACACGAGTGATCCTGCCGGGCGATATTGACGCAAGAGTGGAAAAAACGATCATTCCGCACCTCGGGGCAAACATGCAAACCCTTCTTGTGGCGGCCCATCACGGCAGCAGCCACTCGACTTGCAAGGAATTTCTCGACGCCCTCCACCCGGTCGCCCTCATCTTTAGCTGCGGCTATGACAACATATTCCATTTCCCCGCGCCCGCCGTGCTAAGGCGCTGCGCGAGCCGAAACATTCCGATATACAGAACCGATCTGCAGGGCGATGTCCACGCGGTATCCAACGGGCAGGGGTGGACTATAACCACGCAAGTGGAGCATAAGAGCCGTTAGAACCTATTTTCCGGCAGCCCCAGGCCATAACCGGGCAATATCGCTATAAATAAAAAAATATATCCCTAAAAATCGGAACGTTGCGATATCAGTAAGATTATATCGCAAAAGTGCCGCCGTTTTTCTTTTCCACCGCATAATCGAATCGATGCGTTTATCATGGGTGCTATCGCGCGGGATGCGGAGCTTTGCGTTGACGAGTTCCACGGCATGAGAGCCCGCTTTTGCCTCAGGGATAAAACCTTCTTCAAGGTTTGCCTGTTATATCGTTTTGTTAGATTCGATAGTATTTTTGCCCCACCCGGTGATTCACTTCCGTCCTATTTCGCACCAACTCGTGGATGATTATCCTTGTGCCCAGTGTCGGTAGGCGGATGTTCCATCACGGGGCGGAAAAATTTCAAAAGAGAAAGACAAAAAATGAATAACCCTGCGCCGCCAGGCTCAAGTAAAAGAGGACGGCACGTCTTGGAAACCGATAGCGGTGGAACGGGGCCGCAAGCTCTATGCCCCGGGGGGATGGCCGCAAGCCATGATCGCGAAGTTCAAAATGAGGAGGTGCTGCAAGCGCGGGGGCAACTGGGGAACTCGGAAAAATTATATAGGGAGCTCTACGATTTTGCCCCGGTTGGATACGTGGGGCTTGACCGGGAAGGGAGTATCCTTGCAGCCAATCTTAGGGCCTCGGATATGCTGGGGTTTTCAAAAGACAAAATAATCGGGCAAAGTTTCTCGAGCTTCATCTACCCCGAAGACCAAGAAGTTTACTCGGGGCTGGTTTTGAAAACGCTCGAAAAGAGGGGAGAAAACGTCTTTGGAGAAATTCGGCTCAAAGGTTCGGGCGCAGACCCTTTTTATGCCCGTCTGGAGTTAAACGGCTCCTTTGAAAATCATGGCGCCCCGGTGGGATTACGAATCGTGTTCCTGGACATATCCGCGCAGAAAAAAGCCGAGGTGAAGCTTAAAGGATATGCCGAAAAACTGGAGCGCAGCAACCGGGAACTGCAAGACTTCGCTTTCATTGCTTCTCATGATCTTAACGAGCCTCTTAGAAAAATCCAGGCCTTCGGGGAGCGGTTGCAGAAAAAATGTGCCTCGGCCCTGGGACAGGAAGGAATGGACTATATTGCAAGGATGCGCGGGGCGGCCAAAAGGCTCCAGGACATGATCGGGGGGCTTTTGGAGTATGCGAGGGTCGCGGAGGCCGGGGCGATGTTTATGCCCGTGGATCTTGAGCAGTTGGTGTGCAGTGTCTTGTCTGATCTTGAATGGCAGATTGAAAAAAGCGGAGCGCAGGTTAGCCTGGAAGAGCTTCCAACCCTTGAGGCGGACCCGGGCCAAATGCGCAGGCTTTTTCAGAATCTCATCGCAAACGCCTTGAAATTCCATGGGAAACAACCCTCCTTTATAAAAATATCCAGCAGGCCCCTCAGTGGGGACGACGATGAGAGTGAATGCCGCCGCATCGTTGTCGAGGATAACGGCATAGGTTTTGAGGAAATATATGCCGAGCGTATCTTCTCGCTTTTCGAACGTCTTCACGGTATGAGCGTCTATGAAGGTACGGGTATGGGGCTTGCCATCTGCCGGCGCATCGTCGAGCGGCACGGAGGCTCGATTACAGCTAAATCGGCCCCGGGCAAGGGTTCTGTCTTTACGATCACTCTGCCGGTCACGCAGAAAAAATGCCGTTAAACGTGCAAAGTCCGGTTCGCAGGCTAAATTCCAATCGGGTGCGGACAGCCGGTGGTCTTTGCCGCTCACGATATGATAAAAGAGCCTCCTTTTCCACACCTCAAAAACAGTATGGACTCGAGCCCGTTACGCAAAAGAGCCGAAATGGTCCTCAAGGGAGAGCTTTTGCCCTGTTTGCCTCAAGGGGAGCCTCGCGAGGTTTTCCTCCCGCTTCGGGCTCTTTGGGGAGCTGCCTGTTTGCTTGTTGCTCGCCGCCTGATCTTTTTACCCCCAAGGCCTTTTATCCTGCCCCGCACGATATTAGCTTATTTTAAGATATAGATTGATTTGCGTTATTCCAAAAGCTTTTGCGAGGCATAGCTCACAGGAGGGCCTCAATGATCCGGAAAAAATTTCTGACTGATATAGTGATCGGGATTGTTTCCGTTGTAATGGCATTCCCGGTTGGAGCCTTCGCGCAGCCTGCTTCAAGCGCGCAGGGCGGTGCCGCTAAACAGGGATTTAGTCAGGCTCGGATTGACCAGATGCTGGCGCCCGTGGCGTTATATCCGGATTCACTCCTTGCCCAGATCCTTTTGGCGTCGACTTACCCCTCCCAGATAGTGGAGGCTGAAAGGTGGGTTAATGCCCACAGGGGTTGGAGCAAGACCAGGATCAATGCCGCATTGGATAAGATGAACTGGGACCTGAGCGTAAAGGCGCTCGTTCCCTTTCCAAAGGTGCTCGCAATGATGAATCAGCACCTTAACTGGACGACGAATTTGGGCGAGGCCTTCTTGGGCCAGGAATCCGAGGTAATGGCCCAGGTGCAGGTATTGCGGCAGAAGGCTTATGCGCAGGGCAATCTCAAAACGACCCCGCAGCAAAGGGTTGTCGTTGCGAGCAACGCTATAGAGATCCAACCCGCAAATCCAGAAGTTATCTATGTTCCTTATTACAATCCCTGGGATGTCTACGGCACCTGGTGGTGGCCGGGTTATCCTCCTTTTGCGTTCTTTCCTTACGGGGGAGCCTATCTAGGCAGCTTCGGCCTGTTCGGTTTTGCGGCCGCCATTGGCGTGGGTCCTTACTGGAATTGGGGCTGGGGACGTTGGAACTGGGGTGGCCGGAACATGTATGTAAACGTTAATCGAACCGCAAACATCAACGGTTTCCACCCGGGATTTAACCGCAATACTTTTAGGACGGCTAATTTCCAATCCATTGCCAAGCGGCAGGTAGCCGGCCTTGGTCGGGTGAACGGCGTCTTGCGGCCAGGGGCTCGTCCGGGGGCCTTCGCCAGACCTCCCGCGGCCTCTGTTCAAAAGGGCCTTGCAAAACCATGGGTTGGACCGGGCCGCGGCTTTGCCGCAAAACGGGGCCCCGCACTTCCGCATGGACTGGCGGCTGGGAACGCCAGGAACAAGGGCTTTGCCGGGAGAGGCAACTTCAGGGGGCCTAACATCGGGCGCTCCAACTTCGGTCATACTGCTCCCGGTTTTGCCGGAAACCGGGGGACCGGCGCTTTTCGTGCCCCGGTAAGCGCAGCGCCTCGCTTTAACGCAGCCCCGGCCTTTGGCGGTGGCAGGCCGGGTTTTGGCGGCGGTATGGCGCCCC
This sequence comes from Deltaproteobacteria bacterium, assembly GCA_021780695.1. Lineage (GTDB taxonomy): Bacteria > Desulfobacterota > Syntrophobacteria > Syntrophobacterales > Syntrophobacteraceae > SbD1. The sequence continues at coordinate 192,149 of JAJXYD010000040.1, forward strand.
ACTTTGGAGGCGGTATGGCACCCCACTTTGGAGGCGGTATGGCACCCCACTTTGGCGGCGGCGCGCCCTTTGGCGGTTTCCGGGGAGGACGCAGATAATAGGCACAGTAGCGTTTGGGCAAGACATTTGAGAAGGGGGACCGTTGGTTTGTGCGATCTCCCTTTTTTTATTTTCGTTTCCGCACGGGCAAGAAGCAAAATTTTTTAAACGGATTACAGGCTGGCGGGATTTAAGGAAAAAAAATATTTTGAGGCCCTTTTATCCTCTAAATCCCGGAGTCCTGTAATCGGTTGACCCGGAAACAGTCATTTGTTATCGTTTCAGATGGTTAAAAAAATACTTCCATACGAAAATCGAGAACAGAATGGACGGCTCAAACCAAAAGACCAAAGAACTACGTGGAATTGGCGCCCTCTTTAGCGAGGTGGAACGTAAAGACCTCTTCCGTAAGTATTTTCATTTCCTCTGCTGGGTCGAACTGGGGATTCTCATTACCTGCTGGCTTTACCAGGTAAGCAGCGGGGGCGGCCAGGGACACTCCGCCTTCCCGTGGCGTCTCTATTTTCTCGTTGCCTTTCTTGCGCCCGTCGCCATTACCTTTTTGACGGGCACCATAGTTGTCGGTTTCAACAAATATTTTACCGAAGTGGGCGAGGAAGGAGCCGAAACCAAGTGGCAGGCGGTTCCGGCAGCGGGCGGCGGCAGGATAGAAAGACTTGGCACTATGGTCGCCTGGGTGCAAAGGCTTCCCTTCCTGGCCCTTCTTTTGCTTCTGGGTGTGGCGGCCGGGGTTTTCTACAAGCTCGACGCCATTATATCGCTTGTAGGCACCATAGGTGGAAAATCCCTGGAGATACTTTTGATCTCGCTTGGCGTCGTTTTGTTTCTGGGAGCCCTCTTGGGGTTGATATTGCTTATTATGAACTACAAGCTTCGAAAGGCGGCGATGGAATATGAGTACAAAACACAGGTCGCCGAAAAGTTCGGCCTAGTGATCCTTGAAGATAACACCGTCATGAACAGTTCCGGCAAGCTTCTGGTAAACGGGGTCAAGTTCGGCAAATCCGCCGGGTTGCTCCCCGGGCCCTCCGATGAAGTCAAAGCAATCGGGGCAAAAGACGATGATGAGGACTTTGGCGCCGATTCCATTACAGCCGCCGCGGCCGGTCAGGAGAAATGAAGTCGGCAGACAAGCCTTTTAAGCAACTGGCATTCCGGTTCATCGAAAAGCATCGCCTGATAAGGCAAGGTGACCACATCCTGGCCGCGGTTTCCGGCGGCCCGGATTCGGTTTGCCTTCTGAGCGTTTTGATCGACCTGAAAGATGCTTTGGGGCTTTCTCGCATCACCGTTGCCCATTTCGATCACGGTCTGCGGGGTGCCGAATCCGACCAGGACCTCGAATTCGTTGCCTCCCTGGCTCACCGCGCGGGGCTTGACTTTGTCTGCGCCCACGCCGATGTGAGCGCTTTTGCCCGAAAAGAAAAGCTTTCGATCGAGATGGCCGCAAGAGAGCGGCGCCGTTCCTTTTTTTTCAAAACGGCCGCGGAACTCAAGGTCGATAAGATCGCCCTGGGACACACCGCCGACGATCAGGCCGAAGAGGTGCTTCTAAGGATTTTGAGAGGGACGGGGCCGGGCGGCATTCAGGCGATGTCTCCGGAAACCCGGGAGCGAATAATTCGGCCGCTCCTTTTTGCCGCCCGGGCCGATATAGTGAAATACCTGGGGGAAAACGGCAGGGAGTATAGAAGCGATTCGAGCAATTTGGTTGATTCCTGCCAGAGAAACTTTCTGCGCCTTAAAGTTTTTCCGCTCCTGAGGGAAGCCTTTAACTCCGGGATTGTTAATACCATAACGCGCTGCGCCGATCTCGCGCGGGAGGAAGAGTCCTGGTGGAAGTCCCAAATGGAAAAGCTCTGGGACGACGTTTGCCTGGAGCAGTCGGGTGGGGGGTGCGCGCTTGATTTGGAGCGCCTCTCGGGGCTCCATCCCGCTCTTTTGCGCCGCATCCTTCGCTTTGGCATAAGTGTTGTCAAAGGCGATCTTTCGGGCGTGGGATTGGTGCATCTCCAATCTCTAATGGGTCTTGTCCTTTCGAAAAAGGGAGGAAAATCTGTCGAAATTCCCGGACAAATCCAGGCAACGGTTGTTGGAGCAAAGCTTTTAATGAGCTCTCATGCCTCCCTGCGCCCGGACTTGCCCGGGGAGCCGCTTTTTATCGGGGCCGCGGGCAGTTTTGTTTTCGCGGGCAACAGGTTCGAGCTTGGCTTTGCCGATGCTAACGGCTCCCTGTCCGGTCTTGGCCCGGACGCCGCCATAATGGATGCCGGAAAGCTCAAGTGGCCTCTTCAACTCAGATTTCGAAGGCCCGGAGATCGCTTCCAGCCTCTTGGCATGAAGGGGGCCAAAAAGCTGAAAGACTTCTTTATCGACTGCAAAATTCCGAGGCAGGAGCGCCAGGGGGTACCTCTTCTCTGCGACGGCGAAAAAATCTGCTGGGTCGTCGGGATGAGATTGGACCAAAGGGTCAAGGTCGATTCCAATACCGGCCAAATTCTCATAGCGAAGTTTATCGGCTCTTGACTTCCACGTCCGAGATTAATAAAAGCGAGAGCTAAAGCCGTGGCAAGCTCAAGTGGGATTTCGTAGCGTCTCCAGCTTGCCCGATCCCACAGGCATCAATTGAAAGGACTAGGCATGAACAACTGGGTGTTCCTTTTTCCCGGTCAGGGCTCCCAATATGTAGGAATGGGGCGAGAGTTTCACGACAACTACGCCGAAGTGAGGGAACTATTCGAAAATGCCAATGATATTCTGAAAATGAATATCACCAAGCTCTGTTTTGAGGGTCCCGAGGACGTGCTCGTGCTCACCGAAAACGTCCAACCGGCGATGACCGTGGTAAACCTGGCCTGTCTTACCGTTTTGCGCATCCACGAGTTGTACCCGGCCGCGACCGCCGGACACAGCCTCGGAGAATATTCGGCTCTCTATGCGGCCGGGGTGCTGAGCCTGGAGGATACCCTCAAGCTCGTCTTTAACAGGGGAAAATTCATGCAGGAGGCGGCCATCGTAGAGCCCGGCGGCATGGCGGCCATAATGGAATTGGAAGAGGAAAAAATACGAGAGATTTGCACCCTTTCGGGCGCGGAGATCGCCAATATAAATTGCGTCGAGCAGATCATCATCACCGGGCCGGAAGTGGAGGTCGACAGTGCGGCGTCGATGTGCGAGAAGGCCGGGGCAAGAAAATGCGTCAAGCTTAACGTTAGCGGTCCCTGGCACAGCCGGTGCATGGATCATGCGCGCAAAAAGTTCGAGCCGGTTCTTGGACAGTGTGTTTTCAAAAATCCCCAAATTCCGGTCGTAAATAACGTTGACGCTCAAATTCCGGCAAGCGGCGCGGATATACCCGAAAAGCTCAGCCGTCAAATCTGCGGTTCGGTTCTGTGGCGCCAATCCATGGAGCGCCTGATTGGCGCCGGTTTTGATAGTTTTGTCGAAGTCGGCCCCAAAAAAGTCTTGCGCGGTCTTATGAGAAGGATCGATCGAAGCGTCAAGGTGCTCAACGTCGAAGACGAGGCAAGCCTTGCGGCCTTTTTGCAGGCAAGCTCGGATAAGGAGGCCTGAGTTGGAACCGGGGCGGCAAAGCCCCGGTTCTAGCCCCGGCCCCCGCGGAAATCTCCTGTGAATGTAGAGGACAACCGCGTCGGGAGATTACCTCTGATAATCTTTAGAGCGAAGGTTGACAGCGATTCTTTGCTTTTGTTAAAATTTAATCCCTTTGGTCTTCTCAACTCAATCACTCGAGGTTATGAAATTGCCAATCTACGAATTTCGATGTGCCAAATGCGGCAAAATTGAAGAATTTATCCTCACCGGAAGTCAGGAAATCGAGATGAAGTGCGGCGCGTGCGGCAGCGAAGAACTCGACAGGATTATCAGCAGAACAAATTTCGCCATGGGATCGTCTTCCGGTTCCCCGGCCAGTTCCGGTCCGTCGGCGACCACGCGCAATTGCGGTCCTGGACAGTCGTGCACCTCCATACAACTGCCCGGCTACACCAAAGCGTAAAGACAAAACCTTTGCCCCGCAAAGAGGGGTTCGACCGCAAAAGGCAAACGCCCGGGCTCGGGTCAATGGGCCTTTGTCTTTTTTTCCATCTTGTCGACCAGCTTTTCGTAATATACCTGGTTTTTCTCCAGCGAAAGCGAGGTCTGGCGGGACATGTTGAGCTTCATGATCAAATAGTTAAGCCTTTTGATCTGCCTGTATTTTTCCTTCGTATCCGTTTCCCCCTCGAGCAGTTCTTCAATGGTCAGGATTTCCTTGCGTATCTCGAGTTCGGGGGGCAGGCAGTTGGCGTTTTTCAAGATTTTGTGCGCAAGGCGGATGTCTACCGGAAGATGGCTGTCCACTTCGAGCTGGAGCGGTTTTCCCTTGCCCGGTAAATCGTCGAATTCGCCGTTATCGATGGCTTCCTGGATTTTTTTCTCCGCAATCTTATTGAATGCTTCGAATATATTGCTCATAATCTTATCCAATTGGCGCCGGTTATTTTACATAATATACACCACACTGTATGGAAACTAAAGATGACGGATATCCGCAATTGCGCTTCGGATTTTTTCCCTGATATTTTCCCGCCCCGGCGCATACGCATTCTTGGCGCCGGCCGTTTTGGACGGCTTGCCGCCCGCAGGCTCAAGGAGCGCTTTCCCTGTGCGCGGTTTTGCGTAATCGACAGGGACGGAGCCAAGGTCGATAGGATCTGCTCGGAGCCGGGGATTTCCGGCGAGGTGGACGAGTGCATCTCGAGCCTGTGGCGGACCAAACCCGGCGATGAGGAGTGGATCATTCCCTCAGTGCCTGTCCACGTGGGGTTCGAATGGGTGTTACGAGCCCTTGGCCCTTTGGGCGCGGTCCGAAAGGTCGTGGTCCCCGAGCAGGTCGATTCCAAGGTCCCAAACCCGATGAGGGCCGCCTCCGGCGCCCTTTACGCAAGCTTTGCCGACTTCCTTTGCCCCGACTACTGCAATGAGCCAGGCGATATATGCACGCACACAGGAAAAAAGCGGTTGGGAAACCTCTACGAGGTACTGGGCGCAGCCGCTGTTCCCGGCTTCGATATCCTTGTGTTAAGGAGCTGGCAGCTTGCCCCCGGCGTTGGAGGCTATCCCGGTAGAACCCTTGGCGATCTGGCCGCCGCGATTGGCGCAAAACCGGGCGGTTGGCTGGTTGCAACCAGTTGCCGCTGCCACGCTGTTATAAATGCCCTTGAATGGAGCCCGAGTTGACATGTTTTGCCAGGGCCTGTTCCAGCTGCCATCCGGCGAGGAGCTGTTCTCCCACCTGCCGCTGAATAGCCAGGACCGTTTTCTCCCCCAGCCTCTCCAGCAGGTCCGGGCAAAAATAATTGAGGCAGAAAGAGTGCCGGAACTTCAGTCTGCACCCTCTTTCTCCCACAAAGTAGCAACTGCCCGGAAAATCGTAATTTTGGGGCAGTTCCGCCCCAAGGAGCCGGTTTGCGAAAAGCTCGATGACTCCGTAGCTTTCGCCCATTTCTCTGAAACAGCAGCTCCCGGTGTCTTTCGCGCACTCGGTACAGGCCGCCGCGACTGCGCAGCTTACCATCAAAGAGTCGGTGATCTCGATCCGGCGGTGAAGCTCCCCGATGAGTCTGGCCGTTTGAGGGGCTTCGAGGCAGGCCTTGCCAAGGGCATCGTTTAGAAAGGAGGCCCTTTCAATCGCTTTTTTCAAATTCCTGTACGCCTGGTTCATAAATTGTCCTGCTTGGCATCCGGCCGGGAGGCTTCTTCGTGACGTGGAGCTTTCCGTATAAGCTTCTGGATGTGTTCTTTGGTTTTTTGCTTCCCGGCGCCTGCTCCATAAATGCGGCGAAAGTCAGCCCAGCCACTTGTCAGTGAGGGATTTCATTATATTCACCCACTCCTCGAAACTGTCGGGCTTGGTCAAAAAGGACTCGGCTCCCTCCCGCATGGTAAGTTCGATGTCTCTTGCGTCCTCCGAGGTAGTAAAGATAACGATCGGTATGTCTTTGAGGGCGGGTTTGGCTTTTATTTCCGCAAGGGCCTCGCGACCGTCCTTGCGGGGCATGTTAAGGTCGAGCAGAATAAGGTCCGGCAGCCTTTTGTCCCTCGATTGGGCGCACTCGAGAAGGTATTCGATCAGCTCGATTCCATCCTCTGCAAAGGATATGTTTGCCTGAGCCCCGCTTTCGGAAAGCGCCTCCGTGGCAAGCAAACAGTCCTCCTGATCGTCGTCGGCCATCAAAACATATTTATTGGTGCTCTTCAAAATCATTCTCCAGACCGGCTCGTTTTACGGGAAGCCGGATTATGAAGCGAGAGCCCTTTGCGGGCTCGCTTTCCGCCGTAATGCTCCCGCCGTGGCGTTCGACTATTTTTCGGCAAATAGCAAGGCCCATACCTGTGCCCTCATAGGCGCTGCGCTTATGCAGCCTCTGAAAAGGTTTGAAAATACGTTCGGCAAAACTCTGGTCGAATCCTATGCCGTTATCCTTTACGACAATCTCGCACATCCCCAGCATATCCAGATCGCAGGTAAACCGAATGCGAGGTTTTTCACTGCCTCGGTATTTTAAGGCATTACTTATCAGATTTTGGAACAATTGTAATATCTGACTTTCATCGGCTTCAATGCTGGGCATGTTTTCGAGCTCTATTTCGCACCCGGTTTCCTCGATTGTCTGCTCGAAGATATCGGCCGCGGCCCGTGTGATTTCGCACAGATCGACCCTTTTAAATGGCGCGGGCCGGTTTGTAACCCTGGAAAACTCGAGCAAATCGCGTAGAAGCTGGCGCATGCGTTCCGCCGAATTGGTCACCCGTTCAAGATATTGCCTGCCCGTGTCGTCTATTGCGGGACCACACCTTTTCATGGCCATGCCGCAGAAAGTCTGAATTTTACGTAAAGGCTCCTGCAGATCGTGAGAGGCGATGAAGGCAAAATCCTCCAATTCGAGATTAATTGCCTCAAGCCTTGAGGCGTAAACTCTAAGCTCGCTTTCGGATCTCCTGCGCTGTTGGGCCATTCTCAAAGAGGAGATCCCGTAGGAGAGGTTTTGGGCCAGATCGTTTAGCAGGTTGGATTCGGCCTGGTCGAAGGCATCGGGTTCCGAGGCATAGATGGTAAGGGCGCCTATAACGCTTCCATCGACTATGAGGGGCAGGGAGATCGAGGAGGCCAGGCCCCTTTTTAGCGCCTCAAAACGCCATGGGGAAAAAGCCGGATTTGATTCGCTATTTTGGGAAACCGACATCTTTTCGCTTCGAATGGAAACTCCGCATTGCCCCTGGCCTCTTTCATCGTCGGCCCAGGTGATCTTTGCCTGCTGCAGGTAGCCGTTGTCATAGCCAGCGGACGCAACAGGGATAACCGTATTGTTTTCATCCTGGCCGGCAAAGCCCACCCACACCAGCCGGTACCCCCCGACGCCGGCCACAATTTCACACGCCTGCTGCAGCAGCTCCGTTTCATCGCTCTGGCGCACCATCGCCTGGTTGAACTCGCTGAGGGTCCTTAGTGCCCTGTCGACTTTTCGAAATTCCTCTTCGCCGATCTTTTTAGCGGTTATGTCGCGGTTGACTTCGATAAAGCCGGGTGGGTCGCCGTTTCTTCCGGCTTGCACAGCCCATCGCGAGTCTACCACGATCCGTTCGCCGTTGGCTTTGGTGTGCCTGATTTCGCCGTTCCACTCGCCTGTTTCCAATACGAGTTTTTCGATTTTTTCGATCGGGAGGGGGAATGTGGCCTTGAGGAGTATATGGCTCTTTTGGCCAAGAGCCTGCTCGCGCGTGAAACCGTAAGTTTCCCGCGCCCCCTTGCTCCAAAAAACCACCCGCCCCTCTTGGTCGCGAATAAATATGGCATCTTGGACCAAATCGATCGTCTCGGCCTTCTCGCGCAATTCTTCCGTGAGTTTGATCAGCTCCTTTGTGCGCTCGCGAACCCGAAACTCGAATTCGTCCCTTGAGCGGCGAAGCTCCTCCTCCATCAGCTTGCGCCCGGTCACATCCGTTTGAACCCCGTCCCAGATCGTCCGCCCGCCATCGGCTCGGCGCGGGCGTGAGTGCAGCCTCATCCATCGAAGCTGCCCATCGGGTAGTCGCATCGGCAGTTCCATATCAAAATCGGACATTTCACGTCCGCTTATCTTTTCGGCTTCTATAAATCGCTCGAGATAGCCGGGTACGATCTGACGATAGAGCGTAGAGGAGTCGTTAAGCACCTCTTCGCGGCTTACACCGTTTAGCCGCTCGATTCCTGCGCTGACATAGAGAAAAGATATCCGCTCGTCGGGCAGGTGCGTATACTGATAGACAGCGCTTTCGGGCAGGTTGTCTCCAAGAAGCCTCAGGCGCTCCTCGCTTTCTTTTAGTTTTTGCTCAGCCGTTTTGCGGTCGCTTATGTCAAGAGCGGTAAAGATGACCCCGGCATCCGGGTTTGAGAGCTCGATAGCTGCCGAACTTAGAAGGACGTGGATAAGCGAGCCGTCCTTTTTTCTCCACACCGTCTCTACCGTGCCGGTTCCCTCCTCGGAAATCTGCCCGTACTGCTTATTTCCCACCCAACTGAACTCTCCGTTGTCGGGATAGAGCATCAGGGTCGATGAACCGGCCAATTCCTCTTTTGCATAGCCGGTCATGGAGCATAACCTCTCGTTTGCCTCAAGGATAACCCGATCCACGATGAGGCCGACTCCCACGGGCGCCGCCTGAAGGATGCTGCGCAGTTTTTCCTCGCTTGCCCGAAGGGCCAGCTCTGAGCGTTTTTTTTCCGTAATGTCTTTGGCGGTGCAAAAAATCCCCTCCACCTGTGCCGAACTTACCAGGGGAGAGCCGGCAAGAATTATCTGCCTCAGGCTGCCGTCCTTGTGAATTATCGTTACCTCGGTTTCCGCGGAATGTCCTTGAAGGCCCTTTTTGAAGGCGGTACGGATCTTAGCGCGAAATTCGGGCGCGCAAAGATCTGTAAAATTAATCTCTTCCAACTCCCTGGCCGTGTAGCCCGAAATACGTTCCGCCGCCTGGTTCGCCATTAGAAAACGGCCGTTTCGGTCTACGGCAAAAATACCGTCCAGGCTCAATTCAAAAAGCGAGCGAAATCTCGCCTCGCTTTGCCGCAGCTTCTCACTGTTTTTTTTGCGCTCGGAGATGTCTTCGGTGAAAATGACTACGCCCGCGATCTCCTTAGAGGAGTCTTGCCACGGCCGCACCTCCCAGCGAAGCCACTGGACCGATCCGTCCTGTCGCACGAACCGGTCCTGCTCGGTACGCACCACTTCCCCGGCAAGGGCCCGCCTGTAAATTTGCTTCCATCTCTCCCCTATCTCCGGAAACACATCGTAGTGGGATAATCCTTCCAGGCTGCCCTCCCCGAGGTTGAAATCGCTTAGCCACCTGCGGCTCGAGCTGATGTAGCGCATATGGCGGTCAAACATGGCAAGGGCCGCGGGGGCGTGTTCTATGAAAAGACGGAGCCGCTCCTCGCTTTGCTGAAACTCCCCGAAAAGCAGATTCCACGGCGATACGAGGCTGGTCTCGACGATCGCTTTGTAGAGAAGGTAGAAGGCTACGATCTTTAGCAGGTGCCCGATCACGCTCGAGGGGCCATAACCACTCATGTATCGTGTGAATGCGACCTCCTGGGCCATAGTGGCCGCAACGGAGGAAACCAGAAGGATCAAAACGGTTTTGTCGAATTTGTCCGATTTTTTGATCAAAATGACTATCGTGGCCAGAAGCACGATGCAGATAAGGTATTCGCTAAAGACCTTAAACGGAGTAAAGCCCGCTCCCTCTATGAAACAAACCGGAAAGATCTTCCAGTAGAAGATGGATAGGAGCAGAAGCGCGGTGATAAGACTAAACGCAAGAAAAGTCAGGCGGGCCGAGACCTTTCTGTCCAGAAACATTGTGGCCGTAAGAAGCGAGAAGGCCTCCACGTACTGGCCCGCAACCCAGAACTGGGTCGAAAGGTTTGGCCCCGAGCCTATGAAAACTCCCATCCCCTCGTGGCTGAGAAGGTGCAGGATGTCCAGGCCGCCGATGAAGAGGTAGCCTATGCCGATAAAGAGCAAATAGTGGCTTAGAAGGACCTTCCTGGTATTCCAGGCTATAACGAAAATGCCGCAGCATAGGGCAACGTTAAGGCACACGCTCAGGCTGTGGAAGAGAAAGAAGCTGTAGAAACTTGTCAGGTATATCCCAAAAAGTATTCCAACCAAAGTGAGGGTGCTAGCAACTAACCGCATTTCGTCTCATCCGGTTAAAGGTTTATAACTGCCTCGTGGGAAGCGTTACGACAAAAGTAGCCCCTTGCCCTGGAGCGCTCCGTGCCGTAATGCTTCCTCCGTGGTGTTCGACTATCTTTTTGCAGATGGCAAGCCCCATGCCCGTTCCTTCATAGTGGCTGCTCTTGCCGTGGAGCCTGTGGAAGGGTGCAAATATCCTCTCGGCGAACTCCTCTTCGAATCCGATGCCGTTATCCTCAAAGGCTATTTCGAGGGTGTAATTTTTCGAGCGGACGCAGGAAATCGATAGAATCGGTTTGTCCGCGTCCTTATGGAATTTTAGTGCGTTTCCGATCAGATTTTGGAAAAGTTGGCGCATTTGCGTTGGATCGGCCTCAATGGCGGGAAGTTCTTCCACATTCACCACGGCCCCGCTCCTTTCGATTCTTACCTCCAGATCGCTTAGCACTTCCCGAACGATGGAACCAAGATCCACATCCACGAAAGGCTCGACTCTGGTCGAAAGCCTTGAATACTCCAAAAGCGCTGTAAGAAGCGATTGCATGCGGTGGTTGGCAAGGAGCATGCGCTCCAGATAATCGTTTCCTTTTTCCTCGAGCAGTGCGCCGAACTTTTGTTTGAGCATCTCTCCGAAAGTTTTGACTTTTCGCAGAGGCTCCTGGAGGTCATGGGCGGCAATGAAGGCAAAGTCCTGGAGCGCGAGGTTGCTTTCTTCAAGTCTTGCCATATAGGTCTTTAATTCCGCGGTGCGCTCCTCGACGCGCAACTCGAGTTCGGTCCGAGATTTTCTGAGTTCCTCCTCCATTCTGCGCCGTTCGGTAATATCGATAAAAGAAGTAACGGCGCCCAGCAGATTACCCAGATCATCATAGACGGGCTGCGCATTGACCAATCTCCAACTGATTTTCCCATCGGCTGTTGGAACACCCATTTCCACATCATCGGCTGCCTTGCCTGTGCGAAGCGCTACGATTCCAGGCTGCTCTTCGAGTGGAAACAGCGACCCGTCGGGCCGAACGATCCGCCCGCCCGGATAGGAACCCGCGCCTTTGAGCTCCTGGAGGGTGTGACCGTCGATCCTTTCGAGCGCATCGTTTATTTCCACCACCTCACCCTGGCCGTTTAGAAGAACCACGCCTTGTCCTAGAGCCCTGAAAATAGCGCGCAGCTTGGCTTCGCTTTCTCTTAGGGCATTTTCGTAATTCTTTCGCTCGCTAAGATCCTGGACCAGGATCGCGATCTCCCCTTCCATCGGCACCACGGCGATGCGAAGCCAGGAAGGCTCCTTGCCCCCACCCTCGGGATAGGCCGCCTCGAAGACGTGAGGTTTGCCCGTTTCGGCCACCTGCTTGTAAGCCGAGTAAAAAGGCGACTCGACATGATTTGAAAACAACTCGGAGAGTTTTCGTCCCGCTACTTCCCGGGGACCCGCGCCGTTTATTTTGGCAAGAGCCTCGTTTTCATAGATCACGATGAAATCAAGGACATTTCCCTCCGGCCCGCAGATCGGTTCCAGTATCAGAAAGCCGTCGGGGGAGAGTTCCTGGGCCGTGCGGAAGCGCTCCTCGCTCCTTTTTAGCGCTTCGGCGTACTTTACCTCAGCCGAAACGTCCTTGTAGAATACCGATATCCCCTCGGGCGTGGGAAAAGCCCTGATCTCGACCCACCTGTCAAAGCCTGCGTGATAGGACGTGTGGGTGACGGGCTTTTGTTCCCGGATCACCTTCTCGTATTGGCTGATGGTTTTGTAGGAATCCTCATCCGGATAGACGGAACGAACGTAGCGGCCAAGAAGTTCTTCGCGGCTTACCGACTGAATCAATTCCGCGGTAGCGTTCACATAGGTATAACGCAAATCGGAATCGAAGCTCACGAAGGCGTCGGGCATGCTTTCCAGAACGCCTGTAAGCCTTTGACCGATTTTGCGCAGCTCCTCCTCGGCTTGCTTTCTCTCCGTGATGTCTCGGCCGTAGGCGAAGATATATTCCTGGTCGCCGTATTCGACATGATTGACGAAGACCTCGGCTGGATACTCGCTGCCGTTTTTCCGGCGATGGGTGATCTCCAGGGAAAAAGACTTTTTCCGGCGCACCTGTTGCCAATGTTTTTCGTAGAGCTCCCAGGTCAGGCCCGGACTGAAATCAAAGGCGGTCATCGTCAGCAGTTCCTCACGGGAGTAGCCGAGCGTTTTGCATGCGGCGGTATTGGCGTAACGGACCCTGCCATCAGGGGTAAACCAGCCGACCATCTCGGCGGCGGCGTCGATGGAAGCCTGGGTGAGCCCCAGGGCCTCCTCCTGGCGTTTTTGCTCGGTGATATCGGTGTTTGTCCCAAACCATTGGACCACATTGCCGGCGCAATTCTTTACAGGCTCGATTCGCGTAAGGAATTGCCGGTATTCTCCGTTAGCTCCCCGCAGAGGAAAGACCATATCGAAAGGCCTGCCCGTGGCGATGGACTCTTTCCATCGGGCCATAACCTGGGGCAGTACTTTCGGATCATGAACGCTTTGCCAGCCCCATCCCGCCACCTCCTCCGGGGTCGTTGCCGTGTAGTGGTACCAGCGCTGGTTGTACCAGTAGATATATCCATCAGGTCCGGCAATCCATGCAAGTTGGGGAATAGAGTTGGCCATGACGCGAAACCGCTCTTCTCCCTGGCGCAATGCATTGGCCTGATCGCGTTCGCGTTCCCGGGTCGAGCGCTGCATTCCGGCAAGGAGGCTCACACCCACGGAAGCTATCGTCCAGATAAGCTGCCGCGTGACTACGCCCTCGTCGTAGGCCGCGTGCCGGCCGAACACGAAATGAATAAAAAAAAGTGAAATGCAGGTCGACAGAAGCCCCGGGCCTAATCCTCCCAAAGCAGCCGAAAACACCACCGCGGGATAAAAACCAAGGTAGGGCGCACGGCTGAGCGCACTTGATAAAAAGAGGCGAAGCAGAGCGGAAAGCGAAGTAAATATAACCGCCAGCCCATAACCGGAAACTCTTTGCCCAAAATATCGCCAGGAAGCTCTGCAGATGCTTTTCGATATTTTTGCAGCATTCTTCATAGAAATTTCCACGAATAGTGTGGTTTAGCGCGGTTCAAAAAATTATTGGACTTGTAATTTATGTTTTATCGCTGATTTTAGTAAATGTTGGAAGGAAAAAGAAAAAGGCTCACCGACGTTTGCAGGTAACCTCGGGCAGGGGAGGGTTTGGCGCATAGGGAAAATATTTAAATCCGCAGCCCGATCGGGCTTTTAACGGTCTCCACTGTATCGTTGTTCCTTCCACGGATCGGCGGAATTGCTGTAGCCTCGTCTTTCCCAGTAGCCCGGTTCATCCTCGGAGGCGACTTTGATCGCCTCCAGCCACTTGGCGCTTTTGTAGAAGTATAGATCGGGGATCACCACCCGAACGGGGGCTCCCAACTCCTTGGGAAGTCTCTCACCATAGAAGCTGTGGGCCAGGATCGAGTCCTTTTGTTTTGCAACCGCCATGGGCACATTGCTCGTGTATCCCGCAGCCGCCTGGAAGATCACAAACGCCCCGTTTTCCCGAGGCCTTACCCTCTCCAGTATCGTCTCCAGACAAACGCCGCTCCATTGGGAATCCAGTAGGCTCCAGCCCGTTACACAGTGAATGTCGCAGGTGATGTCCACCTGGGCAAGGCTTAACAGGTCCTGGAAGGAAAAAATCGTCGGTTTTTCCACCTCTCCGTGGACCCGCATGCTCCAGTTGGCAACAGTTGCCGTCCCAGGCTTACCCCCCATGTACTCGATCCTTTGAACCGCTACCTGCCCCGGAGGAAGACGGGGCCTGCCGTCGGCTCTTTCCCCGGCTGCCGGACCGCTTTGCTCGGCCTTGGACAACCGGGTGAAAACACCGGGTAAGCCGATGTTTATAAGGGCGCCCCCCGTTGCGGCCAATAAGGTTCGCCTGGAGATTTTAAGATCCTTTCCCATGGCTTCTCCCCTTCGTTTTTTGGGAAAAATGAAACCCCCACCCTCTTAGGCATAGTTTATACGTGTTTATTTCAGTATGTTAATCAATATCGCTCGAGTGGTAAACTGCTCCTGTCACCGCCTTTTTCAATCGGTGGAGGCTGCAACCGTTAGGAAGCACCTTCTGTTAATTTGAAGTTTAATTGTGTTTACACCGTTGCTCCCATGCGCCTGCGGAAATTGCCGGGGACAAAAAGCGGCAAACATTGTCAACGGACCAATCCGCCCTTATAAGTATGGGGATTTTTAATGCGGGTCTTCGTAGGGACTTTTTTCCTAGAAAGGGGCGGCAATTATGTTAGACGGTTTTTACCATGCGTTGGAGGCCATCGGCTACACTCACCCTATCCATCCCACACAGGTCAATATGCCCATAGGGCTTGTGGTTGGAGCGCTCGTACTCGCTTTGGCCGCCGTTTTGTCAAAGAAGGCCCATCTGGCGGTTTCCGCACGCCACGTGGTGATCGTAGCCTTCTTTTTTCTTATCGTTACGGCCGGCGCCGGGCTGATGGATTGGCTGCACTTCTACTCGGGCGTTTGGCTTTTTCCCATCAAGGTAAAAGTCGTTCTGGCCGTCTTTCTTTTCTTCCTCCTGGGCGCGGCCGTACTTGCCGGAGGAAGGCTGGAACCGACGTCTCCCGTTCTCATCTCCCTCTATGTTTTGAGCTTTCTTACCGTAGTCGCGCTGGGTTATTTCGGCGCCAACCTTGTTTTCGGGGGAAGAACCCCGCCTCTGCCCCAGCAATATCATGCGGGGGAAACCGTCTACCGGATGAACTGCTGTGGATGCCATCCGTATGGGGGAAACGCCATTAAGCCCAGGAAAGCCGTGCTTGGTTCGGATAAATTAGACAATTTTCCAAAATTTGTCGGTTGGCTTCGCGACCCGCGCGCCCCCATGCCCCCGTTTCCACCTGAAAGGATTTCCGATGCGCAAGCCAGGCAGTTATATCAGTATGTAAAAAACCTTCACGACTGATGCAAAATATCCACCCACAGCGCCGGCCCTGTTTGGCCGGCGCAAGGCGATCGCCTTCTTGCTCCAGGCCCCCAAACTTTCCCTGAAGAAAAAAATCCTTGACTAAATGGTTAAGCGGCTGTACCAAAAAAACTGCCCTGTTGCCCACTCCTGTTTGTTTCGAATGGACTTTGCTCGGTAACCGCATGCTCCACTGTGCGGTCTGAGCTTTTCTTTTTGGAGAGGCTATGTAAAAATTAACGGGGACTTTGACCGGTTTTTGCAAACTTTGGCCATTTGGTGTATGGAAACCAGGAAAGAATCTATAAAGGCCGCGATACATCAGGTTATGCGGATTGCCGGAAAGTATGCGCGCATCGAACGAATGCCGATCCCGGTCGATCTGAATGTGGTGGTCTCAACCGCTGAGGTCCATACGATTGAGGCCATAGGGGAAAACGATCGGATGCGGGGCATCGATGTCGCCGCCTATTTTGGTATAAGCAAGAGCGCAGCCTCCCAGATGGTCTCCCGATTGATCGCAAAGGGCTTTCTGCAAAAAAAGCGTTCCCCTTCCAACAATAAGGAATTCAGGTTAACTCTTACCGAGTTGGGATGGAGGGCTTTTGAGGCTCACGATAAGCTTCACGGCAAGGATATGACAGACCTGGTAACTCGGTTGAGCGCCTTTTCGCCCTCTCAGATCGAGACGGTGACGCTCTTTTTGGATGCTATCGGTCATGTTATGGATGAACGGCTGTCGGAACAGGGGAAAGAATAAATGTACTTTCCACCGTTTCCGACGTTATGAATGTAAACCGATGCTGCCCCAACCCTGCATGGATTCCACAGGGCAGACGGCAAACGCAGGCGGGCGACCGCATTGTGGACTTAGCTGCAACATAATTGAAACCAATCCTCAGGGGGACCTTGGAAGATGAGTAAAATCTATGCAGACCACGTGTTTACTTCTGAATCGGTAGGCAGTGGGCATCCGGATAAAATTTGCGACCAGATTTCCGATGCCGTGCTGGATGCGTGCCTTGCTGTCGATTCTTCGAGCCGGGTAGCTTGTGAAACCATGGTGGGTCACAATCTTGTGGTAAATGTCGGAGAAATCACCTGCAGCGGCTGGGACGCCATTAATACCGAAGCCATTGCGCGTTCGGTGGTCCGCGATATTGGTTACAATAAGCCGGAGCTCAAATTCTGGCACGACTCCTTCGAGTATATAAGCCGGGTTCACGGCCAGTCGCCCGATATAAGCCAGGGGGTTACCGCCGGCCAGGGTCTCTACCGGGAACAGGGCGCCGGAGATCAGGGGATGATGTTCGGCTATGCCACAAATGAAACTCCCGAGTTTATGCCCGCGCCCGTGGCCTTTAGCCATCGCCTTCTCTTCGAGTTGGAGAGGCGCCGCAAGACCGGGGCGATAGCCTATCTTAGACCCGATGCCAAATCCCAGGTTTCCGTGCGCTATGTTAAGGGAAAACCAAGGCGCATAACAAACATTGTCATTAGCCACCAGACCGCCGATGTTGCTCTCGAACAAATTCGCAAGGACTTGATCGAGGTTGCCAGGGAGGTCCTTGACCCCACGGGAATGCTGGACAGGGATACCGAGTTTTTTATAAATCCGACCGGTTCCTTTGTGCTGGGAGGCCCTTATGCGGATGCCGGCGTTACGGGGCGAAAAATCATAGTGGACACCTACGGGGGCGTTGGAAGCCACGGTGGCGGAGCGTTTTCGGGTAAGGACCCCTCCAAGGTCGATCGCAGCGCGGCCTACTATGCCCGCTACGCAGCCAAGAATATCGTCGCCGCCGGTCTTGCCGAAAAATGTGAAATCCAGGTCGCCTATGCAATCGGGGTTGCCAGGCCGGTAAGCATAAATGTGGATACATACGGCACGGGAACCGTGAGCGAAAAGGAATTGCAGGAGATACTGGAAAAAAGCGGCCTCTTCGATTTTCGGCCCGCAGCCTTGATCCGCTCCTTAAAGCTTCTAACCCCCTCCGGCTGGTCCTACCGGCAAAGCGCGGCTTACGGCCATTTCGGCCGCGCAGGGTTTCCGTGGGAAAATACCGACAAGGCCGTGGAGCTGCAAAGGGTTGCCGGTATAAGAGAAGTCGCGTAACCGATGATCAGGAGAATTCAATGAGTACCAATGCAGTAAAAAAGGTGGAGATGGATAACAAAGCCGATTTCAAAGTCAAGGACCTGGGCCTTGCCGGTTTCGGACGCTCTGAAATAGAGATGGCCGAACACGAGATGCCCGGCCTTATGGCTACCCGCGAAAAATATGGTCCGGCACGCCCCCTGGCCGGAGCCCGGATTGCCGGAAGTCTGCACATGACCATTCAGACCGCCGTTTTGATAGAGACCCTAAAAGCCCTGGGGGCCGATGTCAGGTGGGCTTCCTGCAACATCTTCTCGACCCAGGACCACGCGGCCGCGGCGATCGCCCAAACCGGCACGCCCGTTTTCGCCTGGAAGGGCGAAAATCTGGAAGAATACTGGTGGTGTACCAAGAAGGCCCTTACCTGGCCCGACGGCGGCGGTCCCAATCTGATTGTAGACGATGGGGGAGATGCGACCCTTATTATCCATAAGGGCTATGAAGCCGAAGAAAACCCGTCTTTGCTTGACGAACCCACTGATAACAAGGAACTCCAGATTGTAAACGCTCTATTAAAGCGTACCCTGCAGGAGGAGCCCCGGTTTTGGCACCGTTTGGTGAGCCAATGGCGGGGCGTTTCCGAAGAAACCACAACCGGCGTCCATCGCCTCTACCAGATGGCCCTGGAAGGAAAGCTCCTGGTTCCGGCCATAAACGTAAACGATTCGGTTACCAAGAGCAAATTCGATAACATCTACGGCTGCAGGGAGTCTTTGGTAGACGGTATAAAGCGGGCCACCGACGTGATGGTGGCGGGCAAAACCGCTGTCGTATGCGGCTTTGGCGATGTCGGCAAGGGGTCGGCCCAGGCTCTTTCGGCCCATAAGGCCCAGGTGATCATAACCGAAATCGATCCCATCTGCGCCCTGCAGGCCCTCATGGCAGGCTACAAAGTAATGACGGTCGAAGACGCGCTGCCTCTGGCCGATATCTTTGTCACGGCTACGGGCAACCGGGACGTCATTACGGCCGAGCACATGAGCCATATGAAGGACCAGGCGATCGTTTGCAATATCGGCCACTTCGATAACGAAATCCAGGTCGACAAGCTCAATACTACCCCCGGGGTCAAGAAAATCAACATCAAGCCCCAACTGGACAAATATCTTTTTCCCGACGGCCACAGCGTCTATATCCTTGCGGAAGGCCGCCTCGTAAACCTTGGCTGCGCCACCGGCCACCCAAGCTTCGTCATGTCCAACTCTTTTACCAACCAGACTCTGGCCCAGATAGATCTTTGGACCAATAAACGGGAGATCGGGGTCTACTGCCTGCCCAAGGAACTCGATGAGGAAGTGGCACGGCTTCATCTCAAAAAACTTGGAGCAAGACTTACTACGCTTAAACCCGAACAGGCCGCCTACATCGGTGTGCCCGTTCAGGGCCCCTTTAAGAGGGATCAGTACAGATATTGATAGCCGCTTTTAAGAGGTAGATATATGTCTGCGCTAAATCATTTGGAAATCTATAAGCTTTTGCCTAAGACCAACTGCCGGCAATGCGGCGCATTGACATGCCTGGCTTTTGCCGCGGCACTCATGCGCGGGGACAAGACTCCGAAAGATTGCCCTCACCTGGACCCGGCTGTAATAGAGAAGCTAAGTCAGGGCCGCGAACCGGATGGCTCCGCTAGAGGCGAGGGCGAGCAGGAACTGGATGGCTTGCGCAGCCGCATAGCCGACGCCGATCGGGCTCTTCTGGCCGATCGGCTCGGCGCCCGATTCGATGGCGCCAGGCTGGCCGTAAGATGTCTTGGCAAGGATTTTTTTATCGATTCAAACGGCAATATGACTTCGCAGTGTCATAATAACCGTTGGGTGGAGGTTCCCCTGCTGAACTACCTCGCCTGCGGCGCCGGCCTCGATCCGGTGGGCAAATGGGTCCCTTTCAGGGAATTAAAAGAGGGTGCCGACCGGGCCGCGCTTTTTGCCCAAAGGTGCGAGAAGCCTCTAAAAGAGCTTGTGGATAAACACACCGATCTCTTTGAGCTGATCGTGGATATTTTCGATGGAAAGCCGTCCCCGGGCAG
The DNA here is from genome assembly GCA_021780695.1 of Deltaproteobacteria bacterium. Classification (GTDB taxonomy): domain Bacteria; phylum Desulfobacterota; class Syntrophobacteria; order Syntrophobacterales; family Syntrophobacteraceae; genus SbD1. The sequence goes on from JAJXYD010000040.1 coordinate 211,607, forward strand.
TTTCGACTCGGATATCTCCGTAGTGGTCCATCCCCTGCCCAAACTGCCTATGCTCATCAGCTACTGGAAAAAGGAAGCCGATCTGGATTCTTCCCTGAGCCTGTTTTTCGATGCCTCGGCAAACGAAAACCTGCCCATCGGGGCCTTATATATCCTTGCTGTCGGACTGCTCACAATGTTTGAAAAGATCGTCCTCACCCATGGTAAGGGAATTTAAACGGGTTTTCTTTCTTAGTGCCGGGTAAAGATGACAAGGGAGCGGAAAAAGGAACTGGCAAAGGTAATTGTCTCAGGACCGGAGGGGGCTTTGAGCCTTCGGTGACACCCCGTTTCTTACTTCCGTCAAACTATTGAAAATTTCTCTTTTCTTTCGCGCCTTCGCGTCTTCGCGTGCGAAAATCCCTTCCAAGACAACTCCCCTTTGGAGCAAACGATGAACTATCCCGTTTTCGACCAGATAGTGGACTCTCTTTCGGATGCTTTGATTACGGTTGATCGGAACAAAAAAATCGTGATCTGGAACAAGATGGCCGAGACCCTGTTTGGCTATGACAAGGTGCAGATTGAAGCAGCGGGCCTTGAGGCGATCATACCCGAGCCCTATCGTAAAAGACACCGGGAGGGCTACGAAGCTTTTTTGACTACAATCGACACACGCATCTCCTACCTCTCCGAGCCCCATGAATTCGAGGGAATGCGAAAAAACGGGGAAATCTTTCCCATTGAACTCACCCATTCGCTTGTTAAATTAGACGATGGGCAGTTCTTTATTACCGCCATCGTCCGGGATATCGGGTTGCGCAAGCGCTACGAGGTGATGCGGGAAAGGTTTGAGCGCATCACCTACCACGATCTCAAAAACAAGCTGGTTATCGTCTGCCTTGCCGCTCAGAGGCTCGCAAAGGACCTGGGGACGGCGGAAAAATCCCGGGCTGCCACCTATACCGATATAATCGTAAGTGAGTCCAAGGGGCTCATCGACCTGCTCGACTCCACCAAGGAACTCCTTCTTTTGGAAACGGGGGAATACAAAAGAAAGGATGAGACGATCGGGCTGAGCGGGCTCTTAGGTCTTAAAGCCCAACAAATGCAGCCGTTTGCGGCGGCAAGGGGGGTGAAGGTTGTCTTTGACGACCGTGCCGATCCGGGTATTGCCGTTCAGGGCGACAGGCAGTTGTTTGAGCGTGCCGTCGAAAACCTTTTAAAAAACGCGATTGAAGCCGAAGAACCTTTTCATGCGGTTGAAATGAGCCTTCGGGAAGGCGAAAATAAAGTCCCCGTGATCGAGATCCATAACGGAGGAGAACCGATCCCCGAAGAGCTTCGCGATCTGATCTTTTCCGCCTATGTAACGCACGGGAAAAAAGAGGGGACGGGCCTTGGACTCTATGCCGCAAAGCTCATCTTCGAAACCATCCACGGATGGCGGCTTTCCTTTCGCTCCGGGCCTGAGGGCACAACGTTTACCCTGACATTGGGTTGATCTTGCGGCCCGGGTTGACCTAAGTCAAAGGCGTTGGAAACTAAATTAGTGTAAGATCGATCTCGTTAGCCAATGTATAAATTCAGGCTCGAAGGAGGCCGTAAATGGGATACCAGTTGTCGAGGGAACAGTTCGACAGTTTCCTGGCTCGGCTACAGGAAGAATACCGGGTTTTTGGACCTGCGGTGGATGTTGACGGGGGAGCCCTGGCGGATACGGACAGAATAACCTACAAGGAGGTTCGCTGCCTTGGGGACCTGGAGCTTAACCGGAAGAGCTACTTTTCTCCCAAGGAAATTTTCTATCCCGTAAGGGAGACCCTTTTTCGCTTTTGCCAGGGCGATACCACTGAGCCTCAAATCGATGGGAAGAAAACCGCCATTTTCCTCAGACCGTGTGATATCAACGGTATAGACCGGCTCGACGCCATTTTTCTTAAAAACGGTCCTCTGGAGGACTTCTACTATAAAAGGCGAAGAGACAAGGTGCGGTTTTTTCTGATCGAGTGCACAACCGGCTTTGACAGTTGCTTTTGCGTCTCCATGAACGCAAACAGAACCGAGCTGTTCGATGTGGCCTTGCGGTTTGGGGATGAAATCCTGGCGGATGTAAAAAGCCCCGAGTTCGAACCCTATTTTGCCGGGTTGGCTCAAAAGCCCTTCGAGGTGCGCTTTATCGAGAAAAACTCCAAGGAGGTGCGCTTGCCCGGGGTAGCCGACATAACCCCGGATCTTTTTGAGCACGAACTCTGGAAAGAATACTCCGCCCGCTGCATCGCTTGCGGAAGGTGCAACACGTCCTGCATTACATGTTCCTGTTTTACGATGCAGGACGTTTCCCTGGGAGCCGAAAACCAAATGGGCGAGCGAAGGAGAATCTGGGCCGGATGCCACGTTAACGGCTTTGCCGATATAGCCGGCGGTCATGGGTATCGCCAACAAAAGGGCGACCGGATGCGGTTTAAAACGATGCATAAAATCTATGACTATTACCTCCGGTTTGGAAAGCACCAGTGCGTGGGATGTGGAAGATGCGATGACGTCTGTCCGCAATACATCTCTTTTGCCGGATGCATCAATAAAGTGTCCGATGTTGCCGCGGAGCGCTAAAAGAAATGAAAAACCCCTTTTTGCCCGAGAAAATTAAAATCCTCGAGGTTATCCCCGAAACATCCATCGATTACACTTATGTGTTAGCTCTGGATAAGGAGGTAAAACCGGGCCAGTTTTTCCAGCTTTCGGTTCCGGGGGCCGGAGAGGCGCCGATTTCGGTAAGCGATTTTGAAGACGGCAAACTTTGCGTTACTATTAGAAAAGTCGGCCGGTTGACCAACGCGCTTTTTGCCCTGGGGCCCGGGGATTTTCTTTTCGCCCGGGGTCCTTACGGAAACGGGTTCGACTACCGCGACTTTGCGGGGGCCGATCTTAAAGTCATAGCCGGCGGTACGGGGCTTGCCCCGGTAAAAAAACTCATAAAGACCTTTGCCGGAAGCGATAGTGTGTCAAGCCTCGAGGTGCTCTTGGGCTTCAAGACCCCCGAGGACATTCTCTATGGAGACGAGGTGCGGGCCTGGGTGCAATCCGGTGTGGCGACCCTTACCGTGGACAAGGCTGACGATAACTGGGAGGGCAATAGGGGCCTGATTACCGGTTATTTGAAAAACCTCGATTTGAGCGATCGCGCGCGGTGCAAATGCATTGTCGTTGGCCCGCCCATAATGATCAAGTTTGTAACGGCCGAACTTTTGCTCCTGAAGGTTGCCGAGGACAATATCTGGGTGTCCCTGGAGCGAAAAATGAGTTGCGGTATAGGAAAATGCGGTCATTGCAAGATCGGTGATGCCTACGTCTGTCTTGAAGGCCCGGTGTTCAAATTCTCCGAGGCCAGGAGGCTGCTCGACTGATGAGTGTAGACACGAGAAAAGTGATAAAAAACGGCTACCGTGTAACCAGGACAAGAGGTAAGACGGCCCTGCGCATACGGGTTCCGGGCGGACATCTGGAGACCCGATTCCTTGCGCTGATCGACCGGATCGCCTCCCAGTACGGCGACGGCACCGCCCATATCACCACGCGGCAGGGCTTTGAACTGCCCGGTATTGACTTTGAGCGGATCCCGGAAATAAACAAACTTATCCGGCCCCTGATCGAATCCCTGGGCCTTAGCGTTGAGGTAGGCGATAGCGGCTATCCTGCCGCGGGCACCCGCAATATCTGCGCGTGCATCGGCAACCGGGTCTGCACGTTTGGCAATGACGATACGACCGGGCTGGCCCGCGAAATCGAAAGGATGGTCTATCCCAATAATCTCCATTTCAAGATCGCTGTAACCGGATGTCCCAACGACTGTATAAAAGCCGTGATGAACGATTTTGGCATTATCTGCACCGTTGAGCCCCTCTACGACCCGTCGCGCTGCATAAGCTGCGGGGCCTGTGTGGATAACTGCGCAAAAGCCGTGACCGGAGCCCTCTCGATGAAGGACTTCTCGGTGGTAAGAAACCCGGACATCTGTATCGGGTGCGGAGAGTGCATCCGCAAATGCCCGACCGGGGCGATGAGAAGGTCTTCGTCCAAATCTTACCGGCTGGTCGTAATGGGCAGAACCGGCAGGAAAAACCCGAGGATAGCCCAAACCTTCCTCAAATGGGCCGATAAGGAGGCGATTCTTGCAGTCATCCGCAACGCTTACGGCTATGTCGAGCGTCATATAGACCGGACTCTGGATAAGGAGCATGTCGGCTACATTGTCGACCGCACCGGCTACCAGGTTTTTCGGGAGGAAGTACTCAAGGATGTAACGTTAAGTAATAGGGCCATAGTAGCCCAACATATCCAGTGGGGCGGATACCGGTATACGAGCGATGCCGGTTTTCGCTAATCCGATTCCTTGGGAAAAATCCTAAAAGGCTTCCTTCCCACCACCTTGCCAGGGAAGGAAGCCCGACTTTTGCCGTGGGCAACGGTTGCCCCCTTTCTCTGCGGGTGAATTTCCCCCTGTTTTACCTGGGACAACAAGCCGTTGGCCAGTGCCAGTTGCAGGGATTTAGCCAGCTAAGGTCAAGGCCACAACCACAACCGGCTGCGGGCTGCGGCGGGGGAGGGGGCGCAGCGGGGGTTTCAACGGCCGCCGGTACTGCTGCTGAGGCGCATGCCAAGGATGGAAAGTGCCAGTTACAGGGACTAAGCCAGCTTAAATCAAGACTACAGCAGCTTGTGGACTCCGGGGCGGGCGGGGGCGGGGCCGGGGTCTCCACAGCCGCCGGTACCGTCTGCGCGCAGGCGAACGATGGGAAGTGCCAGTTGCAGGGACTAAGCCAGCTTAAGTCAAGACCGCAGCCGCAACCTGGCTGGGCCTGGGCGCTCACAAAAGCGCCGCTTACGAGAACCAGCGAACACGCGATCACCACAACCAGGACCTTTCTCATTTTCTATCTCTCCTTTCCAGCCCGCAACTCAGCCCTGACGAGATGCACAAAATAAGCTGCAGGTTTGGTTCAACGGCCGAGCATCGGGTAAAACCGGGTTCCTCAGGGCGGCGCCGGTGTCCGCGGTTTCCCGGTATTTTCCTCTCCGACCTTTCTTATCCCACTCTTTCCCGAGCCTTCCTGTCTGTCCCCCTTTCCGGCCCGGAATAAGCCCGCCTGGGATTTGTGGCCGCTCCACGCGAGGCGCGGCGTATATCCCACCGAAAAGATACGGCCTTTAACGTAGATTTAATAGTGAGTGCATCGCCTTATTTAGGCAGGATATTTAACATTATTCGGGAAAGGAAAATCACGTAGAAGAGGTTGAAGACCAGTAGGGAATCCCAGGAGAAATTCCCCACTCCGCCCTCATATGTTACGTCCCGTAAGTTCCAGGATATTGCGCCGGACAGGCTGGGCCTGCCGGATGGAGAAAAGGTGCTCCCGCTTTATAGCAGCCGCTTTACGGGACGAAACATCAGCTCCTGTAGGAAGCGTTTATCTTGATGTAATCAAAGGATAGATCGCAGGTCCAGGCCGTAAACGCGGAAGTGCCGGCGCCAAGATCGAGGCGTAACCGAATTTGTTTTTGGCTGAATATCCGGGAGGCTTCCTCTTCGACTTGTTTTCCGGCAACCGGAATTCCGTTTCGAAATACACAAAGCTCTTCGAAAAAAAGGCTTGCCCGCCGGGCGTCAAGGGGCGTGCCCGCTCTTCCGGCCGCGGCAACTATTCTTCCCCAGTTTGCGTCCCCGCCAAAAAAAGCGGTCTTTACCAGAGGGGAATTCGCAATGGTAAAGGCGACCTGCCTTGCGCTTTGGTGGTCGCAGGCTCCGCTTACCTCGATTTCGATCAGCTTCGTTGCCCCTTCGGCGTCCATTACGATCTGGATCGCCAGATCGCGCAAAACCGCTGCGAGGGCGTTTCCGAAAGCCAGGCTTTCAGGGCTCTTAATATCGGTTATCAGCCTGTTTGCGGCCGCACCGCCTGCGAGTACGAACAGCGAATCGTTGGTGCTCGTATCTCCGTCAACCGTTATGCGGTTAAAGGACTCATCGGCCCCCACGCGCGTCCAGTAGCTCAGCGCTTCGGGGGAGATGGCCGCGTCGGTGGCCGCGAGGACAAGAAGGGTAGCCATGTCGGGGGCTATCATGCCCGAACCCTTCGCTATGCCCCCTATTGTGACCTTCTTGCCTTCTTCCAGCTCGACCTGGACGCTTGCCATCTTCTCGACCGTATCGGTTGTCATGATGGCCCTGGCCGCGTCCTGCCATCCCTTTGGGCCTAGAGAGCGGGCAAGCTCGGGCATGCAGCGCTCCACGGGCCCGACGTCCAACTGCTGTCCGATAACGCCGGTCGAACACACAAGCACCGACTCGGCGGGACATCCAAGGGCCTTCGAAGCCAGTTGAGCCATTTGAGCCGCCCTCGCTTTTCCCTCTTCGCCCGTGCACGCGTTGGCGATTCCGGCATTGGCAAGGATAGCCCTGGCCTTCCCGCCTTGAAGCCTCTGCCTGCAAAGTTCCACGGGGGCAGCGCAAAACAGGTTGCGCGTAAAGACGCCCGCGGCCGGGCAGCCCTCCGGTTCAACAGAGCAAACCAGCGCCAGGTCCGGCCTTCCCTTGTATCTCATCCCCGATTGAGCCGCTCCCGCGACAAATCCGGCAATCTCAAAGGGACCTCTATTTACCATGGCATTTCTTGAACTTTTTTCCGCTTCCGCAGGGACATGGGTCATTTCTGCCAACCTTTGCATTTTTCCTGACAGCCTGTTGTTTGGCGGGCTCTTCCGGGGGACCGAAAAACATGGGCTGGTCTTCCTGCTCCGCCCTCATCTCCTGGAGTTGCTCCTCCCGTTGGATCTGGACATGATAGAGCTGCTCGAGAGTTTCTTCCTTTATGCGCTCGATCATCTCCTGGAACATCTCATGGCCTTCCCGCTTGTAGGCCACGACCGGGTCCTGCTGACCGTAGCCCCGAAGGCCGATGCCCTCTTTGAGGTAGTCCATATTGAGCAGGTGATCTTTCCAGAGGGTATCCACGGTTCGCAGGAGAAAAAAATTCTCGATGTCGCGCATGACCGGCTCGCCGAAGGACTGCTCTCTTTCCTCGTAGCGCTTCTCGGCGATGTCAAACAGGTATTGCCTCAGTTCCTCGGGGTTCATATCCCCTAAAGTCTCGGTGGAAAGATCGGGCTGAACGCCGAAAATGCGCGTCATCTCATTTTTGATCGCATCCAGGTTCCAGTCTTCCGCGTACGTTCTCTCTGCCGTGTTGTTCTGGACAATGGAGTCGATGCAGTCCTCTATCATGTCCAAAATCTCGGGTCTCAGATTGTCGCCCTGGAGCGCTTCCCGCCTTTGACGATAAATTATTTCGCGCTGCTGGTTCATAACATCGTCAAATTCGATGATGTTTTTACGAATGCTGAAGTTGTGATCCTCCACGCGGCTTTGAGCATTTTCAATGGCCTTGCTGATAATGCCGTGTTCGATTGGCTCGTCTTCAGCCATGCCTATGCGCTGCATGAGACCTGAAAGCCGGTCGGCGGCAAAAATGCGCATCAGGTCGTCTTCAAGCGAGAGGTAAAAGCGTGAAGAGCCGGGGTCGCCCTGGCGGCCCGCACGGCCTCGCAGCTGGTTGTCTATACGCCTGGACTCGTGGCGCTCCGTGCCGATGATATGGAGTCCCCCCAGGTCCACAACCCCGGGTCCCAGCACGATATCGGTCCCGCGGCCCGCCATGTTGGTCGATATTGTCACCGATCCGGGCTGACCGGCCAGGGCTACGATTTCGGCCTCCTTTTCGTGCTGCTTGGCGTTTAGCACCTGGTGCGGAACTCCGGAACGCTTGAGCAGTTCGCTTAACTTTTCCGACTTGCTGATGCTGATCGTTCCCACCAAAACCGGCCTTTTTATTTCATAGAGTTCCTTTATTTCCCTGGCTACGGCCTTGAACTTCTCGGCTTCCGTACGGTAGATGCAATCGGGGTTGTCCTTGCGGATCATCTTCATGTGTGTGGGCACCACCACGACGTCCAACTTGTAAATCTTTGCAAATTCTGCCGATTCGGTCTCGGCGGTGCCGGTCATACCCGCAAGCTTGCCGTACATGCGGAAGTAATTCTGGAAGGTAATGGAGGCAAGGGTCTGGTTTTCATTTTCGACCTTGACGCCCTCCTTGGCCTCCAGCGCCTGGTGAAGCCCCTCGGAGTAGCGCCTGCCGGGCATAAGGCGCCCCGTGAACTCGTCAACGATCACTACCTCGCCGTCCTTTACGATGTAATCGACGTCGCGTTTGAAAAGAACATGGGCCTTCAGAGCCTGCTGCACATGATGGTTTATGGTCATGTGTGCCGGGTCATAGAGGTTATCGACCCCCAGGAGCTTTTCCACCCTCGCTACGCCTTCTTCGGTAAGAGAAACCGTGCGGCTTTTTTCTTCCTTGGTGTAGTGCTCCTCTTCGCGAAGAGGGGGAATGATCCGGTTTACCCGGTAGTAGAGCTCGGTGGACTTTTCCGCGGGCCCCGATATGATGAGGGGCGTTCTGGCTTCATCGATCAAAATGGAGTCCACTTCGTCGACGATGGCGTAGTTGAGCTCGCGCTGAACAAGGTCCTCTTTGCGAAACTTCATGTTGTCGCGCAGATAATCGAAGCCGAACTCATTGTTGGTCCCATAGGTTATGTCGGCGTTATAAGCTTGCTGCCTTTCGCTGTCGTCGAGGCCGTGAACTATGCAGCCCACCGTTAGCCCCAGGAAGTTATAGAGCTTTCCCATCCATTCGCTGTCGCGTTTGGCGAGGTAGTCGTTTACCGTTACCAGGTGAACCCCCTTGCCGCTAAGAGCATTTAAATAGACGGGCAGGGTGGCCACAAGGGTCTTGCCCTCACCGGTTTTCATTTCGGCGATTTTGCCCTGGTGAAGAACAATGCCTCCCAACAACTGGACGTCGAAGGGACGCATGCCAAGGGCGCGCACGGAACCCTCCCGTGCAACCGCAAAAGCCTCCGCAAGAAGATTGTCTAACTCCTCTCCGTTTGAGAGCCTCTGCCTGAACTCGGCGGTCTTGCCCCTTAGCTCCTCGTCGCTTAACTTCTTTATTTCCGGCTCAAAGTCGTTAATTTCCCTGACGAGGGGCTCAAGCTTTTTGAGGGTGCGTTCGTTTTGGCTTCCGAATATTTTTTTTAAAAGTTCAACTATTTCCATTTGAAAATCCCCTTTCCGGAACGGAAACGGCGACAGAACAGGAAATCAAAAAGGAAAGGCACGCCGGACGTGCCTCCAATATAGTCGGGCTGGACCATCGTCGCCATCGGGGCCCGATTGGGAAAAGGCCGGATGCGGACAATACCACCTGGCAGACTAACACATTTTTTAGCTAATATCCAACAACAGGGCGGATTCGTCACAATTTGGGAATTTGGGACAGTGAACACAGTCGGCCCACACCTTTTGCGGGAACATGTCCTTATCGACGAGCTTAAAGCCCAGATGTCCAAAAAATTCCACTTCATAGGTAAGAGCAAAGAGCTTGTAAATGCCAAGAGATTTCGCCTCGGCTATACACGATTCGACCAGCTTTCGCCCTATGCCCCGCCGCTGACTGGACTTTAGAACCGCCAGGGAACGAATCTCGGCCAAATCCGACCAAATTATGTGAAGGCCGCAACACCCCGCAACCTGCCCGGCCTCGTCTTCATAGACCACCAGGTCCCGCAGGGTGGTGTAGAGCTCGCTTAGAGGGCGGGGCAGAAGAGTCCCCTGCGCCGCAAAATCCCTTAGCATTTTGTGTATCTCGACTACATCGGCTATCGTGGCTTTGCGAATCATATCCAATTTTTCTTCTTACCTTTTTTCCCGGCTCCGAGGTAGCTCGAAAGGATCAGGCCATGGTCGAAGGCTAAATTTTCGGGCAGCCCGCCTGGAGGAAATATCCTCAGGTTCTTTGCATCGTCGCCCGCTTTGGCAACGCCCTTTGCCCGGGCGGTGAAAACAACGCTCACCGTATGCCCCCTGGGATCTCTTCGCGGATCCGAATAGGCATGAAACTGCTCTAAATCCAAAAGCTCCAGACCGGTTTCCTCCCGGGCCTCCCGGATAGCGGCCGCCTCCAGGCTTTCGCCGTAGTCGACGAAACCGCCCGGAATGGCCCAGCCAAAAGGCGGGTTCCTACGCTCGATAAGGACTAACCCCTTGTCCGCTACCTCGATTATTATATCAACGGTTAGAAGCGGATTGCGGTATAGGTCAACGACGTGCCCGCATTGAGGGCACCTCACTTGCCCCGCTTCACGGCTTGTCATCTCAAAACCTTCTATCGCTTTCCCAGACGGCCTCGATAATCATCTGCCCGGGCCGATCAATGCAAAATCTCGAAAAGCGTGCTGATCGAGTCTTCGTTGTGGATGCTGCGGATAGCTTGGGCGAAAAGTCTGGCGGCCGATACGCACCGGATCTTGCCGTTTTTGGTGATTTCCTCCCTTAAGGGAAGGGTGTCGGTAACGATCAGGCTCTTTAGCGGACTGTTAACAATCCTTTCGACCGCGGGCCCCGAGAGCACGGGGTGGGTCGCGCAGGCATAGACTTCCTTTGCCCCTTTTTCGAGCAGCACTTTCGTAGCTTCCACCAGAGTCCCGGCCGTATCCACCATATCGTCCAAAATTATCGCCGTCTTGCCGTCCACCTCGCCTATGATGTTTAGAGCCTCGGCCTTGTTGGGGTCGCTGCGGCGCTTGTCGATCATGGCCAGATCGGATTTGAGCCGTTTGGCGTAAGCCCTGGCCCTGGGCACTCCGCCGGCATCCGGCGACACTATGACCAGGTTATCGTGAAAATTCTCCTTGATATAGGGCAGCAAAATGGGGGAGGCGTAGAGGTTGTCGACCGGGACGTTGAAAAAACCCTGGATCTGCCCGGCGTGAAGGTCCATGGTTACGATGCGGTCGGCGCCCACCCGGGTGATCAGGTCTGCGACAAGACGGGCCGTGATCGGGACCCTGGGCTTGTTTTTTCTGTCCTGGCGGGCGTAGCAGTAATAGGGCATTACCGCTGTTACCCGGTGGGCCGAGGAGCGCTTGCACGCATCGATCATCACCAGCAGCTCCATGAGGTTGTCGTTTACAGGCGCGGCCCCGGTTTGAATTACGAATACATCCGCGCCTCTTACGTTCTCTCCGATCTCAAGCCTGATTTCCCCGTCGCTGAATTTTCCCGATAACGATTTGCCAAGAGGTATTTCGAGAATATCGCATATGCTCTTGACCAGCTCGGGATTGCTGTTGCCCGCAAAAACTTTCATTCCGTAGACTGCCATACTCTTACCACCTTGTGTCGATTTTCATAGTGTCGGATGTGAGGCATCCGAGCCCTGCCGGTCAAATGCTGTCTAAGTCCTGCTCGTTTATACAATACCCTTCATGTCCCGGCCAGTAGAGGAACCGGTGGCAGTGGGGACATTGCAGAATGTCCTCGTCACGCTGGAGTTCGATAAATTTTTGAGGCGGAATATTCATGTGGCAAACATTACAAACACCGTTTTCAACCGAGGAAACCGCAATTCCGGCCTGCTTTACAAAAAGGAAATCGGTCTTCTTCAAAAGATCGGGATTTACCCGCTCGCGCACCTGACGGCGGATGTCTTCCAAACGGTCCAATCTCACCTGCAGCTCTCCGCCTTCCTTTTCCAAAACCGCCCTCTGCTCCTCGACAACCCCGCGCCTTGCCCTCAGATCCTTTTCAAGCTCGGCAACCTCCTTGACCAAAACCTCGATCTTTTCGATAAGCTCCAGGGCGCTGTCTTCGTTTTTGGAAACTTCCTTTTTCGTCTCTTCGATTTCCTTGGAAATCGCCTGGTATTCCTTATTGGTCTTTACTTCGCCAAGACGCGTTTTCTGGCGTCCCAGTCGTGCCCGCAGCTCCTCGATCTCCAGTTCGATGTCCCTGTGGGTTTTTTTTGCATTCTCGCACTCTTCTTTTTTCGAAAGAAACTGCTCTTCGAAGTACTCAAATTCCTTTTGCAATTCCGCGATGCGGCGTGGTCCTTCCTCGTAGCTTCGCATCAGCTGGTTTCTCTTGTCTTCGATCTTCTGGTACTCAATGAGACACTTGAGTTGGTCAAGCAATTCCATACCTCCTGACACGGTCGGTTAACGGACCGTTTATGTTTTAAAACGATCCGCTCAGCTTAAAGGTCTCAACGGATCAAACTCCGATTGGGAGACAAAAACATCAAGTTCTAAGGCCTCGGATGCGGCCCTGGTGCGAAATAAGTCACAAAGCACTTCCAGAACCGGCCTCTCCGATGCAAAATGTCCTATGTCGATGACCGCCAGGCCATGTTCTTCGGCCAACCTGGCATCGTGGTATTTTAAATCTCCTGTGATAAAAAGGTCCGCGCCCCAGGCCAGAGCCTTGCCAATCAGGCTGCCCCCGGAGCCGGAGCAAACCGCGACCCTTACTACCCTCTTTTTCCCATCTCCGGCTATACGAACGCACACAGCGCCAAGCGCATTTTTTAACTCAGCCCCAATCTCTTGCGCCGTGGCCTCGCGGGCAAGCAGCCCCACAACTCCCATACCCCCGTAGAGGCTGTCTTGGCAAAGGGATGGTTCGCCATCCAGAGGACCCGTAATGGCTAGCCCCAACAACTGTGCGAGTTGTGCGTTCGTGCCGTGACGAGCCGTGTCTAGATTGGTGTGAGCCGCGATTATACTGATGCCCCCAAACACCGCGCTCTCTACAACGGAACCTGGCCAGGAATCGGTGCGAATGGAGCTTAAAGGATGGAGAAGCAGCGGATGGTGGGTTACTACGCACTGGCACCCGCGCTCCCGGGCCTCCGCCAGAACGGGCGTGGAGGGGTCAAGGGCCACCAGGAGCCGCGTGATCGGCTCTTGCGGGTTTCCCACCTGGAGGCCGCAGTTATCCCAGGATTCGGCAAAACGAAAAGGCGCCAAAGAATCGATCCACCCGAGAATATCCTTTACCCGGACCATACTGAATGCTCCAAAAATAAAGGAAGAGGGGTGTTTCTGCCGAAACACCCCTCTTCCCTTATCTTTTCTTATAACTCCCCTGCGTTGCCTGTGCCGTTACGCAGGATGTTTCGCTCTTTACGACAAATCCTCCGAATAAGGAATACCCCATCTCCTGAGTGACCTGCCTGCTGCCTGTTACCATTAGGAATTACCTATGGTGGGCCCACCTGGCCTCGAACCAGGGACCATCCGGTTATGAGCCGGGAGCTCTACCAAACTGAGCTATGGGCCCGCACTAAAACGACCGAATGTTAAGTATAGTTTCCAAGACGCCAAGCTGTCAAGAAAAACATACCGCTCTCTACGTTTCGATAAAACTCTTTAGTTCCTTGCGCCGGCTCGGATGGCGAAGCTTGCGAAGGGCCTTGGCTTCGATCTGCCTGATGCGCTCCCGTGTTACCGTAAAATCCTGCCCGACCTCTTCCAGGGTATGGTCGGCCTTTTCGCCGATCCCAAAGCGCATGCGAAGAACCTTTTCCTCTCTGGGCGTAAGAGTGGCCAGCGCCTTGCGGGTCTGTTCGCTTAAGTTTAAGTTTATCACCGCGTCCACAGGGGAGGCCACGCGCTTATCCTCGATAAAGTCACCCAAATGGCTGTCTTCCTCCTCGCCGATCGGAGTCTCCAAACTAATGGGCTCCTTGGCGATCTTTAACACCTTGCGCACCTTATCGACCGGAAACTCCATCTTCTCGGCGATTTCCTCGGGCACCGGCTCGCGCCCCAGTTCCTGCACCAGGTAGCGCGAAGTGCGGATAAGCTTATTGATCGTCTCGATCATATGGACAGGAATGCGGATCGTTCTCGCCTGGTCCGCTATGGCGCGGGTAATGGCCTGGCGAATCCACCAGGTGGCGTAGGTGCTGAACTTGTAGCCGCGCTGATACTCGAACTTGTCAACGGCCTTCATGAGCCCGATATTTCCCTCCTGGATCAGATCCAGGAACTGGAGCCCCCGGTTTGTGTACTTTTTGGCGATGCTTACCACCAGCCGCAGGTTGGCCTCTATCAGCTCGCTTTTGGCCATCTTGGAGCGAAGCGTTCCATCTTTTACCCGGTTTAGCAGCTGCTTGAGAGTGGTCGAATCCATCTTGGCTTCGGTCTCAAGCATCGCAATGCGCTCCCGGGCCTCCACTGCCTGGACAAAGAGCCTCTCGCATTCTTCCCCCGGAAGGCCGCAGCCGGCCATGATCGCTTGCCGGTTGTTCTCCCGTACGACATCGGTGAGGTTGTGGCCGTGGCGGTCGCACTTTACTCCCAAACGGTCCAGACATTTCTTTAGACCCCTCTCGGCACTTTCAATAGCCGCAAGGTGTCCGTTTAGATTATCTATGACATCGTCAATGTGGCGGCGGTTAAGCTGCATGCCTTTAAGAAGGTTTATTATCTGTTCCTTGTTTTGCCGTATCTGGTTGGCCAGCTCCAACTTCTTTCCAGCCTCTGTTTCCTGGGCTGAAAGCAGAGGCTGCATGGACTTGTTTTCCTCGTCGAGCAGTTCGACGGTATCGAGAATGGATATGATGCGGTTTTTATGGGCGACTTCCTCTTCCTCGTTTACTTCCTCGTCGATTTCCGCGCTTTCTTCATCCAGGCCTTCCAATTCCCCTTTAAGCCTGTCGCGAAGCTTCATCATCTGTTTTAACCCGATGGAAGACTCCATGATGGCGTTAAAGATCTCGCGCTCTCCGGCCTCGATGCGCTTGGCTATTTCCACCTCTCCGTCCCGGGTAAGAAGGGAAACCTGTCCCATTTCCCTTAGATACATCTTCACCGGATCGGTCACCCGGTTGGCCGTATCGGCTTCCAGCTGCAGTTCGTCTTCCTCTTCCTCGATGATCCCTTCGGGATCGGCGACCGTATCGCGCACAACCCGCACCTGCTGGTCGGAATCAACGATCGCAATATCCATTTCATCGAAAATCATCATCATCTCGTCGAGCTTGTCGGCCGAGACGATTTCTTCCGGAAGGGCCTCGTTAACTTCATCCAGGGTTAGAAAGCCCTTCTCCTTGCCGGTCGCAATCAAGCGGTTAAGATCATCCAGTTCCGGTTTGCCCATGACTGGATCGCGCCTCTGCTTGGCGTCCTTTTCGGTCATCATCTGACTCCTAAACGTTAAAGATCACCTGTATTGGTCTTGACGCGGAGATTCCTAATCTCTACAAGAAGGCTTGCCACCCTGTCACGGTCTCCCGTTCTTTCGGCCTCCCGCAAAGATCGCTCCAACTCCTTCTTCCTCTTTTTTGCCGTTCTTTTGCCCAGGGCCTCGAGCCAGTCGCGCAGCTGCATCTCGGGCTGCTCGAGTTCGAAGGGCTCAAGCAGATACCGCGTATAAAGCTCGTGCAGGCCTGCCTGCCTGAGCAAATCGTATACGGAAACCTCGCTCTGGGACTGGCTGCAAAAGCACCCCTTGCAAAGCAAATCGGCCATTTGTCCAAGCTGTGATTGCTCAAAGCAGCTAAGAGCCTCGGAGTCGCGCACGCACACCACAAGGTCGGGGTACTTAATCATCAGCCTCAGGACCTTTTCTTCCAAAGACTCGATTTGCCCCTGTTTGCAATAGAGCGAAGCTTTCGGCAAAGCCCTCGCAACCTCGCCCCCCGACTGCTTGTGATGCAGAAGCTGCTCCTCAGCCACCTTCTCGGCTATTAGAAAACGGTCGGAAATGATGCGAAGATATTCCGATCTCAATAACGGCTGCCTTACACTTTGGAAAATGGGCTGAAGCTCTGAAAAAATTCGCATCTTGTCCGCGGAACTGCCGTCCCAGGTCGAAACGGCCCTGCGAACCGCGAAAGCCCCCAGCTCTTCTCTTTGCGCGATTAACTTCTCCAGTTCGGCCAATCCATATTTTTTCAAAAAATCGTCCGGGTCGGCTCCCTGCGGAAACCGGATGCAGCTTGCCGAAAGCTCCTCGGATAAAAACAGGGGCAATGCCCGCAGCATGGCCCTCTGCCCCGCATCGTCGCCGTCGTAGGCCAAAACGACTTCATCGCTTATCCGCCCAAGAAGCCGGACCTGCTGGGCGGTGAGCGCCGTTCCCAAAGTGGCCGCAACGCGGTAGAACCCTTGCGCGTGAAAGGCCAAAAGATCCATGTAGCCTTCCACCAGCAGCGCCTGCCTTACCTTGTTGCAGGCCTGGCGCGCCGTGGCATACTGATAGAGCATTTTGCCCTTGTGGTAGACCGGGGTCTCGGGGCTGTTTAGATATTTGGGCTCGTTTGTGTCGGCTCCCGGCAAAATCCTGCCGCCGAAGGCAACAATCGTATCCCGTTCGTCCCTTATCGGAAAAATCAGCCGGTTTCTAAAACGATCGTAAAACCGCGCGGGCTCCTTTGGGCTCTGAGCCAAAAGACCTGCCTTCACCCCCAGGGCCGGCTCGATTCCGCTTTTTCGCAGGTGCTCTAAGAGCCTGTCTCTTCCCGGAGGCGCAAACCCAAGCTTTTGAGTCTCCACGACTTCGCGCACAAGCCCCCGGGAGGCTATATAGTCCCGCGCCGAGCGCCCCTCGGAAGGGCTGTGGAGCAGGCGGTAAAAAAAATCAGCCGCGCACTCGACGGCTGCAAGAATTTTCCTTCGCTCTTCCCGGCTTTCTTCCAAAAGTCCCTTATGCCCGGGCTCCTCTTCGGGCAGCTCGATATTGTATCTTTCCGCAAGATATTTTACTGCGTCGGCAAACGACAGGTTCCTGTGTTTCATCACAAAACTGAGAACATCGCCTCCGCTCCCGCACCCGAAGCAATAGTAGAGCTGATTGTCCGCGTCCACCTGGAAAGAAGGTGTCTTTTCCTGGTGAAAGGGACACAAGCCCATGTGGCGATTGCCCGACCTGCGCAGAGGGACCGCGCGGCCGATTTCTTCGACAATATCCACCGACTGCTTAATTAAAGAGGCGATTGCGGAACCTGTCACCAGGCAAGCCCTTCCCCGGCGGCCGTTTGCCGCCGCAGGCGATATGCACGCTCGGCGTTGTGAAATCGCGGGTAACACAGTGTGCCCCTGCACCCGGCACCGAACACGCCGCAAGCAAAAGAGATGAAAATCTCGGATTTTTAGCCTCTGGGATCCTCGAAATCAAGCTTTTTCTGCTTTCGGCCGAAGGCGAAAGGAATAAAAAACCCTTTGCGGCTGCGTCTAAAAGCCGCAGGCATTAAGACCTGCCCCCCACTGCGGAGGGGTCGAAAAAATATCTTCATTGCCTCTGTCAAGTTCGATTTTGTTGCGATTGCCCGCGCGTTGGGGAATTTCTTAAATTTTTGCCGGCAAACGTGCCGCTAACCGGGCTGCTGCCCCGCGGCGCCAAGCTTTTGCCGGACTAGTTCGTTTACGACTTTACCATCGGCACGGCCGCTCACTTTGGGCATGAGCAGCTTCATGACCTTGCCCATTTCTTTTACCGAAGTCGCCCCGGAGCCGGCAACGGCTTCCTCGACCAGTTTTTCCAGCTCTTTTCCCGAGAGTTGAGGGGGAAGAAATTGCTCGAGGACCCGGATCTCGTTTTCCTCTTTTGAGGCAAGCTCTTCACGGCCCCCGCCTCTAAACTGCTCGGCTGAGTCCCTCCGCTGCTTTACAAGAGTTGCTATAACCTGTTCGATCTCGGATTGGACCGGCTGACGCTTTATTTCCTTTTCTTTTACCTTGAGCGAGGTAAGAAGCATTCGCAAAGCGTCTTTGGCCGTTTCCTCTTTTTGCCGCATAGCCGCCTTGAGAGCTTCCTCCACTTTCTGGTAGAGTTCCATCGATCAGCTCACCTTTCGATGCCCCCCCGCACCGGCGGTGCGGGCAAGCGCGATTGCTTCCCTTAAATCCAGAGTCCCCTCGTAGATCGCCCTGCCGGTAATTACACCCAGCAGTCCCGAAGAGCCAAGTCCAAGGAGCGCTTCAATATCGCCCAGATTGGATACCCCTCCGGAGGCGATTACCGGCATGCCGGTCTTTTCCATCAGCCTGCGCGTCGCCTCGATGTTGACCCCGGTCTGCATGCCGTCTCTGTGGATGTCGGTATAAATGACCGCGGCAAGCTCCAGGTCCTTAAAGCGCATCACCAGATCGACCGCGTCGGTTCGGGTCGCTTCCTTCCAACCCTCCACCGCCACATGGCCGTCCCTTGCGTCAAGCCCAAGGGCGATTTTGCCCGGATAGAGCCTGCACGCCTCTTCTAGCATTTCCGGCTCGCGAAGCGCGGCTGTGCCTATAATGACCCTGGCCGCGCCGCCGCAAATGTAGCGATCGATGCTTTCAAGATTTCTTATGCCGCCCCCGACTTCGACCGGAATGGACAGAGAACGGGCAATTTTTAAAACTATCTCATGATTTACCGGCTCTTTGGTAAAAGCGCCGTCGAGGTCGACGAGATGGAGCCACTGAGCCCCCTGATCGGCCCAGTGGGCGGCCATCGCCACCGGGTCTTTGCCGTAGACGGTCGCGCGCTCGGGGTCTCCTTGCTTGAGCCGGACGCAAACCCCGTCTTTTAAATCTATTGCCGGAAAAATTATCATCGATTCCATCACTTCGCGTTAATGAATATTTTAAAGAGCTCCTCACCGCAAGGGAGCCGCCAACCGGCCTGTTGCGCCTGCCTTTCGCAATACCTTGCGCTCTTGCCCGTATCGGTGCGCTTGAGATCTTCGATCAGCAGAAAAGGCGCCGGGTCGGTCGAATGGGTCCGCAACTCTACCGGAGTATAATGGTCCGTTGCGATAAGCAAGCGCA
The DNA here is from genome assembly GCA_021780695.1 of Deltaproteobacteria bacterium. Classification (GTDB taxonomy): domain Bacteria; phylum Desulfobacterota; class Syntrophobacteria; order Syntrophobacterales; family Syntrophobacteraceae; genus SbD1. The sequence goes on from JAJXYD010000040.1 coordinate 230,303, forward strand.
CTTTGGTAAATTTTTTTACCCCCTCTACAACAGGCCCCACGATTTTCTCATCGAAGTATTCTATGGCCCGGACTTTGAGCTCAAGATTTCCTGTGTGCGAAACTTCATCGGGCGCTTCAAGATGGAGGAAAACGAAATTTCCGCGCTCGAGCGCCGATAGCGCCGCGGCAACCTTGCCCTCGAAATTGGTGTCGATATATCCCGTTGCCCCCTCTACCTGAACGGGGTCAAGACCCGCATAGACCCCTATGCCCTTTAGGAGGTCGACTGCGGAAACCATCGCCCCGCTAAGTCCGAACCTGGAAAGGCCAGGCATTTGCGGCGCCTTCCCCTGTCCCCACAGCCACACACTGTTTGCCGCAGCCTTGCCCGCGCTTTTTCGGGCAGCGTTTACCGGGTGAGTTTCCAGTATCCGGGCGGCCTCCCGGGTGAAAGGGCCAAGAACGGGTTGGTCCTGCAAAATGTCGTATTGGGCTATGGGACGACCCGAAATGTCATGGGGCGGGACCGTGGGAAGTTTGGCATTGCCCCCCTTCCAGACTAGAAGCTGCCTAAATCCGACGCCGGGGTAGAGTCTTAGAGTCGGACCGCAGGCCGCCTGAAGCGCTTCGACCAGTTCCCGGGCTTCCCCGGAGCTGATATGGCCGGCCGAATAATCGGCCATGATGACTTGGGCGTTTTCGTTTTTTTCAAGACATACCAGATTGCATCGGAAAGCGACTTCATCGGGTTCGAGGCTGATGCCGATGCTGGCAGCCTCAAGGGGCGCTCTTCCCGTGTGGTAGATAGACGGGTCATAGCCAAGAAGGCTCATGTTGGCAACGTCGCTTCCCGGTTCCATCCCTTGGGGAATAGTCCGCACGGTCCCAAGCGAGCCGATCCGGGCCAGGCGGTCCAGGTTGGGGGTCCTTGCCGCCTCAAGGGGCGTAAGCCCTCCAAGCCTTTCCTGAGGGTAGTCTCCCATTCCATCGCCGACAAGAATGATAAACTTGTTTTCCATTTGCTCCCCGCTTCTTAATCGGCGCCGTTTTCGATCCGTATGAGCGTAGTTGGGGCAAGCACGAGGTCCAGCTTGTCGATTTCCTCCAGGGCTTCCATTACGCTTCTTTCCAACGCCTCGTGAGTCACCATGACAATGGGGACCGAGTCCGCATGGCGCCCTTTCTGGATAACCGCGGCTATGCTTATGCCGCGATTTCCGAGCACCCCGGAGATCTTTGAGAGTACGCCCGGTCTATCGAAAGCCAGAAACCGGAAATAATAGGAGGTCTTTACGTCGGAAACCGGCTTGATCTCGATATGTTCGAGCTTGTCGGCTAAAAAGGCCAGGGGCGGAATTCTTCCCGGAGTCCCATTCAGAATGTCTCGGGCCACATCGACAAGGTCGCTTACCACCGCGCTTCCCGTAGGCATCATCCCCGCGCCCATCCCGTAGAGCATCACGTCGCCTACGGCATTGCCTTCGATATGGACCGCGTTATAGGCCCCCTTTACACCCGCAAGAACGTGGTTTTTCGCAATAAGGGTCGGGTGGACCCGCATTTCGAGCCGGCCGTCCACATTGCGGGCGATGGCCAGAAGCTTTATCCGGTAGCCAAACTCGTCGGCATATTGAATGTCTATGGGGTCGATGCGCGATATCCCCTCCGTATGCACCCGGTCGAACTGAATGGGTGTTCCGAAGGCGAGCGCGCTTGCAATGGCAAGTTTATGGGCCGTGTCGATCCCCTCGACGTCGAGGGTCGGGTCGGCTTCGGCATAGCCAAGCCCCTGGGCCTCTTTGAGGGCTTGGGCAAAGGTGAGACCGTTATCGGTCATGCGCGTTAGAATATAATTGGCCGTTCCGTTAAGAATGCCGAAAATTTTGGTTATCCGGTTTGCCGCCAACCCCTCGCGCAGGGCTTTGATAATAGGGATTCCACCGCCTACGGAGGCTTCAAAACTTAGTGAAACCCCCTTCTGCCGGGCAAGGCCGAAAAGCTCGTTGCCCTCGTGGGCAAGCAGGGCCTTGTTTGCCGTAACGACGTGCTTTCCCTTTTCCAGGGCCGAACAAATAAGAGCGCGGGCCGCCTTCAACCCGCCCATTAGCTCGATAACGATTTTGATTTCGGGATCTTGCAGAATATCTTCCGCATTGGTGGTGAGCCTCTCCCTTGGCACCGAGACCGGTCTTTCGCGTGCAAGGTCAAGATCGGCCACCCGCATAAGCTCCAAACCACATCCAAGCCTTGCTTCAATGGCAGCCGCGTTTTCCCGCAGCGTCTGAATAACCCCGCAGCCCACGGTTCCCCAACCCACCAGACCTACGCCAATTTTGCCCATTGCACCCTCTTAGCGGCGCCGCGCCGCAACCGGATTGCTCGCCTTAAAACCCCTTCGGCGAGCAAAATACTTTCGTCTTCGAGTTTCAAAGGCGCCCATCGCCGGTAGAAAAAGCAAAAAGGCAAAGAGTGAAAAACTCCACTCTTTTGCCTTTTTGCTTTCGTAGTTTCATTCTAAGCCGCTAACCGGCCTTTGCCTGATTTACCGCCGCGCAGACATCTTTTTGCAAGGCCTTTCGAAGTCCCCGTATGGCCTGCCGGGTGCGCATTTCATTTTCCACCAGGGCAAAGCGCACGAAGTCATCGCCGTATTCCCCGAAACCAAGCCCCGGAGACACCGCTACCTTGGCCTCCTGGATCAGGTACTTGGAAAAACCGACCGAACCCATCGACCGGAACGCTTCTGGAATCCGCGCCCAAACGAACATGGTGCCCTTGGGTTTGTCGGTCTTCCAGCCTATGCGGTCCAGCCCCTCGATCAGGATATCTCGCCGGGACCTATACGTTTCAACGATTTCCTGTACGCACGACTGATCGCTTTTTAACGCCACCGTGGCCGCAATCTGGATCGGCTGGAACATGCCGTAGTCAAGATAGCTCTTGATGCGCGTTAGAGCCCCCACCATCTCGGGGTTTCCCACACAGAAGCCCACACGCCAACCGGCCATGCTGTAGCTTTTGGACATGGAGAAAAATTCAACCCCCACTTCCTTGGCGCCCTGTGCCTGCAGGAAGCTCGGAGCCTTGTAGCCGTCGAAGGTCAAATCGGCATAGGCCAGGTCGTGAATGACCATGATTTTGTTTTCATGGGCAAAATCGACGATCTTGTTGAAAAACTCCAAATCCACCACGGTTGTGGTCGGATTGTGGGGAAAAGAGATAATCAGCAGCTTGGGCTTGGGCCAGGTCTGCTTTATGGCGATCTGAAGATCGTCCATGAAATTGCGGTCGGGCCCAACGGGCACCGATCTGACATCTCCCCCGGCTATGATGGCCGAGTAGGGATGGATGGGGTAGGTGGGGTTGGGCGCGAAGACCACGTCTCCCGGGCTTATAAGCACCAGTACCAGGTGAGACAAGCCTTCCTTTACCCCTATGGTCACTACCGCTTCTTTGTCCGGATCTATATCGACGTCGTAATGGGTTTTATACCACTCCGAGACTGCCTCGCGAAGACGCGTTATCCCGCGGGAGGCCGAATAACGGTGATTGTGCTTCTTTCTGGCCGCTTCCACAAGCTTTTCCACAACGTGTTCGGGCGCCGGGAGATCGGGATTTCCCATCCCCAGATCTATGATGTCTTCTCCCGCCCAGCGTTTTTGCATCTTTAGAGCATTTACCTCTGCAAATATGTAAGGCGGCAAACGCTTCATGCGGCTTTGATCGGCAATGTTGAAATTCATGACGTACTCTCCACTCAAGGCTTTGAATTTAGAGAAAGATAATATTCTTAGTTACCGAAAAGTCAAACAATGTTTTAATAAAGCCACCGCCTTGAGACTTGTGTGTATTGATGCGGTTCTGCTAAATTAATTGCCTGATTTTTCATTTTATAGAGGGTGGAGCGCAAAGACAAGCCTATGAAACAGGTTATCCTTGGAACTGCCGGTCATATCGATCATGGCAAAACCTCACTTATAAGAGCCCTTACCGGGATAGACACCGACCGCCTGAAGGAAGAAAAACTGCGGGGAATAACGATCGAACTGGGCTTTGCCCACATGGACCTGCCGGGGGGAGAGCGCCTTGGCATCGTCGATGTGCCGGGGCACGAAAAATTTGTAAAACACATGGTCGCCGGGGCCACGGGAATCGATCTGGTGGCGCTGGTGATCGCGGCCGACGAAGGTGTTATGCCCCAGACCCGCGAGCACATGGAAATTTGCGAACTCCTTCGGGTTAAAAAGGGCCTTGTGGTCCTTACTAAAACAGATCTGGTCGAGGATCGCGACTGGCTCGATATGGTGCGTGAAGATATAGTGGAATTTCTAAAGGGGACCTTCCTGGACGGCAGTGAAATCATCGCTGTCTCCGCGGCGACGGGGGAAGGAATCGAAGAGCTTAAAACCTCCCTTGCCCGCCTCTTTGCCCAGGTCGAGTCCAAAAGCTCCGATGGGCCCTTTCGCCTCCCCGTCGACCGTGTATTTACGATGCGCGGATTTGGAACCGTTATTACGGGAACGAGCATTTCCGGGCGACTGAAGGTCGGAGACTCCGTGGTGGTCTATCCCGAAGGGCTCAAAAGCAAGGTGCGCGGTATCCAGGTGCACGGAAAAGACGTCGAGGAAGTCCTGCCGGGCCAGAGAACGGCCGTAAATCTCCAGGGCATGGAACGGGCCCTTATCGAGCGCGGCAATGTTTTGGCTTCCGCGGGCTCTCTTCACCCCTCCCCTATGGTCGATGTAGATCTGGACCTTTTAAAAAGCGCCCCAAGGCCGCTAAAGCACAGGGCAAAGATCCGCTTCCACACCGGGACCGCCGAACACCTGGCAACCCTTGTCCTGCTCGATCGCGAAGAACTCAAACCCGGCGAAAAGACCTTCGCGCAGGTAAGACTCGATCAACCCAGCGCGGTTTTGCGCGGTGACCGCTTCGTGCTAAGATCCTACTCCCCCGTTCAAACAATCGGCGGAGGCTCCATCTTAAACCCGATTCCGCGAAAACATAAAGGCCAGGCCAAACGCGAAGCCGCAAAAGCGCTCGAAAAACTTAGCGAGGCAACCGATGCCGAAATAATTTTATGGCACCTCCACGATGCGGGCTGGGCAGGCCTGGATGAGGCTGAACTGCGCATAAGGGTCAATCTGCCCCTTAAATTTTTCGATAAAACCCTCCAGCAGTTTATGAGCTCGGGAAAAGTTGTGATCTACGACAAGGATAACAGAAGGCTGATTGATCCGGGAGTCCTTGCGGAGATAAAAGCCGGCGTTCTCGCCCTCCTGGCCGACTATCACGGCCGGTTTCCCCTAAAGGCCGGAATGCCCAAGGAGGAAATTCCGGCCCTTCTTGCCATGCCCATCGAGCCCAGACTCTACAATTTCGTGTTGCGCCACCTGGCCGAGGAGGAAAAGATCGGACTCGAAATGGAATGGGTTCGCCTTGCCACCCACAAAGTCGCCCTGACTAAGGACGAGGAGGCGATACGGGAAAAAATCGAGAAGACTTTTCGCGACGCTGGCCTCCAGCCTCCCTTTTTTCGCGATATCGAGGCCGCTTTGCCCGGATCGGCCAAGCAACGCCAGGAAGTGCTCCAATGGATGCTTGCAAAGGGGGTCCTGGTTAAAACCAAGGAAGAAATCTATTTCCATGCGGCCCCCATGGCCGAACTGCAAAATCGCCTCACGGACTGGCTAAAGCAACACGGCGAAATCACCACCCCGCAGTTTAAGGAAATGACCGGGGCAAGCCGCAAATATACCATTCCGCTGATCGAATACTTCGATGCGCAGAAAGTCACCATACGCATAGGCGAGGTGCGAAAACTGCGGGGAGGGTGAACTTCTTGCCCTGACGCTTTTAGCGCACAAAATAGATAATGGAGATTATCACTCCGATCGTTACGACAACCCGGCGCAACAATGCCGGTGAGATAGCCCCCGCGAGGCGTCCTCCGATGAAGCCGCCTATGATCGAGCCGATCGCCATTACGATTGCGACATGCCACACCACTTGTTTTGAAAAAACAAAAAAAACGGCCGCCGCCACGTTAATGACAAGAGCCAGAAACTGTTTTACGGCATTTAACCTCGTTAGGGTATCGTCTAAAACGATGCCCAGCACCGCGAGCACGATTACGCTGAGGCCTGCTCCGAAATAGCCCCCGTACACGGCTGCAATGGCAACCAGGATCGCGGCTGCTGTCTCCGCCCCGCTTATGCGCCCCGAGGGGGCCGCGCTCTGCCCGGGGCTAACTCCGCCTGCCTGCCCGTTCTTTTTTGCCGCGCGTCGGCCGAGGTAGTTTCTAACCGGAGTCTGTACCGCCAGAAGAGCTGAGGCAAACAGTATGAGATAGGGCACCAGGAGCCGGAACAGATCCTCGCTGGTGTTTAGCAGCAGCAGTCCTCCGCCTATGCCTCCTATTAAGCCCGCGGGAAGCAGGAGCAGCAATCTGCGTCTTTGTCCCCCCAAATCCTTTATTTGTCCGAATGTGCCTCCGAGATATCCCGGACACAGCGCGACGGTATTGGTTATATTGGCGGCAACCGCCGGAATCCCAAGGGCTGTCAGCGTGGGAAAGGTGATGAGCGTTCCTCCGCCCGCAAGGGCGTTTACAGCCCCCCCGGCAACCGAGGCCAAGCCCGCAACGAAGAGTTCGAATCCGATCGACATGAGCATCCATCCTTATCTGGTCGCAAAATTCTTTTGAATAGGGCAGCAGCGTGAATTTAAGTGTTTTTCCATAGCACAGGAAACTTTAAAATGAAAACGGCAAAAAAAGTCGGTAGCCGATAGCGGAGTGTGCAAAGGAGCCGGGCGGCGAAAATGGCCGAGTCCTGGCGTCCCCTTGTCTTGAAAACGATATTGTAAAGAATTATATAGCTCTCCTGTGGGTTATCGGGAGCGCAAATAAATGAGGTGTCAGGTGAGTGAAAACAGCGTAAAAATCGAAGAAAGCCTTTCTGGCGAAGAGTGTTCGAGCAAAATTTTCGAAATGTCGGGGGCAAAGTTTGAACCCGAAGTCGCTTGCGAGCTCTGGGAAAAGATTCAACAGCACAAGTGGCTGCTCTCGGAAAGACTATCGAGGGACGTCGGCGCCCGAACGGCCTGTATCGATTTTCTTGAAAACATGGACCAGGCCGTCGACGAGTACCTCTCCTACAAGAGAAAAGACGTTCTTAACGAAATGGGCGCCCAGACCTTCAGCCGGGATATATGGGATACTATTTCGGATTCCCAGCCTCCCAAACAGCTGGTCAATCGCAGAATTATTTTGCCCCTCACCATGGAAGACCTCTCGCGCAAGCACGGCGTCAATCCTCCGCGCACGATCATCTTCTTTGGTCCTCCCGGGACCGGTAAGACCCATTTCGTAAGGGCCATAGCCGGCGTTTTGTCCTGGTGGTTCATCGAGATCTCTCCCAGCATGCTCATGGAGGACGGAGCCGATAAGCTCGGGGCCAATCTGCGCAGAACCCTGGAAAAAGTAAGAAAGCTCCAGGACGTGGTCATCTTCATCGACGAATTCGAAGAACTCGCCTATTGCCGCGATGAGGCCGACCGGCTGGATAAGTGCATAACCAATGAGTTTCTAAAACAGGTCCCGCTTTTTAAAAACCAGTCCAACCGGCTGCTGCTCGTGTGCGCAACCAACTATATCCGTCATCTGGACCCGGCGCTTCTTCGGCCCGGACGCTTCGATTGCATTATTCCGGTCGGGGGCTTGAGCGCCGATGAAAGAAAGACCATCCTGGACTACTATCTGTCCAGAATAAACGTGGGGCAAATCGACTTCAACATTCTTGTGGCCCAGACCGCCAGGTTCACCCCGGCCGATATTCAGTATCTTTTCGAACAGGTCGCCCAGTTGGCTTTTGATCGCGAGGTGGCCCAGGGAAAAGACTGCAAGGTCAACACCGAAGATTTCTTAAATGTCATGGCCAGAATGCATCCCACCCTGACCGATGAAATCATCGAAGAATTTGAAAAAGACAGCCTCACCTATTCCCGGGTCTAGCGCCGAAGGGATATACTATGGCCCATGAAAAAAAGAGCAAACCGCATCGCTACAATCGCTTTACTGCTCGCGGTCATTACGATCCTGCACTACGCGAGCCCCTGGATTGACCATGACAAATACCATTTGGCCCTGGTCTTCCGTAAGCTCTATTTTCTGCCTATTGTTTTGAGCTGTCTTTGGTTCGATCTAAAAGGCGGGCTGCTTGCTTTTTGCGCTGTTTTGGCGCTTCTGCTCCCACACCTGCTCTTCCTCTGGGACGGATTTAGCGCGGGCGATCTTACCCGAATGATGCAGATCCTCGATTACCTGCTGATAGCCGCGGTTCTGGGCAAAACGGTTGCCATTCAAAAGCGCGACCAAATGAAGACCAAACAGGCCGAAAATCTGGCGGCGCTTGGCAGTTCCCTTGCCGCCGTGGCTCACGACATGAAAACGCCCCTGGTGGCAATCGGAGGCTTCGCGGGCTTACTAAGAAAACATCTTCCGCCCGGCTCCCCCGATTGCGAAAAGGCCGATATCATCATTCATGAAACCGCCCGTCTTGAGTGCATGGTCAAAAATATGCTCGACTTCTCCCGCCCTCTCGATCTTAACCGCACGGAGGTAAATATCTACTCCCTTGTCACCGAGTGCTTGGCCATAGTCGCGGAAAATTCCGGGGCGCAAAGGGTCGTTTTGCAAACCCGGTTGGCCGAAAACCTTCCCCCGGTCTTCCTTGACGAGGCAAGGTTTCGGCAGGTGCTCATAAACCTTTTGAACAACGCGGTCCAGGCCTCCTCCCAAGGCGACGAGGTCGCTCTTCACTGCTACAGAACGGGAAAAAATCTGACCTTCGACATTATCGATTGTGGTTGCGGAATCCCAACCGACAAAAGGGAGGAAATCTTTTCCCCGTTTTTTACCACGAAAAAAGATGGAACCGGACTGGGCTTGCCGATTGTTAAAAAAATCGTAGACGCTCACGGAGGTCTTCTGCAAATTGTGGACAATCATTGCGGAGGGCTAACCTTTAGAATCACCATCGCCTTGGAGCCCTCCAAGTCGTCCTAGCCCCCCGGCTTTTTAAAAGCGCCCAGTAAAATGGTTGATCCGCCGCCTGTGATTATACCTTTTTCACCCTATTGATCCTCGCACGACCCTGATTAAAAAAACTGACTAGGGCCAGGTGCGCGCCGCCGTATATCCGGCAGTCCCCAGGAGGATTGAGTCATGGGCGAAAAAACGATCGAAAAGCAGATGGTAGACTTGCAAAAAATCGGCATGGAAGCCATGATCGACCTTGCCGCTACATTCTGGAACCAGTCAGGGAAGGTGCTCGGCTGGTTTCTAAACCAGGCCGGCCAGCTCCCCGAGCAGAATACAAAATTTGTCCGGGAGTGGATGGAAATCAACCGCAAGGGTTGTCAGACCTTAAGAGACGCAGTCGAGAGCGGCTACTCCAACCTCGAAAAATTCTTCGACGGGCCCTGAGTCCCTGTGGGGGCGCCAAATCCTCGCCCCCTTAAACCGGCAGGGCGGCCAGAGGTCTCTAAAAACCCCTTGCCGACACCGAAATTGCGCCTATCTCCTTAATGATTATAATAAAAGTGTCAGTGGACAGGTTCTTGGATCCTGCCGATGACCGGGGTACGGCCGGCATGGGTTTTTTATTTTTGAACCACAAAATTAGAGAAGTTAATACTTATTTAAACAATACCATTCTCCATGATTCGTGGTCCCCATCGTCTGCCTCAGCCCCAAAATCAATTACTAAAAGCAAGGAGAATTCGCTATGAACGGTCAACATGAGACAATCCAAACCTCTCTGGTGCCCATGGGCAATACCGTAGCCGAGGCCCTGGTCGGACTGGCGGCTCTTGCCATGGCTATTATCGGGCTGGCTCAAATTTATCCGTGGTTGTTGGCGGCCGTTTCGACCATCGCTCTTGGAGCTGCTTTTGTCTTCGAGGCCGGCGATGTCAGCCGGCGTTTTGCACTGTTGGCCCATGATGACGATCAGAACGCCGGCCCTGGAATTTCGTACTCATGGGGAGGCATGACGGCAGGGTTTCTCGCCGGATGTACCGGAATTGCCATGGGAGTGCTGGCGATTCTAGGCATTGTACCCCATACCCTCATTCCCGTGGCCATCATCGTCTACGGTGCGGCTCTCGTAATGGATAGCGGAACCCAGGCGAGCTTGTCCGAGCTGGAAAACGAACACTTCGGCGTTCGGGGCATATCCCAGGAGTTGGCTCGCGAATCGGCCTCGACTTTATCCGGTATCAAGGTTCTCGTAGGCTTGGGTGCCGTTACGCTGGGAATTTTAGCCATAATAAAGATCGTTCCCCAGCAGTTGAGCCTGGTGGCTCTTTTGGCTCTGGGAGCAGGCCTGCTCATGACCGGCTCTCTGGTGACCCGATTTGTATCCTTAGGTAAGAACCGGACACACTGAACCGCGGGGCTTATCTCTTTTTTGCGCTTTTTTCAAAGCCTCGGTAAATGCCCAAGATAGTCTGGACGGGAAGGGGGGGGAGTCCCGCCCCCTTTCCCCTCGCCTTCGGCTCTTTGACGGTACAACAAACCTCTGATGGGAGCACTCCCCGCATTGTCCGAAGTGACATTTTTTGTCAGCCCGGAGTGCCGGCCGCTCCTGCACGGCTGCACAAAAAGGAGTGAATTCTAGAAGAGGAATTTTTCTGCCGGGAAATTTTACAGTTTCTTAAAAGAGGATAACCGTCTGATTTAATGGAAAGTAATCCGAGCCACCAATTAGTTCTCCCCAAAGTTGTGTGAATACATTTTACATGCTCAAACCATTTGGCGCTAAAGCGAGCCCACTCCCCGAGGTTTCTGATTGCATAAGTATTATCAGGCAATTGCGCAGGACATCGCCCTTATTCCTATCCTTGGTATATTTTTTGCTATCTTACCGGAGTTCACGCGAGGGGCTCTAGCCGTGGGCCGTTTGGCGAGACTGTCACCGGCGGTCTGGAACTGATCTAAAACTGGCGGCTTGAAAGTGCTGCTAGCCCCCTGTATTTTCTTCCCCAAAATTCCGCGCAAGGTCTTCTTCAAACTGTCTTTTCTTCCTTAATTCTTTTT
>JAJXYD010000009.1 GCA_021780695.1 Deltaproteobacteria bacterium
GGACAAAGCTACCAGTGCGCGGCCATCGGGACCTACTCCGACGGGAGCACTAGAGACGTAAGCGTTCGGGGAACCCCATCTTTTCCCCTTCTTTGGTATGTGCCATGATCTCCGTAAAAACACAAGAGGAGGTCAGTCATGAAAGGAGAAAGAGCTGCTGAACTTGAGAGTAAATACAGGCTATGGAAAGGACGTATCGGTCAATGGAAGGCCAGCGGGCTCACACAGTCCGGATATTGTCGTTTGCACGGCTTTGATAAAAGGAAGTTCCATTACTGGAAAAACAGGGTTTTAGTAAAATCCTGCGCTACTGCCTCCACATTCATTGAAATACCGGTCACTGCTTCGCCTGGATCACCGTCAGCGAGTTTGCCGCTTTGCTTGATAATCGATGGCCGCTTTCGCGTCGAAGTTTCTCCCGGATTTGATACCGATACCCTGGACCGGCTGATACGGGTGCTTGCCCGGCCATGATGCATCTGCCCTCACACACCCGTGTTTTTCTGGCCCCCGGCAGCACCGACATGCGCAAGGCGATCAATACCTTGTCGATTTTGGTCGAAGATACTCTTCGCCAAAATCCGCTTTCCGGGCACTGCTTCGTCTTCTGCAATCGATACCGAACAATTATCAAGGTCTTGTACTGGGACAGGAACGGATTTTGTCTTTGGCAGAAGAGGCTTGAGAAGCACCATTTCAAGTGGCCGGAAAATAGAGAGCAAACTTTGGAGATAGGCGCCAGAGAACTCGCCTTTTTGCTCGAAGGTTTGGATATTCGCTCAGTCAATCCGCACGAGACTTTAAAGTATTCAACGATGATTTAAGAACTATTCGATAGATGATTAAATAAAATATGTGTAGAAATGGAATAAATATGCTAATATATATCCATTATGATTGAAACGAACACGTTGCCCGATAATTTGGAAGAACTCAAGGCGCTCATCCTGGACAAGGATGAACGTATCGCCGCTCGCGATGAACATATAACGATTCTTGAAGAGAAAATTCGGATACTAAAGAAGGCGATCTTCGGAAGCAAGAGTGAAAAACGCCATATAGACGATGAAGGGTTCAAACAGCTTCATTTATTTAATGAAGCTGAAATACTCGCGGAACCGCAAGCCACAAAAAAGGTGGTGGTCCCCGAGCATGCCCGCCAAAAACCAAAACGCAAACCACTGCCCCCCGGACTCCCCCGCGTGGAAGTCATCGAGGATGTTGACGATTCGGAGAAGATTTGCTGCGGGGTCGAGATGGCCCGGATCGGCGAAGAGGTTTGTGAAAAGCTCGATTACGTTCCCGCCAAGCTCCGGGTAATCCGCATCATTCGGCCCAAGTACGCATGCGGAATCTGCGAAGGAGTGCAAACGGAGGGCCCGACGGTAAAGATAGCCCCGCCTCCCGCCCGGATCATCCCCAAGGGGATCGCAACCCCCGGTCTTGTTGCTCACATCGCTGTATCGAAGTATGCGGATGCCCTCCCGCTCTACAGGCAGGAAAAGATATTTTCACGCTACGGCATCGAGCTATCCCGTTCAACCATGGCCGAATGGATGGTAAAAGCGGCGGGGTGTTGCACCGCTCTTATGGACCTTCTCTACAAAGAACTTCTCGTCGGGCCTCTGATCAATGTTGATGAAACGCCGCTCCAGGTTTTAAACGAACCGGAAAGAGCAAACACCACAAAATCGTACATGTGGGTATTTCGTGGCGGAGACCCAGATAAGCCGTCAGTTTTATTCAAGTATTCGGAAACGCGCTCGGGCCGGATCCCCCGCGAGGTCTTGGCCGGCTACAGCGGTTATTGCCAGACGGACGGTTTTTCAGGCTATGACGCTCTCGAGGCCACAAATCCCGGCATCCGCCTGGTGGGCTGCTTTTTCCACGCTCGTCGAAATTTTGTAAAAGTTATCGATGCGCGCGGCAAAGCGGCAAAGAATAAGCCGGGCAGTGCCGAAGTTGCCCTGGATTATATCGGACAGCTCTACAAGGTCGAAAAAATCGCCAGGGAGAGGCAACTCTCGGCCGAAGAGATTGTTGCCTTGCGCAAAGAAAAGGCGATTCCGGTTCTTGAGAAATTCAAAGCCTGGATGGATAAGCGAATCGAACAGACACCGCCCAAGGGGCTGCTCGGCCAGGCGTTGAACTACGCGATCACGCGATGGGACAAGCTCATCCGCTATACGGAGAATGGCTACATCACCCCCGATAACAATATGGTGGAAAATGACATCCGGCCATACGCGGTGGGACGCCGCAACTGGCTGTTCTCCGGACATCCGAACGGCGCCCATGCCTCAGCCACCCTCTACAGCCTGATTGTAACGGCCAGGGCATGCGGTCTTGATCCTTACCAGTACTTACGTTTTCTATTTTCAAAGATCCTTTCCGCAAGAACCGAGGAGCATTACAGGGCACTGACGCCCCGGAACCTTACTCCCGAGATACTCTCCCGTTTCATGTCCTGCGAATCGCCCATATAGCCCGTCGTCCGCTCGTCCGGCAGGTTTCTCCATGGCGGCAGCGATACTGCCACAGGACTGCTCTCCTGAAAAGATGGGGTTCCCCGAACGCTTACGACAAAAATGAGAGGTCTATTGCCCTGGTGGCGCATAATCGAGCGCAATTCAGCTTGAACCGTATAGTAGTTGTGATCTCCGTGGATGGAGTAGACGTCGTGAGGGGCAAGATTCATGAGCGCCTCGATGGAGCGCTCTTTTAGAGAACGAACTCTTTGGCCACTCAGCTTCTCGATCAGGACATCATGGATGGCCGGATCGATTCCCGTGTAGCCGCAGGTGCTCCGGGCACAATGCTCGATGAGAAAACGGGCAAAAAGAGCTTTTTCGACTCCGATTTCGCGAATCCCTTGCGGTCGGGCCGGAGTCAAGATGTCCCGAATGATTTCGCGAAAGCAGAGCAATGAATGGAGAAGGAGACCATCGGATTGCTCACCATCAGGAAAATCCATGTCAAATCCATTGATCGGTGGTGAGAAGATGATGGGCGGGGCAAGTTATGCAGCTCGGCTGATGGATGAGCAATCAGGAGCCAAGAAGCGCTTTTTCCTTATCCGTGAGTTGTGCCATAAAGCCCTTTTTCCAGAAGCTGTTGTGATAAGCCGCGCGCAATTTCCGGCGACTCTTTCGGTCCAGCCCGGAGGGGACCTTGGCTATGTAGCGCAGAGGACCTTTTCCTCCAAAGCTGTTTCGATGGGAAAGCTGGCCGAGAAGTCGGGCTTCCTGCGGCCGGGGATTGCACAAAATCCTTTCGAGCACAGTGTCAAGGCATGCATAGCCTTGCGCGCCGCAATCGGGTGAGAGCAATTGCGAAGCCTCGGCGACAAATTCCAAGGCCGCCTGTCTGGCCAGCTCCAGATATTGCTGCTGCGTATCGTCGAGTTCCTTTTGCCCGTAGAGCGGACGCCAGTATCCGTTATTTTTTTCCAGTCCAACCACGGATGGGTGAGGAGCGCCAAAGAAGGCCTCCAATAATTCCACCCCTTCACGGATCAGATTGGCCCGATACTCGGGTTTATCCAGGTGAACGTAAAAAGAATGCACGGGGCAACCCGAGTTCATGGCGCCCAGGGCGAAACGCCAGGTGGAAAAATAGAGGCCGTGCAAGGTTGGCCTGCTGCCGTTCACCCCCAACAAGTCTCGAAAGGACTTTATCGAAGATGCCTGCCAGCCGATATCGACTATGGCCGAGTTTGCCTTGGTGATACCGGTTTGCGACAAGTAGGCCAGAAGCTGAGAGCGTTCCTGCTCGGCTTTGGCTAAAATCTCGCCCGCCCGGTTCTTTATCAATTCCCGAATGTTTTCTTGGAACTCCAGGGATAGGAAAAAGCCCTCGGGAGTGGTCAGCATCTGATCGTAGGAAGTAAATCCGAACTGGCTCACAGAGTCGCAACAGGAGTCCACATCGAGTCCGACCCTTTCGAGAAAGTCTTTGAGCGACATGGAGGGATTGGGCTCGGTCAGGAAATTGAGCGCGGTTTGATCAAGCGATCGTATCCTCGGAACATTGAGCAGGCGTCGCGAGGCAAAGATATAGCTGGCCTCGATCGGGAGTTGCCAATTTTTTTGGAGGATGTTGAATGTCTTGATCAAATAGTATCCGTCCCTGGCG
>JAJXYD010000034.1 GCA_021780695.1 Deltaproteobacteria bacterium
AAGTGGAGGATTCTCGGCGGAGCCAAGCTCTTGGCCGAGGTGGTTCGGGGAATCAAATTCGTCGACGGAATTCAGCAGGAAGATGCGCCGCCGCTCGGCGCCGTACACAACATTTGACAATAGCTCTAATTTTAAAGGTTTTCCGCCTTTGCTCTGTTAGAATACATCTCCTTTGAAACCTGTGTAACGAGATGAAAGACATTATGAAATACGCTTGCCTAATCAGTCTGGGATGCGCAAAAAACCTGGTCGATAGTGAAATCATGGTAAAACAGCTGGTCGACATGGGCTATCGGATGTCGGCGCAGCCCTGGCAGGCCGAACTTATCCTGGTAAATACCTGCGGTTTTTTAGAAAGCGCGGTGCAGGAGGCCATAGAAACCATCGTTGAGACTGCGGCGCACAAGGTTTCGGGAAAGTGTTCCCTGCTAATTGCAGCCGGTTGCATGGTGCAAAGGTATGGAAAAAAGCTTCTTGCCGAACTGCCCGAAGTCGACATTTTTCTAGGGACCTCCCATTATCACGGGCTCGCGGCCGCGGTTGAATCAAGGCTTGGGGGAAATCAAAGGCGGCTTTGGATCTCAAGGCCGATGGGGGTCTCCAATGCTGAGCTGAAGCGGGTGATTTCAACGGGAGCGAGTTCGGCTTATCTAAAAATTGCCGAAGGCTGCGACAATTGCTGTTCTTTCTGCATTATTCCCAATCTTCGCGGACCACTAAGGAGTGAGAGTGAAGCCGGAATCCTGGCCCAGGCCAAAGACCTTGCAGCCATAGGAATAAGGGAATTAAATCTTATCGCCCAGGACACCACGGCATTTGGGTTAGATCGAAACGAAGTGGAAGCCCTTCCCAACCTTTTGGAAAAACTCGAGGCACTGCCGGGGCCGATTGGTTGGATAAGGCTTCTCTACTCTTATCCTGAGCGCATCTCGGAGCGGCTCCTGGATGTAATGGCGCATTCGGCCAAGATCGTGCCCTATCTTGATATACCCATTCAGCACTGCGTTCCGGAAGTCCTTGAGGCAATGGGGCGACCCGCGCGTTCACCAGAACCCATCGTCGATAAAATCCGCTCCATCCTTCCCGATATTGCGCTTCGAACTTCAATAATGGTGGGATTTCCCGGTGAGACCAAGGCTCATTTCAACTCGCTTCTGGCATTTATCGAGCGCCTCAGGTTCGATCACGTTGGGGTCTTTGCCTTTTCGCCCGAAACCGGGACAAGGGCCGCGCGTCTTGGGGGCCGGCCGGCGGCCAGGACTGCTGAAAGCAGGCGTTCGGCGCTGCTCGAGCTTCAAAGGGACATTTCCAGGCAAAAACTCGAAAAAATGGTGGGCCGCACCCTTTCGGTAATGATCGAGGGGCCGCACCCCGAAAGCGACATGCTTCTTGCGGGACGCTTGCCCACTCAGGCTCCGGAGGTCGACGGGTGCGTAATAATCACCGAGGGCGAGGCCAAGCCGGGAGAAATCAAACCCGTTCTCATCACGGCTTCGCATGATTACGACCTGGAGGCAACGATATGCTCGTAGTTGCCGAGTGAAACTGCCAAGGCAGCTTGCCACGGTTGGAGGCCAACGCAAAAGCACTATTGCATGCGATTGTCCCTGGAATTGGACTGCACGCGCTATTGACAAAAGCGGCAGGCTTTGCTAAAAGATCAATCTCTTCATTCCCCGGTAGCTCAATGGCAGAGCGGGTGGCTGTTAACCACTAGGTTGGCGGTTCGAGTCCGTCCCGGGGAGCTAAGAAAATAGAAGGGCCCAGGTCGAAAGACTCAGGCCCTTTTGCTTTATTCCCCTCCTATATGTAGAAAAATCCAGCCCAACTGCTGTTTTTTATCCTGCCAGGGGCAAAAAAACGGAAAAAGTGCTCCCCTCCCCTTTGGTGCTTTGGACTTCGATGCGTCCCCCGTGGGCTTCGACAATGGTTTTGCCCTGATAGAGCCCTATGCCCGATCCATTTTTCTTGGTGGTCCTGAAGGGATGAAAAAGCTCTTTATTTATGAACTCCGAAGACATACCGCAGCCGTGATCGGTAACCGACAGGCGAAGCCAGCGCCCCTCGCACCGGGTTGTTACCTGGATTTGATTGCCGTTATCGTTTGACTCGACAGCGTTCAGCACCAGGTTTAGCACGACCTTTTGGATTTGTTCGGGGTCAAGGATGGTCCGTGGCACGGGAGAAAGATCGACTATGACCGGGTGGTCGAGTTCGAGGCCGGACAAGGCATCTTTTACCAATTCGTTTAGATCGCAGGGGGATTTTTCCAACTCGAATTTCTGGTCGAGGGCGGAAAGGCCGGCGCAGATTTTGCGGATTTTTTCGACTGTCTTTGACATCATCCGGAGGGCGTCGGCACGGAATTCGGGGTTTTGGTAATGGATGGGAAGGCTTGTAAGGGTAAGGGAAATGGTTGAGGCCACATTTTTTAGATCATGGGCCAAAAAAGAGGACATGGCCCGGAAGGCTTCCATTTCCATGTGACGTTCGCGGTTTTGGAAAAGCTTGTGATTTAGAATGAGTCCGGCGGCATGGTGGGCGATTATTGTGAGCAGATCGAGGTCCTGGGCGGAGTAAGGTTCCTTTTTGATTTTGCTGCCCAGGGTAATGAGTCCCAGGAACTCTCCCTTGGCCATGAGAGGGGCACAGCAATAAATGACATCGTAGGACGAGTTGGCTTCCTTTTCTCTTCGAGCGGGGGAATCGAGCATTATGGGCGCTCTTTTGTTGCGTGAGGAAAGGGCGAGAAATCCGATCTCGTTTTGCAGATCGGGATTTGGTTCTCTATTGGCGGAGAGGTGGGTAGAGCCGGACAATACGGGAGTTCCACGTATCTCGTCATTTACCCAGACGCTTACGCAAGCAACTCCGAAGGTTTCGCTGATGGTCTTTGCCATGGTGTTGGACAGGTCGGAAAGATCGATCATCGAGGTCAACTTCTCGGCAAAGGATGCCCAGACTTTCCGGTAATCGTAGGGAGGTCTTTGGAAATGGCGGCTTATGAAGTTTCTGATCTTGAACCGCAGGGTGTCGGACAATAACAAAACGGTTGTACCAAGGAGGATGAAAAGGATAGCGAAGACGTCATCGAAGACTATCGTGGCGACCCCGAAATAGCGGGCAATCTTGGTTGCAATGCCCACGATAAGCAGGTAGGCGCCGACAAGGGAAATGACTATCGAATTATAGAGAAGATCCTGGGAGACATAGACATTGACATTTTCAAGCCTGGTCCTGAGAAAACCAACAAGGACCATGAGATCTCCAAGGAGCAGCGTAGCCGAATCAACGAGAAAAAGGTAGCTAAAGTCTCCCACGAAAAGAAGTCTTTGCGCCGTGGAGTAAATCTTTGCGGCAAAAATGAAGCCGATGCCCAGCAGTATGTATTTTATTCGCCACCGGGTAGCTCCCGATGATGCTCTGAGGGTTCTTTCGAGCTTTGTTAGAATCAGTATTATGACGATCAGAATTGAGAGTTCATAGAGGTAGCCGGGCCATTTGAAGGAAACAGTCCATCCGGTATTCAAAGAGGGGGCGATGAAAAGAGAGCGGGAAAAAATCGAGATGAGGGCGACCGGAAAGGCGGTTGAAGCGATCAGTGCCCATTTCCATCTGATAAGGTTTTGCCTGCAATGCTCCCTGGAATAGCAGATGCTGAAGGCGAGCCAGGCGGGGGGAATGAAGGCGCCCGCCAGCATGTTCCAAAACTGCCAACGTAAAAAGGCGTCGGGATCATCGGTGAAGAAGGCGCGGATAGCAAAAAACTGCTTGACTGAAAGCAGGAGCATGCCCAGGGCGAAGAGCCTGTAAGGCGAAAGGCCTTTTGATTTAAAAAGGGCGAAGAGGCCAAGGCCAAGGCTCAGGAGGCCGGCGGTTGCGGGCAATAGGGTTTTATAGTCAACAAGCATAGGCAAGAAATAGAGACCTCGCATCAGGAATTTTTCAATTACGGCATAGAAGGGCTGATAATCGGCAATACTGCGAGCCCTCCGTGTCTAAGCGATGAGCTCGGTTGATATATCTTTCTTCGGCCGCCCCACGCTGTATTTGGCTGCTAAAACAGGGATTTTCTATTTTTGTTTTTTGTATCATACTGATTTGTAAGGATATTATTGTTTTTTGGGTCTTAAATATCAGCCAATAACAGCGTAAAAAATCCACGATAACAGCGGTTGAGGCGGCTTCATTTTTTCAAAGAATGATCCCGGCGAGCCAGGGGATCAGGGGGACAAGGCGATTAGAGCCACCGGACTTATATCATGGATGTATCAGGCAGTGCAAAGCGGTAACCGGAAGGGGCAATAGAAAAGGCAATAGATGAGGAAATAGAAGCGGCAGCCAGATGAGGGAGATGTTGGGGAGTGGCGGAAAGAGTAAATGCAGAGTAAGGAAAGAGTAAAGAGCAGGCCACCGAGGCACGAGAGGGGATTTTATTTTTGAGCAGCCGTGAGATGGATGCCCTCTTTGCTTTAATGAGGGCCAAAGGGGCGAGGCAAAGGCTCATGAGCGCTTAAGATTACTCGATACCAGACTTTTTGGTTACGGTAACTCTATACCGGATAATCCGGGCCGGGTTGCCTGCGACAACCGCGAAGTCGGGGATGGGCTTCACGACGACAGAGCCGACTCCGATGACGGTGCTGTACTCCAGTTGGCAACTAAGCATCAAATGCGCCCAAAACGGCAGGAAAAAGGCAATGGCGTCGTAGTCGCCTCGGTTTTTATCTTGAGTGGATACGCATATATTTCTTATAAATGGAGAATACCAGGTTCCAAAATGGGTCCATTCGGTTTGAAGTGATGACTGGATAGGTCTGTAGAGAATAATGATTTTTGAAAATATTTTTATGTTCGCTATTTAAGGCAGAGTAGATAAGTCCTAAAGCCTCATTGTTACGCTCGTATCTGTGAGCGTACTTGGATCTTAATGGCGAAATGGCAAGAGTATAGGGTATTGGTCCAGTTACTCTTAGCACACCCATTTTTCCTACTCCGTGTAGCCATGGTCTGTAAAGATCGATATTTGTCAAAACGGTGTCAATCACCGCTCTCAGAAATGGAGATCCAGGAGCAGATATAATATGCCATTGCTGCAATTCTCCACCATCAATTGCTGAAACCTCTTTATGCAGTCCAAAACCTTCGTGCTTTCCGCCCTTTTGATTATCCCAGTTGCATAGAATATAGCTATCATATGGCTGTAATATATCATCTAAAGGTTTTGCTAAGGATGATTTTATATCAAGATAAACACCACCATATTTGTATAAGAGCAAATAACGAAAAAATCAGCTTTGGCGGCACCATATATAGGGTTAATACGATAATAATAATCCAACATTTTATCACCGTAATTGTTGGCGATACATTTTATACGATCTTTGTCATCGTAAAATCTGTACTCCCATTTTGGATTGTTTAGTCTTAAATTATTAATGATATCGCTAATCTCTACAGGTAGAATTCTGGTATTATAGGTTTGATGTATTATTTTTGGGATGTGGTCGGCGGTAGGAAACTGTGGAAAATCATGTTGCTTGGCTACGATTTTTCTACGAAGTTCATAGGCTAAATTTCGATAATTCAATGGGACCTCCTTAGAGTATAGCTGAATAAAGGAGCTTCGTTAGAATGCCGACGAGAAATATCCTATCTTTCCGGATAGCGCTTTTGGATTTTTTACGTTTCCGGCTTCTGTAAATTTCAATTGCAGTTGTGAGAGAAGATTTTATCCACACACATGTGGAAGCCTTTGGGCAAGCCTGCCAACGACTTTGTCCCAGGTAAATTTTTCTTTCACCATCAGGCGGCCTGCCTGACCGTATCGTTTCATGCGTTGGCTATCGGAGAAAAGAGCTATAATTTTTTCAGCGAGCATTTCAGAATTGGACGGTTCGGTCAGTTCCCCATTTACGCCGGGAGTTACAAGTTCAGGGAGCGCCCAGCGGTTGGAGACTATGCAGGGAATAGAGTGAGCCATCGCTTCCAGGGGCGCTATGCCGAACGGCTCATAGAGGGAGGGCATGACAAGGAGGGTAGACCGCGCAAACAGGGCGTTCAGGCGCTGCAGGTCGTCTTGATTGTTTTTACTTAGAAAACCGTGAAATTTTATATTCGGGGCTGACTTTATGCTTGAGTCAAGTTCTTTGGGACCTACAATATGGAGGACGGCTTCCGGGTATTTCCGCCGCGTTTTTTTAAATGCTTCTACAACATCCGGGCCTCCTTTACGCAAAAATTCGACTCCGATGAACAGTATTTCTTTTATGTCATAGTCTTTGTGTGGATCGACCTCAGGAAGTGAAGGCAGGTTTATCCCTGCTCCGATCGATGTGATTTTTTGGGGTGCAATTCCGAAGTCATTGACGAATGAGCTCTTAAGATACTCGCTCATGGCAAAGATGTGGTCTAGACCTTCGTAGACGGACTTTTCGTAATCGAGGAGCGCCCTTATTTTTCGGGCCGCCACTCTCTTGGGAAAATAGGGACTCTCGGTAGACAGGGCCGCGTTACCATCATGATACGATACGCACTTTGTCCGCCCCTTCAAAAGTTTGGGTAGATTAAAGAATGCGCCTATCTGAAGCAGAGTATGATTCGTAATCATCGGATAAAAGATGCCTGCCAATACGAGTGGAGAGGCGTTTTCTATAGCCCACGTCCATATAAAATTTTCTTCTCCACACGGTTAGTGGCCACGAAAAATTTTTGGCGATGTAAATTCTTCTGATCGAATCGGGTAAATCAGCCCCGAAGGCACGGAAAAGATAGCCCTGTCGCTGGCATTCATTGAAAAAAAAAGCGCTCAATCCTGACCAGGAGCGGTAATGGAAGGGGTAGCGGCCTAGCGGACCACCGATTACTCCGACGATCTTGGGCATAATGAAGCTCCTACAGGATTTTGGGTGTGCTTTTTCAGCTTCTTGGTTCCTGAATTTCTTTGACGAAAGGCTGAGCTGATTGGGGCAAAATTGGGGCTGACGCGAACAGGCGGGCTTTTTAAGGCGTACTGCCCGCACAAATAGATGTGTCCGGAGGCTTGCCGATATTACTGGCTAGTTGTTCATCAGCCCCAGGGGCAAATTAATGGTCGGAGGCGTCAAGGTTCTTCATTTTCAATATTCCGAGCGCTCTTAGCGCGGCAACGGCCAATGTTTTCACCCTCCTTGAAAAGGTTAGGCGGTCGTTATACGTCAAAGGGTAAAGCGCAAGGGACTTCATTAGGTATATCAGGGCCTTGCCCGGTCGCCCGGCACCGTCTCTCATCGTGATCCCGGCGACCATGTTGTGATGGGCGTAGGCCATTCTGGAATAATGCCGATATTGCGGGTTGTTATGAAAAAATTTTTTCAAGACGCTTTCGTCGCCTTTTATCATTGCTTCAGTTCTGTTGCTCAGCTGGCCGGGGTGACTTCTGATAAAGCACAATTGGGCGTTCACTCTGCCTCCCGGGAAACGGGCCGCAAGCCGCAGCCACATGTCCTTGTCGTCGGCGGCCGTGGCCGTTATGGGATTTTCATCAAACAGCCCGACATCTTCGAAGCAACTTCTCATGACGACTGTGTTTGATGGCGAGATTGGAGTCGAGGACAATATATCTTTAACGGTGACGGGCTGTGTTTTGGGGTGAGTGTCTTCCTTTTCGAACGATTTCTTATATGTATTTTGAGAACCTATGAATCGCCATTGAGGATTTAGACTGAGGGCCTCGATTTGGATTTCCAGTTTCCGCGGATGCCAAACGTCGTCGGAATCCAGAAATGCTATCCAGTCGCCTGAAGCCGCCCTGATCCCGGTATTTCTGGCAGCCGCAAGGCGTTTGTTTTCCTGGCTAATGAGTTTTACCGTGTTTCCATAAGATCGAATAATTTCTACGGAGCAGTCCGTGGAACCGTCGTCGACGCAAATGCACTCCCAGTTCTGATAGGTTTGCGCAAGAACGGAGTCGAGGCATTCGCGTATAAAGTGGCCATAATTGTAATTTGCGATTACGACCGATACGAGTGGCCGCATATACCCTCCTTATAGCGCGAGATCAGACTGTGGTATGCCCGATTTTTGGACGGAGCGGCCGGTAGGCTGTCGTCTCGGGTCTACGTGAACTGTTTTGAAGTCCGGATTTTTAACATGGGTCTGCGGGAAGGCCATAATGATTTTGGGGAGGGAATTAATTCCTCCGCAGTCTCGTCGGGACCTTTTCGATAAAGATCGTTGAATATCGGCTCCGCCCTATGTCTGAAGGTTTTTCAAAGGGAAGTCCGGGGCGCCCTCGCTTTGAATAATTCCATGATCTCCAAGCCCTCTTTGAGTATTTTCCATCGAGTAAGAAGACCATAAGTGATCAGAAATGCGCTGCATCCCAGGCAGAGTTTAATAGCAATGGAGAGCCAGGAAACGCTGATAATGCGTCCCAGCCCAAATCCGAGAACTTCCACCACGCCACCCGATAAAACCGCGGGCAGGATGGCTCTAAAAACCTCGGAAAAAGATAGAGCTATCTCCCGACGCAAGACAGGGAAATAGACAAGGGATTGAAGGGCGGAAGAGGTCGCTACCACGACAGCGGCTCCCGCTATCCCAAAATATTTAATGGCTGGATAGAGAGCCGTGAGCTGGATGCCGGCCGCAAGGGCGTTGGATTTGAATATGAGGTCGGGTTTCCCGATGGCTATAACCACGCGTTCAAGCGGTTCCGTAAGTGCCCTGACGGCTCCATAGACACACAATACGTCCAAGGAGTACAGAGCGGGGAGCCACTTGTTGGAGCCGCCGCCAAGCACCACGACGAGCAATTCCCTGGATAGCGCGATGATAAGCGAATTGGCCAGTAGGACTGCGAAGCTCACATACTCCAGGGCTTTCAGATAACCGCGCTTCATTCTCTCTATTTCGTTCTGAATTCTGGAAAAGGTCGAAAAGAGGACATCGTTAATCGAGTCACCGATAAAGCCGGTTGCCTTGGTGCTCCAATTGAATGCGACCGCGTAAAATCCCAGGGTTGCCGCACCCCTTACGGCGCCTATTAAAAAGTTATCCGCGTTAAAAAGGGCGAAACCCATTAAACCGGCAAAGAACAGGTGGCTTCCGAATGCAAGGTGCTCCCTGGCGCACTTAAGGTCCCACTTTATCTTAAACGGGACCGGACGCACAACCCAGGCTATCGCCACAGCGGACAGTGTCGCCGCCAAATTGGCAAAAACTATACTCCAATATCTGAAGCCTAGATACACAGAGGCTATGGCGACTGTGGATGCTATCACCTGGGAGCCGACCTGTGGAATCGACAACCGTTTAAATTGCAGTTCGCGTTTAAGAGTAACGGTCGGCAGGAATCCGAGGCAGTTTATGAAAATGGTGGCTGAGAGGACTACAATTACAGTTTTGACGGCCGGGTTGTCCAGGGCAAAACTGCCCAGCATCCCCCACAGGAAGGATACGGCAAGAATGAGCAATCCCAGGAGCAGTTTCAACATAAACGCTGTAAAGAGTTCGCTTTCCTCTATACGATCCTTTCGAATAATGCTCGAGGTTATGCCGAGATCGCTGAAATGGCTTAGAAAGCTTATGAAGATCATCCCAAAGCCGACTATGCCGTAATCCTGGGCGCTCAGGTGCCGAGCGAGGATAATGCCGGAGGTCGAGCCGATCGAAAATGTCAGAATCTTCGTTACAGTGTTAAAGCTCAGGTTTGAAACGGTTTTTGATCTTAGGGAATCGTTCATTGCATATTTCTTGGGTATCCGGGGAATTTTCGCGGAAGAAACTTTTTTGACCTCTTTTGGGGGCAGTCGATTTTGTTTCCCGGAGATTTTCAACGGGCCGCACTGCGGTCATTTCCGCCTTTCGAGAGGCGGGGAGGCCCCTGTATTGGACCGGCGGTCCTTTTCCCTTGCACGGGAGCGTCCTTTCGCGGGCCTAATTGCCTCCGCTTTGCGGGACAATCCTGACTCCGTTAACGGCGGGTATGGGCGCTGCCGGGGCGCCTGAAGGCGAACCGGCGCTATAGACGAGAACAGCTCCCTGGCCAACATCGAGGGAGATCGAGGTAATGGGCGTAGTGCTGACAGTGCCGTCAACGCCCAATTGGTAACAGGTTCGCGGGAGATTTAGGCTGGTAGCTGAACTGGAATTTTCATAAGAGCAAGACGACGGCGAAGGGCCTCTCACCTTTGAAACGACCAATGCATTCGTGAACTGACGAGTATAGACGAAATAGTCAGTGGAGGCAATTTCATAGGGTCCGCTAGCCGGACTAGAGGCTCCCGAGATAATGTTTAGATAGAGTGTTCCGCTTAGAGAACCGTTGCCGTTTATCTGGAAAACGTTTCCCTGACTGTCCTGTAAAAAGTCCCAAGCCCATTGGCCATTAGTCCACGATTGACTGCTGTCGGTAAACTTGTTCCCGGAGCCGACGCCTTTTGTTCCGCTGAGAAGAATCTTTGACGGATCAACGCCAACCTGGATTACAGACGCGGCGCCGAGCGGCTGGCCAATATTGTACTCGATTGCGGGAAACCAGTGGACGGCCTGAGGGTCCGCGCCGTAGCTGCCATTGCCTCTTGAAAAGTAGGTGTTTGAGGAGGATACGATGTAATATGCGGCGAGGTTTGCCATTTCATCGAAGGGGTCGCAGGTATTTGTGATCGGACTTATGGCTGCAACTGGCGCATCCTCTGAATCGATTATGTCTTGAACACCCGAGGAGGCCTCCGTAGCCACGAGAGAAATCAACCCGGCGAGCTCGGTAGACGGCGTCAGATACCCTTGAAGTTCCAGTTCACGCAAAACCCCTTCCTCATAGGGATACAAGGCGCTCCAGTCGGAGGTGCCGCCATAGCCTCCCTGGTTTGACCATTGCTGAAAATTGGCGCCTCCTTTGGGGCCGAACGCCTTTCGAACGGCGGCCCAGTCCGAGACTAAACCTTGATCGAAGGCTCCTGTTCCAGCGGTCGCGGCCGAGGACAACGGTTCATTGTATTCCGCGATTGTACCTCCGGAGTTTATTTTACCGCTAGTACCCAAAATGCCGGCGCCGGAATTATCCACAAAAATGCCGTTATAGTTGGGGCCCTGGGAAGGCGTCCTAAGGGACAAGAGCTGAAACCAGGTATTAAAGGCAATATATGCAGGGTTATTGGGATATACAAATATGCGATCATTGGTTTGGGTCATCGTGGTATCGGAAGGGCCATTACTCCAGAAATAGGTGGGAATACGCGGGCCTTGCAATCCATTTCCCGTGCAAAACGAATAGGGAGTTCCGGTGCCCGTGCAGTCGGAATTGCTAAAGTTGGAAAGAGTTCTCGTGGGCGTGTTGGAACCGGACCTGTCGGTTAGCGTTATTGATGTGGCTTGACTGAAGTGCAGGAACATGCCTTCATGACAGTCGTTGCCGTTTGCATAGGTTCTACCGGTATTGGGATCGGAGAAGGCGGAATAGGTAGGTCCGTTGCAGGTTCCGGTTCCCCCACCAGTACAGCAGGTAAAGGGCACGCCGGAAGACGTGCAGGAGGCGTTTTGGGGTTGGCCGCACCAGGTCTGAATTTCAGAATCTTTTGCAAGTCCCACGTTATTGGGAAGTGAACCGCCTACATAGAGGCAGTAATAATTATCATAGAGAAGGACAGGCGCCGCCGTATAGGGCAGCATCGCAGCTAAAAGGTCGCTGCTTGGGCTGTCAAACCAGTCAAAATGCTGTGCAACCCACTGGGGCGTATCAGGCGAGACAAGAGCGGAGAGGCCGAGATATGACACAACGGCCGTTTTTATCCAGGCTCTAACGGGCGTATAGGTTTGTACGGCGGCTGCCTGGACGGGCGGGATAAAGAATGCAAAAAAAACAGCGACCCAGCGAAAGACTGATTTGAAGCTATCGCATTTTGTTTTAATAGACATGGATTTGCGTCCCATTTTTAAAGTAAAAAAAGCTCCTATTTTCAGACATTTTAAAGCAAAATTCGAGCCAGACGCCATTCCAAAAGTTAACTTACGCCTGCCATCAGGTCGGCGGATTCACATTTATGACCAGACTGACACGGACTCTACCTTGCTTTGGCCGGAATGTCTCAGTTTCACCGTTTTCGCTGAGCCAAGATTTCGCTGGGTTGGCCTTGATGGTCCAGGACGGAGTTATATTTCCGTGGGCAGATGTTTGACGCCTTGTCAGGCTGGAATTTGATCACTCTTTCTTATCAAAAAGTTTCAGATACAAATTGGTGTATTCGCCTACCATTTTGTCGCGGGAAAAGCTCTGCTCGACCATTTTTCTGGCGTTGCGCCCCAGTTGCCTTGCAAGTTCAAGATCGTTTAGGGCCCTGTCGATTTCTGCTGCAAGCGCATTGGAATCGCCGGGCGGGACCAGGAGGCCGTTTTTGCCGTTTTCGACAACCTCGGGAATTCCTCCGACGCTTGTTGCGATTACCGGAAGGCCGCACGCCATCGCTTCAAGGAGAGCGACCGGCAGGCCCTCGCTCTTTGAAGACATTACGAAAAGATCGGCTCCGGGCAGAAGCTTATTTATGTCAGTTCTTATTCCGGCAAAGGTTGCGCATGCAGAGAGGCCTTTGCGTTTTACCTGTTCTTCGAGGCTTTTTCGAAGTCCCCCATCGCCCACCAAGACCAGATGGAAATCGTCTCTACCGATTTTTTTCAGGCATTCCAGGGCGGAGAACAGATTACCGTAGTCCTTTTCTTCGACAAGTCTTCCAACGCAGACTATTATTTTTCCTTTGAAGCCTTCAGGAACAAGATCTCTAATGCTTTGCGACGGATTTTGGGGGGAAAAAACGGTGGTGTCCACGCCGTTGGGAATGACCGCGATCAGCGATTCCGGAATGAAGGCTTCGGCTACGAGGCGGTTTTTTAGCTCCCGGGAAATGACCGAAAAAAAGCCCGCTTTTTGGGCAGCCATCCTGCATCCTTCCTTTAGCCTCTGCGATTTCGATATCGACAGCCACGAGTGCTCGGTAAGGCATATATGCGGGATGCCGGCCAATTTCGCGGCGCGCACTGTCGATAAAAAAAAGGGCACGTGATGTATGTGCAGGATGTCTATTTTTAAGCGTCGAAGAATGATAGCCGGCAGGACCGGACCAAGCAGCCGCGTAGCTCTGCCGCGTTTCAGGCTAGCGCAGGGAACTCTTTTCTCCCTCAGTATATCGGGCATCAACCCACGGCCGGAGAAGAGCGTCAGGCATAGAGGGTCGAAGATGGTTCTGTCCAGCCCTGCGCAAACCTCGGCCGCCACCATTTCAGAGCCGCCGACCTTGGGAGAGTAGATCAGGTGGGCGACGCGTATTTTGTTTCCGCAAGTTTCCATTATTTTATAATCATCGAGTTGGAAAAGGAGTTGTTTAGGGGTGTTGAATAAGGTTGAGGCTAACCTGGAGCGGAATTTGCCTGATGCATAGGGTGCCGGGCGATGAGAGAACCGACCGACTCCAAAATATTATTCGTATAGGTGTGGAGGCAATGGCGCTCCTTGACGGACTTAAGCGCATTCACGGCCAGATGTTCACAAAGAGCCGGCTGGGAAAGAAGGCGCTCAATGGCGTCTCTCAAGGTTTTGGGATCTTCGGGGGGCACAGCAGCCCATTTACTCCTGATTGGATATAGCCGGTTGTTCCGGTCGTGCGCGTGGCGATGACCGGCTTTCCAAGCGCCATGGAATCGAGTACGACGACCTGACCGGTCACTGCTCCGTCTTACCTGCGCTCACCAACACTTTCAGGGCGATACGATCATCCTCTCTCGAACTCAGTTCGAACCTTCTTCCCCATTGTATTCCCCTCCCTTTTGAGGGGATATTATATATTATTTACCAGATGCAACTCTGCCAGTTCTCCTGCAATCCGGGACAGCTTGTTGTAGCAGGCGACAGTGGAAAAATTGTGAAAGGCAGACTTGCCGTTTGTGGATAAGGTTGCTGAGAGTGCACTATCGCTTATAAGTGATTGAATTGCCTCTCTCAATCCTTGCGAATTTCCGGCTGGTACGATCAGACCATCAACGCCGTGTTGAATGTAATCCTTGGCGCCGCAATCATCCGCTACGATCACCGGCTTACCCATTGCCATTGCATTCAAATAGGTCTGTTGCCCCCCAGAGTGCAAAAGTCCCTTTTTCATTGGAACGACCACCATTTTGGAGCCGGCCATCCATTTCCGGAAATCCGAATTCGTTACAGGGAAGGCATTTACATTCCGAGGCAGGTTTTTTCCCCCCAATATGTCCTTTCGTCGGGTCGCTATAATCACTGGTATATCGAGGCCGCGCACGGCCTCAAGCAAGGTCGGATAATCTCGATCCCCGTCCCCTCCGCTGAAGATGTAGTCCCCTTGCGAAACCTCGAATTCATACCCCTCCAGCGTGTGGTGGTATGGAACGTATAGAAACTTATCCTTTGAGAGCATAAAAGTATAGGCGTAATCCTCGACCTCGTGGGATGCCCAAACGACAAAGTATGTTACGGCACGAGCCATTATGTGCATCTGGAGTCTTTTTAGCCAAAGGATGTGTTTCCTTCTATGCTTGTACCACAGGCAATCCGTCATTATGATCGGTGGGCAAGGCCCTCGCAGGAGGCCGGCCAGAAGAGCGAACAAATTATCTCTTTTGATGGAATGAACAATCGTTACGTCGAAATCCTTCCTAAGCCTGAAGAGGCGGATTGCACTCTTTAGCAGCCCGTTAAGTCCGGGGCGGTTGTCGGCAAACAGAGTGGTCCGATCGTCCCATCCTTTTATATTCCTACCAACGTGAATTGTAGTCAAAATGCTCGGGTAATCGTCGGTATTCATTTACGTACCTTCATAGGCTTTCATTAAACGGTTCGTCGTTTGATTGTTTTTTGATTCCCAGTCACCGAGCAAACTTTAAGGTGTACGGCAACCCAGAGGCTATAATAAATCATTGCTCCCTTCCGGGATATACGCCGGACTTCTTCCATAACTCGAATGGTTTCGGGCAGATGTTTTAAAATATTTCTGATCAGTATTTCATCGACGGAGGAATTCTCGAACGGCCAGGGGAAGACGTTAAGATCCTGGATCAGGCCCACACCTATCTTATAGCCAGGCGTTCCATCCGTATTATCTCAAAATCCAAAGGTTTGGAGAGCCGAGCCTGTTCCGCCCGAGTCCTTAGAGCAAGAGAGGCCAGACCGTTGGTAAAGGCCAGGAGGAATGGAACGACAGGCGAATAGGCATCGGCAAGAAAGATTCCACAGACGATGTAGCCAAGCAGGGAGAGCCTTGCATTTTCCAGAAGTATTCTTACGGGATTTTTTTCATCGAAGGCAACTGCCGACAGTCCAAGGTGGATATTTTTCCATATCGTATAGAGCATGGCTAAGAAGAGCAGCAAGCCCGGCAGCCCGAGTTCAAGACCGATTTGAAAAAAAATGTCGTGGCAGGCCTTCCAAGCCGTGTGTCCATAGGCCATGCCCATCGCCGTATGCGACTGCGCTCCTCCCACGCCGGTCAAAATGTGGGTAATAAAGAGGCGTGCCGCTTGCTTCCAAATCTCGATCCTTCCAACCTTGTAGTTGTAATCGGTGCCATTCCAGACAGCTTTGAAGCGAACTACAAGTTCATGGGGAAGGAAAAAAAGAGAGCAGCCGGCCAGCCCAACGATCAGGACTTTGGTGGTAAGCTTTGTTTTGCGCCCGAACGTCATGGCCAGAAGGACCGTAAACAGCCCGATCACCCCACCGCGCGATCCTGTAAGAAATATTGCCGGAAACGATAAGACAAGGAGGCAGGCCGCAAAAGCCTTTTCACGTTTTTTACCTGTTTGGTAAAAAGCTATAAAAAAAGGAAAAGTGGAAACAAGCATCAGCGCCAGATCGTTGGGGTCAAGCGAGCCGCGGGTAACATCTATACGACCGGAAGCGGTGCGGACGCCTAGAAAGATTATTTCGAAACAAAAAAGCAGGCCGCAAAGCACCATCCCTTTTACCAGGAACATGGAGTTGTCGAGGTCGGAAGCATAACAGGCTATGACAAGGTAGAAGACGAGAAGGGATGTAAGACCGATAAGCCAAAAATGGAAGGAGCTTCCCGGCCACACCGACAGTGGAATTGTCAGGGCGCCCCAAAACCACAAGGCCGCCATGAGCTTTGTCTGCTTCCATCCCAGCACGTCTCGCAGCCTGGACGAGGAAAGGCATAGGAGCAGACCAAGGGCCACGGCCAGCTTGCCAAGGTAAAGGCGAGAAAGGAGCGGGAAGATTTCCTGTATTCTACCGACGAACATGCAGACGATCAAGCCGAGCGCGGCCAGGGTGATCTTACCGGGACGATTTTCCAAGGATAATGCCGAACCTTTCATAAACGATTTACCTGCTCACTTTTTACTGCCGCCCTCTAGAATATTGCGAGGGTATACACTCGCGTTTCAGGTTTAAATACTTGTTTACAAGTTCTTGGCCCGTTAGGTCTAACAGCTGTGAAACCAGACAATAGGCTCTAAATGCCCCCAGGAGTCTCTGCCTGCCCCAATTCGAACTGGAGCGGAATCCGTAGCGGAGCACCTGTGAGAGCAAAAAAGGCTGCAAAGAGAGTCTCCATTGAGAGCCCTGTTCGAAGTTCTTGCACACAATGTAGGACCTGTTCAATACGTTCATTACTCCAAACTCGTAGCCTGAGGATCTGTATTCAGGCGACTTGTAATGGAATACTTTAGCAGAGCGGGCATAAAGAATCGAATGCGCCTTGAGGACCCTCAGGCCGGCATCGCGGTCCTCGAACAGAGAATACCTGCCAAGATTTTCGTCAAACCCAGAGAGACCGCGAATCACGTCGGTTCGAAAAGTCATCAGAAAACCGGTCAAAATCGAGCAATTTCCCACATTCTCCATATTGGCGGCAAGGAGGCGTCCCGGTCCTGCAAGAGAGCGGCCCGCCGTCAGGAAAGGGTCGGGGGGAAACAGCGCCTCGAGCTTTGCAAAATGCCTGTCATAGAAGGATTTGACACGATCGAGGGTGGTCATTTTGTATTTAACGTTTTTGGAAGTTATCCTTATAGGCGGGGTGGCGCTTTCTTCCATACTCACCGCTCCCACCCGGCAGCCCTTGTCACCTTCATAGGCCCGCATCACCGCCTCTGTTACCCCAGGAAACCAAAGCGAATCGTCATCGGGAAAAAATACGACGGGCGACTCTACCATGGCCAGTCCAATATTGCGTTGAAGTGATGCGCCTGGAGATGTGTGAACGAGCCTCGTCTGTACTTTGGAGGCTCTGGGGTAATTTCCGAAAATTATCTCTATCGCTGATTTTACCTCCGCATGGTTGTCGCTGGAATCCACAATAATGAGCGATTCTGGCAATCTAGTTTGTGAAAGCATCAGCGGAAGGGACATCATCAGCGCGGAAGCTCTGTTGCGGGTTGCGATAACTACGTCAAATTCCATAGGATTAGGACCTCTTTTACTAAGTATCGGCCACCTTGTGTTGCATCTATAATTTCATTAATACACCATAAGGTCACACAGATCTTTTCTGTGTGATCCCTTTGAAAGGCGGCCTTTTCGGGCGTTGTTTCGCCTGATAAAGAGCATCCTTTTTTTCAACAAGCCGCCTTTTTCAATTGGACCCATTTAGAAACGGCATCGTGCGAAGGGATGCATGATCTGATTAGGAGCCGATTGAGTCATGGAGCGTGGGCCATATCGGCTTACCTGCTCACTTTGTCCCATAACGAGCTGTGGCGTCCCCGAAAAAATCTGTATGCTCCGGCAAGGGCCGCGAGGTTGACCGCGCTGAAATAGAAGGGGAAGTAAAAGAGCGTTCGGTTGCGCAGACCGGGGAAAAGCAGGCTGGTGGTTGCAAAAAGGTAGAAAAAGATCTGAAGCGTCAATGCGACGTAGCCCGCCGGGCCGCGTAGCGCGGCGGAGGATATAAGAAGACCCAGAAGAAAGAACGGGGCGAGCCAACGCAGCACTTTGTGCGAGAAAAACATAAAGAGAAAACCTTTGGGCAGGTCGAGGAGCCTTCCACCCAGGTGGAACAAGTATTGATAGCCACCGGCGACGATACGGGCTTTCCTTTTGATTTCATTTTTGACCGAGGGGATTGCTTCTTCTGTGGCCAGAGCGTCTTGCGCGAAGACGATTCTTTGACGATGAAGAGGCGCCTCCATGCTTATTGCGAAGTCGTCGATGACGGTATCGGCAGCCAAGACGGGCGCGAGTTCACGCCTTATGGCAAAAAGAGCACCGTCAACTCCGACGGTGCTCCACACCCTCGATTCGGCCTTTTGAACCAGGTTTTCAAATCTCATGTAGAGACCTTCGCCGCTTATCTCGGCATTTCCTTTTCCTTTTATACGGACGTGCCCGCTAACGGCCCCCACGGATGTGTCGGCAAAGGGGCGCAGGAGATGGACCAGGGCATTGGGTTCGAGTATCACATTGGCGTCGCTAAAGACAATGATTTCGCCGTGGGCCACGGAAAGACCGGCGTTTAGAGCGTAAGCCTTGCCTCTTCTCGGCTGGTACTGGATGAATCTGAGGCGTTCCGAAATACCTTGATGGTTTTCCAGAATCCGGTTTGTCGAGTCGGTCGATCCGTCAGAGACAATGACGATCTCAAGGTCCCACTGTCCGGCGGCAAGATTCAGGCAGTTTTGAATCTTTTGCCCTATCACCTCTTCCTCGTTGTGGGCCGCAACGATCAGGGCGATTTTGGCCGGAGGGGGACCTTCGCGTACTTTAAGCCTTGAAGCGGGGGCTGCGAGCAGCACCGCAAGGGGGTATCCCAGGAAAGTCCAGAAGAGGCAGGCAAGGCAAAGCCAAAAAATAAAGTTAGTCACGCCGATGCAAGGTCCGTTTAACTGAAAAGGGTTTCGATCATGGCGGAAAATTCTGAGGCCTTTTGACGCCAGCTGTTTTTAGCCAGGTAGCTGTCCAAATCCGCCGACGGGGGTGAGGAGCCTTCAAGAGCATTTCTTAGAGCTGTTATAAATTGGGCGGCTTCGGAGGCGATGGAGACAAATCCGCTCAACCTTTGGACCTCCGGCAAGGGTGTGGAGACAACGGGCAAGCCGGTCGCCAGATATTCCTTGATTTTTAGGGGGTTGATGCTTTCGGCCAGGGCGTTCAGCTTGTAGGGCAGAATAAGCGCGGATGTCCTTGACAGCCGGTCAGGAAGGTCGGCGTAGGGGATCTGCCCGGTAAACTCCACATTTGGAAATAGCTCAATGGAGGAACAGTCTACCCGTTTTAGGCCGATTATCAAAAAATTGACGTCCCGCATTTTTGAGATGACCTGAGAGAGCAATTCCAGATCGCATCGTTCATCGATTAGCCCGAAATAGGCCACTGTGGGAACTGATCCTTCGGGCCGCTTGTAAGGTGAAACTTTCCTGAAATGGTCAAGATCTACTCCATGATCGAGAAGAAATGTTTGGCGAACGCCGTTTTTTCTGGTCTTTTGGAGTTTTTCGGATGTCGCCACGACCAGGTCAACTTTTGAAAGCAGCTCTTTTTCCAGTTTGCAAGTCAGTTCGCGATCGCTTCCAGGCCAAAGGGTTAAATCGTCAAAACAGTAGTAGACCGAATAGTCCTCTCCCAGACGTCCTACAATATCGGCCGCGGATGGAAGAGTTGTAATGAAAATGGTTTTAGCCCCCTGGTTCAAATGGGCTCGAACGGCGCGAACAATACAGAAAGAGTTGAGGCATCGCACAAGCCTGGACTTTCCAAAGGGCAGGCAAACCGGGCTCAAAACCTTGAGATTTCCGGTCTGTTTTTCGTGCGATTTGGAAAACCAGCCGGAGATTTTACGAAAAGCCCTCTCGAAATCGTAAGCGGTGAGGCTAAGGGACCTGTAGCCCACCGTGTTCAGCCACAGGACGGAATTATAGGGCAATAACTCTCGTATTAAATGTTTGGACGAAGAAGGATGACCAATCCAGTCATCCGACATCACTATAAGGTTATACCCCCTAAGCAGCCCGCTTTCTTTCATGTCAAGACAACACTTCCCGGTAGAGCTTGAGGAGCGATTCGCTTCTGCGCTCCAGGGTGAAATTTGTGCTAACGGTTTTAAAGCCGTTATCGGCGAGGCTTTGGGCCAAAACGGGATCGGTTATCAGTTTTACTATGGCCGAAGCCAGCGAACGGGGGTCCTCGGTGGGAACTAGCAGGCCGTCGTGACCATGGCTAATAATTTCCGGGACGCCTCCGACGCTGGTCGCAATGACGGGTTTTTTTAGCGCCATGGCTTCCAGTATGACATTTGGAATGCCTTCGGATCTTGAAGGCAGCACAAAGGCATCCGTATCTTTCATGAAGTCTGCGGGGGTTGGCGAAAAGCCGGCGAAAATCACCCTGCCGCCAAGTCCCAGATTTTGGGACAGCTTGAGGAGCTTCTCCCGCTCAGGGCCGTCTCCAACAATTATGGTTTTGACATCGGTATCGTTTAGAAGGGCGACTGCCCTGAGCAGGATGTCGACTCCTTTCTCCGGGCTGAGTCTTCCGATATAGGTTATTATAAACGAACCACCGTGGGAGCTTACCTCGCCTGATGGAGCGGACCGATTCGAGAACGCCGCGGGACGAGAGCCGTCAATGGCGTTGTGAATAACCTTGACGCGTGCGCGGTTGTTGCCCATGGGCAGCTTCGCGGCCTGCGATTTCGAGACAAGCACCACTCTATCGGCGAAGAGCTGTAAACCATGGTCTAATATATGATAGAACCTGTCTTTAACATCTATGGTTGTCGTTCCGTGCATGAAGCAGATCCATTTGGTTCCGCATAAAATTTTGAGGCAAAACCCGATAAAGGCCGGTTTATAACCATGGGTCTGAACGATGTTGATGTTTTTTCTTCTTGCCTCTCTCATCGCTTGCCTGACGATGTGAATCGGCGACCGGGACAGTTGACGAAAAAAATGCACCGGAATTAAATTATCATTTGCCGTTTTTATAAAATCGTTTGATGGAGTTTGCGGGTTTTTTCCACCAATCTTAAAGTTGCACAAAAAAAAGTCGCATCCCTTATTTCTTAGCGATAGGATCATTTGGAAGATGCCCTTCGCCGGTCCTGTCACAGCGGCGGCGGCAAGCACCACCATAATTCTTGGAGGGGATTCTGCGTAAATCTCTTTGTGGTCCATTCGGGGGACAATCTTTATCGGATCATTGATATGTTGGGATTTTAAATACGAATTTTCCTGTTGAATTGTCCGAAGGTGGTAATCTTGGCCGCTTGCGGCCATGGAATCGCCTCGGCGCTTTTAATGCTTGCAATATTTCCGGAATCAATCACTCCCACCGCTTTTACAAACCCCTGTTCCTTCAGGTCGTGGAATATGTAAAGCATGACCTTTGCCGATAATCGCCGACCTCTGAATTTTGGCAGGGTAGTGTTATAGTTCAATTCTCCCACCCCCTCGGAAAGGTTAAGGAACCTTGACGGATCGCCTTTTACATACACCCAGTGTATGTAAGCGACCTCGTGGCCGCACAGAACCAGGTAACAACGCGAAATACCATGAATTTGGTCATAGTAGAATTCACGCGGCCAGTCGGTGTTTCTTCTTAAATTGTCCAGTTCCGGCATGGTTGGCTTGATAACGGTGAATTCGGGGTCCAAGAAGTTTTCGGGCAGCTCTTTTGTTAGGTCCATGGAATAAACTATAAAAACGTTTCTTTCAAACAATGAGTTGTATATAAACTTGAGATAGCTCCTCGGATGATTTCCATGGTGATGATAGGCCGTTTCCCTGAAATGTTTGAGGGTATAAGCCCATTTTCGCAGCATTGCATTTCTCCAAATGATCTTCGCTCAGGACTTTGACGGCCGCTGGTACATAAATTCCAACCAAATGAATGAGTTGAAGGCGGCCGCTGTTTGTAAAGCCCGGTGATAACAATCAGGCAAATAAGCATGCGGACTTTGGTTGGGTTTGCGCGATCTATGTCGATATCATAAAGATATTAAGCCCCTTACGAGGGGACCCACCAAGTTTGCAATGGGAACAGGCGCCATCTTCCATATCCGTTCAAACGACCTTAAACGGTCATGGCCTCCGGCCGGAACCGGAGCGCTTCCGGTAGCCGGTATTGTCGTCCAATTCAGTTCTTCGGGCCTTGCGCCCCATTGTTCTTTAAATTTAAAGGTCCCCTCGCCTTTGGTTGACCTCCCAAAATCGAAAGATTCGAGGCTGTTGTTGCAGGCGTATTCGAGGAGGGTCCAGTAGAGGAGCATGTTGGAGGCCAGGCCTTTGGAATCTCTTAGCGACGACGCCCAGGGAATCTCCATGCCTTTTTTGTGGCAAATGACGATTCCCCCGGCGACAGGCAGCGATTTATGGAAAACCACGCAAATACGGGCCTCGTGCGCAAAAACCGTAAGGATCCACCTAAACAGTGTCCTGGAATGCACTGGACTCCCCAGGTCTCTCATATTGATGGAAAATACCTTGTAGAAGTCATCGAGCAACTCAAGGCCCCCTATTACGGCATGACAGCCTTCCTTTTGTGGTTTGCGGATCTGGCTTCTGAGCTTTGCCTTGAATGACTTAAAGAGGGTCTCCGCGGATTCGGGCAGATCAAGGACCATCCGGACCTTATCCTTTCGGATGCTGAAATCCAGACTGCTCGTGCGCGCCTGCTCAAGCTGTCTAAACTGAATGGTTTTGGCCCTCTTTTGTCTGGCAAGGAAGGTAGCTTCCTGTACAAGCTTTTGAACTATTTGCTCCGAGTCGCCGAGCGGGCCTCCATAATTTAGAAAGGGCATCGAGACGAGGTGACTACCGAAAAGGAGGCTTTTCATATGGATGAGGGGCAGGACCCCGACCGTGCCGCCGTTCTCCTCGGCAATCAAATAGAAGCCGGGATGGGCATAGGTTTTCGCGATGATCTGCTTCCAGCCAAACAAGTGGCAGTTAGTCGAGTCAGGGTGGGAGCTCACGTAACTGTCCCAGGACTTCTGATCGCCGGATTCAGCCAGTCTAACGCGCACGGTTAGTTTCCTTTAGCCGCTTGGTTTAGAATCGACTTGATGCCTGCTCTGTGCCGATCACCGACATTTCGGTGCAGCGGGAGCGTCAACAGGCAAGCTCCAAGTTTGTCAGCGTTAGGGTAATCCGCATCGTCGTCCAGGATTTCCTTTAGACCCGGCAATTTGTTCAAGGCGCAGGGATACATCCGAGCGGCACCCAGTCCCCGGGTTGAAAGTGCCTGCAGAAGTTTGTCCCTGTTTGATCCGGGTTCCATTAGAAGGGGATAGCGCAAAAAAGGAAATGAGGGGCATTCTGGTTTAACCACGGCATGGCCGCCGTTGATGTTGGAAGAATACCATTGGGATTGTCTTTGCCTGATGATTTTTTCTTCATCCAGATACTTCAGGAGATCCCCGATGATGCCGGTTACTCCGTAGATCGCCTTTTGCGGGCGCACTTCCGGTTCGAATCGAGTTTGGCCCAGGTGCAAAAAGGGCATGCCCTTCGGAATCCAGTAGAGATACGGGGAGGAAAATAGTTTAAAGGCCGCCAGATTGAACACGTGGGAAAGCCTGTCGATGCGATCACTGTCGGGAAGTTCGCAGTAGAATGCAGATATGGCTTCAGATATGGATTTGGAGTTGGTTACAAGGAGGCCGCCGTGCATGAGGCCAAGCGGTTTTCCTCTTCCGAAGCTAAAAAAACCGACGTGGCCGACGGTTCCTAATTTTTGTGAAGATTTTGGGAAAACGTTTCCGAACCCCTGGGCCGCATCCTCTATCACAAAGGCGCACTCTTTGTCCGCGATTTCCTTGATCGGGGCCATATCCGAAGGGCGCCCCAAAAGGTGTACGGCAACTACGGCCAAGGTCTTGCCGGTAACCTTGCTCCTAAGAGAACCGATATCCAACCCGAAATCATCCATGCTCACGTCGCAAAGAACCGGTTTCAATCCGCATTTAAGTATCGCCGAGGCCAGGGCCGGGCAAGTGTAGGCGGGAATAATGACCTCGTTTTTTTCTTGCCTCAGAGAGGAAAGCGCTTTTAGCGCCAGCCAAAGAGAACTTCTTCCCGATGAGCAAAAGAAGGCGTATCGGACACCCAGATAGTCGAGGATTTCGTTTTCAAAGGTGCGGGCGTCATAATGGACAAAGAGCAGTTTGGAAAAAGTTCTCCACGGGACCGGGTTCCAGGCAGGCGGAAGAGTGGGGCGAACGGTCATTCTAAAAGTTGGCTTGGTTATGCTTGCCATTCTGGATGGTTTCCGATGGGCGATTAATTGGGAATGTATTTTGAGAGCAGCGGGTAAAAGGAACTGATAAAAGAGCTCTGTGTTTTAAGGGCCTGCTCAGGGCTTGATGTGACGCTGGAATTTACCCGGATCAATGCTCCGTCCGTACGGTGTTTTGTCAGGGAGTCCCAGATCAGGTAGAGTTTTGCGGCATACTCGCTCGTAGTCTGTCTACCCCGCCCCTGGTACCAGAACAAAAAGAGTTCTCTAGTCCCTCCATTTTCCATGAGGTAGCGGTTCACGGTGATTTGCCCGTGGTCGAACACACTGACAGCGACAGTCGATGCCTTTAGGATTTTCCACCCGGCGCCGGGCAGACACTGGCGCGGGGAATGATTGGTCTTTCCCTCCCTTTGAGTTTTAAACCAGCCGATGTAGAGGGACACGGTCCGGCCAAGGCTATCCGCATAGGTGCGCATAATGTAGTCGTCTACCTTGAGGACGGCAAGACTTCCGGGGTCCATCTTCTCCCGGCTTACAAGAGTCCAGTCTCCTAACTTTACCGGGAAGTCCTTAAGGGGTTCGCGGCTTAGAACCGGCGAGGAAGGACGCGGCAGATAATTTAGGATTATGGCCAGAAGGAGAAGAACGATTACTATCAGGACACGACGCAACGGGAAACTCCGTTAGGAATTAGGAATTAGAGAGCAGGAGTTGCTAATTTTTGATTTTGTCCTTCATGCTCTTTGTTATTGAGGATAGAAGCCTTATCAATTCTTCACAATCGGCTAGGATTGAGTGGAATTTTGTATCGTCAATGTAGTTGGAGCCGTTAAGAAGACGA
Organism: Deltaproteobacteria bacterium; assembly: GCA_021780695.1. GTDB lineage: Bacteria > Desulfobacterota > Syntrophobacteria > Syntrophobacterales > Syntrophobacteraceae > SbD1. The sequence goes on from JAJXYD010000034.1 coordinate 25,029, forward strand.
AGCCAATAATGCGTCTCACGCGATTCCTTATACGCAATGGCCATTTTGGCATGAAAGTCTTTTGCTGATTGGGCGCCGATGGCTTCTTCGATATTAGCGCCAATGGAAGTCCCGGAGCGCAGGACTTGCTTTGATAGAACGAACTCCCTTTTGTCCTCACACAGCCATCGCTACATTTTTATTATTCGAAGCGCGAAGGCGAAACTCTTCTTTTGTACCAGGTTTTCCTTCACAAAGCGCCTCTACCTTGCGTACCCGCTACTACGTTCAATTCCTAATTCCTAATTCCCAATTCCTAATTCTGTCCATCAGCGCGCTAAACCCATATAAGATGATCGCGGCCACAAGGAAAAGGACGAGGCCCGCCGATTCATGCAGCAGGCCCTTAGCGACCCCGGCGCCGAAATGATACGAGAGGAACGCGGTTAGAAAGACTCTGAAGGCATTGACAAAAATGGCTATGGGAATGGTGGAAAAGATTATCAGAAGCCTTTGCCAAAGGGCCTTGTTCTTGAAATGGGCAAGAAGAGTCGCCAGAGTTATGAGCGAAATCAGGGAGCGAATTCCGCTGCAGGCTTCGGCTACGTTGAGCGTTACGTTTGGAAGGTAGAGCACATTGCCTTCACGAATAGCCGGAATCGCCCAAAAGTCGAGCATATGGTAAGCGCAACCGGAGGCAAAGAGTTGCATGGGGAGAGTTATCTTCTGAAGCAGGATGGAGGGCAGCGGGATCATGAAAATGAGAAAGGCGATTGGAAATGCGAGCGTCTTCAGGTGATGTTTTCCAAAGAGGAAAAGCACGGTTCCAGCGATTACAATGAGCAAAGAGAACCTCTGGGTGAAGATTTCCGCGGCAAGTCCGCCAAGAAAGAAAAGAATCAGTCCCAAGACAAGGATCGGCAGTCCCCAATTGTTTGGGGAAGCCGGTGTCTTCAACTCAGACCTCTTTTGCCACGCCAGATAAATGCTCACAGGCGCGACTATGAAGCCGTGTGAAAAGTCGGGGTCTTTTATCCAGTTGCCCAAAAGTGAAATCAGCACTGGAAGGTAGAGGAAGAAAATGAGGCCAAAGCAAAGCGACAATCCGATCATGGGAGGGGAAAAATTTAGGGCCGCCATTCTTAGCGATGCTATTGGTTTAAAATTACGGGGCGAGTTCAAGGCCATATCGTATTGAGTTTACCTGCCTGATGTTGCAGAATTTTTTTTATCCCGTTGTCAACTCCTATGGTGGGCGTCCAACCCAGGAGGCTTGAGGCCCTGTGGCTTTGAAAGTCAAGGCGCGCGAGAGCCGACTTGAAGCGATAAAGGGAGACGGGGAGCTTTTTTCCGATAATTGCGGAGGCCAGGCTGAAAAAGGCCGCGCCGGTAAAGATGGCCGAGCGGGGCAGGTGGACGATCCTGGGCCTATCGGTCAAAGCTTGTTCGAGGACCTGGTCTTGAGTTAATATCCGATTATCGTCTATGATCTGGATAATTTCACCTGAATGGAGAGCGTTATCTGCGGCCAAGAGGACGGCATCGACAACATCGTCTATATAGACCAGGGGAAGCTTTAGTTGGCCATCGCCCAGAACAAGCCAAAAAGGGCCTGTTTTCCTTGCCACCGCAGGGGTAAGGAGTGGAATTTTTCCTCCGAATATCTGGCCGGGCCGAAGAATCACAGCAGGCAGTTTGTATTGGCGGCAATATCTTGAGACACAGTCCTCGGCCTCCAGCTTGGCGCGGGTATATGCGCCACGTTCCAGGGGGCGAGGCTCAAGGGGCGTGGTTTCTGAAACAGGGTCTTTGCCACTGCTGCCCGCCCAGTCAACGACCGACATGGAACTGATGTGAACTAATTTGGACACATTGTATTTGCGACATGCTTGGGCCACATTTGAGGTCCCAATTACGGTCGCGCATTGATGTTGGACCCATCCGCCATTCATCGCGGCTCCGGCATGGATGACCTTCTGTGCCCCTTTTACGGCCCTTTGGACGGCCAGAGGGTCTCCCAGATCGCCGAGGACGACTTCGACGTTTGGATCAATCACTTTTGGCTTCTTCCTACAGAATATCCTCACCTTATGGCCTTGAGCAAGAAGCCGATCCACAATGGCGCCGCCCAGAGCGCCCGAGGCTCCAGTCACCAGGAAGGGAACGGATTCAGCGCGATTTTCCCTGGCTAGCACATTCTGTTTATCCAGGTCCGCGGCCTTGGCCACCCGCTCGGTCCACTTTACAACCGGAACGGCGTCGGAGACAGAGACCGGCGCGGGCGCGCCCTTTTCAAGGGCCTTGTAGAACTCGCCCACAAGAGTCTGCAGGCCGTGGTAGTGGAGAATTTTTCCCGTTGCGAACCGGAAGACGTTCATGGGCACCCGGACCAGGGAGGGCAGTATGTCGGTAGCCGCATTGATGATTCTCTCGGCGGGTTTAGGCACGGGCATGGATGAGCGCAGTCCGTCCATCATCAAAAACAGGTCGGATCGGAGCACTCCTTTGGTTCCCTGGACGATAATCTGGTTTTGCAGGGGATGGACGTTCCAGGAAAGCTGAAACTGTCCAAGCCCATTTTTGCACTTAACAATGGTTCTCCACTCGTCGAAGAAAAGATTGGGATCTCCGCCCAGGCTTTCCCACCTTGCCTCAACGTCCTCTATTTGCCCTAGAATGGACTGAATGATATAGAGGGCGTGAATTCCCAAATCTCTAAAGGGGTAACCGCCCTCGCGGTATTGTGGCGGAAGAGGCCCCCCGGGATAAGACGGATAGGTCGAGCTTCTCAGGATATCGACCGAAACCGGCTTGCCCAGTTTTCCGGCCTCTATATACTGGAAGATCCTCCTGACGCCCGGGTCGAAAAGTTCGGAATGCCCCACACAGACCAGCAAGCTTCTGGAGTCGGCAATTTCCATGATCTTTCGGCAGTCATCGACATCGGTTGCCAAAGGTTTTTCAATGTAGAGGTGCAAGCCAAGCGCCAAAGCCTCCAGGGCAATTTGGGCATGAGAATCCGGAGGGGTGAGCACATGCAGGCAAACGACCCCATCCTGTTTCATGGCGAGGATGCTCTCATAACTTTTTAACCCGTTTTTCTGGGCCATCGCAAGGGAGCGTTTTTGATCGATGTCAAAAATTCCTGCAATCCGCACATGAGGCAGTCGTTTCAACGCTTTTATATGAAACTCGCTTATGTAGCCGGCGCCAACCAGGCCGGTTTTGATGGTGTTGTCTTCAATCATGTCGGGACGGTCCAGTAGTTCGGGTCGTAAGATTTAGCGGATAGGCCCTTGAGCGGTATCCGCGGCAACCATGTCGATATAGTCCTTACAAGTGATGAACCGGCATCCGCCAAAGGAGCTTATGAAATCGACAAGCTTAGAGGCGGCGGAATCGAGATTGACATAGTGTCTGAACCGGTAGGAAAAGGGCAGGTTCTTTACCCTTGGCTGTTGGGGATCTATTTCCCACGGGTGCATGTAGAAAAGGTATGAGCCTTGTTTTTCCAAAATGGACTTGACGGCTCTTTTGAAAAGAAGAGCCGGCATGAGGCGAAAGTAGCCGCCGCCTCCCATGGGAATAATGTGGCCCGCGATTTCCAGATTGCTCACGGGAAGTTCAAAAAATGAGGGCAGTACGCGAACGGCGATACCGCAGCCGTTTGAAATCAGCTCCAGGCGGCCGTACCTGGTGTTTGCGGCAAAGGAATTATAGCTGGAATCGTAAGTGTAGCCGCATTCGGCTATCAGAGACAATACTTTGGGACTTATCGAAAAACTGGGGGCCCGGTAGCCATGGACCGGTGAGCCGGTAATGTCTTCGAGGAGCTTTCTGCTATCGGATAGATCATTTATCAGATCTTGCAGAGAACCTTCACTGCACAAGTTGTGATAGAAGCCGTGCGAGGCGACTTCATGGCCGCGCGCAACTATTTCCCGCACAAGGTGCGGGACCCTCTCGGCCACCCATCCGAGAATAAAGAAGGTGGCTCGAAGCGGTTCATTACGCTTGCAAACGTCTCCCCCCCAGGCCTTAGGGGAGCCTTCCAAAAGATCGAGAAGCCGAAGGGTATTTTGTTCCACGCGCAATTCGCGCTCGGACCAGGAGGAAAATGATATGTTCTTCTTCAGGTTTTCAACCTGGAACCAGTCTTCGACATCGAAAGTAAGGATAATAGAATTATCGAGCTTCAAGTGCCGCCTTATCTGGCGCCCTTGCCCAAAATGACCACGCCGATAGTCTGCAGAAGAATCTTCATGTCCTGGAGCACCGACATATTCTTGATATAGAAAAGATCGTATTCGAGTTTACGGAGCGCGTCTTCCAAGTTTGCGACTTATTTTTAGGTGTTGGTTTTTACCTCAAATAGGCTCCCGCGCTGCTGCTGGAGTCCAAGGATTTTATCAACTCCAGGTTTACAGCCCGATTTTGGGCAACTTCGCTCAGATCGACTTGTTTAACAAAAACCCGCAGAGCGGCGGGATATTTTTTATCACCTCTTACAACTGAAAAAGCTGAAGCTTGCCGCCACATCGCGCTCTGCGCTTGAAGCGCCTTGCACAGGAGCTTAAAATACCTGGGGCTCAACTTGGTGGAGACTGAATCATCAATGACGACGACATTTACCGGGATGCGATTGAGTAAATCGGAAACATTCGAGACTGAATTGCAACGTTCGACGATACGGCTTCCACACCAGTTTTCTTTTGCAAAGACTTTGGTGCCGCGCAGGACATAACTGGTGGGACGCGATTCGGCCATCGCAATCGCAGCAACAACTGCTCCTTCACCTTCTGAATCCGATGCGACCAATACAACGTTTTTGGCCTTTCCCGTAGTCTTGGTAATACATGGCACGATCTGCCCAAACCCGGAGAAAACCAAGTTTTTGGGTATATGAAACGTTGAGGCAAGGAAAAGTATCGCCACGACAAAGCAAACCAACCTCTTTTCGGAGTCGGGGGCAAGTACTCCGGCAGGCAAATAGGAGGCAAGCTGGTCAAGACCGGCGACGGCAAAAAGCAGGACGGCCGGAAATAAGGCCACCATGAATCGACTTTCAGCGCCTGTTGGCAAAGCGCACAAAAGGAGCCAGGTAGCAATCGGATAAGCAAAGAGCACCCCCCAAACTGCATCAATTTCCTTTTTTCGAAACGGTTGAATAATTTTATTCCACAAGCCCAACAACGCAGGCAGCAGCACAAATGGTCCAAGGCCCCTCCATATAGTCGAGGCGAACTCTTTAGAGGCAAGCAGCCAATAAGGCATGCTATTAGCTCTACCTCCCCAGGTGCCTTCAGTCGCTCGAATGGTTAAGGCATAAAAGGGAACACAGGCAATAAGCACTATGGCTGCGGTTGCCCACAGAGAAGGTTTTTTCAGCAGGTCAAACCGTCTACCGATAATGATTACAATTAGGGGCACGAGTCCCAGTGCCCAGCCGCTTCCGCGCGTCAAAATCGCAACTGTGGACAGAACGCCAAAGAGCAAAGCGTCTACGGTCTTGCCACTCGAAAAAAACCTGGCAAAAGCAAGCGAGGCAAGGAGAACGAAAAGCGCACCCGCACCATCGGACATCATCCTCGAAGTGTTTATCTGGACGACAGGCGAGAGTAGAAAAAGCAGCGCCGCGAGGATTCCCCCCACTCTTGAAACCTGCCGTTTGCCGACCACATATATAACAGTTGCTATGGATGCGGTGACAAGCAGTTGGAAAGCCATTGCCGATGCGCGCGAGACGTCGGTCAACAGAAACCAGCCTCCAAGGAAAAAATAGAGAAGCATAGGCCATTGGCCGATGGCAATCTTGGGATAGTGGAGGTAGTAGTTCCGTGCATATTCCATTGGGTGGAAAAATTTGAAACTTATCAAAAAATCGTGTACAAGCACGCCCGACATGAAGTGGGCCGGCTCGTCGGGATGCGAGCCGAAATCATTAGCATAGGCACCGCACAGAAATTGAAGCAACAGTCCGACCAAAGCAAAGAAAAAAAATGGCAAGGCTATATTTATCGCCGAGCCAAACAGTTGCTTGAGTGAGAAACGAGCTTCTTGAGCGAGCGGAGACAACACCTTTTCCTCGTTCCGGTACACTATTGCTCCTTAGTTTCAACAAGGTGGTAGGAGGCATTGAAAGACGATTGCGCTCTAAAAGAATAGATGGTGGAACCTTCCTCATTATACGGCAATCACTACTCCATACCAAAATTTTAGATTTTCCCGGCAAGTATGCAAATCATGGAGGTGGGGAGAATGCCGTTCACGGCGACCAACAATTTAGCACAGGTAAACAGCAATCCTCTCGTGACTCCTAGATTTCTACCCGCGCACCGGTTCTTTAATAACAGGGCAAATTGCCTATGGTCATATAATCGCAAAATCCAGATAAATAATCAATAAAACTGTCGTGGCCGTAAGCAGGATGTTTCGGAATCGAGAGGCGGCGATCTGTCTCAGCCATCTCCTTTTAGTTGCGAAAGCAGCAAGTTGTCAGTGGTGACGCTAAAAATAGGGTTTTTGAATAGCAGGCCGATCCTTGTAAGCCGGAATTGTAAACACGTCTTGAGTACGCCAAACCCATAGATCAGACTGCGCCGGAAACTAATTGAGGAAGCTTCCGGAAAGTACTTCGTCGGACAGGAAATCTCACCTATCCTGAAACCAAAAAAGATGGCCTGAGAAAGCATCTGATTATCGAAGACAAAATCCTCAGAGCATTCAAGTAATGGTAATTTTTCGAGGATATCGCGGCTCCAGGCTCGATAACCGGTATGATATTCGGAGAGTTTATACCCCAGGAATAGATTCTGTATGGCGGTCAAAACCCGGTTAGATATGTATTTATAGAGGGGCATGCCGCCGGCGAGCGCTCCTCGGCCCAAGATGCGAGAACCAAGGACTGCGTCGAACTGATTGGATGTGATCATTGAGGCCATGGCAGTTACAAGTTTAGGGGTGTACTGATAATCAGGATGGAGCATTACGACGACATCTGCTCCCCTCATCAATGCAGCCTTATAGCAGGTCTTCTGGTTTCCGCCATATCCGCGGTTTTGATCATGACGAATGGTAAATATGCCCAACTTTAACGCAAGTTCGGCCGTATTGTCATTACTGGCATCGTCTGTCAGGATGACGTCATCTATTATGTCATGGGGCAGCTCATCATAAGTTTGTTGCAATGTTTTTTCTGCATTGAAGGCCGGCAATACGACAGCAATCTTCTTTTTGGCTAGCATTGCGAGTTACTTCCTTTCCAGATGGATCGACTATCTGGCGCCCTTGCCCAAAATGACCACGCCGATAGTCTGCAGAAGAATCTTCATGTCCTGGAGCACCGACATATTCTTGATATAGAAAAGGTCGTATTCGAGTTTACGGAGCGCGTCTTCCACGTTTGCGCCGTAGGGGTATTTTATCTGCGCCCAGCCCGTTATTCCGGGGCGCACCGTGTGGCGCACTCCATAGTAGGGGATCTGGCGATCGAGGTCCTCTACGAACTCGGGCCGCTCGGGGCGGGGGCCGATAAGGGACATGTCGCCTACGAAGACATTCCAGAGCTGGGGCAGTTCGTCGATGCGAAGCTTGCGAATGATCCTGCCCACCCGGGTGACTCTGGGGTCGTTTGTTTCGGCCCATTGGGCCCCCCGGGCTTCGGCATTGGCGCACATCGACCGGAACTTATAGAGGGTAAAAGGCTTGCCTCCCTTGCCTATCCTCACCTGCTTAAAAAACACGGGGCCGGGGGAATCGATGCGGATGGCCAGGGCGGTAAGCAGAGCAAAGGGCAGGGCGAATGCGATCAAAAGTCCCGCGAAGATAAAGTCGAAAATGCGCTTGAGCGTCTGGACATATTGTCGCGATATGAGGTTGAAACCGTCAGCGAAAACCAGCCACCGGTCTTCGAGGTGCTCGACGGGAATCCGTGTTGCCATCTTTTCGTAGAGGCTTGGCAGGTCATAGACTTCCAGGCCGCAAAGCCGCGCTTCGAGCATGCTTCGTGTGAGGCTGCCCGAGCCGTTTCCGGCCATCGCGAGAACGACGGCCTTAACGGCCTTCTGCGAAATAATTTCTCGCATATTGTTTGTGGAACCGAGGACCGGGGGGGTGCCGTTGCCGTTTGGCCCGATTTTTACCGGGTTGTCGTCGAGAAAACCGACCACCTCGAATTGAGAATGGGAGGAGCTAAGGAGCTTCAAGGCGGATTTGCTCCTGTCTCCTGTCCCAATTATCAAAGTGGGAAGCCTGTTTTGGGAAAAATCAAAAATCCGGCGATAGCCAAGGCGCCAACAAGTAAGCACCACCAGTGCGCCTGCGGCCTGCAACGCAAGCGTGCCCTTCACATACCCCAGCGACGGATGGATGTAGCGGGCCAAAGCCGATACCATCAGTGCGGGGATGACGGATAAAAAGATCCTCAGGGGAATTTCGCTGGTTTTTACAATACCCTCGACATCGTATAAACCGAAGATATAGAAGAAAAGAAAACACGTTAGACCCGCAAGAAGATAGGCGGGCAGGTGAGCGGCGGCGGCATCGGCCGGGGATTGTCCGGCAAAAAGGAAGCCCGCGAATTGGGCGAGCGCGACCAGAGCCAAGTCGACGAGCGAAAGAAAGACCCGGCCCCTTAGAACAGATTTTAGAAGGCTGACAAAACCGTTTTTTTCAACCACGGCCGCCTTTTCACTGGAGGTGTTTAGCTTTAGCAGCGCATTGCCGTTTTTCCATTTCTTCTTTTTGGTAATGTACTCAAATTCGGTCCGGATTCCTTCGGCCAACTCCGGCCCGAATTCGGCGGCCATGGTCTTTTTGAATTTGGCCAGGATCATTTCCATGGCTTCAACCGAGTTGGAGTCGCCTATCTCACTCAGGATGGCTCCCACCACAGAGTAGGAGGTGTACCAGCCAAGGATGTCGCTCTCTCGTAGGATCGAAGAGAGCAGGGAGTTGATCCGGCAGGCCATTTGGGATGAATCCCGGTCGGAGGCAAGGCTGTGCAAATCTATTAGCATCAAAAGAGAAGGATTGCCCGACCTCTCGGTTCTTTTTCTTTCCACGCCCAAGAGATGATGAAAATATTCTTCCTTAAGGAAAGTGGAATCCTCAGCAATGCAGCAGGCACCGTCCAGAAAAGCCGAGTCGGTGCGCGTACGAGGGGTAGGCGGACTTTGAGTCGTTTCCTTGGATATGCCGTTCATGGTTTTCTCGGGTCGCCTTTCTGAAGTCTTAGGAAGGGAATTTTTTGATTTAAGCAAGGACGGCCAAACGAATCATGGAACAAGTCAGAGAGGGCCAAAAGTTTTCGCTTTAAAGTCGGCGAAGGCAGGCGAGAGGGGAGCAAAACAGGGATTGCAAAAAGAGGCGCAGCTATCCGCAATGTTTCTGAACGGTTGAACCTGTCAGCCGAAATGTCTGTACGCCAGCCCGAGGGCTTTTAGCGCCGTAAGCGGCAGATGGGTAAAAAAGTGGGAAAAACGCAGGCGGCTCTTTGCCGGAGCTTCCAGGAAAGCATTTTTAGCCACATCGAAGCGGCGGTAATCGATAAAATACTCTTCGGCGCCAAAACCTTTCTTAAATCGTCTCAAGCCCTGGTTTTCAAGGTCCGTTCGACCGAAACAAAACCAATCGCAGTTTTGCGCACTGTAGAGGCTGATGGCTTCCCACATTACGGCGGAGCTGGCTCCCAGCCGGTTGTAATTGATGTCGAGAGCCCCGAATTTGTAGATCGCTTTTTTGCCCAGATGGAAAAAGACAGCGCCCGCTACGACCTTTTCGCCAAAGCGTGCCAGGATCACCCGGCCCTTTGCCTCAGAGAGTATGTGTTCGTAGAGCTTGCGGAAAAAAGAGAAGGGCTGGGGCGGTACGGCCTGCCTCTTTCTGGTAAGACAGTGCAACCGGTAGTATTCGCGCATTGACGCAAAAGAAGTAGAGGTCTCGATTTGAAGGCCTGAGGCTTTGGCGCGTTTGAGATTTCGAACCGTATTTGCGTGAAGTTTTAAAAAAAGAGCCTCTTTGTGTGAAAGCTTCAATTTGTGGCCCGCATACCTTGACCACACCGGCAGGTGAGAAGGAAAAAGGTTTTGTGCTCGAAATTCAAGGTATTTCCAGCCGGCCTTTTTTGCCGCATCGACTACGATGTCTGGAATTGCGCACGGGCAAGAGGCGCCGAAAACGAGCGGCTCGCAATAGTCGCTAAACGGCAGCGATACGGCCCGCCTTCCGGTAAAGATACTGTTTACCTCCATGAGCGGGATCACCTCTGAGGGGGAGGCGAAAAACAGAGGCTTGTAGCCGTAGGATTGGTATAGAACTTTCGCCCACGCCGAGGAGTGAAAGAAAGAATAATCGTTGGCTGTGAGGATAAGATCGTCCCAGCCCGGATAGTCTGTCGGGTCGATTATTTTATTCACCACCAGGCGCGTCAAGACCACGAGGAAGCTGCCGGGGTTGATCCCGGTTTAAGAGTTTATCTAGTGTGACGTCCCTTAAGTTCCAAGATATTCTGCCCATTTGGCTGAGCTGCCTTGAGGGTGGAAAGTGCCATCGTTTTATATCAGCCAATTTATGGGATGTCATACTAGGAATTGGGTTGATCGAGAAACCTTATAAGGCGTGCCGGATTGCCCACAGCCACACCGTTTGGGGGAATGTCGGCAGCAACGACCGAGCCTGCCCCGACGATGGCATTTTCACCGATTGTGATGTTTGCAAGAATCGTTGCTCCCGAGCCAATCGAAGCGCCCTTCATAACTCGGGTGGACTCCACTTTCCAGTCGGCTTCGGTTTGCAGAACGCCTTCGGCATTTGTCGCCCTGGGATAGGTGTCGTTAATAAATATGACCCCGTGGCCGATGAAAACATCGTCTTCAATGCTAACGCCCTCGCAGATGAAGGTATGACTCGAGATCTTACAGTTTTTTCCGATAAGAGCGTTTTTCTGGATTTCTACAAATGTTCCGATCTTGGTGTTGTCGCCGATCGTGCAGCCATACAGATTTATAAATTTGCCAAGCTTTACGTTTTCTCCAAGCCTGACATCGTCGGCAACGCTTGAAAAACTCACAGACAAATGTGCCCCCGCCTGTTCTTTATCTATTTTTTCGCCTCTTGGAATAGGCTTAGCACTTTCTATCCCGCCCGGCCAGTGTTAAAGGGTGAGACCGCAGGTTTAGATAAAAGCCCTGCGCGGATAAAAATTTGATAAGCACTTAAATAAGTTTGGGAATTATCGCGACGAAGCGAAGCGGCATCGGTTTTAGAAAAATTTGGCCCCCAGAGTGCGTGACGGACATGAGAGGGAGCTCCGCCAACTCGGTTACGTAAAGACCGATGAACAAGACGAACAGTAGGGGCAAAGGGGGCAGGTAAAATTTGGTCAGACCCACACATCCGACGCGAGGCGCAAAAAGCCCCTTACCTATCCAGACCCTACATCAGGTTCCATCAAATTCGCGTTTGTTGCCTGCCCAAGCGTAAGAGCGGAGATAGCCCGTTCTTCTATCGCTATAAAAACTCTAACCAAGCAAATATATAAGAACTAAATTGTAAAGTATCTGGTTCTTAAAAATAGAACAAAAGCCGTAAAAAGCAAGTATTAAAATATAGTGTCCGGAATAATCGCTCCTCCATGCTCCAGCCTTTTCCTCACCTGTTATGACTATCGGAAGAATACGCTTATCAAATGAGTTCTTTTTCATTTTCCGCCGAAAAATATATTTCGCAAAGGGGATTCAGGAGGGGATAGAGCTGGTATAAAGCATACTCGAAAGATCGTAAAATACTGTTAATACAAATAGATAAATAAGCCGGTCTTGTAAAGCGCTGCCGCTCGCAGACCGGCCCCAAGACGCTCTTTGCTATCGCCGCGTTCGGGTTTTTGCGGTTTTTTTTGACGCTCCCGCAGGGTGAGGGAAAACAGGGACCTGTCAAGATTTACCCAGGCATCGCAGTTGTTCCGATCGCACATGGAAAAGGCCGCTCAGATTCCGTAGAGGAAGCTGAGCGGCCTTTTCCATACTCTATTTTAAACGCTTAGCCAGATCGCTAAGTATGTAAATTTTCTGGCGGGGTGGAAGGGACTTGAACCCTCGGCCTCCGGCGTGACAGGCCGGCGTTATAACCAACTTAACTACCACCCCTTGTTTTGGTAGGCGGAACAGGGCTCGAACCTGTGACCCTCGGCTTGTAAGGCCGATGCTCTCCCAGCTGAGCTACCCGCCCAGAAACTTCATTCCTCAGACAGGGGAGAGAGCAGGCTCCGTGCCCCTCGCGTCCTTAGAAGTTGCATTATTAAACAAACCTGCCTTCGATGTCAAGCACTTTAGCCGCCTGCTCTTAAAGAGATTAGCCCATCCGCTTTCAGTGGGTACGAATCTCATCGGCCGAAGGCTCCTTGGGCAAAATAACGGGAGTCTCCTCAACCTTGGCGGGTTCTGTGAAAATCTTATCCGCCTGATCGGTTGCCAGGGCAAATTTAAGCACATCGTCCATGTGCGTTAGCAGTTCGATGTTTACCTCTCGCAGGATCTTTTCGGGAATATCCTTGAGATCCTTTGCGTTATCCTTTGGGATCAGAACGGTTTTAAGAAGGGCCCTGTGGGCCGCGAGGATTTTTTCCTTAAGCCCGCCTATGGGAAGCACGCGCCCCCTCAGGGTTATTTCCCCGGTCATTGCAAGGTCGCTTCGCACCGGAATTTTGCTAAGAGCCGAAACAATGGAGGTGGCCATGGTAATGCCAGCAGACGGGCCGTCTTTTGGAATAGCCCCCTCCGGAACATGGACGTGAATGTCCAGGGTCTGGTGGAAATCGGGGTCAAGGCCCAGCTGTTTTGCCCGAGACCTCACATAGCTTAGGGCCGCCTGAGCCGATTCCTGCATGACCTCGCCAAGTTTTCCGGTTATGGTCACTTTGCCCTTGCCCGGCATGGTCACGGTTTCTATCCCTAAGATGTCTCCTCCAAACTCGGTCCAGGCAAGACCCATAGCAAGGCCCACCTCGTCTTTTTCTTCCGCGCGTCCGTAATGGAATTTGGGGATTCCCAAAAAGTCCTGGATGTGGTTTTCGGTAAGTTCAACTCTTACCTCCGGGCCCTTTTGCACCACTTCCTTGGCTACCTTGCGGCACACCGAGCCGATTTCGCGCTCAAGGTTTCTAACCCCCGCCTCCTTGGTGTAATGGCGGATGATAAAGAGCAGGACCTCATCTGTGAAGTCGATGTTTTCGGCGCTTATGCCGTTTGCCCGCGACTGTTTTTTGAGCAGGAAGTTTCTGGCTATGTTCAGCTTGTCAAATTCGGTGTAGCCGGCAAGCTGGATAATTTCCATCCTGTCTCGAAGAGGAGCGGGGATGGATTGAAGGGTGTTGGCCGTAGTGATAAACAAGACCTCCGAGAGATCATAGTCCAGATCCAGATAGTGATCGCTAAAGGCAAAATTTTGCTCCGGGTCGAGCACCTCAAGAAGGGCGGCCGAGGGGTCGCCGCGAAAATCCATGCTCATCTTGTCGATTTCATCGAGGCAGAAAACCGGATTATTGCTCTTGACCTTCTTTAGCGACTGGATGATTTTACCGGGAAGAGCGCCTATATAGGTGCGCCTGTGGCCGCGGATCTCGGCCTCGTCACGCACGCCCCCAAGAGAGAGGCGGATGAAATTGCGATTCATCGATCTTGCGATGGAACGGGCAAGCGAGGTCTTGCCCACGCCCGGAGGGCCCACAAAGCAAAGGATGGGGCCTTTAATCTTTTTTACCAGGGCCTGAACGGCCAGGTATTCGATAATGCGCTCCTTGGGCTTTTCGAGTCCGTAGTGGTCTTCATTCAGAATGCCGGCGGCCATGTCTATATCGATCTTGTCCCTGGTCTTTTCAAACCAGGGAAGCGAGAGTATCCAGTCGATATAGTTGCGGACCACGGTGGCCTCGGCGCTCATAGGAGACATCATCTTAAGCTTTTTGAACTCGGCTCGCACCTTTGCGGCCGCCTCGGCCGAAAGCTTCTTTTTCTTTATGCGCCTGTCAAGCTCTTCTAGTTCGGACTTGAAATCGTCCTTTTCGCCCATCTCCTTTTGTATCGCGCGCATCTGCTCGTTTAGATAGTACTCGCGCTGGGTCTTTTCCATCTGCTTTTTGACCCGGCCCTTGATGCGCTCTTCGGTTTCGATGATTTCGATCTCGGAGCGAATGTGGCCGAAAAGCTTTTCGATGCGCTGCAAAACATTTACGGTTTCAAGGAGCTTCTGCTTGGCCTCGAGCTTAAAAGGCATGTAGGAGGCAACGGTATCGGCCAGCCGGGAGGGGGCATCGATGGTTGCCACCGTATCGAGGATCTCCTGGGTGATCTTCTTGTTATGCTTGGAATAGGCCTCCAGGGAGGATTTTACTCCCCGCATGAGGGCTTCGAGCTCAACGGTACTGTCCTCGGTTTCCTCGATAGCTTCGAGCTGAACGACGAAGTGGTCGGGGTGAGGCAGAAAGCTAAGGATCCTCGCTCGATACTCTCCTTCAACGAGCACCTTGACGGTGCCGTCGGGCAGGCGAAGTATTTGCAAAATATTTGCAACCGTTCCCATGCGATAGATATCGCCCTCGCCGGGGGTGTCGGTTTTGGCTTTGGTCTGTGCGGCCAAAAAAATCTTTTTGTCCGACCCCATGGCCTTTTCAAGGGCATTGACGGATTTGTCGCGGCCAACGAAAAGTGGGACCACCATCGAGGGGAACACCACGATATCTCTTAAGGGCAGCAAGGGCATGGTGAAAACATTGCTCTGCTGACCATCTTTTGCGCGCGTTAGTTTGAACATATTCGTCAGTTACTTTCTCGTCTATTGTAGTCACCTGCCCGGGGCGGCAACCGCGGGCAGGCCCAATAAGCGCTACTCTCAGGCCGACTCCTGGTCCTGGCCCCGATAGATGAGCAGAGGCTGCGCGTCCTTGGTCAGCACATCCTCGTTTATAATGCACTCCTGAATTTCGGGGTGGGAGGGAAGGTCGTACATAATGTCGAGCATGATGTTTTCCATAATCGACCTCAAGCCGCGGGCGCCGGACTTGCGCCGGATGGCTTCCTTGGAGATCGCCTTGAGGATGGCATCGTTAAAGTGCAACCTTACGTTTTCCAGTTCGAACAGTTTCTTGTACTGCTTTACCAAAGCGTTTTTGGGCTCGGTCAGGATGTTTACGAGCTCGTCTTCGGTAAGCTCGCTAAGGGTGGCAATGACCGGCAGCCTGCCGACAAACTCGGGGATCATGCCAAATTTTAGCAGATCTTCGGGCTGGACGTGCTTTAAGACCTCCCCAACGCTTTTTTCTTCCTTGCTGCGGATTTCGGCTCCAAATCCCATGCCCTTTACGCCCACGCGGCCGCGAATGATGGTATCCAGATAGTTGAAGGCCCCGCCGCAGATAAAAAGGATATTGGTTGTGTCGATCTTTATGAATTCCTGCTGAGGGTGCTTTCTGCCGCCCTTGGGGGGGACATTGGCAACGGTGCCCTCAAGGATTTTCAAAAGCGCCTGCTGCACCCCTTCCCCGGATACGTCGCGGGTGATCGAGGGACTGTCGGACTTTTTGGCGATCTTATCTATTTCGTCGATGTAGACTATCCCCCTGGAGGCCTTCTCGATATCGTAGTCGGCCGCCTGGATAAGGCTTACCAGGATATTTTCGACGTCTTCGCCGACATAGCCCGCCTCGGTCAGAGTGGTTGCATCGGCTATGGTGAAAGGAACGTTTAAGATCCTTGCAAGCGTTTGGGCAAGCAGGGTTTTGCCCGATCCGGTGGGGCCGATCATGAGGATATTGGACTTTTGAAGCTCGACGTCGTTTTTGTCGATTTTTAGCTCAATGCGTTTGTAATGATTGTGAACGGCCACGGAAAGAACTTTTTTGGCTCTTTCCTGACCGATAACGTACTGGTCGAGGATCTGCTTTATGCCGGCAGGCTTTGGGATCTGAGTGGCCCTGGCCGCACCCTCCCTTTCATATTCCTCGGCAATGATGTCGTTGCAAAGCTCCACGCATTCATCGCAAATATAGACAGTAGGGCCGGCAATCAGCTTCTTGACCTCATCCTGGCTTTTTCCGCAAAAAGAACACCTCAGCTCACCACCACGGTCGTCACGTTTCCTGGCCATCAAGATTCCTCCTTGCCTGCATCTTCCCTTTTTGCATCTGTTCTCGATCTGCTCTTAACATAGGATATCGGATCAGTTCTCATTTATTGTAAATCATTTTTTCGCTTCGAGAAGACAGGCCATACTATTATAACAACGAGACTAAAATTAAGCTACTTCAAATTGTGTTCCAATA
The DNA here is from genome assembly GCA_021780695.1 of Deltaproteobacteria bacterium. Classification (GTDB taxonomy): domain Bacteria; phylum Desulfobacterota; class Syntrophobacteria; order Syntrophobacterales; family Syntrophobacteraceae; genus SbD1. The sequence continues at coordinate 41,320 of JAJXYD010000034.1, forward strand.
AGGATTCCCTGCGTTGGGTCTCCGCTGCCCCCGTCCGCGGCAAAGACCCGCCCATGAGGCGAAGAGGTAACCCCTGAGAGTAAAAAAATCAATATTTGATCTTTCAGGCTTTTTTAAAAGGCAAAACCAGATAGAAGAGGTTTCCCCCCGTTTGGGGCTCGCAGCCCACCATGCCGCCATGGATTTGAACGACGTTTTTTACAAAATAGAGGCCGTGGCCCTTGCCCTCGACAGCGGTTGCCCCGGCGCGGAACCCCTCATCGAAGACATGTTCGCTTTCTTCCCGGCTCAAGGGTTTACCGGTGGTGAAAAAGTCGAACCTGACGCCTGGTTTGTCCTTGCCAAAAGCGGTTTTAAGGATCTTTTCGTTTAAGGAAAACACCTTTTGGGGCAAAAGGGGGTTGGCGCCGTTTGCGGCGTATTTCAAGGCATTGGAAAAAAAATTATCAAAAACCTGGGATATGAGCCCCTTGTCGACAAAGAGGGTAACCTGCTCATCGGGTCCGTTTTCAATCCTGTTGTCGAGCGTTATGTCTTTTCGTTTGAAATGGGCGCGGTAGCGGTCGATAAGAGGCCCGATAATCTCCTTTTGAAAATTGCATGACTGTTTTCTCAGCACATAGGTTCCCTTCTGGAAATGGTCCTTTCGCAGCAGGGTTTCCAAAAAGAGGCTGGTGTGTTCGTAGTGGCTAAGAAGAGCGGAGAGCTCGTTATTGAGCTCGGCGTTTGCGCCCTGGAGACTTTTGAGCGCCTCAGAGAGCTCCCTGGCGGGGGGAGGCGGCCCGGAAGAGTGCTCGAGCGTTTTTTTGACCGACTCTTCAATGGAACGGTAGTTTTCCATCAACTTGCGAAGCCGTATCAAAAACAGCTTATAATACATATTGGGGGTTATAACGTTGTGCTCGATGTCGGAGACGAGCTGATTTATGAACTTGATGTGGTTTATATTCTGCTCGACCAAAAGCTTCTGGTGAAGGTTATAGCCTATACGGTTGGTAAATTTTTCGAAAAAAAACTGTTTGCGTCGATCGATTTTTTCCTTCGGCAGAACTTCAAAGACCCCAAGGATGGATCTTTGCCCCAGAAAGGGAAGGGTGTCCACAAGAGCCTGGTTGCCGCGAATTGGAAAAAACCACGACTCTTGGGACTCAACCGGGCCTTCGACCACTACGGCCGCGTGGTTGCTTCGCTCAGAGGGTGGGATAAGGCCTTCGCGGCTGGTGCAGACAAGCTCCAGCTGGGAACTTTTGGGGTTTATGATATAGATCCTGCTATCGAGGTCGAAGAACTCCCGGGCTACGCTTGCGCAAATCTGATAGAGGCTCTCGATCGTTGTAAATTCCTGGGCAAGATCGAAAAAGGTAGACAGGGCCTCTTCCTGTGAACGTTCAAAGCCGTAGTGCTGGTAATTTTTCTTTTTCTGCTGCACCCTCTGGTCGATGCAGTAGGTGACTTCCGCGGTGGAAACTAAACCTCCCTGCCTGAAAAGGGCGCAAGACGACTCTTCGACCATAATCGCTCCACGATCCTTTGCTTAGAAGTGCAATCCTTATCGATTATAATATAACATTACCGCTTTATAAGTAGTTTAGGTATTTGTGGGCTAAACGTCACGTAAAAAGGAGCGGGGCGCGCCGGCTCGCCCCGTTGTTGGATTTAGTAAATGTGATATAAGAAGTTCCTTTTAAATTCGAAAAATATGAGGATAGCCAATGGACGCACGCAACAGAAATTCGATCCTTTGCCCCAACTGCCGCCGGCTTGTAAGCAGCGATGAAGAGCGTTGCCCCTACTGCGGGCTGGGCCATCCGGGGTCGCGCTGGAAAAATATTTCGCTTGGTTCGGGCCTTCTATCCTCGGAGCGGATTGTGCCCAACATCATCGCCTTAAACCTTTTGATGTTTATTCTCTCGATTCTCATCCGTCCGGCAAGGGTTGGCTTTTCGCTAAATCCGCTCACTTTTTTGGCTCCGAGCGCCAAGAGCCTGGTGCTTCTGGGGGCTACGGGAACCTATCCCATCGGAGTCTATCACATGTGGTGGTCGCTTCTTAGCGCCAACTATCTGCATGGAGGCCTGCTCCACATCGCCTTTAACATGATAGCCCTCTGGCAGATAGGTCCCCTGGTGGTCCAGGAGTACGGGGTCTCCCGGATGTTTTCGATCTATACGCTTAGCGGGGTCGGCGGTTATCTGGTGTCTTACTGGGCCGGTGTTCCGCTTACTATCGGAGCCTCGGGGGCAATTTGCGGCCTGATTGGCGCGGCACTTTTTTTTGGCAAGAGCCGAGGGGGCCAATACGGGCAGATGGTCTTCCAGAATGTAGCCGGCTGGGTGATCGCCATTTTTATCTTCGGCTTTCTTGTTTCGGGGATAAACAACTGGGCCCACGGCGCGGGGATCGTCTGCGGGGTTTTTACGGGCTCTTTTCTGGGCTATCAGGAAAAAAGGGGTCAAAATTTCTATCACAAGATCCTGGGTGGGAGCTGCGTAGCGGCCACACTGGCCGTGCTGGCCTGGGGGGTCTTGCGGGCGCTGGTGGTGGCGGGACATCTATGAGGGGCGATTTAGTTGTTGACACCAAAGGATGTTAGTGCTACCTAACTCTTCAAGGAGTATTACAACTTGAAAGACGACCTTATAGCACTTGCGGGAAATCCCAATGCGGGAAAGACTTCTCTTTTCAACGCCATAACCGGTGCGCGCCAGCATGTGGCCAACTACCCCGGGGTAACGGTGGAAAGAAAGGAAGGCTTCTATTCGCACAACGGCTTTGACCTTCACATAGTGGACCTGCCGGGGACCTATTCTCTTACGGCCTATTCTCCCGAAGAGCTTGTGGCGCGGGATGTTCTTACAACGGACCGGCCGCGGGTGGTAATAAACATCGTTGATGCTTCAAACCTTGACCGCAACCTCTACCTGACGCTCCAGCTCTTCGAGTTGGGTATCCCCGTGATAATCGCTCTCAATATGATCGACGTGGCCAAGGGAAGAGGTTTGGAAATCGACGCCGGGCAGCTTTCCCAAAAGCTCAACGTGCCGGTGATTCCGACGGTGGCAAGGAGCGGGTTTGGAAAAGAGCAACTTCTCGAGGTTGCCTCGCGAATAGTAAGAGAAGGGGCCGGTTCGGCGACTCCTCCCCAGATCCCTTACGGGCCCGATATCGACCCGGTGCTCCAGGAGATGGAGGCAAAAATCTCTTCGGCCGGTCTTCTTAGCGATCTATACCCCGCGCGGTGGACGGCCCTCAAATTTTTGGAATCCGATGAAGAAGTTGTTTCCAGGGGGCGGGTGGCGGCCCCGGAGCTTTCCGCGGAGCTCGAAAAGATGGTTTCAAAGGTTTCCGAGCATCTGCGCAAGACCCTTGACACCTATCCGGAGGGGATTATTGCGGACTACCGCTACGGTTTTATCTCCGCCCTGCTTAAATCGGGCGTCATGAAACAAACGCACGCGGCCGATCGGCTCTACCTCTCAGACCGCATAGACAGTGTTCTAACGCACCGGATTGCCGGTCCGGTGATAATGGGCCTTATCCTCTATGGTCTTTACTATTTTGCGTTTACCGGAAGCGATGCTCCGGTTAAGTGGCTTCAGTCGGGTTTTGCGGCCCTGGGCGGATTTATCCAATCCCACCTTGGGCCCGGACTTTTGCGTTCGCTTCTTGTAAATGGAGTTATCGGCGGCGTTGGGGGAATCCTTGGGTTCGTGCCGATAATTGTCTTTATCTTTCTTGGGATAGCCTTCCTGGAAGATTCGGGCTATCTGGCGCGGGCGGCTTTTATGCTCGACCGGGTCTTTCGCGTCTTCGGGCTTCATGGAAGCTCCTTTATGGCCTACGTGGTAGGGGGGGGAATCGCAGGCGGCTGCGGGGTGCCGGGCGTAATGGCCACCCGAACGCTTCGCAGTTCCAATGAGCGTTTGGCGACCATCCTGACCATAGGATTTATGAACTGCGGGGCAAAGCTGCCGGTCTACGCGCTTTTGATAGGCGCTTTTTTTGCCAAAGACAAGGCGCAGATGATGATGCTTCTGACCGTGATATCCTGGGCCGTGGCGTTTTTAGCGGCAAAGTTTTTGCGCACTACCATTTTGCGGGGGCCAAATACGCCGTTTTTGTTGGAACTGCCCCCCTACCGGCTTCCGACCCTCAGGGGGCTATTGATTCACACCTGGGAGCGGGCCTGGCTCTATATCAGGAAAGCCGGAACGGTCCTATTGGCTGTTTCCATCCTCTTCTGGGCTCTTATGAATTTTCCCCGTCTTCCCGCTTCGAAGCAGGCGGCCTACGCCGCGCAGAAACGAGCGGTTGCGGCCCAGATGAGGACTCAGGCCCAAGGGGGCTCCGGGCAGCTCGGGGCGCGATCGGCAAAGAGCTCCGCCCTTGCGGCGATAGACGGTGCGGAGGCGCGGGCGGCCTTGCGCTATTCGCTTGCCGGGCGCATGGGCATGGGGCTCGAGCATATCACCTATCTGTGCGGTTTCGACTGGCGAACAAACGTGGCTCTGGTCGGGGGCGTAGCGGCCAAGGAACTGGTCGTTTCGATTCTTAGCACCGCTTACTCCATGGGGCAAACGGGGCGGGGAAAAGACGCCCCGCTGGGTGCGGTTCTTGCCGCCGACCCTGCCTGGAACCCTCTTGTGGCCTTTACCCTGATCCTTTTTACAATGCTCTACGTGCCGTGCGTGGTAAGTGTGGTCTGTTTGGCAAAAGAGGCCGGAAGCTGGAAGTGGGCCCTGTTTTCGGTGCTCTTTAATACGACGGTGGCTTTTCTGCTGGCCGTTTTGGTCTACCAGGGCGGCCGGTTTCTGGGAATTGGCCTCTAGGAGGACGGGCAATGTGGCAGACAATCGCGACGATCATTGTACTGGTGTGTGCGGCCGTCTATGCCGCGCGCCATTTTCTCAAGGTCTACCGCACGGGAAACGACCCGGGATGCTCCGGGTGTTCGTGCTCGGGGTGTTGCGAGGAAAAAAGAAATAAGGACAGTGACCGCAAGGAGGGCCTGGAGAAAAAAAGCGCGGGCAATTTGGCATCCTGTCCAGGAAAAGAAGGTTCACAAAATGGAATGTAAAAAAGAAAAAAACAGCGCAAGGTGTGGTTGCACCTACGTAGGGTGCTCCAAAAACGGCATTTGCTGCGAGTGCATCCAGTCTCACCTGAAGAGCAGGGAGCTTCCCGGTTGCTGCTTTCCCCCGGAAGCCGAAAGAACTTACGATCGCACTTTCGAGCATTTTGCCCGGCTCGTTGCGGCGCAAAAAGTTTGAGTGTTCCTCTCCCATAGCAAAACCGCTCGTGTCAAGCGTCCGGTTCCGGAAAGACCTTCCCCATGGTCCTTAGGACTCCTATTCATGTTGGCTGCGGCATAATCGAAAGAGGCGGGTTGGTGCTTGCGGCCCGGAGGGGAGCTTCCAAGCCCATGGGGCTCAAGTGGGAGTTTCCGGGCGGAAAGATCGAACCCGGAGAATCGGTTGAAGAATGCGTAAGGCGCGAGCTGTGGGAGGAGATGTCGATTCGCGTTGCGATAACGGCGGCTCTGCCTTCTTTTACTCACCACTACCCGGATTTTTGCGTAACCCTCTATCCGGTGGTCTGTAGAATAGTTTCCGGGGAAATCGTTTTAAAGGAGCATGCGGCCATGAAATGGCTTGCCCCCGGGGCTCTTCGCTCCCTTGACTGGGTCGAGGCCGATTTTGCCGTGATCGATTCCTATCTTGCGGGGGCAAGGTGCGGGGACTGGGAAAAAGATTGAATCCTGGATCCAGGAAGCCCTGCCGGATTAAGAGTTACTAAGACCGTCATTTATTACCGAACATTGGGATGGTTGCAAAAACGGGCTCATGCATGGCGGGTTAAAACTCGGGGAGGCGCCGCATCGCGGCTGGAAGCCGCACCTCGCAAGGTGAACCGCAAAATCTTGCCGTAAGGTATCGCAATGGGCGAGGTGAAAAGCAATGTTCGGTTGTTTATGCATTTCTCAGTAAGGGATGCAGTCGCTCTTCCAATGAAGCTCCTGGTCTGAATATCCCTCTACATTGCCTACGCCCCAGTGTGGAGCAGAGGCAAGTCTTCTGGTTTCCGCCTAGCTCAATCCTTCTCCCACTTCAATGTGTTGAAATTAAAAAACCAGCGTGGATTGGACGATCCCACCTCATAGTAGAGCCAGGCCCCATCGCTTGCCCTGTAAACATAAGGAAAGAGCGTCGCGCTCGTCCACCAGAAGGAGCCCCCTTTCATCTGAGGGTCATAAAACCAGATGTTGCTGTCGGCGGTTGCGCATGGATAGAGAAAGCCAAGGGTCAGGTGGTAAATCCAGGGGTAGAAACCGGTATCGAAATAACCAAACCATTTCAAATATTGCCATCGGTCTTTGAGGGTTTTGGCTCCGCTCCACAATCCGCTGATTTCGGCCGCAAAGGCATTGGGTTCACTTCCCGCAAATGAGGACTGCAAGGGGTTGGCGGTTGGAAAGTTGGTCGATTGGGTCGATCCGGCAACGAAAGTCTCCCCCCAGTCGTCAACTGCTATCCCATAGGCCTCGTCACGTGAGGTTCCCCCAAGGTAGGTCGAGTATAAAAGGCTTTGGCCGCCGGGAGCGAATACCGATACAAAGGCGTCGCCTGCGCCTGCGTAAGCGGGCTGCAAAGCGTTGTCCACAGGAAAATCAGTTGCCAGGGTTTCTCCCGCGACATAGGTGTTGCCGTAGCTGTCCACGGCGACGGCGTTACCCCAGCTATCCAGGCTTCCGCCCAGATAGGTGGAGTAGACAAGTTCCCCACCGCCGGGGGCGATTTCGGTTACAAAAGCGTTCTGGCCGGAGCCGCTAAGAGCGGGCTGGAAAGGGTTTTTAACGGGAAAATCCGTCGAATCGGTAGAGCCTGTTACGAATGCGTCGCCCGAGCCGTCCACGGCGATAGCATAAGCCTGGTCGATTCCGCTTCCGCCAAGGTAGGTTGAATAGTATAGGGCCTGTCCGCCGGCCTCGATTTCAGTGACAAAGGCGTGGATTCCAGAGGGCAGGCTTGAATAGAGAGGCGCGGCGAGGGGAAAATCGGTTGAGGTGGTAAGCCCTGTAACGTAGGCATTATCTGCGCTGTCCAAAGCGATCCCCCAGCCCTCGTCATGTTGACTGCCTCCAAGCAAGGTCGAATAGACAAGGCTTTGGCCGCCGGCCTTGATTTCGGTAACAAAAGCATGGGTGTTTGCCGGCAGGCCCGAGTAGAGGGCGTTTGCGAGGGGGAAGTCGGTTGAGGTGGTAAGGCCTGTAACAAAGGCATTACCCGCGCTGTCCACGGCTATATGGTTGCCCGCATCGGTTCCGGTTCCGCCCAGGTAAGTGGAGTAGACAAGACTGGAGCCGCCAGGGGCTATCTCGGTTACGAAAGCGTCTGTGCCGCCATTATTGCCGGATTGGATGGGATTGGGGCTGCAGGGAAAATTGCTCGAGTCTGTCCAGCCTGTAACGTAGGCGTTGCCCGAAGCGTCCACGGCGATGCTGTAGGCCATGTCATCGGCGCTTCCGCCAAGATAGGTGGAATAGACAAGGGTCTGGCCGTCGGCAGAGATTTCGGTCACGAAAGCGTCCCCGTAAGTCGAGCCGCCCGCATTGCTCGACTGATAAGGGTTCATGGTGGGAAAGTCGGTTGAGGTCGTATTGCCTGTGAGATAGATGTTGTCGGCGCCGTCCACGGCGATCCCGTAAGCATCGTTGGTTGCCGTGCCTCCGAGGAAAGTGGAGTAGACCAGTTGGGGATCGATTACCAGGGGAATCTTTGGGTCGTAAGCGCCAAGATCGAAGCCGCAGGTGAAATCGCCGGTCTTTTCCGAAGTTTTAGAGCCACCGGCTACCGATTTATCTTTTCGGATATCGAATTTACCTTGTCGCCACACCTTCCTGCCGTCGATTTGCTGATAAATGCCCGGTTTTTTGAAGATCAGCCGGCCTCCGCTTAATGCGATGCTCAAGTCGCCGCTTTTTGTCACTCGCACATCGCGCGCGCCTGAATATCGAAATTTGACTCTGGACGGATCCGCCCCGGGCTTGACAAGGATATCGTATTCGAGACGACGATTGTTGCCGTAAAATTTCACATCGATACCGGGATAGGCGTTTTTATAAATGAGCGTTCCATAGGTCGCAATGTCGGTGCGCCATTTGCGCGGGTCGTTTCCCTTAAAGCAGTTAATTTTTCCCGACCGTGGATCGGCGGCAACAATTTGAACGTTTTTATTCATCCCCGCCATGGCGATCCCAAGGGCTGAGGAGCCAAAAGCGCAAGGGAGCCCGGTTTGGGTTTTTCCGGGCAGAATGGGGGCTCTCCATGCCCGGGGCTTCTTGGGTGCAACTCCACAGGCGGCACTGGGAAGACGCAGCGCAAGGCCTTTGCGTGTAAAAAAAACGGCCTGTCCCGGACCGGTCTCATAAAATAGCGCCCTAGGGTCTACCTGCCCGCGATTTTGGATAAAATAGAGAGGCAGCCGTCCATACATTCGCCATGCTCGGGTCTTGGCCACGGCGCCCGCGGCAACCGGCCGAAAACCGTCGAGTCCGGCAGAGGAGCCGATCGGCAAGCTCGCTCCGCGCCCGGCAATCGACACTCGGAAAATCTTCGGACAAAGGAAGGCAAGGGCTCCGGAACATAGCGCAATTACAGAGAAAAGAAATACTTTTGCTATAGTGTTTCTCACGCCGGTGCCTCCCGATTGCCGGTCAGACGCAACGAAAGTTCCCGTGACACAATCCCGTTTTAAGCCGCCAAAGCACGCGCCCTTTGCTCCTCAAACCCCTGCCCGCTGACTAATCGGCAAAAAAACGATTTTCCCGTAGAATTTTTTCATCCCGGCAAATTGATCCTTTCGGCCAAAGCAAAGGGTCGGGGACCCGTGAAGGAGCGTCAGGTTTTCGCCGGATGTGAAGTGTTGGTGAGAAATCCGGCGATACCGCGGCTTGCAACCGCTCTCAGGCCGACCCACAAGGCATAGTGATACGTTTTGGAAAGTTCAGCGACGAGTTTATGTTTTTTAAATATATGACAGGCCCAATGCAATTTCCAGTGGGTAGAAAGAGCAAAGTTAAAGCTCAAATTTAGTGGTGAAAACGTCTTGGGGGGCTGGGGAAGTGCAATTGTTACCACAGACTGGCCGCCTTGGGGAAAACAGTGGCTGCAAATCTCAAAAAGGGAGTTGAAGAGGTTTGCGATATATCCGGTTTTGAACAAATCGGAGGTGTGCCATGAAATAATTCTGGTGCCCATATGATTAAAAAGTTATACTTCTCACGGATTTGCGCTAAATTAGGACTCCTTTATTTTCAAAAATTCTTTTGACCCGTTTTCCCAAAAACTTGCATCGGTTCTGATTTGCACGGACCGAGAGAGGGCTCGATGCCGATGGATAAAAGTTCCCCGGGGTTTTTAAATACAATTGCAGGCGACGCGCTTCCCACCTGTTCGGCCGCTTGTCCGGTGCATACCGACACCCGGGAATATGTGCAGCGTGTGAGCATGGGCGATTACGAGGGCGCTCTGGACATTTTGCTTGAGGTAAATCCCTTCCCTTCCGTATGCGGCCGTATCTGCCATCATCCCTGTGAGTCCCATTGCCGTAGAGCGGCAATTGATGAGGCCGTAAGCCTGCGCATGATCAAGCGCTTCATAGTTGAAAACACGCGACAATACCGTATAGCCCGCCGCAAGAAGGCGGTCCAGGTGAGCAAAGATAAGAGCGCGGCCGTAATCGGAGGGGGCCCCTCGGGGCTTACCGCGGCCATGGATTTGGCGCTTCGCGGCTACAAGGTCAAGGTGTACGAAAAAGACAGTAAGCTTGGGGGTATGCTCGCCCACGCCATTCCGCGCTACCGGCTTCCTCCCGAGGCTCTTGCCGAAGACATCGAAGATATTTTAGCCACGGGCATCGAGGTTCACAGCGGCTGCACCGTAGGCCAGGACATTTCCTTCGAGCAGCTCAAAAAGGATAACGACGCCGTTCTGATTGCCGTAGGCCTTGCCGAGAGCCATTCACTGCCGATCCCAGGCACCAGCGGCAAGGGAGTTTTCCTTGGGGTAACGTTTTTGTGGGACGTGGCAAACGGGTTATGCCCCGAGCTTGGAAAGCGCACGTTGGTAATAGGGGGAGGAAACGTCGCAATCGATATCGCCAGGGCCGCAAAGCGGCTCGGGCCTGAAAAGGTCTACATGGCGTGCCTGGAAAGCCGGGACGAAATGCCCGCATGGAAATGGGAAATAGACGAAGCCGAAGAGGAAGGAATCGAAATACTTAACTCCTGGGGGCCAAAGGAGATCCTGGAAAAAGACGGGGCGGTTACGGGAGTCCGATTCAGGCGGTGCAGCAGCGTTTTTGACGCTCAGCACAGGTTTAGCCCCACCTACGACGACTCGGAGACAAACACCGTGGCAGTCGACAGCGTAATCCTTGGAATCGGCCAGAAGGCAAACCTCGATTTTCTTGCGGGTTCGGCTGTGTCGGTTAACGGCGGCCGGCTTATCTGCGACCGGGAATCGATGGGCACCTCCGAGCCCGGGATATTTGCCTGCGGCGAGGTCATGACCGGTCCGGGTTCGGCCATTCAGGCGGTTAGCACCGGACATGACGCGGCCAAGGTCGTTTCTCACTACCTTGAGACCGGGAAGCTGCTCAAGCTTCCCAATAAGAAGGTTCTCGATATTGGCGAGCTTCCGGCGGTTACGGCGGCAAATGCCAGGCACTTTGACCGGGTGTGCGTTGAACTGAGCGATCCGGCCGAACGCATCAAGGATTTTTCTCCCATCGAGCCCGTATACACGGAAGAGGAAGCCCTTTCGGAGTCCCGGCGCTGTCTTTCCTGCGCAACGGGGGCCCATTTGCAGTTTCCAAACCACTGCGCGGGCTGCCTTACCTGCGTGCGGATCTGCCCCTTCGGGGTGGCGCAGGTGCGAAGGACGGCCTTCATGCCTCCGCAGCAGTGCCAGACCTGCGGCTTGTGCGCCGCGGAATGTCCCGCCTTTGCCATAGATACCTTGCGGTTTCCCACAAGCGCCATGAAAACGGCCGTGGAGGACAGCGTCTCGGCGCTTGACCCGGGCAGGATTGCCAGGCCCTTTTTGATTTCCTATTGTTGCGTTAACGGAACGACGAGCAGGAAGTACCTGGGAGAGCAGAGTGCCGAGGAAATCATGGAGTCGGGTATTCTGCGGGTTCTGGTTCCATGCGTTGGACGTCTTAGCATGGCCGATCTTATAAGTCCTTTCGAACTTGGTGCCGACAAGGTAGCCGTTGTATCCTGCCCGGAAGACGGCTGCTATTACCCAAGGGTTGAAAGCTGGCTTGACAGGCGCATCAAGCGCACCCAGAAGTATCTGGACCAGATCGGGGTCGGAGGGGAAAACTTGCAGCTTTTCAACATGGAAGGCAGCGGGGATGAATCCTGGCCGCGGATATGGGAAAAATTTCGGGCTGTAAACCTTGAAACCGCGGTTGGCAACCTGTAGCCAATCGCAGAGAAGGCAAGGAGATTCGAGATGATTGTTGCCGACCCTAAACCGTTTCTGCAGGTTAAGGGCTATCTTGAGGATTTCCAGAAGATTCTGGTTGTCGGCTGCGGTACCTGCACCACGGTCTGTCTATCGGGCGGAGAAGCCGAGGTCCAGATCCTCGCCTCCGGCTTGAGGATCGCTTTTGGAAAGGATGGTCGCAAAAAGACCATCCTGGAAGAGTGTATTCAACGCCAATGCGACCTGGAATTTGTCGAGCCGGTCCTAAGCCGGGTGGAATCCGAAAACATCGACGCGGTGGTTTCGCTTGCCTGCGGAGTGGGGGTAAATTTTCTAGCCGACCGGCTCGGAAAGACGCCCATATTCCCGGGGCTCGACACCACTTTCTACGGGGCCAATGTTGAGCAGGGGCTTTGGGCGGAGATGTGCGCGGGCTGCGGCAGTTGCATTATCGCCCACACCGGTGGGATATGCCCGGTGGCGCGCTGTTCCAAGCACCTTTTAAACGGACCCTGCGGGGGCTCTGAAAAGGGCAGGTGCGAGGTGGATCCCGCAAACATCGAGTGCGTGTGGCAGCTCATTTATGACAGGCTAAAGAGGCTTGGGAGACTCGAGGATTTGAGACATCTTTTGCCCGCCAAAGACTGGTCGACCGCTTCGGACGGCGGGGTTCGTCGCTCAACCCGGGAGCAACTCTACGATATTTAGACAACAGGCATCGGAGAACTTTTTTTTGGTTAACCGGCCCGACTTTTCGGCGTCCGTCAAGGAGAACCATGTATGAGCGACAAAAGCGTTGTCAAATCGGGAAGCAATCTTGAGCGGGTGCTAAGCTCCGGTCACTTTGCCGTAACATGCGAGTGCGGCCCGCCAAAGGGGGCGGATGTAGAACTTCTGGAAAAAAAGGTGGCGCTCATCAAGGGCTGTGTGGACGCGGCAAATGTTACCGACAACCAAACGGCCGTTGTACGCATGTCCAGTATAGCGGCCAGTTCCATTCTGGTCAAAAACGGCATGGAACCGGTCATGCAGATGGTTACGAGGGACCGAAACCGGATCGCGGCCCAAAGCGATGTTTTCGGCGCGAGCGCTCTTGGCATCCGCAACATGCTCTGCCTTACCGGAGATCATCAGAGTTTTGGAAACCACCCCAAATCCAAAAATGTTTTCGATCTGGATTCTCTCCAACTCCTGGACGTCGTGCGCACCATAAGAGACCGCGGGGTGGTCAACAGCGGAGACCCGGTTCAGGGCGGAATCAAGATGTTTCTTGGAGCCGCTGCCAATCCTTTTGCGGACCCCTTCGAATTCAGGGTGATTCGCCTGGCGAAAAAAATCGATGCGGGCGCCGATTTTATTCAAACCCAGTGCATCTACGATATGAAGCGTTTCCGCGACTTTATGAAGATGGCCTGCGATATGGGACTGGATAAGAGCTGCTACATTCTAGCCGGGCTGACACCGTTAAAATCGGCCGGTATGGCTGCCTATATGAACAAAAACGTCTCCGGCATAACCATTCCCGAGGAGATAATAAAGCGCATAAAGGGGGCTGCCAAAAACGAGCAGGCCGAGGAAGGCATACGCCTCTTACTTGACCAAATCCAGGAAGTGCGCGAAATCCCAGGTATTTCCGGTGTCCACATAATGGCTATCGAATGGGAGGACAGGGTAAGGGAGATTACCGAAAGAGCGGGTCTTCTTCCCAGGCCCCTGCTGTAACCTCGGAATGCAATAGAGCGCGGGATCGCGGTTTCGCCGCGTAAAGGTCGTCGAATTTAACGTTGACCGTGCAATCTGCAAAGGGATGGAACTGGAGTCCCACGACCTTGCCGGTTCACCCGATATTTTGCGCAGGGTCTCCTTTGGTCCATTGCCCGGGCCTTTAGCAGTTCGCAGGTTTTACGTGCGCGCCTATATTGTCCTGCCTCCAGCTCCGGTGTAATGTATCGGACTTTTGCCGTCGATCTTTCATTCGAATGGAATCCGATGGGTAAGGAAAGAAGAAGATTTGAGAGATTCAGGGTAAGAGAAGGTGCGTTTGCGGCTTTCATCAACATAATGGCTATCGAATGGGAGGACAGGGTAAGGGAGATTACCGAAAGAGCGGGTCTTCTTCCCAGGCCCCTGCTGTAACCTCGGAATGCAATAGAGCGCGGGATCGCGGTTTCGCCGCGTAAAGGTCGTCGAATTTAACGTTGACCGTGCAATCTGCAAAGGGATGGAACTGGAGTCCCACGACCTTGCCGGTTCACCCGATATTTTGCGCAGGGTCTCCTTTGGTCCATTGCCCGGGCCTTTAGCAGTTCGCAGGTTTTACGTGCGCGCCTATATTGTCCTGCCTCCAGCTCCGGTGTAATGTATCGGACTTTTGCCGTCGATCTTTCATTCGAATGGAATCCGATGGGTAAGGAAAGAAGAAGATTTGAGAGATTCAGGGTAAGAGAAGGTGCGTTTGCGGCTTTCATCAACACCGATGAAATGATGGATATCGGGCCTATTGAAAACATCGGCAAGGGTGGGCTTTGTGTGCGCTATCTGTCGATGCAGGAAGGCAGCCGGGACTCCAGGACCATAAAGATATTCGGCAGCAACGGGCACTTCATTCATTTAGACAGGGTAAAGTGCAGGGTAGCCCATGAGTGCGAGGTTCCTGAAGGCTCCTGGGCGCAGATGCGCACCAGATGCTGCGGGGTCGAGTTTGAAGATTTATCGGTCAGGCACATGCGTTTACTTGAAGATTTTATCGATACATTTGCACTGAAATCCGACGGGCAGCAGGCCACGGGGGTGTGATGCTTTCGGCCGTTTAACCTGCAGCGTTTCACTCCCTTTATTGCTCAAAACCTTTTTTGCACTTCAATCGTTTCCAACCTCAGTCCCTGTCTTCCCGGTTTTTCGGATAAGACAGGGCCGGTGCTTGACATCAGTTTCATAATAGCTATCTGTAGGCTGAAAAAGATTTTTACGATAAAAAGCATACTAAAAAGGCTCAGGTCCTGTTTTGGGATAAGTTTAGAAAAAGGGCGCGCTCGCGCCATGTTCCCAGAGATTGGAATGGGGATTTGTCAAAATCTTTTATAAGCAGGTTTTCTTCCCATGAATTTTTCCATAAGTTTGCAAGCCGACTTTATAGAATCCGAGTATCTGAAGTGGAAGGCCGACCCGCAAAGCGTAAGCCGCGAATGGCGGATTTTTTTTGAAGGTTTCGATTTTGGGGCCCGATTTGAAAAAACCGGTCCCAACCTCTACGACAGAAACGAAATCCTGAAGCAAAGCGGGGTTCAGGAACTCATTTACCGCTACCGCGATCTGGGCCACATGCTGACCTGCCTGGACCCTCTGGGCAGGTGCGAAGACGAGCACGCTCTTCTGGCACTTTCGGGTTTCGGGCTAAGCGAAGAGGACCTCGAGAGGACTTTTCAGGTCCCCTCCACGCTGTTTGGCCAGGACGCAACGCTTCGGCAAATCGTTTCGGCGCTAAAGGAGACCTACTGCAGATCGATCGGGGTCGAATACATGCACCTTCAGGATCCCGGGGAACGCTACTGGCTCCAGGAGCGAATGGAGCCCGATAGAAACCGTTCGAATTTTACAAAGGACCAACAGGTTGAAATATTAAACAAGCTTTGCCAGGCCACACTTTTTGAAAATTTTCTCCACACCCGCTACATCGGGCAGAAGCGCTTTTCCTTGGAGGGGGCCGAGGTAGTCACGGTGATGCTTCACTTCCTGCTGGGGTATGCGAGCGAGGCGGGATGCCGGGAAGTACTCATGGGAATGGCTCACCGCGGACGGTTAAATATCCAGGTAAACGTTCTTGGAAAGCTCTACGAACATCTTTTCTGCGAATTCGAGGAGCACTACGACCCGCACTCTCTTTTCGGCTCAGGGGACGTGAAGTACCACAGGGGCTATATGGTGGATGACCTGGAGGTCCGCGGGGGGGGGCGGATGCGCGTAGTGATTCCAAGTAATCCCAGCCATCTGGAGGCGGTCGATCCGGTAGTCGAAGGACTGGCGCACGCACGGCAGGAAAGTCTGGGCAGAGACGGGCACAACCAGGTGCTTCCCGTTTTGATCCACGGAGACGCGGCCTTCGCGGGCCAGGGCGTTGTGGCCGAGACCCTTAACCTTTCTCAGCTCGAAGGCTATTCAAACGGGGGAACCCTGCACATAGTCATAAACAACCAGATAGGGTTTACGACACTGCCCGAACACGCCCGCTCGACCCGTTATGCCACAGACATTGCCAAGATGCTTCCCGCGCCGATCTTCCACGTTCACGGCGAGGACTCCGAGGCGACGATTCGCGCCGTTAAACTCGCCCTGGATTACCGCTCGAAGTTTGGCAAGGACGTAGTAATAGATCTGGTCTGCTTCAGACGCTACGGCCACAACGAAGGAGACGAGCCCTACTACACTCAGCCGGGGATGTATGCAAGGATCAAGGACCGGCCTCCGTTATACAAGATCTATTATACATCACTAAAAGAAGCGGGGATCGTTTCGCAGGAGGAACTCGAAAAGATTACGGCAGGTATAAACGAATGCATGGAAATTGCCTATCAAAGGGTACACGACCAGCTCTGCCGAATGCCCGAGGAAAAATATTACGACGTCTGGGGAGCGTTTGACGCGAAGTATTCTCACGACCCGGTTCAAACGGGGATTTCGAGTGAAAGGCTCCTTGAGCTGGGAAGAAAACTCAATTCATTCCCGCAAGGTTTCGCGGTGCACCCCCGCCTCGAGCGCATTCTCAATAAGAGGCTAAAAAGCGTTGAAAGCGGCACGGACATAGATTGGGCAAACGCGGAAGCCCTCGCCTTCGCCTCGCTTGTAACCGAGGGCAATCCGATCAGGCTAAGCGGCCAGGACTCGGGCCGGGGCACATTCAGTCAAAGGCACAGCGTTCTTTTCGACGTCAACACGGAAAAGCACTTTATTCCGTTAAACAATCTGTCTTCCGATCAGGCCTCGTTCATGGTCTACGACAGCGCTCTTTCGGAGGAAGCCGTTTTGGCCTTCGAATACGGCTATTCCCTTACGACCCCTGAAACCCTAACGATCTGGGAGGCCCAGTTCGGCGATTTTGCAAACAACGCCCAGTCGGTTTTCGATCAGTTCATCTCGAGCGCCCAATCCAAATGGGGCCGGCCAAGCGGGTTAACGATCCTTCTGCCCCACGGCCTGGAAGGACAGGGGCCGGAACATTCGAGCGCCCGGTTCGAACGCTACCTTCAGCTTTGCGCGGAGGAAAACATGCAGGTTTGCTACCCGAGCACGCCGGGGCAGTATTTCCATCTTCTGCGAAGGCAGATGCGCAGAAATTTTCGAAAACCCCTGATCGTTCTAACGCCAAAGAGTTTACTCAGGCGGCCGGAGGCAGTTTCGGCCCTCAGTGAAATCTCGGGGGGCCATTTTCTGGAAGTAATAGAGGATCCCGGTTTTGAAAACGCGCAAAAGATATATTTTTGCAGCGGAAAAATCTATTACGAGCTGGTCGAAAAGCGCAAGGCGGCCGGTGTCAGCGATACGGCGATCCTTCGGATCGAACAGTTTTACCCCTTTCCGGAGGACCAGTTAAGGAGCGTCCTTAAAAAATACCCCTCGGCTTCCACGTTTTGCTGGGTCCAGGAGGAACCGGAAAACATGGGGGGATGGAATTTTATCGAAGCGAGGCTAAAGACAGTTACCGGCAAAGACCCTGCTTATATTGGAAGAGTTCCGGCGGCAAGCCCGGCCTCCGGGTATCTTACGACCTATCGGCAAGAGCAGGATATGCTGTTGGAGAAGGCATTCGGATCAGCGTGACAGGAGAGATCATGACGGAGATAAAAATCCCCGAAGTCGGCGAATCGGTTCAGGAGGCGCTTCTTGCGCAGTGGCTGAAGCATGAGGGCCAAAGGGTTTCAAAGGACGATATCCTGTTTGTTATCGAAACGGACAAGGTTACCCTGGAAATCCCCGCCCCGGTTGACGGGGTATTAAGAATCGTTGTTCCCGAGGGCGTGACCGTAAAGGTGGGCGCCGTAGTGGGCCGGATCGAAGAGGGTGGGCAGGCGCCCGGGGAAGCTCACGAGCAGATAGAGCAAAGTCCGCGGCCGCAATCGCCCGAGCCCGCAGCCGGCAAACTTGCGCCCCCGGCGGTCTCAACGCCTGGAAAAGCTGAAGAAGGCGTGGAGCAAAACAAAGAGCAGGCTACCTTAAAGCCGGTCATTTCACCTTCGGTGCGCGCTTTTGCCGAAAACAGGCAAGTCGATCTTTCCGCCGTAACCCCAAGTGGTCCCGGGGGAAGGATTACCGAAGGAGACGTTTTGCTCTATCTGGAAAAAACGGGGGTAAAAACACCCGTGGCCCCACAAACGGCCTCCCCGCCCGTTGCGGGGGGCAAAGCTCCTTGCCCGGCCCCAGGGGCCGAGGAAACGGTCCGAAAGGCCATGAGCCCGATCCGGCAGCGGATAGCCGCAAGGCTTCTCGAGGCCCGTCAGAATACGGCCATGCTCACAACGTTTAACGAGATCGACATGGGCCGGGTGCAGGCGATAAGGAAGAGCTTCGGGGAGGATTTCCACAAAAAATATGGGATCAGGCTGGGGCTTATGTCCTTTTTCGTAAAGGCTGCCATCGCCGCCTTGAAGGAAATACCCAATGTAAACGCCTTTATCGATGGCAATGAGTTGGTCTACCACAACTACTACCACATCGGAATGGCCATAGGAGCCGAACGCGGTCTGGTCGTGCCGGTGATAAAAAATTGCGACAGGCTTGGATTTGCCCAAATCGAGGAGGCTATCTCTGATTTTGCGCAAAAGGTGCGGGAAAACAGGCTCGATATCTCGGATCTGGAAGGAGGCACTTTTACGATAACAAACGGGGGGATCTTCGGTTCGCTTCTAAGCACTCCGATCTTAAACCCTCCTCAGAGCGCCATTCTGGGTCTGCACAAAATAGAAGACCGCCCGATCGCGGTTAACGGGCAGGTTCTCATCCGGCCGATGATGTATGTGGCGCTAAGCTACGACCACAGGATAATCGACGGCAGGGAAGCGGTAACATTTCTTCGAAGGATCAAGGAGTTGCTCGAAAACCCCGAGCGGATCATGATGGAGATATAGAGGATATGTCGGAACATTTCGATTTGATCGTGATCGGCGCGGGGCCCGGGGGCTACGTTGCAGCCATCCGGGCAGCGGAGCTGGGCATGAAGACGGCCTGCGTGGAAAAGGACGCCGGCCCCGGCGGAGTCTGTTTAAACGTTGGCTGCATTCCGAGCAAGGCGCTCCTGGAGTCGACGGAAAACTATGCAATCGTAAAAAACCGGCTGGGCGAGCACGGGATCAGGGTCGAGGGGGTTTCCGCAGATCTTGGGGCTCTCATGAAGCGAAAGCAGGCCATAGTCTCGGGGCTTGTGGAAAATGTCCGAAAGCTTATGGAAAGAAGCGGCGTGAGGCTTATTCGAGGCCTCGCGCGGTTGGTGTCGGCCGGGGAAGTCGAAGTGCGAAGCGCTCCGGACACCTCTGAAAGATACAACGCCAAAGCGGTGTTGCTCGCTACCGGAAGCGAACCGGTCGAGCTGCCTTTTTTGCCCTTTGACGGCAGCCTGGTTGTAAGTTCCACGGGTGCGCTGGAATTTGACCGCGTACCGGAGCGGCTTGGCATTATCGGGGGAAGCTACATAGGCCTCGAACTGGGATCGGTGTGGGCGCGGCTGGGCTCCCGGGTAACGGTGATCGAGCTTTTGCCCCGGATCGCCTCCAGCCTCGACGCCCAGGCGGGGCGGCTCATGGAAAGGATTCTAACCAGGCAGGGACTCGATTTACGGGTTAAGACAAAAGTTGTTCGCGCGGAAAAAAGCGCTGAAAAAGTTCGTCTTTTTCTCGATCGGGGCGAGGGGGGGCAGGAGGAAGCCGAATTTGACAGGGTGCTCGTAGCGGCGGGCAGAAAGCCTCTGGTTCGAGGCCTTGGCCTGGAGGAACTGGGCATCAGGCAAGGACCCGGGGGATTTGTAACGGTAGACGAGGCTTACCGGACAAATATTTCCGGGGTATATGCCATAGGAGATCTCATAGCGGGCCCGATGCTCGCCCACAAGGCATCGGCTGAAGGGACAGCGGTTGTAGAAAGACTGGCGGGGATTTCAAGCGAAGTCGACTATGGGGCGATCCCCTCCGTGGTCTACACTTCCCCTGAAGCGGCCTCGGTGGGCAAGAGCGAGCAGGAGCTAAAGGAGCTGGGCGTCGATTTTAAATCGTCGGTTTATCCCTTTACCGGGGTTGGGCGGGCGCAATGCCTGGGCGAGACGGCGGGGTTTGTAAAGATTTATGCAAGCGCTACTTCCGGGCGGGTTTTGGGCGTTCATATCATCGGAGCGCGGGCTTCCGAGTTGATCGGAGAATGCGTGGCGGCGGTGCGCAATCACATGAGCGCCCAAGAGCTTAGCCGAACCGTGCATGCCCACCCTACTCTTTCCGAGGCAATACGGGAATGTGCGGCGATGCTTGCACGCTAGAGGGGGCAAGTCCGGCCGGGGCGGCCGGAAAGCAGACGGTTGCCCCGGTTCTAATAAGTTTTTGAGGCACCGACGCCCCCACGATTCCACCCAGGACTTTGCGAAGGGCATCAGAGCCGGTCGGGCACCACGATTTCGTCCTGGACGAGGATATCGCGTTTTAAATCGGCCTTGCCCTGGGCGGGAAAAGCCCACTTGTGATAGAGCAAAAACTTAACGCCGCTAAGCAAGCCCTGCATGATTATTATATCGACATCGACGGGATAGTTGTCGATTCTAAAGCCCGCACACAGGTTCAGCCCCTTTAAGGAACTTAGCAGCAGCGTGGAGGCAAGCCACATGAATGAAGCCGCCGCAAGGTAGCGAGGCAGGGCTTGGCCGGGGCTGGATTCCGTCCTGAAATTAAGAAAATAGTTCCAGAAGAAAAAGAAAACGGTGCTTACCGCAAGGCTCAGCCCCGAGATAACGATGGTGGAAAGCGAGGTATGGGCCCTAAGGTAATTAAAGGGCAAAAGGACAACGAAGTATTTGACGCCGGCACCGGCGCAAAACCAGAGTATGCGTGAAAACAGGGATTGTTTTTTCGCCCGGGAAGAACTCGCGGCCGACCCGGCTTGTTTCGTATCCTCACCGGAGGCGACGGAGGAAAGAGGGGCCGGGGTCTTTTCGAGCTTTAACTCGCTATATTTTTCCAAGCTTTGGAAATCTCCTCTGAGATCATGCCAAGAGGTAAAATGAACCCCAGAGGCGGAGCGACTAAACATCACTGCGCTTTAGACCGCCAACGGGGTTTGGCCTCACGAATTTTAGTGCGCCCTATTTGTCTCCTCGATCCGGTATCGCCTTAAAATTGAGAAAAATCAAGGTCCGGGAGCATGGCTCCCTGCTCGAGCAAGTTTATATGGAGTTCAAAGCAGGAGTCCAGATCGTGGCGGATATGCCCCGTCCGGGATTTTTCCAAATAGCGATGGAGGTAATCGCGATAGGCGGGGTGGGCGCAGTTTTGGATTATCGCCTTTGCCTTCTGCAAAGGTCCAAGGCCGCGAAGGTCGGCCAGTCCCTGTTCGGTTACCACAACCTGGACCGAGTGTTCGTTGTTGTCGACATGGGGCGTCATGGGGACGATGGAGGAAATTTTGCCTCCCTTGGCGATGGAGGGGCATACATAGATGGAAAGAAAGGCGTTGCGGGTGAATTCGCCGCTCCCGCCGACCCCGTTCATGATGTCGGTTCCGCAGACATGCGAGGAGTTGACGTTTCCGTAAATATCAACCTCCAGAGCGGTATTCATGGAGATAACGCCCAGACGGAAAATAATGCCGCCGTGATTGGAGATCTCCTGAGGCCTAAGGACTATGCGGGGGGCGAAAAAATCCATGTCGGCATACATCCGCTCCAGGTTTTGAGGGGTCACAATAAGCCCGGTCGTGCTAACCCCCCGCAATTTACCGCTTTGCATCAGGTCGATAAGAGAATCCTGAAAGACTTCCGAATACATCTGGAAGGGTGGAATTTCCTTGGATTCCCCCAGCGCGGACATGACCGCATTGGAGACATTTCCCACCCCGGCCTGCAGGGGCAGAAACTCCGGAGGTATCTGCCCGCTGCGAAGCTCCTTGAGCAGGAATTCGACCACATGCCGGGCAATCTTTTCACTTCGCTCATCGGGCGGGGAAAAGCCGCCGATGATATCGGGGCCGTCGCTTTCCACAATGCCCACGATTCTTCTGGGGTCTACTTCCGCGTAGGGATAGCCGATCCTTGAGAGGGGGCTGTGCAAGTGGACCGCGCCCCGGTGCGGCGGGGGCGTAAGAATCGTTATGTCGCTCATCTCACGCAAGCGCACCGAATGATACCGGTTGAGCTCGATAATCACCCGCTCGGCATATTTGAGATAGGTGGGCGAGGCCCCTATCGAAGTGGTCAGGTATACCCTCCCATCGGTTGTGACCTCGGTTGCCTCGATGACCGCGTAATCAATTTTGCCGTAAAATCCGGCCAAGACCATTTCGGGGACCTGGGAAAGGTGGGTATCTACGTATTCGACTTCCTGCCTGTTTATCCTCTTTCGCAAGCCGGCCCCGCTCTGGTAGGGGGTGCGCCAGCCTATGGCGTCAGCCTCGGCCAGGGGATCGTCGATACTATGAGCCGAGGCCCCGGTCATTACGCGCAACCTGTAAGGACGCCCGCTTTGATGTTCGCATCGGGCCAGATCCGCCAAAGCCTTGGGAAGCGCCTTGGCGGCTCCCGCATGGCCAAAGCCGCTAAAGGCCACCGTCGCCCCGTTTGGAATTTTGGCCGCGGCCTCCTCCGGACTAAGCAGGGGAAAGACTCCCATCTTCGCCATTGGTTCTATCCTTTCTGTGTAGCATCCGACCCGTGATTAAAGCATGGAGGGTTCTGAGAAATCCAGATCGGGCAGCATACTGCCAAACCGGGCATAATTTCTGTGCAGTTCGTAGCAGTTCCTGAGATCATGGCGGATGTGTCCCACCCTGGCGTTTTCGATGTAGCGATTGAGGTAGTCGCGGTACATGGGGTGGGCGCACGTGTCGATAATGGCCCTTGCGCGCTGCATGGGGCCAAGGCCGCGCAGATCCGCGACCCCCTGTTCGGTGGCAACGATCTTTACGGAATGTTCGTTGCTGTCCACATGGGGGGTCATGGGAACTATCGAGGAAATCCTTCCGCCTTTTGCGATGGAAGGACACACCATAATGGGCAGGTAGCTGTTTCTTATGAATTCACCGGAGCCGCCCACTCCGTTCAAAATGTCGGTTCCGAATAAATGCGAGGAGTTGACATTGCCGTAGATGTCTATTTCCACAGCCTGATTTATGGCGATCACTCCGAGTTTTCGAATGACTCCGGGGCTGTTTGACACCTCCTGGGGGCGAAGCAGCATCCTGGGAACGAAAAAATTCATATTGGCGTAGACGCGTTCGAGCACATGGGAAGGAAGTGCAAGACTTGTGGCGCTGGCGCTTATGACCTGACCATGTTCGATGAGTTCTATAAGGGCTTCCTGGACGACCAGGGTAAACATCTTAAGCGGGGGTATGTAAGGGTTTTCTCCCAGCGCGGACAGCAGGCCGTTTAACACCCGGCCCGTTCCGGCCTGAAGAGGCAGAAACTCCTGCGGGATACGTCCGGCGCGCATCTCGTCGAAAATAAACCGGGTGATATGTTCGGCAATTCTGTGGCTGAAAGAATCCGGGGCACCGAAAGGATTTATAGGGTCGGGCCGGCTGGTTTGCACCACGCCTATAACTTTTTTGGGGTCAACCAGCGCAAAGGTCGATCCAAGCCTGGTCATGGGGGCGCAAATGGGAATCGGGTCCCGATGAGGCCGCGCGGACAAAATGGCGATGTCGGTCAT
Source organism: Deltaproteobacteria bacterium (assembly GCA_021780695.1). Classification (GTDB taxonomy): domain Bacteria; phylum Desulfobacterota; class Syntrophobacteria; order Syntrophobacterales; family Syntrophobacteraceae; genus SbD1. The sequence continues at coordinate 64,703 of JAJXYD010000034.1, forward strand.
CTCCCGCAGCCTCCTGGAATGATAGTCGTTTATTTCTATGATTACTTTTTCCGCGCATTTAAGAAAGGTAGGGGTCGCGCCGATCGAAGTGGTAAGATAAACCCGGCCGTCGGAGGTAATTTCGGAAGCCTCGACTATGGCCAGGTCGACCTTGCCGAAAAATCCCGAAGTTACGGTGCGCCCGAGGTGCGACAGGTGCATATCGACGTACTCGACTTCCTGCCTGTTTATCTGGTTACGCAGCGAAGGCGAACTCTGGTAGGGAGCGCGCCAACTGATCGCGCCCGCCTGGGCCAGGGATTCGTCCACGGCGCTTCCGCACGAAGCCCCGGAGAGCACGCGTATGGTAAAGGGTTCTCCCCTTTCGTGGACCTTTCGCGCATGGAGGGCCAGTTCCTCAGGGACTGCCCCGGGAGCGCCCGCATTGGCAAAGCCGCTGAAAGCAACCATCGCTCCATGGGGGATATGGGCAACCGCCTCCTGAGGCGTCAGGATGGGGAATCCGTTCTTGGACGACATATATTCTCCTTTGATCAAGGCCTTAACTTCCCTTCGTACAGAGGCACCCCGGCGCGGGCGGCAAGAGCGCGAGCGCTTTTTTGCAATTATGCCGAAAGTCGGCTCCGAGTGCAAAAAGGAATAATACCACAGACGAATTTGAAAACTTAGAAGTCTCCGTAAAAGTAGCGTTGGGAGTTGGTTGGCAGGGCAGACCGCGAATTTAAAAACAGGGGGGGCAGGGACTTGCCTTGCCCCCGGGCAGGGCCATTACAGGGTTATTCCGGCAAGCCATTCTTCCAGTTTTACAGGAAGCTTAGGGGTCCAGAAGAGTTTGCGGAAATGGTAGCCGTAGATGGCCATGGCGATAATTTCTCCAAAGGAGTCATTGTAGCCGGCTACAGCTTTTTTAAGGAGCTTCCAGTAATAATTTCTGGATTTACTATCGGCAATGCCAAGATACCAGAGGGAGCGCACGAAGGTGACGATATCGTGGTTTTGGAGGTAGGTCTTGGCTCTTGGCTGATAGGTGCGAAGAAAGGCAAGAACCCGGTTGTAATACATCTCGGGGGAATACACGCTGTTCATTACCCACCGGTAGCCCTCGATGATCTTGGCTCTATCCATCATGGTGACGAAATTAAGAGAGCCGTCGGTATCGGTATTGTTGCCGGAGGAGTCAAAGAGCATTCTTCCCTCCTGTTCCAAGCGGGTGTAGAGCCGGGTGCCGGGGATGGCGGTAAGAAGGCCTATCATGGCGGTTACGATCCCGTTTTTCTGGATGAAATTGACCTGTCTTTGAAAGACGTCGGGAGGGTCGCTGTCAAAGCCGATTATGAAACCGCCCATTACGGCCATGCCGCTGCGTTGAATCAAGGACACCGAATCGGAGAGGCTTCGCTTGAGGTTCTGAGATTTGCCGCATTCCTTGAGGGCGTCTTCGACCGGGGTTTCGATGCCAAGGAAGACTTTATTGAAGCCTGCCTGCACCATGAGGCTCATGAGTTCGGGGTCTTCGGCGAGGTTAACGGAGGCCTCGGTAAAAAAGTTCATTCGGCGGGGCCTTTCTTTTTGCCAGGAAATAACGGCTCTTAGAAGACCTTTAACTTTTTGCTTATTGCCTATGAAGTTGTCATCGACGATAAAGACCGAGCCCTGCCAGCCCCGGACATGGAGGGCATCGAGTTCGGCAATCACCTGTTCGTTGCTCTTTACCCTGGGCACGCGCCCGTTCATGACGATCACATCGCAGAATTCGCAGTTAAAGGGACATCCCCTGGAATACTGAACCGACATTGTCGCGTAGTCGTTAAGATTTATGAGGTCCCACAGGGGAACAGGCACCCGATCGAGGTCGGGAAACCCGGAGGGGCGGTAAGAACTTTGAAGGCTCCCGGCTTCCAAGTCTTTTGCCAGCTGGTCGACAATGCTTTCGGCTTCCCCTAAAACCAGGCTGTTAAAACCGGAGTATTCGTCGGGATAGGCCCTGAAAAGAGGCCCTCCCGCTATCACTTTCACACCGAGGCGGCGGCAGCGCTCGGCCACATATCCCGTGGAATTTTTCTGGGCGATCATGGCGCTTACGAATACATAGTCGGCCCAGAGCAGGTCTTCATCCCGGAGGTCTGTTACATTCAAATCCACCAGTCTTTTTTCCCAGTGGGCGGGTAGCATGGCAGCAACCGTCAGGGCACCAAGGGGGGGGAACGCAGCCTTTCTACGCACCAGCCTCAGAGCGTGTTTGAAACTCCAGAAGGTTTCGGAGACCTCGGGATAGATGAAAAGAATTTTCATTTGACACCTCTAGTGGAAGCGTTAACCGCAGTATACTCAACTTACAAAGTCTATAGTCGGATAGTATATCGGTCAATAGAATATCTTCGGAGCCAGGGGATTATATCAGAGAGATTTTTGTTTTCTTGTGGACAAGCGGTCACATTTTGGTTACTTGCCATAGTGATCTAACGTCTTGAAAAATACAGCAGCAGAAAGCGGCAGACGCGGAAAAGAACTTTTGGCTGTCTGCTGCTCCATTCTTGCTGCTTTTCAAAGGGAGGATTTCGAGCTAATGGCTCTGGTTGTTCAAAAATACGGCGGAACGTCGGTGGCAAACGCCGAAAGGATCAATGCTGTGGCCAAGCGGGTGCTGGCGAGGAAAAAGGCCGGGGACCGGATCGTTGTGGTCCTTTCGGCCCGAGCCGGGGAAACCGACCGGCTGATCAAGCTGGGTAAAGAGATCTGCGCTCGCCCCGACCCCCGCGAGATGGATGTTTTGCTTGCCACGGGTGAGCAAACGACTATAGCCCTGTTTTGCATTGCGATAAAATCGATGGGCGAAGAAGCCGTATCCATGACCGGCTACCAGGCCGGGATCATGACCGACGGGCAATTCGGACAGGCGCGGATAAACTGGATCCAGACCCAGCCGATGCTCGATTATCTCGAGGCGGGCAAAATAGTGGTCGTGGCCGGTTTTCAGGGCTATGACGACGAGGGCAACATCACAACGCTTGGGCGGGGGGGCTCGGATACCTCGGCCGTAGCCGTAGCCGCGGCTCTTCACGCAAGCGTTTGCGAGATATATACGGATGTCGAAGGAGTCTACACAGCCGATCCCAACATATGCACCAAGGCGCGAAAACTTGACAAGATAAGCTATGAAGAGATGCTGGAGATGGCGAGCATGGGGGCAAAAGTGCTCCACCTTCGCTCGGTCGAATTCGGCCTAAATTACAATGTGCCCATAATGGTGCTTTCCTCCTTTACGGAGGCGCCGGGCACGCTTGTTTCACGGGAGGATGAAACCATGGAAAAAGTGGTGGTTTCCGGAATCACCTACAATAAAAACGAGAGCCGGGTTACGATCACCAATATTCCCGACCAGCCGGGAATAGCGGCCAAAGTCTTCCGACCCATCTCGGCGGCCAATATAAATGTGGATCTGATCGTTCAGGGCGCAAGCGGGGTCCCGGGCAGGGCGCACATTTCCTTTACCGTCCCCAGGGGCAACTACGAGCAGACGATCTCGATCCTGGAGGCCGTTTCCCGCGAGCTTGGCGACTGCCAGGTGGTGGGAAATCCGGCAATAGCCAAGGTTTCCATTATCGGGGTAGGCATGAGAAGCCACAGCGGAGTGGCCACAAAGATGTTTCAAACTCTTTCCGAAGAGGGCATTAACATCAAGATGATCGCCACCTCCGAAATAAAGGTTTCCTGCATTATCGATGAAAAGTACACGGAGCTGGCAGTGAGGGTCCTTCACGATGCTTTCGAACTGGACAAAGCACCGGCTCAAAGTGAATAGTGTAAAGGGCATAAAAACCAGTTAACCCTACAATTGCAAAGACAGCAGTCATGCAGGTCAAGATCTACGACACAACGTTGCGGGACGGCACGCAGGCCGAGGATTTCGCCTTTTCCGTCGAGGACAAGGTCCGCATAGCCTTAAAGCTCGATGATATAGGCATTCATTACATCGAGGGCGGCTGGCCGGGATCGAACCCCAAGGATGTGGGTTTTTTCCGGGAAATAGGCAATTACAAGCTAAAGCAGGCTAAAATTGCCGCTTTCGGCTCGACTTGCCACCCCAATTCGACCGCGTCCTCGGATCTTAACCTGCGAGCGCTTCTGGATGCCAATACCGAACTGGTGACCATTTTCGGCAAAAGCTGGACCGTACACGTAAAGGACGCTCTCAATACGACCCCCGAGCGCAATCTGGAGATTATTTCCGAAAGCGTCGCCTTTTTAAAGCAGCAGGGCAAAGCCGTTTTCTACGACGCGGAGCATTTCTTCGACGGCTTCCGAGACGATCCCCACTATGCCCTTGCAACCCTTGACAAGGCCATAGGGGCGGGTGCGGAAGTCGTCATTTTGTGCGATACCAACGGAGGCAACCTGCCCAGCCAAATCCAGAAGGCCATTGGCGCGGTAAAGGAACGTCTGGGGCCTGTGGCGTTTGGAATCCATGCGCACAACGACTCGGAACTTGCTGTGGCAAATACACTCACCGCCGTCGAGATGGGCGCCGTCCAGGTCCAGGGAACCATGAACGGAATGGGTGAGCGGTGCGGCAACGCCGATCTTATCTCCATCATGTCCAATCTCTGTCTTAAAATGGGATACCCATGCCTTTCGGAGGAAAACCTCAGGAAGCTCAGGCAGGTAAGCCGGTTTATCCTGGAGGTGGCAAACGTCACGCCCGATCGCTATCAGCCGTTTGTTGGCCGAAGCGCCTTCACACACAAGGGAGGGGTGCACATAAGCGCGGTTGCCAAAAACCCCAAGACCTACGAGCATATCGACCCCGCCCTGGTCGGAAACACCCGCAGGTTTCTGGTCTCCGATCTTTCCGGGCGGGCCACGATCAAGCAAAAGGCCCAGGAACTGGGCTTTGAGCTCTCAAAGGCCGATCCGGTGGCCATGCAGGTGCTCGAAGAGATAAAGGAACTCGAAAACCAGGGCTTCCAGTTCGAAGCCGCGGAGGCAAGTTTTGAACTTCTCCTAAACAAGGCGATGGGGACGACGAAGAAATATTTCGAACTTGTCGGCTTCCGGGTGATCGATCAAAAGCAGAGCGAAAAAGAGGACCCGGTGGCCGAGGCTACGATCCAGATTCGGGTGGGAGGCCAGCTCGAACACACCGCAGCCCTTGGAAACGGCCCGGTCAATGCCCTGGACAAGGCTCTTCGAAAGTCTCTTGAAAAATTTTATCCGGAATTAAAAGACATGGAGCTAAGCGACTACAAGGTGCGCGTTTTGCCTGAACGGCCGGGTACGGGCGCCAAAGTGCGGGTGCTTATCGAATCAAGCGACGGCCACGATCAATGGAGCACGGTAGGGGTCTCCCACGACATTATCGAAGCAAGCTGGCAGGCCTTGGCCGACAGCTACAACTTCAAGATGTATAAGGCCGGCAAACTTGCGGGGGAAAAGTAAAACAAAGAGGCAAAACCAAGAAAACAGCTAAAAGAAAATCAACCATGAAGATACGGAGGAATTTCTTTTTTACCGGTCGGTAAAAAGGATTTCCTGCCTCAATTGACTAAGCGTCTAATTCCTTGTGGTCATGTGGAGGCAGCCGCCATCAGTCATCTTCTCCGCTTTTGCAGGAGCGTTTCGTACAGTTGATCCCGTATTTTTTGATCTTGTAGTGGATGGCCCTGCGGCTGATTCCGAGGAGATTGGCGGCTTCCTTCTGGACAAAGCCAGCCTGTTGGAGGGCGCGCAAAATCGCGGCGCGCTCGCTTTCCTCCAAAGAAAGCGCTGAAGCCTCGGCATTGGAGGGCGGTTGTTTTTTCTCCGGCTCCTCGGGAAGCCCGGAGAGGCACAGGTCGCTTTTGTGCAGGACACCGTCGCGGCACAAGACTACGCCGCCCTCCAGCCCGTTTTTGAGTTCCCTTACGTTTCCCGGCCATGGATATTGGCTAAGCCAGCGAAGCGTTTCGGGTGGAATCCTGACCGGAGGCATATGATGGGTTTTGCAAAAAGTTTCGACAAAATTTTGCGCAAGCCCTGGAATATCTTCCCGTCTTTCCCTTAGAGGGGGAATTTTTAAAGTGACCACGCGAAGCCGGTAGTAGAGGTCCTCGCGAAAATTTCCCAAGGCGACCTCCTCGCGCAAATCGGCATTTGTGGCCGAGATGACCCTGCAGTTAACGGGGATCTCTTTTAGGTCTCCGACCCTTCTGATTTTTTTGTCTTCAAGGAACCTCAGGAGCCTCACCTGCATTTCGTGGGAAATATTGCCGATCTCGTCCAGAAAGAGCGTGCCCTTGTCGGCGGCCTCGATGAGCCCTTTTTTATCTTTTATAGCGTGGGTAAAGGAGCCTCGAACATGACCGAAGAGCTCGCTTTCAAGCAATCCGCCGGGTGTAGAGCCGCAGTCCACCACCATGAAGGGTTGCTCGCGGCGCGGCCCTCTCTGGTGGAGCAGATGGGCTATGCGTTCCTTACCCACTCCGCTTTCGCCAAGCAAAAGCACGTTGACGTCGCTACGGGCAATACGGTCGACCAGTTCGTAGAGTTGGCGCATAGCCGGGCTTATAACTCCACGAAATATGTCGCCAAGGGGTTCAAGAGAGTCAAGGTGCTGTTTGGAGGAGCTTTTCTTCAGGACTTCCTGGACTTTGGATACCAGTTCGCGGCCGTTGAACGGTTTTGTGAGATATTCGACAGCCCCTGCTTTCATGGCCTTCACGGCATCGGGAATAGTGCCGTAGGCGGTAAGAAACATAACGGGCATCCCCGGGTGGATCTGGTGGGCCGCGGAAAAAAGGTCCATTCCCCCCATGCCGGGCATTTTCACGTCGGTAATCATGAGGTCGACGGACTCGCTTTTTAGAAGCTTCAGGGCCTCCTCGCCTCCCGAGGCGGTAAGGACCCGGTAGTCTATCGACGCGAGTCTGGCCTCAAGAACCGCGAGGATATCCCGATCATCGTCCACGACAAGGACTATTGGTTTAGCAGGCGAACTCATAGGGCCATGCAGGAAATCACGGAGTCATTTCCTGTTTTTTCTCCTCGTATTTTCGATGTATTTCGTCCAGTGATTTGAGATCGTGGCGCAGCTTTTTGACCTGGCGTTCGGCCAGTTCGAGTTTTGCCCGAAGGGCCTGGACCACCTTTTGCCTCATAATCACGATTTGCGAGGGAGCGTTCTTTTTTGCACCAAGGGGCCCCCCCGCGCCCTTATCTATGGCCGAGCGAAGTTTGAGGAAAAAAGGGGTTAGCATTCTCGGGTCCTCGATGCCTTTGGAGGCCCCGGCCTGCGCGGCCCATTTTTCCCATGTTACGACCGCCCGGTCGAACTGATCTTTATTAGAGGCCTGGATGAGCCTGGTTGTTGCAAGGCCGAAAAGCGCCTCCCGCTTAATATCGGGGTTTTCGGCCACGTTGCTTAGCATCTCGAAATTGCTTTTGGCCTCTTCATAGGAGCCCGCATCAAAGGCTTTGATGCCCTTGTTAAGGGAATCCATCTCGGCGCTGCGCCGGATGGAGCGAGCAAGGGTCTGGTCGTTTGCAACGGCTTTGGACAGGGAAGGCAGCGCGGCGCTCAACAGAAACACTACTGGAAATAGAAGGAGGAGTCTCCGTTTTGCCTGTATTTTAAAAACCATTTTTCAATCTTTCCCATAAAGGGGCAGCGAAAAGCTGAAAATGCTACCCTCCCCAGCCTTGCTGCTAAGAGCT
>JAJXYD010000024.1 GCA_021780695.1 Deltaproteobacteria bacterium
GAAGGACGAGATTGAATCCTGATGGTACTCAGACCGCCGCCGGTGTCAAAATGTTCGGGCCGGCGGCTCGATTAAAATACATTTTCAAACCGGCATTTTCCCTGCATTTTCACGCCGCCGCTAACACTCAAGGGAATGAACGCGGAGCGGCTAAGGTGCTGTTGCTCGTCTCGCCAGGTTCTTACGAATCTTCTTACCGAGTCATAGCCGCCGAGGTAGCCTCCAGCTTGTATCAACTCAAAGAGAGCCTGGGCGGTCCTCCTCCGGGTCTTGGGGGAATCCTCGTCTTCTTTGAGCTTGGCTCTCAGCACTTCTATAAATCCCTGTAATTTTGGCTTAAGCTGTGTCTTGCGCTCGTAGTGAAACTGCGTCTCCCCGCTCCGAAGAACCTTTTTTACCGTGTTCCGCGACAGGTGAAACTCTTTGGCGATCTGGCGAATAGATTTCGCGTCCCTGTGATATGAAAGCCGAACCTTGCGTATGGTCTCCACCGTTAGCATCTCCTTTAGCTTTGCCCCCCTCTCTGCGGTTTGGCGCAGATTGTAGCAGGCAGTTACGATGGGTCAATTTTGGACGCCGATTTTCCTAAAAGGTGGGTCATTATTGCATGCCGGTTCACACAATGAAAAACGGCGGGACTTTCGATGTCGATACGTTCAGGAAAAACGCTTGGACAACCGCTGTGAAAAGGGCGGGGATCGACTACAGGGTTCCGTACACCACAAGACATACCTTTGCGGCTTGGGCGCTGACCATCGGGATGAACCCGAACAAGCTCGTCAGACGCATGGGGCATGGTTCGAAGAAAATGGTCTATGAGGTTTACGGGAACTATGTCGAAGGTCTTGAGCAGGACGCGGGTAAGATTTTGGAGTATTTTGGCAATGACTTCGCTATCTTATAAAGAAAAAAACTTCCGCTTTCACCACCGCTTTGGGGAAAGTCACGGTGAAAGTCGAAGGCTTCGATTTGCCAAGTAGGTGATTTTGTTGCTAAAAAACTGGTGGAGGCGGCGGGAGTTGAACCCGCGTCCGAAAGCATTCCGCCAAAGCTTCTACATGCTTATTCCGCTATTTGATTCTCGCCCCGGCGACCTCTTGCGGACCTGATTTCGCCGATGCCAGCTCACTAAATCTCGCCGCCGCCACTGCGAGCACCGTGGAGGCAACCATCCCGCTTAGTCGACGCCCCCTGGGTCCCCGCGGGAAGCAGGACCTGGAGACGGCAGCCGCGGTTAAGCGGCTACAGCGTACGCGTAATCGTCTGCGTTTATTTTATTCCAAACTGTTTAACGAGCAGCAAGGACCTCGGCATGCAACTTAGACTTCTCTACCTCCGTCGAACCCGTTTCGCCCCCCTTAGTGGGAATTCATGAATAATTGTATATTTTTTTCAGCCAATGTCAAGACGGGCGCAAAATCTTCATTCCAGATTGGCGTAAAAATCACGAAAACAGGTTCTGAGATTGGAATAAATCCCTTTTCGGCTGTTTGTAACATAAATAGAGTGGCGCACATGAAAGACCTCGTCCACCAGCCTTTCGACCGCCCAGGGGGGGCCGGTTTTTGCCTCGCGCTCCAGTGCCCCCGCAAAAAGGGGAACCAGTTTATCTTTCATGCGCAGTTCGGTATCGACCAGAAAAATCGCCAGGGAGGGCCCAAGGTCGGCAAGCCGTGCCAGAAATGCCTCCACGGCCTGCTGTTCGATGCCCCGGGGGGGCGAAGATTTTACCTCCACATAAACCAGCCGTCCGGCAATGAGAGCGATCACATCGTAGTCGCCCCCGCGCCTGGTGTTTTTGAGCTTTATGTTGAAAAGAGCAGGAGATAGAAACTCGCGCCTCAGAAGTTCGCACACAAACCATTCGAGCGTTGGGCCAAAGCTTGGGACCTTCCTTAGGAGCCTGTAGCCCCGGGCGGAAAGACCCACCATTTCCAGGGCGGCGAGCTTTTCCAGGTAGGTCTTTACAGTTTTTGGCGAACAGTAGCGAGAGAGTGCGGAAAAATCTTCTCCCTCAGGCTCTTGTATCAGTTCCCTCATAAAGAGCCTGAAGGAGTAGCGTTTCATCATGGCGTAAAAGCGCGATAGCGCCGTGTCGCGGATTTCGTGGGCAAACAGAAGCTGTGCCCCGTCCCCGTGCTTGATTACCGGAAACCCCAGTTGCCAGAGCAGTTTTTCCACCGGATGCCTTGTGAGACGGGCCAGGTCTCCAACATTTCGTTCAAGTGCCCCGATTCTTTCGCCCAGTTCGGCGATATGCCTTTCGAGAAACTCCAGCCGCTCCATCGCACTTTTCACAACCCCTGGGCATCGAGACGCACCCTTATTTCATATGCTCCCGAGGCAAGAGACCTTTCAACGGCGTAGCCAAGTTTTCTAAAGACCCCGAAGGCCTGCTCGTTTCCAATGGGGATATAGGAAATGAGGGTCTTAATGCCCGTTTGCGCGGCCTTTTTGGCAATGTGGGCAACCATCGAGGTGGCAACGCCTCCCCGCGCAAAATCGGGGTGCACGGCGAAATCGAGTTCAGCCGAAATCGCATCATCGTTCATGCGGTAAAAGGCCACTCCGATAACCCTGCCCGAATCCTTTTCTCCGGCAAAGGCCAGCAGGCACATTTCCCTGTGATAATCGGTGTTGACTATCGCCTTCACGTCATAGTGGGGGTAGGCCTTGAGGAGTTCGGGGAAGCGCAGATAGGCCTCGGTTCGAGGCAGGGAATAGAAAAACTCCTTAAGCACCCGTTCGTCGATCGGTCTGGAAGGACGAAAGAATACGCTTCCCACCTTTTGAAATTCCATGGAAAGTTCGCAATCATAGGGATAGATCGCCCGGGTTCCCGCCCAATGCCCGGCATCCTTTTCCAGATAATTGATCTGTCTTGCGGCCTCCATGAGTTCATCTCTGAAATCGGGATGGGCAATGGAGATGAGCGCAAGGCAACGCTCGCGCAAACTCTTTCCCTGCAGGGCGGCAACCCCGTACTCGGTAACGACGTACTCCACCCCCCCGCGCGTTGTAACCACCCCCGCGCCCTCGGTCAGTGCGGCAACGATCCTGGAGCGAGACGAGTCAAAGGTCGTGGAGGGCATCACCATTATAGCCTTGCCTCCCCGAGACCCCTTGGCCCCCCTTACAAAGTCGATCGTCCCGCCAACGCCGCTATAGATTTCATAGCCCAGCGAATCGGCGCACACCTGCCCGGACAGATCCACTTCGAGAGCGGAGTTAATGGTGACCATCCTGTCATTTTCAGCTATTACGGCGAAGTCATTGGTGTAGTCCACGGGATACATCGCCACCATAGGGTTATTGTCCACGAAATCGTAGAGTTCGCGCGATCCCAGGCAAAAACTCGCAACGATTTTCCCCGGATGAAGGGTCTTTCGGGCATTGGTTATTGCCCCCTTCTTGACCAGATGCAGATAGGCGTCGGTAAGCATATCGGTGTGGACGCCGAGGTCTTTTTTGCCTTCCAATGCGTAGAGCGAGGCAACCGAAATGCTTCCCACACCCACACGAATCGTCGAGCCGTCTTCGACCAACCCGGCCACGTGCCTGCCTATATCGATGGCGATTTGGTTCATCATGGGAAGCTTTACTTCCAGAAGCGGCTCATCGTACTCGACAAAGGCATCGATGTGGCTAACGTGAATGAAGGAATCTCCAAGGGTGCGGGGCATTCTGGGATTGACCTGGGCGACGACATGCCTTGCGCTCTGGGCCGCGGCCTTTGCGATGTCCACGGCTACCCCGCAGGAACAAAAACCGTGGTCGTCGGGAGGAGCAACCTGGATGAGGGCCACATCGATAATCATCTCACCGGAGCAAAAGAGCTCGGGAATATCCACCATATTTATGGGGGTGTAGTCGGCCCGCCCCTCGGCAACCGCCTCACGGTTACCCGAGGCCACAAAGAAGGACTTTAGCCTGCACTGATCGACGCCCGCATCGGTAAAACGCGCCTCTCCTACGCTCAAGATGTGAAGAATTTCAAGATCCGAGAGTTTGTGAAGCCTCTTTTCCAGCGTTCTCGCCAAATGCTGAGGCTCACCGCATCCCGAGCCCATAAAGACCCTGTGCCCGTTTCTTATTACATCGAGGGCTTCCTCTGCGTCCTTTTTTGCCCCTTCGTAGATCGAGCGCCACTGACGATTAATCTGTGAAGCCATTCGCGGAGATGTGATCTGTTCCAGCCCCATAATCAATCCTTATCGGCGGGCGCGGCCGGCCGCTCCCACACTGGCTGTTCTTACGGCTTCCCCGCTCTTTTTGCGGTTCAAAAAAAAGATCAGGGCTATGGCCGCGGGAACCATCGCAATGCACAACACCTGCCCCATCGTAAGATAATGGAACACATATCCGAGCGGCGGGGGGTCCGGTTCTTTGAAGCACTCGATTATAAACCGAAAGACGGCGTAAAAAAGCAGAAAAAAGGCCACCATCATCCCGTCCTTGAACTGCCTTTTGCGCAACTGCCACATTATAATAAAAAGGAGCAACCCCTCGGCGAAAGCTTCATAGAGCTGGGTGGGATGGCGAGGAACCGCCCCTCCCGCCCATGCGGGCGCGTTGGGAAAAACCATCGCCCAGGGGACCTTGCTTGGCAGGCCGAGCAGTTCGCCATTTATAAAATTACCTATGCGCCCGAGTCCGAGCCCGATCGGCGCGGTAACGATGGCCGAGTCGGCAATAACGGCGAAGGGAATTTTTCTTCTCCTGGAAAAAAGCCACACCGAAAAGATGCATCCGATCAGCCCGCCGTGAAAAGACATTCCTCCGTGCCAGGTAGCGATTATTTCCAGAGGATGGTGCAGATAATAGCCAAGGTCGAGGTATTCGTAGAAAAGGATGTAGCCGAGCCGGCCACCCACGATTACGCCCAGGGCCAGATAGAAGACCAGATCCTGGGCCGTCTCGCCCACAAGCCCCACCTGCTTCGAGCGCTCCTGCTTCTGGATCAGAAAATAGGCAGAGATAAAACCCAGAACATACATCACGCCATACCATCTAACATGAACCGGACCTATCGAAAATATGATAGGATTAATATTGGGATAAGGAATCATTTAATAACCTCCAGACCATACAGGCTATCATACCGGAAGGCCTGGGTCAATCAGCGCCACAACCGGAAAGGGCCCAAAGGCACAAGGCCAAAGGGCTAAAACCCCCGGGGCAAAAAAAAGAGCGAAAGGATCAAATTATGCACGACCATCATGATCACCACGACGAGCATCACCACGCAGAGCATTCCCACCAGCACGGTGAGCAGTCCCTTGAGACCGCCAAATTTCGAAAAATAGTTGAACACTGGATAAGCCACAACGAGGACCACGCCGGTTCCTACAGACAATGGGCAACTCGGGCAAAGGATGCGGGCCACGAGGCCTCAGCCGCTCTTTTGGAGCAGATAGCCTCCGAGGTTATAGAGCAAAACAAAAAATTCGTTAAAATAATCGAGCTAATCGATTCATCCAAATAACGCGGTGGGGAGAAAATCAATGCCGGCTGGAGCGGTCCTTGCCGGAGGCAAAAGCCTGCGGTTTGGCAAAAACAAGGCATTGGAGATGTTTAGGGGTAAACGCTTTATCGATCTTGCCGTCGAATCGTTGCGCCCCCTTTGCAGCCCGGTCATGGTCATGGCAAATGAGATCGCGCCCTACCTCGACAGCGGCGCGATGCTCGTTCAGGACATAATCGCCCAACAGGGCCCGCTTGGAGGCATCTATACGGCCCTCCTTTATAGCCCCTGCGACTGGGTTTTTGTAAAAGCAACCGATATGCCGCTTTTGCTTCCTCAAATGGCCTCGCTCATCGTTGAGGCCGCAAGAGGAGATTTCGATGCGGTGGTTCCCAAAGTGGGAGAGTTTTTCGAACCTCTTCTGGCGGTCTATAACCGCAGGTGCCTGCCGGCAATCGAACGCCAGCTTAGGGGTTCCGAGAACCGCCAGGTCGTGGCGTTTTTTAAAAAAATCAGGCTGAAAACCATCACCGAAAAGCAATGGCAGGAAGTGGACCCTCGGGGACTAAGTTTTAAAAACGTTAACACAGTAGCGGACCTGGCCGAAATCGATGGAACTTAAGGATGCCAAGAACATCGCGGCGGAAGTAGCCAAAAGGCTCGAGACCGAAACGGTCATGACCGGCTTTGCGGCTGGCAGAGTGATGGCGGAAACAATACGCGCAGACCGTGACATGCCCGAAAAGCCCATATCGAGATGGGACGGCTTTGCGTTTAAAAGCTCAGACTGCGAACATGCGGGGACGCAAAACCCGGTGATTCTGCCGATCGTTTCGGAAGAGATAACGGCCGGCAAAACAGCACAAAAGGCACAGAGCCGAACTTGCGCAAGGATAATGACCGGGGGAATTCTTCCCGAAGCAATGGATACGGTCATCGCCTTCGAAAAGGCAAGGCTGTGCCCGCGGGGGTTGGTTTTCACCGAACCTCTCCGGGCGGGTGCGGGCGTAACTCAGCCCGGGAGCAAGATTCCACGAAACACACTGCTTCTTGGAAAGGGCGATGTGCTTACCCCCGGGCGTATCGGGCTTGCAGCCGCGCAGGGCCGCCAGCAGGTTTGCGTTGTGCGCCGCCCGAGGGTGGCCATCCTTGCCACCGGAGACGAACTAAAGGGGTCGGGTGCTGGGGAACCGGGGAGTTCGATCTTTTCCCAAAACAGCTGCCTTCTGGCCGCTCTGGTCAGGGCTTCAGGGGCAGAACCCGTTGAGATGGGAGTGGCCCCCGACGATCCCGAAGTGATCTGTTCCCGGCTGAAAAACGCTCGGGCCGATCTTGTGATTACAACCGGGGGAATGGGTAAGGGAAGCAAGGATTTTACAGGCGAGGTTTGGAAAAGGCTGGGTCTTAAAGTAATTTTCGACCGGCTCAATATTGGCCCTGGAAAGGGCAGTGGACTGGCGACGGGAAACGGCTCGATATATCTGGGCCTGCCCGGAAATCCCGGGGCGGTGAGGATAATTTATGAGGAAATCGGGGCGGTGCTGGTTCAAAGCTTTTTGGGCCTTCACTCAGAGCCCGATTTCTCTTTTGAAGCTATAACCGCGGGCTCGATGCAAAAAACAGAAGGCTACTACCGGGCATTGGACGGCGCTTTAAAAATAAGGGAGGGGCTTTGCACCTTTATCCCCCGAAACTGCCCCGAGGCCGGTCAAAAAGATATGGGTTCTTTTTTTACAAGCCGCTCAGCCTACGCCCTGCTGGCGCCCGGCAACTCGCGCGTAGCCGAGGGGCAAAAAGTTTTGGTAAAAATCCCGGATCTCTCCCTTGAAAGCCGAGCCATGCTGAGGTGCAGCGACTAACGACTAAAATCGCGCAAACTACCCCCCTGCCCTGTTTGCGTTTGATCTAAAAACCGGAATCTGGTATCCAGTATAGGGATAAGGATTACAGGGGCACTTTTTTGTTCATCTAACCTCGATGATCCGCAACGGCACGGTTTCGGATCTCAGGCAGCCAAAGGCCTATATGCTCAAAGGAACCGTAATCGAAACCGGCTATTATAAGATCCTGCAAACGCGGATAGTCCCCAAGCTTATTGACCTTAACCTCACCCCCAACCACATCACGTGCGCCGGTTTGCTCATGAGTGTAGTCGCCGGAGTCTGCTTCGCCTATCTGCCCTTTTTGGGAGGTCTGGTGACTCTTCTAACAGGCCTTCTCGACAGCCTGGACGGCGCTTTGGCAAGAGCTACGGGGCAGAGCAGAAAATTTGGCGCCTTCCTCGATTCGGTAACCGACAGGTACACCGAACTTCTCACCTATCTGGGAATCTGGTTCTACATGCAACGCACAGATGCCCCTTCAGCCTACCCGCTTTTGATCATGCTCATTCTTTTCGGCTCTCTCATGGTAAGCTATACAAGGGCCCGGGCCGAAGGCCTAGGGGAAAGATGCATGGGCGGCATATTCCAGCGAGGCGAGCGGATCATACTGCTGGGAGTCGCGGGAATCCTAAACCCGATCATTAACCTTATCGCTGCCGAAGGCTCGATCGATCTGGCCCTCAAAGGGGTGCTCATAGTGCTTGCCCTGGGCACCAATCTTACGGCCATGTGGCGTTTCATGCATGTTCTCAATAAGCTCAAAAAGAAAGTCTAACGCTCATTCTCAGGGCGGGGAATGAAAGCGAAGAATGCCGAAGATTCAAACAGGATTGACAGCCTTCTTTAGAACCACCATATCGTCCTCTCTGTAAATCTCGAAAGAATCCCCCACCTTGAAGCCCAGCATTTCAATCAAAAGCGCCCGGTTCAGGGTGACGCTTCCGCTCTGACCGATGGTGCGGAAATTACCCGTTTTGATCACCACGGTAGGATTGCACACAGGAGGCCTGGGCCTGGGCTCACGCTTGCGAAAAACCGTTCTCTCCTGTGCCGGCGCAACCGGAACCGAGACCAGGGGAGACTGAACCGCAGGCTTATTGAATTCGACCTGTGGAATTTCCCCAAGCTCCATAAGCCCTTTGAGGTAAAGGTCCTGAACCTCGCTTTTAAATCTCAGGCCAAAGACCTTCTGGACCGACTCCAAAGACCTTCCGTTTCTAATCTCGTTTACCACAAGCTTTGGATCGATATTCTTATACTCGATCTGCATACCTTTCCCTTTTCGCGCAAAGATGCGCGCAGCAAAAGTTGATGGAATCCCCCAAACGGGGAGCAAAACTTCATCTCTGTTGACCACAGAACATTGTTGGAACGGGTTTCTCGAAACCTGGGCAATCAGGCCTGAAGACCGGATACAACTTCAGGGCAACAATATTTCTCTGGGGATCCTGGATAACCCCTATAATATAGCCGCATTCTCATTATCAAGGAATTAATCCGCCACGATTTGAAAGCGGTTTTGTTTTAAAAGAGAAATCCTCCCGGGAGAGATTCTAATTATAGCAGTTAAAATGTGCATGAGTATATTGATTTTCAAGCCCGCAATTATTTTTTTCCACCACAACGACCGATCGACTCAAAAAAACCTAGGCGGTAGTATGGGCTCGAACCGTTTTTTTAACCGAAGCCCCGCTCCCGGCCTTTTCCACAGCCAGTTCCGATGTTGCCAGGGTTTCGAGCTTTTTTTGTTTTCTTTCTTCGAGGAATTTAACCAGTTTTTCCGGAAGGCCTCTTTTCTTGGCGGCTTTACTTCGGGCCTTTGTTAAAGACCTTGCCGAAAGAGGCTGTTTCATCGAAAAACCCCATTTGCGTTTGTACTCCCGAGGCGTAAGGTTGTGGGCGCCCAGGTGTTTTGTCGTAAGCTGCCTCATCTGCGTACCGCACTCGAGGCAAACGATCTTGTCGTCTTGAATGGATTGGATCGGTTCGCCCACGATCTGCGAGGAGCTAATTTCCCCGGCCGGGACGCCCTCAAGGAGCATCCCCCTGTCCTCGGCCTGTTGAATCCGTTGAAGAGTAGAGAAGGTCTTTATCAGAGACTGCTCGATCTGTTCGGCCGACATCAGCCCAACCGAGGCCTGAGCCTGAACGATCTCGGCGGCTATATCCAAAAGTTTTTTCATTTTTTTCTCCAGGCAAAACAGCCCGATCCTAAAAAAACCACTCTTTGAACAAGGGAAACATTTGATAGGCAATATAGTGCAACAAGTCAACTGCAATTTGTCTAAAATAACCTTGATCCGGCAAATATCGGTAGATTTACGCAATACTTTAAAAGAAATCGGAAACCGGCGGCATTTTAAAATTTAAATTCGCAAGGAGAACCCGGCTTGCTTGCTCCGTGAGAAAGCTCCTAAATAACGCCACGTTAGAGCCATTTCCAAAATCCAACCCTTTCTACATGGCCCATGGGTTTTGCGGATCTCTTTGGACAGCCGGCTCAAAAATGGCCGCACCGATCCCGGGAGCAATATTAAATACTGTTATTTGAGCGGCATATGGTATGATTGCGACCTGAAAAAAGGTTTTTCGTCTCTGCTCATGTTGACAATTAATTTAACCATTCGAATTGAAAGAACGTACAGAGTATCATGCTTCAATTTCTCCCCCCCCCGCTCCAAGGTTTCATTTTGTTTGCCGCCCTCACCGTCAGCACTATTTTCTGGTCGTTTCTGCTCTACGTGGTTGCGCTGGGAAAGCTGATTATCCCGGCCCGGGGCTGGCGTATTTTTTGTGGAAAACTTGCCAACGCACTCGTACAGAACTGGGTGGGCATTAACGCTTTGGGTTTGAAGCTGAGCAAACACATCGGCTGGGATGTTCAGGGCCTCAATGGATTGCACCCCGATGCATGGTACCTGCTTTTGGCCAATCACCAGTCGATGGTGGACATTGTCGTGTTGCAGAGTATCTTTCACGGGAAAATCCCGACTTTGAAATTCTTTCTAAAAAAAGAGTTGATTTGGGTGCCTTTTTTGGGAATCGCATGGTGGGCCCTCGATTTTCCTTTTATGAAGCGAAGGTCCTCGACCCTAAGGGACCTGGAAGCTGCACGCAAGGCCTGCGACAAATTCCGCCTGGTTCCTGCAACCATCATGAACTTCGCGGAAGGAACGCGTTTTAGCGCGGCAAAACGGGAGACCGAGAGGTCGCCCTATACCCACCTGCTAAAGCCCAAGCCCGGCGGTACGGCTGTAGCCCTCTACGCTTTGGGCCGCCAACTTAGCTCCATCCTGGATGTAACCATCGTCTATCCCAAAGGAACTCCGGGGTTGTGGGCCTTTTTGTGCGCCAACTCCGTTCAAATCAAGGTAAGGGTAAAACAGATCCCCATCACCAAGGAACTGCTCGAAACCATTACCGATCCCGCATTGCGAAATCAGTTCAAGGATTGGCTGAATACGCTCTGGGGCGAAAAGGACAAACTGATAGAAACACTGCTCCAGCAGACCGCCGGCGAGTTGGAAGGCGTCTGCGAGTAATCGGCCCGGCTGGGAAAAAGAATCGAAGCCGCAAGGGAAGCGATAATTTCTTCCGCATAGCAATAGCCGCAAATCCCGGGAAAAAGAATCGAAGACGCAAGGGAAGCCCCGCCGGGGCTTCCCGCGAAAGCATCCCGCTTACGGCACGGTTTCTATCAGCCTCGATGGCTTCCCGTTACGGGCGCAAAAAAACCAGGCCATCGAAATAACCCCCTAGAGGACACATTTGGCACAAGGGTTTCCGGCGGCAGTAAAGATGTCCCGTTCGAACCACAAGAGCGTGAAATTCCTGATACATCTGCACATCCAACTCCAGGGCTTCCATGAAATATTCCCGCAAATCGTCGTAGGAAATCGTTTCGTCTATCCATGCGTGCCGGGAGAAAATACGCCAGGTGTAGGCGTCCACGACAAAGGAGGGCTTAAAGGCGGCGTAGAGAACGATGCTGTCGGCTGTTTCCGGACCTATACCGCGGATTGTCAGCAACTCCTGCCGCAGAGGCTCCATATCCTGATCCAGGAATTGTTCAAGGCAGCCGTGGTAATTTTTTTGGATGTGATCGCAAAAGGTCATGATCCTTTTGGCCTTTTGCCTGTAGAAACCCGAGGGCCGCACCAGGGCTTCCAGTTGCGCTCCGTCAAGGCCGCAAAGACCCTCAAGGCTCAGAAGGCCGTTTCGATCGAGGTTTGCGATAGCCGCGGCGGCGTTTTTCCACGCGGTATTTTGGGCAAGTATAGCGCCAAGTATAACTTCAAAAGGAGTCCTGGCCGGCCACCAGTGCTGAGGTCCAAAGGCCGCGAAGAGTTTTTCATAGATTTCAAGCAACAAGGCCTTTCTTTCCGCTCTCAATCCAGTCCGACTCCCGCAAACGCCGTTGCGCATTTTGCGCAAACCCCTCCCCGCAGACCGTACCTTTGAACCGAGTAGCCGATGCGCCCGATCAGCAAGGCCCCGCAGGAATGGCAGAAGGTGTTTTCCCCATCGTCTCCGGGCGCATTTCCCGTGTAGACGTAACGCAAGCCCGCCTCCAGGCCGATTTGTCTCGCCCGTCTAATCGTCGCAACAGGCGTGGGACGAGCCTCCGTCATGTGATAGGCGGGATGAAAACGGCTAACATGCCACGGGGTCTCGGCTCCCAGGCCGACAAGAAAAGTGGCGATTTCTTTAAGCTCGGCCTCCGAGTCGTTTAAGCCGGGAATAAGGAGGGTGGTAACTTCAAGCCAAATGGATTTTTCCTTCATTCTCTCAAGGGTCATGAGCACGGGCTTTAAGCGGGCGCCGCAACGGTCCCTGTAAAACGAATCGCTAAAGGCCTTAAGATCGACATTGGCGGCTGCAAGCAACGGGGCCGCGGCGTCAAGGGCCTCCGCGCTCATATAGCCGTTGGTTACGAAAACATTTTCAAGCCCGCGCTCTTTTGCCAGGGCAGCCACGTCCAGAGCGTATTCCATAAAAATCGTAGGCTCTGTGTAGGTATAGGCTATCGAGGCGCACCCCTCCTTTTGGGCCTGATCCACAACTTCTCCGGCAGGCGTCTCCCGGCCATAGATCGCGCCCGAAATTCGAGGCGACTGGGATATATCGGCGTTCTGGCAGAAAGAACATTTAAAATTGCACCCGACAGTTGCAATCGAATAACTTAGAGAACCAGGCAGGAAATGAAACAGGGGCTTCTTTTCGACCGGGTCCGAATGGCCGGCGACAGGTTTTGCGTAAACCAGGCTAAAGAGCTTTCCTTCCCTGTTTTGCCTCACGCCGCATTTTCCAAACCCATCCGGATCGATAATACAGTGCTGGGAGCAAAGAAAACAGCTCACCCGATCATGCTCGAGCCGATTGTAAAACATAGCCTCTTTCATGTCAGGTCCTCGAAAGAGAGTTTTTAGCTATCCATCCCCTTTTCCTGAGCCTTGAGGGAAGGCCGCCACCACCCCAGGGAATGGGCGGAGACATTGGCAACGGCTGGAATTTCTTCGAAAACAGGGGCCTTCAGGGTGCGAACGCGGCACTGCATGTCAACTCGCATGGCAATGAAGTGGCCGAAAGGATTTCGCTGCATGAGGGGGTTGTTTTCCACAGAGCGCAGATAAGGAAGCAACTGGACCGGAAAGGAAAAACAGGTTCGCCATTGAATTGGAAGGCGAGCACAAAGGATTTTTTCGCACATCCGGCTCAACTCAAAAATACTGAAAAACCTGGCGTGGCTGTAGACCGATTCGCGCCTAAATCCCTTCAGGCCGCACTGGACCCCGCCGATGGAAAATCTATTAAGAGCGCCGACCAGCACATTCCTGCGGGCGACCCGGAAGGCTTCCCGCAGGGCCGCATAGGGGTCTTCGACAAATTCAAGGCTGGTTATAAGGGCAACCGTATCGAATTGATTGTCTTCATAGGGCAGATCTTCGGCAAAGCCCTGGGTGAGTGGGACCTTATACCCAAGCCTTTCTCTCGCAAGCTCGAGGCTTTCTCCCGAAGGTTCGAGGCCGGCCACGATATGGCCCTGGGACCTGAACCAGTCGAGAAAAACACCTGTACCGCAGCCTACCTCGAGGACGCGCTGGGGCAAAAGAGGGTTCCAAACCCGTCCGAGAAGCTCCTGCTCGAACTCCAGCGCCTCCCGTCCCCTGGCGGAACCAAACCAGCAATCACTGCGCTGAGCATCAGCAAGGCTAAAGATATACCCCACAGCAAAACCTTTACGTCCAGTATTTCAATCCTCGCCCATCCATGGCGAGAAAACCGCAAAGACTCTATTCAGTTTTTAGGACCGCGCCCCTTGCACCGGAGGTGACCATTTTTGCATACCTGGCAAGGTAGCCGGTCTTTATTCTTGGCTCTCTGGGCTTCCAGGCTTCCTTTCGTCTGGCGATCACGGCCTCTTCGACCAGGAGTTCCAGCTTCTTGCCCGGTATATCCACCAGGATTTCATCGCCTTCCTCGATAAAAGCGATCGGGCCACCCACGGCGGCCTCCGGAGAAATATGGCCGATAGCTGCCCCTTGAGTGCCTCCGCTAAACCTGCCATCGGTTATAAGGGCCACGTCCAGCCCCAACCCGCGACCGATAATCGCCGCCGTCGGAGTCAGCATCTCCTGCATACCGGGGCCGCCCTTAGGGCCTTCATAGCGGATAACCACCACATCACCGGCCACGATACGGCCTTCGAGGATGGCGTCCGCGGCTTCGGCCTCACTTTCAAAGACTCGCGCCCTGCCCTTTCGAACAAGCATCTGGGGAGCGACCGCCGACTGTTTTACCACGGCGCCTTCCGGGGCAATGTTGCCGTAGAGAACGGCAATGCCGCCTTCCTTATGATAAGGATTATCGAGCGAGCGGATAACCTCCGAATCGCGTATCCGGGCATTTTTGAGATTTTCGCCAACCGATTTGCCCGTTGCGGTAATGGGGGCCGGGTCAATGAGGTCGCGGCGCAAAAGCTCCTTCATCACCGCCTGGACCCCTCCTGCCGCGTTTAAGTCTTCGAGAAAGTGGGCGCCGCCGGGCCGAAGGCTGCACAGGTGAGGAGTCCTTGAGCTTATTTCGTTAAAAATACCGAGATCGAGACGGATACCCGCCTCGTTTGCAATCGCCGGTACGTGCAAAACCGTATTGGTCGAGCAGCCAAGGGCCATATCCACCGCTATCGCATTGCGGAAGGCGGTCATGGAAGCTATATCGCGGGGCTTTAGATTCATGCCCACAAGGTCCATGATCTTCATTCCCGCCTCTTTGGCAAGGCGAATTCTGGCGGCCGTTACAGCCGGGATAGTCCCATTTCCGGGAAGGGCAAGCCCCAAGGCCTCAGCCAGGCAATTCATCGAATTTGCCGTAAACATCCCGGAGCAGGAACCGCATCCCGGGCAGGCCTGATCTTCGAGTTCCTCGAGTTGCCCGCTGGTAATCTGGCCCGCCCTCAAGGCTCCAACACCCTCAAAAACCGAAATAAGGTCCACAGCCTTGCCGCCCACGCGCCCCGGCAGCATCGGCCCTCCGCTAACAAGCACCGTGGGAATGTCGAGCCTCAAAGCGGCCATCATCATCCCCGGTATTATCTTGTCGCAGTTTGGAATAAGCACCAGACCGTCAAACGGGTGGGCCGTAGCCATAATTTCCACCGAATCGGCTATCAACTCCCGGCTTGCCAGCGAATAGCGCATTCCGGGATGATTCATGGCTATACCGTCGCAAACGCCTATCGTACTGAATTCCACGGGGGTTCCCCCGGCAAGCCTTATGCCCGCCTTTACCCCCTCGGCGATCTTATCGAGGTGAATGTGGCCCGGAATGATTTCATTTGCCGAATTGACCACACCTATGATGGGCCTGTCCAGTTCCGTTTGAGTGTACCCCATGGCTTTAAAAAGTGAGCGATGAGGCGCCTTCTCAATGCCCTTTTTCATCGAATCGCTTCGCATTTTCTTTTTCGTCCCTCCAGCCGACGGCTGTTTGCATCCGGAGCACCCGGATTTAGTCGCACTCAATACCTATAAGACTTCAGAACCTCAATCAATAAATTATTTCCGGATGTATTAAAAGCAAAAATGCCCTGGGGCTCTCCGGGAGGGGATAGTGTCAAACCGTCGCGCTCCCCGCCTTGCCAAAGCGAGGGAAATTTCCGCAAAAGGGTAAAATTTTTCCGCCGGCGCCAAAGTGTCGATCCGAACCGATCCTAACCATCTGACTTTTGACAACACCTAAAACGGGACAGACCTCTCCCCATCCCCGGCTTCCGCTAACATAAGCCTTTTCGAGCTCTGGGCCATACACGTTTTTTCACGGTAGTCCCCCGGGTTTTCATTGCCCGTTTCCCCCCCGGCTTTTCGTCATCTTGGAAATGGAAAAGGCCACTATCAAAAGCCCCAGAATAATGGGGACCCAGTCGTGTTTAAAAAGTCCGTAGAGAAAAATCACTACTCCGCCAATCAAGCTGAGCCATCCCATCGCTGAGCCCATAATATAACCTCCCGGAGTCCGAATCGATAAAGTATCCTTTTTTGAGCGCCCGCGATCTTCGCCGCGAGGTTTTCACATCTACGCTACCCGGGGCGCAAAAAATCCACGATCGCTTTATTCTAGCCGTCAAATCTCAAAAGCACCACAACCTTTTTTATGTTCCTTACGATGGTTGGCAGTCACATTCTTTGCGGCGCTCGTTTCCAAAACGGCCGGCGGCAACTGCCCTCTCTTATCGGAACTCTATTTTGCATCCAAATATTTTCCGATTTGGCGCCTGATACCATTCAGCCGCATTCGGCCAGTAGCCATAAGACCTCCTTTATCCTTACCAACAGCCGGTTTGGATGGGCGGCAGTTTTTCCTTCCAACCGTACTCGTCTCATTCTATATTGCAACTAGCTGAAGGGTATAGTTTTTTTGGAAAGCGCTACCGAAAGGATTGGACTTTGAAGAGTGTCTATCGCAGGCAGCTCGGGCTGGTGCTGCCGTATCGAAACAAGATTTTGCTGTCGATGCTGTGTATGGCGGTTGCCGCCGCTTGCGCAACGGCAAGCCTCTATCTTATAAAGCCTGTTTTCAATCAGCTTATCGTTAATAAAAACAAACAGATGCTCGATCTTTTGTGCATTGCCGTCCTGGTAGTCTACGCGCTCAAAGGCGCCTGCCTTTGCGGCAACGCCTACCTCATGAACTATGTCAGCCAGAAGATCATAACCGTACTAAGAGAAGACGTCTATAAACACATTCAGCACCTTCCCGTTCCACAACTGGACAAAATGGAGACAGGCAATCTCATGTCGCGCATTAGCAGCGATGTGGGCGCGGTACAAAACACCCTTTCTTCAACGGTTACGGGCATGGTGAGGGAATCGTTTACCTTTGTGGGCTGCGTGGGTATCATGTTTTACATGGACTGGCGCCTGGCTACCATTTCCATGCTCATTGTGCCCGTAGCCTTTCTGCCCATTTTCAAGGTGGGCAAGATGATGCGAAAGATCAGCGCCAGGACCCAGCAGGCCATGGCGGACCTCTCGGTCATCATGCACGAAACAATTATTGGAAACCGCATTGTCAAGGCTTTCGGAATGGAAGCCCACGAAGAGGAACGGTTTCGGGGCGAAAATCAAAAACTTTTGAGTTTCACGATGAAATCGGTGCTCGTAAGGGCGGTAAACAGCGCCTCGATGGAGTTTTTGGGCGGAGTGGGCATAGTGGCCATCATGCTCTACGGAGGCTACCGGATTATCGACGGCAAGATGAGCGGTGGAAGCCTTTTTTCCTTTCTGGCCGCCCTTATAAGCCTCTATACCCCGGTAAAGCGCATCGCCTCCTATTATTCTTCCATCCAGCAGGGGTTGGCCGCCGCCGACAGGGTCTACGACATTCTCGATCAACCGGTCGAAAAAGTCGATCAGCCCGGCGCAAAGCACCTTGCGCCTATAAGGCAATACCTGGAATTTAAAAACGTCTCCTTTAGCTACGGACAGGAGCAGGTCCTCTCGAACATAGACTTCCGAGTCAATGTCGGCCAGGTAGTGGCCCTTGTGGGCATGAGCGGCTCGGGCAAGACCACCCTGGCAAACCTTATCCCCAGGTTCTATGAAGTGAGCGAAGGGGCAATCCTGATCGACGGAACCGATATCAGCCAGGTCAGCCTTTCATCGCTTCGAGCCCAGATTTCCGTTGTGACCCAACAGTCCGTTCTTTTTAACGACTCCTTTAGAAACAATATCGCCTATGGCGATATCACCAAGACAGACGATGAAATAATCGCTGCGGCCCGCGCGGCCAATGCCTACGATTTCATCATGAAACTGCCCAAACAATTCGAAACCCTGGTGGGCGAACAGGGTGTGCGGCTCTCCGGGGGCGAGCGCCAGAGGGTTTGCATAGCGCGCGCCCTTTTAAGGGACGCCCCGATCCTTATTCTGGACGAAGCCACATCCTCTCTTGACTCCGACTCCGAACTCGAAGTGCAAAAAGCCCTCGAAAACCTCATGTCGGGCAGGACAACCCTGGTTATCGCTCATCGTCTCTCGACAATTAAGAACGCGGACTCCATACTGGCACTTTCCGAGGGAAGGATCGTCGAACAGGGCCGCCATGCGGAACTTCTGGAATTAAACGGTGAATACAGAAGGCTCTACCACCTGCAATTTCGCGGCAGGGAAACCGTGGAAACTAAACGATAAGAGCAAAGCAAGCGACCGGGTTCAGAGAAAAATAACCCCCATTGCTTCACCGGCTAAAAAGCGGCCCGGATCACCTGCTCTTTCGGGCCGGCGATGCCCATCGCGCCTATTCTTTTAGACAATGCCGCCCAAGGGCCTTTTCCTTAAAGGTCCAAAAAAGCAGTCTGGCCTTGGAAAAGTGGCGTTCGAAAAATCTTTTGGACCGGGACAGCTTCCATTTGCGCCGATAATAGGCACGATTGGAAGCTTCGTACCCATTGTTGCGCTCGATGCCTCGTATGTGGTTCTGGGTAACCGAGCCGAAGTGATGAATAAAGGAGCGGCCCGTTATGCCAAGGCGAAAACCGGCCAGGGCCGCCCTTCGGAAAAAATCGACGTCTTCAAACTGCCCGATGCGAAAATTTTCATCGAAACGGCCGATTTTTTCAAATACGCATTTTTTGACCAGAAAGCATATCCCGTCGGCAACCCCCATTCTCGACTGACACTTCATTCGCGCCACAAAATCTTTTGCATAGTCGTCCACGCCGTAGTCGCAAAGTCCTTCCCGAATGGCGGGGCTAACGATATCGACCCCTTTTTGCCCGGCAAATTCAAGCATTCCCTCGATCCAGTTTGCGCTCACCACCACGTCGTTATTTAAAAAGAGCACCCAACGGGACCTCGCCGCATCCAGCCCCTGGTTCCAGGCCGCGGCGCAACCGAGGTTTTCCGGGTTGATTATCACCCTGACCCAGTCGAGGCCGCGCAGATAGTCCGCCGTGCCGTCCTTTGAGCCATTGTCGATGACAATGATTTCCTCCACGCCCCGATTATGGCTTTTAAGACTGTCGATGCACTTTTTCGTGTAGTCTAGCTGGTTGTAGACCGGAATGACCACGGAAATCCCCGGCGATGGACTGGTGTTGTTAGATTTCATAACGATCCGTTCGCTTAGACTTTTTTCGACCCGAATGGAACCAGCCGAAATTGTCGAGTTTAAAAAGAAGCTTATTGAAAGGCTTGGCTATTTTGTAAAGGGGATATCCCAACATAAAGCGGGCCCGGCCGTAGCCCGAGCCGATTCTAGCTACGGCATCCGCGCGGGAGAGCACTCCCTGCCTGTAAAGCTTCCAAACCTGGTAGTTCAAGTCGTAGAGCAGGTAACTTCTGCGCACCCTGGACAGATCGATGTAAGACTTTTTCTTATTTAGAACGTAATCGCTTAAAAGTCGTTTCGTATCGTCTACAACAACCACATCCCGGCTGTTAAACCAGGTCTTTTGCCCATCATGGCGCCTGAAGGCCGCAAGGGGACGGTTTATATAGGCAAGGCCGCCCTTTTCGAGCAGGCGAAACCAAAACTCCAAATCGACGATATGGTGAAAGCGAGGGTTAAACCCCGGGGTCGAGGGCTGATGTCTGAACATAACGGCCGTGGGTTCCCCGACCAGGTTTTTCTGATACCTTAAACACCGGTTGATCACCCGCCTGCCGTCAATATAACCGGAATCGGGAAAGTGGGTAAAAACAGACATCGGGTTTCCCTCGGAGTCGATAATACGCCTTGCGCAGGCAACGAGCGAAGAGTCCGGATTAGAATCGAGCGCCTCGACCATAAGACCCAGGGCCTCCTCGCCGCAGAGCCGGTCGTCGGCGAACAGGTACTTGACGTACTCGCCCCGAGCCTCACCCAGGCACAGATTCCAGTTTTCAACCATCCCGATATTGCCGTCGTTTACCCGGAAACAAATCCGTTTATCCAGCTTTTGATACCTGGAAACGACCCCGGCGGTATCGTCGCAGGAATTATCGTCAATAATCAGCAGTTCAAAATCCGTAAACTTTTGCGCCAGAACGGACTCAATCGCCTCACACAGATAGCGGGCATAGTTATAGGTTGG
Source organism: Deltaproteobacteria bacterium (assembly GCA_021780695.1). Taxonomy (GTDB): domain Bacteria; phylum Desulfobacterota; class Syntrophobacteria; order Syntrophobacterales; family Syntrophobacteraceae; genus SbD1. The sequence goes on from JAJXYD010000024.1 coordinate 19,922, forward strand.
AATCAACACACTTACTCTAGGGGCCATTTATCGCCCTTCCCCTCCTCTGATCGCACATGCCGGGGCGGCCACGTTTTACTGCAATATCATTCCGATGATGGAAGTTCCAGACTGGATTTTATGATTTTTTCCACTTTTTTTATAATCGGTCTATGAATCGAATTCTGTAAAGCTATGGTTTTCTTAAAGGCTTGGTAAAACATATTTACCCTTTGGAATTTTTTCGTTTTCCGAACAACTTCAGGAGAAACGTTTTGTTTAAACTTTACTCTTACATAGTCCAACAGTCGGCAGTCAAGATCGTTCTGTGCCCTGATAAGCTCTATAGTCTTATCAGATAAGCTTTTTAACGACGGCTTCCTTTTATTTTTAAGTCTTTGAACATATACAGGCCTTTTTCCCCATCCCAATATATCGCTCATCTGAATCAAAGACTCATCGAATGCTTCCGTTAGTCCAACAAATGCGAAATGCTTATTCATATTGGCAATTGCATCATCGAGCAACCTTTCACTGCATTTGCCGAAAGGTATGCCCTCGACCCCTGCCAATTGTCTGGTCTGGCCGTTATCCATCTGCAGGCTGACTCCGCTGGTAACGTAGTCTTCAAGCCCCAACCCCCTTGATACCACTAATTCGTGCAGCGGGTGCCACTTCGTTCCAACTACGTGGTAATAATGGGATATAGCCCTCCTTACGGGGTCCCTTAGAATCGTGATATAGCGGAATGGAGAAGGAAGCAACCGGTGGACTCCAAAAAGGAAGTGTCCTCTCAATACCTGTATTTCACGACGAGACTCAATCGGAATGGCGGAGAGTTCGGGAAGGCACGAGGAGAGGTCTTTACCCATCGAAAGCGTCTTTTTCCTGCCGTATTCACGATCGAGTATCGACTTAAGCGTCGTGCCCCCGGTCTTTGGTATATGCAAAAAGATTAAAACCTTTTGCATTTCCATATGTTTCCTCCTCTTGCAACTGGCGAAGCCACAATACCGGGCTCACCTTTGCAATATTTCACGATTCCACGCCTTAAAGTCATTCCTTCAGGCTCCGGTGCCAGGGCAACTGCTGACCAAGCACAAAACGATCCGGTTGCGCCCCGGAGGCCAAAGGCCCAAAGCAGCCTCGATCATGGAGCGATCGAGAACCCAACAAACCGGTCCCGTAGCGGCCCTGGGATATTTGGCAGGTCGTAAACCACGCTTAACTGATCGCGCTCCAATCCGAGTTGCAAGATGATTCTAGCAAAGTTTTGACTCCTTGTCCCGTAAAGCCATGAGGTTCGACCAATTATATGGTCCAACGAACCCGGAGCAAAGCGCTTCTTCTCCCTTTTTGCCCAAAGAGGGGCCATAATTGCTCGCCCATTAGCAGATTTCGTTGACGTGGCTACCTATTATGTTTACACTATTCTCAAATTAGATTGACATTATAGACATATTTAGATCGATTAGGTTGATATTTTCGACTCTGTGGAGAGAAAACAGATGAGAGCGAGAACACGGGAAATCCACGACTTTATCCTCGACCTTATCCCCAATAGCGAGGATTTCGCGGCAATAACCGCCGGCAAGTTCGGGATTTCGCGGCAGGCGGTCCATCGCCACCTCCAACAGCTCGTCAAGGACGGAATGATTGAAGTCGTCGGAGAGAGCAAAAGGAAAAAGTATCAGCTTAGATTGAGAAGCGCCAAGACGTACAAGTTCAATCTGAAGGAATCTCTAAGCGAAGACAGAGCCTGGGCGCAACAAGCAAGGCCCTTCTTTACCCCTCTCGCTTCGTCCAATGTTTACGAGATCCTGCATTACGGATTCACCGAACTGTTTAACAATGCAATCGACCATTCCGAGGGAGATTTTGTAGAGATTGGCCTCTACGACTTTTCCACCAACTTCACACTTACGGTCGCAGACGACGGGGTAGGGATTTTTCGTAAAATCCGGAAATACCTAAACCTCGACGATCCGCGCCAGGCACTTCTGGAACTGGCAAAAGGCAAGATGACCTCCGATCCCGACAGGCATTCCGGAGAAGGTATTTTCTTTACCTCGCGCATGTGTGACTTGTTCACTCTCGACTCGCAATCCCTGGTTTATACCAGGTTCGGAAATGATGATTGGTTGCTCGAAAATAGAGAGAATGAACACCTCGGCACCAAAGTGACTTTGCAAATCAAGAAAAATTCGACCAAAACTCCAAAGGAGATATTTTCCAAATATGCAAGTGAGGCCGACGATTACGGTTTCACCAGGACACATGTGCCGGTAAATTTGGCTATCTATGAAGGCGATAATTTAGTATCGCGGTCGCAGGCAAAAAGACTTTTGGCGAGAATTGACAGGTTCCGCGAAGTGATTCTGGATTTCAGGAACGTCAAAGAGATAGGTCCTGCTTTTGCCGATGAGATTTTTAGGGTATTTGCCAATGCCCATCCGTCAATAAATCTGATCTGGATCAATGCCGATAAATATGTGTTGAAAATGATAAACCGCGCCAAGTCCACCGACGCCAATCAGCAAGCCTGATGATGGTCGGTTCTCACTGCTTGGTTGTGTGCGTCAAGTTCTGCAAATTCGATCAGACATGCGGGTCACCTGTTTTTTTTTGCAACGCTAAGCGATGGACCAGCCGAGGTGAGCCGGAGTCGCGGAGGGTGGCCGGAATGGGGTCCCAGGCGCCCAGGGGAGCGCTCGCTCTTACCCGCGCCAATCGCCTCCGTCATCTCCTGTTCGAAAACCTCCTGTACCACCTCCCGCAAAATATCCTTGAGGCCATCATTTTCTTTGCTGAAAAGAGCTTTCAAATCCAACTGCTTACGCTTAAACTTGTTCTCGGTCATGGCATCTCTCCCATCGTGGGTTTTGGGTGTTTTGTCAACAACCCGTATGCCATGACCAAACTTTTAAATCATTCTCTTTTGCAGAACTTTTTGCACTCTATCAAAATGTCAAAATGACGAGGAATCTCCGATGTTTGGGATTATTATTACCGCTGTGGGCATTCTGCTTCTGGTATCGGGATGCAGGGAGGCTGTGCGCATAACATTTCTCGATATCCACGGTACGCATGAGGGCAAAAGACATGCCGCGCAAATAAGATTGGTGGCCATAATGACGAGAGAAATCCCCGCAGGCTTCCTACTGGCATACGGACTGGAAAAGCTGCACGTCGACGGCCTCATTATCGCATTTGTCGGTTTTTTCCTTCTCCTGCCCATAGCGGATGAATTATGTACAAAGAGGCAAATGGGTCGGAGTAATCCGCAAAAATTTATCATCGGTAAACTGACGAACTTCTTACAGGTATCTCTGGCAATCCCCGGCATGATTCTCCTCGTATGGGGCCTTCTGGCGTTTGCAACCACCGCGCATCGGGTTAATCCAAAATTACCGACTCCTGATCCACTTTACTGGCAGCCTCCCCACACTTCGGATCTTTTCAAATAGCAAATTCCTCAAAAAAATTCCCCCTCAGACAGCCCGTTTGTGCTTCCCACAGCGGGCTGTCTGAGGGGGAATTTCGGTTTATCGCCGAAGAGTCGGCCGATGCCGTCCCGGCCCAAATCGTTAAAATAATCGGGGCTATCCGGAATAAATTTTACCTCTTTCAGAGCTATCTCCACCGCCTGAAGGCCGGCGAAACCCTTCCCGACTCCGCCACGAACTTTTCTTTTTCCGATATCCAGGTCCTCTGTCCTAAGAGACGCACCCCGGTCGAAACCGGGAACCTCGACAAGGTCTTGCGTCTGGTCTTAAACCCCGAGGGAGGGCAGCTTTCCGGGGGGGGAAAAAACTGAAGTGAACCCTGGAGTTTAGACAAAAATCAGGCATGGTTAAGGTAGTCTTTCCCGCAGGCCGGCCGCTTCTTCTCCTACTGTTTCACACTCTGGCCCGTATCGATGGAATCCTGAGACTGACCTGGCAGGATGTTAATTTCGAAAACAGAAGCATTTCCTTGTGGACACGAAAACGCAAAGGGGGGAACCTCGAACCCCGCGATATCCACATGAACGAGGACCTTCACTCTATTCTCCATTCATTGTGGAAACAGCGGGTTCAAAACGAATGGGTGTTTTGCAACGGCAAGACCTAAACGCCATTTAGGCGGCGCCCCAAATTAATGAAGGGGCTTTGCAAACGGGCGAAAATCGAAAAGTCTTACGGCTTCGACGAAATCCGACACTTCATCGCCGCTCATCTGCATGATATCGAAAAGCAACCCACGAAGTGATTGGCAATATCCTTGGCCATAAGTCCAAAAAAACCGATGGAATCTATTTGCATCCAGTGGGGGGAGGCCGACAAGCGGGCCATGCAAAAATTGGAGGGAGTATTTTCCTTGATCGGGCCATCTGAGGAGTCGGAAAACAACAAACCACACACCGATACTAAGACCGTCATTGCCTACCGAACATATACCGTGCCTACAAATCGTTGGTGGACAACGCTCGCGCCTTTTACCACCCTACTCGCAATGTTCGGTTATTTATGCATTTCTTAGTAACTCAGATCACCCCTCTAAACTCAATCGGGGCGAGAGGATTTGAACCTCCGGCCCCCTGCTCCCAAGGCAGGTGCGCTACCAGGCTGCGCTACGCCCCGATAAGAGTTGCCCTTATTAGCACGAGTGAGGCGGAAACACAAGTGCGGCTGGACACTTTTAAGAAAAAACGATCGTTGGACGAATCGCTACTCGTTCTTTATGCCCCCCTGGCGCATCTTGAGAGCGTAGAGTTCGGCGCATGCCCGATCGACCAGCTCCTGTGCCCCGGTTGCCCGCTCGTCGATCGCCCCAACGCCTATGGCCGTTGTGATGATGGTGGCCGTGTTTCCTTCCCGGTAGGGAGACTTTCGCATCGTGGAGGAAATATAGGGAATAACCTCGCGGGCCTCCTCTTCGGGGACGCCGGGGAGCACGATCAGAAACTCATCGCTGCCGTACCTTCCCATAAAGCAGTTATCGGCCGGAAGAATGTCTTCGAGAAGACCGGCCGCGTGCTTTAGCACTCCCATGCCGTTCCCCGACTCATCCCAGTCCTGGACAAAGTTAAGATCGACCACAAGGACCGAGAGAGGATTTCCGGAGCGCCGCGCCCTTCTAAACTCCCTTTCAAGGATCGTGTGTATCTGGAAAAAGTTGAGAAACCCGGTTAGCTGGTCTTTTACGGCGAAGTCTTTAACCTTTTCATAGGTAAGGCAGTTATCGATTGAAAGAGAAATATTTATGCCGAGCTGTTCGAGAAAATCCGCACCGTCGCTTGGATCGTATCTGGCGGGATCGGGGCTTCCGAGCAGAAGGGCTCCAAAGAGAATTTCGCCGATTTTCATGGGAATGAGCGCCCCGGAACGCAGCGTGGCCCCACACGGCGCCAGCAGAGGCGGACAGCCCTTATCGGCGGCGAAAAGGGCGGGTTTTAGCAGGGGGTCGAAAAGAGCTTGGGCCGCTTGGGCCTCGAGCGGCGAGATCCAGGTTCCCGGGGCGGTCCGGCGGCTCATGGGCGGCTCGCCCTGGAAGAACCTGTCGAGGACTTCGGGATGGGAGAGAAACAACACCAGAAGGCCGGTCTCAAACCTTTCTTTAATTTCCCTTAGCAGTTCGTCTACAAGGCGCTCCAAATCGCGTGTTCTGAAAAGGACCCGTTCGATAGCCGCAAAATGCCTCCAGATCCTTTCGTTTTCCAAGGCGTTGGCAAGAACAGCGGTAAGCTCCTGGCGAAGTGCTACGTTTTTTTGCCTAAGCTCCCTCACCTCGGAACTCTCGGCATGAGTGGCCACGACTTTAGCGCTTTCTTTAGCCCCCGACTTTTTTACACTGCCTTTAGACGTAGATTTCAAAGCACCACCAATCCGATTATCAAAACACTCTTTCGCAGATTTGCGGGGGCCTTCGGCCCAGTTCCACGAGCGTCAAGGCTTCATCGACTGCCCCAACAGGGGTATTGGCCAATATTACTCCAGGAATCTGGAAGTTTGGCTGAAGCGCCACCACTCCCTTTCCGATCTTTAGCGCGAGGGCTATCTCGGAGAGGGTTCCGTAGCTGCCTCCTATGGCTATCAGCACGTCGGCGGTATGGACTATGATCGAATTTCGCGCGGCCCCCATGTTGGTAGCTATTGGAAAATCAATGAATTCGTTTGCTTCCTCGGTCTTTGGCCCGGGAAGAATTCCAAGCGTAATGCCCCCGATTTCCTTTGCACCCCTGGCCGCATCGCTCATAACGCCGCCTAGCCCCCCGCATACAAGGACCGCACCCTTTCGCGCGATTTCACGGCCCACTTCCTCGGCCACCACTTTCAACTCAGGCTGGCTGGTGCCAAGCCCCACAACGCCAATGATCGGACTACCCACATCTATTCTTTCCATCCCCATTTCCCCACAAGGTTTACGAACCTGACTGCGCCAAGATTTACCTTTCTGATTCCTTCAGGGGCGCGCTGGACAAGGATAAGTTCCTGAGCGCTACGGTCGCCGACCGGAACTATGAGCCTGCCGCCCCGGGCAAGCTGGTCGATGAGCGGCTGAGGAATCCTTGGAGTTCCAGCCGTAACGATGATTCCATCGAAGGGCGCATCGTCGGGCCACCCAAGGGAGCCGTCTCCAACCCTTATTATAACATTATCATAGCCAAGGCTGCGAAGCATCGAATTTGCCCGGTAGCCAAGGGCAGGATAGCGTTCGATAGAAAAAACCCGGTCGGCGAGTTCGGCCAGCACCGCCGACTGGTAACCCGAACCGGTTCCAATCTCCAAAACCTTCTCCGAACCTTTGAGTTCCAATTTCTCGGTCATCAGGCCAACGATATAGGGCTGGGAGATGGTCTGGTTTTCGGCAATGGGCAGAGGGTGGTCGCTATAGGCCTGGTCACGCAGCGCCTCATCGACGAACAGATGCCGTGGCACCTTGCGCATAGCCTCCAGAACCCGTTGATCGTGAACGCCACGCCCCATTACCTGGAGATCCACCATCCGTTCACGCGCCTTTTTAAAATTCACCATGCAGCTGTTTCCATTCCAACGAGCGGCTCCCTGCCCCACCCCGGCAATTATTGTGAAACACATCGGAACAATAAAGCTTTTTCCAATATTCAAAAAGATAAAGCAAGAACAGAATTAAAGCAGATTGGCCCAAGAGGCGTAGCTGGAATAGAGGCCCCCTGAAGACTCGCGGGTTTCGCCAAGCGAAATATGGCGTACAAATCGCCTCAGCCATGCGCCAAAGGCATATTTTTTCCCCTGCCCCGCAACCCAGGGGCAGACGGATTCAATCTCGGTTTGCGAACCCAGCAGCGCAAAAACCTGTGTTCCGGCATAGAGAAAAGCAAGGTTATCCTTCCAGGAGGAATCATAGTGTGAAAAAAAGCCCCAATCGAGGTCTTTAAAAATTTGCCGGAATGCTCCGGGGCTATGTTTTTCGCTCATCGGGCGAAGGGCAAATAAGGATTTTTCGGGATAGCCGGCCGCAATGATTCGAAGAGCATCGTCTCGCTCCGCCGCAGCCCCGCGAGACAGACGGGCATTGAAAAGGCCAAGGCCCGCGAAGGGGAGTCCTTTTGCGGCCATATCCTCGAGGGCGAGTCCAAGGCTCGGCGCCCGGCCGTGGGTGGAGTCATCCCAAAAAAGGATCAGCGGCGTTTGGATATAGCGTGAAACGAATCCAAACAGGTCGGCAAGATAGGAAACGTCGGCCCGTCTCCTGGAAGAGATAAAAAACTTGTCTATCCAGGGCAGCACAAAGGATTGAATCTTTCCGGAGTCGAGCATCCTTTGCGCTTCATTTGCAAGGGCAAAAAGAAGGCTTAGACCCTCGGCCCAGGATTTCCGGCAACCGTCGATCCAACCGCGAAACTGCGCTCCCGTTACTATCTGGTGAGGGGCAAGAGCTCCCGGCCATTCATGTTTGCCGCTGTCCGAAACCGGCAATGGCGGTTTTAGGGCAGACAAGCGTTCGATTCTCATTTTGCAAAGATGCTCGGCCCAGGCGAAATCAAACGATTTTCGAATCCTTTGGGCCTCCTCCAGGACACTGCCGGTAAAACTGCCTGAGAGCCCGCGACCTTCCAGGGCGGTGCCAGGGTCTTCGAAGGCCCAGCCCCCGACAGCGCCAAGAGAAGCATTGTGCCAGCTTAGAACGACGCGGCCCGTCATTTTGCTAACTTCCCGGGCAAGCCGCCTGATATGCGTAAGTTCTTCGGCCTGGCAGCAAACGAGCCTATCCCAGAAGGCAAGTTTTGAACTTCGTGCCCCATTCCAGTAGAGATCTTTTAGGGCGGGAGGAACGCCACCGGGCAACCGGTCGATTTTCGCGGTCAATGCTCTGCCGTGGATTCTCCAGGCTGGTTTGAATCTAGCGGTTTGGCCGCGCGCACCCACCATGGGACCAAGATCGGCAAAGGTCGGTTCGAAAGCTCCGCTATCCCAACGGAAACGCTTGGCTGGCGGCTGAGTCTTGCCTGCGGCGTAGAGCAGTTTTTTCAGATGCCTCCATCTTTTCCTGGAGGCCATGGACCGGGGAAATATTCTTTTCGGATCGATCTTATCCGCGAAAAAACCCAGTGGAAATCTGTTTTCGAAAAGCCAGGCCAGAAGGTCGGGCGGGATCCTGGAACCAAGTCGAACAAGAAACTGTTGACTCCGGGAATCGGAAAGGGGCGCTTTAGACGATGCAATCCTTTCGCAGAAAAGCTTCAGACTCTCTTTGGGAATGTTTCTGATCGGCCTGGACAACAAATTGGTGGATCCCCGGCTGCTTAAAAGAAACAAAAATCCTCCGGCTCCCTACATTGGCCCGGAGGATTTTCTGTTTTCGACAAGATCGGACAATTCCTTTTAGACCATTTTGCCGGATTTTTTAAGCAGCTTCAACGCCTTTTCCGTTTCCATAACGGGAATGACTTCGGTTACCCCCAGATCGCTCCAGCTAAATACCGAAGAGGCAAGGTGCGCATCGTCCTCGGCTTCAAAGAGCCGAAAAACCCTGTGGCCGGAAAGATCCAGCCATTCGCCCAAAACTTTGATTCCGGGGGACTTATCACCGCCCATCCCACGTTCTACGACCAGGTTTCTATCCTCTGGGGAGTAACTGAACATAGCCATAAAAAGCATATCGTCTCCTTTCAAGTCGTTTCATCCACTTGGCCCATCAAAGTTAAACAGCACAACTTCATTATTAAAGGGGGCGAAGGCAAAACGCAACTTATTTGAACAGGATGGTTGGTTTTCAACGGCCGCGCACTCTTCCGGCCGGTCAAAAAATCCCCTCTTTTACCGCTGTGGCGGGCTTTAGCTCTGCTTTTGCCCTTGGTAAGTTTCAGGGCTCAGGCAGAAAGGACCCGGCCCACAAGAGCTTCGATTCTTGCGGCTTCGCTGAAATTTTGATGTTTGCGGCACCCATTGCAGTAGACCCCGCACTTTTCATAGAGGCTTTTTTTAGCCGCCTCCACCTGATCGGCGCTAAGCCGACCGGAGGCAAGGGACTTTACTATGGCCTCGATGCGATATCTATCGAGATTGCCGGTTGTGGCCGAGAGCTGGTCGGAATGGCCTCCGCGCTTTATGACAAGTGGAGCGTCAACCAGTCCCAGGGGGAAACGGCAGCCGATCCTTAGCCAAAGGTCGTAGTCTTCGCAAGCAGGCAGCGACTCATCGAAAAGCCCTGAAAAATCCAATACTTTTTTGTGTATAACAACGGCCGAGGGACTTACGAGGCACCTTTGCAGAAGAAGAGAAAAACAGTTACCGGCGGGCTTTTTGTGATATTTACGGGGATTTATCCGGCTTCCGTTTCTTATCCAGACCTCTTGGGTCTGGCAGATAAAGAGGTCCGGATTATCGGAAAAAAACTTCATTTGCCTGCCAAGCTTTTGGGGAAGCCAGAGGTCATCGGAGTCCAGGAAGGCGATCCATTCGCCGTGCGAGTGCAGGATGCCGAGATTTCTCGCCGCGCTCACCCCCCCATGTTCACGGCGTATATAGTCGATTTTACCGGCCAGCGGAGCCAGAGCCCGCGCGGTATTATCGGTCGAACCGTCATCGACGACTATTACCTCCATCTTTTGAGCGAGATCTTTTTGATCCAAAACGGAACTTACCGCTTCGGCAAGAAGCACGGCACGGTTAAAAGTCGGAATTATCACACTAATCATTGTCTTTAATTTCAATAGCCTCAAACCCGAGGCACCAATCAAGCTTATTGACAGAGAGGCCTAAATCCACTACTCAAACGACCGTGTTTTTAGCCGGGCGACGACGCTTTTGCGTCCCAATACGAAACAGGACGGCGGCCCGACCGCCTACCCATATATTATCTCAACATTTTCCAGGAGAAACGATGTTTTCCAAAGACTTTCTGTCAAGACGCAAGTTTTTTGTCCTGGCCGGTGCGACCGGTGCATCCCTCCTTGAGGGATGCTCAAGGTCGAGCCGGCAAACTACATCGGCCTGCACGGCGATAGAGGCCCTCGAACTCCAGCATGGAGTCACCCGCCGGGTCCTGGCCGTAATGGAAAATATAAAAAACGGCCTTAACGCCCAGAGAGATATCGCCCCCGAAATCGCGGCAGGGGCTTTGGGGATAGTTTCGGATTTCATGATCAATTGTCACCAGTTGATGGAAGAAAAATTTATTTTTCCCGTCTTTGCCTCTTACACGAAAACAGCCGAACTGATCGGGGTGCTGCGTCAACAGCACGCCGTAGCCTACAAGCTAACCGATATTTTAAAGCCCCTCTGCCTCGATATAGCGAAAAAAGACCAGGAAAACCGGCGAAAAGCCGTAAACATGATCCACCTGTTGACCCGCATGTCTTTTGCTCACGAATCCTGGGAAGACACCGCACTTTTCCCGCTGCTCAGAGTCGTTGCTCCCGGGAGCGCCTACGAGGATCTGGGTTCGCAATTTGCGCGGGAGCAAAATCAGTTTCTGGGCCGCGACGGCATCGAGCCGACTCTCCAAAAGATTGCGCGGTTTGAAGCAAACCTTGGAATCGGAAATCTTGACGCCTTCACCCCAAAAGCGCAAGATTTTATCTAAAGGGGTTTATCCCGGGAAGCGTAGAGCAGCATGTGTTCCCTCAACTGAGCAAACCAGCGGGAACGCTCTATCCCGGACAGGCGCGGAAGGCTCCGCTTGAAAAGAGCATCGGCTTCCTCGAGGCCCAGCCCCTCGCTCACTTCATAATCGTAGGCTATGGAGACCGGGTCTCTTTGGGGCCGCTCGATTATACGGCTGATGCCGTAGCGCTGCGGATCGAGAAACACCTTGGAGCCTTCGAGCAAAAGGAAGCGCGAACGGGAAAGGGCTTGAGCGCATGTGCGGCAGGAATCGAGAAAATCGAGCGTGGCATGCCACTCGGAGCTGGTTTCGGTTGGAAAGCCGAACATGACAAAAAGCAGGTTCCAGATGCCCGCGGCGTGGGCGCCCTCAAGAATGGTTTTGACCTCGGCCGGATCGGTGCCTTTGCCCATGAGGTCGAGCACCCGCCGGCTGGCCGATTCAACGCCCCACAGAAGCAGACGCAGCCCGGCCCCGTGGGCCTTTTCAAATAGCCCGGGCGAAAAGCCCTTTGGCCTGGCATAAGCGCAGAAGCGCACAAACGCATTCTTTCGCAGGAGTTGGGCCGAAATCTTGCCTACCCTTTCGGGGTGGAGCATCTCGTCGACAAAGGAAAAATAGGTTGCCCCATACTGCCGCTGAAGCTCCAAGATCCTTTGGACCGCAACTTCCGCGCGTTCTTCGCGGTAGTCAAGATAGGTTCTTTGATGGGTGCAGAAGGCACAGCGCCTCCAGGGGCATCCGCGAGAAGAAAGATAGGGCAGAACGGGCTCCGGCGAGTGGTAACGGTGAGGAGGGGTATCGGAAAAATCCGGCAGGGGAAGCGTATTGAGATCACGGACCCCCTGGGCGGGGTTTTTACATATTTTTCCCTCTTTTCGATAGATAAGACCCGGACTTGAGTCGCCGGGAAATAATCGGGATGCAACCAGCGCTTCGAGTCCCTTTTCGCCCTCCCCTGCCACGATATAATCGATAAGGTTTGATGGGTCGATTCTTTCCTTGACGTTTCCCACCTGTACAACCACTGAGGTCAGGAGGCGCCCGGGATCGGGCATGACTGAAAAGGTTGCCCCTCCGAAGGCGATTTTCATCTGCCAAGGACCAAAAGGAACTCCACCGTTTTTAGGGTCGCGGACTTCGCTCGATGTCTTTAAAAGCTTTGACAGAGCAAGAGCAAAAAAAAGCTGCTGACTAAAAAGGATGGAAAACCCCACCAGGTCGGGTTGGAAGGACTTGATCGGCAAAAGCAGGTCTTCAAAAAATCGGGAGGCCGGGGCCGGGACCTGCGCGCCAAGCAGCATCTTTCGGGCAAAACTATCGAAAAGTCCGTTTAAAACCAAACCAAATCGTGTATAGATCGCGCCATGTTCGTTGTACCTGTTGAGGTCGAAAAATGATTCGGAGCCCCTCCCCCGGAAAAAATCGATCGCGGCCCTCACTTTTTGGGCCGTTGTCTGAAAATCGCTCTTACCCAGGCTCATGCGCAATCTTTGGGCGCCCAGCCAGCCCAGCGCAAGCTCGAAATAGGCCAGATTGAGATCGAAATTGCGCACCTCGATGCCCGCGCCCACAGAAGCCGATTGCAACCAGGCTTTGAGACAGGCTATCCCAAGAGGAGCGCTTGTGGGCAAAACCGCCGGAGGAAACACCAGGGCGATTCGCAGCCGTCTTTGTTTACCAGGGTCCGCCTCGAAGCTTATTGGATGGCAATCCGAATCTGCCGGCATGAGTTCCCCTCAGTCAAATCTTTTGGGCAGGCACTTACGATCAACTCTCTTTAAACGTTTATACGCAAAAAGAGCTCCTTTGAACATCAGTAATAAGCCCGGGTCTATTTATCCCAACACCCTCTAAACCCACCCCGAGCGGTGGACGGAGGCAAAAAGCGCGGGGTCGAAAAATATATAATATGGCGAAAAAAGAAGGAGTTGACACGATTAACTAGCAGTCTTAGCTTGTGGCTGCTAAGGCAGAAGAAAGCTTGATCCTAAACGACTTAAGAGGAGGTTTGTCATGGCAATTTTCAGGTATCCCGACTGGCGCTGGCCCGATATCCCCGGAGCGCTCGAAGACTTTGAAAAAGCGCGCAGACAGATGGACCGTCTTCTCTCGGCTTTTAGCTCAGGAACGCAGAGTGTGGCATCTTCGGGCGTGTTTCCTCCGCTCATCGTTACCGAAGACGAGGACAAAATCTACGTGGAGGCTGAAATTTCAGGCATTCGGGCCGAAGATCTCGACATATCGGTTGTGGGCCGAACCCTTACGATAAGCGGCGAGCGAAAACCCGAAGAGACGCAAAACGTCAATTATCATCGCAGGGAACGCAAATGGGGCAGTTTCCGCAAAGCCCTCACTCTGCCCGAGGAAGTAAACGCCGAAAATGTACGGGCCGAATGTAAAGACGGATTGCTAAGGCTTGTTTTGCCAAAACCCGAGCACGTTAAACCCAGAAAGATAGCCATCCAAGGTTAACGGAAAATATGGGACAAGGAGGATACCATGGCTGAAACGGATTTGCAGTTAGAGGAAAAAAAGGCAGTACAGGCAGCGGGAGAGAGTACGCGCAACGTTCCGGTGTTCGTGCCGGCCGTGGATATATATGAATCGGATAACGCGCTGACACTTCTTGCCGATATGCCGGGAGTTCCCATCGATAAAATCGACATTGACCTGGATTCCGATCAACTAACGATACGCGGAACGGTGGATCAGGGGGAGCAAAAAGGCAAAGTGATTTTAAGAGAATATGCCTATGGAGATTATTACAGGCAGTTCACGCTCTCAAGCGATATCGACCGGGGAAAAATTCAGGCGTCGATGAAGGACGGGGTGCTAAAGCTGGTGCTTCCCAAGGCTGAGGCCGCGAAACCAAGGAAAATAACGGTTAAGTCGTCTTGATGAGCGACCACCGCGGTAAGTGGTGATTAGCCCTGCTTATATCTTTCCCCCGGCCCGCGCAAAGAGGGCCGGGGGAAATCACTTCATTGGCCGATAAGGGCTATAATTTTTTCCTTGAGCGCCTCTTTTTGGCTGTCGTCTAAAATGGTCTGTGAAGCCGCGGTTTCTATCAGACGATAATCGAACCTTTGTGCAAAGGTTTTTAGAATATTTTCGAAATCCGCTTTGACTCTCTCACGCAACTCACTTTCCGTATCGAGTTTTTGAATCGCTTCGGCCTTGAAGCGATCCCATTCCGACAGGGGTTGCGACGGAGCGACAAGATCAGGAATGTCTTCGATCCCGGAGGGCTCGAGGCTTGCCGGCGGCCTCTGGCCCGCAGCCTCCTCCATCATCGCCGGGGGCTCTTCGATTATTGTGGGCTCTTCAATAACCGGGGGCTCGACAGCGGTAGAGAGCTCTTCGATTAGCGCAGGTTCCCCGGCGGTTGAAACTTCTTGGGTCCCGGGGGGGCCCTGGGCCTGCAAAGGCTCTATCGCGGCAGGACCGCCGGAGGTCAACGCCTGGTAAATTCCGGCATACCCGGCGCTATTTTCCGCCTTGCCAGAGGCCGAGGCAATCTCGGAGAGCAGTTTAAAGGCCAGGCAGTTTTTGCGGATTTCTTCGGCCACACCGGAAAGAATACGCTCGGCTTCATCGGTTTGGCCTGTTTCCTTTAGAGCCCTTCCCATCAGTACGCGCGCGCCCATATGATCGGGGTAAAAATGCAGGCCTTTTCTGCAAACCGCTATAGCTTCCTGCCACTGTCCCCCGGCGCACAAATCTTCGGCCAGGAGGGCAAAGATCTGGGATCTGGGGTCAAGTTCTAGAATTTCTCTGTATTTATCTAAATTCTCAGCCGAATTTGCCATTTTAACCTCCGCAAGAAAAGCTTTGCGCCTCCTACAGGACGCTTTCGATCTCAACCCTTAGCCTGTTGGCCTCGCTATGGGCGCGTCTTAGCGGTTCGGGTATCCGGTAGCGGCCAAGGCAGCGGTCCACGAGCTTCCTTGAGGATTTTAGATCGCACAGGTGGCCCGGGGATATATAAATAGGCTTTACGCCCTCCTTAGACCTAAGAACAATTCCTACCTGCTCGCCGTTTAAAAAAAGGGGTTTACTCGATCCCTTTTTCATGAGCGGATCGGCATGGGAGCCGCACAGCCTGCTCTTTGCGCATCCAACCGAAGGTAGCCCCAGGCAAAGTCCCAGATGGCAAGCCAGCCCAAATCGTCTCGGATGCGCAATACCCTGGGCATCGCAAAGGAGCACATCCGGTTTTTGGCGCAGCTTGGAGAAGGCTTCAAGAATCGGAGGGGCTTCCCTAAAGGACAGAAGCCCCGGCACGTAAGGGAAAGAAGCCTTGCACACATGGTTAACGGTCTCGATCGGATCGAGACCGGGCCATTTGAAAGTAACAACGACGGCAAAGAGAAGATCGCTTCGCCTGGAATAGGATATATCCTCCGCGCCAACGATCCTTGGCCTTAAGCCAAGGGGTTCGATACGGACCTGAGCGGCCAGGCTCCTTTGGAGCGCTACGGCTTCTTTGGGCGTTACCGACCAGCTGTGAAGCTCCGGATTCAAGTCTACGCACACCTCGAAAAACCGCACGAGCGGCAAACGATGCACCCGCCCTCATGTTCGACCGCGCCGCCGCAGTCGGGACAGGCGCCCATCTGGTCGGCCAGCGCCGAGCTTATCTCCGAGTGGGATAGATGATTTAGCACTTTGGCTATTCCGTCCGCACAGGAAACGACCTGCTCTCCGTTGCCCCAGGCCGGCGATGGGCAGCGGATGCCCACAAGCTGTTTAATTATAGCCTCGGCTTTAACGCCCGAGCGGAGGGCAAGGGAGATGAGCCTGCTGGTGGCTTCGATCTGGGAGTAGGCGCACCCACCGGCTTTACCCATCTGGGCAAATACCTCGCAAAAGCCGTATTCATCGGAGTTTATGGTCACGTAGAGCTTGCCGCAACCGGTATTTACCCTCTCGGTTATTCCCTGGGTCTTATCGGGTCTTGGCCGGGGCTCGACCTGGGGATATTGGGGCTTTCTTTGAATGTTTAGGACCTGCGCCTCCCGGCTTCCGTCCCGATAGATGGTAAGGCCCTTGCACCCCTGTTCGAAGGCTGAGATGTAAGCCTGGTAGACTTCCTCGGGAGTGGCCGAAAAGGGGAAATTGATCGTTTTGCTGACCGCGTTGTCGGTATGTTTCTGAAATGCCGCCTGGATGCGGATATGCCAGGACGGATCGACGTCATGGGAGACGACGAAGACGCGGCGCACATCTTCGGGAATCTCGGAAAAACCCTTGATGCTGCCCCTTTCAGCTATGCGCCTCATAAGCTCTTCGGAGTAAAACCCGCGCTGCTTAGCTACATTTCGGAAGAGAGGATGGGTTTCAACCAGTTCTTCACCGTCCAGCACCTTGCGCACGAAACTTATGGCAAAAATGGGTTCGATGCCGCTCGAACACCCGGCTATAATGCTGATGGTGCCCGTGGGAGCGATCGTTGTCGTGGTCGCATGCCTCATGAAGGGGGTGTCTGGCCTGTCGTGGACCGACCCCTCATAGTTGGGGAAGTTTCCCCTCGTTTGACCAAGGTGAGCGGAGGCGGCCTTGGACTCTTTCTGAATGAAATCCATCACGGCTTCGGCGGTCTCGACCGCCTCCTCCGAGTTGTAGGGGATATCAAGTGAAATGAGAAGATCGGCAAAACCCATGACGCCCAGGCCTATTTTGCGGTTGGCCTTGGTAAGTTCCTCAATTTTTGCAAGCGGGTACTTATTGGCCTCGATGACGTTATCCAGAAAGTGCACCACATCCCAGATCACGGCCTTCAGGCGATTGTAGTCGATCTCATGGCCCACATGCATGCCTGAGAGATTTATCGAACCCAGATTGCAGGATTCATAAGGAAGCAGGGGTTGTTCGCCACACGGGTTGGTGCTCTCGATGAGCCCGACCTTGGGGGTGGGATTATCCCGGTTCATGGCGTCGATGAATATTATGCCGGGTTCGCCGTTTTTCCAGGCCGACTTGACAATATGGTCGAAAACCTCGCGGGCGGATAACTTTTCGACTTCTTCCCCCGTGCGTGGATTTCTCAAGGCATATTCGGTCCCCTTTTCCACCGCGTGCATGAAGGCATCGGTTACCGCAACCGAAATATTGAAGTTTGTCATCCTCATATTATCCGTCTTGCAGGATATGAACTTGAGGATATCGGGGTGGTCGACGCGCAAAATACCCATGTTTGCCCCCCGCCGCGTACCCCCCTGTTTAATGGTCTCGGTTGCAACATCGAAGACCGACATGAAGGAAACCGGTCCGCTTGCCACTCCCTGAGTGGAGAGGACCTTATCGCTTTCAGGCCTTATCCGCGAGAAGGAAAACCCTGTGCCTCCCCCGCTCTTGTGGATCATGGCCGCGTGCTTAATGGCTTCAAAGATGCTGTCGATGGAATCTTCAACCGGAAGAACGAAGCAGGCCGAGAGCTGGCCGAGTTGGCGGCCCGCGTTCATAAGGGTTGGAGAATTAGGCATAAAATCAAGGGAGGTCATGAGATCATAGAACCTGCGGGCCGTCTCCTGCACTTTGTCCGGCCCCTCATAGAGGGCGTCGGGCTGAGCAATGGCAAGGGCCACCCTCCTGAAAAGATCCTCGGGACTCTCGAGGGTCTTGCCTGAAGCGTCCTTTACAAGGTAGCGTTTCTTTAAAACAAGCTGTGCATTGGGAGTAAGTGTAAAAGTCATCTGCTGCGCCCCTGCGGATTCATAGGTCTCCGCGCTGTAATCTTCGCCGCCGTAGGAGGACACCGCGACAGCCTCCAGGTTTTCCATAATCTTATCCTTTTTTTAGAGTTTTTGATATTCTTTAAAGGAAGGAAAAACCAGCCCCAAGATTTGGAGCTTCATACCTAAAAAACGGAGCGAACGTCAAATTCAAAATCGGGCGGATGGCTTTGGATTTAACTGAATGGCGCCGAATTTCCCATTCACAACCTGTTTATCGGCTATTAAAAAGAATTAGCCGCAGGAGGGGTTTTAGTCAAGACAAACGCTTTACCGGTGCGGGTTTTACACGCCTTGGCAGCAATCTTTGCCTCTCCGAGGCGTAACCGTTTAAGAACGCAAACGCCCCGGCGGCTTCTGCCTCGATTGAAAGCCGGAAGGGATAAAAGTGTGGCCCATCATTTATTCTTGACATCCTGTTCCAGCAGATTAAACGTTAGAACTTTACTGTTCTCGTTGACACAAATGATCGCTTGTTGTTAGTATTTTTATTTCCCCTGTGAGGGAAATTCTAATAATTGGGCTGATTTTGGCTCTGGTTGGCAGCCGCTCGTTTTCGCTTTACCTGCCGGGGCCGGCTAATCGAGGGGCTTTTATGAAACTCAAGGGCGCACAGATATTTTTCGAATGCCTCAAAAAAGAGGGTGTTGAGGTGGTGTTCGGATTTCCGGGCGGCGCCGTTTTGGACATCTATCACGAGATGGCCGAACACAACATAAGGCACATCCTGGTTCGCCACGAGCAGGGAGCGGCCCACATGGCCGACGGATATGCGAGGGCCTCGGGCCGCGTGGGCGTGTGCCTGGTGACCTCGGGACCCGGGGCGACAAACACCGTAACCGGTATAGCCACGGCATACATGGATTCGGTGCCCATGGTGATTTTCACCGGCCAGGTGCCAACGCCTCTTATCGGAGACGATGCTTTTCAGGAGGTGGACATAATCGGCATCACCCGCCCCTGCACAAAGCACAGCTACCTGGTTCGAGACGTTAACGATCTGGCGACGGTCATAAAGGAAGCCTTCTTCCTGGCGCGCACGGGACGGCCGGGCCCCGTCCTGGTAGATCTTCCCAAAGACGTTATCCAGGCCCAAACCGACTTTAAGTATCCCAAAAAAGTTGGGCTGCCCGGCTACCGTCCAACGATGGAGGCCCATTCGGGCCAGGTAGTTAAGGCATGCCAGCTTCTGGCCAAGGCCAAAGCGCCGGTGATTTTCGCCGGAGGGGGCATTATTATTTCGGAATCCTCCGAGGAGCTCACCAGGCTCGCTCATCTTATCCAGGCTCCGGTTACCTGCACTCTTCTCGGCCTGGGGGGATTTCCCGCAACGCGCCCTGCGGCCTCGGGCGCAAGCGAGGCCGAACCGCTCTGGCTTGGAATGCCCGGAATGCACGGCACCTATCAGGCCAACATGGCGCTTTCCCATGCGGATGCCATTTTGGCTGTGGGAGTTCGCTTCGACGACCGGGTAACCGGAAAGGTTAGCACTTTCGCACCCAAGGCCAAAATTATCCATGTCGATATCGATCCTACGAGCATCAGCAAAAACGTTGAAGTCGAAGTACCCATAGTTGGGGACTGCAAGAATGCTTTGCTCCAGATTCTCGAATATTTCCAAAAAGAGCCGATCCAGGGAATGGCCGAATCAAGGGGGCAGTGGCTCGATCGCCTTGCGGGCTGGGAAAAGGAACACCCTCTTACCTATTCCAACTCCAGGGAGCTTATAAAACCCCAATACGTTATCGAAAAACTCTATGAGATTGCGGGACGTGAGGCGATAATCACAACAGAGGTCGGACAGCACCAGATGTGGACGGCCCAGTTCTACAAGTTCGACCGGCCGAGAACTCTGCTTACCTCGGGCGGACTGGGAACCATGGGCTACGGCTTTCCGGCCGCCATAGGCGCTCAGGTGGCCTTTCCGGACAAACTGGTAATAGACATAGCCGGCGACGGTTCCATACAAATGAACGTTCAGGAGCTGTGCACGGCGGTCTGCAACAAGATTCCGGTAAAAGTGGTGATCATCAATAACACCTATTTGGGCCTTCCCCGTCAGTGGCAGGAGCTTTTTTACGATAAAAACTACACAGGCTCCTGCATGGAGGGCTCCCCCGATTTTGTAAAGCTTGCCGAAGCTTACGGGGCCGTCGGACTTCGGGCCGAACGCCCCGAAGACGTCGAGACGGTCCTAAGGAAGGGCCTTTCGATAAATGAGCCGGTTTTTATGGATTTCATGGTATCGGCGGAAGAAAACGTCTACCCTATCGTGCCGCCCGGCAAGAGCATTACGGACATGTTGCTAACCTAGGGCGGGGAGCTGGGAGCTGGGATGATAGTCACAAATGACAAACGATATACGATAGGCATTTTGGTTCAGAACGTTCCGGGGGTTCTGGCGAGAATAGTGGGGCTTTTCAGCGGCCGGGGGTATAATATCGAAACGGTTACCGCCGCGGAGACAAACGAGGAAGGGTTCACGCGCATTACGCTCGTTACAACGGGCGATGAGCGGGTGCTCTCCCAGATAGTAAAACAGCTTAACAAGCTGGTAAATGTGATAAAAGTGTTTGATTTTTCCGAAACCGAGTTTGTCGATCGGGAAATGGCGCTTATCAAGGTGCGAGCGGAACAGCAGACCCGTGCGGAGGTGCTTCGCATTGTAGATATTTTTCGGGCCAAGGTGGTCGATGTCAGCCCTCATTTTTATACGCTCGAAGTAACCGGAAACGAGGGGAAAATCGCGGCCATCGTGGCTCTTTTGGACCAGATCGGAATAGCGGAGATTGCGCGAACGGGGAAAGCCGCTCTTGCTCGCAGCAAGAAATGAGAAGCAAATCAAAAATCGAGGAGAAAATTAATGCGAATTTTTTACGACACTGACGCTAATATGGACTGTTTGCGCGGCAAGAAGATCGCGGTCATAGGCTATGGGAGCCAGGGGCACGCCCAGGCGCAGAATCTGCGCGACTCGGGCCTTCAGGTGGTTGTTGGCACAAGGCCGGGGGGACCGGGCTATGAAAAGGCGCTCGAAGACGGCTTTAAGCCCGTTACGGCGCGCGAAGCCGCCGAGCAGGCCGATGTCATTCAGATGCTTACCCCCGATCACGGCCAGGCGGCCCTCTATCGAAACGATATCGCCCCTTCGATGGGAGCGGGCAAGACCCTTCTGTTCTCCCACGGCTTTAATATTCACTACGGCCAGATTCTTCCCCCCGCACAAACCGACGTGGTGATGGTGGCCCCCAAGGGCCCCGGGCACCTGGTGAGAAGCGAATATGTGCGGGGCGCCGGAGTTCCGGCCCTTGTGGGAATCCATCAGGACGCGTCGGGAAACGCTCTTCAAACGGCCCTGGCCTATGCCGCGGGCATCGGCGCAACGCGCGCGGGCGTAATCGAGACCACTTTCAAGGAAGAAACCGAAACCGATCTTTTCGGTGAGCAGGCCGTTCTTTGCGGCGGGGTGTCCGAACTTATAAAGGCGGGCTTTTCAACACTTGTGGAGGCCGGCTACCAGCCTGAGATCGCCTTTTTTGAATGCATGCACGAATTGAAACTCATCGTGGATTTGATCTACAGAGGCGGTCTTGCCTACATGAGGTACTCGATCAGCGACACGGCCGAGTATGGCGACTTTGTCAGCGGAAAGCGCGTTATTACCGATGAGACAAGAGCCGAGATGAAAAAGATTCTCGAAGATATTCAATCGGGGACTTTTGCCCGCAACTGGATTCTTGAAAACCAGGCGGGTCGGCCGATGTTCCAGTCGATAAGAAACCGGGAAAAGGCGCTTCTGGTCGAGCAGGTGGGCGCCAAGCTTCGCTCCATGATGCCTTTTCTCGATGCGGTAAAGATGGTCTAAAACATAAAGGAGTTCGCTTTGTCGGTCGGGGATTTCAGGGAAAAGCAAAAGCATATTCCCGTTGCAAGGGAAGGTATACCTTTTATAATCGCGGCGATGTTTTCCACCCTTATTGCCGCTGTCCTTGGCTGGGCGTTTGTTTGCCTTCTGCTTCTGGCCGTTACGCTTTTGATCGGGCACTTTTTCCGGGACCCCGAAAGGGTGTCGAACGCGGGAGAAAACGACGTCGTATCCCCGGCCGACGGGCGCATTATTTCTGTAAAGAAGGTTGCCTCGGTTAGGTTTCTTGACAAGCCGGCCATGAAGATCAGCATCTTCATGTCCGTCTTCGATGTCCATGTCAACCGGATACCCGTTTCGGGTTCCCTCGAGGGGTTGCACTACAGGAAGGGTCGCTATCTGGCCGCCAACCATGAACTGGCCGGCGAGGAAAACGAACAGAACTGGCTCTGGATAAAATCCAATTCGGGCCTTGACGTAGTGATCACTCAGGTAGCCGGATTGATAGCGCGGCGCATCGTGTGCTGGCCCAAAATCGGCGACCGGGTGCTTCAGACCGAACGCTTTGGCATGATCCGCTTCGGTTCCCGGATGGACGTCTATGTGCCCGAAGACAGCGAGATCGAGGTTTTCCAGGGCAACCGTGTCTATGCGGGAGAAACAGTCTTATGCAGATTGAAGCCGTAAAGAAGAGGCGTTCGCGCCGGAAAAGATGGCGCAAGGAAGGCGAGGTTTTCCGCGGGACGCACATCTGGCCCAATCTATTTACCACGGCGAACCTTTTGAGCGGCTTTTTCGGAATCGTCAAGTCCATAAGCGGCGATTTCCAGATTGCGGCTATCGCGGTTCTGGCCTCTTGTGTTTTCGATATTCTCGACGGCAAGGTGGCCAGGCTTACGGGAACCTCCAGCCGCTTCGGAGTCGAATACGACTCGCTTGCCGATCTGGTGGCCTTCGGTGTTTCCCCGGGGCTTATGATCTACCTTATGGCGCTAAAACCCTATGGACGGGTCGGCTGGCTTGCCGCCTTTGTTTTCGTTGCCTGCGGGGCGCTTCGCCTCGCCCGTTTCAACGTCCAGGCGGAAACCTCGAGCAAGAAGTATTTCGTCGGTCTGCCCATTCCGGGCGGTGCGACCATGATAGCCACGACGGTGCTTTTCATACACTATTGGCCGCTGGCCGTACACGGCCCTGTGATCGGGCCCGTACTGCTTACCATGACCTATGTGCTGGGCTCCCTTATGATCAGCACAATGCCTTTTAACAGCTTTAAAGACATTGAGATCATTAAGGCCCGTCCTTCTTCGGTGGTCTTTGGCGTTATTGTAATTGTAAGCGTAATTGCGGTATCCCCTCAGCTTACGCTCTTTTTAACCCTGTTTGTCTACACTCTTTCGGGCCCCCTCCGATGGACGGTCTGGAAGATCACGGGCAAAGGCAAAAAGACAGGCCCCCTTGAGCCGCAGGCGGGCGAGTCTACTGTTGAGAACTCCTTAGAGGAGCAAAAGCCTGTCGCCGAACTGGTTAAACCTGGCAATGACCGGAAATGAAGGTAAAATAGATGCAAAAAACTATGAGTGAAAAGATCCTGGCCGATCACGCCGGAAAGTCGGAAGTCTTCCCCGACGAACTTGTGGAAGTACGGGTCGATTTCGCACTGGGAAACGACATTACGGCACCTCTTGCAATCGATGCGTTCAAAAGATCCGGAGCTAAAAAGGTATTCGACCGCGAGCGGGTCTGTTTTGTTCCCGATCACTTCGTGCCCAACAAGGATATCGCCTCGGCCGTGCAGGCCAAAATGCTTCGAGACTTTGCAAAAGAGTTCGATCTCAAAAACTATTTCGAAGTTGGCCGCATGGGAGTCGAACATGCCCTTTTGCCCGAACAGGGGCTCGTTCTTCCAGGAGATGTCGTCATCGGGGCCGACAGCCACACCTGCACTTATGGAGCTCTTGGAGCCTTTGCAACAGGCGTGGGGAGCACCGATCTGGCCGCTGCGATGATAACGGGAAAAATTTGGTTTAAAACCCCTCATTCCATAAAATTTATTTTCCGTGGAAAGCTTAAGCCCTGGGTCGGCGGCAAGGACCTCATTCTTTATACCATCGGAAAAATCGGCGTTGACGGAGCCAGATACAAGGCAATGGAATTCGAAGGCGAAGTAATAGACACCCTTTCCATGTCGGATCGCTTTTCGATGTGCAACATGGCCATCGAGGCCGGGGCAAAGGTTGGCCTTATAGCCCCCGATTCGATCACCGAGAGCTATGTAAATACAAGGGCCAAAAGGGAATACAAATTTTATAAAAGCGACTCCGGGGCGAGCTACGAAGCTGTCCATGAATGGGACATCTCGGATTTGGAGCCGGTGGTGGCCCTGCCCCACTCGCCTGAAAACGTAAAACAGGTCACCGAAATCGGAAACATTCCGATAGACCAGGTGGTAATAGGCTCTTGCACCAACGGGCGTCTTGAAGACCTGCGCGTTGCCGCGAAGATCCTCAAGGGCAGAAAGGTTGCCCGTGGAGTGCGCTGCATGGTCATACCCGCAACCCAGCTGATTTACATGGAAGCGATGGAAGAAGGCTTGCTTGAGACCTTTATCGAGGCCGAGGCCGCGGTTAGCACGCCCACTTGCGGTCCATGCCTTGGCGGCCACATGGGCATTCTGGCTCCCGGGGAGTCGGCGGTTGCAACCACAAACCGCAACTTCGTCGGCCGCATGGGACATGTGGAAAGCAAGGTCTACCTGAGCAATCCCGCGGTTGCGGCAGCTTCCGCCGTCCTCGGACGCATAGCGCATCCAGAAGAGGTTTTGAGCTGATGAAAATCACAGGAAAAACTTGGAAGTTTGGAAACGACATCGATACGGACGCCATCATCCCGGCCCGCTACCTTAACACCATCGATCCGGCGGCCCTTGCCTCCCATTGCATGGAGGATGCCGATGCGCAGTTCGCATCCAGGGTAAAGGCGGGAGATATTATTGCCGCGGGCAAAAACTTTGGCTGTGGTTCCTCGCGCGAGCACGCCCCCATATCGATTAAGGCCGCGGGGGTCGCTTGTGTTGTAGCTCACAGCTTTGCCAGGATCTTCTACCGCAACGCCCTCAACATGGGACTGCCGATCCTCGAGTGCCCCGAAGGCGCCGAACGCATTGAGAGCGGAGATGAACTCGAAATCGATCTGGATTCCGGTCTTATCCGCAATCTTACCAAGAAGGAAGAGTATGCGGCCCAGCCCATCCCCCCTTTCATGCAAAAGCTTATAAAGGCCGGCGGATTGATGGAATACGTTAAGGAACAGTTAGGAAGCAATATTTAAAAATTACAGGCTTACACATTTTAATTCTACATCTTTACTAAAAGAGGGTATCAAATGGCAAAAAATTACCGCATCGCAGTTATTCCCGGAGATGGAACAGGCCCGGAAGTTGTAAATGAAGCCCTCAAGGCATTGGATGCAGCGTCGAAAAAAATTGGGTTTACAACCCAAAAGACTCACTTCGACCTTGGAGGCGAGCGCTATCTTAAAACCGGAGAGATCCTTCCCGAGGCTACCCTCGAAGAACTGCGCAAATTCGACGCGATACTTCTTGGCGCCATAGGCCACCCCGATGTCAAACCCGGAATACTGGAAAAGGGGCTTTTGCTGGAGCTGAGGTTCCGGCTGGACCAGTACGTAAATCTAAGACCCGTAATACTTTATCCGGGCGTGGAAACGCCTTTAAAGGACAAGGGCCCCGAGGAGGTAAACTTTGTGGTGGTTCGCGAAAACACCGAAGGACTCTATGCGGGAGCGGGTGGTTTTTTGCGCAAGGGCACCCCTAACGAGGTCGCGGTGCAGGAATCGATCAATACAAGGCTTGGCGCGGAGCGATGCATCCGATTCGCCTTCGATTACTGCCGAAAACGCAACAACCGTAAAAAACTGACCTTGTGCGGTAAGACAAACGTGCTCACCTACGCCTTCGATCTGTGGCTGCGCGCCTTTAACGATGTGGCTAAAGAGTATCCCGATATTGAGACCGACTACGTCCATGTCGACGCCATCTGCATGTGGATGATCAAAAATCCCGAGTGGTTCGACGTCATCGTAACCGACAATTTGTTTGGCGACATCATAACCGATCTGGGCGCAATGATTCAGGGCGGCCTCGGAATTGCCGCGGGCGGCAACATTAACCCGGCCGGAGTTTCGATGTTTGAACCCATTGGCGGATCTGCCCCTAAATACACCGGCAAAAACATCATCAACCCCGTTGCGGCAATCGGAGCGGCTCAAATGATGCTCGAACACCTTGGGGAAACCTCGGCGGCCGCGCTTATCGAAAATGCGATAAAGAAAGTGGTCGAAAAGGACCTCAAGAGCATGTCCGCGGGGCATATGGGTTACTCGACCTCCGAGGTCGGAGATCTGGTGGCAAAATATATTGCGCAATAATTGGAGCGGTGCTTTAGCTCATGGGGGTGCTGCGGGGTTTTGTCCCGGCGCTTGGTAAACAGCGGCTTTTTTCCGGAAATAGGTTCCGCGGCACCCATTGCTAATCAACCGCTCACCGAGAAGAGGTTCTCAAAGACATGGAACAAAATGGCTTGAAGGTTGCCGTCGTTGGAGCCACAGGGGCGGTCGGCAACCTGATGATAAAAGTCCTTGAGGAGAGGAATTTTCCCGTAAGCAGGCTAAAGCTGCTCGCATCGGCTCGTTCGGTCGGTAAAACCCTGCCCTTTCGAGGTGTTGAAGTTCCCGTTGAGGAACTGGTCGAAGATTCCTTTAAAGACGTCCAGTTGGCGCTTTTTTCAGCCGGAGGCTCTACCAGCAAAAAATTTGCCCCCGTAGCCGCTCGGGCCGGAACCGTGGTGATCGACAACTCCAATGCGTGGCGCATGGATAAAGAGGTCCCTTTGGTAGTTCCGGAGGTAAACCCCGAGGCCGCCCTCACCCATTCCGGGATTATAGCCAACCCCAACTGTTCGACAATCCAGATGGTTGTGGCTCTAAAGCCCATTTACGATGCGGCGGGCATCCGGCGCATCGTCGTTACGACCTTTCAGGCCGTTTCGGGCACGGGCAAAAGGGCCATAGAGGAGCTTAAAAACCAGGTCCGCGACATTATGAACGGCCGGGAGGCCGTAAGGGAGATTTATCCCCGCCAGATTGCATTTAACTGTTTTCCGCAAATCGGCCCTTTCCTTGATAACGGCTTCAGCGAAGAAGAGATGAAGATGGTTAACGAGACGCGGAAAATATTTTCAGATTCGCGCATTCGGGTTTGCGCGACAACCGTCAGGATTCCCGTCTTCTACGGCCATTCGGAGTCGATAAACATCGAGACCGAAAAGCCTGTTTCCCCCGAACAGGTTCGCCGGCTCCTTGAGGATGCGCCCGGGGTAAAGGTTGTAGACGATCTTTCGAAGGGCTCTTATCCTGTGGCGCTTGATGCGGCGGGCCGTGACGAAACCCTGGTCGGAAGGATTCGCATCGACCCCTCGGTCGAAAACGGTCTTGCAATGTGGGTGGTTGCCGATAACATTCGCAAGGGCGCGGCTACAAACGCGGTGCAAATCGCGGAGTTTCTGCTTAAAAGCAAGCGATTGTAGGAAAAAATGCGCATCATCGCCGGCGGTTTCAAAGGACGGCGCATCAACTCGCCCGTTACCCGCGGGATTCGTCCGACCATCGACCGGGTTAGGGAAGCGGTCTTTAGCATAATAGGCGAGCATGTTGGCGGAGCTCTGGTGCTTGACCTTTTCGCGGGCACAGGGGCTTTTGGCCTCGAAGCCCTTAGCCGTGGCGCGAAGTTTTGCTGTTTTGTCGATAACGGCACGGAAAGCCTGGGTCTCATTCGAGCCAATATTGAACTGTGCGGTGTTAGGGATAAAACCCGCATAATCCGGGCCGATGCCCGGTCGGCCCTCCACCGCCTGGAAGCCGAAAAGCAGCTCTTCGACCTCGTCTTTTTGGACCCGCCTTACGGAAAAGGATATGTCGAGAAAACTTTAGCCGATATCGGCCCGGTTGCGCGCGCGGGCGCGCTCGTGATTGCCGAACGCCACGTCAAGGACCGGCAGGAACCGCTTTTGCCTTCGGCATGGCAAGTCTACCGCGAGCGAAGATACGGCGACACCTTGATCTCGATCTATACACGATCTGAGGAGTCACACTAAAGGGAGCAGGAGAAAAGATGTCCAGCGTAGCGGTATATCCCGGATCGTTCGATCCTATCACAAACGGCCACATCGACCTGCTGGAGCGGGCCTTGAAGATGTTTGACACGGTTATCATTGCCATTGCGGTAAACGTTGGCAAGGAACCGCTTTTTTCCGCCAACGAACGCTATGAGATGATAAAGGAGTCCCTGTCCGACCATCCTCTAAGGGATCGCGTAAAGGTGGAACTTCTTAACGGACTCCTGGTCGATTACGTTCAATCCCTTAACGCTACGACTATTGTGAGGGGTTTAAGGGCTGTTAGCGATTTTGAATATGAGTTCCAGATGGCCCTTATGAATCGCAAGCTAAACCCCGAAATCGAAACGGCATTCATAATGACCGGAATGCGCTGGATATACATCAGTTCGAGAATTATAAAGGAAGTGGTGCGCTCGGGAGGCGATGTAGCCGGACTGGTACCCGACGGGGTTGCAAAAAAGCTTACGGAAAGACTTTCGCTAAAAAAGTCCTTATAGCCGATATAGTCTGTCCTGAACCAAACTTGACTTGACGGTGGGCCGATGACGCGGGGGGCGGGACAACGAAAGTATCCCACACTACCCCCTGGGGCCTGCCTGTGCGCTCAAATTTTTAACAAAGTCTCGGCGATGCCGATCTTCATATCACTATCTCTACAAGTCCCAGGCATATAAGAAGCAGTGCGGGCGGCTCTGAAACGGCTGCCGGCGCCTTTAAAATCGGCAAGGGTATTTGTGTAAGCGTTACCCTCATAAGGTGCATCTATCTGGAACAACCCGCGCTAGGTCCCTGGCGCCCTCCCGGCGGCAAGGTTGTTGCTTTAAGCTCTGTTTGTCCCACGCGAAGCCGCGAAAATTGAACCCGGGAAAGTGCGATTTCGCACTGGTCTTCGATGGCTAATTCAAGCCCGGATCGCTCAGGTCAATCCCGACACCTTTCCCATTGTGTTTCTTCGATATCTTTTTTCGCGCCTTCGCGTGAGCCTGAATCAACAACATTGGTCCGGGGTCTGCTCCGGGTCCTCATGATTTAGGACCAGTAAGGGTCTTTTTTGTGAAATCTTGACCAAAGTCTTGACTAAGGGGATCTCGACCAATAAAAAAACGCCAACCCGCATATCGTGCAAGTTGGCGTCTTCCTAAAATTCCGGGAGGGTGAGTGATCGGGCTCGAACCGACAGCCTCTGGGGCCACAACCCAGTGCTCTAACCAATTGAGCTACACCCACCGCAAATGTGAAGCGCTAATAATAGCACCGGATGAAAAACAACGCAAGCACAGACTGCGAAACAACGCACTAAGGCTGACTCATCTGAAAACCGGCGGCGGCGGAGGCAGGTCCGCGATCCTGCATGAAAAGCTCGTCGGACTTGTCAAAGCTCAAAAGAAAACGGTTCATTATGAGCATCTGAGAGTGGTACT
Organism: Deltaproteobacteria bacterium; assembly: GCA_021780695.1. GTDB lineage: Bacteria > Desulfobacterota > Syntrophobacteria > Syntrophobacterales > Syntrophobacteraceae > SbD1. The sequence continues at coordinate 49,188 of JAJXYD010000024.1, forward strand.
TCATAAGAGCCCTGCGTTTAACCTTAACTTCCTTTGGGGTCAAATTGAGCACGATCCACTTTGCCCCGTGGTCAGGGAAACCTTGGGGAGGATCGAGGCGGTTTCCGGAGCTGACCTCCTGATTAACTGGCCAGCCGTTAAAATGTATCACGAACGTAAGGACAATGGGCTTAAGATAGGGGTATTTAAGGCTGAACCGATCCAGCGCCTTTTCAAGAAAAAAATAGGTGGAATTGTGGTCGGGATGCTGGTCCAGGGGTCCAGTCGTTGCAACCACGGTGGGACGAAACCGCAGGATAACCCTTTCCATTTCGTTTGTGAGATCCCGGGCGCAGTAGTCGGCGCGGGGGACGAGGACCTCGGAGGAAGGCGGGCGAAATTTTCGGGTAAACGGCGACCTGTAGGGGTCAACGTGAACGCAGGACTTTACGCGAAGAGCGGTCAAGCCCCCATCGGGGTAGCCCAGGAAAATCACGTTGCGGGTTTTGATCCCCAGGGTGGTAGTTGCGCTCAAGGCTTCAAGCCTGCGAATTTGCCCATATTTATTGTAGTCCCACGCAGTCGGATGAACCGTGTGGTCTTCGGCTTCCACACCTTCGGGGTAGCCGTCGCCGTTGGTCATGAAAACAACTTTTACCTTTCCGCCCGCCCGCAGAACCTTTTGGATGAGACCGCCGGCTCCCAGGGTTTCATCATCGGGGTGGGGGGAAAAAATCATTAACCGGGTCGAACGGGTTATGAGCGGCTCCAGGGAAGTAAGCTCCACTGCCCGGGCGTAGAGTGGAAAAAACAGAAGCGCAAAAAGCGCAATCGCACATAAAAACCTGGCTCGCACGTTTATCCCTCGTTTAAAATCCATATCAAATTTATGTACAATCCCACTTTGGGGTTCCTTTCATACACTATAATTGTCAAAAGACAAGATATATTGTCTATTTTATCAGGACAGAAAAAAATTTTGTTACAATTTCATTTATACGGCTTTTTCACAAAATGTTTCCCCTTAAACAGACAAGGAAACTTTAAACGTGGATTTAAATTGGCAAAAAGCCTTAGAGGACGCAAACTTAATCTTCCAGGCAGCTCTGCGCCGCGTCGATCCTCTCGCCATGATGGGCCGCTGCCTGTCGCTGGAGGCTTCAGACCTTGTCGTCCGAACCGACTGTGAAGAGGCGCGCATTTGTCTGGACCAATTCGAACAGGTCCTGCTTTTGGGAATGGGCAAGGCGGCCGCCCGAATGGCCCTGGGGGTCGAAAAGATTCTTGGCGGACGAATAACCCGAGGCCTTGTCGCCGTAAAGCAAGGATGCGCGGAAAACCTCTCCGGGGTTTCAATCCTTGAATGCGGACATCCCCTGCCCGACCGGCGCTCGACCATTGCCGCTAAACGTTTTTTAGCCCTGGGGCAAGATGCCGATGAGAGGACTCTGGCGCTGGTTCTCATTTCCGGAGGCGGATCGGCCGCCCTTTGCGCACCCCGCCAGGGGCTTTCCCTCGCAGAAAAGATGGAGACCACTAAGTTACTTATCTCCTGCGGCGCCACGATCCAGGAGATAAACTGCGTTCGAAAGCACCTTTCGGCTATTAAGGGCGGGCAACTGGCTAAAGCTTTGGCCCCTGCGACCGTGGTCTCGCTTATTTTATCCGACGTTATCGGAGACGATCCGGACGCGATAGCCTCGGGCCCTACGGTCGCCGATCCGACCACATTTAACGACTGCATCGAAATTATCCGGCGCTACGGGTTGGAAGACCAAATCCCCCGAAACATTTTGCACTATTTGAGGTCGGGAGCCTCCGGCAAGCAGCCTGAAACACCCAAGCCCGGAGACCGGATCTTTACACGGACAAAGAACTTTCTAATCGGCACCAACCGGCAGGCGCTTTTCGCCGGCAAGGCGCGTGCGCAGCAACTGGGTTACGCCGCCCTTGTTTTAACCTCGAGGCTTACCGGAGAGGCAAAAGAGGCCGCGCTCATGATTTTGGGCATTGGCAAGGACATCGCTTCGTGGGGCTTCCCCCTCCAAAGGCCGGCTTGCGTCCTGCTGGGCGGCGAGACCACCGTGACACTTAGAGGAACCGGCAAAGGCGGGCGCAACCAGGAGATGGCCCTGGCCTTTCTTGCCGCTCTCCAACGCTCGCCCAAAGACGCCGAAGGGCTCCTCTTTTTCTCGGCTTCAACCGACGGCACCGATGGGCCAACCGACGCCGCCGGGGCCTTTGCATCCTCGAGCCTCCTTGCGCGCGCCCAACTTGCCGGTCTTAATCCCGAGGACTTTCTCCGAAACAACGACTCCTATCATTTTCTTGATGCCTGCGCGGGATTGGTTCGAACAGGCCCGACCAAAACCAATGTATGCGATATCCAGATACTGCTCGCACCCTGAGAGGAAACTCTTTAAATGGCTTGGGAGATCAACCGGGCAAGAACGAGGAATTCATGGGGTGAGAGGGTTTCCGCACGCCTTTTGGGATCGATCCCGGCAGCCTCGAAAGCCTTCTGTAACACCTCGGAAGATAGACCGAAGACGCCGCACAGACTGTTGGCCAGGGTCTTTCGACGCTGCTGGAAGGCTTTGCTTACCAGTTTTCTTAAAAATTCAAAACCCGGTCCCTCGGGAGCTCTCTTAAAAAAATCTATTCGCAAAACCATGGAATCCACTCTAGGAGGCGGGTGGAACTGACCGGGGCCGACGACGAAAAGCTTTGCAACCCTGGAGTAAACTCCCAGAAGCACCGAGAGCACTCCGTAGTCCTTCGAACCCGCAGAAGCGGCAAAACGGATGCCCACCTCCTTTTGAACCATAAAAACCGCCCGGTCGATGGCGGGAAAATCTTCAAGGAGTCTAAAGAGCAGCGGAGAGCTGATATTGTAGGGAAGGTTGCCAAGGACCACCAGACGTTTTTTAAGAGTGCTCGAAATACTTTGGAAGTCAAAAGATAAAGCGTCCTGGCGGTAGATCGTTGTGTTTTCCGCACTCGTTCGCTGCGTCAAATACTCTACCATTGCCCGATCGACCTCGACCAGGTGAAAACTTTCCCCCTTCCCGATTATAAAACGGGTAAGGGCTCCAAGACCGGGACCGATTTCAACGACGGCATCGTCTGCTTCGATTTGAGCGCTTTCGACAATCTTTAGCGCCGTTGCGGGCTGGGCTAGGAAATGCTGTCCGAAATGCTTTAGCGGGCGAGTCCCTCTGTTTTGAAAGTATTCGGCGGGTGTTTGAAAATCGGCCATTTTACATTCCAGGCAGAGCACGCTAGCGCGAAAAGGCGTCAATATCGAGCATTCCGGCCTGAGGGCCCAAACGCTGCCAGGTGCGGTAGGCCGCCGCGGCTATCATGACCGCATTATCGGTGCAAAACTTTACGGGCGGCAAATAGAGGTGAAGATTTTCCGCCAGGACGGCCTGCCCCAGCCGCTCCCGCAGCCTGGAGTTTGCCGCCACCCCCCCTACTGCCGCAATGCTTGAAAGCCCGCACTGCTTAGCGGCAAGAATACTCTTTTCCACCAGCACATCCACCACGGCTTCCTGAAAACTGGCCGCGAAGTCTTTAAGGAGGCTCTCCGACCCCTTACCCCCTTCGGCCGACAGGTGGTTTGAGCGCACGAAATTGGCGGCCGCGGTTTTTAAACCGCTAAAGCTAAATTCCAGAGAATCCTTATCGAAGCGCGAACGAGGAAAATGAATGGCTTTGGGGTTGGCGCCGAGGGCAAGGTTTTGGATCGCGACTCCTCCGGGATAACCTATCGAAAGGATCTTTGCCACCTTGTCGAAAGCCTCCCCAGCCGCATCGTCTCGGGTTGCCCCCAGCAGAACGTTGCCCTTTTCGGGTTCCACCTTATAGAGAGCGGTATGTCCCCCGGAGACGACAAGGCAGATAAAGGGCTCCTGCGGCATGTTCTCGGAAAGAAAGGCCGCCTCGATATGGCCGTCCAGATGATTTACCCCAATGAGGGGCTTACGCAGGGCATAGGCCATTGCCTTTGCAGCGCTCAAACCTACCAGAAGCGCCCCCACAAGCCCCGGACCACGAGTAACGCCAACCGCGTCTATCTCCCCCGCGGCAATGCCCGAGTCGAAGAGAGCCTTTTCGATTATCGGGATGATGTATTCGAGGTGCTTTCTGGAGGCAAGCTCTGGCACGACTCCCCCAAAGGGGGCATGGACCGGTACCTGGCTGGCTATAACGCCCGACAATATCTCTTTTCCATCCCGGACGACCGCGGCCGCGGTCTCGTCGCAGGATGTTTCAACTCCAAGAATAACCATGTTCTCTTTCACAAATCATGCAATTATGAAAATCTCTTATTTGTATTGCCATATACACTCTATCAAAGATTAACGGAAGCTCCAAAATTGACCTTTCGGACCGCAATCGCCTTTCAAAGGCGCCACAGCGCACCGCACTCATCGCCCCACCCCCCGCAATCAAAACCCGATATTTAGGGACCAAAATGCGAAAGCCTGCGGTTTTGACCTGCTCAAAAACTGGGACCCGGCACCGAAATGACCGGAAGAACAACCCTTTTTCCTATTTAAAACGAAGATTTTAACAACTGGCCCCATTTTTTCGCATCAATTTTTACCAACTTTTGCCTTACCCCCTTAAAATTTAACCCCCCAAGACCTATTTTGACCTCTCGGTCGGCATCATTTGTCTTGACTTGCTCTTGAAATTGCACGATAGGAATGTTTAATTATAGCGCACACTATGTTTACAGAGGATAAAAAATGAAATTTTGGCGAGTTCCCCTCGATAGCGACGAGATAGTCATAACCCGGGGGGTGGTCCACATAATAGAGGACCGGTGCAAGGGGTGCGGCTACTGCATCGATTATTGCCCAAGGGACGTGCTGGAAGCTTCCAGCCGTTTTAACAGCAAGGGGTATCATCCCCCGGCGGTTAAGCAGCCCGATTTATGTGTAAACTGTCACTATTGCGAGGCGGTCTGCCCCGATTTTGCCATTTTTTCGGTTGAAGCCCCGGCCCAACCGATTTGAGAGCTTTCGAGCAAGTGAGTTTTTTATGGAATCTGCGGTTTTGAGCGGAGAGCATTTTTTCAATGGCGACGTGGCCTGCGCGGAAGGCGCACTGGCTGCGGGTTGCCGCTTTTTTGCCGGCTACCCCATAACTCCGGCAACCGAAATAGCCGAGCATATGTCCAAAAGACTTCCCGGAGTCGGAGGCCATTTTATCCAGATGGAAGACGAAATAAGCGCCATGGCGGCAATTATTGGCGCCTCGTGTGCCGGGGTAAAGAGCATGACGGCCACTTCGGGACCCGGATTTAGCCTGATGATGGAAAACATCGGCCTCGGGATTGCGATGGAGACCCCTTGCGTGCTTGTAAACGTGCAGCGGGCCGGGCCCTCGACAGGACTGCCCACCCTTGGAGCCCAGGGCGATATGATGCAGGCCAGGTGGGGCTCCCACGGCCATTACGAGATCATAGCCCTTGCCCCCTCCTCGCCCCAGGAGATTTTCTATCAGACCATCACGGCATTTAACCTGAGCGAGACCTACCGGGTTCCCGTACTGGTTATGGCCGACGAGATTGTGGGGCACCTGAGCGAGAGGGTGATCATACCGGACGCCTCTAAAATTAAGCTTCAGTCCCGGCCTCGTCCCAAGGGGAGAAAAGACCGGTTCAAGCCTTTTCATCCGGGACCAAACGGGGTGGCGCCCATGGCCCATGCGGGCGAGGGGTACATGGTGCACTTTACGGGCCTCACCCACGATGAAAGAGGCTACCCCGTGATGACGGCCGAGGCTCAGGCTGAGATGATGGAGCGCATTACGGGCAAGATTCGCCGAAACCTCGATAAGATCATTCAGGTCGAAAAGTACAGGCTCGAAGATGCCGACATCGCGATTGTATCCTACGGGATCAGTTCGCGCAGCTCTCAGGCAGCCGTTGACGAAGCGCGAGAGCAGGGCATAAAGGCGGGTTTGCTCAGGCTGCTAACGGTGTGGCCTTTCCCGGAAGATATGATTCGAGAGCTTGCCCGACGCGTAAAATGTCTCATCACGGTCGAACTTAACCTGGGCCAGATTCACCTGGAAGTCCAAAGGTGCTCGGAAGGCAAGGCCCCTGCTCTTCTTATCGGCCATGCGGGAGGCTCTGCCATCACGCCCGAAGAGATACTCGAAAAGATAAAAAAACAGGCGTCCGGGAGCTGAAAAGACGATCGCGGGGCGAACCTTTCCGCCATGGGAGCGCTTGGCCCGCAAGCTCCCTTTGACCTTTGCAATCTAACGATTTGACCAGGATTTTTTAATGAACGCCGCTACGACACAAAAACATCCTCTGGACGGAATGCTTCGAACGGACCGAATACCCCACATTTGGTGCCCGGGTTGCGGGATCGGTACGGTTTTTTCCTCCTCCTTGATCGCTATAAGCTCGATGGGAACCGACCCCATGAAGACGGCGGTTGTCTCGGGCATTGGCTGTTCGGGAAGAGGCGCGGGCTATGTCAACCTTGATTCCTACCACACCACCCACGGCAGGGCGATTCCTTTTGCAACAGGAATGAAGCTTGCCAACCCGGAACTAACGGTTGTTGTCTTTAGCGGCGACGGAGATCTTTTTGCCATCGGGGGCAATCACTTCATCCACGCCGCCCGGCGCAATATGGATCTTACGGTCATCTGCGTAAACAATCTCAATTACGGCATGACCGGCGGGCAGGCCGCCGCGACCACCCCTCACCTGGCCAAGACTTCCACCACCCAGCGCGGAAACCCCGAAGGACCCTTCAACCTGCCGCTTCTGGCCTACGCCTGCGGGGCCACCTTCATCGCCCGCTGGACTATGCTTCATACGCGCGATCTTACCCAGTCGATATCGGAGGCCCTTACCCACACTGGCTTTTCCTTTATCGAGGTGCTTGCCCCCTGCCCTACCGGCTACGGACGCAAAAACAAGCTCAAAAACAGCGATTTGCTAAAAGTCTACCAGGAAAAGGCCATAATCAAAAACGGCGCAAACCCCGCCGAGACCATTCTCGATATGGAACAGGGGATAACTCTTGGCAAGTTCGTCGAATACGACAGACCTACCTATGCCGATAATTATAAATCAGTAAATTGTGACTAGTGAGTGAGGAGTCGTGAGAAAAGAAATCGTTATAACCGGCCTTGGAGGACAGGGCATTGTGCTTGCGGGCCAGGTGATGGGTCTGGCCGCCAGCCTCTCCGACCACCTGGAGGCAAGTTTTACGCAGTCCTACGGGCCGGAGGCGCGCGGCGGGGCCTGCAGCGCTCAGTTGATCGTATCGGATAAGCAAATCCATTACCCTTACGTGCGCCATGCCGATATTCTCGTCTGCATGTCGCAGGGCGGCTACGATAAATATCGCCACACGCTCAAAGACGACGGCATACTGATAATCGATCAGGATATGGTGCGCTCGCTCGATTCGGCCCCCGGGGATGTCTTCCCCGTTCCCGCCACGCGCATGGCCGAAGAACTGGGCCGAAAGATGATGGCCAATATCGTCATGCTGGGCTTTGTCACATCGGTTACCGGGGCGGTCTCTCTTGAGGGGATGCTTTCCTCTGTGGCCTCTTCGGTTCCAAAGGGAACCGAGAAGACAAACATTGCCGCCTTCAACAAGGGTTATGATTTAGGCCAGGCGATGCTCAAGGCAAGAACCAAAAAAGCCGCGGCAAGGCTTTAGAAAACGGAACAGGGCTAACTGATGAAAGACCCCAGGGAACGCCTCCAAAAGGTGTGCATAATAGGCGCAACGCCTGCCGGAATCGCCGCGGCCAACAAGCTGGGCGAGATGGGGATACCGGTCACGCTGATCGACCAAGCAGCCGATCTAAATGAAAAGCTCGCATCCCAAGCCTGGAAAATGGACTCGGGGGTAGGATTTAACTACGCCATGCGCCCCGGGCTTCTAAGAATTCTTCGAAACCCCAGGACAAGGCTTATACTTCCCGCCGGCGTAAAGTCTATAAAGCATACCCCTCAAGGGTTTTCGATCCGTTACACAAAGGCGCCCACCTACATAGACGCCGAGAAGTGCACGCTGTGCGGTCTTTGCTCCGAGGCCTGCCCCGCCATCGGCCCGGACGGCAAAAAGGCGCTAAAATATGGCGGCAGGCATGCTCTTCCCGGACGGCCTGTAATCGACAAGCGCATGACTCCTCTTTGCCAGGCAAATTGCCCGCTTGGAGTAAACGTACAGGGCTACATGGCCCTTACCCGGGCGGGAAACTATGGGGAGGCCCTCGAATTGATTCGCAGGGACAACGTTTTACCCGGTATATGCGGCAGGGTTTGCACCCATCCCTGCGAGGCCGCATGCCGTAGAAGCGCTATAGACGAACCCCTGGCCATACGCGATATCAAACGGTTCGTAGCCGACAGCGCCCCCGCTTCCCCTTTCAGGCTCAAAGCGGTAAAGAGCCGAAAAGAAAAGGTGGCTGTCGTGGGTTCGGGTCCCGCGGGACTGGCCGCGGCCTCCGATCTTGTGCGCCTGGGATACAGGGTTACCGTCTTTGAAAAGGAAAAGGCCCCCGGGGGGCTCTTGCGCTATGGAATCGGAGCGCACCGGTTGCCCCGAAGCGTTATCGACCGGGAAATTGATTATCTTCGGGAACTGGGAGTGCAGTTTCACCTGGGAACCGAGTTCAATGCCCGGCAGGGCGAGGAGTTTGCCTCCGTTATTTTGGCCACCGGACTCTGGGAAGATAAAAAAATCGGAGCCCCCGGAGAAGATCTCGAAGGCGTACTGGGTTGCGTATCCTTTCTCGCCTCGGTTAACCGGGGAGACATCACCTCGGCGCCCGGAAAGACAGCGGTTATCGGAGACGGTAATTCGGCCTTTGAAGCCGCGCGAACCCTGGCTCGCCTTGGCGCTGAAGTTACGCTTTTCTCCTGGTTTCCGGGCGGGTTGATTCCCGCCGACGAACACGAGGTCGAAGAGGCGGCAAAAGAAGGCATAGCTGTAAAGACAAGCCTTAGGGCGGCCCAGTTTCTAGGCGAGGCCGGCAAGCTAAAGGCGATCCGGTTTGTGCCAACCGTTCCGGGACCCCCCGATAAGAATGGAATTCCATGGCCCGTTGCGGCCAAGGGGGGAAAATCCGTCGAGGTCGAATTCGAACGGGCCGTGGTAGCTATCGGCCAGATGTCCACTCCCGCCATTTGGGGCGGCTACGGGGAAGCCTTCACCACGGTTGCGGGCCTTATACGGGTTGGGGAAAACGGGGAAACCCGCGTGGGCAAAATCTTCGCGGCCGGCGACGGTGTAAGCGGCCCTTCGACGGTGGTTTCGGCCATGGCCTCGGGCAGGGCCGCCGCAAAGGGGGTTCACAGGTTTCTTGCGGGCCGGGAAGCTGAGGAAGAGTGCGCTTTTTGCCGGCCCAAAAATCGTGACTACCCGGAGATAAACCCCGAGATGGCCTCGTGTGCGCGGGCGATCACATCCGAGCGCAACCCTGCCTCCCGGCTCCAGCTTTCAACCGAGGTGGTCCTCGGGCTTAGCGAGGAACAGGCGCGCTCGGAGGCCTCCAGGTGCTTGCAGTGCGGAGTTTGTTCCGAGTGCGGCCAGTGCCTCGTGGCCTGTTCCTCGGCAAATGCGGTCTACCAGGCCGATGAGGCCTGCGAGGAAATTGAGCATGCCGGGGTGGTAATTATTACCGACCCGGCCGCAGCCCCCAGCGTAAAGGGTGAAGACGTTATCCGCGCCTACAGTTCCAAGGCGATCCGTCCGGACGTTTTCGCCATGATGGAGCGAGGGTTTGCCGCGGCGGCCCAGACGGCCCTCCTTCTGGGCGAGAGCACCGGAAGGCTAAAGGGCGGAGGCATTATGTTTTCGCCTCCCGAGCCGCAACTGGCCTCAAAGCTTCGAATCGGGGTCTTCGTGTGCCGGTGCAACGATTCACTGGGCTGGGACGCTGAACTCGACACCATGATCTCCTATCTGCCCCAAAACGCTCTGGTCGAGCATGCCGACTCGATTCCTTCGGCCTGCACCCCCGAAGGCGCGGCCGCAATACTGCGAACGATTCGCGAAAAGGGACTGACCCGTTTTGTCCTGGCTTCCTGCGTCTGCTGCCCGCTCGATCTTATGTGCGGAGCTTGCACCGACCAGCGCAGCAGGCTAAAGACCGCCCTGTTCCAGGGAACGGGCGTTCCACGGGCCATGGCCGAAACCTGCAATATCAGAGGGGAAGCTCTCGCACTTTTGGGCTCCAACCGCGCTCTTGCCCTAAGCCGCTTTCAGGGGCTGCTGCAAAGATCCATTAAGAGAACGGCAATGCTTAAATCCCTGCCCACTCCGGCCAGGCAGTACAATTTTACGACGGCCGTTATCGGCGAATCCGAAGCCGCGCTTCGAAGCGCCCAGACCCTGGGCCAGATGGGCATGGAAGTGTTTTTGTTTGGAAGCCGCGATAGACCTCTTGCCGTTTCCCACCATTATGAAAACGTCCATGCCTTTCCGGGCTCCTGCGCCAGGTCTCTTAAGGGCACGGTCGGTGACTTTCAGGTTGTTGTCGGCATGGAGGACTCCACACACCAGGTTTTCAGCGCCGGGGCCGTGATTCTTGGGGAAAGAGCCCGAAAGAGCATCGCCTACATGCCCCACCCGGACATGCCCCCCCATGAGTTCGAATACTGCATGCAGTCAAAGGGGCGCCTTGGTATTCCCTTTTTCGTTCCGGGCGCGACCTCTATATCCGGACTTTTACTCGCCAGTCCGCCGGGCGTTAACGTCTCCGACCGGTTAAAAGGCGAGGCGGCCGGCATCCTCGCGGCAACCGTCATGCCTCGTGGTCCGAGGCAAAACAAGGGCTATACCGTTTCCATCGACCGGGACCTTTGCAGAGGCTGCGGCCGGTGCGTAAAGGTTTGCCCCTACAAGGCCATCAGTTTTCATACAAACAGTCCTCCGCGCTCGGGCTACGCCGTTGTAGACGAGGCCCTTTGCAAGGGCTGCGGCAACTGCATTTCGGTTTGCCCCTCGGGTGCGGCCGACAGTCCCTATCGTGAACGGCGCTTACTCGAACAGGCCATAGAAGAAATAGTCCACAATGAATAACGATCTGAAAATAGTTCTTTTTTTGTGCAACTGGAGCCCGCATGCAGCCTATCAGAGGCTTCAGGACACCCTTGCGCCCCTGCCCGTTGAAATCCGCATGATAAGAATCCCGTGCAGCGGCCGCATTACCAAGGCGCTGCTCTTTAAGGCCTTCGAGACCGGGGCCGACGGGGTGGTGCTTTTGGGCTGCGAAGCCGGGGCCTGCCGCTACGGCATAGGCACAAAAGTTGCCCAGACTAACATCGAGGACACCCGGGGCATTCTTAACCTTCTCGGACTGGGAGAGGAACGGCTCGGTTTTGCTTCCTTTAATCCCGAGCAGCACAGGGAAATGCTCGACTATCTCACGGCTTTTAGAAACAGGATCGCCGAGCTTGGCAAAACCCCGGTTGAGGTCGCAAGCCGTGCCAGGGAAGTCACTCTTTCCCCACGGTCGGCGGCCGCGATCAGTCGAGCCCACAATATCTACGTCTGTCAGGACTGCGGAAAATGCTCCTCGGCCTGTCCCCTGGCGTTGACGGGAAAGGAATTTTCCCCCCGCGCCATAGCCAACGCCGCAGCCTCGGGTAATCTCGACTCGCCTGCCATTAAAGAGGACATCTGGTCCTGTCTTACCTGCGGGCTTTGCTACGACCGCTGCCCTTCGGCGGTGAGCTTTCCCGATTTTATCAAGGACATGCGCTGTGAGACCTCAGCCAATGGGAAGTTTAACGCCCACGAGGGCTTTTTCCATTCCCTCATGCGCGCGATGACCTCACCCAAGCTGCCTGTTCAGCACTGGCTGGGACTTCCCTCAGACATTCAAACCGACCAGAACTCCAAGGTCCTTTTCTTTGGAGGCTGCGCTCCCTATTTCGATACGTTTTTTAAAAACCACCTGGGCATAAGCACTAACACCATTTTGATCGACGCCTTAAGGCTCATGAATTTTTTCGATATTCGCCCGGCTATCCTTCAAAACGAAAGGTGCTGCGGCCACGATTTGTTATGGTCCGGAGACCGGGATAATTTTGTTAAGCTCGCAAAACTAAACGTCGAAATGATTTCCGCCTTGGGAATCGAGGAACTGGTCACGGCCTGCCCCGAATGCTACCGGGCCTTTTCCCGCGACTATCCTGAAAACGGCATAGAGACCGGGTTCAAGGTAAAACATATCTTCGAGCTGGCCGAAGCCGAGATCGGCAAGGGTGCGGTAGGGTTTTCAAAACTAAACAGGAAGATAACCTACCAGGATCCCTGCAGGCTGGGCCGGACACAGTCGGGCTGCGAGCTTCCCCGAAGCCTCCTAAAGCGTTTGAACGTCTCCGGCTTTTCCGAAATGCGCGACCATGGTCCCTCTTCCCTTTGCTGTGGAAACTGCGCATGGACCGGCTGCGACAGCCATTCGAAGGCCATGCAGGTCGGCAGGCTCAAACAGGCCAGGGAAACCGGGGCCGATCTGCTGGTTACCGCATGCCCCAAATGCCAGATCCATTTAAAGTGCGCCATGGAAGATCCTTTCCTGGAAAATGAAATCGGGATGGAGATGATGGATTTAACCTCTCTTTTGGCCCGAAACATCGAGTGGGAATAATTTTTGAGCTCCTTGGGCGCTCAGTCCGCCAAACGTATAAACCATAGAGTCGCGAAATGAAAAAAAACTCCAGAAACGATGATGCACCGCGAATAGGCGTATTTGTGTGCCATTGCGGGTTGAATATCGCGGGAACAGTCGACTGCCCGAAGGTAGCCGCTGAAATCGCAAGGCTTGATAACGTGGTCCATGCGCGCGACATCCAGTACGCCTGTTCGGAACCCGGCCAGCATGCCATAACCAAGGATATCGTCGAGCTTGGGCTTGAGCGCATCGTGATCGCCTCCTGCTCCCCAAGGCTCCATGAGCCCACCTTTCGTCAGATGCTCGAACGGGCCGGCCTTAACCCTTACGTGCTCGAGATGGCGAATCTTAGGGAACAGTGCAGCTGGGTTCACATAAACGAGCCCGGCGAGGCTACCCTTAAAGCCGTGGACCTTGTGAAAATGGCCGTTGCCAGGGCTTCGAAGCTCGAACCCCTTCAGAGCAGAAAAATTACCCTGAACAAGCGAACTCTGGTTATCGGAGGCGGCATCGCGGGCATCCAGGCGGCCCTCGACCTGGCCGATAACGGCTACGAGGTGGTCCTTGTGGAAAAGAGCCCATCGATTGGCGGCAACATGGCACGCCTCGATAAGACCTTTCCCACTATGGACTGTTCGATTTGAATACTCGGTCCTAAAATGACCGATGCCGGTCGGCATCCCAATATAAAGGTTATGACGCTCTCCGAAGTTATCGACGTGAAGGGCTACGTGGGCAACTTCGATGTCAAGATTTTAAAGAAAGCCAGATACGTTTCGGAAAAAGATTGCACTGCCTGCGGCGACTGCACCCGGGTATGTCCTGTCGTGCGCCCCGACGAGTTCAATTCGGGGCTCTCCTCCAGAAGGGCCGTTTACTCCCCCTTCCCCCAGGCCGTGCCGTCGGCTTACGTTATAAATATAAACGAATGCCTGGGCCACAACCCGGTCGTGTGCGGCAAGTGCGTTGAGGTGTGCGAAAAAAAGTGCATCAATTTCCACATGTCCGATGAGGAAGTGGTGGAAAGGGTGGGCAGCATCGTTGTGGCAACGGGCGTTGAGGCCTACGATCCCACGGAACTCGACGAATACGGCTACACGCGCTATGAAAATGTACTGAGCAGCCTCGAACTCGAACGGCTTGTTAGCGCCGGCGGCCCCAGCGGAGGCGAACTTATCAGGCCCTCGGACAGAAAGGTGCCCAAATCGATCGGCTTTGTCCAGTGCGTGGGATCGCGTTCGGCGGGTAAAGGCGCATCGTATTGCTCAAACATCTGCTGCATGAACACGATAAAAAGCACCCTTGTCCTTAAGGAACATCATCCCGAAATCGAGATCAAGGTCTTTTATATAGACATCCGCGCCTTTGGAAAAGGCTTCGAAGACCTCTATACCAAAAGCCGAAGCCTGGGGGTGCAGTTTATAAGAGGGCTTCCCGGAAGTATCGTCGAAACCGCCGATAAAGGGCTGCGGGTGGCTGTCGATAACGGCGCAAGCGGCAAGATAGTCTTTCACGATCTTGACATGCTGGTCCTGGCGGTTGGATTAAAACCGGCCAAGACCACTAAAAAACTTCAGGAAATGCTCGGGCTCCAGCTTACCTCCGATGGATTTTTCCTTGAAGCCCACCCGAAGCTTCAGCCAGTCGACGCGGCCACCAGGGGAATTTTCTTCGCCGGATGCGCCGAAGGCCCAAAAGACATAAAAGATTCCGTGACACAGGGGTCGGCTGCCGCCGCGCGGGTTGCGCGGCTGCTCCACCGGGGCGAGATGCTCTCCGAGCCCATTACCGCCGAGGTGGAAGCCGAAAAGTGCAAGTTCTGCGCAAGATGCGTGGAAGTCTGCCCCTACGGGGCTATAAGCCTTGATACAAAGCGGAAGCTCCCCGCCGTGGTAAACCCGGCGGCCTGCGCCGGATGCGGGACCTGCGCGGCCGAATGCCCCTTCGATGCCATCGTTATGAACCACTACACCGACGAGCAGATCATGGGGCAGGTCGATAACCTCCTGTCCGAAAACCCCGAAAACAGGATTCTCGTTTTCGCATGCAACTGGTGCTCCTATGCGGGAGCCGATTACGCCGGGGTATCGCGCCTGCAATATCCGCCAAGCGTCCGGCTCGTTCGCACCATGTGCTCCGGGCGCGTCGATGAGTCCTTTATCTGGGCCGGATTTGCCAACGGGGCCCCGGTAATACTTGTAAGCGGCTGCCACATCGGCGATTGCCACTACATTAACGCCAACAAGTGGACCGTAAAACGCATCGAAAAGATTCAAAAGAAAATGGAAAAGCTCGGCATACGGCCCGACCGGCTCCGGCTCGAATGGGTCAGTGCGGCCGAAGGGATCCGCTTTGCCGCTCTTATGCGCGAAATGGAAACACTTAGGGCCGGGGTGACAGCCGAAGAAATTGCCGAGACGGTTAATGCGCTCGTGAAGGTATCGCGCTAAGGCGGCTCTAAGCTCTTTTAAAGGCCGCCCCGCGCCGGGTGTGCTTAACGCGACATATCTCCACTATATCGGGGGCCGTTTATGCTCCTTTTCGCCTGACCGGCCCCCGTTATTTTTGCCTTACCCCTTAAATCCTTACACTTTCCCGCAATTCGGCCCGGCAACTCCCGAACCGTCGCCTTGCGCTTACCCGGGGGAATCTCTTCCCGACAGGCAATCGCTTTAAAAAGCATTTCTCAAAACCCGCAAAGCATCCTCGTAGCCGACCTCGAGGGGATTATACATGAGACAGCCATCGTTTACGGCCACCCTTGCCACCATCGGGAGCTTGTCCCCGGAAACCCCCGCATCTTTTAACCTTAGCGGCAGACCGCAGACTCCGTTTAAGCGCTCTTCCAGATCGCGGATAGCCCTGATGGTCAACCTCGCCTGCTCCAGCGGGTCGCTGCCGGTCTGTTCGCACCCAAGCGGTTCACAGAGTTGCCCGATATATTCGGCTACCCTTGGCAGGTTGTATTCCAGGGACCACGGCAACAGTATGCCGTTGGCCAGGCCGTGGGGAACGTGACAGACCGCGCCGCAGGCGTGCGCCAACGAATGCACTATGCCCACCATCGAATTGGAAAAAGCCGCCCCGGCCATGAGGGCCGCATTGGCCATGCCGAAACGCGCCTCCATGTCCGAGGCGCCGTTTTCGGTCGCCCGCACGATGTATTTGGCGATCAGTTCTATGGCCGCCACGGCATAGGCGTCGTCAATGGGGTTTTTCTGTAAATTGATAAAGGCCTCGATGGAATGGGTAAGAGCGTCCAACCCCGTTGCCGCGGTGATCTTTGGCGGAACGGTGGCGCTCATTTTAGGGTCGAGCACCGCCATGGTAGGATAGAGCTTGTCGGCGCTAAAGAGCATCTTGACCTTCTTTTCCTCATTGTATATTACCGCCGCCTTTGTAACCTCCGATCCCGTGCCCGCGGTCGTTGGAACTGCGATGGTCGGCAAAAGATCGGCCTCGATGTTTTCCGCCCCTTGAATATTTAGCAGATCGTCGCTTTTCTGCGAGATTACGATGTTTGCCCCCTTGGCCGTATCAAGGGCGCTTCCGCCCCCGACGGCAAGGAAGAGATCGCACTTGTACCCTTTAAAGAGCCCGGCGAGTTTATTGGAAGCGATGTTGCTCGAATCGGGCGGAGACTCGTCGAAGACATGGGCTATGGAGCAATCGGCCCCCTCGAAGGCCGCCTCGACATGCTTAATGAGCCCCGCGGCCACAACCCCCTTGTCTGTTACTACCATCGCCGTTTTGCATCCGAGACGGTCCATGAGTGAGGGTATCTTCTTCAAGGCGTCATAGCCCGCGATGATTCTTCCCGGACAGTAATGCTGGTAGAAATTCGGCATGTTCATGGCTTCTCTCTTTGCTCAAAAGAAGGTCTTTACCAGGGAAGGGACAAGCGACACATAGATCCTCAGCATGACCAGGTACTGTGGCGCGCTTAGAGTCGGCGCCGTCCTGAAGTTCTTCCTGAGGATAAACCCGGGAAGCAGGTAGGTCATGATGATTTCCAGAACCCGGATCACCTCCATGGCTTTGCCGTTATCGCCCCTTATCACCGCGCGGTTTTCCGCGGTCGCCTGGACCACGCCCATGTAGGTGGTGTAGACCATCATGGCCGAATCGAGATTTTTAAAAACGATCGATAGTACCGGCTCTTTTAGGCCCGTACCGATCATCCTGATCTTTCGCCCCTTCTTTTCCAGGGTGATGTAGGGACCCGAAGGCTCGACACCCAGGGCAAACCTTCTGCCCTCTTCCCACTGGGAAAGCTCGTTTTCGCATTCCTTGCTACTCGCTGTGACCGCCTCGAAGGCCGCGCCGAAGGTCCTTAGGGCCATGGCCAGATAGACGCGTTTAGCCTTCGTTTCCATCCTTCGCCACACCGGGAATTTCCTGGCCGAGATCATGGTCTTTTCAAAACGGGTAAGCTCGAGCATAAAATCCTCCTAAAATGCCTTTTCCAAAAGAACCGCGACATCCTGAGAGTTAAAAAAAGACTCGCAATAAAAAGGTGTTTCTCTTACGGCCTCGGCCACCCTTTCGAGCTCGGACTCGATGATTCCGGCTTCATGCAACCTCTTGGGAAGCGGCGATACCCCCTGGAGCGCTTCAAGGGAGGCCCTTACGGCGGCAACCCCGCTCTCGGTTGCCGATAAACGCTTGGAGGTAAAGGCCCCGGCCGCTTCTCCGATCTGTGAACCGTACTTTTCCGAAAACATCTCAAAGCCGTGGGGAAGCAAAATGGAGCTCGCGATGCCTGTCTGCATCCCGGTTATGCAATTTAGACCCTGGGCGGTCGCCGCGATGAGACCCCGTGAGGCGTGGCTAAAGGCGATTCCGGCATAGAGCGAAGCATTGGCCAGGGCCTGGTCGGCCTGTCTTTCCCGCTTGCCTTCCTCTAAGGCGGACTCCAGATTTTTTACCACCAGCCCGATGGCCGCCCTGGCATAAATCAAAACTATCGGGTTCACTTCGGGCTCCATTATCGCTTCAACGCTTCGGGCAAGGGCGTCCATGGCGTAGGCAACCCTATTGGACGCACTCGTCTTAAGAGTTAGCCTGGGATCGAGCACGACCAACCGCGCAATAAGGTCATCGGAGAAAAAATAGCGAGACTTCTTTTTTCCCTCGTCGAAGAGTTCGACCAGGTTGGTCACCGGGTAGCCCGGAGCATAGGCCGCCGGTACGGCGAAGATCTTGGGTAAAGTCATGGAGAAGCGCTCTTCGCTCGGAAGCTCTCCTGAATTGGCGCCAATCAAAATGGCGGCCGACTTTACCGCATCCATCGCTTCTCCTCCGCCCAGGGCGATCAAACAGTCGCAATCGCTTCGGCGGAAAAGATCGGCTATCTCGCGGGCGCCCCCAAGAGTTACCCTGGTATTTTTTCTTGAAAACACCTGCCCGATGTTTAGCTCCGAATCCGTGAAGGCCTGTTCCAAAAGATTTATAAACCCTGTTTTATAAATGTCTTCCTCAATTACCACCAATGCCCTCTTTGTCCCGAACCGGCCCATTTCGAAGGGCAGATTGCTAAGGGACCTCTGGCCGGCGATAATCTTGGCGGGACAGTAGTGTTCGTAAAAGTTTGGCAGTTGCAAACCACACCTCCATCTTAGGGTTCATGACCTGGACAACTATACCGCTTCAGGGCCTCCACACCCTACAGACCCGACCGGAACATCCTCGGCATGACCCGTAGCATCTTGTATGCGCCGTTTAGACGCTCGCCGAGATTTCTTCCGTAGAGAAACTGGGATATCCCCTTGGAGCCGTTATAGACACTTTTGCCGTGAGGGTGCCAGAAGAGCTGCTTTCGCGCAAAAGGCAGGATGTCATTGACGATGCACTGAGGCTCGGTCATTTCGGCAAAACCAAGCTCCCCGTGAGTGCGTCCGATTCCGCTTTGCTTAAATCCCCCCCAGGGCGTTTCGGCAAAACCGTGGCTGACCAGATGATCGTTAATGGTGACGGCCCCCGCTTGAATGTGGCGGGCGATTTTTACCGCCTTCTTCCTGTCCTTCGACCAGATGGAAGCAGTAAGCCCCAGATGGGAATCATTTGCCAGCCTGATGGCTTCCTCGATAGTCTCAAATGCCATAACCCCCAGCACAGGACCGAATGTCTCCTCCTTCATCACCAGCATCTCATGATCTACTTCGCTTAGCACCACGGCGGGCAGGAACTGGCCGTTTTTATCCAACGGACACTGGGAGCGCGCAAAAATCCTGGCTCCCCTCGCTACGGCGTCATCGATATGTCTTCGAACCGTTTCCATTTGCCGCCTTGTCGTAATCGCCCCAATATCGACATTGAAGTCCTGGTCGGGTCCAACTCTTAGAGATTCCACCATTTTTTTTAAAAGAACCATGAAGTCCGAATATACTTTTTGATCGACGTAGATCCTTTCGACACCTCCGCAACTCTGCCCGGCGTTTTGAATGCCCGCCCAAACCGCACCCACTGCCGCCCGCTTTAAATCCGCATCCTCGCAGACTATCATCGGATCGTTTCCGCCCAGCTCCAGGGAAACCGGAGTGAGGGTCTCGGAGGCCTTCTTCATCAGATATTTTCCAATCGCCACCGACCCCGTAAAAAACAGCTTGTCCACCCCCCCCTCAAGAAAGGCGTCCCCCGCCAGACTGCCGGCTAAATTGACATAGGTGAACACATCCCGGGGAAGACCGGCGGCCTCGATAGTCGCCTTCAAAAGGTGGCCCACCGCCTGCGTTTCGGAAGCCGCCTTCAAGATAACGGCGTTTCCGGCCAAAAGAGCCATGATTACCTCGGAAAAGGGAATCGTATAGGGATAATTCCAGGGAGAGATAATACCCACTACTCCAAAGGGGGAACGAAATATCTTGCTCCTTTTCCCGATAGCATAGGAAATGATATTGCCGGCCCCTAATCGCTTGGGCTTTAAGAAACGGCGCGCCTTCCTGCAATAGTAGCTGATCGCCATGCAGGCCGGAACGACCTCGGTCATCATCGCGTCCACGCGGGTCTTGCCCGCGTCCTGGGATATCGTTTGGGCAATTTCGTCCAGGTGCTCCATGATATAGTCGCGGATCTTTCTTATCTTTTTTATCCGCCCGGATAAGCCCATTTCCTTCCAGAGCGGCTGGGCCATTTTTGCGCGCCGGATCGCTTCTTCCACTTCACTCACGGTGTTTACCGAAAACTCGCCGAGCTTTTCGCCTGTGGCCGGACAGGTGCACACGGTAACTTCGCCATGGGATTGGGTTAATTCCTCGGAAGTTTCAACTTTTTCCTTTTTTCCCATTTCCATAATCGATCTCCTTATTGGAACAAAACAAGGGAAGAGCGCCGTCTTCGCTGCCATGGCGGACCGGGGGACCCGTGGAAGGAGGGCAAGAGAGGGGGGCCTGTGGGCCGCAAGACATATCCATCACTGTGCGTGCAATTGTTTTAGTAGGTCCCCCAAATGTAGTCAAGTTATTGTAGTGTTTTACTAAAAATGCTGTTTCATGATAAAACACACATGTTTTTCCGGTTTCCTTTGGACCGGGTCCTCTATAGCTAAAAAATTTGCCCGCACATTTCCATTTCTTTTCGCTCCATTGGGGAGGCCTCTATAGATGACAACCGATAAGAAAGCCCACCATGCCCTGATAGCTTCCTTTCCTTCCTTCGAGACGTGGCAAAAATTTTCCCAAAACAGGGATAACGATCCCATAAAAGATTCCTTCCTAAATTTTTCCTTCCGCCACGGCTTGATAAAAAATTCCAACCTCGGGAGCCTGGACTCCTACCTTGTCGACAACGCCCTGGGAGTGACAAATTTAAATGAGGCGGGGCAAATCGGTTTTGAAGATTTTTTAGACGGAAAAAATGAACTGCTGCGGGTAAATCAGTCGCTTCGCGCCCTAACTGCCCGGATAAACTCTTTATTGGACCAGGAAAAAATCGCTTTGCCCAAGGTCGCCAATTCGATGCTTACAAGGCTTAAAAAAGAGCCTGCCGATACGGAATACAAAAAGAATGTTCTTCGCAGTCTGGCCTTCTGGATCGGCTATGAAAGAAGCGATCTGATTTCGAGATGGAATTTCGAGACCTTATTTAAAATGTGCGGCGGCAAAAAGACGGCTGCCAACGTGGAAGGAGGAGTGCGCATAGGGCTTGCCCTTTTCAGCCGCGGAGACGTTATCGACCGTGATCTTCTGGGGTGGCTCAAAAAAACGGTCAAAAGCTACATCGAGCAGTCCATCGGTCATCTTTGCTATGGCAGATGGGGCAAGGTCCGCTCCCATGACATCACAACCATATACATCGACTTTCCAAAGGAGGCCGAATCAGACGATCCCGGAGCTTACCGCAGATGTTTGCACGGGGCTGTTTCTCTTGCCCACCAGATTGCGATCAAATGGTCCCTGTCGCGCTACAGCACCAAGAACAGGTTTCTTTCCATAGGAATCGTTGCCGGAGAGTTCCAGGTTCTGGATAAATATCTCTTGCCTCTTCTTAGCGCCAAGCTGCCAAACGACCCGATCATAAGGGTATCCGAGTATGCCCGCCAGTGCCTGCTAATAAACGATATCCGCGTTCTCATGTGTTTGGTTCCAACCGAGACGACCCTGTTCAACGGCGAAGTGCTGCTGCTGTGGTGGATCGAATCTTTTTGGAGCACGCTCTATCTGGATTTCGTCTCCGAACTGCTCGAAGATTCGGTTTTGCAGGCTACCCCTAAATCCATCGAAAACCTCAGCCGCTTGCTCTGGAAGATCCCCGGCGATATCGGGCAAAAGGAGCGCAATGCGGTTACCATTTTTTTGAAATCGCCAAACAATTCCCTGCTGGGCGTGGAAATCGCTAAAACGCTCTATTTTCGGCGCCGCTTTGACGAGGCATTGGAAATACTGCAGATCGCCCTGTCCTTAAATCCCAAAAACCTCGTCGCCCGCACCTTGAGGATGACGCTCCTAACGAATGCCGGAATCGATGCCGCCGACTACGATGCCGCGCAGTGCCTATTCAGGCAAGCACGAAAAGAGGCGCTTTTCATTGAAAAAAACTGCGACTGCGAGGCGGAGGACTTCTACTGCGAATACGCGCTATTAAATATTGCACAGGCAATGTGCGCGGTGCGCCGCTCGCAAAAAGGGCCAAAACCGCTTAAATCAAAAGATCTGGACCCATTGAAGCAAAAAACTTTCTCGTTTCTAGATGAAGCCGAGGATTATTTTGAAAGAGCCGTTACCGTTTCGCCCTCAGGCGTTCGATCGGCTTATCTTTTGTGCAGTGTGAGGCTCTTGCGGGCCATGTTTTTGGAAAATCACGACCATTTTATAAATTCGAAAACTCCCTTTACGATAACCTCCTCACAAAGAATGCGGATTTCACGAAATACCATGGGCCAAATCGGTTTTAGACATGGCAATCTAAAGAGCGAAGAGTTAAATGAATACATTAAAAATCTTCTCATGTCTAAAATAACATGCCACGATGACGCTATTGCCCTATACTCCTACCGTCCTACCATTTTTTATTGCTATGCCGTGTCGTTGTGGGAACTCATGGTTGTTCGTACGCCTTCCGTAATTTCAGCGGCCATACAGGCCTTGCGGCATGCCCGCGATATAGCCGAAATCGCACATTCCAAAAATATGTGCATTTATTCGGTTACCAGGGTTTATAGCGAAATGATTCCGGCCATGCAATTTATAACCCATATCGATAACTGTATACGCTTTTTGGAAATAAATTCCGACTGCATCAGCCAATCCCCTAACGGGGATAACACAAGGAGTAGAGCTATTGTCGAAAGTTGTGTATGGCGTGAGTGAAAAGAGCGGCGTATCCTCCCTTTGGGAATAATTCACCTTCAACGGAGAAGGAGAAAAGAGGATACGCCATGAAAGACGATACCATTGTGGG
>JAJXYD010000037.1 GCA_021780695.1 Deltaproteobacteria bacterium
CGGTGGACAAACCGGCCTGATTCTGGGTTGCCTTATCGAGCGAGGCAATCCCGCCGACACATCCATGTTTGCACCCCTCATGCACCAGCAGAAAGAAACCTACGGACGCTACCCCCCCCGCAGGTGAGCGCCGATGGCGGATTTGCCTCCGAGATCAACCTTAAAGCCAGTAAATCCTGTGGAATCAGTGATATAGCTTTTGCCAAAAAAAGGGGGATATCGATCTTGGAGATGGTCAAAAGCACCTGGGTTTACAAGAAGCTCAGGAACTTCCGGGCTGGTATCGAAGCCAACATCTACGTGCTCAAACACGCTTTCGGTCTGTTTCGGTCCACCTGGTCCGGATGGCATGGATTTGTTCGATGTGTGCGAAGCGCCATCGTCGCATACAATCTGCTCATACTGGGAAGACTTTGGCCTACGCAGGCCTAACGACTGTTTTGAACTAGATGTATGAATAGCAATGGAGTAGTGTTTCGTAAAATCGCTGAAAAAAGCGAAAATCATCAAGAGTAACCCTAATAGGCTCGTTTTTTTACCAAACTGAGGCCATTTTCCCCTCAAGTGTAAAATGTGCCTCAGACGCAAACCTGAAAAACCGGAGTTTTCGAATGGACACTAAATATCCGTTATATAAGAAAAATTAGGTTTCTTTCAACCTGTTGGTGCATAAAACAAACCGAGAAATAGGTTTTCATTAACAGGTTGTCGGATTGGCTCTGCCTCTTGCTCTGGAGGGGGAACCGGCAAAATTTGGCGTGTAACTTAAGAAAGACTGATAATGTTCAGCTAACTGCCTGCACATACGGGGATTTTATGCCTCTAGGGCAGTACAGTTAACGAATCGTTGCCGCCCTCCGGACCGGGCAAACAGCAAAATCCAGAATATCAAAAAACGCCTGGGCGAAAATACGTGGATAAAACCAAAGGGGATGCACCAGAAAACTTTTGACCGACTACACGCAAAGCTCACCGAAGCCGAAATGCGGGCCGACGATTTTCTTTGTGATTTCATGGTGCGAAAGGTTTGGCTATGACCGATTGCATTCACCTGGACGACATAGGCCGTTGCGGCTGGTTACCGTGGCCTGGGATACTTTGCACAGGCGCGGCAAATTGTCATGGCTATAGGCCGAAGCCGCGAGCACCGACGGGCTGGCCGAAGAAATGCCGTGACTGTGGTACTATGTTCGCGCCCGGCTCGAACCGTCAGATCCTTTGCCGAGAGTGTGGCCGGAAGCGACGTCGGGCGCTCAATCGAGCATATCAGAGGTCTTTCCATGCAAAACAGGTGGAAATTCGACGATGAATCACACGCCACCTGATTAACTCATTTCCGTTGGCGCATTTTGGAGAGCAATCTTGAAAAAAATCCCCATTAAAAGACATACGATCACCGGCAAAACGAATGTCTAGTAGCAAAAGGTTGTATAAAGCCCACTAAGAGTGCCCACAAAAATAACGGAGATTAACCAGGAAGCCAAACCGAATCCAACTATCGAGCAAATGCCCTCAACCATCCCAAAAGCGTATCTCTTCCTTTCTTTATCGCTTCCCAACAGCCCACAGCCTAGGCCCAGAGTCAGAAAGACCACGAACAACAGCCCTATGAGTGCAAACAAGTCTTTCATACACTCCTCTTAGCCAACAAAAAGGGCCTTTGAGTAATTTATCTCCCGGCTTTCCTGGCAGTCACATTAGGCTTGTCATACCACCTATGAGCATGTAGTGCTGCGAAAAAACGATTCTAAACCGTCTCGGCGCTTCCTCTTTATCGGTTTTCGCGTTAGAAATGCCTCGCAATGAACAAAGACAGCGCCCTTGACTCTGGACAGGCTGTTTTCTTGACATCGTCGGGGCCTACTTCACCATGGCTAAATTCCAGCAGCCGTCGTTTCAGCACTTTTGTTTATGAGAAAGATCCCGTAAATACGGAAGCCGAAAACTATAATAACCATAATTGCAAGAAACAAAAGATTAGACCATTGAGCATTGATTAGCAGACCAATGAAGGCAATTGGGACAACGCCAATGCCGCAAAGAAACAATCCAGCGATGAGCCAACCAGGACCGAGGAAATATAAAGTTAGTAGAGCTGAAGTAAGCCAGAGAGAAAAACCAAAAAGATACGAACCCGCGAAGAAGGAAACAGAACAGAAATGGCGGCATTTTTTAAAAAAGGAAAGAGGCATGAGAATAAAAAGAAAAATTAAGAAAACGCAGAAGGCTATCATCCCTACCAACTGATTTACTGCTACTGCTCTTTCTATCAGCCAGTGTAACACTCTCGCCTCCTGCTCAACCAGCGTGGTCGAGCCTTCGACATGCGGGACGCCAAATAAGAAAACGAACGTACACGATGCCAGACCATAATACAGAGAGGCGAGATTTTGCAACTGTTTCTCTGGGAGAGGTGTGTGTGTAAATATGGGTTGACCCGAGAAACGCGTTTTAAACGGCATCCTAGGCGCTCTACATCGGCAAACGGGCTTTGCGCTCTGCCCCGTTTGGCGGAGACGTGCAATTCAGATGCAACGAGGAGCAATATTCCAAGCCGGGACCACCCCGCCCCCCGCATCGACGCCTTTTTGTGAGGTGGATTTTCAAAGGTGTGGACAAAATGCCCCGTTTGTCCATCCCCTTATTTTGATAATGCCCGTAAAAGTAGTGCCTGGGGCGGGAATCGAACCCGCACGGGGGCAAGCCCCAAGGGATTTTAAGTCCCTCAAAATAATTTTCATGCCACTTCACAAAACGTCATTAAAACATTGACCAGACAACGTTTTAGCCGTATGATTCTTTCACATTGCATCACCTGAAATCAGCCAGTTTCAGGCAAAAAGGTGGTACACGGGTGGTACACAGAAAGAGAGACGGCAATGACCGAGAAAAGAAAAATGGCGTGGTGCAAAACTGCATTCAAAGGTGTCCGTTACCGGCACGGTTTTTTCAAAAAGGATGGTGTCGAGCAGCTTAGGAAGAACGGTATTCAGCCTGACAAATATTTTGCCCTTCACTACAAATTGGGCGGGAAAGTCCACGATGAGCCTTTAGGGTGGGCGTCGGATGGATGGAACGCAGAAAAAGCCGCGCTCAAGCTGGCCGAACTAAAAAGGAATCGAGCGGAAGGCGGGCCGATCACTTTAAAAGAGAGCCACGCAGCTCGCGAGGATAAGCGCGAAGCCGAAGCTGCGAAGCGCAAGGCCCAAGCCGAAGCTAGGAAAACCCTTTCGGAATATTGGAATGATTCATACCTGCCCGCCGCGAAGCGATCAAAAAAACAAAGCTCCTGGGAAAAGGAAGAACAACATTTCCGGCTCTGGATAGGGCCGCTCCTGGGTGGACTTCCTATCCGCTCTATTGGTCTCAAACAATGGGACGAGCTAGTCAAGACGCTATCGGCGGCTGGTCTGTCGCCTCGCATGAAGGAATACGTAACAGGGACTCTTCGCCGGGCGCTAAAACACGCCTACGATAGGCGCATGGTAGACGAGGCCCCACCGACCGGGAAACGGGTTGGCGTTTCCGGGCCTGGGAATAATAGACGCCTACGCACAATATCCCATGAAGAGGAATCCGCAATAATGAGCGCATTGGAACTCCGTGATAAAAACGCTTGGCGACTCACTCGCTTTGTATTCTTGACCGGATGCCGGGCCTCCGAAGCATTTAACCTGACATGGGCGAATGTCGATTTTTATCGGGCTTCCCTGACGTTTCAAGATACCAAGAACCATGACTCACGGACCCTCCCACTCACGAATCCTCTACTTGAACTTTTCTCGGGTATGAAAGCGGGGGAGCCTGGACGGCGGGTTTTTACGAAAGTAGATGAGACCCCATACTCGCAAGCCCCAAACGCATTTAGTACTGTCGTTGGTGAGCTAGGATTAAACCAGGACAGGGAAGGGAGAGATCGTGTCGTTTTCCACTCAATACGGCACACTGTCGCCACTCGCCTAGCTCAAAGGCTCGGGCCTCGCGACCTAATGGACGTGATGGGCTGGCGAACCGTTCAAATGGCAATGCGGTACGTTCACGGCAATGAAGACGCGAAAGCAAAGGCACTGTCGATGTTGGGGACCGCCCCTGAAGCCGGGCGAGTTCTGCAATTCGGTCTGCAATTCGGAAGGGGATAGAAGTAATGCGAAAGAAGGATAAAGCGAACGAGGTTTCATTCAGGGAATATGTCCGTGCAGTCCTTCAACACGCGGAATACAGACCGTGTGAAGATTCGGCCTGTGTCATAGCCGTTGCAGGTGTTCTCCCCGGTTGCATGACTCAGGGCGATACGTTTGAAGATGCGCGGGAGCTGCTTATTGACGCCATAGAATTATGGGTGCTATCGGCGATTAAGGATGGAGACGTTTTGCCCGTTGTAAATGGTTGCAAACTTGCACTTTCAGGACCGGGGGAGGCGGAGGCCGTCAATGCCTAAGATTTCACCATGCGGCAGGGCGGAGCTTATCAGGAAGCTGAAAAGGCTCGGTTTCGATGGTCCTTATCCAGGCGGACGGCATGCTTACATGAAAAAAGGCCGATTCAGACTCACCATCCCGAATCCGCACGCCGGGCAAATCGACTCTGGACTTATAAGAGAAATTCTTCGTCAGGCGGAAATCAGTGAAGAGGATTGGTTAAACGCATAGATCAGCTTTCAGGGGATAGCGCGACGGCGCGACAAGGCCGGAACCTTCCTGACCGGCCTTCCCCTGGACCATTTTTCAGGAAGCGCAAAGGAAGTGCGCGATGCCGGACCCCTTGAGAGAAATCATAATCCCACCAGTCGCACCAATGGTTAAATTGGAAGAAGGACAAGCAAACACTGAGGAAAGTCCTAGCAATGTCCCCGACAACACAAGCGCGGATAAGCTAGAGCTTACGAAATTAAAAATGAAGCATGAAGTCAAGTTGTCGGAACTTCGCGCCGAACTCGAAAAACAGTCAGCGTTCAAAGCCAAATTCGGGAAATCGGCCTTCGACGCTTACTACGACAGGTACGGCGAGGCCGCGATCAGTGGGGAAATATCCGAACTAGACGAACGCATACGGTTTCTTGAGCCTCCACCGGCGATACCCACCGAAGTGTGCGAAACCCAAGAAACACAAGCCGAAAAAAAAGACCGGCGCTCACAAGAGTGGGAAAGCGCAATTCCCATTGCGAAGGATTACTGCCGAAAACACGAAAAGTGTACCCTGGACGATCTAAGGCAATACCTCCCTTTTTCGGCCTGTTTTCAGCGAATGCCCGCCAATGATACTTTACGCACCCACCTAAACGGGGCCGGAATCCACTTTGCAAGCGGGCGGCGACCGGGCAATTAATATAGGCGTTTCGGGGTTAATATAGGCATTTCGGGCCTTATGCAAAAAAAATTGCATAGGGCTTTTTCTTTTTATATCAGCCGATTAAGCCCACCTAATATAGGCATTCCACCTACCTAATATAGGCATTTCAAAATACCTAATTTACAAGTCATTTCAATACTTTATGATACGTACCAAGACCTAACGATAACTCAGTTAGAAAGGGGCTGTCATGGACAACGAATTTGAGAAATTACTCAAAAACCTGCCGCCGATGTTTGGCCGAACCGAGCTAAAGAACCTGCTGCCGGGGGTCATATCCGGGGGTTACCTGGCTAACCTCGACAGCCTTGGGACAGGCCCGCCAAGTAAACTGGTGGGGCGACGTCGGGTTTATTTCCGCGAATCATTCGTCCTGTGGTTGGCTAATCGAACGAAACCTCTGGCGGGTTGCTGCGCGACCAGATCGAAGTAGAAAAAAGCCGCACGGCGCGAACCCGGCGGCTAACAAAGAAAGGGCAATAGACACGATGGAAAGTAGCAGAAATACTCAGGATTGTCCACCAAAACATGATTTCGCCGAATCGGAAAGCCACATCCTTCGAACAATAAAATTCCTACATCCTATGCCTGGCGAGGTCTTTGAAGTCCGTGCCTTGGGGCCGCGCAAGCCCCAATCGACTGCATGGGAAGGAACGGCCTACGGCAAGAAACCCATCATTTCCGGCTACTTTGATGACGTGGCAAAGGCGACTGAAGCGGTGGCGGCTCTCGATGTTGTGGGCTGTGGCGGAATTTATGTGACCTTGAACCCCGTTGACCCGGCCCTCCTGGGACGTGCAAACAATCGACTCAAGGTTGCCGAAAACACTACCTCGGACCTGGACGTGACGTTGATCCGCTGGCTGTTAATCGATATCGACCCCAAAAGACCGTCAGGCGTATCAAGCACAGGCGAAGAACATCAAGCGGCCCTTGACCAAGCTTTGTGGCTAAGGGCTGGCCTGGCGGCTAAGGGCTGGCCTGAGCCGCTTTATGGTGACTCGGGGAATGGTGCTCACCTGATTTACCGGCTACCTGATTTGCAAAACACCGATGAGAATAAAAACTTGCTCAAGGACGCTTTGAGCGCGTTACACTCGCTTTATAGCGTCGAGAAAGAAGCCCGTCAGGGCGGGTTAATCCGCTTAGACATTGATCGTTCTGTGTTCAATCCTGCCCGAATTTCAAAGATTTACGGCACGGTCGCCCGCAAGGGTGAAAATATCCCGGCTAGACCGCACCGGCGGGCAAGCATGATCGTTTCACCTCGCCCGGAAGAAACGGCCACCGATAAGAGTGTTACGGTACAAATGCTCCGGTCACTTATCGAAGAGGCCCGTGTGCCGGAGGTCAACGATCAGGAGAAGCCAAAGCAACCCGGTTCCAGCAAGTTCGACCTGGGGGGCTGGCTCGATCACTACCATATAGCCGTAACGAAAATAAAGCCTCACGGTGATTCGAAACTCTATGTTTTGGAGCGCTGCATTTTTGATTCGTCACATGCAGGCGGTGAGGCCGCGATAGGGCAGACGGAGGAAGGAAAAACCTTTTATCAGTGCTTTCACAACTCGTGCAAAGACAAAAGCTGGGCCGATGTTCGGGCGAAAGTTAGCGGCTCAGATCGGCTCGGGAAGTTCGTTGAGCAAAACGGGATACCCGGAGGGGCTGACCCAAAGCCGAAAATCGAACAAAAACAGTCGCTTACTACGACTGAGGAACCCCGGCCTTTGCGTAGGGCCGTGCCCGACGAAGAGCCTTTTCCAGTCGATACACTTGGCCCGGTCCTGGGCGCGGCGGCGAGGGCGTTGCACGCTTCGATCAAGGCCCCTCTTTCGATGTGTTGCCAATCGGTGTTAGCTGGTGCGTGTTTGGCTTGCCAGCACCTTGCGGATGTCAAAGTCGATGGCCGCAGAATGCCGATTAGTTGCTTCTTTTTGAGCATCGCTGAATCAGGTGAGAGAAAATCCGCGCTGGATACAGTCGCACTTTTGGCGCACAGACAAATTCAGGCCGATCTTGAGGTTGCTTACCGGCGCGAGCTTTTAGATTTCGAAAACGCCGATTTAGCCTTTAAAAAGAGTCGCGAGGCGGTCTTAAAGAAGGCCAAGAGCTACGCCGAGAGGAAAGCGGCCCTTGATGAACTCGGACCGCCACCGGAAACGCCTAGACTCCCGCGACTGGTTGCGAGTGAACCAACCCTGGAGGGCCTTTACAAGCTCTTACAAAATGGTCGTCCATCCATCGGTCTCTTTAGCGATGAAGCGGGTAGTTTTATCGGTGGCAACGGGATGAACGACGAGAATCGGCTCAAGATGTCGGCTGGTTTATCGAGCCTATGGGATGGTAAGGGGCTGGACCGCACCAGGGCTGGCGATGGTGCTTCCAGCCTTCCGGGCAGGCGCGTTTGCGGTCATCTTATGGCACAGCCAGCTGTAGCGGCCAAGCTGTTTAGCGATGCGTTAATCATCGACCAGGGGCTTACAAGTCGGTTTTTGCCGGTATTTCCACAAACTACCCGTGGAACACGGGCGTATAGCACTTTGGACCTCACGAAAAGCCCTGAAATGATCGAGTATCACACTGTTATCACGGCAGTCCTCAACACTCTTGGGCAAACGCTGGAGGACACCCCCGAAGCCCTGGACCCGCTGCCGATTTCGCCGACCCCTGAGGCGCGGGCCTTGTGGATTGCGTTTCACGATTTGATCGAAGGCCAGAGCGGGCCGGGGGCCGAACTGGATCGCATCAAGGGTTTCGCTAACAAAACGCCTGAACACGCGCTGCGTTTGGCCGGGTTATTATCTATTTTCGATGGCTACGACTGCATTGATTTCGATCACATGGGCGCGGGTATCAAATTAGCCGAGTTTTATGTGACCGAAGTCCTACGAATGAACGACATCGGGGCCTGTGACCCCAATATAGAAGCAGCAGAGAAACTGCGTAAATGGGCTTCCAGCTTTGAGTACATCCATCTAGTGCAAGTATACCAACACGGGCCTTACGGTCTGCGCGATGCTGCGACAGCCAAGGTGGCTGCGGGGATTTTAGAGGCTCACGGCTGGCTTACCCCTGTGATTGACGGAATGGTTTTAGACGGAGCGCACCGTAAGACGGTCTGGCGAGTGGTCAGATGTTCGTAAAACTCGATTTTGAAAAAATGCGAGTTAAGAGGGACACCCCTGCTATTTCTGCTATTCCTGCTATTCCTGTAAGCCATGAGCGGGCCGGAATTGAAAAAAATAGCAAAAATAGCAGGAATAGCAGCCAGCCATTTTCAAACTCGATTTTTGACGGTCCCGAATGCAATGGTCGATGCCAGTCTTGCCGTGAGCCATGTGCGCCACGTAATCCGGCAGAACAGGGCACCGTTGCCCGGCACCTGCCGTGTGTCACCTGCGGTCATCGGTCGGATTGTGGGCGGCTACTCGATGGCTCGGTCAGCTTCGCCGATCTCACGGTTTGCTCGGGCGACCCAGGCGAAGCGACCAGGGTGGCCTATCCTGACCAGGACGGTCAGGTTAAATGCACGGCTTGCTCACGGCTGGACATGACCGGAAACACGGCTACGTGCCGTCTTACCGGCACGAAACTCGATGGGCTGTCATTGCTCCGAGTTTGTGGACAATTCAGCCCCAAAGAGCCTTAAACGGCAAGGAGCCTGGGGCTGGGGTAGCGGAAACAACATAAAAACCCAATAAAATATTGCCGCCCATTGATGGAAAGGACACACACGGACAAATGATTGTGATGCAACGACCGGCTACTCTTTTGGCTCTTTTTTTAGATTGCTGGTTTTTGCAAACACGTGAACGATTTAGGGGACGTTATGTTCAATGATTGCGAACACTTCACCTGGATTGCGTACCCGCTTTGCACGCTGCGGGGAGTGGAATGTCTTGGGCGATGTCCCGAGTACGAGCAACCGACCACAAACATGACCAGGGCTAAGCCGCCTAATGTGGGCTGGCCTGTTCGCTGCCGCAAGTGCAAGAAAAAATTTACCCGCACCAGCAACCGACAAGTTGTTTGTCCCGAGTGCGCCACAAAAAGAACATCCCTACCTGCAAGGATGATGTGAACTATGCCCCATGAGTGAAAAGCCGCTTAAAAGCCCTTCTAGGCGTGCACACTCTGAGGCCCGTTTCTCGTAAAGTCGGCAACTTACGCGCTCCCATCAATTCTTAATCAACTCACCTGAATGATTCCGGCAACTTAGGCTCCTGAAAATATGAAGAAAGACATGGGCCAAGGGCAAACGTCGCTCCTGGGGAATCCTGGCAAGCCAAGGTGGGCGCGGTTGCCCCATGCCCGTGAACACATTATTCGCCAAAAAAAAACGGCGTTTAACCGTGCAAAAAAACACGTTCCATTCGTGATGCCCTCTACACGGCCCTTTGAGCGCGTTTCGCCTCCAGGTGGTAAAACTTTTATGGGGGCGCAGAGAAAACCGCCTGGGGGCCTTCCTGGCGCGTTGATAGTACAAACCGGCCGCTTCTATCGGGCCGGGTATGTTATTTTTGAATGCATAGGGTCTGTAGTAAACGTGTGAAAACCTAAAAGGTGGTACACGGGTGGTACACAATCGGAAAACTGTAAAATGTCTTCTATCTCCACTCCCACAAATCATTGCCTGGGGCGGGAATCGAACCCGCACGGGGGCAAGCCCCAAGGGATTTTAAGTCCCTTGTGTCTACCTATTCCACCACCCAGGCCTAAAAGTCATTTCCATGGAGCGCGGTATTATCGGGGGGGGGAAGATACCCGGCCCTATCTCAAAAACTCTTTATCACATTTGATTGTTGCAGTCAAAGCCGCCAAACCGTCTAAGACTCTGTTAGGGCCTATTCCGCTCGGCTTCACTCCCTTGGAAAATTCGGCTCTGTAAAGAATTGATTCCAGTCGTTTGTCCTCGGGCTAAGCCTTTGATTCTTAGGCCTTGCATCTGCCGCTCAAGCCGCTGGACGGGGGGAAGTCAGCCCTAAATGTTGTTCATTTAACCTCGCGCAAAGACGCGAAAAAAGAGAGCAAAGAAACGCACTAGGAAAGGTTTCCAAATTCACCTGAGCGATCCCGGCTTGAATTAGCCCTCGAAGACCAGTCCGAAATCGCACTTTTTTGCGGGTTCAATTTTCGCGTCTTTGCGTGAGCCAAACAAACCTTAAGTCCACAGTGTTAAAGTTAGCCCTTCGCCAGAAACTTCTCGATTCCCAGTTCCTTGGCCCTCTTTTCGACCCTCTTAACTGTTTCTGTATCCATTTCGATGTCGTTGGGCCAGGGGCGGGTGTGACCGTCTTCGACTCCCTTGGTTGTGGCGTCGATTACGATTCTGCCCTTGTCTTTTAAAATATCTCTTGCCGGGTCGACATTATTGAACACTTTCCACAGAACCAGCGAATAATCCCGCAAATCTATCTTCGAATCGAGCAGGACGAAAATCGAAAAAGGCTCAAGGACCGCCTGTTTGAGAAGTTCTCCCGAGATTTGCTTGCCCGAAGTCTTTCCGTCTTTGTTAAAATTTATAAGCAGTAAGCGATTTTTTGCCACTATTGACGGAAGGTTAAAAGCGCCTAGAAGGCCGGATGCCTGGGCAAGGGCTTTGGCGATAACCTCCTTGCCGGGAACATCAATCGTTGGGCGCGGGGCTCTGGGGCCTTCTTCGGGAAGTCTCCTTGTGGCGTCGATGCCGATCTTGCTTCCAAAAAGCGGCTCGGGAGCGCTGTGGTCGAGGACATCGAGAATGCCTTGGCTGAGATAAATATCGCTTTCCAGGTCTATTTCATCCAGAATCGTCTCCAGCACCTTGCGGGGGGGGTGGAGTGCGACGTCTGCGTCAACGAGGGCTACGGCCTTTGTAAAGCTCATTTGTCCCTGGCTCCAGACCGCGCTCATAAGCCTTCGGGCGTGTCCGGGATATTCCTTCTCGGAGGCCATTACCACGATATTGTGGAAAACTCCTTCCCAGGGCATCCAAAAATCGCGCACCTCCGGGTGAATCGTTTGGAGCAGAGGCAGGAAGAGACGTTCCGTGGCCTTGGCCAGCCAGCAGTCTTCCATGGGGGGCCTACCTACAAGAGTGGCCGAGTAAATGGGGTTTTTTCGATGGGTGATTGCGGTTATGTGAAAGACCGGGTATTGGCCGACAAGCGAGTAATACCCCGTGTGGTCTCCAAAGGGTCCTTCCAGGCGCAGTTCGTCCGGGTCCACGTAGCCTTCCAGCACGAACTCGGCTTCCGCGGGAACCTCCATGTCTATGGTGACGCAACGGATCATTCTTACCGGGCTTTTGCGGATGAAGCCCGCGAGAAGCATCTCGTTCATGCCTTGGGGAAGAGGCGCCGTGGCGGCCCAGGTCACTGCCGGGTCGGTCCCGATTGCCACGGCAACCGGCATGCGTTTGCCCGCCTTTTTGTACTCCTGAAAATAATGCGAGCCGTCCTTATGTATGTGCCAGTGCATCCCGGTCGTGTTGCGGTCAAATACTTGGAGCCGGTACATACCCGCGTTTCGCCGTCCGGTTTCAAGACTGCGGGTGAAGACCACCGGAAGGGTTATAAAAGGGCCTCCGTCCTGCGGCCAGCACTTGAGCACCGGGAGGGTCGAAAGATCGATTTGCTCGCCCCTTAGTACCACTTCCTGGCAGGGGGCGGTAGAGGCCTTGCGGGGAAGGGATTTGAGGATGTCCATGCCCATCGGAACAAGGCTCATAAGGTCTCGAAGCGACTTCGGAGGACCCGTTCGCGTCAAGGCCCCGATCCTGCCGCCAAGCTCGTCCAAACAATCGGTTCCAAGAGCCATGCACATGCGGCGTTCGCTCCCAAACGCATTTGTTAGAACGGGAAAAGTCGACCCGGACACATTTTCGAAAAGAAGCGCTTTACCCCCTCCCGCCGCCTTGGAGGCAAGGTCGGTTATGCGCGATATTTCGAGTTCGCGGGAAACCGGAGCGCTTATTCGAAGCAGCTCTCCAGCCTTATCGAGCTCCGAGACGAATTCGCCGAGATTTTGGAATGCGGTTTTCATTTTAGGCACACTATGACCTTCCAGTCAGAATCCCAAGGAAGAGCAGGACCGATATCGCACTGTTTACATGGAAAAAGGCTATATTGACTTTATCGAGGCGGTCGGGACGCACCAGCTTGTGCTCGGTAAAGATCAGAATGCCTATAATAGAGAGAAAGACGAGATAAATACGGTCAAGATCGAATGCGAAATAAACCAGGAAAAGAAAGGCAAGTGTAAGGACGTGGAGCGCGGAGGAAAAAAGGAGCGCTCTGGACGCTCCCCAGCAGGCGGGCAGGGAAAACAGATTGTGTTGTCTGTCGAATTCGATGTCCTGACAGGCATAAAGGATGTCGAAGCCGGCTATATAGGTCATAAGCGCAAACGAGAGCAGAAAAATCCTCCAGTTGAGGCTGCCTGTGACCGCTACCCACACGGCAGCGGGCGCCAGGCCGATCGCAAAACCCAGCACCATATGGCAAAGGTGCGTGAACCTCTTTGTGTAGGAGTACAAAAGAAGGATCCCCAGGACCGGCAGAGACAGTATCAGGCAGAGGCGGCCCAGTAAAGCCGCTGTAGCTATAAAAACAACACCGGAAAACACTATGAAAAGCACCACCGAGAAGCGGTCAACCTGACCCGTTACATGGGGTCGATTTGCCGTGCGGGGGTTTAAACTGTCGTAGCGATGGTCGGCGAACCGGTTAAAACCCATAGCCGCAGACCTTGCCGAGGCCATGGCGATAATGATGAGAAACACGATTTTAAAACCCACGGGGTGCTTTGTATCCGCGAGCAGCAGGGCCGCCAGCGCGAAAGGAAGGGCAAAAACCGTATGACTGAACTTTATCAGCCTGCCGTACGTATGGATCTTGGATATAAGCGTCATCTACCTGCCCGGGTTGGTTAAAGTATCAGTTGAAGTATGTCACTATACTATTTTCGGATATTTTTTTCCATATCGGCGACTCACTTCCTCTGTGGCCGCATCGGTTTTCGACCTAAGAGATCGTGCCGCTTTGCCGGGATCCGCGCCGGCAATTATGGCGGATACGACGGCAACCCCGCTTGCTCCGGCCAAAATTACCTCGCCCGCATTCGTTTGATTTATGCCTCCTATACCCACCAGAGGAATCGCGACAGCGCGGCCGATAGCCTCCAAAAGCCCGAGCCCGGTAGCCGGCAGGGCATCGACCTTGGTGGAGGTGGCAAACACAGGCCCCACTCCCAGGTAGTCGGCCCCCTCGGCTTGAGCCTCCACGGCCTCTTCCAGGGTGGAGACCGAAACCCCGATGATCCTGCTCTCCCCAAGGATTCGACGCGCAAGAGCGCACGGCATGTCGGATTGTCCCAGATGAACGCCGTCGGCGCCGCAGGCCTGAGCAATATCGACCCTGTCGTTTACCAGGAAGGGAATTCCAAGTTTTGAAGTCGCCCGCCTAAGCGCTTCGCCCTGCTGCAAAAACTGCCTGGCCGTAGCCTCTTTTTCGCGGAGTTGGACTGCGGTAACTCCCCCCGCCACGCTTTGGTAAACGATCTCCTCAAGCGATCGTCCACCCGCGAGACCCCTGTCCGTTACCAGGTATAGTCTTAAGTCGACTCCCGATCGGGTCTTTTTCATAATAGAATAATCCGCATGAGCTCTTCGATAGTTTGACTTTCCAGGGCGTAGAGTCTATCCAGAAGATTAATTTGAAAACTTCCCGGCCCCGGTCCGCCACGGGCCGCAATCTCCCCGGCGATCCCAAAGGTTGCAAGCGCGCCCGTTGCAGCCGCAAAAGCGTCCTCTTCAACCGCGCAGAAGGCTCCCGTAACGGCGCTCGCCCCGCAGCCGGTTCCTGTAACCCTGCTCATAAGTTCGTGCCCGTTTGAAATTACCGCCGTTTTCGCTCCGTCTGTTACAAAATCCTCGGCTCCGGTAACAGCCACCACGATTCCGTAGCTTTTCGCCAGTGCGATGGCAGCCTGCCGCGCCTCCCCCGACCCCGTTGCCGAATCGACCCCTTTTGTGTTCGCCTTGCCTCCCGCAAGTGCCAGGATTTCAGAGCCGTTTCCACGCAGCACCGCCGGCCGCGCCTCCTCAAGGAGTCGCAGAGCCGTTTGGGTCCTAAACCTTGTCGCACCCGCTCCGACAGGATCCAAAACGATTGGAATGGAGCGCCCTTTTGCGGCCCGGACCGCTGCAACCATCGATTCGATCCAGGTAGTGGAAAGAGTCCCGATATTTACCACCAGCGCGTTAGCCAGCCCAACCATCTCCTCGACTTCCTCCCTCGCGTGCGCCATTACCGGAGAGGCGCCAAGGGCCAGGAGCACATTGGCCGTAAAGTTCATGACAACGTAATTGGTGATGTTGTGAACCAGGGGATGAACCCTCCGGATCTTTTCCATATTGGTGCAAACATCTTCGAGGATTTTCAATTTTTACCCCCCATCTCGCGCCCGGCTTTCCCTTGATCTCTCTTGCCGGGCAGCTTGCCAAAATTTCATTATGCAGCATCACAAAGGCGCGTGCAAGGGGCCGCGACCGGAGGTCGCAGGGGAAATTTTATCTCCTTGCCCAAAAAATACGCCCCCAACACACTACAATTCCACCTCCTTTGCTCCCTGTTCGGTTTTTCCCCTTGCTTTCTCCACCCTGCAATTCCTCCCGGGGTACCCTTTTTTATTGAAGCTTTCGATTCTCTCTGCCGATAACTCCTATGATGTCTATGGTTGCAGAAAAAAGATTTTTGCGTTCAAAAAGGCCGCCGATAAGAGCCAAATAAAGCCAGATGGGTTTTTAGGTTTTGTAAATATGTGGAAATCATTTTAAAAAAGGGGAATAGACCATGAACGTGCTTAAGGATGTCAAAATTGGAAAAAGGCTCCGCTTCAGCTATGAAATAATTTTTGTGCTGATGATAGGGATGATAATTGCCGCGATTTGGGGGATGAACTCAATCAATAACCTCAGAATTTCGACTGTCAATGAAGCTCACAAAGCGTCCTTGACCGCTGACGTTAACAGTAACCTCCGTGATGTGTTCAGCGCGATCGGCTCCATAATGTTGTATAGCGATATGGCAAAGAAAAAGGAAATAGAAAATAGTATCGGTCCGATGAGACAAAAATATGAAAATAGCTTGGGAAAACTTAAAAAATTGTTGGTAACCCGGCAAGATCATCAAACAATGGATAACTTCGAACGGGCACTTCTTAGTGCAAAAGATGCCGACAATGAAGTAATGCAACTTTCCTTGGCGGGAAAAGATTCTCAGGCAATAAGCGTATACACCGGTCAATCCATTAAGGAACTTTCTAAAATCATGGAATCTTTAAAAGCCATGGGTGATCTTCGGAAAAAAGAAATGAGCATTATAGAAAAAAAGGCCGATTCAGTATACTCAAGAATCCGAGTATTGCTCATTGGAATTGGAATCCTCGCCTTGATGTTGACTATCCTTCTGTGGTTGGCTATTTCACGCAGTATAGTTAATCCTGTATATAAAGGTGTGTCTTTTGCCAAGTCAATGGCTGAAGGGGATATGACTCAGACTCTTGATGTTGCGCAAAAGGATGAAGTGGGCGAACTTTCAAATGCGCTCAATGAAATGCGCGAGCACATGCACGACATGGTCGTCGATATAAACAGCGGGGTGCAACTGCTTGCGTCTTCCTCCACCGAACTTTCCGCAATTTCAGGGCAAATGGCCTCGGGCACAAAAGATATATCCGAAAGAGCCCGCACCGTGGCAGCGGCGGCCGAGGAATCGAGTATCAACACAAACTCGGTTGCCGACAGCATGCAACAGGCCACAAACAACTTGACCTCGGTTGCCGGGGCTACCGAGCAACTTAGCGCCACTATCGGGGAGATTGCCTCAAATTCGGAGAAGGCCAGAGCCATCAGCGGGGACGCTACCGCTCAAGCGCGCGCAATAACAAATATGATGAAAGAGCTTGGCAGAGGGGCGCAGGAAATCGGTCAGGTTACCGAAACCATTACCAGTATTTCGGCCCAGACCAACCTCCTGGCTTTGAACGCAACCATCGAGGCCGCCCGAGCCGGGGCCGCGGGCAAAGGTTTTGCCGTTGTAGCCAATGAAATAAAGGAGCTTGCCCAACAGACCGCTTCGGCTACCGAAGACATTAAGAGCAAGATTGCTTCCATCCAGGCGTCTACCGGCAGCGCCGTCGAAGATATCGAGCAGATAGCCCAGGTTATAAACGAAGTTAGCGAAATTGTCTCAAGCATCGCCGTTGCTATCGAAGAACAGGCTGTGGTTACTAAAGACGTAGCCTCTAATATCGCCGAAGCCTCGTCGAGCGTGAAGGAATCAAACGAGCGTATAAGCCAGACGGCTACGGTGTCCCAATCGATAGCCTCAGACATTGCCACGGTAAACGAGACCATCACTCAAATAAGCAGTGACGGCCAGAATGTCCAGGCGAGCGCGCTCGAGCTCTCAAGGCTTTCAGAACAACTAAACTCTCTTGTGGGCAGGTTCAGGGTTTAGCCCGAAGAGAGGAGAGCCGTAAGGATTTTGATAGAAATATCAATTTATTTTAACTATTGAAAATAACGTCGGAATAAACCATGCTACGCCTCGTTCCGCCAGACGCGGTTGAGACTTCGGGAAAAAGGACGACGGCTAAGTTTGCCATCCCGGCAATGCTCCTGCCGGGCTCGAGGATCCTGAAAAGCAGTTGAGGGGGAAAAATGAAAATGTACAATCGCTTTTCCGTTGCGGTACTGGTTCTCGCAAGTTTTTTAGCCGCCGTAATAACCGGCTTGGTGGCCGAATTTGTTTGGAGCCGAGGCTATCTTGTCACGGCTTTTATTGGTCTGTTTCTGACCCAGGCTGTCGTTATTGCGGGGGTGATCCGGGTTATAAGCGGCCGTAAGGCCTGGGAGCAAAAGTCTGTCGACCACTCCCTTTCCCGGCAGAGGGGCGAGCTTGAATACTGGTCCCAGCGCCAGGTGGGCGCCGTTGCTTCCGCCATCGACTCCCAGGCTCAATATGTCGTCCACGGGGTAATAGACGATATGAGCGGCGTCGAATTTTTAGTGCTCGATACGGCCAAAACCGTCAGAGAGGTCCTCACCAACTCCAACAAGGGAGCCGATGCGGCTGACAGGGTGCAAAACCTTACGACAACTGTTACTACTGCCATCGAGGAAATGGGGGCTGCGATAAATCTGATCGCCGTCCAGATGGCCAATGCCGCCAGTGCGGCCGGAAGCATTTCCTCTCAGGTCGGCAATGCCGTGCAGGTTGTCGATGTGATGCGCAAGGCCGTCGAGGAGTCCAATAAAATTGTCCAGGCCGTAAGTGATATTGCCGACCAGACAAATGTTCTGGCCCTCAACGCTACCATCGAGGCCGCCAGGGTGGGTGAAAAAGGAAAAGGCTTTGCCGTTGTCGCAAATGAAGTCAAAGTGTTGGCCAACCAGACCACCAAAGCTACAGAGGAGGTTCGAAGGCATCTGGGAGAGCTCGGTAAAACCTTTGGCCAGCTGGTGACCGTGACAGAGGCCA
Organism: Deltaproteobacteria bacterium; assembly: GCA_021780695.1. Classification (GTDB taxonomy): domain Bacteria; phylum Desulfobacterota; class Syntrophobacteria; order Syntrophobacterales; family Syntrophobacteraceae; genus SbD1. Next base: position 17,874 of record JAJXYD010000037.1, read on the forward strand.
TAGCTGAAAACATCAGCACGATGCAGGAGACTACCGAGTCGACAGCCTCGGCGGTCGAAGAACAGTCCGCGGTTGCCGGCGAGATCCGCCGCTCGGCCGAGAGCATGGCCGAGGCTTCCAGACATGCGGCCGAAGCCGCTATCGATATTGCCGGGCTCTGCGAAAAAGCGCACAGCCTGTCCAATGATTCGGCATCCAACATCTCCTCGGGCGTTGGCCGCTTGCGCGAAATGGGTAAAAAACTTCAAGGAATCAGCGAGTTGGTAGTATCGGCAGGGGGCTTGCGCAGCGACTCCGTCTTGCCCGTTTCCTACCCGGTTTTACTGCATACCTCCCGGCCAGGGGTGGTAAATCTCTTTGATTTCGAAGGTAAAATCATAAAGGCCTCGGAACTTTCCTCAACCCGATGCCGTATTGAAGGCGCTAAGCTCCCAGCTAAAGGCACACGTTTGTGGCTAACCCTTTGCGGTCTTTCAACCGTGGAGGCCACAGTCCTTGATGCCGATCACCTTAGCTTCACATCGCGCGCAGCGGGCGATATCGATAAAATTGTGACCAGCCCTGACGGTATCGATCTACCCTATTATCAATTGACCAGGGAAGCCGCGGCCTTGGCGTGCGCCGCTTTTGACGCCGCCTTGTCCAAGGGGCGAATCACCCTGGAGGCCCTATTTGACGAAAATTACATAACCGTACCCGGAAGCGACCCCGTCCAGTTTACCACCCGGTTCCTTTCGTTATGCGACGAAGTGCTCCCGCCCATACAAGAAAAGGCGGTTACACTGTTGCCCGGGATTGTGTTTTGTGCCGCGGTCGATCGGAATGCTTATTTGCCTACCCACAACCTCGTCTACTCCAAGCCGCAGAAGGCTAACGATCCGGTTTGGAACAACGCCCATTGCCGCAATCGGCGCAAATTTGAGGATATCGTCGGAAAAGCCGCGGGCTCTAATACGCAACCGATTTTAAAGCAGGCCTATGTGCGCGAAATGGGCGGGGGAGTCTATGTTTTGATGCAGGACGTCTCCTCTCCTATCCTCGTTAGAGGCAAACACTGGGGTAACGTTCGCCTCGGATACTCCTGGACTGTGTAGGCCGTTTTCAACTCCTCCGATTTCCGGAGGCAGCTTGGTCATTCTCCCCCTCAGTCCGATTTTGTGCTATATATGCTCTTTTCGGGGCAATTAAGTATTTTCGAAAATCAATCGCCCTGGGAGCTGTAGCCGCTTAATCTTTTTAACTTTCAACTGCTGCGGGAGAATGACCGTATGAAGGAAATACGTAAAACCGCTCGTGAACTGATGACCGGGTTTTGCCGGGTCTGTCCGGTTTGCAACGGCAAGGCTTGCGCCGGAGAAGTGCCCGGCATGGGCGGTATAGGAACCGGAGCCTCCTTTAGGGCCAACTTCGAGGCCTTGGCCCGTCACACCTTCAATATGCGCCTGGTACACGACATTACTGAGCCTGATACGACCGGGGAGCTTCTGGGCATAAAGCTGTCCATACCCGTTCTTGCCGCGCCCATCGGGGGAGTCTCCTTCAATATGGGCGGAAAGCGCACCGAGAACGAATACATTACTGCCATTATCGAGGGCTGCCGAAAAGGCGGCATAATCGGCTGCACCGGTGACGGGGTCCCCTCCTTTATCCATGAGGCCGCCTTCGAGGCCATAGCCGCCGCTAAAGGCCACGGTATAGCCTTCATAAAACCCTGGGAAGATGCCGAATTATACGAAAAGCTCGAAAAGGCAAGAGCCGCCGGGGCTTCGATTGTCGGTATGGATATCGATGCGGCCGGACTCATAACCCTTCGCAAAATGGGGCGGCCGGTTTCGCCCAGGCCGCTTGAAAAGCTGCGGGAGATTATCGTCAGGTCGGGGGCCAAATTCATCGTCAAGGGGATCATGACCCCTCAGGACGCAAGACTTGCCTTCGAGGCGGGCGCCCACGCCATAGTGGTCTCAAACCACGGCGGGCGGGTCCTGGATCATACCCCGGGCACAGCCGACGTTTTGCCCGAAATCTGTTCGGAATTAAAGGGAAAAATCCCGATAATCGCCGATGGGGCAATCCGCACCGGGGCAGACGTTCTTAAAATGATCGCTCTTGGAGCCGACGCGGTTATGATCGGAAGACCCTTCAGCATCGCCGCCATGGGCGGGCTTGCCGAAGGGGTGCAAAGCTACATCGAGTCTTTACGGACCGAACTTATGCAGGCTATGGTTATGACGGCAACAAGGTCTCTGAAGGCTCTGCCTGCCGGCCTTCTTAACGGGAACTAAAACTTCCGGGCAAGTGAGCCTGGAAAATCCGCAAGTCCGCGGTGTGAAAGTCTATTTTACTCGGCGGCGGCGGAGGGTGTCGTTTGGATAATTTACAGCCGATAGTCGCTAAAATTCTTAAGAGCTATGTTCTGCCGACGCGCGGTATCCACGGGGTTTCCCACTGGGCGCGGGTCATGGAAAACGGATTGCGCGTGGCGAAGCTGACCGGGGCGCATCAGGATGTGGTCGCTTTGTTTGCCCTCTTCCATGACTCGCGGCGTCAAAATGAATCCCGGGATGACGGCCACGGCCTGAGGGGCGCCCAACTTGCCCTCTCACTCAGGGGAACGCTTCTTTCGCTTGACGACGCCGAGTTTGAACTGCTCTTTGATGCCTGCAAGCTCCACACTAACGGTCTTACCCAGGGGGACCCTACCTTGCAGGCTTGCTGGGACGCCGATCGGCTCGATCTTGGCCGCGCCGGAATAAGGCCTGAGCCAAAACGTCTTTGCACCGATGCCGCGCGCTCCCTTCTTGACTGGGCAAACGGCCGCGCCGTTCGCAACCAGGAGCCGGCCGGCGTTTTGGCCTCGTGGGGCCTGTGATTTTTCGCGATCTGCACCCGACGATCAGGCGTCTTCTACTGCTTCGCACTCTTCGCAGCGTAGGGCAGGGGGCCCTCGTCGTAGACTTTGCCCTCTACCTGCGTGCGCTTGGCTGGTCAGGACTTTTCATCGGCCTGGTCCTTGGCGCAAGCGGCTTGTTCGGCGCCCTGTTAAGCCTTCTGGTCGGCCCCGGCAGTGACAGATTTCGGCGTAAACCGTTTCTGTTTTGCTACGAAGTCATCGTTTTGGGCTCCAGTTCAGTGGCCCTCCTTAGCGCTAAACCCGCCCTTTTGATCCCTGCGGCCGTTCTCGGCTCCTTTGGCAGAGGCGCAAACGGCGCCGCTGGTCCCTTTTCTCCCGTGGAACAGGCCTGGATGGCCGGAGAAGTTGCCCCGCAAAAGCGCGGGTGGGTCTTTAGCCTCAACTCGGCCCTGGGGTTTTGGGGTATGACCCTTGGGGCGCTTATCGCAACGCTGCCTTGGAGCGCCAGGCTGCCGGGAGCCCTTGCCTACCGGCCCCTCTTCGCCTTGACAGGACTCACAGCTATTGCTAACCTTTTTTTGATAGCAGGTGCCAGGGAGTCTTACCGCGGACCGGTTAAAGTCCCGGCAGGGCAATCGGCCAAAATCCGTCGCATCGAAAACCGCATTCTTATAAAACTGGTGGCTATAAACTCAATTAGAGGTCTAGCGGTTGGTCTTACCGGACCCCTTATCGCCTACTGGTTTGCGCGGCGTTTTGGTCTCGGCCCCGCCAGAATAGCCCCGGTTATGGCTATTACCTTTGCCGTTACCGGGCTGGCTTCTCTTGCCACCGGACGGTTGAGCGAAAGGATCGGGATCGTGCGCTCCGTCATTTGGGAACGCGCGGCCGGGCTGGCTTTATTGGTCTCTTTGCCCCTCATGCCCACTTTCCCGCTGGCGGCGGCCGTCTACATGTTGCGCTCGGTCTTTATAAGAGGCTCGACCGGGGCCAATCAGGCTCTCACGCTGGGACTGGTAAGAAGCGAACGGCGCGGGCTTGCCGCCGGCCTTTCCAAGGTCTCCATGCAGCTGCCAAGGTCTATCGGACCGGCTATCGCGGGCTACCTGTTCGAAGCGGGGCAGTTCTCTTGGCCCTTTTATGCGGCGGCCGTGCTCCAGATGATATACCTGGTCCTGTATCGACGCATCTTCCTTGTCCACGATCCGGCCCGAAAGGTGCAAATAGGGCTCGAAAAACGTTGAAAATCCAAAAGAGGTGTATCCATGGAAAAACCTTCAGTGGCAGTTGTCGGCCTGGGTGCGATTGGGACCGTTTTGGCCGCGGCTCTTCTTGGCAATGATCCGGAAACGATGCTGGTTGTAAGAAATGCCCGCCAAAGAGACGAGATCCGAAAAGACGGCATCACAATTACCGGCCAACTCAATTGCCGTGTCCAGGTAAAAAACCTCTTCGATGGCCTTGCAGGGCTAAAAGAGAAAAATCCGGCTCTTATCCTTATCTGCACCAAGACATTTGACCTCTTGCCCCTTCTCGATTGCCTCAAGGACGTTGTGGGGGAAAATACCCGGATCGTCAGCACCCAAAACGGCCTGGGCACCGAAGATGTCATTGCCGCGCGCTTCGGAGCCGGAAGTGTCCTTCGAATGTCTCTAAACTTCGGAGCCTCCCTTACCGGGGCCTGCTCTGCCCATGTGAATTTTTTTAACCCTCCAAACCACCTGGGAAGCCTCGTTTCCCAAAACCGGAACATCGGTCTCATGGCCGCCCGACTCTTCTCCAATGGGGGCCTTTACACCGAATGTGTCGATGATATTAAGTTGCACGTCTGGAAAAAAATGATCATGAAGTCCACCATGGCTTCCATTTGCGCTGTGACCGGCAAAACGATAAGGCAGGCCCTGGAGCTTCCCGCCACAAAAGAGATAGCCGACGCCTGCTTTCGGGAAGCCCTGGCCGTCGCCCGGGCCATGGGATGGGACATCGGCTGCGACTATTTGACCCGGGCCACGGAATACCTGGAAAAGGTGGGCGTGCACAAGGATTCCATGTGTGTTGATATTGCCAATAAAACCCAAACCGAAATTGACTTCCTCGGTGGGAAAATCGTCGAATACGGTAGGCAAACCGGGGTGCCCACCCCCCACTTTGCCACAATGACTAACCTGGTAAGGGCCATGGAACAGGATTACCTGCGGGCTTCCTGAGGTGCGCCGTGTCGCCGGCTTGATCACTACTGGCCGCGAGTGCTGAAAATCTTGCCAAGGAGGGAGTAGTTGCCGTGAATGAATGTATTTTTTGCCGGATAATAAAGGCGCAGATGCCGTGCGAAAAAGTCTATGAAGACCCACACGTTATAAGCTTTCTCGATATAAGTCCGATAAGCCCCGGCCACACGCTCGTTCTTCCTAAAAAACACTTCGCGACCCTTTTTGATATTCCCCGGGAAGAACTCGATGCGTGTTTGAGCGCATGCCAAAAAATCGGGAAGGCGCTGCTTGGGGCTACCAGGGCCTCGGGGCTCAATTTGCTCCAGAACAACTATCCTTCAGCGGGCCAGATTGTCCATCATATCCATTTCCACCTGATACCCCGCTTTACGGGGGATAACCTGCACCTTTGGCCGGGCAAAAATTGCCCTCCCGGGTCGCTGGCCGAGGTGCTGGCCGCAATAAAAGCGCAACTCTAACCGTTCAAATAAGGCGCAAACCTTTGCGGAACCTATTTTGACAATAGCTTTCGAAGGAGAGTGGGCTCAAACTTTGAACCGCATGCAGAATCTAATTAACTCCCGAATCTTTGATATTTCTTCGGAGGGCTCTGCGAAAATCACGCTAATCTCGGTTTTCTTATGAATCTGATTATATTTTACACCGGAGATCTTACATCTAAGATTTTTAATCAACTGGTCATTTGGAAGCGTAAACGTAATTATACATTCAAGACCTTTAAATATGGAAATAATTTTTGGAACTTCAACGGATGCGCCGGACTTGCTCAAATTCCTAACAGTTCCTGGCATTTTCATATCGTTTATATTTATCTCGGTAGCAAGGTTAACCTTTACTCGTGGCTCCTCTCTCAAGTTCTCAATCTGGAAGGTATCAGGGTAATCAATGCAAACAATATTCCTTATAAGATTTCTATTAAACCGGCTCAGAAATGTAAAAAGATACCCTTCATATACATAGGCAATCATTAAATCGTCTTCGACGATGGCTTTGATATTGTCGCTGATGATAAATACCGGATTTTCGATCATTATAAATTCTTTTTCGAGGACCCCTATGATTTTACTCTTTGTCTTGTGAGAACGGTTCGCAGACGAACGAACCAAAATTTCGGCCCCAAGTTGAAAAGGAATTTTTTTGTAGGCAGGCATTTCATAAATCCCGGTGATAATTTAGTTTCTATCCTGACCCCATGACTTCATGCTGTATAGCATATACAAGATCAGGATTTCAAAAGGAAATTTTGCGCAATGCCAGATCGGCCCCTTGCCCGCAAATCCTCCTTGTCCAAGACCTTTTGGCGAAAAACAAACAAACCCGCCCCCGGGGTCTATTCCCAAAATCGGGAATCAAGCGCTCTATTGCCTGTTCTTGTTTGCCCCTTGCAAATACCAAGACGGATATTCTCATTTCTTCGCCGATCATGTATATTAAACCCACATCTAAGATGGAACTCAGCCAGGAGGCCAGGCATGTTGAACAGCAGAAAAGAAATCAATGAAGCCGCAGCATCCAAGATAGGCGCAAATATTAAGGAAATCAGGCAAAAAGGCGGCCGCGCCCTGGAAGAGCTTGCAACTCTTACCGGGATTGATGCCGAAGTTCTTTCGAGGATTGAAAGCAATGAGTTTATCCCCCCCCTGGCAACGCTTTTTAATCTTGCCAAGGTCCTGGGGGTGGATATCGCCGATTTTTTCCAAAAAACGGGCGGTAGTGAAAAAATCGCCGTTACACGCCGGGATGAAACGGTTCGCATAGGCCGAAGACCTGATCACGCTCAGGGGGAAGTCGACTATATTTACGAGGCCCTCGCGGTCAGGCAAAACTTCAGGCATATGGACCCCTTCCTCGTCGAGTTCCCCCTCCAGGCGAGCGACGAGATGGTTTTTAACAGCCATGAGGGCGAAGAGTTTCTCCATGTGTTGGAAGGGACCCTCGAATTTCGATCGAATAACCGCATGGAAGTGCTCAATCCTGGCGACAGCATCTATTTTGAATCCGATGTCAGCCACAGCTTTCGGCGTATCGGCCAAAGCCCGGCCAAGGCAATCGCGGTGATTTGGAACAAACGGCCCTGAGGCTTTTGGGGATTCCCGTGGGGCCGGTTTTACAAAAGCTTGCCAAGGAGGCTTCTTTGACACAAAATGTATTCGCGGCGATTGCCGCGCTTAAACAAAACGCCCAGAGGATAAGACGCATCGAGGCTGAAGCCCGCGAAGCCCTGTTTGTAAAAGACGACCCCTCGGCCTACACGGAAAAGCTAAAAGAAAAAACGATGCTCCTTATCGAACTGCCCGAACTGATCGAGCCCTTTTGCCAAGATCTTGACAAAGAGGCGGCAAGACGGATCGACAAGGGGTTGGAGTCTTTTGCCATGAGGGCACAGCGGGCCATGGAGCTTTCCAGTGTCTTCTATATGAACGCGCTTCTTTACCCGGAAGATTACACGGAGGGAGATCCAAACGACCTGGAGGTTTTCATAAACCGGCTGGAGGCCCTGCTCCTCCAGGCAACCAAAACCCCTTCGGCCTGAATTTTAGCCCCCCAGGTGTTTTTTCCATATCCTTTGTCCTAAAAGGGGGCAAAGCGATATTCGGGCAATATCTCCTTGCCGCACCGGTAGCATCGCACGGGGCGAAACTGCGAGATTGCCACAAAGACCTCGTCGTCTTTTAGATCGTCTTCGGTGCGGAACCTGTAGTCCTGGGGGGTGGTCCAATCCTGGGGAAAGTCCTCCTCGGTTATGCACCCCCGGCAAATGTAGATCACCTCGCCGTTATTTCCCGGAGCGTAGTCCCACATGGCTAAAATCCGGCTCTCCTCTAAAAAACGCTTCCATTCGTCCTGCATCGCTTCAAGTCCCTTTGCCTGTAATCTTTTACCCGGACGCGCCCGGTTTTTGAAAGGGTATGCACCAACTGAGGCCGTTTTTGAAGGAATTTCTTTCAAGGGGTCCAAAATAATCGCGGTAAGCAAAAATGGATGACTATGGCAAGACGGTCTGTGGCACAAATAATGCTTAAATGTATCCCGTCCCCTGGAGGTGTAAATCGTGTCTCTACCCGCAGATCGTGTACAGGACCCCCTTAATGAATCGGTTGACCGCCTCGGGGAGGCGGCCCGAATTTGCCGCTCGATTTTGGACCAGTCGCCCGATAACCCCACCTATCTTGCGCTGATGGGGGTAATCGAGTGCAAATCGGGCCGGCCCGCCCAAGCCGAAAAGTGGTTCTGCAAGGCCTTATCCATAATGCCCGATTCGCCGGAAACCCTATGCAACTTTGCCATGGCCATTATTATGCAAAAACAGTTCCGGAGGGCAATCCCCCTGCTGAAAAGGGCTGCGGAGATCATGCCCGATTTTGTTCCTGCCTTGCGGCATCTGGCTGACGCCTATAAGGAAAGTGGGAATTTAGTCGAGGCGGGGCGAACCTACGAAAGGCTCCTGGCCTTAAGTCCGGAGGATGTCCAGCTTCTCTATAAGCTTGCTATCGTTTCCAAAGACCTGGGAAATCTCGGGGCCGCAAGGGATTATTGCCAACGCGCGGTAAACCGGGAACCCTCAAATCCCTATTGCATGAATAATCTTGGAATCATTTGCTATATGTCAGCCGATTATAAAGGGGCGCTTGACTGCTATCGTAGGGCCCTTGAGTTAAAACCGGATTATCCGGAGGCGCTAAGCAATATGAGCATCCTCATGCAGGAGATGGGGGCCTTTGATAAGGCGCTCGATTTTAGCGCCCGCGCTCTTGCCCTTCGCCCCGACTATCCCGAAGCTCTAAATAACCTGGGGATTTCCCTGAAAGATACCGGCAGGCTCGACCAGGCGGTCCAGGCCTTGAGAAAGGCTGCCGCTCTCAACCAAACCGACCCGGAAATAGCATACAATTTGTCTCTGGCCCTTCTTGCGGCCGGAAATTTCGAGGAGGGCTGGCGCCTGCACGAAGCGCGCTGGAAAACCAGGTTTCTACGAAATAGCTTCAGAAAATACCCCCAACCGGTCTTTGACGGCGGGGGCGGACAAGGACAGGTGCTTTTCATTTACCCTGAACAGGGCTTTGGGGATACCCTGCAGTTCTGCCGCTACGCCACGATGGCGGCTCAGAAGGGATTTCGCGTGGTCCTTGAGGTGCAGCGCCCGCTCGTTCGTCTTATGAAGTCCCTGGAAGGTATTGAAGCCGTGATCGCGGGTCCTGAAGAAGCCGGAGATTTTGATTGCCATTGCCCTATGATGAGCTTGCCTCTGGCCATGGGGGCCAAATTTGAAACCATACCCGATAGAGTGCCTTACCTCGGAGCCGATGAGAAAGAGATTTCCAAATGGGCCAGGCGACTGGCGCCCCTAAGCCCGCAAAAGCCCCGGATCGGCCTTGCCTGGGCCGGAAGCGCGCGCCTGCATCTACCCTCCCTGGCTATGACCGACCGGCGGCGCTCGATTAGCCCAACCATGCTCGAACCGCTTTTACAAAATAAAACAATCGCTTTTTTCAGCCTGCAAAAAGAGGGGCCCAAAGCGCCTCAAGCTCTCGGGCTAATAGATCTGATGCAAGAGTGTGCGGATTTTGCCGATACAGCCGCCCTCATCTCCAACATCGATCTGGTCATAACCGTCGATACGGCTATCGCGCATCTCGCGGGAGCCCTCGGAAAACCCGTATGGGTGATGAACCGCTTCGACAGTTGCTGGAGATGGCAACGTCAAAGCGATAAGACGCCCTGGTATCCCACGATGAGACTTTTCCATCAGCCTGAGGCGGGCGATTGGGAAAGCGTGATAAGACGCATGGATTGCGAGTTGGCCCGAATCTTTCCCCCTTCCATGACCATTTAGAGGAACACAAGGGACGGGTTCGGACTATTTTGATCCCTCCGCCCACCTTGCCTATCCGTCCCGCATCATCCCCGATCTTGGAATATCCCTCCTCATGGCTATATGGCTAAATGGATGCCGGGGGGCTGCGTTGTTATATTGGCAGCGCCCTGCGTTGTGTGGTAGTTTTTAAAGTCTGCGTACCGGATTTTTCCCCGCAAGGAGAGGTCGGGCCAAAAAACAATCGAGCGGCAACCGGCGGTTCCACGGCCGGGTTTGTACTAGCGGTGGCCGCCCTCGTTTACACGCCCTCAGGGCGTGGATTTGCACACTTAGACGGAGACAACGCAAATGGCTAAAATGCAATATGCGATAGAAGACCAAATCGCAACGATCACCCTAAACGATGGAAAAGTTAACTCCATGGACTGGGAGTTCTTTAAAGAACTAAATGAATCTTTGGACCGGGCGCTGGCCGATAAAGCCTCTGTTCTTATGTTTACGAGCACCCTCGGAGTTTTTTCGGCCGGTCTCGATTTAAAGCTTCTGCCTACTCTGGGGATGGCCAAACAGTTGCTTTTTCACAAAACCTTTGCAACCACCATGCTCCGCGTGCTCCTGTTTCCTATTCCAACCATCGCGGCTTTCAAGGGGCACGCCATCGCCGGGGGCTTCATCCTCTCCTGCGCCTGCGACCGCTTTGTGGTTCAGGACGGCCCGTTTCGCATGCAGATGAACGAAGTTATTAACTCCATGATGGTCATGAGCTGGATTTCCCTGGTCTGCCGCAGCTCCATTCCAAGCCGTTGGTGGCGTGAGGTTTTGCTTTTGGCTCGCCCCTATACCCCTCGCGAGGCCTACGAACGCGGTATCCCGGATACCTTGATCGATGCAAACGGAGACGTCCTTGGGGCCGCTTATGAATTGGCCCGGGAGCTAAAAAAAGTATCCGGGCCTGGTTTTGCCGCTACAAAAGAGGTCCTTTTTAAACACGAGGCTGATCATGTCATGGAGATCTTTGAAAAGGAACTGGTAAACTGGCTGGGAAAATTACTCCCCAGCAGCTAAAACGCCTTTAAAAGAGAAGATGGGCCGCCGCAGGCGGCCCATCTTCCCGCACGGGACCGCCCTGCCGGTTTCACACTATCCGGGCAGGCGCCTCCTGGTTGGCCATAAGTACTAAATCCCTCGGATTGCAAAGCTCGTTTGGAAGCTCCGCCACCCTTCCGCAGCCAACGCATACAAAATTGACCTTTTCCAGTTTTGGTTTACAAATATGGCGAGGGTCTGTCGATGCCTGTCCGCAGTGCTCGCAGACATAAGCGCTCTCCAGCTCAACGGGCTCGCACAGGTGCCCGCCCTTTCCCGCTGCTTTTCCACAGGTTTTGCATATATGCGCATTCTCTTCCATCCTGTGTATCTCCTCTTTAAAACCGGGATCCTTTTCTAAAAGCATTACACGCCGGTAACTTCACAATCATTCATAAAGCCATTCGTCATGTTATTCACTGCCTCACTGAGTGTCAATGCGGCAAGACGCTGTGGAAAGTCACAAGGGAAACCGGCACATTTATCCTGATAACTGCTCACTATAAATCCATACGCCTTTTTTTACCCTCTCACCTTAAACACCCTCCGATTTATTTACTGACCATGCTTCGAAAAACTATTGCCTCTGCGATATTCTTAAATCACAATACATAAGGTTTGGCCGATCATCGACTCCGGGGAGGCACAATGTTGTTGATGCAGGCTCACGCGAAGACGCCAAGGCGCGAAAAAAGAGATCAAAGAAACACAATAGGAAACGTGTCCGGATTGACCTGAGCGATCCGGGCTTGCATTAGCCACCCAAGACCAGTGCGAAGTCGCGCTTTTCCCGGGTTCAATTTTTGCGGCTTCGCGTGGGACAAACTGAGCTTAAGTCAACAGTCTTGCCGGGGAGGCAACGCCATGAATCCTTTTCCAGCCGAAAGACTAAGAGAGCTAAACCAGGCCCCGATCCGTTCCGAAGGTGATTTCGTACTCTACTGGATGATTGCTTTTCGCCGCGCCCACTCGAACTTTAGCCTCCAGCGCGCGGTCGACTGGGCCTGTGAGCTGAAAAAACCCCTCCTTATCCTGGAAGCCCTCAGCTGCGACTACCCCTGGGCCAGCGAAAGGCTTCACTGTTTTATCCTCGAAGGGATGAAAAACAACTGGTCGGATTTTAAAAATTCCCCCGTTTCCTATCTCCCATTTTTAGAAGACTCCAAGGGCCGGGGCAAAGGTCTGGTCCGTGAGCTTGGAGCACGGTCGTGCCTTGTTGTTACCGATGATTACCCCTGTTTTTTCCTGCCCCGTATGATCGGCTCCGTTGGAGAAAATTTAACCGTGCGGATGGAGGCCGTAGACTCCAACGGCTTGCTCCCCGTGGCTTTGGCTAAGAGGCCTTTCCTTGCCGCCCGCTCCTTTAGAAGATACCTTCAGCAGCAGTTGCCCCAATTTTTGGACCGGTTTCCAAAACCCGACCCCCTCTCCGGCGTAAGCCTTCCCGTGCTGCCCGGCTTGCCCCGGGAAATAGCAAATAAATGGCCCCCGGCCGACATGTCGGCTGCCGGAACCGATCTTCTCCTCGGCCTGCCTCTTGACCATTCTGTTACACCCGTTAAAACCCGGGGCGGCCACAAAGCCGCCAAAAACAGGTTGGCCGAGTTTATCCACTCAAGCCTGAACAGATACCACCTCGATCGCAATCACCCCGATGCCGATGCTACAAGCGGCCTTTCGGCCTATCTGCACTTCGGGCACATATCCGCTTTCGAGATTTTTTCCGAACTTATAAAAAACCAGAAATGGTCGCCTGAGTTCATTTGCCCACGGGCTTTGGGAAAAAAAGAGGGCTGGTGGGCCATGAGCCCCGGTGCCGAAGCCTTCCTCGACCAGTTCCTTACCTGGCGCGAACTGGGATTTAACTTTTGCTCCAATCGCCATGACTACGACCGGTTCGACTCCCTGCCCCAATGGGCTCTCGAAACCTTGGCGGCTCATGAAGACGACGATCGCCCCCATGTTTACTCGCTCGAAGAGTTTGAGGCGGCCAAAACCCATGATCCGCTTTGGAACGCGGCTCAAAACCAACTGCTTCGGGAAGGCCAAATCCACAATTACCTGCGAATGCTTTGGGGTAAAAAAATAGTGGAGTGGAGCCGCTCCGCTCGTGAGGCCCTGGCAATAATGATCGAACTAAACAACAAATACGCTCTCGACGGCAGGGACCCTAATTCCTACAGCGGCATCTTCTGGGTCCTGGGCCGCTACGACAGGCCCTTTGGCCCCAAAAGGCCCATTTTTGGCACAGTGCGCTATATGAGTTCGCAAAACACAAAAAGAAAAATCAAGCTCACCGCGTACATGCGCTCTTTTGGCCTTTTCCCTCCCGACACGGCCCGATAGCCCGCCCCAAAGGTTGGCCTTTTTTTTCTTGACAGAGGAAAAAGTTTTTAAGTAAGTAATACTTAACCGCTTTGCCTGAACCACCCTCTTACCGATAAACAGGAGTTATCTATTACGTAACGCATACATAGTGCTCGGGAATTGCCCATGCTCCCCGAAATCGTTTCCGGCTCTAAATCAGGAGGACCTCTATGTATCTGGAAGAACACAATATCTTTCGGCAGGCCTTTCGAAGGTTTATCCAAATGGAGATTTCCCCACACCTGGAAAAATGGGAGCAGGACGGCATCGTGCCCCGGAAAGCCTGGGAGAAAATGGGGGAAGCCGGATTTTTGTGCACGTGGCTTCCGGAAAAGTACGGGGGAAGCGGTGCGGATTTCCTCTATTCGGTGATTATTTCCGAGGAGTTGGCCAGGGCGAAGGCGGTGAGCTTCATGACGCCCCTCCACAGCGATATCATAGCCCCCTACATCTATGAACTGGGAACCGAAGAGCAAAAGAATCGCTGGCTTTCGCGCTGCGCTTCGGGCGAATGCATCCTGGCCATAGGCATGACGGAGCCCGATGCCGGTTCGGATCTGGGGGCTATAAGGACTCATGCCCGCGCGGAGGGTGACGCTTTCGTCATAAACGGACAGAAGACCTTCATCTCCAACGGGATCAACGCAGACCTTGTGGTCCTTGCCTGCCGCACCGACCGTGAGGTGCCGGGGGCGGGAGGTATAAGCCTCATATGTGTCGAACGTGGCGCCCCGGGGTTTTCGCGGGGAAGAAAGCTAAGGAAGCTGGGACTTCTGGCCCAGGATACCGCGGAGCTCATTTTCGAAGACTGCCGGGTTCCGGCCTCAAATCTTTTAGGAGAACTAAACCGGGGTTTTTACCACATGATGCGCCACCTTCAGCAGGAACGCTTACTGTGTGCCGTAATGGCCCAGGCTATGGCCGAGGCGATGTTGGAAACCACCCTGAGTTACTGCCGGGGCCGGAAAGCCTTCGGAAAGCCCGTTTCAAGCTTTCAGCACAACAGTTTCAAGATCGTCGACATGGCCACGGAAATCAAACTGGGCCGAACCTTTTTGGACCGGCTGATAAGGGATCATAGGGAGGGAAAAGACGTGGTGATGGAGGTCTCGATGGCAAAGAGCTGGATTGGCGAAATGGCCAACAGGGTTGCCTATTCTTGCGTCCAACTCCACGGCGGCTACGGATACATGGAGGAATATGCGATTTGCGGATTTGCCCGCGATGTTCGCCCTGTTTCCATTTTTGCCGGAACCACCGAAGTGATGAAGCTGATAGTGGCAAAGAAAATGGGGTTGTAGGGGAGGGCGTCCTTTTCATCGATTCGTCTGTTTTGGAAAGAACCCATAAGGAGTTGCCATGATTGGAATCTGTTCCGGTGGCGGCTATGTGCCGCGATACCGGTTGAAACGAAGCCTGATCTACAAAGCCATGGGGTGGATGAATCCGGCTCTGGCCGCCAATGCCGGGGGGCAAAAGGCGGTGGCGGGCTTTGATGAAGACAGCATTACCCTGGCGGTGGCCGCGTCGGGAAAGGCCCTCCGGGGCTTTGATCGTAGCCGCCTGGGCGCAGTTTATCTTGCCTCCACCAGTTTGCCCTATGCGGAAAGGCTCAACTCGGCGATCGTGGCCGCGGCCCTGGGTTTAAACGATGAGATTGGTGCAGCGGACTTCACGGGAGGACTAAAATCGGGCACAACGGCCCTTTTGGCCGGTCTTGACGCTGTTTGCTCGGGGCGAATCGAGTCTATTCTCGTCACCGCCTCGGACTGCCGGCTTGGTAAGCCCGCCTCGAGCCAGGAGATGATCGTGGGAGACGCATCGGCGGCTTTTGTCCTGGGAGCCGGGGAGGTAATCGCGGAATTTAAGGGCTCCTTTTCGACGACCTGCGATTTTGTGGACCACTTCCGGGGGGAGGGGGCACAGTTCGACAGGCAATGGGAAGATCGCTGGATCCGGGATGCGGGCTACGAGCGGTTGATACCCGAAGCGGTTCGGGGGCTTACCGATAAATACGGGCTAAAAATCTCGGATTTTTCCAAAATCGTCTATCCGTGCATCTACCCGGGGGTCAGGCAAAAATTGAGAAAAATTTTGGGATTTCCACCCGAGGCCGAGCAAACGAACTTTCAGGAAGAAATTGGCGAATCGGGCTCCGCCCATGTCCTGGTGATGCTTGCGGCCGCCCTCGAACAGTGCGGGCCCGGCGATAAAATCCTTCTTCTAAGCTTTGGGGGCGGCTGCGACGCACTCTGTTTCCAGGCAACCGAACTCATCTCGAAGGCCCGGTCTGCAAAAATGTTATCCGCCAGTCTGGCCGCCGGGGTAGACCTTGATAACTACACTAAATACCTTGCCTGGCGAAACATTCTCCCGGTCGACCGGGGCCTTCGCGCCGAGGAAGACGAATGGACCCGGTGGTCTGTGTTGTGGCGCAACAGAAGAGAAGTGCTGGGGTTGGTTGGGTCCAAATGCCGGAAATGCGGCACGGTGCATTACCCTTGCCAGAGGGTGTGCGTAAATCCGGAGTGCGGGGCAAACGATGAGATGGAGGACCATCCCTTGGCGCAGAAGTCGGGGCGAGTGGCAAGCTTTACGGCCGATGCGCTTGCCCCCTCCCTGAATCCTCCCGCGATATACGGCCAAATTGAGTTTGAGGGCGGAGGCCGCTATTTGATGGATCTTACCGACTGCGGCCTGTTCGAGGTAAAGACGGGGATGGCCGTCTCCATGAGTTTTCGAAGGAAGTATTGGGATGAAAAGCGCGGTGTGTGCGGATATTTCTGGAAAGCCGTGCCGCAAAGGGAGGTCGCCAATGGCTGAGGGGATTCGTGACAAGGTCGCCGTACTGGGAATGGGATGCACCCGTTTTGGGGAAAGATGGGAGGCGGGCGCCGAAGACCTCGTTGTGGAAGCCTTCCGGGAATGTTTGGAAGATGCGGGGGTGGATAAGAAAGAAATTGAGATGGCATGGCTTGGAACATGCTACAGTGGCTTGCACGTGGGTAACTCCGCCATTTCCCTGGGGGTGACTCTCAAGTTGCCCTATATCCCCGTTACGCGGGTTGAAAACTTTTGCGGCACGGCCAGTGAGGCCTTTAGAGGGGCCTGTTACGCGGTGGCCGCCGGAGTGTGCGATATAGCCCTGGCTCTGGGGGTTGAAAAGCTAAAGGATGCGGGCTACGGCGGGTTGCCCGTATCGGGCATCTCCGGACCGATGGAATTTCTGCGGGGGGCAAACTACACGGCCCCGGGACTTTTTGCCCAGCTGGCAACCGCCTATGAGGCCAAATACAACGTACCGATGGCAAAGATAAAAGATGCCATGGCCCATATCTCGGCCAAAAGTCACGCTAACGGGGCGCTAAATCCCAGGGCCCATTTGCGCCGGCCTGTTACGATCGAGCAAATAAAATCCGCCCCCATGATCGCCTATCCGCTGGGGCTCTTCGATTGCTGCGGAGTTAGCGACGGGGCGGCAGCGGCCATTGTCGCAACACCGGCCGTCGCAAGGAGCCTCAAACCCGGAAGGCCGCTCGTAATGGTAAAAGCCATCCAGGCCGCCGTAAGCTCGGGGGAGGAATCGCTCTACAACAACTGGGACGGCGCGGGCTTTGTCACTACCCGCAAGGCTTCGGCAAGGGCCTACGAGGAGGCCGGCATCGCCAATCCGAGGGAAGAAATCGCAATGATTGAAGCCCATGACTGTTTTTCGATCACCGAATTCGTAACCATGGAAGATCTTGGAATTTCGCCGGCCGGAAACGCTTACGAGGATGTTATGGACGGCTTCTACGATCTTAAGGGGAAAATTCCCTGCCAGCCCGACGGAGGCCTCAAGTGCTTCGGCCATCCGGTGGGAGCCTCGGGGTTGAGGATGCTCTATTCCATTTATGAACAGTTGCTGGGAAGAACCGGGACGCAGAGAAAAGTAAATAGCGACGGAATGGGGCTCGTGCACAACCTTGGGGGATTTCCCCACGCAAACGTGTGCACCTTGGCCATTTTGGGAAGAGCTTAAAAAAAAGCCTCCCGCCCTTTGCGCATTATAAACAATCCGGATAAAATATTTTCACTGAAGGGAAGAACTAAATGGAACAGATGCTACAGGGTAGGGTTGCAATCGTAACGGGGTCGGGAAGAGGCATTGGACGGGAGACGGCGCTCTTGTTTGCCCGGGAAGGGGCCAGGGTGGTGGTAAGCGATATCGACCCGGAGCCCGCGCGCCAGACGGTCGAAGAGATCCTTGCAGCCGGGGGGGAAGCCGTTTATCATGCCGGAGACGTTACGGCTCCCGGATTTCCTGAATCCCTGGTCGAGAGGGCCGCCCAAAAATGGGGCTCCCTTCACATCCTCATAAACAATGCCGGATTTACCTGGGATAACATGGTCCACAAGATGAGCGACCAGCAGTGGGATAAAATTATCGATCTTCATCTGAAAGCCCCCTTTCGAATGATTCGTGCGGCTGCTCCCCTTTTTATCGAAAGCGCCAAGAAGGAGATGCAACTGGACGGTAAAGCCCGGGTCCGAAAGATAGTAAATATTTCCTCGGTTGCCGGAGTGGGTGGAAATGTGGGGCAGGCAAACTATGCATCGGCAAAATCAGGTATTATAGGACTTACCAAAACCATTAGCAAGGAATGGGCCAGATACAACGTCCAATGTAATTGCGTGGCTTTTGGCTTTATCGATACCAGGCTCACCCAGCAAAAGGAAAAGGGAATCTCTGTTGAGGTCGGCTCTGAAAAGGTGGCCCTGGGTGTTCCCGAAAAAGTTCGCGACGGGATCCTCCAGTTGATTCCTGCCGGCAGGGCCGGAACAGCCCGGGAAGCGGCCAACTCCATTCTCTTTTTTGCCTCCCCGCTCGCAGACTATGTATCGGGGCAACTGCTCGTAGTCGCGGGCGGCCTTTCCATGTAGGCGTCTCCATCACCCCTTTTTGAATCCTTATACTCCAATGGGAAAGGAAAAAACAAATGAGTCTCAATCTCGGTGTGATAGGAAAAAAGATGGGGCCTGTATCCTTTAGCTACGACCGGGATACGGTAATCCTTTACGCTCTGGGGATAGGGGCGACCGTTGAAGAACTGCACCTGCTCTATGAAAAAGACCTCAAGGTCTTTCCCACCTTTGCCGTCGTTCCCCTGATGACCACGCTCTTTTCATTCATATCCGAATCGGGAATGAACCTGCTGTCGGTCCTGCACGCCGAGCAGAAGACTATTTTGCATAGTCCCATCCCCTCCAGTGGAAAACTCCACACCTGGACAACCTGCGAGTCGATCTATGACAAGGGCGATACGGGCGCATTTGCAAACCTGCTTTGCGAAACCCGCGACGATTCCGGGACCCTTCTATTTGAAAACAAAATGGTCGTTTTGGATCGCAGCGCGGGAAATTTCGGGGGCGATAAGGGGCCCAAAAGTCAAAAAATAGACCCGCCTGAAGGGGTGCCCCCTGCTTTTCGCGTCGAGCAGAAAACCTCTGCCAGTCAGGCGGCGCTCTACCGGCTGAGCGGAGACAAAAACCCTCTGCATATAGATCCCGAGTTCGCAAAAAAAGCCGGCCTCGAAAGGCCCATTCTCCACGGCCTGTGCAGCTACGGCTTTGCGGCCAGGGCGGTAATCGGCGGCCTGGGCCTGCGGGAGCCCTCCCGCCTGAGATCCTTTGGGGTTAGATTTATCAATATGGTCTATCCCGGAGACACTCTCATAACCGAAGGCTGGAAGCTCGAGGAGGACCGCTACATTATCCGCACCACCAATCAGGACGGTAAAGTCGTTTTGGGAAACGGATTGGCCCTGATCGACCAATAGAGCCTCTTGTCTATCGGCCTGTTTGCCCGCTCTGATTCTTTGAAAAATTGTCCGCCCTAAACCCTGATATAGTGGTTGACCTGAGGATAAGGATAAAGGTACCTTTCGACCTCGGCGAAAACACGGATCGTGGGAGCGGATAACTTGGTGTAAATGTCGCGTCCTCTTGCGAGGCGGCAAGCTTTTAACGGAGAAAGCATGAATCGGCACGAAATGCTTAAAGGCCTGGAGCAATACGGCGGATACTGGGATTTTATCGTTGTCGGAGGTGGCGCCACAGGCCTTGGCGTCGGTGTGGATGCGGCTTCAAGAGGCTATAAAACCCTTTTGCTCGAACAGGACGATTTTTCCAAAGGCACTTCGAGCCGCAGTACCAAGCTGGTCCACGGCGGGGTGCGCTACCTTCGCCAGGGAAACGTCTCCCTTGTAATCGAGGCCCTTCATGAAAGGGGACTGCTCATTCACAACGCTCCCCACCTTGTAAGCCACCAGGCCTTCATTGTTCCAAACTACGTCTGGTGGGACGGTCCCTTTTACGGCGCGGGCATGAAGGTCTACGACCTCCTGGCGGGTAAATTGGGCCTTGGCCCCTCCAAAAGGCTCTCAAAACAGGAAACCCTGGCCCACATTCCCACCCTTGAGCCCGAAGGGCTGCGCGGAGGCGTTGTCTACTACGACGGCCAGTTCGACGACTCCCGCCTTGCGGTCAATCTGGCCCAGACAATGGTCGATTATGGCGGCTCGCCCCTCAATTACTTCAAGGTAACCGGTCTTATAAAAAGCGGAGAGATGATCCACGGCGTCGTGGCCCGGGATATGGAAACCGGCAGGGATTACGAGATCAACGCCAGGGTGGTGGTCAATGCGACAGGGGTCTTTACCGACTCCATTCTCCAGATGGAAAATCCCCGGGCAAAAAAGATAATTTGCCCCAGCCAGGGGGTTCACCTGATTTTGGATAAGGAGTTTTTGCCCGGAGAAGATGCCGTAATGGTGCCACAGACCGAGGACGGGCGAGTTCTTTTCGCCGTTCCATGGCATAACAAGGTGATTGTGGGTACAACCGATACCCCCGTTTCGCAAGTAAGCCTCGAGCCCCGCGCGCTCGACTTTGAAATTGACTTCATCTTAAAACATGCCGCCGTCTACCTTACAAAAGACCCCACGCGCGCGGACGTCAAAAGCGTCTTCGCCGGACTAAGGCCCTTGGTCAACGTTGGCGACGGTAAAAACACCGCGGCCATTTCGCGCGACCACTATCTGGTTGTCTCCGAATCGGGCCTGGTGACAATCACCGGGGGCAAATGGACCACCTACCGCAAAATGGCCGAAGACACGGTCAACCACGCGATGCTGGTCGCCGGACTGGACGAGCGGGACTGTGTCACCAAAAACTTGAGAATCCACGGATGGCTTAAACACTACGACAGGCAAAACCCCCTGCGCTTCTACGGTTCGGATGCGGTTTTCATTAAAAAACTCGTCAATTCGGACCCCGCTCTTGCTCAAAAACTGCACCCCAAACTCGACTGTATCAAAGCCGAAGTAATCTGGGCCGTTCGTGAGGAAATGGCCCGAAGCGTGGAAGACTTTCTGGCGCGAAGGACCAGGGCGCTGCTGCTCGATGCCGGTGCAAGCATCGAAATGGCCCCTGAAGTCGCCCGGTTGATGGCCGCGGAACTCGATGCCGATTCCGATTGGCAAAAAGCCCAGGTGGAACAATACTCGATGATTGCCCGGGGGTATATGTTGAGCTGAGCTCTTTTTGGCGCGCTGTCCGAGGCCCGGGTCCGCTGTGGGTGGGGACTCCGCGGTTCCGGCATCGAATAGGGGGGGGAGCTATGTCTGTTGTAATGGCGCTGGACCAGGGAACGACCAGTTCTAGGACTGTTCTCTACGATGAAGCAGGGGAGGTGGTCGCAAGCGCCGCCGAAGAATTTCCCTGCCTGTTTCCAAAACCGGGGTGGGTCGAACAGGACCCCGAGGATATCTGGAGAACCCAAAAAAATACCATGGAAGCCGCCTTGGCAAAGGCCGGGCTCACACTGGCCGATGTGAGCGCCATAGGAATCGCCAACCAGCGCGAGACCACCATTGCCTGGGACGGAAAAACCGGACGCCCCGTTGCTCCTGCTATCGTCTGGCAATGCAGAAGAACGGCCGAATTTTGCGACTCCTTGAAAAAAGAGGGCTATGATAAGATAATAAAAGAAAAAACCGGCCTTGTCACCGATGCCTACTTCTCGGCTCCCAAGATGCGCTGGATTCTAAAGTCAAAGACCGGGATAGAAAAGTTGGCCGCCAAAGGGGGGTTGCTCTTTGGAACCGTTGACTCCTGGCTTGTCTGGAAGCTTACTAACGGTAGAGTTCATGCTACCGATGTCAGTAACGCCTCCCGGACGATGGCCTACAATATCAGGGAGATGAAATGGGACGGGGAGATCCTGGAAAAGCTCGAAATTCCTCTGGATTCGCTTCCCGAAGTAAAGCCCTCCAGCGGTATCGTGGCAGTTACGGATAAAGGTGGTTTTGGCTGCGAGGTCCCCATCGCGGGTGTGGCGGGCGATCAACAGGCAGCCCTGTTCGGTCAGGCATGCTTTGAACCGGGTATGGTCAAAAATACCTACGGCACCGGTTGCTTTATGCTTATGAATACGGGCGCAAAACCTGTCGAGTCCCGCCACGGACTGCTTACAACCATTGCCTGGCAGCTTGGAAATACCGTCACCTATGCTCTTGAGGGAGCTGTTTTTATCGGGGGAGCCCTCATGCAATGGTTGCGCGACGGACTCGGGTTGTTTTCCGATGTCGGGGAAACCGAAAAAATGGCTACCTCCGTCGAGTCCACCGAGGGCGTCTATATCGTACCGGCTTTCGTGGGCTTGGGCGCCCCCTATTGGGACCCCTATGCCAGAGGCGCTATTTTTGGGCTCACAAGAGGAACGACTAAAAATCACCTGGTTCGCGCCGGCCTTCAGGCCATGGCCTTCCAGTCCGGGGATGTTCTTTGCGCGATGGCCGCGGATGCGGGCCTTGGCGCCATAAAAAGCCTGCGTGTCGATGGAGGGGCGAGCGCAAACAACTATCTGTGTCGGTTCCAGGCCGATATTTTGGGCGTTGCCGTGAGCCGTCCCCGAAATCTGGAGACCACCGCCCTGGGCGCGGCCTTTCTGGCCGGTCTGGCAGTGGGAGTCTGGAAAGATCAAACGGACCTGCAAGCCGTGTGGAAAGAACACAGCCGCTTTGAGCCTGTGGAAAACAAACAGTCGATGGAGCACCGTTTGCGCGGCTGGCGCTCTGCCGTTGAAAGAGCCAAAAACTGGGTGGATCATTAATCTTAGAAAGGTTTGAAGCCCTTTTTCAAACCGCCTTGCGGATAGAGCCTGATGGGACTAAAGATTACGGGGGGGCCTTCAACCCCCCCCGGCTATGCGAAGATCGTCGAAGCTTTAAAGAAGCTTTTAACGGAAAAGGAATTCAGTTCCATTACCTGGGCTGCAATCGCCAAAACCGCCGGGGTTAACGAAGCTTTGATCTATAAATATTTCGGCGACAGGCGCAACCTGCTCTACCAGGTCCTGCGCGAATATCTCGAAAAGTATATAGAGCGGGCAGAAGAAGATATCAAAGGCGCGACCGGCGCGGTAAATAAGCTTGAAAAGCTTATCCTGTGCCATTTTAGCGCCTACCGCGAAGCCCGGGTCTTTGCCCGCATTCTCCTTCTTGAGGTAAGAAATTACCCCGATTATTTCGAAAGCCAAACCTATGAACTGGTCAGACGCTACGCAAATCAGATCCTTACGGTAATCGAGGAGGGGATGCATTGCGGCGAGATCAGAAACGATATCTCTGCTCGCTATCTGCGGCAGGTGATTTTGGGAGGCATCGAGCACCTCTGTATGCCCGCAATCGTCTACGGCCATGACTTCTCGCCCGAGGTTTTGACCGCGGAACTCTGCCGGGTAATACTCCGAGGCATTCTGCCCGATAAAACCACCCCTTGAGTAGAGAGACCGTCCTCGAAAAATTGCCCGGACAGGTTCCCCTACGGCCGCTGCTTGTTTTTTCTGCCTTGCTCGCTGTGACGGCCCGCGCCACAGGAATCAGACATTCAGGTGGGTACGCCAAGTTTTGGCAGTATCCACTTGTTCAAAGCAAAGTAGAAAACTAGAATTCCGATAATGATAAGTCCCGTATGCATCTTGTTTCCGGCCTTCTCAAGGGTTGTCGTCGGGCGGTGGCTGGAAGCAATCCTCCTGCCCCCGCTCCTGGAATCGCTCTATTATTACTCCCGATTTTATTCTCTTCAAGAGTGGACTTTTTCCCCGGCTCCTTTAAAATCTCTAAAATTTGTGTTAAATGGTCAAGATGACAAATCAAAGTCGGTTTTACTCTATCTTTACTCGATTTTTCGTCTAAACTCTTTTCGGTCCCCCACGGCCCCCTCTTAAGGGGAGAGAGGCACAGGGTAGGGCAGGTGTTGAAAAAAATTCGTATCCTTTCTTTGTCTTTGCTTCTGGCCTCGGTCTGTGTGCCCCTCTTTGCCTCCCCTCCGAGCATGATTGAAAAGAACCTCTTCGCCCAGGACCGTAAACCGCCCTCGCCTCAGAGCGAATCCGACCGCTCCCACGGTGCCGGTCCCGGCACTGCTGTCGGTGATATTCAGCTCGATGGGGTCGTATTTGCGAACAAGTCCAAAATAGCGTTGCTGCGTCTTAAAAATAACCCGGTTAGCGCCCCCGGTAAGCCTTCTGCCCCAACCTCGCCCTTTATCAAGGCCCGGGTCGGTGAAATGGTAAACGATTACCGTGTGACCAAAATCGATCTTCGAAGCGTTACGCTCGAAAAAGGCGGGCAGAGCTACGAAATAGGCCTTTTTGCCGCTAATAAGGTTTTAGCCCCCGCTTCGCCTCCGCCTCCCGCTCAGGCTGCTCCAACACCCAAAACCCCCCTGCGGCCGGTTGGTGCCAAAAGAATGCCTGGAATAAAGCCGGGCTTTCCTCCGGGTTCTCATCCCAATAACCCCGCCATTAAGAATCTGCCTGCCGGTATACCCTCCCCGCCTCCCATGTCGGCTCCTCCCGGCCGCCCCCCGGTTAATCTGCCCACCGCCCCAAATCCCGGCTAGCCGGTTGCCGGTCGCGCCCTACGTCGTCGATTGGAACTTTATTGTGAGGGTGGCGTGTGGCCAAGGACGCTATCTCGCCCAAGAAACGGGGATGCTTTGCACCGCCCATGAGGGTCGCCGTATCCGGCCCCGAATCGGGTCTGGGAAAACACCGGAACAAAACCTCTATTATAAGGGATAAAATTCATTGGAGCATCTCCTTGAAAACCTATGGGCAAAAACCGGCAAAATGGACGATACGCGCTGGCATCCCTTGATCTTGCACCTGCTCGATGTTGCCGCCGCCGCCGATGCGGTCTTGATGCGCGAACCCGAATCCACTCGCCTCCGCATGGCGGAGTGTCTTGGGTTGGCCTGGGAAGATGCACGCAAATGGCTCCTGATTTTGATCGCTTCCCACGATCTGGGAAAAGCCTGCCCCGGGTTCCAGTGCAAATGGCCGGGGGCGCTCCCAAACGGGCTTAAGACGCGCCGCGGTCCCAATACAAATATCAACCATGGCTTTGTCAGCCGGATAGCCTTGACCCGTATACTAAAAGAAGACGGCTGGGCCGACATGTTGGCCGAACAGGCAGCCGAGGCCGTGGGGTGCCATCATGGAGCCCGCCCTCCAGCCAATGTACTCGATCACCTGGAGGGCGATACCCGTGCGATAGGCGAAAGCGATTGGTCCCAGGCCCGGCGCGACATCTTTGATGCTCTACGAAGTGTGTTCGGGCCGTCTAAGGCTCCCGCGAAGCCGGAGTTATCCGGACCCGATTTCATGTTGCTTGCGGGGCTCACCAGTTTTGTCGACTGGATAGGGTCAAATGAGGACTTTTTCCCTTTCGGAACACCTGAGGCCTGCCGTGACCTCAACGCATGGTTCCAGGGCCGCGGGGCTCTTGCCGACCGGGCCCTGGACGCTATCGGATGGGAATACAGGATCCCCCTGTCTCTAAAATCGAAATCTTTCCAAGAGACTTTCGGGCTTATTCCCCGCCCCTTGCAGGCGGCCGTTTGCGAAGTGCTAAACGCTCTGGACGGTCCGGCAGTCCTGCTTTTGGAAGCCCCGATGGGCGAGGGCAAGACCGAGGCGGCCTATTACGCCCATTTGGAGATGCAGCGCCGTTTCGGACACCGCGGAATGTATATTGCCCTTCCCACCCACGCGACGGGAAACGCCATGTTCCTGCGGACCCTGGACTTTTTGAAAAAACAGGGGGTGCAACGTGGCCTTGACCTGCAGCTCGTCCACGGCGCAGCGCTGCTAAACGATACGTTCCAGAACCTGCGGCTTTCGGGGGTCCACGATGAAACCGGCGGGGCGGATATCCGCGCCGCTGAATGGTTCACCAACAAGAGGCGACCGCTCCTTTCCGAGTACGGGGTCGGAACGGTTGACCAGGCAATCCTGCCCATATTGCCCGTTAAACACAATTTTGTAAGATTATGGGGGCTTGCCAATCGTGTCCTAATATTCGACGAAATCCACGCCTATGACGCCTATACGGGTACCCTCCTGGTTCACCTTCTGCGCTGGCTTCTGGCTTTGGGGTCTTCAGTAGTGCTTCTCTCTGCCACCCTGCCGCCTTCCATCCGCCGCCGATTGGCCGAAATTGCCTCCGCGGCCTTGCCTGAAACCGAAGTCGCCTATCCCCGCATTTCCGTTTTCCGCCCGGCCAAAGAGGTTTCGCAGTTGCATTTCGAACCCGATGCCAAACGGCGGCTGACTGTGAAAATAGAGCCCGTTTCTCATGACCCCTCGTCTATGCGTACCGCTGTCGAGGAGCGTCTCCCCAAGGGCGGCATGGCTCTGGTCTTGGTCAATACCGTCCAAAGGGCCCAGGAGCTCTATGGGCTCTTTCCGGCCGGCCAACCCTTGGAACAGGCCAGCCATTGTATCGGTAAACGCCTTGCCGATGGGACCGAAATAATTCTCTTTCATGCCCGCTTTCCTGCCGACCGGAGGCAGGTTCGCGAAGATGCGGTTCTGAGGGCCTTTGGCCCAAAAGGAAAAAGGGAGGGCAGGAAAATTCTCGTCGCGACTCAGGTAGCCGAACAGAGCCTCGATCTGGACTTTGACGTGATCGCAACCGACCTGGCACCTATCGATCTGATACTGCAGCGGGCCGGCCGGTTGTGGAGGCACCCGGGCAGAAACAGGCCGATAGCAGAGCCGGTTCTATTGATAGCCGGGCTTGATCCCGAGGTGCCGCCCTCATTTGCGGAGCCGCTCTGGTGGGGGAAAATCTATCGCGAAGACCTGTTGCTGCGCACCTGGTGTCTTTTACGGTCGAAAACAGAACTCGCATTTCCCGATGAAATCGATGCTCTGGTGGATGCCGTCTATGAAGAGCGGGTGGAGGTGCCGGCGTTTCTGCAAAAGCGGATGGACCATGCCTTGATGGCGGGAGAAAAAGAGGCGACCGGAAAGCGCGGACTCGCAAACCAGGCGATTATCGGCCTGCCTGATGATGCCTCCTGGGATGATCCGCCCGGGTTTACCCTCTACGATGAAGACCAATCTGGTGTGCATCGGACTCTTCTAGCCAAAACCAGGCTTACGCAAGATTCGGTCACGGTCATTCCGCTATGGAAGGAGGACGGGTTTCTCCCCGAAGTGACCCCCGAATTTGTGTGCGCAAAGCGATGGTTTCTGCGGGCTGTCAACCTCTCTCGAATAAGTGTTACCAAGACCATCCAGGCAACCGGCGTGCCCGAGGGCTGGAAAAAATCGCCCCTGCTGCGTAACAGCTTTCCTCTGGAGCTGGACGGGCGCAATCGCTGGCTAAAGGATTTTTCCGTCCGCCTCGATGACGAACTGGGTGTGGTGTACGAATCAAAGGAAAACGTGAAATAGCGACACCCCGGCGAGAGATCGAGGCAATCGAAGACCCGGACCTCTTGGAGCATTCCCGCCGCCTCCGGTCACCTGCCGCGACCCTCCTTTGTCAGAAACTTAATATATCGTTTTTCCTCTATTGACTTCATCATCTAAATGGATAATTTTCGTTGTAATATTTTTTAGTTTTACCCCTAAGCATTGTGCGGGCCAGCTCGATAAAATCACCGTTTTTACCAAACAGCCTGCCCCGCAAGTTAGAACGGCTAGCGGCCTCGCCTGAGGCATTTTCCCCCTCCGGATTGATGACGAACTCGTGTGGTGTGCCAACCAAAGGAGAACCAATGAACCGATTCAACCTCATTGACCAGAGATGGATACCGGTGAGATTTCCCGACGGGACCCGCATCGAGCTGGGCATTGGTGACACCCTGCTCAGAGCCCGGGAGATCGAGGCTGTCGAAGATACGTCCCCGCTGGTGACCGCCGGCCTCTACAGGTTCCTGGTGGCGCTCCTCTATCGCGCCCTGGAAGGCCCAACCGATATCCGGCAGGCCAGGGCGCTTTTCACGGCGGGAATGCCCGCCGAAAAGATCTCGGCCTATCTCGAGAAGTGGCGTGACAGGTTCTGGCTTTTCCATGACCTCTATCCTTTCGGACAAATCCCCGGATTTACGCCCAAGACATGGCGGCCGTGGACGGTTCTTGCTGCGGAGCACAATGCCGACAATGCCAAAGTGCTCTTTGATCATGTCGACGTCGAGTCGCCCGGCGACATTTCCGAGGGGGCTGCCGCCCGCTGGATCCTGGCCACTCAGACCTTTTCCGTGAGCTGCGGAAAGAGTGAATTATCCCACACCGGTACCGCCCCCTCCGCTACAGCCGCCCTGGTTCTGCCCTTAGGGAACAATCTGCACGATACTCTTCTCTTTTGTCTCGTGTCCCAAAATCGCGAAGTCTGTTCGGGAGACCTCCCGATCTGGGAGAGGCCTCCGGAAGCTCTCGAGGCCCTCAAAAAAGGTTTTGAGCGCCCCTCTGGCGGTTTTGCCGATCGTTACACCTGGAGGGCTCGTTCGATCCTGCTCGCTTCAGACGATTCGGGCCGGGTCGCCAGGCTGGCTTTTGCCTCGGGGGTTGGCAACTCGTCCGAAGAACAGCTTGACCCCATGGTCGCCTACAGAAACGATGATAAAAAGGGAAGGCTCGCCATTCAATTTCGCGAGCGGGGGCTCTGGCGCGACTTCGACTCCCTGCTTCCTGACGGTTCTGGTTTGGCGCCAAAAACAATCGATCATGCCGTTACCCTGACCCGGGCGAGTCTCGATCGCTTCCCCAAAGCAGTGTTGGTCCTGGGGCAGGCTAACAACAAGGCCAAAATTGAATATTGGCGTATGGAACGCTTCGCCCTTCCAGGCGCCTTGGCCGGAGATCGGGCCATCCGCAGCGAGATCCGGGGGCTTCTAGATGACGCCGAGGATGCCCAAAAGTCTCTTTGGCTGGCCTGTCGTTCGTACGCAAGGGATTTGTTAAGCCGGGGAGAAAGAAGACTTGAGGCCGGGCGCATCAGAGGTTTCGTTAATCAGATCCCCGTCATTGCCTGGTACTGGTCCCGGATGGAATCCCGATTTCACTGGATACTCAAGGACTACCTCCTTGGGAGGGACCCCGATGACATTCGCTGCAATTGGCTGAAGTCGATCAAACAGGCGCTCGATACCGCGTGGAGCCGGCACAGGACTTCGGTATCCATGCGGGACGCATGGACAATCCGTGCCCTGGTCAGGGCTGAAGGGGTTATCGCGAGCAAATTGAAGGACTTGAATCGAGAAATCATCGAACTGGAACCTCAAAAATCAGGAGGTGACAAGCAATGAACACTTTTTTTGAGCGACTCGAAAACTTTAGTGAGAAGGACACAAGAGTGCGGGCCGTGCTGAGAAGAAGCCTCGCCTTCGAGCCCGGCGAATATCCCCCCGCTTTCCCCTATGTGGAACCCTTCCTCTCCGATCAACTCGGCCCTTGGAATAGAAAGATGTATTACCTGATGGCGGGTCTTTGGGCTTCTCATTGGAGGGAAGGCCGAACGGGTGCGCCAATGAAAATCGGAAAAGCATGTGCTCTCTATCAGTCGCGGGGCGGCGGTTCAAAGAGCACGGAAAGCCGTTTCATCGCGCTGCTCGACGCCGACGACAAACAGTTGCCCCACCGTCTGCGCCGGATGGTTTCCCTGTTAAAAGAGCAGCCTCTGGACTTCGAAGCGCTCCTGAAAGACACCCTGTGGTGGAATGACGATCACAAGAGCACCCAGATGAGCTGGGCTCGCGACTATTACAGAAACCTGGAGAAAGAGATGGCTGCCCAACAAATTCCCGAAAGTGAGGAGAAAAGCCGATGAAGACGATTGTAGAGATCCATGCCCTGCAAAATTTCGCCCCTTCCAATTTGAATCGCGACGACACAGGTGCTCCCAAGGACGCTTTTTTCGGAGGAACCCGCAGGGCCCGCATTTCGAGTCAATGCCTCAAGAGGGCTATTCGGACACACTTCGCCGGCTTGGTTGCCGATCAGTTGCTGGGTTGCGAGGACGTGGCATGTCGAACGAAAAGAATTTTGGATGTGCTAAAAGCGTTGCTCGTAGAAAAGGGTAGAGATGAAGGGGAAGCCGCGGAGAAGGTGCGTATGGCGCTGGCGGCCATGGAGCTCTCTATTAAGGAGGATGGGAAGAGTCAATACCTCCTGTTTCTTGGCCACAGGGAAATTTCCGGGATCGCGGAGATCATTGATTCCAAGTGGGATTCCATCACCCCTTTTGAGGCGTCCCCCGCTGAGGGAAAGAAAACCGGCAAGGCCAAAAAACAGGCTGCTTCAGGGGCTGATCCGGAGCTGAAAAAGGCCCTCGACAAAATCTTCGACGGCGGTAAGGCGTTGGATGTGGCTCTTTTTGGACGCATGCTCACCGATATGCCGAAGAAGAATCAAAACGCGGCCTGTCAGGTCGCGCACGCCATTTCCACCCATGCTGTCGAGCGGGAATTCGACTTCTATACCGCGGTGGACGATCTCAAGCCCGAGGATAATTCCGGTGCGGATATGATGGGCACGGTCGAGTTCAATTCAGCCTGTTTTTATCGTTACGCGCTGGTGGGGTGGGACAGTCTCGTTAAAAATTTGCAGGGCGATACCGAATTGGCCGCCAGGGCGCTTAGAGCATTTCTCGAAGGTTTTGTCGTGACCGTTCCAACCGGTAAACAAAATACCTTTGCCGCTCACAATCCTCCGGAGTTTGTCGCGATATCGTTACGGCGCAACACGGCGCCCCGCAACCTGGCAAATGCCTTTGAAACTCCCGTTCGGGTAAAAGCTAACGAATCTCTCCTCGCCAAGTCGGCACGCAAGCTTTGCGAGAAAGCGGAAGACCTTCAAAAAGCCTATGGCGGAGAGGAGAAGGTCTTCGTTTTGAATCTCGTGGGGGAAAATGGTGCCGGGTTCGGAAATCCGGTGGAGACATTGAAGGACCTTCTGGATAAGGCCGTCTCGGCCGTGCGGGAGTAGAACATGCCTACCTTGCTTCTACGATTGATAGGCCCCATGCAATCGTGGGGCACCGCCAGTCGCTTCGACCGGCGCGATACCGGCAAGGAGCCGAGCAAGTCCGCCGTTATCGGACTCCTCGCCGCGGCTCTCGGGATCGAGCGTGAAAATTGGACCGATCTGCAACCCCTTACCAGGTTGACCTTCGGAGTTCGTCACGATCGCTCGGGGATACCCGGGAGGGATTTCCAGACTGCACAGAACATCATCTCCGCCGATCATTCGAAAATCCACGAGACTGCGGTGACTACTCGCGACTACCTGGCTGATGCCGCTTTCCTTGTCGGACTCGAGGGGCAGGATCGTTCGCTGTTGGAACGAATCGATGAGGCGCTCCGAGATCCGGTCTGGCCTCTTGCTCTCGGTCGCAAATCCTACACACCGTCGGAACCGGTCTGGATGGATCGGGGCATTGTCGATTCGTCGTTGGTAGAGGCGTTGACGGGGTGCCCATGGATTGTATCCAACCAAAGGGCTGAAGAAGTCCCCAAGGAACTTCTGATATCCATTGAGTCCGATGAAGGAACCGGGACCCTTCGGATGGACCAGCCGCTTTCCTGTTTTTCAAAACGGCGTTTTGGGGCCAGGTTCTCGCACTCCGTCCTTATTCCTTTCCCAGGGGAGGTGAGCGATGTTTCTCAGTAGAATCTATCTCGACCTGCGCTGCCGGGAGGCTCGCAGAGATTTATCCGACCCCTATCAGCTCCATTCGACTCTTTGCAGGGCCTTCTCGCCTTCTGAGAAAAAATGCCCCGAAGGGGAATTTCTGTGGCGGCTGGAGCCTGAGGTGGGGCCATCGGGGCCGGCTGTTCTCGTTCAGAGCAGGGGCAAGCCCGACTGGGCCGCCGTGGGCGTAAGTGGCTGGTTGGCAAAGGTCGATAGGGCACTCGATTTGACCGAGAGGCTCAAACTCGATTTAATCGATATTGGGCAACGCTTCAGGTTCAGACTTCGCGCAAATCCTTGTGTCAAGCGCAACGGCAAGCGTCTTGGGCTTTTGCATCTAGAAGAACAGGAGGCCTGGATCGAGCGCCAGGCGCTTCAGCACGGTTTCATGCTGCCAGGACCGGCTTTTGGAAAGTCTGCTGAATCGGCGCGGCAAAATGTTGCCGTACGCATTTCCCATGAGCAAATGCTAAAAGGCAAACGCCGTTCCGGCGATGAAATCCGCGTCTATTCGGTAATCTACGATGGATTTCTGAAGGTGACCGAAACGCGGAAGTTCGTGGAGTCTCTGCAAACCGGTATCGGTCATGGAAAGACGATGGGGCTGGGACTTTTGTCGGTCGCTCCGGGGTAGCCGGCGGCCTCGATTGCATTGGCGCATTCCCCTCGGAAGTCAAATCTATCGGGGGGATGAACCGTGGATCAGTTTGGTTGTTTCGCCGATGGACGAATTTTTCCCCACCTGTGTGGGGATGAAGCTGGGAACGCCTACTTTCCGGGAATGAAGGGAACCAAACTGTCAATAGGTTTATACTATGACTCGATTTGGAGGAAAGTGATGGATCAGTCCGTACTGCCCCCGTTAAAGCCCATTCCAATAAAGGATCGCGTTTCGGTATTGTTTCTGGAGATGGGACGGCTCGACGTGCTCGACGGGGCGTTTGTCCTGGTCGATAAAAACGGCGTGCGCACCCACATCCCGGTCGGAGGCGTTGCCTGTCTGATGCTGGAGCCGGGGACCCGCGTTTCACATGCGGCGGTCGTTCTGGCTGCGCGCGTGGGGTGCCTTCTCGTGTGGATCGGTGAGGGTGGTGTCAGGCTCTACGCCGCCGGGCAGCCGGGAGGAGCAAGGGCGGACAATCTGCTCTACCAGGCCCGGCTGGCCCTCGATGATTCCTGCCGGCTGAAAGTTGTAAGGAAAATGTATGCGATGCGATTTAAGGAGGAACCCCCGGAGCGGCGCAGCGTGGAACAATTGAGGGGTATCGAGGGTGTCCGGGTCAGAAAGACCTGCGAGCTTTTGGCCGGACAATACGGAGTGACATGGAACAGCCGCAAATACGACCAGGCGCAGTGGAGTAGCGGGGACATTCCAAATCGTTGTCTTTCCTCGGCCACGGCCTGTTTGTACGGTATCACCGAGGCGGCGATCCTGGCGGCTGGATACGCCCCTGCAATCGGCTTTATCCATACTGGAAAGCCCCAGTCGTTCGTCTACGACATCGCCGACATTTTCAAGTTTGAGACCGTTGTGCCCCTGGCGTTCAGGGTCGCCGCGGGGAGGCCGGCAAATCCGGAACGGGAGGTCAGGGTGGGCTGCCGCGACTCTTTTCGCCGGACCCGCTTTCTCGACCGCATAATACCCGCCATAGAAGAAGTCCTTGCCGCGGGTGGCTTGGCCAAGCCGGAACGGCCCCGGGAATCCGTGGCCCCGGCTATTCCAAACAAGGAGCAGATGGGAGATGCTGGTCATCGTGGTTGAAAATGTTCCTCCTCGACTAAGGGGGCGCCTTGCCGTGTGGCTTCTCGAGGTTCGAGCCGGAGTCTATGTGGGCGACTATTCCAGGCGGACCCGGGAGATGATTTGGAACCAGGTGGAGAAGGGGTGCGATGAGGGTAACGCTGTTATGATCTGGTCGGGCAATACCGAGTCGGGCTTCGATTTCCTGACCTGCGGAAAAAACAGACGGACTCCTGTTGAAATGGACGGGCTGAAGCTTGTCTCGTTTTTCCAACGTAATTCCGAGCAGATGACCGGGTCTGCCGACGGGTCTGAGCCGCCTTTCTGATTGAGTTAAATATATTAGTAAATTCATTATGTTATGGCGATGTTATTTGGTGGCGATTCTAGCGTCTAAAAAATAGTTTAATTCCAACACCTTACAAGAAGTCTGTTCCCCACGGGCGTGGGGATGAACCGCGCAGATGAGTCAATATTATCAGATAGCCGGGCTGTTCCCCACGGGCGTGGGGATGAACCGTTCGATTCAGTGATATACTGCCAGTCGTCCTCCTGTTCCCCACGGGCGTGGGGATGAACCGTTGGGTATTCACTATGCCAACCTATCTAACAGGCTGTTCCCCACGGGCGTGGGGATGAACCGAAAATTCCCAGTGTAAAACCGTGCAGCCAACCCTGTTCCCCACGGGCGTGGGGATGAACCGTTTATCGGGACTTTATGAAGTAGGCGTTCTTCTGACCGTACCCGTTCAAACAAACTAAAACGTCTCTCAAGCCTTGCCATGGGTCACCATGGAAAAATACCGGTGAGCCGAAAACAAGACCGCTCGGCTCGAATGCGTCATTTTCCCCTTCTGATTTCCGCTTCTATTGCCCTTTCCCGTTTCCGCTCCTGCTTGCCGCTTAACGCGTGCAAAATCCCCGTGTTATATGTCCGGTGGAACATGAGCGTCATCGTCTTACCCGGTTACAGGCCCCATCTAAACTGCCAAAGACGGCATCCGGGGCTTCCAATCGGTTATAAACTCCGTTTGCCGCCCGCTGTTCCTTCTCTGTTATCTGGCTGTTCGAGCGCTGTTATTAAGGGAAAATAAATCATTAAATATCAAATAAATCAATATGTTGAGCTAAGCGGACGGAAAAAATCCCTGTATTAACAGCGAAAACAGCGAAAATGCCCCGCGCGAGGGGCAAGGGGGGGGCGAAACGAAGGCTCAAATTGGCGGATGTGCAATTTTACCCGTTGGAGGGCTGCGTGTGACTATTTTTTACCGGCAAGCCGAAGGGCGACCTTTTCCTCCAGGTCGGCCATGATCGCCCTCATAGGTTCTCTTATCCCAATGGGACCGGAATCGTTCCAGCCTGTTCGCATCGCCTGCTTTTGCTTTTCTCGAAACTGCTCGCGGCTGGTAACAAGCGATTCCCAGAGGAAAAGTTTTTGCAATATATGCCGCTCGGCGGCGCTAAGGTCCCTGTCGGTATCGAATGATTTTCCGCCGCGAACGGTTATTATCACTGCCTGGCCTTCCCGACTTTGGTTTGAGGATCGGTCTAAGTTTACTAAAAAAATTTACTGATTCAAGCGATATGTAAAAACCATCGGTGCATCCGGATCAAAAGATAATAAACTACAGGGGTTACAATGAGAGAAAGCAGCAGGGAAAAAAACAGGGCTCCGATAACCGCGATCCCAAGAGGCCTTAGCATCTGTGCTCCGGTGCCGATCCCGTAGGCCAGGGGCAACATCCCGAGGGCGGCGGCAAGCGAGGTCATGAGCACCGGACGCAGACGGCGGTGGCCTGCCTGCACCAGCGCCTCGGCCAATTCCAATCCTTGTACCCTCAATTGCTTAAGATAGTCCATCACGAGGATGCCGTTTTTTGCCACAATCCCGACGCCGATTATCGCGCCCAGAAAGGAGACGATATTTAACGAAACCCCTGTCACCCAAAGCGCGGCCACGGTGCCGAATAGGGCCAGCACCGCGCCGAAAATTATGGAGATCGGTTCGTAGAAGGAACGAAATCCGGCCAGTAAAACGGTAAAGACGAGCAAAATGGCTGCAAGCAACACCAGGAGAAGATTTCGAAAAGACTTCTGCTGCTGCTTATAGAGTCCGCCATATTCCACCGAACCTTGAGGCAGCCATTTGTCCCGGCTTAGTCTTGCCTTGATTTCGCGCATTGCGCTGCCGAGGTCAAGGCCTTCGAGGCGCGCATATACTATGTCGTCCTGGCGCAAATCCTGCCGGTTTAGCTCCACCTGGTTTCCAACGGCCTCGGGGTCGCTCACCTGGTTAAGACGCACCAGAGTCCCGCGGGGAGTGCGGATTTCCAGATTGCCGAGCTCTGCGATACTGGAAACGCTCTTGGGATCGGCCATGACGCGGATGTTGACCGTGCGGTCGCCTTCGAGGATATAGGAGGAAATCTTTCCAAAAAGCGCGCTATGGACCGCGTTGGCGATGCTGTCCGCCGTTAAGCCGTAGCGTTGCGCCAGGGCGGGGCGGACCCGAAAATTGATCGAAGGCCCCGTAACCATAAGGCCGTCGTAGGTATCCACCACGCCCGGGATCTGGGCGATTTGGGCTCTAACCCGCCTGGCGGCCATTTTGAGCCAGGACAGGTCTGGAGAGTATAAATAGATCTCCACCGGATTGGGGGCCATTTGCAAATCCCCCATCAAATCGTTTAGATAACCGTGAAAATCCCAGCGGATCATCGGGAAAAACCGGTTGAATTTACCGCGCATCTCCGAGAGAACCTGCTCTGTCGATTTTTTGCGGTTGGCCTTGAGTTTGATCAGGTAGTCGCCCTTGTTGGGCTCGGTTATAAAGGGCCCCAGTTGTGTGCCCAGCCGCCGCGAATAACCCTCTATGTCCGGGTTGGCCCGGATGTACTTTTCCGCTTCGTCTAGCACGCGGGAGGTCTCTTCGAGGCTCGTTCCCGGCTTGGCCGTAAAATCCATGACAAAGCCGCCCTCGTCGAAGTGAGGCAGAAATTCGGTTTGCAGCTGCCCGAACATGGAGACGCCGGCAAGAAGAATCAATCCGCACGCGGCCATTGTCATCCCGCTATGTTTTAGCGCCTTGCGCAGGCCGTATTCGTAAGCCCGCAGGATCCGCGTGAGAAAAAAACCCGCCTCATCGGACTTTGAACTGTCGCGTATAAACCATGCGGCAAGAGAGGGCGTAAGGGTCATCGCTAAAAGGAGCGATACGAGCAAGGATACCACCATCGTTAGCCCAAGTGCCCGGAAAAACACGCCCGTCATTCCCCCCAGGTAGGCTAGCGGCAGAAAGACCACAACAGGGGTAAGCGTCGAACTCACAAGAGCCGAAAGAATTTCTCCCATCGCTCCCTCGATGCTGGCAAGCCGGGTTCCTCCCTCGCCAAGCCTGTGGCACATGGCCTCCACAACCACTATCGCATCGTCTATTATAAGTCCGATGGACGCCGCCACCCCGCCAAGCGTCATCATATTGAAACTCATGTTCGCGAGGCGAAGCACCACGAAGGTGATCAGCACCAGGACCGGAATAGTGACTACGGCCGTAAGGACGCTGCCCCAGTTTTTTAGAAATAGGTAAAGGATGAATACCGAAAGGGCCAGGCCGAAAATAATGGCGTCCCATACGCTGCCGACCGAGTCGCTTACAAATTTTGACTGGTCGTAAAAAAATCCCAGGTGCATGTCGGGGGGCAGTTGCTTGTGCAGTTGTCCAAGGTCCTGTCTCAATGTCGCGGCAATTTGCAGAAGACTCGAGCCGGGCTGGCTTTCGATGTTGAACAATACGGCCTTGCGCCCCTGCGCCGT
Source organism: Deltaproteobacteria bacterium (assembly GCA_021780695.1). Classification (GTDB taxonomy): domain Bacteria; phylum Desulfobacterota; class Syntrophobacteria; order Syntrophobacterales; family Syntrophobacteraceae; genus SbD1. The sequence goes on from JAJXYD010000037.1 coordinate 54,810, forward strand.
GATGCTCGTATAAGCGGGCTTGGGACCGCGAATCACATTGGCTACGTCCTTTATGCGAATCGGATGAGCGCCCTTGACCGCTATTACCGCATCCGCTATCTGGGCCATCGAACGCAGGCGGCCGTCAACGGTTGTCAGGTACATGCGATAATCCTGGATAATCATGCCCGCGGCCGCGATCAGATTGTTTTTCGTAAGGGCCGCGCTTACATCCGACATGGCCAGTCCTGCCGCCTGAAGTTTTAGCGGATCCACTATCACCTGGTATTCGGGTACCCGGCCGCCAAGGATTTCAACTTTGGCTATCCCGGGGATTTGCAAAAAAAGCGGTTTGATTTTATAGACGGCCGTCTGCCACAAATCCATCTGGTTGCGGGTCGGACTGGTAAGACTTATGCCGATGATCGGATAGCTAAGCGTGAAGGCCACCCGTGATACATCCGTGGTCGCCGTGGCGGGCAGATCGCTTCGGATTTCCGATAGCCGTCCCATCACGTAGACCTCGGAGCGCTGCATGTCGGTGCCCCAGTTGAAAACAACATTTATGATGGCCGAGCCCCGGGAAGTGGAAGAAATCACTGACTTGACGCCGGGGATGCTCTTCATCGACTCTTCGATGGGACGTGTTATGGTGGCCATCATTTCGTTGGCCTGCATGATGCCGTTATTGACCATCACCACTATGCGCGGAAAAGGCGTCTCGGGGAAAACCGCCGAAGGCATGCGCATCGCACAGAAAATTCCCGCCAGGCATAGAATGGTCGCGATGAACGTGATCGATAAAGCGTGTCGGGTGGCAAAACCGCCTACCCGTGAGGGATCGGTCGAACGCATCACTTCACCACCCGGATCTGAGTTTTTCCGGGCAGACCGTAGGCCCCTGCCGTGACCACGGTTTGACCCTCCGTTAGCCCCGCGCCCCTTACCTCTACCCTGTCGTTTTCACGAAACCCGGTTTGCACCTGCATCCGTGTGGCCTGATTAGCGCGAACCAGGTAGATAGAGCTCTTGCCCTCCAGGTTTGTCACTACGCTTTTTGCCGGCGCGGTAAGGCAGTTGGCGTGAGTCCCCACAACGATCCGGATCCTTACATACCTGCCTGGCCTAAGACCGCTTTTGACCGGCAGGGTCGCCCACGCCGTAACCGTTCCATTGCTCGTGTCCACCGTGGGACTAACGAAGGAAAGTCTGGCTTCTACCGTTTTTGACGCCATTATCTGCACAGCCTCACCTCTTCGCAGTTCATCGGCGTCCCCTTCGGGTATGGCCGTTTTCACCACCAACCGCTTTAAATCCATCACTTCGGCCACTACCGTGTTAACCCCAACTGCCGCCCCTACCTTCACATTGAGGTTTACAAGCGTTCCGGAAAGCGGTGAGATCACTTCCAATAAAGACATCTGAGCCTCGGCGCTCTGCAAATTTTTTAGCGACGTGTTGTGCTGGGCGTATAACTGTTTCTGCCGCATAACCTCCTGCTTCGCGTAAGCGGCCGTAACCGAACTCGAATCGAGCGCCATCAGCACCTCGCCCTTGCGTACCGGCTCACCTTCGGCCACATTTACCTCGGCTACCGTTCCGGAGGTGGGCGGGGCCAGGGGAGCGTCGGCGGCAGGCTTTGAAGCCGTCGCGGGCGCGGGCGCCACCGTGGCGTAACCGTTTACGTAGCGGTGCAAAGTCATGCGCTTTATCGTGCCGATGTGTACGCTTACAAGCGTAGGAGCTCTTAGCGCCTTTTTGCGCTCTTGCGTCCACGGGCCGTGAACTTTAAAAAGCCAATAGAGGCCCACCCCAGCGCACAAAATGACTATAAGGACAACTGTTCCTGCTTTTGGTTTCATTTTTCTAAATCTTTATCCGTGGTATGTGCCGTTTCCCCTGCCTCTACCTTCGCGGTCGAAAGAGTAAGTGGACTTTGAACGGCCTCTTCCAACCTCCCCAGTGCCTGCTGCGCCTTGAGCACTGCGTCTAGCTGCCCTCGGGCTCCGGCGTTAAAGGCCACCTGCGCACTGGCCAGGGCCAGAGGAGCTGCCTCTCCGGCCTTAACCTGCCCGGCAACCAGGACTAATTGACGCTTTAAATTTTTTAGGAGCCCCCTGGCGGTGGCTACCCCTTGCAAGGCCCAACGATAGGCTGCAAGCGCGCTCTCGATCTGGCTTATTGCCGAGCTTTGTATGCTTAGAAAATGCGCGGCCGCCAGCTTTCGGTTTGCTTCCGCCTGAGCGATCGCGCCTTGATTCTGGTTTAAAATCGGCAGAGTAACGGTTAGGCCGATACTCCACTGGTTATCGCCCGCGCTTCCCGTATTGTATGCGTAACCCGGCCCAAGATGAATATCGGGATACTGGCCCGCAATTTGGAGCTGGAGCGCCGATTGGCTCGCCGCATATTCAGCCAGTCCGGCTCTGACATCGGCCCGGTTAAGTAAGGCCCGTTGTCGCACCTGCGGTTCGCTCAACCGGCGAGGAAAAGTTTTAAAGGGAGCGAAAGAAAAACGGACGCCCTCGAGCGCACTCGTTGGAACGCCCAGCGCGGCGGCCATGGCCACGCGTGCTTGTGCGTACCGACCGGCGGCCGTCTGCTGTGCAAGAATCAAGGTGTCCAAAACGATGCGGGCCTGGGTGACTTCGTAGCTCGATATTACCCCGGCGTCTAACTGGCCTTGGAGCATGTGTACTACCTTTGTTTGCCCCTTTACCTGTCGCGCCAGCAAGGCTTGCGTCCGCCTTGCCGAATATAGCCCCAATAAGGCGGAGCGAACTCCCCCTCGCACCCCCCAGACAACGCCGACCAGGTTCCAGCGGGCAGCCTCGGCCAAATGACGCGCGTTTGCCATCCGATAGCCGCGCTTGCCGGCCGTTTCGATCGGCCAGTCCATGGTGAGAGGGACTATCCACGGTGAGGGTGCGCCTGGAATTTGTGAGTCGTATCCGGGCAATACGTTTAGAGAGGGATTGGGACGCTCGCCCGCGCTAACTTTCCCGGCCCGCGTAGCCATCAACTGTGCCCGTGCTTCGGCCAGTTGCGGCTTGTAGTAGAATGCCGCAAGCGTTAGCTGCTTTAGGTCCCAGGCTTGCCCCGGCAATGGGGCGCAAACTCTATTCTTTTCCAAAAATGTGCGCAAACCCGGATTTTCAAGCGTTCGATCATTGAAGGCGCGAACCGTTTGCTCTGAAGAAAGGGGACGCGTCTGGTATCTGGCGCAACCCCCAAGTACTAAAACAATGGAAGCCATAAAAAAGGCTGCTCTAATCTTTACGAGTTCTTTCAAAGGCAGATCCCTGGCATACGGATGGTGTCGCCGATGGCAATATTTATAAGGATGATAAAGTTGAAAATATCAATACCCGTCACCCCCTGTGTTCCCCATCCATCTACCATACCGACCATGGGACTAGGAATCAAGCTTATTTATACCTCTGTTTTGGCGCTATCGTCTTCGTCTTATCTGAAACGCTTAATGATGGCTCGACTATTGCATAAAAAACGCAGTAATCTGTGAAGATAGCCTTTAAAATTTCATTTTGCGAGGAGTCGAGATGTTATTCTATCTTGGGCTTTCGATGGGTAGTGCGCTCGGTTTTCTTTTGGCCTGCTTTTGCTCCATGGCCGCAAGACAGGCTCCGGAATCAATGGAAACGGTAAGTTCCCGGACAATCAAGGAGGTGGCTGGAATCCGGTAGGGGGGCTTTCCGACCATTTTTGGTCATGGCGGTTAGGAAGTTTTTGCCCTCATTGCGGTATTACTTGCGCATCCTCTCCTGTAATTGTATAAACAGAAAATATTTGAGCCTTGACATTTTTAGCAATGCCGCACTGATATTTCAGTACTAAAACGGGAGGCGCCCTGATGCAGAAGACCGCTGTTTGTGTGTTGTTTTGTCTTTTAATTTTCAGCCCTTTGAGTTTTCCAATCCTGGCCGGCGCCCAGATTTTTAACAATCAGGGGGCATCAGGTGGTCTTCAGCCTTCGGAGACCGGCCAAAAGGTATGGGATCCCCTTGAACGTTCCAACAGAAAAGTGTTCGACTTTAACGACACGATCTATACTGACTTCGTGCGGCCCTTGACCGTTGTTTATAAGAAGTTGCCCCAATCTATGCGAAAGGTTATTCATAACGGCTTTGATAATATGGAGGCTCCTTCTCGGTTTGTAAATCTGGTGTTGCAGGGAAAGCCCCGCAGGGCTGGTAACGAAATGACGCGCTTTGTCATAAATTCGACCGTTGGTGTCGGGGGCATGTTCGATGTTGCAGGGAATGCCTTGGGCGTTCGGGGAACCGATGCTGATTTTGGCCAGACTCTGGGTACGTGGTACGTGCCGCCTGGACCTTACCTGATAATCCCGGCGCTGGGTCCTTCGGATGCAAGGGATTTGGTCGGTAAGGTCGCCGATTCGTTCCTGGACCCTCTCTATTGGGTGCCGGGACCTTTCTGGGCTACCTGGCCCGCCGAGTGTGTTAAATATACAGACGAGGCTTCCAATCATATCGGTCAATATGAAGCGATGAAACGGGCCTCTTTGGACCCCTATGTGGCGATGCGCAATGCTTATATGCAGCATAGGGATAATATGATCGGCATCAAACCGCCCCTAGCGGTTGGTGCACCCTCTGAGAGTGTGAGCAGCAGCCCGGCGCCTGCCGCAAAGGATGCCGCGCAGATGGCTGAGGCAAAGCCCCTCACCCAAACCCCTGCGCGGAACAACCGGCCACTGGTGCTAAAACCCCGCAAAAACGCCTCTGCCTCTGAACTTGCCGATGCGCTGCGCAGGGCTACGCAAAACGAGTCCAGACAAACGTCGGTCCATGAGCTTTTGCAGGTATATCCGCAATTGGCCGGGGCGGTTGCGGCTCGCGCCGCCATCGCCCGCGATGCCGCCTTTCGTCCCGACTGGGGCCAGGACAACCAACAGAGGTTGAGCATTGCCACGGGTATAATCTGTAGCGCTGTCGCTCGAGGCGACCGGTTCGCCCAAGGTGGCAGAGATTCAAGGCTGGGACAGATAAGAGCAACGGCCTGCGAACAGCAGCGCAAACTCGACGAGTCCGAAAATAAGACCATGTAGGCCATGCTTGCTATCGCAAAATGGTGTTGCTAACGGTCAATTGAAAATTTAGAGATGCGGGGCGCATAACTGCTATCGCGGTCCTTGCCGTCCCGTCTGCATCGGTTTAGACTACAAGAACGGGTAGACGTACGTGAATACATCCCCAAGGAGTGGTTAATGCCCGCAGATGTTGTCAAACTCGATGCCATGCGCCAAAAAAAAGCAGGTTCTGCACAGGCGGCCCTGAAACTGATGGGCCTTCCCGCCAGGCAGCGGATGGAAGTAATTTTAGAGTGCCCGGACCCGCAATCGGTAGTGGCCGCCCTTGATGTAAACGATTTTTTCCACACGATCCAGGAAATCGGTCCCGACGATTCCCTGCCGCTTCTCTGCCTTGCCGGCATCGAACAGTTAAATCATCTCTTTGACATCGAATGGTGGCGTAAGGACACGTTGGAACCCGCCAAGGCCCTTGCATGGCTCGAGCGGCTTTGGAGATCCGGCGACGCAGCGCTGTTTGAATGGATTTCAAAGGCTGATTTCGAACTTCTGGTCTCTCTTTTTAAACAATGGATATCACTTGATTCGGCGCCCGAAGATATCGATCTTGTCGAGGCAACCGAGAGCCTTCCGCCAAAAACATTCGACAATTTTTACTTCTGGGAGGCAAGATACCCTCAGTTCGACGACTTGATCACCCAACTGCTCTCGGTTATCTTTGAAACAAATTACGGTTTTTTCAAAGAGCTCATGAATGCCGTCCTGTATGCGCCCAGCCCCGAGATGGAGGAAACGGCCTTTCATTTTCATCGCGCAAGGCTCGAAGACCATTGTATTCCCGATTTCTACGATGCACTGAAAATTTATAAGGCTATTGGTCCCGATGAATTTACGGCAAAGAGCGCGATTGCCAACGCCGGCCAGGACAGCGCCGGCCCGGCATTTGCCCTGGCGCTCCTGCCGGCTCAAGATCTTTTCGCAAAGGCGCTCGGCCACATAGAGGATCGCCTTCTCATAGAGACCCTCCAGGCTGAAACGGCCGCCCTGGCCAATAAGCTTATCATTGCCGATCAGATGTCTCCCGAGGATTCAAGGGCTCTTCGCGGAGCGGTGGACAAAACGCTCGCCTATATCAACCTGGGGCTCGAATTGCGCTCGGAGGGAGAAATAGAAAGGGCAGCAATTGTTCTACGGGATAATTTCCTGGAACATCTTTTCCGGCTTGCGCAGGCTGAGGTTTCCAGGATCAGGGGCCGGTTGGTTTCAACGTTTAAAATCGGCTCGCTCAAAAATTGCCCCGGTGGGATAAAACGGTTGGACGGCGAGTGGTTGGATATGGCCGAAGAGCTTATGGGCACTACTCCGAAAATCTTAAGGCAAAGCGGCGAAGAATGCCCTTCATCCTATGATTTTTTCAGGACCTCTTCCGACCTTGCCAGAGCCGGTCATTTCGTTGATATCATCGCAGCAATCGGCGAACTCTATCGGCAGCTAACAGCAGAGCCGAGCGAAGCAATTACTGATTTTTCAATCGAGGCGCAAAGTGAAGGGCTAACGATTGGAATGGTTTTTCTGACGGCTGCGGCAAATCTGCTGTTTTGCCGCAAATGGACACCCAAGCCCCTGGCTTGGACGGATTGGCCTGAAATTTTTCCTCTGGTGCAGCCCCGGGCAATCAGTACGGCGCTAGACGGCTGGATCGAAGAAGTTTTAGACGACAACGATACAAAGTCATTGGCCAGGGCCTATTTCGACCCCATTTTACGCGACTATGAAGTGGAAATGCGTCCCTTTTCGTTGCAAAATCCGCCGGATCCGGAAATGGTGAGATTTTTTATCTTTATTTAACCGGGGTTAGGGGATTGCTCTTAAGCCCTGCTGACCGTGTGGTGCGAAAAGATTTATCCGGCCGCCCGAGGCATGCAGCCGATGCTTGCTTTCCGTTTTTTAGAATCGTAGAATAAATAGGAGACGTCTTTATTTGCAGTTTGGAAAAATGGGGTATGGACTCAATTTGTGGCATAAAAAGTGCTTTCACTGAAATGGCAATGGCTGAGCCGTATGCGGCTCGTAAGTCAACATTATCGGTATGGAGATGCGGAACAAAACCTGTGGCAATTTCACTCACAAGGAGATCGGTATGAAAAGAATCACGATTTTTTTAGCCGCCATATTTTTTTCGCTTTCCCTGGCGCTTCCAGCCATTGCCCAGCAGGACCTGCCTCCGGATCCCGACATGTCGGGGCGCCTTTCAGCCAATCCCGGGGGAGACTTAATTCTTATAGACGCTTTGATCCTAAGACCTCTTGGCTTGGCGTCCATGGCTGTTGGAGCCATAGGGGCGGCCGCAGCCGCTCCATTTGCGGCATCGTCTAATTCCGAGGGCCAGGTGAAACGGGAGCTAATTGAAAAGCCGTATTGGTTTACATTTTGCCGGCCCCTGGGTGAAAGTGATTTCTAAGTTTCACAGTCTTCGAGAGAAACGATTCGATTACCTAATCGAAAACAGAAAAGAGTTCGAACGGAACCTGCTCCAGATCGACAGCCTTTGGATCAAGCTCTGGCGACGGATAGTACGAGGAATTAGGTTCTAATGGAAGAAAAGATCAGGACTCTAGGTATTTTGAAGGCAAGGCATTTTAGCGCGAGCCTTGACTCAGTGAGAATGCCGACCGGCAGGGTAACTGAAAGAATAAAGATAGAGCATCCCGAGGCGGCCGCCATTCTGGCCTTTACGGATAGGGACCATATAATGATGGTTCGGCAGTGGCGCTATGCGATCGGTTGCCAGACCCTGGAAATACCAGCCGGCAAGGTCGATCCGGGAGAAACCCCCGAGATATGCGCGGCGCGGGAGCTTATGGAGGAAACCGGGCAGAGGGCGGCGAGACTGATCGAGATCTTCAGCTATTATCCCGCGATTGGGTATGCTAACGAGGTCATTCGGATATTTGTTGCATCGGGGCTTGAGCGCGTTTGCGGCCCGCAGGACAACGACGAGATATCGGGAGCGGAAATTTTAAAAATTTCCGAGGTAAACGATATGATCATGTCGGGCAGGATTCGCGACGGTAAAACGGTCATCGGCCTTTCAGTTTTTAACTCTAAAATGCAAAGAGGAGAAATTCCGGAGAATTTTTTCCCGTGAGTTGCAATGAAACAAAAGGTACCCATAACGCGAAGCGGCCATCGGATGCTTCTAAAAGAGCTTTCCCATCTGAGAAGGGTGGTGCGTCCCGAGGTTCTTGAAGAACTGCATGAGGCCAGGGGGTATGGCGTAAAGATAGAAAATCAGCAATTCCTTCTGGCCCGCGAGCGTCACGCGACTATTCAGAAAAGTATCAATGAGCTGGAAGAAAAGCTGGCGGCTTGCGAGATATTCGTCGGAAGAAAATACTTCTTTAAGCAGGTAGGCTTTGGCACCGTAATTACGGTGGAAAATCTACACTCCGGCAAGGTCAACCGCTTCCAGATGGTGGGACCGTGGGAATCCGACATCTCCGAGGGAAGACTCTCCGGTGGGCAGAGGCCTCATGGGGCATGGCGAAGGCGATGAAGTGCTTGTCTACACTCCGTCGGGTGACCGTTGCTACCGTATACTTTCCATTGAAATCTAAAAAAGCGTTCCAACGCTATCCCTGATGACCGACCTCTAACCAACCGTTGTTTTGACCACCTTCCAGCGGGTCTTGGTTCCGATGAAAATTGCGCCCCTCAAATGGTTGATAGGTGCAGCTCTTTTGTGCGCTTTGAGCCTTTTTCCTTACTACGGCATTGCGGCAAAAGGGGGCATAGCTTTTGCGGGGGCGACCTTGAAAATAACAGCCGGGGCTTCCGGGCAAAACTTCCCAAAGACTGGTTCCGCGCCTTATGGCGAACCCTCGGCAAGCGTCTACGGGATCCTTGCGCTCCTTGTGAGCTGCGCTGCCCTCGGACGATTCGGGGCCGTCAGGCTAAAGCAAGCTCCGGTCCTTGGAGAACTGGCCGCGGGAATCGTCGTTGGATTTCTTCTCTACCAGTTGGGCAGCCCCACCGTTATCATTATCCGACACTCCGCCCTGGTCAACCGGGTGGCTCTAAGCGGCCTTAGTGTTGTTGATGCCCAAAGAGTCGAGCGGGTGCTCCTAAGCCGGGATTTTCCGTCCTATCTTTCCCTGGCAAGGTCGGTTCAGCTTTTTGCAGGCTTTGGCGTGGTATTGCTTCTGTTCATGGTGGGGCTGGAGGTCAGCGTAAAAGAGCTAAGGGCGATCGGCAGCAGCGCCGCGATGGTCGCCGCTTGCGGCATCACTATTACATTTGTTCTTTAAAGATCTCAATCGGATACGGATAAAGGAAGCCCACATCGTGCTAGGGGCCTCGGTTTTAGATGACGTTTTGGGGCTCATCGCGCTTGCCGTGGTTACAGGGGTCTGCCTGCACGGTGGAATACATTTGGGCGACCTTGTGCGGATCCTTTCTACAACCGCCCTGTTTCTGGGGGGAGTTGTCATCTTTGGCGCGAGATTAATGGATATGTCAGCGCGATTTCTGGCAAAACTTGACCTCGGAAAATTAAAGCTGCTGTTCCCATTCGTTTTGCTGATGTTTCTATCGTGGCTTGCCGCAAGGATCGGTCTTGCGGCTATCGTGGGGGCGTTCACGGCGGGAGTGATTATAAAGGAGGAGTCGTTTTCCGGCCCTGGGGCAAGCCTTGATCCCGAGCAGAGCATCGAGTCCCTCCTGGCCTCTTTTGAAGGTATCCTTGCCCCGATCTTTTTTGTCTTGATCGGGTTGGAGGTGGATCTTAGAACCTTTGCGGATCCCAATGGGCTGCTTATGGGGCTTTTGCTGAGGGCTGCGGCTTGCGCCGGCAAGCTAGTCTCCTCGCTGGGAGTCCGGGGCGAGTGCGACAGGTTGATCGCGTTGGTCTTGGAATGTTGCCAAGGGTCGAGGTCCCCCTGATTGTAGCCAGCATGGGAAAGGCGCTCGGAGCTATAAACGACGCCCTCTATTCGGTTATCGTCATGGTGATGGCGCTCACGGTGGTAATGACCCCCGCGCTTCTCAAATGGTCGATGGAAAGAAAGGGTGGGTAAAAGAAGGGGTCGGCCAGGGGAAGGAACAGAGCTATCTGTCGGATCTCCCAAAACCTGAGACGGTGCATAGGTTATGTAAATTTAGGCCGGTGGGCACAAAAAGCCGTGCCCACCCTTTATCTTGGGGTCTTTCCCGCGCGTCTAAGCGCCCTCTTGCCCCTGTAGAGAAGGGCGCGGCAGCTTTGAGGCCGAGCGGCGGCTCCTTTAAGCCTTGCGGTAAATCGAAGAGGCCGTTTAGGTCGTAACTTCGCGAAATCAAGCTTAAGACCAGTTGAGACTACACGCCTTGACATCGGCCGAACATTTTTTCAGGTGGAGCGAGAGCCTGCGCACATGGGCCAGTTCTTCTCTCACCAGCAGGCCAACGACCTCCCTGGCCTTGCCCTCGCAGGTAGCTTCCTGCATGCCGAGGTAGAAGACAACGGAGTCTTTCTCGAACTGTATTGCCAGCTTGAGCGCATCTTCGACGGTTGCTAAGTTTGCCGGCAGATCGGCCTGCTTTGTACCGGGGCCGAAGACATGCTGATCGGCCAGCGCTTCGATATACATCCCGATTTCCTGTTCAGGATCGCTTACCGTGGGACGTTTGAGTTCTTCGGGCATTTCCGACAAAAGCGACTCGAAGTACTTCCTATGGCCTACCTCCTCATCGGCCAGGGAGGCGAAAAGCTGGGCAATGTCGGGATCACTTACGGCTTTGCGGGCCTTGGTGTAGAAGTTCAATCCGTTTTCCTCGATTTTGATCGCTGCCTGAAAAACCTCTCCGGAATTAAAGCAAAAAAGCATATGACCTCCAGTATTCCTTGTTTTGCGCATCGCCAAGGGCGTTAGTCTAAAAACCCGGCAGGGACGCTCACTAGACCGGGGTAGGATTTTACTACAAAACGAGAATTTTATGTTCATTTTTTGTCGCTTGACAAGGCGGATTTCCATAACTACCCGTTAAACGATTAATATAATGTCAGCGGCTTCCACAAACACGTTAAGGATTGGCGGCTTTGCGGGGAGCGGCGGGAAGGCATATTATGGCTGAGAAGGTAGAAGTTTGCATGTGTGAAAAGTGTGGGAATGAGGCCGAGATGGTTGTCTCCTGCCAGTGGGTAGACGTGCGGGTTCCCTCCGGAGAGGTTAAAAAGAGGCAAAAAGAAACCTGGACCTGCAAGGTTTGCGGCAACGAAGCGGACATGATCATCGATTTCGATCCGGCCGAGGGGAAGTGATTTTTGCTTTTTGAGTGAAGTCGGGCGATGGGGCTGTAGTATTGGCCCCTTTTTTTTTGCCGACACCGGGTACGGGAGATAACCGGCAGGAGCGCTCTTATGCGAAGGCGGACAAAAAAAGTTACAGTAAGAGGTGTTGAGAGCTAAGATTGCCGGGCCTTTTCTCATTGCCCCTTGCAGGGCATGGGGAGGATAGGGTAGAACTTTATGCGGGTGGGGTTTGTGAATGCGATGTGCTCTTTGAGTGCGCCTTGGGCAAGGCAATAGAAGAGGGGTTGTTATTCAGGGTAGACCTGCTGCCAACTCAGCCTGGAGGAATAGCAAAAAATGGACTATGTCGATTGGTTAAGCGAACATTATCCGCAAAAGGTTGTCAGTGCCGAGCGGGCCGTTTCCGCGATAAGAAAGGGAAGCCGGGTTTTTGTGGGAACCGGTTGCGGGGAACCCCGACACCTTATCGAAGCGATGGTAAAAGACAAAAGGCTCCAGGATATCCTGGTCTACCAGATGCTTTCGGGGGCGCTTTCCGAATACGTAGACGATGAATCCTTCTTAAACCGTTTTTCACTAAAGCTCTTCTTTATTAGCCCCGCAATGCGAAAGGCGGTCTTTAAGGGAAACATCGACTATGTTCCGGCCTATCTTTCGCAAATCCCCGAGCTTTTTTCAAGCAAGATGATCGGGCTGGACGCAGCCCTCATCCAGGTCAGCCCGCCCGACAGGTTCGGCTACTGCAGCCTTGGGATTTCGGTAGATATTACACGGGCCGGGATGCAGAACTCGACAATGGTCATAGCGCAGGTAAACCCGCGCATGCCCAGAACTCTTGGAGACAGCTTCGTTCATGTAAGCGACATCGACTACCTGGTTTTGCATGAAGAACCCCTTGGCGAGTATTTGCCCTTTGCCGCCGACGAGGAGACCACCCAACGCATCGGCCATTACGTTTCGCAGCTGGTAAGTGACGGCTCAACCCTCCAACTGGGCTACGGGCGCCTTCCCTACTCTATCCTGAAGTACCTGGAGGGAAAAAACGACCTTGGCATTCACACACAGGTCATAACGGATGCGCTTTTGCCCCTGTTTGAAAAAAAGGTAATAAACAACAGCAAAAAAACACTTATGCCCGGAAGGAGCGTGGCCTCTCTTTGCATGGGGTCGCAGCAACTCTACGATTTTCTCGATAACAACCCCATGTTCTATTTTGGCAGCTCCGATTTTGTAAACGATCCGGCGGTGATTGCAAAAAATGAAAACCTTATTTCCATCAGTTCCGCCTTGGAAGTGGATCTGACCGGGCAGGTGTGTTCGGATTCGGTGGGCTATCTTTTCTATAGCGGTATTGGCGACCAGGTTGATTTTATCCGGGGCAGCGCCATGTCCCGGGGCGGCTTTTCCATCATAGCCCTTCCCTCGACGGCCCTTGACGGCAAGACCTCGCGCATCGTCTCCCACCTGAGCGAGGGGGCGGGGGTGGCCACGACCCGAGGCGATGTCAACTTCGTTGTCACCGAATTCGGCATTGCGGAACTTCGGGGGAAAAGCATCTACCAGAGGGTAATGGAACTGGCCCAGATCGCCCACCCGAAGTTTCGCGAGGAACTGATAGATGAGGCCAAAAAACATCATTACATATTCTCCGACCAGATCAGTCCGCAGCAGGAAGACCTGATTTTTCTCGAAGACTACAAGACCTCCTTTCCGTTAAAAGACGGCAGGACGATCGAATTTCGCCCCCTGCTTGCTTCCGATGAGTTTGCATTCCGCAATTTTTTCTACTCGCTCCAGGCTCAATCGATCTATCACCGCTTCTTTTACCATAAGCAGCTTTTCTCCCACAAATCGCTCCAGGAACAGTGGGCGAGCGTCGATTACCGCAAAAACATGTCCATTATCGGCCTTGTTTCCGCCGGCGGGCGCCAGGAGATAATGGCCATTGCCTCCTATGCCGAAACCGAGGACGGCAGCGCGGAGGTGGCCTTTGTTGTAGGAGACGGTTTCCAGGGGCTTGGCATCGGGTCCCGGATGGTGGAAATACTTGAAAACATCGCCAGGAAAAACGACTATAAAGGCTTTTCGGCCTATGTGTTGCGGGAAAACCGCTCCATGCTCCACATCTTTCGCAAGCGCTATCCCCTCTGTAAAATGACGCCCATGGGAGAGACGCTCTTTATCGAAATAGCCTTTGACGCGCAGGGCCAGGCTTGAGTTTCGGGGCGTCCCAAAACAACCTCGAGGAGGAGGAATTCCTTGCTCGTCCTTGGGGTCCTTCCTTGCCTTATCGGTTGATTGAAAATGGGGTGTGTTTTTCACCTTAGGGTCCAGGGGAAAAACGGGTGAGGAAATTAATTTACAGCGGTTTTGGCTGTTTTTACAGGGTTTTTTTATTTCCATTTTCTTATCTATTCGATTTTATTTATATATTAGGATTTGGGAAGCTAAATTATCAGCGAATATCAGCCAGGTATCAGCGGGATAACAGCCAGAAAGAAAAGCGGGAGGAAGAATAGCGGTTAACGGGGATAAATCAGAAGGGCGGACAACTATTCGGTTTTAAAAGAGCCTGGCTTCCGCGGGCTTTAGCTTTAATCAAGGCACTTATAGCATGAAGGGGGGCGAGCCCCAAAGGGGCAACGGGAAACGGAACCGATAAGCGGCAATAGAAGAGGCGATCAGGAGCGGCAAACGTAGGCAATCACGACTCCGTAAGGTTAAAAGCGTCCACTATTTCCACCGGGCGCCTAATCCATCTTCTTGTCGATCTGATTTTGCATCTGCATTATTATTGAGTATAGTCGCTTAAATGTTCGATAAATTAAGCTCATACTGATTCCTGCGGATACAAATACGGATGCCATTATATAATCAATGAGATGTCCGAATCGAATGCCAAGAGCGAGGTGAATGAGAGCCGAAATAAATATAAGCACAAGCACACCAACGATGAAACGGGATCGTTGCATATATTTTGTGAATTTGCTAATAAATTTGTCATCAGCATCATTTAAGCGGAAAATATCTTTATCAGCCATTTTTGCGACCTATTTATCTTTATGAGAATTACTAATGAATAGACCCAGGCGGCACCCTTGATCAGGTTCTTCCAAATACTATGTCCGCGGGGGGTAAGTCAATGTTGTTGATTTAGGCTCACGCGAAGACGCGAAGACGCGAAAAAAAGATATCAAAGAAACACAATAGGAAAGGTGTCCGGATTGACCTGAGCGATCCAGGCTTGAATTAGCCACCCAAGACCAGTGCGAAATCGCACTTTCCCCGGGTTCAATTTTCGCGGCTTCGCGTCTTCGCGTGGGACAAAAAGAGATTAAGTCAACAGTATTGGGGGGGGGTAAGTGCCCGGCAAACCTCAACGTTGAATCAGAACTACGCCGGCAATGAGCAAAACGGCCCCGGCAAGACGCGGCAAACTGACAGGGTGATGGACAAGCCCCAGGATCCCTAATTGATCGAAAGCAAGAGACGCCAGCATCTGCCCGGTGACGAGCAGGGCGACGACGGTAGCCGCACCAAGTCTTGGGAAAAGAACTATGGCCGCTACTATATAGACGGCTCCGAAAAATCCCCCGGTCCACAACCACCAGGAGCTTTTAGCCACCGAGGGAGTAGTCAGGATTGGCGCCTGCGTTACCAACAGCACGGCCGCCATGGTGATCACTCCGCCCGAATAGCTGATGAATGCAGCCCATGAGGCCGATCCAAGACAGCGACTCAAGTCCGCGTTCAGCACTTGCTGAGTAACGAAACTTACACCGGCCCCAATACCCAACAAGCTGAACGCCAGCAACTGAATGAATTCCGGCATATAGGTTCTCCCGAAGAACGTGGCAAATAAGTGAGGTGAAAAGCAATGTCTGGTTATTTTAGAAAGTTAAGGAGTATTGAGCATCATAATACTCCTTGGAGCTATTGTCAAATGTTGTGTACGGCGCCGAGCGGCGGCGCATCTTCCTGCTGAATTCCGTCGACGAATTTGATTCCCCGAACCACCTCGGCCAAGAGCTTGGCTCCGCCGAGAATCCTCCACTT
>JAJXYD010000033.1 GCA_021780695.1 Deltaproteobacteria bacterium
GTTACCGGAACGCCGCTTCCAACTACTACCGAGGTGTACGGACAATTCCCCGGACGGGACTTTAACCCGCTAGATGAAACAGTTGTTACTGCGAACGGACGCCCTTTACATTTTATATTTACTTGGTTCTTAGGGCGTCCCCTATCCTACGTCTGTTAAGCTCAATGACCGTTGCCGGCTTATACAAAAAGCTCTGGCATATGGTCAAACGGAGACTTGACCCCTTTCCCTTTCCCAAACGGAGACTTGACCCCTTTCTCTTCTCAATCCTCTTTCTCTGCATGCGGCCCACCAAGTGTGAACATAACGCTTCACGAGGAGGGGCCGGCCGGCAAAAGCCCCATAACGACGTCGGGAACCGGTTGATTTGCCTTGAAACCTGTGTCCTCAGGCGCCACGGCCCGCCCGGGCCGATTACGGCATCAATACCCATCTTCACGGCAGTTGCAAACGCCTTTAAAACAACACGGCGCAAATATAGATGAAAGCAAATTTTTCCCGCGTTGTTTCCGATGTCTTTGTTAACCCGAGGGATACTGCGTAACTGAAACCACCGGGGAGGAGCCGGGCGGGGTGGGCAGGCCAGAGAGAATCCGGTGCGGCCGCTCGGTTCAAACGGATTTTGCCACCGGGAAAGCCTTCCGGGGAGAGGCTGCTTACCAAACGCCTACAAAGAAAAGGGCATTGCGGTAGAGCAAGGTTTCAAGGGGCCTGCAACTTTTGGGAGCATACCGTCCGAGGCAGCCTGGACAGGTCCGGGACAGCCTCAGGGCACGGCGCTCGGAAATAAAATTCACTTTTAAAGACCCGCTCCTTCTTCTCACGAGGGCAATCAAAACCAGAACTCAGGATACCTCCTGGTTTTGGGAATATTGTTCACCAGCAAAGCCACGACTAACATGATCCCAGCTCCGGCCCCCGCGGGCACAAGAGCGTAAAGATACCCCAGGTGGTGGAGCTTTGGTCCGCCTATTACAGCGATAAGAGCCGTGGCTCCTCCCGGCGGGTGGAGCGTTTTGGTTGCGTGCATGAGGGCAATGGCGGTTGCCACCGCCAGGGCGGAGGCAAGCCAGATCTCGGTCGGCAAAAGTTTATAGGCGGAAACCCCAACCAATGCGGAAATTATATGCCCTCCGAGGAGATTTCTCGGTTGGGCGAGGGGGCTCTTTATAGCTCCGTAGATAAGAACGGCCGAAGCTCCAAAAGAACCGATAATGAGGGCTAATTCCGTCTTCGTGCAATAACGGTAATTGAGAAAAGCGATGGTTGCAATTCCTAGAAAAGCCCCCGCCCATGACCAAAAGATCTCGGACATATCCACCCGTGGCGGGCTCTGGGTGATGCCTTTCATCTTTAAGAAATAAGCGTTTCGCATGTTACAATCCTCGATAAAGCCTTGATGAGGTCGTTTCTTGTTATGATGCCGATCAGACGACCATCGTGATCGGTAACCGGCGTTCTGTTGATGCCCTTTCTCGACATAAGCTCAGCCACTTCGGAATAAGACCAGTTTTCATTAACCGTCACAGCCGGTGAACTCATTATGTCCCCGGCTTTCTGCGCTCGAATCGGCAGGGCAATGCAGCCTTTGGCCCTGAGACAGCCGGCGATAACGGTCATAAAGTTCTTGGGACCCGCCTCGCCCATCCTGGAAAGGAAGTCTTTCTCCGATATAACCCCTACTATCCTTCCTGAGTCATCGGTTACCGGGAGGCCGGAAATGCCCCGCCCGCCCATGAGGTCGGCCACTTCCTCCAGCGGCGTATCACGCGAGACAAAGACCGTCTCCTTTGTCATCATGTCCCGCGCCAGCACGGATCTTGAAATCCGCTCCACCGCCTTCCGGTAGGCATTGCAATAGAGTTCCTTGAAGTCCCTCGCAGTGATATCGATGTAGCCGTGAATGGACTTCATGGCTTCGTAGACATCCTGATCGGTCAGTCCCACATCGCCAACAGGTGGAGTGGAGGACTTTTTCGTCTCGGTCATTTTCTCCTCCTGAACCGGAAGCTATTTTGTCCGCCAGTAAGACGGGAAACCAAAGGTCTCCTTGAGATGGGTTGTACAGTCAGCAACAGATAGCGCACACACCTTTTTCCATTTCATGCCCATTGTTTGGAAAGCGTTCGGCCTCTTTCGCATGGTCGGTAAAGTACCACAATCAGTCACCCGCAACTTTGACTTAAGTCAATTTAAACCATGAAAGGATGAAGACCTTGTCAGTATTCTTCCCATCCCGCGCCAAGACCCACTTTTTCAAAGCAACTATTCAAATTCTTCCCGGATAGTCTGTGCGATGGAGCAGCTATCGCACGAGCGCCGGCCTATCGGTGGGGCCGGTTTTTCTCTGCGTGGATTGGATTTTATCCCGGTTCGGCGAAAAATGGCGAGGCTCGTAAACGCTATGTGGAGTTTGTCATGTCCGGGATGAAGGATTATTTACTCAATAACGGGTTTTCACCTCAATCGGCTTTGAACGAAACCGTGTAGCTGAAATCGGCGGGAGAGAAATAATCGAGGCTCTTTCCATCCACCTGTGCGAACGGATACATGAAATAGCTGAGGGGTTCGCCTTTTTGAGGCGGGTTGAAGACCACACCGCGCGAGTCCTTTTCAAGGGCCACCCGGAATAGATCGTCGCCGCCCCAGAAGAATTTTTCCCACTTCCCCGCCTCCTTCAGTCTCAGGTGGTGATCGAGCATCATCTTCCTGACGTCGGCGGGATCGGCCGTGACCCAGCCGGTTCCGGGCAGATAGAACTGTGCCCAGCAATGGAAGGCGGTGGTGATGTCCCTGCTTTTGGGGTCGGCAAGCCGCAGGCCGAACACATCACGGGCCGGAATGCCGGCCGCGCGGGCAATGGTAACAAACACCGAACTTATGTCCGCGCACTTTCCACCGCCCTTGAGTTCCGTGAGGGTTCGAGTGGCAAGGCCCAGACCGCACCCTTTCACGCCCTCATCCCGGAAGGTGTGTTCTATCACCCAGTCGTAGACCGCATGAACCCTGGCAAGATAGGTCTTCTTACCCTCTACGATTTGCGCGGCAAGTCTGCGGTAATCGCTTGCGGGCAGCCATTGGGAAGAAGCGAGATATTTTTCGACCGTCTCCGGGACCGGTTTTGCGGAATCTTCGAGATTGCCGATTCGGCGGTTTTCCGACACGGCGTGAAAGCTCATGACCAGGGAAGGCCGACTGCCGATATCGGTCCATTCCGCATAAAGGTATGTGTCTCCGCTCTTCGGATCGTGATAAACCGCCCAATTGCCGTAATTTCCGCTGACATGGATATCGGAAATCGTCTGGTGTTTACCGGAGAGGGGATAGGGGAGCCAGAGCCGGGCGTTTTTCGCGCCTTTGGCGGCGTTTAGCTTGATATCGTAGGTGATGGTTCCCGACTTGCCCATGCAAACGGTGGTCGATGCCAGAAGAAAAAGGAACAAAATTACAGGTAAAAACTTCGCCTTCACTATCAGCCTCCCGCGGCGGTCGTTTCCGCCGGTTTTGCCCCGGGCATAATACGCCGCAGTCCGGACCCGTTCGGAAGCGGCAGCGAGGGGGGTGCGCAAATTGGGTATTCCTACCCTACACATCGAATTTACCTATGTCAATGGGGGCGGGAGCAATGTTATCTCGTTGAAAAATATACGTGCATTCGGGAATGCTTTTCATATTGTCAGCCTCACCGTCGCCATCATAAACATGAAGTCGGTATTGCCATAAGCCTTGTCCGTCCGAGAAAAAACGTAACGAGCGAGAAATCCATCTATTTTGTGCTGTCGCGCTTGTGCGAAAAAAACACCCGGCCGGGCTGAAGGACCGCGACTATAACGCAGTCCCCGTTTTCCCGGCCGGGTGCCTTAAGACGACGGGAGGGCGTAAAGCCTTACGCCGCTACCACGGGCTTTGCCTTTCTTTGGTAGACGCTCCAATACACCGAGGCCACAAACCCCGAACCGCCGATGATATTGCCGATGGTAACCGGAACGAGGTTGTGGAGAAGCCCTGCCCAATTGAGGTTGGCGAGCTGGGCGGAGTCGATTCCCGCATGGGCTGCCACCGTGGCCCCTTTTAGCAACATCCCCAAGGGAATGAAATACATGTTGGCGACACTGTGCTCGAAGCCCAGAGCCACGAAGGCCATGATCGGAAAGAAAATGCCCAGGATTTTACCGGTGACGTCCCGGGAGGAAATGGCCATAAGAATCGCCAGGCAGACCAGCCAATTACAACCGATGGCCTTGATCAGGGCCGGCCAGAAAGGAAGGTTCACCTTTAGAGCGGCGACCTGCAGGGCGGCTATCCCAACGCCCATATTGTCGAATTTCCAGACCCCTCCCCAGTAAATCATGGCCACCAGCAGAAGGGAGCCGATAAAGTTGCCCAGATAGACGATAATCCAGTTGCGGACCAGCTTTGTCATTTTGGCGTGGCCACCCAGGACGCTTGCCATAATGAGGTTGTTTCCGGTAAACAGTTCCGCGCCCGCAATAACGACCAGCATAAGCCCCAGGGAGAAGACCGCCCCGCCGATCAACTGCTTTATGCCAAATCCGACGAATTTGGCCGCATCATGGGTCACCATGGTGGCCAGAGCTGCGCCGAAACCGATATAGGCCCCGGCCAGAATCGATAGCAACAGCAGGTTGAACCCGGAAGCGGAGGTTTTGCCCACCCCGAATTTTTGGGCGATGTTTTCCGCCACCGCATCGGGGGGCCGGGCATCGAAGCTGCCGGGGTGGAGCTGCACGGCGATGGACTTCAAAGCCTCCCGGGTTTGGAGATCCTTTTCCCTCCTCACCTTGGCGATGAGGGCCTTTTCCACCACGCTGCTGATTTCCTCGGGCGTAAAGGGCTTGGGGATATAATCGAAGGCCCCGGTCTTCAATGCCTGGGTAGCCGTACCCACTTCGGGATAGCCGGTTATCATCACCACGACTGCTTCGGGCTGTTCCTCCTTGATCTGCTGGATAAGATCCAGTCCATTGGCGTCGGGCATCTTGAGATCTACCAGCATGAGGTCGAAAGGCTTCTTTTTTACCTTTTCCAGTCCCTCCCGGCCGGATTGCGCCGTATCGATCTCGAAATCCCGCTGGGCCAAAGTCTTGCGCAGACTCTCCGAAACGATCTTTTCATCGTCAATGACCAAAATCCTGTGTCCCATAAATGCGTTCTCCTCACTCTGAAATAGTGTATTGCCCGATCTTGAAGATAGATGAAAAGCGGCTCCTCAGATCCCCGGGTAAGGCAAGAGATGTGCCGGCCGCTGTCGTCTGGTGTTATTGTCATTAAATCGAAGCGTTAGCTCTAAAACCAAGAGTGGGATTCTTTTGCGGCGTATATCTTCCCGATACAGGAAATCACAGGAGAAGCGGCGTAAAAGCCGGAAAACGGGTGTATCAATAAAATATACCTAAACGGCAAAGTGGTTGGCGCAACCTCTATCATGGTCACAAGGATTGGCCCTAGAGGCGCGAGGCGGCAAACATGGCGGCGCGGCGAAAAGAGTGTATGAACAAGTTATACGAGAGGAGCCACGGCAGCGGGCGTATCTTAACCACAGGGGGAAACGTCTCGGCGCCGTCCCCGGAGATCCTTTATCCTGACGCGGTATTTCTTCATCAGGGCCTGGAAATTGGGTCGCAACATCCCGGTGTTTTCGGCGGCCCGGGTGACATTATAGTCGCTGCGGCTGAGAGCCTGAATGACAAACGCCTTTTCGATCTCCCGGGAGGCTTCTTCCCGAACCTTTTTTTTCGCGGCCTTAAGTTCCTCGGAAGTCTCGGGCACCGGGCGCTCCGGGCCGGGTGGGGCTCCCGCGAGCAGGTCCCGGAGCTGGTCGGGCATCAACAACTTTCCCTCCGCCATGATAACCATGCGTTCGATGAGGCTCTTTAGTTCCCTCACGTTTCCCGGCCAGTGATACTGCGTCAGGATAGTCATGGCCTCGGGAGTAAACCCAAGGATGTCTTTACGGGCTTCCCGACCGGGACGTTGGAGGAAATAGCGGGCCAGAAGAGGGATATCTTCCCGCCTCTCCCGCAGAGGCGGCACCGTGAGGGGAAAGACATTGAGCCGGTAGAAAAGGTCTTCGCGGAAACTGCCTTCCCGGACCATGCCCCTGAGGTCCCGGTTGGAGGCGGCGATGAATCGGACATCGACCCGCTTGCTCTCGGAACCGCCCACGGGCTTGAACTCCTTTTCCTCCAGGACGCGCAGCAGTTTTCCCTGGACTTCCAGGCTGATGTTGCTGATCTCATCGAGAAACAGCGTCCCGCCCTCAGCCACTTCGAAAAGACCCGGGCGGGTGTAGGAGGCGCCGGTAAACGAGCCCTTCACATGGCCGAAGAGTTCGCTCTCCAGAAGGTTGGCCGACAGCGTGCCGCAATCGGCCGCCAGGAACCGGCGGTCCCGGCGATCGCTGTATTCATGGACGGCCTTGGCCACAAGCTCCTTCCCGGTGCCGCTCTCCCCCAGGATCAGCACCGTGGCGCCGGTGGGGGCCACTTTTTGGATAAGAGCGTAGACATCCTGCATCTTTTCGCTTCGGCCCAGTAAATCATGGAGCCCGGTCCGCAACTCCCGGGGTTCCACCGGTCCGTAGATCAGCTCGCGTTCACACTTTTTTTTTTCGAGGGCCCTTTCCACCGCTTCGAGCAGTTCCTCATAGGTAAACGGCTTGGGAATATAATCGGATGCCCCCAGTTTCATCGCCTCCACCGCCGTCTGCACCGTGGAATATCCGGTCATCATCACGGTTACAAGACCCTGATCAAGGGCCTTTATTCTTTTCAAGACCTCTATGCCGCTCATCTCCGGCATCATTAAATCGGTGAGAACCAGGTCGAATTTCTCGTTGGACAATCTCTCCAACCCCTCCACACCCGTTCGAACCGTTTGGAGTTCATAACCTTCCGCCGACAGAATCTTTTGGCAGCTTTTTAGCACTACCATTTCGTCGTCAATGACCAGGATTTTTGCTTTTGGCCCCATGTCTTACTCCGATGCGCCAACCGGCAAGTCAATGATACAGGTTGCGCCTTCTCCCGGTTCGCTTTCCATGTGAATCTCGCCGCCATGTTTTTCGATGATGCCGTAGGCGATGGCCAACCCCAGGCCGGTCCCCCTGCTTGCGTCCTTGGTAGTGAAAAACGGTTCGAACAACTTATCCAGATTCTCTGGAGGTATGCCTCCGCCGGTATCGCTAAACCGAATCTGGATGAACCGCTCATCCAGCCATTGACTGATAACCCTTAGCTCTCCGCCTTCGGGCATGGCATCGATGGCGTTCATGATAATGTTGAGAAAGACTTCCTGGATCTGGCAGGTGTCCACGACAATATGGGAAAGCTGCCCGCTCAACTCGGGCATGACTCTTACGTTGTGTATCAATGCCTGATTTTTCGTCAGGCACAAAGCGTTTTCAATGATTTCGTTTATATCCACCGCCTGTTTTTGCGGCTCGGTCTGCCGGGAAAATCCGAGCAGTCCCTTGACGATTTCCCGGCAGCGCATGGTCTCGCCCACCACCACCTCGAGGTCTTCGCGCTCCGGATCATCCTCGGCTTTGGATTTTAGCAAGACGCTGCTGTAGGTCAAAATTCCCGTGAGCGGATTGTTTATCTGGTGGGCCACCCCCGCGGCCAATCTGCCGATGGAGGCAAGCTTTTCGGATTTTAGCATCTGCTGCTGGGTCTGCTCCCGCATGGCCTCGTCGCGATCCTTGAGGCAGGAGGCCATGAAATTTAAGGCCTTTTCCAGTTCCCCCAGCTCATTATTGGACACGGGTTCAATCCGGTGGGCGAAGTTGCCCCGGGACAATTCGTGAGAGGCGGCAACCAGGCGCCGCACGGGCTTGAGCAAAGCGTCGGCCAGAAAATAGGCGACCAGAAGCGAAAGCATTGCCCCCGCCGTGGTGATTGCCAGAAAGATCAGTGTGGCATTTTTCTTCATGTCCGCAAATCGGCGTTCGAGTCTGCCCACATACAAGCTGCCGATAACCTTGCCGGAAATGTTGCGGATGGGTTCATAGGCCGTAAAATACCAGTCGTTTACCACAAAGGCCCGCCCGATCCAGTCCTCGCCCTTATCCAAAACCCTCGCCTGCACCTCCGCCGAGACCAGGGTGCCGATGGCTCTTTTGCCCGTCTCATCGAGCACGTTTGTGGAAATCCGCTCATTGCCCTGAAAAATTGTGGCGGTACCCTCTTTTCTCCCCCCATAGCGGACATCCTGATACACCGTGTCGCGGATCTCGTCCACCAGAGAGTAGCCGCGGTTTAGCAGGTCGCCGCCGTAGAGCACGCCAATCAAGACCCCCTGGTTATTGAAGATGGGCGCCGCGGCTTTTAGCACCATCCCGGAGGTTTCCTCGGACTTGCGCGACTGTCTGGCCTTGGGCGTATAGACCAGTTGGATGGCGGCGCGCTCGGCAAGGCTTGCCCCTTCCAGCAGCAACTTATCCCGGGGAACAATTTCGGTTGCCGCCACCACCCGTGGTTTGGCCAATACTCTTTTTACCAGTTCATCGTCGACCTGGCTGTCTCCAAAAACCGGGGGATTACTCGATCGGAACACCACTCGCCCGGCCCCGTCGGTAATGGTCAGAATATCGAGGTGCATCATTTTGCGCACCTCTTCGAGCCTCCCGGTCAAAATTGCAGGTGCTTTGCGCGATAGAGCGTCTTTGATGGAACCCTGAATACTGGTCAAGGCCACTGTATTTTTGATGTCCTTGAGTTTTTGATAGTAGATCTCCCGAGCGGAGTTCAAATCCAGTTTGACTTGCTCCTGGGCCTGCTTAACCACGTAATTGCCGATCAACCGGACCCCGACAATCGTTGTAACCACTCCCGCGATGGTCACCACCACCCAGAAACTCACCATTACGGTCATTTTTCGGGATATTTTCATAGCGTCCTGGCAGATATCCAACCTGCAAACATCGCCTGCGTCCAAACCGGAAGTGGAATGGTTTAAGCGCCGGATGATGCCATTGATAATACTCGCAATACGAATAGTTATGCTTGTCTATGCAAAATCGGCATATTCCTTCTTCGTCATGCAAATAACTCCAATCCGGAGCGAAAATCAAGGAAATAGGCTGATTGCCGGCTGAAGGACTTTTCAGGACAGGGCGAACAGGGGCCTTTAGGCAAGAACCCCCTTGCCCCCTGAAAATCAAGTCCGGGCAGGATCGGGCAGGCGGCGCTTTACGGGAAGCCTCCGCTCTTACGAAAAGACGTCGAACAAAGGAGCGGGGTTTCCGTTCCGAATGCCAAGGATGGCCGGGGGCCGTTTCCCCCCCCAGAGGGCCTCTGGCTGGGCAATAAGCGGAAAGCGGGATGCGGTTTTGAGAAAAGGGAGGACAGGCAACCAAGCGCGAAAAATCCTGTCCACCCTTCTCCGCCTTACAAGCTATAACGTTTGCGTAAAAGAATCGGGCGTTACGGCCAAAGTCGCCCGCACCCATTCGAATTTTGATTTGAGCAAGTCAAAGTCCGGCCCGGACTTTACGAAGACAGCCTTCCCCCGGATCAGAAAACCGGTGCCCGCTCCCCGCAGCCCCTGTACCTTGCTGCTCCCCAGAGTGATCAGCACTTCAGGGTTTACGGCCACATTGGCTTCCGTGCGGTGCATGAACCCGGCAGGAATCAGCAGGCGCCCGTCTTCGGATATGCGGACGTAGCTGTTCCAGGTGTTGACCAGATGCGGTCCATCGGGCCCCAAAGTTGCGATTGCAACTATACCGTCTTTTTTGAGTATTTCTTTTACTATTTCGGGTATCATAGTTTACGACTCCTGTAAGTTGGATGAGGTTATCAGTTAACACACCACGATTGTGAGTCGGTATGTTTATCCTGGACAACAACCAGGGCGTCCCGCTATTTAAGCAACTCTATTTACAGATTAGGGAGCAGGCACTCTCCGGGAAGCTGCCTGAACATGCCAAACTCCCATCGGTCAGAGACCTTGCGGCCGAACTTTCAATCAGCCGAAACACGGTCGAAGCAGCCTACCAGGAGTTGCACGCTGAAGGATATATTTACAGCAGGCAACGCAGCGGCTATTTCGTGTCGGCACTCGATCATGATGTCTCCCCCCTGACGATGACTTTCAACCCTCAACGGCAGAACCGTCGGGCGCACTACCCCTATGATTTTCATCCCGCGCGCCTCGATCCCGACAGTTTCCCCCTGGCGCTGTGGCGCACCTGCTTTCTGGAGTGCCTGCGCGAAGGCTCCCGCGAACTTTCCACCTACGGCCCCTTCCTGGGGGACTGGGGACTGCGCTCCAATATCTGGAAATACCTTGAACATTCCCGAGGGGTGATTTGCGGGCCCGACCAGATCGTGATCTGTTCCGGACTCCAACATGGCCTCGATCTCGTTGCCCACCTGCTAAAAGAACAGCATTCCTCGGTGGCTGTCGAAAACCCGGGATATCACCTGCCTCGTGCGGTATTCCGCAATAACAGGTTCGACATAGTCCCGATAACCGTAGGGCCGGGTGGAATCGACCTGGAAATGTTAAGAACCGGCGGGAGCACCATCGCCTATGTCACCCCGTCACATCAGATGCCCATGGGATACGTTATGCCCATTGCCGACCGGCGGAAACTGATTGAATGGGCGGGGTCGGGCAACAATCTGATCATCGAAGACGACTATGACAGCGAACTCCGGCACCACGGCAAACCGATCCCTTCGCTGCAGGGTTTGTGGCCCTGCGGGAACATCATTTATCTCGGAACATTTTCAAAGATTCTCTCCCCGGCGTTGCGCTTGAGTTATATGGTTCTCCCAGAGGCTTTGCTCGCGCGCTTCCTCGAGCAATATAATGACTACTTTTCCACCGTCTCCCTGCTCGAACAGAGAACAATGGCCAAATTCATGGAACAGGGGCACTGGGTCCGACACATCCGGCGCATGCGTATCCTCTACAAAAGAAAGCACGATGCCCTGATCGAGAGCATCAGAGGTGCGTTCGGCGCGAAAGCCGCCGTGATCGGTCAGGGCGCGGGACTCCATGTGGTATTACAACTGCTCGCTCAAAATCCCGGGGAAGCTGAAATTATCCGCCGCGCCGCACAAAACGGGATCGGTTTATTCCCGTTCAGCGCCACCTGCGCCACGGATAAACCGGCAGACACAAACCTTCTGCTCGGCTTCGGAGGCATGACCACCCTCGAGCTTGAGCAGGGTATCTTTCTTTTGGCCCAAAGCTGCTTTTGACATTAGCATTCAGGTGCATCAAAGGCTCCCCTCAGGAAAAATGGATGTGTGGAGCGAAGCTGTCAACCTGTTCCCCAATTCGACCCACATCTGCAATATAATGGATCTATACCCCTGGTCACAGAGGCAGTTTTCGAAATAATCACAGGGACAGATCCCCTCTATTTAGCCGGGGCCATTCCTTAAGAGCGGAGTCTGCCCTTGACAAAGAAATATTTAAATTCCACCACCCTATATTTCTTCGAAAGAGTAGTTGCCCGCACAGGGCTCCAGGGATGCAAGCCTCGCCCTGAAAGACCAAATGCTTTTTTAGCCGCGCATTATGAAAGTATCGAAGCCGCGAAGAATAGACTTCTCCCCGCTTCAGGAGCGAAACGAACCTATTTTGTATTAGAACCCTGCCGTAAAACGAAAGGATTGCTTTGCGGCGAAATCGGAGCATTCTTATCCTGGATTATGCGCGAGGATGCCTGAAAATGAAACTGCGTTTGTCCCAACTATTTGATATTCTGGCACCAAATACGTCAGAGGAGAGGGGGAAAGGTCCTTTCGGACAAAAATGCGGCCCGAAATTGCGGTTGGGATGCCTGGCACTGGGTTGGTGAATTATTCCGGTTTAAGCCGCGTTCAATTCCGACTCAAAAATAAGGAGGCTGTAAAATGGAAAAGTACTTCACGGAACTGATCGGCACTTTTTTCCTCGTCTTAACCGTCGGTTGCACGGTAATCGGAGGGGGCCCCGGCGTGATTGCACCTCTGGCTATCGGCACTGTGCTGGCCGTTATGATCTGTGCGGGCGGGCACATCTCCGGAGGCCACTATAACCCGGCGGTAACTCTCGGTGTGTGGATTCGCGGCCGTTGCGAAACCCGAGATGTCCTGCCTTACTGGGTTGCTCAGATCCTGGGAGGAATCCTTGCTGCTCTGGTGGTAAAGTATCTAAGACAAGGCATTGCGGTAAAGCCCCTTGCTTTGGCGGTCGGCCCAGCGCTGGCCGCTGAATTTCTGTTCACCTTTGCCCTTGTCTACGTGGTGCTCAATACCGCCACTTCAAAAGGCACCGCCGGCAATTCCTTCTACGGGTTTGCAATCGGCTTGACCGTTATGGTCGGCGCTTTTGCGGTTGGAAATATCTCCGGAGGAGCTTTTAATCCGGCAGTTGCCCTGGGGATCACCACAATGGGGTTGTCATCATTTTCAAATATCTGGATCTACCTGGCAGCGGATCTTCTGGGCGGGGCAGCCGCAGGTTTGACCTTCAAGGCCTTGAGTGTCCAAGACAGAGCGTCTTAAGCCCCCGAGGGACAGGGCAGCGGCGCTTAAACGACAGGCCTTCGCCCTGCCCGCGTCCGACCCCGATGTTGGCGCTACCCCGGCCAATAAAAAGATTTCCCCGCGCAAACATGGTGACCGCTATATGAGGCGAGACGGGTGGAACGGCTTTCCAATCTGCCCTGGTGTTTTTCCCAACCCCTCTCGTCTGTTTTACCGATCCAACCGGAAGGCCTGGGGCACTCTGTTGCAGGAGATATTGCCGTGGCGGAGTGCCCGTTATGGAGCGGGGCCTGTCCTTTGATCCAGTTGTGTGCGTCAAGTTCTGCAAATTCGATCGGACATGCGGGTCGCGTTTTTTTGAACCTACACTAACGGCAGACTAGCGGAGGTGAGCCGGAGCGGCTAGGCAACCTTCATCACTATCAGCCCAAGTTTTTTGTGTTCTTTGAGCAACTCCATGTTCAGGTACCGGCTGGCCTCAAGCCAGCTCTCATGCGTTTCTACGGCCAGAGCCCGCACCAGGCGCAAGCAGCTTTCCGCATTTGGAAAAATCCGCACAACGTGGGTTCTCCGTTTTATTTCTTCGTTGAAACGCTCCAGCATGTTCGTTGACTTCATGTGTTTATGGTGTTGCACAGGCAGAGGATAGTAATTTAGGGTCTCCGCTATATGCTCTTCGACCCAGGCGCACAGCTTAGGGTATTTTGGCTGCCAACGCTCAAGCCACTGAGCGAGGTCCTTGCGCGCCTCGGCCAAGTCGCGTCGGTCGTAAATCCAGCGAAGCTCCTGGAGGCAGTCGTCGTTGGCCTTTCGCGGCATGGGTGTTTTCTCGAACAACCCGTATGCCATGACCAAATTTTTAAGTCATTCTCTTTTGCAGAACTTTTTGCACTCTACCCCCCCATGCCTGGCCGCATATCGTGGGCCACTCGATGCCAAAAACATGATATAATCCGATTCTTAAAATTCCTGTACGGAGAAATAGATGCCATCCACTATCACTGCCAAATTGATTGATGCAATGAGACGGACCACGGAGCGTATCGACGACTTTTTCGAGACCAATCGGGCGATATTTGGCGACATTGATCCATCACTATATAGTTATATGACATTTTGTTCTTTTCTCGTGGTGGCATCCTATTCTCCGGGAAAAGAACATTTTCCGAACACTGCGGTGGATCGCCAGGAGAGTGACACGGAAAAATTCAAAAATATAATTATTCAAGCGATCACCGATTCTGTTTTAGGGCGACATGCGGAGGCGATTGAATTGATGCGGAGCGAGGCGCAAAAAGAGGACCACGCGACTACGGCTCGGCAGCAGGTAGCAACGTTTGTCGATGGGAAGTATAGCGAATATTTCAGATATTTCCAGCTGGATATAGAAGAGTTGGCAGAGGGCAAGGGTTTGTATAAGAACCTTTCCACAGCTTTCATGAGAGATGTTTTGGACCGGAACAAGTCAGACCCGCCCCTCGGCCAACCCACGGCGGACAATGTTTCCTTCGGGCTATGTCTTTCTACTACGATTTCCGGATTGCTGTCATTTTTTGAAAAAACCGACTCGTAGCCAGCCCCGAAGATGGTAGGCAGTAAAGGATCGAGCCAATCGTGGAAAGAGACGATTTGTTTTTTGCACCCATTCCGATGTTTCTGCCTACGATCAGGTATTGCAATAGTAAATTTTTCCGGCAAAATCGCATCGCATTGGAGGGGCGGGCGCAAGCATTCAATTGCCAGGCTTTACAGCCCCGGAAACGATTCCAAGGAACCCGGAGAGGAAACATCAGGCTATAAATCCCGTAGGAACATGGTGCACGTGATAGGCAACGCTCCGTTCGACTTCGGCGATAGCACCCGTCGAGGTGAAAGGAGTGTGCAACAAAGTCGGGGGTGTCATCGGCATCGCCGGGGTCGGGTTCATGGCCCCGAAAAGATAGATAGGCCGGGCAGAGAAGCACCGGGCACAATATCACCGCTATTGCCCCGCCGGATATGAGCGCCGCCAGGGCGGTTCCCGGAAATGCCCCGAAAGGGGTAGCCATCTCCACAAGATGGATATTGGAAAAGCCTTCCTTTACATAGGCCGCCGCCCCCCAGTCCGGTAAGCGCCCCGATAAAACCGGCGATGAGGGCGGAAAACGTAGTGGTATCCATCGTTTGCCTTCTCCCGGGATGTCTTGGCATTAACGCCTTATTGCCAGGCCCGAACCGGAAGCAAAACAAAGGCGGCTCTTTAAGAGTCGGGACGCTCCGTGCACGGTTGCAGGGGACCGGGAAGCTTTCTTTTTCGCCCGCCCGCCGATTCGCCTTCTATAAGAGATTCGACGTCGGCATAGGGATAGATGGTTACCGCACCGCGATCGGCCAAACACCCCGAATCAATCGAGGGGCCGTAGACACTGTAATTTTCTCTTCCAAGCAAGCGTAGAAGCATCCCCTGTTCGGCGCGGTGATGGGCCGTGTGGGCTATCCTTCTTAGCACAATCCACGCTCGTGTCCTTTGCACGTCAAAAAAGGGCACAACGGCTTCAAACCACGGCTTGTCCTTTCTTCTCAGCTCCGCAAGCCTTTGTGCGCTGTCTTCGGCATACCTTTTGATAAACTCGATCCTGGTTTCCGTTTGGGGAAGAGGATCCGCGCCGATCTCGATACCGAGCATGGCGCAAAACCACTTGTTTTCGCTCACGCACTGGTGCACCATGTGCTCAAGGCCGTTTCTGTCCCTTTTGTCGAGCGGATGGGGGCGAATCGGGAGATCTTGATCCCTGAAAGTGCTCCAGACGCTTAAGGTCTTTAACCGCTCGGTTTCATAGGTATCTGCAAGAAAGTCGTACTCCATGGCTTACCCCCCGTTTGAACCGTTTAACCAGGTCACCTCCAAAGGGTTTCGGGCCGGCAGACGGTGATAGCCGTACCTGGGATAGCCCGCCATCAGTATGCCGGTTATTTTTCTATCGGCCGGGATTTTTAGGAACTCGGAAAAAGCCGGAAAGGTCTGCGCACATCTATGCGCTATACCGGCCCAGCAAGTCCCCAGGCCAAGCGAGGGCGCAAACAACTCGGCATATTCGAGGCAAAGCACCGTTGAGGGCTGCGCGGTGATAAGGCCTGCCGGAGCGTGGGCCGCTATCAGAAGAGGAGCATGGCGCAAAACCGGGTCTTTTCCTTTTCCATAAGCCGCTATCAGAGCAGGAAAGTTAAGGTAGGCGGACAATTCCGGCGAAGACTGTCGCGCCTCCCTCATCCACTCGACGATTATTTCGCGCAGTCGCGCGAGATCTTTAGCCTCATCGACAATCAGGTAGGAAATTCCCTGGCTGTTATGTCCCGAAGGCGCAAAGCGGGCGATATTTAAAAGTTGGACTACCTTTTCTCTGGCAACAGGCTCATTTTTGTAGTTTCGGATGGAACGGCGCGACCTCAAGAAAAGCTCACTTTGAGCAGGTTCGGGGACATAGTTTTCCGGGATAACGGACTGATCTCGAAGAGGGTTTTTAAGGTTTTCAAGAGCTCCGTTTGGACACACGGCCGAACAGTGACCGCAGCCGATACAATATTTGGCCAATGGGGACAGCAGTTGCGGCCTGCCTTCCCCGTCGGCGCAAAGGATCCCAAGAGGACAAACCTCTATGCAAATTCCATCACGGCTGCATTTATCGACGTCAACTCTTATCAGACTCATCGTTATTCCTCCAATAACCAGGCAACTCAAATGTATGTAAGCCGTTCCTGGGCCAATCGCCGGTCCAGGACCGCGCGCACGGTTTTGGCAAGTTTTTCCAATGTCACCGGCTTCATAATCACTTCACTAATCCCCAGTTCCAGGGCTGCCTCTATGTTGAGGCTGCGGCTAAACCCCGTGATCAGTACCACCGAAATTTGGGGCGCAATATCGAGCAGTTCGCGGGCGAGTTCGAAACCTGTAAGGCCCGGCATGGTCATATCGGTAAGCACCAGATCGAAGGGTCTTTGGGTCGACAGCTCTTTGAAGGTCTCAAGAGCCTGCATCCCGCCGGTACACGAAACCGCCTCATAGCCAAGCCTTTCAAGCATCTCCCTGATCATTTCCGCAAGAACCGGTTCGTCATCGACCACAAGAACTCTTTCCCCCCCTCCCTGAGGGGCTTTGGCCTCATCCTTTTTCTCAGCGGCCCCCTCTTCGGTCTCCACGGCGGGCAGGAGCACTCTAAACGTTGTTCCCGTCCCCCGGTTACTCTCGACGAAAATCACGCCGCCGTGGCTTTTTACAATGCCGTGAACGACCGATAGACCCAGCCCCGTGCCTTCATGGGGACCCTTGGTGGTAAAGAAGGGATCGAATATGAGGTCCATAATCGGCTCCTCCATTCCCCGGCCCACGTCACTGACCGTCAACTCGACGTAAGGGCCGGGAGGAAGGCTTCCGGAAGCGTTCGAGACTTCGGTTTCCATCGTTATATCGGCGAGTCTTACCTCCAAGACACCGCCATTATCCTGCATCGCGTGGGCGGCATTGGTGCAAAGATTCATGAGAACCTGATGCATCTGGGTGGAATCGGCCAAAACGGCATTTTTGCTCGACACTTCGGTTTTGATTTCAATGGTTGAGGGCAAGGAGGGACGAAGAATAAGCATCGCCTCTTCCAATATCCTGCCAAGGACCAGAGGCATTTTTTTCTGTTCCGACCTGCGGCTGAAAACCAGGATCTGCTGGACTAACTCCTTTGCGCGCAAAGTCGCCTTGAGCACCTCGGCAAGTTTGGTCCTGACCGGATTTTGCTCGCCCAGCTCCAGCTTCGCCAACTCGGTATACCCGGTGATTGCTCCAAGTATATTATTGAAGTCATGGGCAATACCTCCTGCAAGTGTCCCAAGGGCTTCCATCTTTTGAGCCTGGCGCAGTTCTTTTTCCAGCAATAGCTCACGGCTGATATCCCGGTGAAGCAAGACATAATTTTTGACAACCCCGGAACTGTCCGGTATGACCGATACCGAGACATCCGCGTCGTAGAGCACGCCGTCCTTTTTCTTGTTGGTCATGCGACCCGACCAGGCCTCACCTTTTACCAAAGCCGCATGCAACTCCGGATCCGGAGCCTCATCGGCCTTTTCGTCTATAAAAGACCAGGCATACCGGCCGACAATTTCCTCTCCTCCGTAACCCGTAATGCGCTGAAAAGCCGGGTTCGCATACTCGATACGCCAATTCGCATCGGCTATTATAATACCTTCGGCGGCTTGCTCGACCGCCATGGCCAGCCGCATGCGCTCCTGCTCACCCCGCTTGCGCTCGGTTATATCGCGGATTATTCCTTCATCTCCCAAAAGCCCGCCATGATCGTCTCTTAGCAAACTGCTCGTAAAGGAAGTATAGAACCGCGAACCGTCATGTCTTACAAGGGTTGCTTCGTAGTCTCTTACAACCCCCTCCCTGTGGAGTTTTTGAACCATCTTGGCGCGCTCGTGTGCACTTACCCAAAATTGGCCCACATTCCTGCCGATTATATCTTCACAGGGGGCGCCGTAAATTTGCGCGGCCGAAGGGCTGATCATGGTTATCACACCGTTTTTATCCGTGCGGTAATAAATGTCCTGTATATTTTCGACAACGCTGCGGTAGCGTTTTTCACTTTCCCTTAGCTTCTCCTGCGTTTTCCTGATCTCGGTCACATCCCTTATGCACTCGATAGCGCCCATGATCTTGCAATCACTATCATAGAGGGGCCTCGCTTTGCCTGAGATAACGCGAAGTTCCCCTCCATTTATCGACGTCCGGGTTTCCGCTAAAAAGATATCCCCCTCTTTTCGGACGGCGGAATATTTCTTGAGTATTTCATCGTCTTGTCTTAGTGCGGCATCTATTAAGACGGGTCTTCTATATCCATAAAACGGCAACGCATATTCATAATCACCCTTACCTAAAATATCTTCGGCCTTCCTGCCGGACAGGCTTTCAAAGGCTTTGTTCCAGGCGATGACCTTGCCCTCCAGATCTATGGCGAAAGTGGGATCGGGCAGGAAATCCAAGATCTGGGCAAGTCTTTGATTTGACTCCCTGAGCGCAATCTCGGCCCGCTTGCGGTCCGTAATGTCCTGGTTTGCCCCTCGCGTTTTAACAACCCTGCCGTCCTGGTCGCGCACAGGCGCGTAATGGACCAGGATGTATTTTTTCTCTCCGTTGGCCCCGATAATCCGGTATTCGATCTGTCCTTTGAAACTGGGATCGTTTGCCGCCAACCCTTTGGCTAATTCCTGGGCCACAATATGAGCTTCCTGAGCCTCCGGTGTCATTGCGGGCCCGCACTCCCCTTGCCGGTCCTCGCCATACAGGGAGTGGAACTGCTCGTCAAAATATAACTTACCGGTTTTGAAATCGTATTCCCACGGCACAAGGCCGGCGATGTCCATGGCCATTTTTAGCTGAGCGTCGCGCTCACGCAGGGACTCTTCGATCCTTTTGCGTTCCGTGATGTCTCGGGCCAAAACCACGAGTCCCTTTCGCCTTCCATCGCGATGAAACATAGGGACCTTTATGACATCGTAGATTCGGGGGGTGCCGTCGCTGTGCAAGAAAGCCTCTTCCGCCCGGAACATCGCTCCCTTTTGCCAGACTTCTTTATCTGATTGCCCACAGGCCGATAAAGCCTCCCGGTGAGCACCTTCGTACCGGCACAACTCACTATCGGTCCTGCCTCTATAATCGACCTCCTTGAGCCCGAAAAGCTCCAGGCAGGCTTCATTTGCCTCGAGCCAGCGCCCGTCTCCGGCCTTAAAACAGACGATATCCGGGGTGGCATCGATGAACGAGCGCAGCCCTTCTTCGCTTTCCTTGAGGGACTGCCAGGGGAGGTGTACTTCATCATAGATTTGTGCAAACCGGTTGGCATTTCGATCAGGCCCGCGGGTGGGTTCGAACTCGGACCTCTTGGCCTCGAGGGTGCAAATTTTGCGGCGTAACTCCTCCAACTCCACTATCAGTTGTTCTCTTGTCTTCTCTTCGTCCCTCATTATTCGCTCCGTAAAGGAGGATTAAAGTAAAGAATTCCTCACCGCCCCGTGATATAGACCTTCCCTACCGGCCCTTTCCAAACTCGGAGGGAATAACTCCGCGCACGAAGGCGCGGATACATGCGATCACAATTTTGCCATCCGGTTGCGGAAAAGCCTCAAAACCGCGCGCACCCGGCCCTGAGAGGAGGCGGTGGCGGACATCTTCTTTGGACTGGGTCGGAACACCACGATCGAACCACTCGTCAAAATCAAGGACAAAGGATTCTTCCTTCAAGCCGATCTCGCTTAGCCCAAGGGAGGCAAACAGGTCAACCAATTGGCCGCTTGTCGGATTTTTCGTATGTGTTTTGTCACGGGCAACTTCTATGGACTGGTGAAAGGCGGCCCGGCTGCCGTTTGTATCGGTAATGTGGTCGCAGGCAAACAGAACGCCGCCGGGCCTCAACAGTTGGGCCTGGCGCGCAAGAAAGTCCCGCGGCTTTACAGTATGGTGCAAAACATAGCGGGAAGTGGCGGCGTCAAAAGGAGCGAGGACATCCAGACAGGGATCGAAGACGGAGACCTGAAAAAATTTAGCTCTTTCCCCATAAGGGGCGCAACGCGCACGAGCCCTCTCGATCATTTCCCGGGAGAGGTCAACGCCAACCACGCTAAATCCTGCGTCGAGCAAGCCCCGGGCAACCAGTCCCGGTCCACACCCGGCATCGAGCACATAAGCACCCGCGGGAAAATTCGCGGACCCGATAAGCCGGCCTATGGCCGCCGGATCGGTCTGTACGGGCGAACGTTCAAATTGAGCCGCCTGGCCGTCAAAGGCTCTGGCCAGCTCATGGTCATGATTCATTGCATTTTTCCATATTGCAACCGGCAAGCCAACCGGGTTAGAACAAAAACTGCAGCACCGAATCCGCCTTTCGCAAAATCTGTTCGATCCTGCCCACATGATCCTTGCCTAAACCGCCGGATTTTTGGATACCGTCAAGTCGCCGCAGCCCCTCATGGAGGCCCGAGACAGCTGCGGGAACGTCCAGATCGTTATTCATCGCCTCCTCGAAACAAACCTTGAGGGAATCGATCAGGCCCTCCACCGTCTCTTTTTGCCGCGTCTGTCGACCGCTTTGGCTGTTGAGCAAACCGGAGGCCAGCTCCCTTAAACCGTTAAGTCTCGCGCTCTGCTGCGCGGCGGCTTCCATATCGAGGTTAAGCCTTTTGCGATGATGCCTGGAAAGAAGGTAGAAGCGGATTTGTTCCCAGGAATACCCGCGCTCCACCATGTCTCCCGGATAGACTATGTTGCCCAGACTCTTCGACATCTTCTTGCCGGCCGCCAGGACATGTTCGCCGTGGATCCAGAAGCGCGCAAGCTCCACCCCGGAGACCGCTTCCATCACCGCGATATTATAGTCGTGATGCCTGTAGATGTTGTCTATGCCCCCGCAAAAGATATCGAGCGAATAGCCAAGATTTTCCGATATCATAGCCGGATCCTGGATATTCCAGGAAGGTCTTCCTCTTCCAATTTCCGTGTCCCAGCAAACCTGATCGCCTTCCGCGCAGGAATGCCACAGGATGAAATCGCCAAGGTTCCACCGGCGCCCCGGGTAGGTATCGAGCTTGAAGCGTCTTTTTTGCTTCGGCCACTTGCCCATATCGAGTCGAAACAGTTTCCCGAAGCCCTTAAACTTCAGGGGGTCGAAGAAAATATCGCCCTCGTGCCGGTAGGCATAGCCCTTGTCGAGCAATTGGGAGATGAGGTAAGCCGACTGTTCCACACTCGTAGAGGCTCGTGGTATCGGTTCGGGTAATTTAATGCGCAGCCTGGCGGCTTCAGCGACGAAACGTTCGGCATTGCCCGCGGTCAACTCACTGACCGGCATGCCCCGGCTAAGGGCTTCCTCGATGGCCTTGTCTTCGACGTCTGTAAGGTTTATTACGCGCTTAACCTCGTAGCCAAGGTATTCGAGATACCTCTGGAGCACATCCTCCCAGATAAAGGTTCGGTAATTTCCAACATGCGGAGCGCTATAGATGGAGGGTCCACAAGTAAACATTTTTACCGGATTGCCCAAAGGCCGAAAGGGTTCCCTCTCACGGGTCATCGTATTGTAGAGCTCTAACATCGCTTCGACTCCGAATTGAAAAAATCGAAAACCGGTCCAGCAAACAAGTCGGGAATAGTTCGCGCGAACGGGCAGGCTATGTTTACGTTTTCAAAATTTAGAACGATTCCTATTTTTTGTAAAGCCGCGACTGGACGCAAACCCTGATAAACTCCCCGAGCCTCAAAACCGACAAAAAAAGACAGACCCGGTTGGAAGCGCTTTTAATTCCTCTCAGAATGCGCTCCGGTTATTTTCTTTATGAGAACCTTTTGCACCCTTCGCCCCACCATTTCGAGGACTTCAAAGTCGAAGCCGCAGCACTCGAAAGAATCCCCCACGGCCGGAACTCTTTTTAAATGAGTCATAATGAATCCGCCAAGGGTGCGAAAAAGACCCGCGCGCACACCGGGAAGTTTTTTTATGTGCAAAAAGGCCATCAGTTCATCCACGGGGAGAACGCCCTCGACGACCCAGCTATTTTCTTCCCTGGCCACTATACTGGGCTCCTCGGGCAGTTCGGCTGAGGCAATATCGCCAACTACGGCTTCAAGGATATCGGTAAGGGTCACCACGCCCTCGATCGTGCCGTATTCGTCGACAACCACGGCCAATTGAAAACCCGATTGTCTGAAGCTTTCGAGCACTTTCAAACCATTGACGCCTTCATGAACAAAGATCGGTTTGCGCATGGCCGCCTTCAGCTCCAAAGGCTTTCCGCCCAGGCAGCGTACGGCAAGGTCACGTACATGAACCACCCCTTGAATATTTCCGGCTTTGTGTCCTACCGGAAACCTGGAGTAGGGATATCTGGCGATCTTTTTCCTCGTTTTATCGGTGGATTCATTTAAATCAAGCCATACGATTTGATTGCGAGGCGTCATCATGGCCCCAACCGGCCGGTCTCCCAGCCGCAAGACCCTCTCGACCATGTCGTGCTCAACTTCCTCGAAGACCCCTTCGGCCGTGGCCTGATCGAGGAGTATGCGGATTTCCTCCTGGCTAAGGGGAGCCCGCTTGACCTGGGCAAACCCAAACAGCCTCAGCACATAATCGGTGGAAACACCAAGGACGCGGATAACGGGAGAGGCCAGAATCAAAAGTTTAGCCATGGGCCTGGCGATCGCCGAGGCAATGGACTCCGGGGCGTAGACGGCGATTTTTTTGGGAATGAGCTCGGCAAGAAGCGAGAGGTAAGTAATTATTCCCACTACCAGCGCCATGGCTATCGAGTGGCTGTAGATCCCGATATAGGGAACCCCCGAAAGCCTTCGAGCAAGGCCTGAGGCAAGTTTTCCTCCACCGAAGGCCCCGCTCAAAACCCCGATGAGCGTAATGCCGATCTGTACTGTGGTCAGGAACCGGTGCGGGTTTTGCGCAAGCTCCAAAGCCATGCGCGCATTCGCATTATCCTCCTCCGCCCGCCTTTGCAAACGCGTTTTGCTCGAAGACATGACGGCAAGTTCGGACATCGCGAGAAACCCGTTCATGAGGAGGAGCAAAAGGAGGATAAAAAGGTAGAAAATTACCCAGAACATCAGCCTTTTTCCATCGGCGGGCCGCGAGCCGATATCTTAAGAGGGAGGGGAAAATAAAGGCTCCAGGTTATGAGCGCGAAATCAAAGTTGCGTTAAAGACGATCTTGTCGGCTTTTTAAACCATCTTGAGCGCGCCAAGCATCTTTAACGCAACTTTTCAGCCTGATCCGGCAGTTTTCAGGCCGGCGCGACAGAAACGGCCTGAGCGCCCTCATCTCCGGGCTCTTCGTTAAAAGTCACCGCCATCCCTATGCTGAGCGCCTCGAACTTACCGCCCAAAACGGCGTTTTCGTGAAAATAGACCTCACGGCCCTCGGGGGTTGCCAAAAACCCGTAGCCCTCTTCGGTAAATATTCTCACTACCCTTGCAACCGGCTTCTCAAAATGGGTCTTAACCTCTCCTCTCTGACGTTCCGCATGATCTTTGAGCCGCCTTTGCGCGGTTTCAAAGGCATTGGTTATCGCCGCGCGCAGATCCTGGTCGGATTCCCTTTTTACAATCAGCTCTCCACCCGGCACCCTGATGTCTATACTGACGTTATAAGTCATTCCGGTTCTCTGGCTGCGATGGGGCTTGTCTATCTTTACCCGGCACCCGATTATCTGATCGTAGGTTCTATCGAGTTTGGAGGCTTTATCGCGAATAAGCTCTTCGGTTTCTCCATTAACGGACACATCACGCGCACTGATATCGAGCGGCATTTTCATAGTCTCTCCTTGTTGCTTGTTTTTACCGACAACCTCCCCGAAAACCAGAGTCAAAAGGAAGGCTTTATAAGATAATTCGGAAAAAAAATCATTACTCTTTAAGTTTCGAAACAATCTTGCTCCGCGATTGAAGGGTCCTGTGAACCGGACACCGGTCGGCGATTTCGAGCATCCTCTCCCGGGTGCTGCGCGAAAGGTCGCCCTGCAACTCGATTTCCCTTTCAATATAATCTATTCTGCTCCCCGGGTCTTCACAATCCTTGCAATCGTTTAGGTGTATTTTCTCATGGCTTAGTTTTACCACCACACCCTCCAGAGGCAGTTTCTTGCGGTCCGCATAGAGCCTTAGAGTCATTGCGGTGCACGCGCCAAGAGAAGCCGTCAACAGATCGTAGGGCGAGGGGCCCCTGTTTTCTCCCCCAACCTCGACAGGTTCATCGGCAGTAAGCTTGTGGCCGTTGGCTATAATTTCGGTGCCGAACCCGGTTTTACCGATGTAGGCCGTAACGCGGTTATCGCCCGGTTTAGACCCGGTAAATTTTTTTTGCGAAAACTCCAGATACTTTGTCGCCCAGGCCGCCAGCACCTGCCCGGCGTAGAGGGAATCCTCCCTTTTGGAGAGCAAATGATCGGCTCTATCCAAAGAGACGAAACTTTTGGGATGTTTTGCCGCCGCAAAGATCTTGGCCGCATGGTCTATTGAGACCACCCGGTCGAGCGGAGAATGAAATATCAAAAGGGGCTTTCGAAGATTTTTAATGGCCTCATTCATATTCTCAAGCCTCAAGGACTCGATAAACTGCTTTCTAATCTTAAAGACTTTAGCTCCTGTATCGATCAGGGCTTCCCCCTCCTTTTCCAACCTTTCCACTGCGGCGGCATCCATGAAATCCAATACCCCCGAGAGTTCAGAAGGCGCGGCGATAGTGCAAACCCCGCGAACCGATTCAATTTTTCGCGCGGCCTGAATAACCGCCGCCCCCCCCAGGGAATGGCCTATGAGAAGCTTTGGGGGCTCATGGGTTTTGGCCAGAAACTGCGCCGCGCTTACCAGATCGGAAACGTTTGACGAAAAATCGGTTTGCGAAAAGTCCCCCTCACTCTCCCCCAGGCCCGTAAAGTCAAATCTCAGGACCGCAAGCCCTTGCAAGGTCAGTGCCCGGTTAATGTTTACAACCGGGTTAAGGTTTTTGGTGCAGGTAAAACAGTGTGCGAAAAGGGCAAAACCGATCGGCTTTTGCTCAAGAGGCATGTCCAGGCGCGCAGCCAGACGCTTTCCGTCGCTATTGGTAAAATAGAGTTTCTCGGACTGCATGATCTCCTCCGTCTAGATCGGGAAATAGAGGAACTTTAGTCATCTTCCGCCTTACGCAATTTGCTTGCGTTATAAAGATAATGCAACTACAATGTTCAACCGCGCTGATGGCTAATTTTTCCTTTGGACTATTATTGGATGGCTTGAACAAGGAGGGGCTCCTGGATGAAAAAAGGCAAGTTAATGTTGTGTCTGGCCGTTATGGCCGCAATTACCTTATCGGCAACGCTGCTCACCTTTGCTGCGCAGCAACCGCCTGAAACTATCACTATCAAACCTTCCATTTGGAAAAAGCTCACCATGCCCCCGGTAACCTTCAGTCACAAAAAACACGTGACCGAAGACAAAATCGCCTGCAACCAATGCCATATGGTCTATAAGGACGGCAAAAACGTATGGAAAGAAGGCGATCCGGTGGAAAAGTGCGACAAGTGCCATAACGAACCGACCACCCAGCAGGAATACAAGCTCACCCCCGAACAGAAAAAGCTCAATCTCAAGCTTGCATTTCATAACCTCTGCCTGTCCTGCCACAGGAAGGTAAAGGCCAAGAATCCCACGGCAAACGCTCCTATCGTGTGCAATGGCTGTCATAAGCCGGTAGCGGCCAAATAACAACCGCCGCCACGCCTTAAAAAGTAAAAGCCCGCGCCTAAAAAGCGCGGGTTTTTTTTCGAAAAAGCCGCGAGCACGGCCCGGAACAGCTTGCTTCCCCATCCTCTGTCAACATATTGCCCACCTAAGATAGGCCATAATCCAAGGACCCGCGGATAATTGGTTATCCCGTGTTCGCAACCCAAAAACCTTTTCATCCTACATTGACAAAAAATGCTGTAACCTTTATAAAGTTACATATATTTACAGATTCCGCACGCGCTAAAGTTTTACGCTTCCATAGTTTTTGTTGTCTGCAGATTTCCCCAGGCGTCTTTAAAACACTTTGCCAAGGACGGATCGCAAATGCGCTCGGCAAAAACCTCACCGCGTCTTTATTCGCTTTTGAGCCTGATGTGCGCCATCTGTGTCTTCCAATTTTTCCCCCTGGCGGCCCGGGCGCAAACCTATAATTTTTCGGGCATCTGGAATTTTAACAGTTTTATTTCAGGCCCCAACGCCCCCTGGTGGGAAAGAGGCACGCTGAGCGTTACCCAAAGCGGAACCTTCACAGGTTCGGGCACCGAAAGCACCGGAGCCTCCGACAGCCCCTCCGGTTCTTTTACGGTTTCTTCAAACGGTATCGTCATGGCCCTTAACGGCCAATTCTCCAGTTCGATTTGCATGAGCGATTCGAGCCTTTCCATGATGACCTGCACGGCAACACTGCCCGATGGGTCCTCGGAGCTCATAATAGTGTCACAACAGTCCACAGCGACCTCCCTGGCCAATCTGGCCGGCACCTGGCAGGGAAGCGCTCTTTCCTCGGGACCCTCCCCATCCTGGGAAAACGTAACCCAGACGATAAATTCCGATGGGACCTTTACCGGAACCTATACCCAAAGCAACGGAAAAACCTCCAACACCTCCGGAACACTGTCCATTACACCCCAGGGCGTTATCACCTGCGCCTCAGGCGCTTGCCTTGACTCCTCTTTTGCCTCCGTTATAAACCCGGCCGCCACTGTAATGGTAGGCACAAGCGGACCTTCTTTACAGGACGCAAACGCAAAGCTCACCGTTTTGACAAGACAGGCCGCCTCCTACTCGATTTCAAATCTTGTAGGCATCTGGGAAGGAAGCAGCCTCGCCGCCGGCCCGCAAGCGCCCTGGTGGCAAAGCGGTCTTCTTACGATAAACGGTGACGGAACCTGTTCTTTGGCCGCGACTTCGAGCGCCGGGAACTCCCAAAGCCAAACCGGCACAGTGTCGATTTCCACCAGCGGCGCAATCACTCTAAACCTCGGTTCCCAGCAAACCGGCTATGTCGACCCGAACATGGATGTTATAGTGCTGACCGGTACATGGCCCGATGGACAAACCCAGGAGATTTCGGTCTATACCAACGCTAGTGCCTCTGCCCTGGGCACGGCTACCGACGCGACGTGGTCCACAGGCTACCCGACATCTTCACCCACCGACGGCAGTTACCCGGGCGGCTACCCCGGCGATTATTCGGGAGGCTATCCCGGTGATTACACAGGCGGCTACGGGGGAGGCTATCCTGTTTCGGGTTCGGGCTTACCCTCCCCCCAGACAAGCCAACCCAGCCAGGGTGGCGCGGATCCCCCCATTATGAGCAACCCCGGAAGTGTGAGCACCTCCGCGGTATCGGCCTCCAAAGCACCCGAAGCCGTGCATGCCGGCTCATTGCTTGGATCGACGACTTCCTCGGCTCCGGTTCAAACAGCCGCGCCCACTTCG
Organism: Deltaproteobacteria bacterium; assembly: GCA_021780695.1. Lineage (GTDB taxonomy): Bacteria > Desulfobacterota > Syntrophobacteria > Syntrophobacterales > Syntrophobacteraceae > SbD1. The sequence continues at coordinate 27,524 of JAJXYD010000033.1, forward strand.
CCGCCCCCGGCTTTCCCGACGATCTTTCGGCCCCAAAAACAGGCCACAGCCCCCGGGGCTCCCTCCATTGTGGCTGTAACACCCGGAAATTCCCGGGCGGTTGTTAATTTCAAGCTCCCCTCGGATGACGGAGGTAAACCCATAACCGCCTGCACCGTAACCTCAAATCCGGGGGGCGTAACGGTCACGCGCCCGGGCAGTCCCATAACGGTAGCCAATTTGCAAAACGGCACACCCTACACTTTCACGGTAGAGGCCAAAAACACGATTGGAACGGGTCCGCCTTCGCAGATTTCGACCAGCATAACGCCCGCCGCGCCCCCGCAACCCCCGCGCCTGCTTTCCGTCAAAGCTTTAACCGGGGCGGCGCGGGTAAGCTTCACGGCCCCCGTTTCAAACGGTGGAAGCGATATTACCTTCTATACCGTAACATCCAATTCGGGGCAGGAAGCCGCCGGCCCATCGAGCCCTATTACTATAAAGGGCTTATCGGCGGGCACCCCCTACACCTTCACGGTAACCGCGACAAATAAGATCGGGACCAGTTCACCGTCGAAAGCTTCCCCAAAAGTTAGCCCGAGGTGATTTAGAATAAGAGGTTTTTAAGGGCCGGAAAAAACAAAGGCCGCATCTCCCAAAGGAGCATGCGGCCGATTTTTTCGCAGTCCATTCAAAACGGACAAACTGCAAACTAGATTTCTTCCACCGTGATCGCGCCCTGTTCACAGACTTCGACACAGCTTTCGCATCCGAGGCACTCGTCCTCATTTACCGGATCGGCTTTGCCGTCGACCAGCTCGTATACATCAACAGGACATACATCCACGCATTCGGCATCCCCAGTACACTTATCTTTGTCTACCGTAACCTTGAAGCTCATTTGTTCCTCCACTAGGTTTTATGAAATTCAAAACGACAGCTCTGATGAATTGGTGTCAATTCGATTGTTTCCGCTCTCCTGAACGCCTTTTCGTACCCCCATCCAAACTTAAAGTCAAGCCGGAAAATGCGAAATCAAACTGACTACATGAAGAGCATGCAACACCGCAAAGAGCGAGGAGTCAAAGAGGACTCAGGCCGCACATATGCTCTTTTACCGGAAAACTGGCTAGGAGACGATAACCCGGAGGCGGGAGCTAACGAGATAAAACGCAAAAGCAAAACACGCGCTCTTTCGGCGAAAAATTAATTTTCGCCGAAAGAGGTGCGCGTAAAAACCCGATAGTCTATGGACTAGACGCAACCGGTAGGCTTTGGCAAACCGGCCATTTTACAAGCGCCCTTACCCGGTCCCGATGGGAACAGCTCATAGATGTACTTGAGCTTGTAGCCGGTTACTTTGGTCAGAATTCTAACCATGGGAGCGATTCCGTGCTTCCTGTAATAATCCTGAAGCACATGAATAACCGCCCAATGCTCGTCGGTGAGCTCGGCAATCCCCTCGGAGGTCTTTACATAATCAACCCATTCAGGACTCCACGCATCGAAACTGGCAATAAAGCCGTCCTCATCAACTTCAAAACTTTTGCCTTTAAATTCAATCTGGCTCATTCAAATGTCCTCCTTCAATAAACCACAGGTAAGCTCACGGACCCAGGCAGGACACTGTCCGGCCCGGAATCGACAGAAATTGTGGCTTTAAGCCTCTTGAACGATACTGCAGCCTCAACGACGGAGCGAGCCCAGATCTCGCTGCCCGCAGCGTGAAGGTGCGAATATGATGCAAGAACATCTTTATAGCATAAACCGTCCCAACCGGCTACGACACCATGACCTTTCTCCAATTTAAAGGCGAAGGGAAAGGAACCGGTATCGATGGAGTCGGCAATTCCCGAATAGTGGAATTCATGCCCTCTTAGGACAGTCCCAGACGGGAAAAACGGGTTTACGCCCACACAACGCATTACCGTGTAGCCATGCCCCTGGGGCTTGGCTCCAACAGTTACATCAAAAGGAAAGACGCCGCTCATGGGATAGAAAGCATCCCCCTTGCGAATCCCACGGCATAAAAACATAAGTCCGCCGCATTCGGCATAGACGGGCAAACCGGCCTCGACCGCGGACTTGACCGAATCACGAAACACCTTGTTGGCGGAAAGCTTATCCAGGTGGGTCTCGGGAAATCCCCCCCCAATGTAGAGGGCATCGACTTCAGGCAAGGGCGCGTTCTCAAGACTGGAAATCCAGACTAAAGTAGCACCATTTGCTTCAAGAGCTTCGAAGTTCTCCGGGTAATAAAACTGAAAGGCCGAATCCCGGATTATCCCGATCTTAACATTGCGGTCAACGCCTTTAGAGCCGTAAAGCCCCGCGGACGCCGGGCAAGCCAGAGCAGGTGCGGACTTGGCCAACTCCAATAAGGCCCCCAGATCGAGGTGCCGACACATAACATCGGCAGCAGCGCTAACAGCCTCCCGGATATCACCGGCTTCCTCGGCGGGAACAAGCCCCAGATGCCTTTCCGGAAAAAAGTTTCGCGTCTGTTTTGGAACGACTCCCAGCACCGGTATGCGGCAACACTGCTCAATGGATTGCCGCAGCACCGACTCATGCCTCTTTCCGGACACCCGGTTCAAAATAACCCCGGCTATATTCACGCCTTCATCCAGCTTTTGGCATCCCATGACCATCGCGGCCGCAGTGCGGGTCACCTTTGAACCATCGACGACCAGCACAACCGGGCAGGCAAGCAGCTTGGCAAGCTGAGCGGTCGAATAACTGCCCGAGGCATCCACTCCGTCGTAGACGCCCCGATTTCCCTCGATCAGGCCGACATCACTTCCGGCCGAGCGCGAAATAAAAGAGCCCAAAATCTGCTCGGAACTCATGAGGAACTGGTCGAGGTTATAGCAGGGACCTCCCGAAGCCGCGCTCAACCACCCGGCGTCGATATAATCGGGACCCTTTTTGAACGCCGAGATGCGCAGCCCTAAAGAACGCTTCCATGCGGCAGCAAGCCCCAGCGAGACAACCGTCTTGCCGGCGCCGCCCCGCATAGCAGCAATCAGGAGGCGCGGTCTGTTAACTTCCATCAAAAACACTCCGGAGCAGAAGGAAAGAACCGGGAAAAACTTTTCCAGCTTCCAGATTTCCCGCCCCTTGGCTCCCAGAATCAAAGCGGGAAGCAAAAACCAGGGGTTCTTGCTTCCCGCCGCTTGACTTCTAGAACTTGAACTGGGTGGTAGTTCTCCAGGTCGTCATGGCCAGACGATAATCGTCGATGTGCTCATGAGCGAACTCAAGACCGGTCTTTTCAAAGAACCGTTCCCAGCCAATCCGGTTGATCCATTCGCCGATACGCTCGTATCGGCGCCCGCCGGCCGCGTAGGCTTCAACGATTTTCTTGATCGTCTGGACCGTGGTGGGCCACCTGGGGGGTTCGTTTGGAATGTAGGGAACAGCAAGCTTGGAAAACATCGGGGCCGATTTCACGTTGGAAACCTTGCCGCCAACCCACAGAGCGATACCGTCGCCTTCGGCGTCGGCCAAAGGAAGGGCGGGGCACATGGTGTAGCAGTTTCCGCAGAACATGCACCGATTGTTGTTGATCTCGACGCTTTTGCGCTCGCCCACTTTTTTGGGCTTGATTGCCGCGGTCGGGCATGCGGCGATAACAAGCGGAATCTCGCATACGTTCTGCACGCGCTCATCTTCGACAAAAGGCGGCTTTCTGTGAACGCCAAGGATCGAAATATCCGAGCAGTGAACCGCGCCGCACATATTGAGGCAGCATGCCAGGGCGATGCGGACCTGTGCAGGCAGTTTGTGGCTGCCGAAATAGTCGAAAAGCTCGTCCATTACAGCCTTTACGACACCGGAGGCGTCGATTGCCGGCGTATGGCAGTGAGCCCAGCCCTGGGTGTGGACGATATTGGTGATGCTGTTGCCGGTGCCGCCGACGGGAAACCACGAACCCCTGCCGCGCAGGTCGCTCAAAAGGGGCTGAAGCTTCGCCTTGTCGCTTACCAGAAATTCAATGTTGTTTCTGGTGGTCCACCTCATGTGGCCGTCGCAATACTTATCGGCGATCGAACACACTTCGCGGATGTATTCGGTGCTTATCAAGCGGGCCGAACCGACACGAACCGAGTAAAGAGCCGCGCCGGACTCGGAAACGTGCATGAGCACGCCCGGCTCAACGATCTCGTGATATTTCCACTTGCCGAAATTTTCTTTAATAATCGGCGGAAAGAACGCGTCGTATTTTGGTGGTCCAATATCTGTAATACGATCTTGCATGACATTGTTTGGATCAAAAGCCATTTTTCACACCTCCTAAGCCTGATGCCGTTTACGATATTCAGTGGCGTCATGTTCCCAACCGCCGGGGACTGTCGCTGGATCGTAGAAAATGTAGGGGTTGTATCTCGGAGTATTGACCATGCGTGGATTGGGTTCCAACTCGACGGCCTTGAGGAATTCGCGCAGGCTGAGGCGCTGGATAGTTTCACCGAGGCGTTCACGGTTCTTGCCGTTTTCCATCCACCAATCCCAGACTTTTTCGATAAATTCCTTGAATTCGGTGTAGGGCGCTTCCATTTTGATAAACGGAATCATAACGCTCGAAAGCTGTGCGCCTTCCAGAATCGGGGCCTTGGCGCCCATGAGGATCGTAGCTCCCGTATCCAGACCGGGACGAAGAGCCCGAGGCATTACGCGGATGCAGTGCATGCAGCGAACGCAGTCTTTATTGTGGATCTTAAGGGTCTTACCGTCATATTCCATGCACTTGGTGGGGCAAAGGTCGATTACTTCGGCCTTAATATCGAAATCCTTGCGCGCACCGCCGGCTCCGCCGTGAGGAACGATCTCGCCGCCCACATAGCCCTTAACCGCATCCTGGTCAATGCGGATATCGTCACGCCAGGTCCCGATAATGGAGCAGTCCGCGCGTGCAATGGCCGCAACGCAGTCCATCGGGCAACCGGAGGACTTGAACTTAAACTTATAGGGGAACATCGGCCTGTGGAGGGCATCCTGGAATTCCTGCGTCAGGTCATAAATGATGTCCTGGGTGTTGATACAGGCCCATTCGCACCGAGACATTCCCAGGCAGCCTTCGGGGCTTCTGAGGTTTGAGCCCGAACCGCCAAGGTCCATCCCGAGATCATGGGTCAATTCATAAAAAATCGGCTCCAGCTGGTCGGTGGTGGTTCCAAGCAAAACTATGTCGCCGGTAGACCCGTGCATATTGGTGAGCCCGCTGCCTTTGGCATCCCAGATGTCGCAGATTTTGCGCAAAACATCCGAGGTGTAATACTTGCTCGAAGGCTGGTTTACACGCATGGTGTGGAAATGGGCTATGTTTGGGAAAAGATCCGGACGGTCGCAATAACGGCCGATAACACCGCCGCCGTAACCGAAAACACCGACGATACCGCCGTGCTTCCAGTGACCTTCTTTTTCCTTGAAGGACAACTCCATCAGGCCAAGCCAATCCTCGCACATCTTATTGCCTTTGACCGCCATTCTCTTCACATCACTTACGAAGCTAGGCCATGGGCCCTTTTCGAGCTCGTCAAGCATAGGGGTTGCATGTTTCAGCGCCATTCGTTTACCTCCGTTAGGTGTCACTTTAGACTTCCACTCTTACACGATTTTCCACAGGCCCCTTCAGGTAACTTCACCTCACCTCCCTTTCGCAGTGCGTATTCTCGGTCTCGAATATCTCGGTTTCGGCTATTCGTGCAAATACCCATTGGAAAGAACTCTTCGGCAGGTTTGACTGGGCAGGGTTAGTTCATTCCCTCTTCTTCTTTCGACACATCGCCTTCGCTGGGAAGCATGTACATCGTCGTGCTACCGCTCGACCAATACTTCAGCTTGCCCTCGCTAACCAGTTCGTTGACGATTTTTTTTGCCTGCATCATCTTTATTTCAGGAACGGCCTTGCAAAGATCGTTGAAATAAAGTTTGCTCTTCTTCTGCTGCTTTACATACTCGATAATCTTTGCTTTTGCTTCTTCGCTCATTTTTTTTGATCTCCTGTGCCGTTAGCCTTGAGAAAAGGGGGGGCCTAGGACAACGCCCCCCAGCTTGGAGTCTATATTTTCACGGCATTGATCCCCGCCGCTCGGTCATGCCAGTAACCCGCAGACAAGCCTTTGTCAATAAAAAAACCCGATATTTCAACACAATTCAAGATATTGGAAAAAGAAAAGGCAGCATCTGCGTATTGACCCATCGAAAAGCTTTCCAACAAGGTCCCCTTGAGTTAAAATGCGCGCTTTACGACTCGTAAGAGGCAGCAAAAAGGCCACCGGGTTGCGTCCACAAGCGAAAGACCGGCAGGTATCACGGTTTTCCGCACTTTTCCACTGGAACCAAAGCTGTATACCCCAAGGAGAAAAAAAACACAATGACAAATACCGGCCATGAGAGTAATGCGAAACTCAACCTCTACATCAAATTTCTAAAAGAGCAACTGGCCTTCGAACCCCAGTCCGCCGCGCTGCACTACAATCTGGGCCTTGCATACAGCCATAAGGCGTTGCCCGCTGAAGCGATCTCCGAGTTCAAGCAGGCTATCGAGTGCGATCCCAACCTGGCCGAAGCCTATGTCAACCTCGGAGGCCTTTATGCCGAAACCGAACCCGAAAAGAGCATGGAGGCAAACCTTAAGGCCCTGGCGATAAATCCCGACCTGGGCCCGGCTCACAGCAACCTGGCCTTCGGATACCTTCGAGACGGCAACCCCGATCAAGCCGTGATCCACGGGCAAAAAGCCCTCGAACTCATGCCCGGCTCGCCCAGAGCTTATCAATTACTTGCCGCGGCCTTGATCGGGGCCGGCCGGTTCGAAGCCTGCGTGCAACTCTCAAAGGACATGATTAAACAATCCGTTTCGACCGGCGCGGCCCACTTTAATCTCTCGATCGCTCTTCGAGCAATGGGCAGGGACGAGGAAGCCGATGAGCACAGCCAGGCGGCCGCGCAACTGGGCTACCAGGTCAATCAGAACTGAATAAAAGCCATTAGGAAATCAGCGAGGTAGTGATGCAAATCGGCAAGGATAGCTTTGTGGTGATCGAATACAGCCTGAGGCTTAGCGACGGCTCATACGTAAAAGGGGAAAATGCGCCCGCGTCGATGAATTTCGTCGTGGGCTACGGCCAACTCATACCGGCCCTGGAGGAGGCCCTTGTCGGCCTTGAACAGGGAGCCCGCAAAAATTTAACCATCCCCGCGGCCGAAGCCTTCGGCGAGCGGGACCAAAGCCAGATAATGACGTTTAATCTTTCGCAATTTCCAGCGGGCAAAGACCTTGTCGCCGGCAAATGGGCGATCGCAAAAAACAGCGAAACCGGTTCACAGTACAGCTACTTTGTAGCCGCGAAAACGGATACGACCATAACGCTGGATTATAATCACCCTCTGGCGGGAAAAGAGCTCCATTACGACCTGAAGGTGGTGCACGTAAGACCGGCTCTTGCCGAGGAACTCGAATTTATACGCCCCTGCGAGCATGGGGAAAAAACCGAGTGAAGTTACCCCGTAAAGGCTGGGGCAAAAGCCCTTTGAGGCTAGCCCCGGTCCTTTTTTTGACGAAGCCACGCGCAAAAATCTACTATCGTCTCCGCGCGGCTTTCTGCCTGAAGAAATCCCCGGCACAGATCGAACAACTCTTTGTGGACGGCAACGGATTCCCCGGAAATACCCGCTGTTGCCAAGTACTCCCGCACAAGAGCCGAGGCCTTGAGGCTGGCGGAGCTAAAAATCCTCTCTCTCGGATCCTTTGGGGCCTCGAAGGGATCCCAGTTTTCATACCCGATCCGGAGGATCCGTTCCTGCCCGCGTTTTCCCATGCCGTCGAAGACGGCCTTTTTTCTAACTTCGTATTCGTCCCTGTCAGTCATGGCATAACTCTTCGCGTGCGCTTACCTGTTTTGATCCCACTGGCCACGGCTAATCCCAGAAAAGTTTTAGCCTTACTTTTTTGTATTCCTTCGTGCTGAAAAGAATCCGAAAATTGCCAAGACCCGTTGCCCGGGCCAGCCTGTTTGCGATTTCTTCGCACTGTGGCCCGCTTCGTCCATGGATCATCGCATAAAGGTTATAGGGCCACTGCGGGGGACAGGCCGGCCTGCTGTAACAATGGCTCACCTCAGGATAGGTGGCCAGGATCGCACCGATTTCGTCCAAACGCTCCTGCGGGCAGTCCCACACAACCATGCCGTTTGCCCGAAATCCGACCTGACGATGGTTTAAAACGGCGGCAAATCTGCGAACCGCCCCCTGCCTGATCCAGGTGGAAACAACCTCCAGCAGTTGGGCTTCGGTTATGTTAAGGGTCTGGGCCCAGAGGGCAAAAGGCCTCTCAACCAAGGGCAGATCTTCCTGAATGCACTTTACAAGGGCAATATTTTCAGCCGTGGCCTCGAATCCGCACCCGGCTTCCGTTGGCGGAAGCTTTGTCATGTCCTGCGAAGCCTCCCAGTCGCCCTCCTCCAAAACGTCGAGCACGACGGCCAGTTTGTACTTTTTTAAGGCCGGTAGGATTAGCGAAGGGAAATTGCCCGTTTTTGCCGAAAGCCCGGCTACGACCTCCTCGAGGCTCTCTCCGGGCGGAACGGCGATGGTAAACCACATATTGAACTCACCCGGTCGCAGGTAATTGTGGCTTACTCCCGGATAACCGTTAATGACTGAAGCAACCCGCTCCAGTTCACCGGGGCAAACCGCCATGGCGACAAGGGAGGTCCGGTAGCCAAGCGCGCCCGTATTGAAAATAGCGCTTATCTGGCGAATAACCCGCTCTTGCTTTAAGGAAGAAAGCCGCTCCAGGGCCTCGCTCTCGGAAATACCAAGCCCCTGGGTAAGCACGCTAAAGGGGTGTGAAACAATAGGAAAGGAACGCTGGACCCTGTCGAGAATAACCCGGTTGATCGAATCCAAAACATTGCTCCAGGAAAATAGGTTAGATAATGCAAAACTGCAAACATTCGCCGCTCAATCCGGATTATCCCCAAATTATATACCCACGGCAACTTCCAAGACAAGCAAAGCTTTGCTACTATAGACTTCATAAAAAATTTGCATAGAGGCGAGCCGACCAAGATGGAAAAAAATAAGCCCGATACCACCCCCCCAGCCGTTAAATGCTTTGTAAATACCGGCTCCAGGCTCCTTTCTCTCGACTTGGGTCCTGAGGCGCCGCTCGTAAGGCGCGAAAAACTGCCCGGAGGCAGTGCCCTTACCTACGGACAATACCTCGATGCGGTTTCGGGCCTTATTAGCCAAAACTCTTTTCACCTCCTTGGGCAGCTTCTGGGAAAAGGGCCAAAACCCTTTCCACACCTTGGGAAAATCTCATCGATCCACCTTATTGCCGAAAAGCACGGAGCGCTCTACAGCGTAGCTCGTCTTCGGGTGCGCTCTGGGGATACCATCGTTCAATTTGCCCTAAACTGCGCCTTCTCGCCCGAGCAGCAGGCGTTCCTGCGGATCGAGACCGCTCTTCTAAGCGAGCTTCACGCCAAATTCCACCTCGACTATCTCCCCTCGCCCACTATTTGCGCGGAGGCTCCCGGCCTCATGCTGTTCATAACCCAGTGGTTTGAAGGCCATCACGAGTTCCACCTCAGCGCCAACCAAACCGGGGAACCCGCAATAAAGATCTGGAAAAACGACAAGGGACAGCCAAACTTCATCGACGCCGATAAGAGTTGCCAACTCTACGCCCAGGCCTCCAAAATCCTCACTCATTACCTCGACCTCGAAACTTTTTCCCAAATCTACCCGTGGCACCACGCCGCGGGCGACTTCATAGTAGACGCTACCAAAGACCCCGTCAGTGTGCGGCTTGTAACCGCCAGGGGCTATCGTCCCCTGCTGTCGCAAGACTGCGGAACCCAGGATAAAATGTTGGGAGCGCTCCATTTTTTTCTAAATCTTTGCGTCAGGATGAGACTCGACAGGCTGGACGGTGTGGGAGAACTTGCCTGGGCGGGCCCAAACTGCCTCGAGGGGATCATACGGGGGTTTACGCAAGCCTGGGAAACCCGGCAAAACAACACCCTGCCAAAAGCCGGGGAGATTTTTGCACTCTTTAAAGCCCTTTTGCCCGAAGAAAGGCTCGCCTTCGCCCAAGTCGCGGTAGAAGAGGGGATGATCGAAGCCGACGAAACCGGCTTTTTAGCCCCAAGGCTTGCCCCCTGCATGGAAGAACTGGCCAGGGCACTGGAGCACTTTGGATTCTAGGCCTCTTTGCAGCTCCTCTCCCCCGGCTTTTCACTCTTGCACGGCCCCAGGCCTCAGAACTCGATTCCCTTGCTCGCCTTTAAGCCCCGGTCGTGAAAGGGGTGCTTTACAACCCTCATTTCCGTTACAAGATCCGCCATTGCGATGAGTTTATCCGGACAGTTTCTGCCCGTAACCACGATATGGCTCTCCCTTCTGCTCTCAAGAGCTTCCAGTACCGTTTCCAGCTCCAAAAGCCCAAGCGAGAGGACTATGTTTAGCTCATCGAGAACAATCATGTCGTAGCGCGCGCTTTGTATTTCCAAAACTGCCTGCCGCCATCCGGCCTCGGCCAGGCGCCGATCTTCCTCGAGATTTTCCTTCTTCCAGGTAAAACCGGTTCCCAGCGGCTTTATTTCAATCTCTTCGATTTTTTCCAGACTAAGCAGTTCCCCGTAAGTCCAGGCGCCTTTAATGAATTGCAGGACCAGCACCTTCATGCCGTGCCCGGCCGCACGCAGGGCCATGCCGAGCGCGGCCGTAGTCTTTCCCTTCCCCTGCCCGGTAAACACGATCAAAAGGCCCCTTTGAGCGCTCATTTTTTCTTCCCTTTTTTTTCCCAAAAAAAAAGCGGGCCGAAGCCCGCAGATCTTTTAAAAATGGAAAATGCAACAACTACCGCCAAGCCGTCACGAATGCTTTTCCGTAGAACTCGAAGTACTCGCGGAACTCTCGGTTTTAGTCTCGGCGGCGCAGGGTTTACTTTCCGCCGGCTTTGCCGTGCTCTGGTTCTTGCCGGCATAATCGGTGGTATACCAACCCGAACCCTTCAAGTGAAATGTGCTCATGGAAATGAGCTTGCGCAGCTGACCGTGGCATTCCCCGCACTCTGTCAGCGGCGGATCGGAAAATCTTTGCATCGCCTCAGTTGTCTTCCCGCATTTAGAGCATTCGTACTCATAGATTGGCATAAGTCCGCCTCCTCGCACGATCCTTTATTATCAATTTTTTATCACAATCATTATAGATCCGGCCTGACTAATGTCAAGACCTACCACTTTTCATTTAGGGATAAACCTTTTGCACAGTACCCTTTTTTACCTGGAAAATAGAGTACTGGCGCTGCAAGTCGCCCCCCTGGCTGACCGTATATCGCCCGGTAACGCCATGGAAGTCTTTGGCCTGCTCGATGAGGTTATTAAACAGAGCATTCCTGCTCGAGACGCCCCCATCGGCGCTGCGGGCCATGAGCAGCATCGTTAGCGCATCATAGGCCTGCGCCTCCAGATAAGTTGGCGCCGCATTGTAGAGGCCGGTATATTCTTTTTCAAACGCCTGCACCTTCGGATTTGTGCTTTGAGGATAAAAGGCGGTCGCGAAAAGTGCATGATCCACATACACCCCGCCCGAGCGCACCAGGGAAGGTTCGCTCCACAGGTTGGTCCCAAGCAGGGTCACTCCCACGATGTTGTTATAGGGAAGCTGGGGAGCAATCAAAGAAACAACGCTCACTTCGTCTGGAATGAAAAGGGCTTCGAAAGGCGTGCCGGTAATGTCGGAAAGGGGCGCGTTCTTTTTGGCTATTTCATTCAACTGATGCAGAGGAGCGGTAAAATCGGTGCTCTTTTCCATGTAGGAAGCGCTCGCCATCATCTGGCCGCCGTTTTTCTGGACACTTTCCGCAAAAATCTTGGCCAACTTTTGCCCGTAGCGGTCATCGGGATAGAGGCAGGCAAAACGTTTGTAATGGAGCTGGTCGCGGCAGTAGCGCACCAGGGCGTTAACGAGGTCGCGGCTATCGATAAAGGCGTGGAGGACAAAAGCATCGCTTCCCGCCCCCTTTTCTTTTTGTGTCAGGGACAGCAACGGTACGCCCTCGCTGTCGGCAAGCGGAATGACGCTGCGGTTTGCCTGAGCCCCAAGCGGCCCCACTATCGCCATAACGGAGTCGTCTTTGACCAGTTCATTATACGAGCGGACCGCTGTGTCCGGATCAAGACCCGCATCCTTTATATCCAGGGTAACCTTCTCGTCCGGATGGGTCGCCTTCCAGTCGGAAAGCGCCATGTTGAGACCGCGAATAACCATGTCCCCATAAACGGCGTTGGGACCCTTTAGCGGAACCATGACCCCGATGCGGTCGGGATTGAGACCGATATTGGTTTCAACAACACTCCCCCCCCTGATTGCCGCCCTCATGTCCTCCGCGAGAGGATGGTCGGGGTTTTGCGCCAAAAGCTGTTTTAAAAGCCCGGTGCCTTCCTCTTTGTGCCCTTTGGCGATCAGGAGTTGAGCATTTCGAAAATCGAGGAAAACTTTCATGAAATCGGAGGGCTTACTCTTGTAGAGCTTATGAATGTCGCCGGTATCAGCCTTTGCGAGGGTGCGCTTGGTCAGATCGGTAAGCACTCTTTTTTGCTGCGAAGTTTTTGCCTCGGAAAAACCCGAAGCACACCAGTTAAAGGCCTCTTCGGTATCATTTCCCGCATCGTAGATTCCAATCATCAACTCGGCAAGGCCCAGGCGAACGTTCGGATGACCTTCGGCGTCCAACCAAAGCTTTTGAGCCTTTTTCCTGACTTCCTTTTGTTTGCCAAGACGCGCAAGAAGCTTTAGCTGGTTGAGCCTTGCCCCGTAGATACCGTTCCATTTGGGATATTGATACACCAGATAATCAAGATACCTGGCCGCAAGGTCCAACTGACCGGCCGCAAGATATACCTCCGCGATCCTGTTCATCGATTTGGCCGCAATCGCGGTGCCGGGAAACTCGTGGGTGACCCGGTTCCAAAGCCTTACGGCCCCGTGCGTGTCTCCGTCCTTAAAGCTGTCTTCACCGCGTTGGTAAAGCCGTGCGGCATCGGGTGGAGTAACCGTTGTGAAGCTGGCCGACAGATTGGAGGGCGCCTGTTTTCCGCCACCCGCGCAGCCGCTGAGAAGTGTTAAGACCAGCAGGCAAAAAAGCCATCCGCCCTTTTTATAATTACCCATTGAAAGAAGCCTCTTGCGGGAATGCAGCACGCCCCCAAAACACGGAGAATTTCGCCCCCCTTCGACTGATTCCCTTATCTGAAAAGTACAACAGGGGCACACCAACCAGTGTGCCCCTTAATACATCGGAAAAGCTTTCAAGAAAAGCTCAAATGAATAATTTTTCGACTCTTTCTATTTCTTTACTTCCTCGAAGTCGGCATCGACCACATCGTCGTCGGGCTTTTTTTGCTGCTGCTGCTCGGGACCGGCTTCAGCACCCGGGCCGGGTTGCCCCTGAGAACCGGCGGCATGCTTGTATGCCTCCTCAGCCACCTTGTGGGAAAGCTGCATCAGGGTATCGAGCTCCTTTTGAATATCGTCCTTGCTATCGCCCTCCATCGTCGCTCTAAGCTTGCCGATCTGAGCCTCGATGTCGGATTTGGTCTTCCCGTCGAGCTTATCTCCCAGCTCGCGCATCGTTTTTTCCGTGCTGTAGATAAGAGTATCGGCCTGATTTCTGACCTCGATCAGTTCGCGTCTCTTCTTGTCCTCTTCGGCATGAGCCTCGGCTTCCCGAACCAGATTCTTGATCTCTTCATCGCTAAGACCGCTTGAAGCAGTGATCTGAATGGACTGCTCCTTCTGGGTCGCCATGTCTTTGGCCGAAACATGGACTATGCCGTTGGCGTCAATATCGAAGGTTACCTCGATCTGCGGTATGCCGCGGGGCGCAGCGGGGATTCCAACCAGCTCGAACCGGCCCAGTGTCTTATTGTCTGAAGCCATCTCGCGTTCGCCCTGCAAAACGTGAATGCTTACCGCCGTCTGGTTGTCGGTAGCGGTTGAAAATGTCTGGCTTTTGCGAGTCGGAATCGTCGTGTTTCGCTCGATCAGTTTGGTCATAACCCCGCCAAGGGTTTCGATACCAAGCGATAGAGGCGTAACATCGAGCAGCAACACATCCTTTACATCGCCCTTGAGCACTCCCCCCTGGATACCGGCCCCGATAGCCACAACTTCGTCGGGGTTTACCCCCTTATGGGGCTCTTTGCCGAAAAATTCCTGCACCTTCTGCTGGACCCTGGGCATTCTGGTCATACCGCCCACCAAAATCACCTCGTCGATATCGGTGCGGGAAAGCCCCGCATCCTTCAGGGCCTTTTCCATGGGCGGGAGCACCTTCTCGATCAGCTCCTCGACCATGGCTTCGAGTTTTGCCCTGGTGAGCTTGATATTCATGTGCTTGGGGCCCGAGGCGTCCGCGGTAATGAAAGGCAGGTTGATCTCGGTCTCCATGGTCGTTGAAAGCTCTATCTTGGCCCGCTCGGCGGCTTCCTTAAGTCTTTGCAGCGCCATCTTGTCGTTTCGCAGATCTATGCCGTAATCTCTTTTAAACTCGTCGGCCAGCCAGTCGATTATTCTCTGGTCGAAATCTTCCCCGCCAAGATGGGTGTTGCCGTTGGTGGACTTTACCTCAAAGACTCCATCGCCGATTTCAAGAATCGAAATATCGTAGGTGCCGCCCCCAAGGTCGAAGACCGCAATTTTTTCTTCCTTCTTCTTGTCCATCCCGTAAGCCAGAGAGGCCGCCGTGGGCTCGTTTATAATGCGCAATACGTTTAACCCGGCAATTTTTCCGGCGTCTTTGGTCGCCTGCCTCTGGCTGTCGTTAAAGTAAGCCGGCACCGTAATGACCGCGTCGGTTACCTTTTCTCCCAGGTAGTCCTCAGCCGTTTGCTTCATCTTGGTAAGGATAAAGGCCGAGATTTCCGTGGGGCTATAGTCGCGGCCCCGGATCCGGATGTTGGTGTCCCCGTTGCCGGCCCGTACGATCTTGTAAGGCAGCACTTTTGTATCGCCCAGGACTTCATCTGTGTCGAACTTGCGGCCTATGAGCCTCTTTACGGCGAAAACGGTATTTTCCGGATTGGTTATCGCCTGACGCTTCGCAACCTGCCCGACCAACCGCTCGCCACTTTCCGTGATGGCCACCATGGACGGAGTGAGCCGGCTTCCCTCGGCGTTGGTCAAAACCTTTGGCTCTTTTCCCTCCATGATCGCTACCACCGAATTGGTAGTCCCCAGGTCGATTCCTATAACTTTACTCATTTAAACACCTCCTTAAGGTTTGCCTTTTATCGTGTCTCGGAGAGCCGTGGAGCGTTCCAGACCCCGGGCCCCGCTCTGAGATCGGTTCAGCACGTAGTATTTATCGGGTTTCTCGCCACCGCGACCCTCGCAGGTCTAAGGAGCCTTTCCCGCAACATATAGCCCTTCTGAAATTCCTTGGTAACAGTCATGTCCGGATAGTCCGGGTTTTCCTCCTGGAGCACCGCCTCATGCCTGTTCGGGTCGAAGGCGACGCCTACGGACTCGAAAGGCGCGGCCCCAAACTTGGCAAGCACATCCAAAAAAGTCTTGAGGGTCATCTTCACACCCTCCAGGAGCCCCGTGCAATTTTCCTCTTCCTTTTCACCATGCTCGATGGCCCGATCAAGGTTGTCGACTACCTCGACCAGCTGGCGCATGATGCTCTCATTGGCATAAGAGATGCCCTCGGATTTTTCCCTCTCCAGCCTCTTTCTGGTGTTGTCGAGTTCGGCGGCAAGCCTCAGTGTACGCTCCTGGGCCTCTTTTAGCTCCTGGTCGCGCTTTTTGAGAAGCTCCTGGCAATCCTGCTTGCCTTCCTGCGACGCCTCGGCTCCAACCTGGTCCTGGCCGGCCTCATTTTTGTCCGTTTCTTTTTCATCGACGTTTATCAAACCGTTTCCTCCATTTCTTGCAGCCAAATATTTACGGCTCAAGGAAACCACCCCTTTTAGCCTCCCGGCACAAAGTCGGCCCTTAAGCCTCGTCGGCAATCTCGAGCATATGGCTGAGCAACTGCGCCGTAAATTCGACTATGGGTATGATCCTTGAGTAGTCCATGCGCAGAGGGCCAATCACGCCAAGAATCCCAAGCGGGGTGTCGCCGCGCCGGAAGGGGGCCGAGACCAGGCTCATTTCCTCCCACTCCTGCAAAAGCTCGCCCTCCGTACCCAGCACGATCTGAATGCCCGTAGAAGCCTTCAGAGCTTCGTCAAGAAGCCTGACCATCTTGGACTTGTCCTCGAATGCCTGCAAAATACGCCTCATCTGCTCCACATGAGCAAACTCGGGATTATCCAGAAGGTTGGTTTGGCCTTCTATGTAAATCTCGGAGTCCTCGATCGCATATTGTATCGCCCGGTTGGCCATTTGAAGAGCCCGCGAAAAGAGCCGGTCAAAAAGAGCCTTCTCGCTTTCCATTTCCTCGCGCAACCGCTGTTTTACCATCGACAGGGGCACATTGCGCAGCAACTCATTGATATAGAGGCTGTATTTGTCGAGTTCGGCCTGGGTAATTTCTTCCTTGGACTCGATGTGGGTCTGATGAATCAGGCCCGCCCTGGATATAAGAATAACCATTATATCAAAAGGGCCCCGACGCAAAAACTCGATATGCTTAAAAGAGGCAATCGACTGTTTGGGCCAAAGCACCACTCCCGCCTGCCTGCAGTATTGAGAAAGCATCTTGGAGGTGCCGCGCAAAAGCTCGGTTATATCCTGGGGCCTGGTCAGAAGAGCGTCTCTAATACTCTCCTTTTCAGACCCGCCAAGCTGTCTTGACCTCATAATCGAATCGAGATACAGCCTCAAACCCTTCACCGTAGGGACGCGTCCCGCGGATGTATGCGGCTGGTGCAATAGACCCATTTCCTCAAGGTCCGCCATGACGTTGCGAATGGTAGCGGGGCTGACATTCATCACGCTTCTTTTGGAAATGGTCCTCGAACCGACCGGCTCACCCGTTTCGATATAGTCGGTAATAATAGCTTCGAGAACAATCTGATCGCGTTGCGTAAGCTCAATCACATTCGAAGTCTCCTTATTGGTAGCACTCGACTTCAAAGAGTGCTAAAGAAAACTAGTGCCAACAGAGACATTTGTCAAGACGCAACCCTCCATATCCTTACCCTTCTTTGCCGATAATCGCGCAAAATCCGTCGAGCAGCTCTATCACCCTGGCGGCTTGGGCCTCCGTGAGGCTGCCGCAGCCGCAACTGGGGGTAAAAAGCGAGTGCGACAGGACTTGGCTAAGGCTTAGTCCGCCGGCGGCCGCGAGTCTTTCCACCTGGGCGCGCCACCGTGAAACGAGGCTTTGCGCGGTCTCGGTTCGCAACAAATCGGGCTCCGAGGTCGGTATAACGCCCCAGGCCACGTTGGAGCCCCGGCCGATGAAATCGAAATATTCTTTTTCATAAAGAGCGAACTTATCAAAATAGCCGTAGGAGTCAAAATTTATGATGTCAAAATGCGAGTTAAAGGCCAGTTGCCAGTCGGTATTGGCGCAAACGTGGACCCCGGCAAGCCCGCCCGCCGAGTGGACAGCCTCCACCACTTCGCTTAGAAGCCTTTCGACCAGTTCGGCCGAGACGGTGATAAGGGCCGAAGAGCCAAATCCGGCAAGTCCCGGTTCGTCCAGAAAAATAATGACGGGGACGTTGAATTGCCCAAGGATCTCGATCTGCCAGCGGGCCTTGAGGCCAAGGAGTTTAGGGACGATATCCTGGAAACGCTCATCGTAGATGAGTGCGCGGCCGTTTTGGTCCTTAAGGCCGCATAGAAGAGTAAAGGGGCCCGTAACCTGGCCTTTTACGGCTCGGGGGGCGGTAGCGGCCTCTTTGAGGCTCTGGATAAAACGGCGGAAAGTCCGACCGGTTTGCTCGCCCAGCCCAAAGGAGGACTGTTCAAGCTTTAAGGCTCCTTCGCTCACCTCCAGGAATTGCTCATAAAAGGTCAAAATCTGCCCGTCGAATTCAGGCGCACTGGAATTTACAACCCCCGCTTCCTCAAGGCCCGAGAGGCCGGGCAGTCCTTCAAGATATTGGACCATCATCCCTTCAGAGGGATAAAAGGGCAACTGAGGCCATACGGGTATCTGGGGCACGGCGCGTAAAATCAGGTCTATAGCGCTCGCGCGGTCTTTTTGAGGCATGCTGCCGATGAGAGTAGCGCAGCCCGATCCGAGAAAGTCGTGCACAAAGGGCCTCCTTTCGGTTGAAACAAAGGTTTTTGTAAGTTTTAGCGGCGAAAGGGGGCAAGTTCTCCGAGGCCCCAACTTGCCGTAAGAGTGATTAGGGCCCACAAAAAACGCACCCTGCAACAGCTCCCCCAATCGAGCCCACTCCCTGGAGCTTGCTTTGCAAATAATCCCATCCTCTACTTGTAGCAAGTTTTATTTGCTTTTAGACCTTTTGCTGATTTACTAATGCAGCCGCAATCACCTTTTTGCATTCCAGAGCGGGCGGGGAGAAAACCCTGCCCTTACCCGGGCTTTATGCCTTTTTCGAGGAGGAATAAATGGGCGAAGACCTCAAGAAAATGTATCGTACGGTAATGGAGGATCATTTCCCGGACACGATGCGGATCAGTTTCGGCGATCAAACTCTTGTCTACAGGAAAAAATCGTGGAAGTTTGCAGACGACAAGACCGGAGAGCTGATCGAAAAAGGCCTGCGCTACGGAGAAAATCCCGGACAGGAAGCCGCCCTCTACGAACTGACAGGCGGAAACCTCCTGCTTGGCGGCTGCCGTTTTATCGAGCCCGGAAGCGGCCTTGTAAGCTCCATTTCAGAAGAAGACATGCTCCAGGAAGGTAAACACCCGGGTAAGATCAACCTTACCGACCTCGACAACGGCCTAAACATAGTCAAATTTCTCATGGAAAAACCGGCCGCGGTTATCCTGAAACATAACAATCCCTGCGGGGCCGCCATGGCCGGGAACCTGGCCCAGGCCTACCACCGGGCAAACCGCGCGGACAGGATTGCGGCTTTCGGGGGCTGCCTCGTTGTAAACCGCCCAATAGATAAAGCCTCGGCCGAACTTATCGCCCAGAACTATCTCGAAGTCGTCGCGGCCCCCGATTACGAGCAAGGGGCCCTCGATATCCTCAAAAAAAGGGCAAACCTGCGTATCATTCAGATTGCAAGGATAGACCGGCTCCGCGACTACATCGATAGGCGCTTCGTCGACTTTAAATCTCTTACCGACGGCGGCCTCATCGTCCAACAGTCACCCCTTTGCAACATCCGTGGGGCCGAGGACTTTAAACCCGCGCAATCCTCCTATCAGGGAAAAGGTTTTACTATACAAAGAGAGCCCAGCGAGCAGGAAAGAGCCGACCTTCTCTTTGGCTGGTTTGTCGAACAGGGCGTAACCTCCAATTCCGTGCTCTACGTTAAGGACCAATGCACGGTGGGCATAGGCACCGGCGAACAGGACCGGGTGGGAGTGGCCGAAATAGCAGTCTATAAAGCTTACCAAAAATTCGCGGACGCCCTCTGCTTCGATAAATACAAGATCTCCTACAAGGAACTTGAGCTTGCCGTCCAAAAGGGAGAGCGCCCCAAAGACGACAAGGAGGAAATCGATTCTCTAACCGAGGCTGCAAGAGGTGGCCTTACGGGCTCGGCAATGATCTCCGATGCCTTTTTCCCCTTTAGAGACGGCGTGGATGTGGGGATCCGCCAGGGCGTAAAGGCCATCATTCAGCCGGGGGGCTCCATGAGAGACTGGGAAGTAATCGAGGCCTGCAATGAAGCGGGAGTAACGATGGTTTTTACCGGGCAACGGGCCTTTAAGCACTAGACGGACACATAGTTTTAACGAGCGGGTGGGGGCTTAAAGGACGGCCTTTTTAAAGGCCTGCTCCCGCCCGTATGGAGATGGGGTCCGGACCTCGGACAATCTTGGAACTTTATTGATTTTACGTGAAAAATCAGCTAGCCTGAAGATAAATAAGTGACGCGCGCCGTTGCAATGAGGTCCAGGTTGGCTTGGTCTTCAACGGCTGCTGTCAAAACGCTTCGGAAGGCGCCATGCCTTCTACCCGGTAGGGTGGCTTCGCCATGCAAAACGAAAAGCAAGCTCTCTTCAACAAGCGAGTTGTTAATGATATTAAAAGACGCTCGTCCATTGGGAGCCTGTTTTATATTCCACTCTTTTTAGCCATTGTTTTTTCCGATAATTTTTATAAACGGCATACCGCTAATTGCTTTCGGTTCGGCATTTTAATCTTTAGCGCTTCGGTGCTGCGAATCTCTTATTATTCGCTATTTTCCAAATTCGTATGCGAATACAACCGTTTTTTGGACAAAATCTTTTTCTTTATCAGCATCTTATTTATAGGCCTCGCATGGGGGCTCTGCTTTGCCTGGGTTATGGTGCAGCCGGGTGAATCCATGGCTAAAATGCTTGTAATTATCTGCACGATAGGAGTTTGCGCGGGCGGAGCTCTCGCATACATACCCAGTATCCCGCTTTCCATAGCTTATAATCTGGCCATGTTGGCCCCGGCCTCGATATCCCTTTTGGTCCTCCATATCAACCACCCCCTCGTGCCCACTCTTCTTATCGTTTTTTCCTTTTACATGTTTTTTATAGCCTTTGAGGGAAATGGCGAATACCTTCAGGCATTCAAAAATGAGCAGCTTTTAATCGATCAATCTGAAGAACTAACTGTTTTGGCAAGGATCGACGGCCTTACCGGACTCTATAATCGCCGCTATTTCGATGAATGCATGAACAGAGAATTCAAGAAGGCCTCACGGCTGGGCGTACCCCTTACGGTAATCATTGGCGACATCGACAATTTCAAGATCCTAAACGACCGGCACGGACATTTGGCAGGCGACAAATTTCTCAAATTCACAGCCAACCTCTTTCGCTCCGTATTCAGAAGAGATACCGATACGGTTGCCAGGTTTGGCGGAGAAGAGTTTATCGTGCTGCTCTCCGACACCAACTCCGAGGATGCCTTCGACTTGGCCGAGGAACTGCGCCAACGCATGTCGCAAATGCAAATAGTCTTTAACGGCGAAACTTTATCGGCAACCTTGAGTATCGGCATCGCCTGTTGGCACCCCGACACGCAAGAATCGCGCGACTCCCTGATATCCAGGGCCGACAACGCCCTCTACCAGGCAAAAAGACTGGGCCGCAATCAAACGGTTTTTTCTCCCCCGGGGTCTTCACCGGCTCCTCAAAGCCAATGACGCGATAGCCTTTTAACTCAAGAATAGAGCCCCGCGCGCCGCGGTATTTCCATGCAAATAAAGGAAACGTCACATTTTGCCGGCTAAAAAACGGAGGAACAAAGCACAATGCCCGCTAATATACTAAAGTTTTCCCTGAACCGGTGCACCTGTGTGGAAAGACTCGAAGACAATACCTTGCGATCGGTGTGCACTCTTCGGGATACCTTCACCAGCGCTTCAGTAGAAATTGTTTCCCGCCTTCCGGACCTCGAGATCGTTTCCGCCCAGGGGCAATTCCACCACGAATGGCTTAAGCTTCCAGACATTGACGGGATTTTTCTAAAATTAAAGGGGATACGCATAGGCGCGGGGATGCTAAAAATCATAAGCGGCCTGATAGGGCAGCGGGAAGAGTTAAGGCAGCTAACCTACATGGTGGAAGAATGCTGCCAGGCGGTTATCATATCCCTTACCAGGGATATCCTGGTACAGGCGCCCGAAAGCGAGGAGGCAAAACTCGAATTTTTCTCCAACATGGTTCGTGAAAATATCCGGCTCTATAACCGCTGCGCGGCCTTCGCTCCCGGAAGCAGACTGGTCGAGCACAGTCAACCGCCGAAATGAACCATTCGGGAAAAATTCAAAGGGGTTAGAAAAATGCTCACATTCGCTCGCAACAAGTTGGTATCGGTAGCAGCACTGGACCCGGAAACTCTATCCATTCACGCTGTCCTGGACGATGACGCTTACGGCTTGGAGATCGATCTTCGCGTTTCCATCGAGGAGAGAAAAATCCTCGATATCTTTGGCAAGTGGAACCGCTGGACCACCCCGGAGTGCTACAGGGCCATCCCTTTTCTGCAGGAAATCAAGGGAGAGCTTATAGACGAAACGATGGGCGAAAGGGTCGCTAAAAACCTTGCAAGAAAGGGCTGCCGCCATTTTGCAAACCTCTTTTTGGAATGCTGCGATGCGGCAACCCAGGCTTTACGGGTGATAAGGTGGGAAAATGAAAAAGTTGCCCGGCCGGCTTTGAGCTTCGAGCAGTTTTTAAAAGAAGAGGGCGGAAGAGAAAAAACAGTTAAAACAACAAACACATCCCCCAAAATAACGGTTCCCCTTTCCTCTTGCCAACCCCAAATAGAGAGCCACGGCGCGGAGGATAACCGAAAAGACGGGGTCGCCCGGGCAAGCCAAGACCGTGGGCAAGGTTTTATCATCGACCTCCACACCCACACATTTCCCGCCTCTTCCTGCAGCTCGGTTTGCGCCGACGAGTTGATCGAGCAAGCCAGACTTATCGGTTTAAACGGCATATGCTTGACAGACCACAACCATGTCTGGAGCTTGGCCCAGGTGGAGGCCTTAAGTCAAAAGCACGGTTTCCCGGTATTTCGAGGAAACGAAATCACCACAACCCAGGGAGACATGCTCGTTTTCGGCCTGGAAAAGGACATACGAGCAATCATCTCCATCGAGGACCTACGAGGTGAAGTCGATGCGGCAGGGGGATTTATGATCGCCGCTCATCCCTTCCGCGGCTTTCTTGCCTTCAATACCGTCCAGCTTGGGCTAACCGCGCGGAAAGCCGCCCAGAGACCCCTTTTCCAATTGGTCGATGCTCTGGAAGTGCTAAACGGTAAAGTGACAGACAAGGAAAACGGGTTTTCCTCCTCCGTTGCCGATGCACTCCGGCTTCCCGCTACAGGCGGCAGTGACGCTCACCAGGCCTGTGAGGTGGGAATTTATGCAACACGGTTTTTTGCCGAGATCGGCTGCGAAGAGCAACTGATCCGGGCGCTTAAGAGCAGGGACTATGTTCCCGTGGCTTTCCGCTCCCAAATACGTCAAACGGCATAAAGTTATTTTTCCCCGAGCTCTCAAGGCTAAGGAGAACCTATCATGGAAGCGCAACGCGATTGGGCAAAACCCGTCAGGCGTCTGGAAAGTCTCATGCGCCTTAAATATTTTCCCGTGGCTTTAAAGTTGCTGCAAGATAAGTCGGCTCTTGGCACAGTGCCCTTTCTTAGAAGACCTGCCCACAAGGTAACCCTCTGCCAGCTGATAGGTCAGGTGCGCGCTCTCGACTGGACCGTTGGCGCCGATACAGACGATTTTTTGTTCGCCTCCTGTCCTTCCATACTCGGCTTGTGCGATATTCCCGAGGCGCATCGGGATGGAACCTTTCGTAGCATAGTCTGGACCGCTTCCAAGCAAGATGGCCGCAAAATGGAGGCCTCGATCCCGAGAATCCCCACGGGTAAATACCAAGCCGTCGCCATGGCGCCCCTGGTCTACAACCCTTTTGAGCCCGACATGGTTCTGGTCTATGCCAACCCTGCCCAGATGATGCTTCTGATCAATTCCCTGCAGTTCAGCCGCTATGAGGTAATGCAGTTTTCCTGCGTGGGAGAGTCCTCCTGTTCGGATGCCTTTGCGCGCTGTTTTAACACGAACAAACCTTCACTCGCCATTCCCTGCTTTGGTGAGAGGCGCTACGGCCACGTTCAGGATGAAGACATGGTGATGGCTCTGCCTCCCGGCCTGATCGAAAAAGCCGTTCAGGGCATGGAGGCGCTCTACCGCAGAGGCGTGCGCTATCCAATCAGTTTCGCGGGGATCGAAAACGATGTGGCGCCCCAATTCCCGCCTTCCTACAAAAATCTAGACCAAATCATGTCCAAAGCAAGGGCAAAAGGCTCCCCGCTGCTGATCGGTATTACCGGAGGCATTGCCTGCGGCAAGACTACGGTTTCCGCAATGCTTGAAAAACTGGGGTTTCCGCTAATCGACTTCGACCTCATCGCCAGGCAGGTCGTGGAACCGGGCACCCCGGCCCTGGAAAGTATCGTCGCCTATTTTGGAAAACAGGTCCTTATGGCCAACGGTTGTCTTGATCGAAAAATACTCTCCGAAATCGTCTTTGGCGATATGGAGAAACGAAAAAAACTAGAAAGCTTTACACATCCGCCTATCTACGAGGAATTCTTCCGCCAGGTCGAGGCAATCACGCAAAAAGATCCCAAAGCGATCATCCAGGTTGCCGTACCGCTCCTAATCGAACTAAATCTTTCCTATCTCTTCGACTGTGTGGTTGTCGTCCACATCTCGGCGGCCGAGCAGGCAAGACGGCTGGCCAAACGTGACTCCATTACCCTTGAAGAGGCCCAAAACATTCTAAAGGCTCAGCTGCCAATCGATGATAAAAAACAGTTCGCCACATTTCTCGTAAACAATGAATGCGACCTCGAAGAGACGCAAAAACAAGTGGAAGCCCTCGGGGAGGAATTAAAAAAACTCAGGAAGAATTGAAAAAGGGGGGCGTATCGCTTTGCGTAACGCCCCCCTCTCTTATACTCAACACACCGGGAAAACGGCCCCGTTATTTATTTTTGTCTTTATTTCCGCCATGTTGCCCGCGAGGAGCAGCGAAGCCGCCAAAGGGTGAGCCGCCGCGTGCAGCTCCGTGAGGAGCCTTGCCGTAGTTGCCTCTGGCAGCTCCCTGGGGAGCCTTACCGCCAAAGGATGCCCCAGGCCGGGCGGCACTGGTGCCGCGCGAGGTTGCGTGAGAAGAGTTGTTGTAATAACCCCTGGCGACTCCCTGGGGCGTGCGGCCCCGCTGGACTGCGTGAGAAGAGTTGTTGTAGTAGCCTCTGGCAGCTCCCTGGGGAGCCTTGCCGCCAAAGGATGCCCCAGGCCGGGCGGCACTGGTGGTGCCGCGCGAGGTTGCGTGAGAAGAGTTGTTGTAATAACCCCTGGCGACTCCCTGAGGCGTGCGGCCCCGCTGGACTGCGTGAGAAGAGTTGTTGTAATAACCTCTTGCGACTCCCTGGGGCGTGCGGCCGTTACCCCCGCCTGGCCGACCCCCTTTTAGCTCATTCATAACCTGGTTTGGCGAAGGTCTTTGGTTTGCACCCTGGCGACCGAAACCGGAGTATGGGCCCATTGCCCCTCTTCCGTTACCGGGACGGGTTCCCATAGCTCCACGGCCCGCGGCGGCCCCGTTCATACCGGGCCGCACGCCCGAAGGCGTTACAAGCCGGCCGTTTTGAACCCTGCCCGTATTGATTTGACCGCGTAAAGCCGCGGGATTGGCGATGTTTGTTCCAAAGGCCCGTGTCCGTATGGCAGGGGCTCCCACACGGCCCGCCATTGCCATGTTGCGCGCATTGGCGTACCGGAAATTGTTTTGCCAACGGTTTATCAACATGGCATTTCTTGTGTTGATATTTATGTTCCGATTAACATTAATGAATACATTGTTCGACCCCCAACCCCAGCGTCCCCAACCCCAACCCCAGGCGGGTCCAACGGTGATGCCTCCCCAAAACCCGAAAGCCCCGACGATGGGAGAGAATGCGACAACAGGCCCGGGCCAAACCGGATAATAAGCCAGCGGCGGATAGGACGGCCACCACCAGGTCCCGTAGACCACCGCCGGATTGTAGCGCGGAATGTAGACATAAGTCGGATCGACCGGTTGGATCTCGACGTAGTCGTCTGTTACAACCACCCTTTGCTGAGGGGTAGACCTTAGATTTCCTGCTTCCTCGGCCCGCCTTCTCAATCTTTGGACCGATTCCATAACGGCGGCCTGCTGTGCAAGGAAAGCTTCACCCAACTGTTGCATCCAGTCGGGCTCCCGGGCCAGCATGTCCATCACCTCCGGAAAGGGTGCGAGGGCCTTTATGCTTAGGTCCCAGGACATCCGATCCAGCTCGGCGTTTAAAGCCTCCCCCCTCAGGCCCGGATGGGCGTGCAGCCAGTTATCCGCATCCATAACCTCGTTCGGGTAGGTGGCTGCTATCAGGATCTGGGCAAGCAGCGAATCCGGATAGAGGGCCACGGGGGCAAGCATCTGGTCTAACTGCTGCTCGCTGAACGCAACGGGGGGCGGAGGTGCTCCGGGGTCCTGGGCGAAAACCGCGCAGGGCGCCGTCATCACGATGAAGACTCCCAGCAAAGCCCGGGCGCAAACCATCTTTAGTTTCATAATCTTCTCCCTCGGCTTAAAAGTTAGGCAAATAGGAATCAGCCGGATTAAGTGTACTTGAAGCTCATCGTATCAGATAACGTACGGAAAGATGATTTTGTCTACAAAGGCAGCCATTTTATTAGCGGTCCGCGACTATTTGTGTCTATACGGAAACTTTTATGTGGGCAAAAAAATTATGCGGCTTGTTTATCTCTATCCCAGCATATCTTAAAAAACATTTGGGCATTATTAAAGGTGGAAAAACTTCTACCGCACAAAGGCCCTAAGCCTTGCTCTCCCGAACAGTCCCCACAGCCCACGGCCGCGTCATGGAAGCGCGCGCGGCCGGCTTAACGATTCTTCTACCTTTTGTCCTGCCGGTAAGGCCGTTTGAAGTGCAAAACCGCTCCAGGAGACAACTAACGCTTTATCCCTTAAATTGGACCATATCCTGCTGGTAAAGCAGGTGGGCACAAAAAGCCGTGCCCACCCCCCTAAAGCTTCAATGCCCGATCAAAGAGCATATATCCTTAGCAACGCAGCCCTAGAGGCTATCTACCAGCACCTCGGAAAGTTCCCTGATCTCCAGCACGTCCTGCTTGTTCAGGCTGTTGCAGGCATCAGTCAACATATTCACGCAGTAGGGACATGCCGTGGCAAGAACTTCAGCCCCGGTCTCCACGGCGTCGAGAACCCTCAGCTCCCCGAAACGCTCTCCCATGGGGACCTCGCCCCAGATGCGCCCTCCACCACCGGCACAGCAAAGGCTCAATTCGCGAGACCGTTCCAGTTCCTTTACCTCAATGCCCGGAATGGAGCGAAGAAGCTCCCGTGGGGCATCGTAGATACCGCTGTGCCTTCCAAGATAGCAGGGATCGTGGAAAGACACCTTCTTGCCCGATTTGGTAACCGGAGCAATTTTACCCTCGGCAATCAGCTTGCCAAGGATTTCGGTGTAATGGACCACTTCCCAGTCGGCCCCGAGCTGGGCGTAATCATTTTTGAAGCTCCACAGGCAATGGGGCGAGGTGGTGATAATCTTTTTTACCCCCTTTGCATTGAAAAGCTCAATATTTGCCCCTGCAAGCTTTTGGAAAAGCTCCTCGTCGCCGACCTTGCGCATGCTTTCTCCGCAGCAGTTTTCCTCGACACCGATTACCCCGAAGCTGACTCCGCCTTTTTGCAGCAACGTGGCAATGCTCTTGGCAATCTTCATGCTGCGCGGGTCATAACAGGAGTGGCAGCATACGAAGAGGAAATATTCGGTATCGGGTCCAAATTGGGGGATATCGAGCCCTTCCTGCCACTTGGTCCTGTTCTCGCGGGGACCCGACCAGGGGTTTCCGTTTGCGTGGCAGCTGCCAAGAATCGGGCGCAACCCCGCGGGAACCATTCCACCGCCGACAATGCTGGCCCGCATGGCCTTTACGTTATCGATGATCTTTACGCCCCTTGGGCAATTGTTCTGGCACATTCCGCAGGTCGAACAGGCAAAAAGGATGTTTTCGTCCTCAAAGCCCTCGATGCCCATCTGGCCCAGCCGCTGCATATGGCGAATGTTAAATTCCTCGCTGGTCTGCCCGGGCACAAGCCTCCAGGGGCAAAGGTTGGTGCACAAACCGCACTGCATACACCAGTTAATGGTTTCGGCCCCCATTTCAACTATATAGTCTTTCATTTCAAGCAGTATGTTTTTCGGTTCCATATATAGAGCGCTCCTTGCAGTCTGATTCGAAGCCGCCCCCAACAGGGGGCGGCGCTTTCTCACGGGAATCAGAACCCCTTGTAGGGGTTGGGTCCAAGGCTGTTCACTTTCTCGGCGAAGTCATCGAGCATCTTGGGAATCAGATTGAAGTCGGTAATGGAAACCTGCTCCATCTTCACCCGGTCCGATTCCAGGGCTAGCCGGTCAAGGGTTTCCTGGATTTTTGTCATCCGGGTGTTGGCCAACTCGCTTCCCTTGATAAAATGGCACTGGTAATCGTTTCCGTGCTTGCATCCAAGAAGAAGGATGCCGTCGATGCCCTTGGAGAGCGCATCGGCCATCCAAACGAGGTTAACCGACCCAAGACAGCGAACGGATATGATCCTGACCCAGGGATTGTAGGAGAGTCCCGAAATTCCAGCCATGTCAAGGGCCGGGTAGGCGTCGTTTTCACAGGCCAGAACGAGGATCCTCGGTTTTTCATCATATTCGTCGGGCACATTGATGTTTTTGATCATGTTTCCGATCATGCCCACCGAATAATTTTTAAACGAAATGATCCTCTCCGGGCAAGCCCCCATACAAACCCCGCACCTGCGGCACCTTGTGGGATTGGGAAGGGGATTGGCCTTTTCATCCTCGTTTATGGCGCCAAAAGGACATTCTTCCGTACAGCGCTTGCACTGGGTGCAGCGCTGCATGAAAAACTCCGGATAGCTCTGGTCGCCGGCCCTGGGATGAACGGCTTTTCCAACCGAAACCATTTCAACGCACTGGATGGCTTTGAGAGCCGCACCCATCGCGTCGGTGCGAGCCTGTTGGTAATCCATCGGAGCGCGAACCGTTCCGGCCGGATAGATGCCCGTACGCCGGGATTCGTAAGGAAAGCAGATAAAGTGGGAATCCGGAAAACCGTATTCGAGCCCTGGGAGTTCGGGGCCCTGCCTGTATTTGAGGTTTAAAAGATTGGAGACCAAAATAGCGTCGGAGGCTACCGGGGCAGGTTCCCCATCCTGCTGGGGCGCCTGGACCTTGAAAGGTTCGCCAAGAGCGCTCGTTGGCACCATGCCCGTAGCCAGCACCACCAGGTCCACGCTCTCCGACATTACCGGAGAACGGGTAAGAACGTCGTCGGAAGTTACAACAAGGCCTCCGGAGCCGTCGTCATCGATTCCGGTTACGCTGCCGCGAACAAAGATAACGCCGTCTTTTTGCAACTGTTTGTAGAGCAGTTCGTAATTTCCCGTCGAACGAATGTCTTTATAAAATATATAGACCGGCGTCTCGGGGTTTGCTTCCTTAAAATACCTGGCTTGCTTCAAGGATTCAACGCAGCATGCCGACGAACAATAGGGCAGATGCCGCGGATCGCGTGAACCGGCACAGAGGACAAAAGCCACACTGCCCACCGGCTGACCGTTGGAGGGCTTTTTGACCGCGCCGCCCTTAAACATCGCCTCCAGGTCCCGTGCCGTGACGATATCGGGGGAAGTTCCGTAGCAGAGGTCTGTGAGCTTAGTGGCATCGTAAGGGACAGAACCCGTGGCTAGAACGATCGAACCAACCCGCTCGTTGCAATTTGCCCCGTTTTGGCTGATCTCGACGTCGAACATGCAGGGAGCCCCGGAAACCGAGGCAACCATGGCGCCGGTGTAGACTTTAATACCGGGTTCGCCCGCAACCTGCGCCCTGAGGTCTTCCAGATCGAACTCCTCGAGGTTTTCATAGGGAGGATCGCACGGGGGAAGCCGATAGACATCCTTTGCGTAGCCTCCAAGCGCCTCTTCCTTTTCGACCAGCACCGTTTCATAACCGGCCTTCGCGGCTTCCAGCGCCGCGGTCATGCCCGTAAGACCCCCGCCTACCACCAGGATCTTCTTGTTGATATCCTCCGCGATAAAAGGCTCGAGGGGCTCGGATTCGCTCGCCTTGACAAGACCCATCCGCAAGGCGTCCTCGGCCATCATGAGGGTGTCTTCCTCACCGGCCGGCTGACACCAGGCAACCTGCTCGCGCAGGTTTACCCTTTCGAGAACCTTGTCGGGACCAAAATCGAACACATCGGACATAACCCGGGGCGAACAGGCCGCAACCACCACACAGTTAATGCCCTCGCCCTCCAAATCCGCCTTTATGCGAGCAACTCCTTCGGCCCCGCACAGGAAGGGATCCTTGCGGCAAACCGCTGCCTTGTGTTCTCCGGCAAGAGCCGAGAGAGCCTCAAGGTCGATACTGTCACCGATCCCGCAGCCCGAACATATATATACGCCGATTTTCTTTTCCATCCTCTACCTCCTGCAAGCCTGGATAGCCTTAAGAACGGCTGCGGTCGCGTCCTGAACGGTCGATGAGACGTCGGCGGGTCTTCTATCGCAACCAACGCCGATAATGCCCGGTATCTGGCCTTTTGAAACAACAAAGCCAAAATCGTCATAAACGACGCCGGAGGCCGGAATTTTCTGCTGGGAAGTCGCCGGTGCCATACCGGCGGCCAGGACCACAAGGTCGAACTGCTCCCTCAGGGTCTTGCCTGTCTGCTGATCTTCGACCTGTACGGTAACCATTCCCGTCGCGGGGTCCTCGGTGATTTCCCCGGGCTTGCCCTTTACGAGCCTTACGCGCTCATCCTGGCGAACCTTTTCAAAAAAGGCTTCCTGTCGCCCAAGGGCGCGAATGTCTATGTAAAAAATAGACACCTCCGCATCGGCCTGCTGGTCGAGCAGGTAGGTGGCCTGCTTTAGCGAAGCCAGACAGCACACACTCGAGCAGTAGGCCAGATGATTCTCATCGCGCGAACCGGCACACTGCACAAAAGCGATCTTTTTGACC
This sequence comes from Deltaproteobacteria bacterium, assembly GCA_021780695.1. Taxonomy (GTDB): domain Bacteria; phylum Desulfobacterota; class Syntrophobacteria; order Syntrophobacterales; family Syntrophobacteraceae; genus SbD1. The sequence continues at coordinate 58,245 of JAJXYD010000033.1, forward strand.
GCTTTGCCGTCCGAAGGCCTGGAGATTATCCCCTTAAAGGGACCGTTAACGGATGCAAGCCGCTCCATAACCACATTGGAAACCACGTTGCGGTACTTGCCCGCCCCATAGTAGGCAATCGCCGAAATATCGTAGGGAGTCCACCCTGCCGCCCATATAACCGCGCCCGCTTTGACTTCAACGCTCTTTTGAGCCATATCCGTCTCGACGGCCCCATATTCGCACGCCGCCTCTATCGCCTGGGCTTCCGGGGTCCCAATGACCTGCGGGGCGATAACGTAGCGCATCGGATAGGCAAATTCGTGCGGCAAATAGGCCGCCTTTACCGTACTCATCCCGTAATCGAAGAAATTGGGTATAGATGTCTGGGCAGCCTCGGAACACTTGCCGCAACCGGTGCATTTCTCATTGACGTAGCGAGGATTTACACGTATGCCCACTGTGAAATCACCCGACTCGCCCTCGATTTTTTCAACTTCCGCCATGGTCATGACCTGGATGAGCGGATTGTTGCGGATACGGCGAAAATTTATTTCCAGTCCGCACTGGGGTGGGCAAAGCTTGGGAAAATACTTGTTCATACGGGCCACGCGACCGCCAAGATAAGGTTCCCGTTCGACCAGGATAACCTGAAAGCCCGCCTCAGCGGCTTCCACAGCGGCGCTCAGCCCGGCTATACCGCCGCCGGCAACCAGAATTGTCCGGGCGCTGTCTTGAGCATCAGCCATACCACTCCTCCGTTACATCATCTTTTCAATGGGGATAGTCCCTTTATGCAGTTGCCAAAAAAAGAGGAGACGCACCTTTTGGGGTGCATCTCCTTTTTCCAAAAACTACCCTATCGTCTACTTGTTTCCGGTTGCAGCAGTGTGCAACTTGATCTCGACTTTTTCTTCCAGACCCGCATAGTATTCACGAAGGATCTCGAGAACTTCCTCGCGGCCAAAGTGGTCGGGAATCGTGGTGCCCTCGGAAAGACCCTTGCGAAGAGCCGTACCGCTCAAAAGAACGCGGTCCGCCTTGCCGTGGGGGCAGGTCCTGAGAGAGGCCATGCCGTCGCACTTATGGCAATAGAAAGTCCAGTCGATCTTAAGAGGGGTACACAGAAGTCCCTTGCCGCCCGCGGGCTTGGGGATTTTGTCGAAAATGGTCTGCGCCTCGAACATCCCGTAGAAATCGCCAACACCGGCATGGTCGCGGCCGATGATCATGCGCGAGCAGCCATAGTTCTGGCGGAAGGTAGCGTGAAGAAGGGCTTCACGAGGACCGGCATAGCGCATATCCAGCGGATAGCCGCCCTGGAGAACCTTGTCTTCGACAAAGTAGTTCTTTACCAGAACGTCGATACACTTTACGCGAACCTCGGCCGGAATGTCGCCGGGCTTAAGATTGCCAACCAAAGAGTGGATGAAAACCCCGTCGCACACTTCAACGGCGATCTTGCAAAGATATTCGTGCGAACGGTGCATCGGGTTACGAAGCTGAAGAGCGGCAACTTCCTTCCAGCCTCTTTCCTCGAAAATCTTCCTGGACTCGGCAGGCCTCATGTAGACGCCGGCATACTTGGTGGGATATTCCGCCTCACTCAGTACCTTTACAGGACCGGCAAGGTTTACGGCCTTTTGTTCCATCACCATCTTAACGCCCGGATGGTCGTCCTTGGCGATCTTCCAGAACTCATCGGCCGTCTTGGTGCCTTCGCCCATGTAGACTTTTTCGCACTCGAACTTCTTGTCGGCATCGGTCATCTCGAACTTTTCGGTGACCTTCATGGTAGCCATTATCTCATTTCGCTCCGGGTCGAAAAGAGCGATTTCCTCGCCAATCGAAATTTTGCCCGCATCTTCCTTGCTTGCCGAAAGAGTTACCGGGATGGGCCAGAAGGTCCCATCGGCCATAAGGAAATTTTCGCAAACGCCCTTCCAGTCGGCCTTGGTCATAAAACCGGTCAGCGGGCTAAAGCCGCCGATACCCATCATGATAAGGTCGCCCTTTTCACGAGGAGATATTTCAATTTTTTTAAGTCCCTGGGCTTTCTTGAGTTCAGCTTGCAATTCGGCGCCTTCGAGCAAACAGCAGGTCAAGCCTTTTCCACCATGAGGGGGGAGTAGTTGTGACATTAGTCTCTTTCTCCTTAAATTAGCGAAATGTTCAATTGATTGCCGTGACATGGGGAAACCCCCACGACTACACGCCTATAATACTACCAGAAAATAACCGGATTACCCAACAAGTTCAACCGGCTAGGTAAAAAAACACCTCCAGGCGAAAACCCACCGGAGGCTGCTAAATTATTGATATGAATTCTCCCAATCCTTAAGCCGGCAGAACTGAGGCCGGAGACCTTTTGCGGCTTTTATTCGAAGGCGTGGGGATTTTACAACACGTTTACGAAGCACAATCCGTCCTTTAGGTCGGAGATAGTCGGCATGGGAGAAGTGCCCCCGCATCAGCCTAATTAACACGGATCTCTTAACGGCGCAAGAAAAAATTGTGCCCGTGATCACAAATATACCCTTCACGCCCTCCCATCCTAAGCGGATTGGGGCGCCTACGATTTTATCCCCCGTTGCCAATCCCCTCGGAAGGCCTTACTTTAATCAGGAGTTTAACATTGAAAATATTTGAGATTAATACGGAGGCATGAAGCAAATGCTGATTGATCTGCAAAATATAAGCGAAGAAGATATGGATGTTCTTAGGCGAAAGCTTCTCATGGTAGCTCAGACCTATGAGCCGTGGGCAGACTGGATGTACCTTGGCGGAGCGGGAGACCCGGGAGTCGATCACTTCCCGCTCGATCTGTTTTCCGAAGAAATCGAGACCATAACCATCACGGGGATACCCCACGAGGTCCCGGAACTACAGGCTGTCTAGCCTGGAGGCCGCACGGATAAAACGCAACTGAGCGGGCAAACGCCCGCTCAGCTTTTACCCCGGGTGAATCTCTTCCTTGCCTCTTTAGGACGGTTTATACTCTTTTTTATATTCGTCCTTTATTTTCAAGGTCTCTTCGAGCAAAAGCATATATTTGAGATACTTAAAGCCGAACTTCATAAGTGCCACATCGTCGTCTTTCATCTTCTCGACTTCGGCCGCGTCCAACTCGAAAAGGTTTAAAAACCCGCTTTGAAATACAAATTGCCTGAACTGGTCCAGATCATAGCTCGCCATATACATGAGCGACTGTTTCTGGTCGTCTAGTTTGGGCTTATCGGGGTTGTCTCTTCGCAGCTGGATTTCCTGCCACTCCCGGTTCATTTCGTCATAGACATCAAGGCCTTGCATCTCGCGCCATTGCCCGATCGTCCATTCGTTATCCTCATCGAAACCCTTGCAGATCGGTTGCCTGATGAAGAAATAGAAATCAACCGGCGCCGGTCCGGTTTCGGTATCCCGAATCATAAGACCCTTACCCACCGGATAGTACCTGCAACTTGCAGGGCGGTCTTCGTAAATGCTGCATCCCCCGGGGGTAAGAAAAGCGCAGGCTCCCCCCTCATTTTCGCTCATCGTAAGTACGGCAAAGGGATGCGAAGACTGTTCGTCAATATGGGTATAGGTATATTTTTTAAGAAACTCGGTTGAAGAAAGCCCCAACCGTTTCTTCAGTCGGACTATGTCATAGGGAGTAAGCAGCATATCCGTGTTATGGCAGCATTTATTAAAACAGCTGACATCTTTATGACACTTGAACGAAAATCGGGAATCCAGTGTACGCTCGACGGCTTCCACATATTCTGTGCTGGGTAACATCGATCAATCCTTTCTGTGCACGCGACTTGGCAACTTTAGGCAATTCCGATCAGCGGGGGCGCGGAGCAACCGAGACGTCCATGAGCAAAGCGGGACCCCGGGTGCGGTTGTGCCGATGGGACCAACAATTCTAACCGCTCCCAAAATAAATGACTATACCTGCCAATCCGAAAAGAAGGTTCTTGCGGTAAAAAACCGCCAGGCTCGATCGAAAAAAATCAGGAAGCCGCCTCGCTGTTGGAACGCAAAAGCTTATCCATTTCCTTATCTCTCAGCTTTAGATCGCCACCGGAAAACAGGTTGAATTCAACCCAGCGATAGGCGAAATTGAGCAGTTCCTCATCATCGTTTTTGATGGCTTTAACGGTTTGCTCATCGATATCGTAGATCTCCAAAAACCTGGTTCCAAACACAAACCTTTTGAAGGCGTCCAGATCGTAACAGGCGCTATAGACCAGCTTGGATTTGCCCGGATCGAGCTTATTGCCGTTTAGAAAATAATCGTGAAGCGTGATCTTTTTGTACTCTTCATTCATATGATCATATTGAGAAATATTCTGGTTTTTCTTCCACTGTCTTACGGTTGTGGAACTCTTTGATCTGAATCCATGGCAGGAGAGCTTTTCCTCGATCAAAAATTCAACTTCCTCCGAGGAGGTGGGAAATACCGGAAACATCCTGCACGACCAGGGTCTATCATTATAAATGGTGCATCCCTCAGGACCGACGAAGGGACAGGTCTTCTCCTGATCCTCTTTCATTTTGAGCACCACATAGGGGATTCCATCATCTCCTAGAAAGGCGAGAGTATAAGTTTTTAGAAACTCATCGGATGGCATCCACAAGCTCTTCCTCATTCGCAAAACGTCGTAGGGCGTCAGGAAAATATTTATGTCACGGCAACATGTGTTAAAGCATGGGAGTGTGCGATCACACGAGAAAGTAAATTCATCGTCCAATCCATATAGAAATTTTTTGTCATTTTGCTCGCTCATAGAATACTCTCCAAACAACCTACGTTATTAATGGTCTTTAAATAAAAGTATTGGGGGCGGCCCTTTTGGCCGCCCCCAGTCATACACTTGCTATACTGCCGACCAGACTAGACGAGGTTTACGATAGGACGTGTAAGAACGGTCCATTCCTTCGTCGCTTCGTCAAACTTAACGTTTACGAAGTGCTTCTGGCTGTCATCAAGCTTGAGGTAGTCAAACTTGTAGTAGTAACCAGGCCACCTGGACTCTTTACGAGCCAGTCTCGACCTTGCACAGGCCTGACCTACATAGTACCTGTGTACCGATTCCCATGCTCTCATCAGTTCATGGGAATCGTTGGCCGCCAGCTTGTCGATATCTTCGCCAAGCAGACCAAGCTTCCACAAACCGATTTCAAGCAGCTTGTCGGAGGTTCCGTACAGGGTCTCCCAGCCACCGGCATACTCGCCCATGATCTTCTGGAGTCTGAACAGGAAGTTATGGGGCGAAATGTAGTTGGGGTTGACATCCGGAGAGGTGGTGAAATCCTTATTCGTGTCATACACTTCATAAGGCTTGAAGATGATGTCCTTGTACTTGGCGATCGTCGCATCGGAAATGCTCGGGGTGTAAGCCTTTTCGTCCTTGGCGAACTTTACAACGGACTTTCCGGCGATTCTACCCTGAACGTGCGAGCCGCTCGAAAACTTGTGAGCGCAAGCGCCAACACCGCAACCGGCCGTGAAAAGACCCTTTACCGTGGTCATCAGGTTGTACTGCGCGGGGAAGGAATCCTTGTATTCGGCAGGCATGATGTCTGCGGCACCGGCAACCCAGGAACCGCAGGAGCAGGCGTGCGAACCGATGAAAACCGAGTCGGACAGCTGGAGCTCCATGGGCTTCTCGAGCGGATCGATATTGTGAGCGGCCCAGTTGGTCGCCCCGGCGATGGTCATATCGAGGAAATCTTCCCAAGCTTCAGATTCGTAGTTCTTGATCTTCTTCTTGAGTTCCTTGGGATCGGTTATTTCCTTCTTCAGTCTCTCCACGACCGCTTCCGTGTGCATAATGAAGGGGAGCTTGCCTTCCTTCTGGCACAGAATCATTTCGTAGTTACGAATAGGGGTCGGGCAGGGCTTTGCATTGGAGTAAGGAGCCCATTTGGCCAACTCTTCGGGATAGGCGCCGATGTAGGGTCCGCCTTCGCCATTGGTGGCCGGGGTCTTGAAAAGCAAAAAGAAGGTGCCGACAGGACCGTAGGAATCCTTAAAACGCGGCGGAACGAAGGTGTTGTCCATCTGGGTCAGCTCGCCGCCGGCCTGAAGAACCAGGGCGTAAACGGAGCCGGAAACAAATGGAGGCATCCAGGAACGTCCGAAGGCTTCACCCTGGGACCTGGGCCTGAAAACGTGAACCGCGCCGCCCATCAGAGCGAGGGTAGCCTTGGCCTTGAACACGTAGAACTTGTCTTCGCGCACGCTGAAACCAACAGCACCGGCAACCCGGTTGGGGTCTTTATCGTCTTTTAGCAGGTGCGTGATCATGATCCTTTCCATCAGCTGCCCCTTGTCGCCAAGAGAAGCCAGAGCCGACTTTGCAGCTTCCGCTACCAGGATCTTGTAGGACTCACCAGCGATCATGACCTGCCATTCGCCGGACTTTACATAATTTCCGGACTCATCTTTCCAAATAGGTAGACCCCATTTGTCGAAATGTTTAACAGAGGAGTCGACGTGACGGGCTACGTCATAGACAAGGTCCTGGCGAGCCATACCGCACTGGTCGTTGGTGACATACTCTGCAAACCTTTCGGGCTTGCGGGGATTCTGGGTTACTTTGCCGTCCAAACCCATATAGGTATTGATGGCCGAAAGACCCATCGCTACAGGACCGCTACGATCGATTGCAGCCTTATCAACAAGAGTCACTTTCAAGCCCAGCGGCTTCGCCCAATATGCAGCCTCGACTGCTGCGCCACAGCCGGACATACCACCACCAAGGATCAACACGTCAGTTTCGACAACCTCTGTAGCGAAATCTCTCATTTTTAAATCTCCTTATTTCTTGATTGTCAGGAGTTCTGTCATACCCATGATGCTGGGTTCACCAAGGAGGAACTGATTATCCAAATCTGCCGGATTTGCCTCGGCGAAACCATCAAAGGGCTTGATAGAACCCTCTGGCGTCGTCCTGGTGGCATACTTGAATCTTTTGATCCTGCCGTCCCTGAACTTGATGGTCCACATGATATCCTGGCTGCCACGGAGCGGAGTCGAAGCGGCGCCAAGAGGCATGAAGTCCGCATAGCCTCTTACGTCCATCGCCTGCTGCGGACAGATTTTTACGCAGCAATAGCACTCCCAGCAGTAATTGGGCTCGCGGTTGTAGCCCTTCATCCTGTTTTTGTCCAGCGCCATCAGGTCGTTGGGGCATATATACATGCAAGCGGTCTTATCCTGCCCCTTGCAGCCGTCACACTTCTCAGTCATTACATAACTTGGCATGATTTACCTCCTAAAGGTTAGTCGAATGAACTGCCTGACCAACAAAAAAACCAGGTTGAACGCGAACTCCCACACCTCCTTCCTCGTTTGTCTGCCGGTTGGGGACGGGCAAACAACCTCACTATTTTCACTGTACCGCCAATAATGTGAATCGGAGATATACATTGAAGATTTTTTAGCTGAGGGGCATTTCGTGACCTCTTGCGGCTAATGTGCAGCTTGTTCTGACAATGAGATCCAGCTTGAGATTCCAACCTTACCTGCCGCACCGGAAAGGGTTGTCAGGCCCCAACCCCGGTTCTGATTCCGCTTCAACTGCCTGCCGGTCAAAGGGTTTGTGCGAATAGTTACATCCGCCTAATTATCCGATGATGCTGGCGCTGTCAAGAAAATTCTGAGATACTGGCCCCGCGAAAAGGCCCTTTAGACGTGGCCGATAATCTTTTCAGGCAAGGCAGTTTGTGCCCTGCCCTCCCACCCCCCAGGACCTGGCTGGAGAGGAAAATTGTGAAAAAGATCCCGATAAAAAAATTTTGGAATTCGGTGATCGGCCAAAGAATCGCCGTCATCATTGCGATCTCGATCGCCTTGGTCTGCTTCGGTACGGCCGGGTATATGCTGCTCCAACACTACACCTTCATCGAAGCCCTCTACATGACCATTATCACCCTTTCCACCGTGGGATTTTCCGAAGTCCACCCCCTGGACTCCGAAGGCATGATCTTCACCATCGTTTTGATTCTTATGGGAGTCGGATTTGCCGGTTTTGCCCTGGCTTATTTTAGCCAGATTATGCTGGATGCCGAAATTCTCGATGCGTACCGGAGGCGTAAATTGATTAGAAAACTCGATCGAATGGAAAACCACTACATAGTTTGCGGCTACGGAAGAATGGGAGAAATCATTGCCGACCGGCTCCACGCTCAAAAGGTCCCGGTAGTGATAATAGAATCCGATGAACCCACCCTGGCGAGGATAAGGGAAAAAAATCTCGTCCATCTCTCCGGAGATGCGAAGGAGGAAGAAAATCTGATCGCCGCGGGGGTTGCCCGCGCAAAAGGTCTGGTATCGGTTGTCGCCAAGGATTCGGAAAACGTCTTCATAGTTCTCACTGCGCGCGATCTCAATAAAGAACTGCAAATCTTTGCGCGCGCAAGCTCCCCGGGGACGGAAAAAAGACTCCTAAAAGCCGGGGCAAACCGCGTGGTATCTCCTTACGCCTTCGGAGCGACCCGAATAGCCCTAAATATCCTGAGACCCACGGTGACCGATTTTCTCGAACTCGCTCTTTCCGGGGAAGGCATGGGACTGAGCATGGAGGAGATGACCATTCCGGCCCATTCCAAACTGGTCGGCAGCGACCTCGCGGCCTCCGGCATTCGAAACAACTATAACCTTATTATAGTGGCCATAAAGAGAGCCGAGGGAACCATGGTTTTTAACCCCCTGCCGGGAGAAAAATTCCATGCCGGCGATACACTGGTTGCAATCGGGGCGGTGGAAAGCCTCGCGCGCTTCGGCAGTGAAATTTTGTGCGAAAATTACCAGCTTTTCACACCGGGCTGAGAGCAAGCCTGCCCCATCGGCCCGGCCCCAATTTGACAAAACGAGCCGCCTGATTTTATACTGTGAAAGTTTTCTGATACTTGACTGCAAATTCGGCGCTTTCCAGCTCCTCGAGCCAGGCCGTTACGGCCTTGAAACGCATTCAATCCGGAGGAAAATTCATCCATGAGCTATGAAAACATTCTCTTTGAAGTTCAAGAAGGCGTAGGGGTCCTTACCTTCAACCGGCCCAAGGTGATGAACGCACTAAATCCAGCCACCCTGGAGGAAATTTCCGATGCCCTGGGGCACGCCGCACGCCGGGAGGATATAAGGGTAGTCGTTCTGACCGGGGCGGGCGAAAAGGCATTCGTTGCCGGTGCGGACATAACCGAGTTTCTGAATTTCACCACCCTGGGAGCCCGTTTTTTTGCCCAAAGGGGCCAGGAGGTTTTTTTCCAAATCGAGCAACTTCCCAAACCCGTTATCGCCTGCGTTAACGGGTTTGCTCTTGGAGGGGGTTGCGAAATAGCCATGTCTTGCGACTTTATCTATGCCTCCGACAGGGCAAGGTTCGGACAGCCGGAAATCAATCTTGGGATTATCCCGGGCTTTGGCGGCACACAGAGGCTCTCGCGCCTGATAGGCCGCGCCAGGGCAAAGGAAATATGCATGAGCGGGGAAATGCTCGACGCCCACCAGGCCAAAGACCTTGGCCTGGTGGCAAGGATTTTCCCCTCCGACCAGCTTTTGGCCGAAACCATGAAGATGGCCCGCACGCTTTCCGCAAAACCCGCGGCCGCCCTTGCATCCATAAAGAAAGTGGTCGACTGCGGAGCCGACATCGATCTTAGAAGCGGTTGCACTCTGGAGGCCGAAGCCTTTGGAGCCTGTTTTGGCGGCGAGGACATGCGCGAGGGAGTTTCGGCTTTCCTGGAAAAGCGAAAACCCAATTTTAAGGGAAGCCTGACAAGATAACAGGAGATCAAAAGATGAATTTCGAACTTACCGAAGAACAGAAAATGATCCAGGACATGGCCCGCAAGTTCGCCGAACGCGAAATCCGCCCCATTGCCGCCCAACTGGACAAAAACCACACCCACCCGGCCGAAATTTGCGCAAAAATGGGAGAGCTTGGCCTCATGGGGGTCACAATCCCCGAAGAATACGGCGGAGCCGGAATGGACTACATCTGCTACGCCCTGGGCGTGATTGAAATATCGAAAGCATGCGCCTCCTGCGGCGTCATCATGAGCGTTTGCAACAGCCTCTACAATTTCCCGGTCTACGCCTACGGCACCGAGGAGCAGAAGCAAAAATTCCTGCGCCCCGTGGCAAGCGGGGAGGCCCTTGGCTGCTATGGGCTAACCGAGGCCGGAGCGGGATCGGATCCGGCCAAAATGCTCACCACCGCGGTTAAAGATGGCGACGAATGGGTAATAAACGGCACAAAGCGCTTTATCACCAACGGAAACGTGGCCAACTACTGCGTTCTTGCCGCTGTTACCGACAGGGCCGCCGGGTACAAGGGCATTAGTTCCTTTATAGTAGACCTGCAAAACACCCCCGGCTTCCACGTGGGCAAGGTCGAAGAAAAGCTTGGAATAAGCGCCTCGGGAACCGCTGAACTTGTTTTCGAAGACGCCCGCGTTCCGGCCCAAAACCTGCTCGGCAAAACCGGTGAGGGCTTTAAGCAGATGCTTACCACCCTCGATGGCGGCCGCATAGGCATCGCTTCCCAGGCCATCGGTATCGGACGCGCCACCCTGGAAGAGTCGGTTGAGTACAGCAAAACGAGGGAGCAATTCAACCAGCCCATCTCCAATTTTCAAGCCATACAGTGGAAGCTTGCCGATATGGCCACCCAGCTCGACGCGGCCGAACTGCTGGTGCTTCGAGCCGCATGGCATGAAAGCAAAAAGAAGCCCTACGAGAAGGAATCGGCCATGGCCAAGCTCATGGCCTCCGACACCGCGATGTGGGCAGCCGTCGAAGGCGTGCAGATTCTTGGAGGCTACGGCTACTGCAAGGAATACCCGATGGAAAGACACATGCGCGATGCGAAAATTACCCAGATCTATGAGGGCACAAACGAAATCATGCGCCTCGTAATCGCCCGAAATATCCTCAAAGGCAAATAAGACGCCCCCCCCCTGCGCAACGGGTGGGCTAAAACCGGAGAAAACCATGCGGTGGGCGCGCTAAATCGTGCGCCCACCCTCCTCACAAGATTCCTTTTCCCACTGGTACTTTGGACGGGAACAAAAAACCCCGGGCAGAACTTTTTTCCTCTTCCATGCGCCCGGCAATCCTCACCCTCTCTTGCGGCACGTTATAAGAAATATGCTGAAGCTCTTCACCGCGCCCCCCGCAACGGGCCTTTCCACAATGGCCGCCGTCTTGTCCCTCACCTCGCAAAAACCGGCGTCCATCAACATTTTTCCTACCATTTTCCGCTCAAACCCATTGTGGAACACAGTCGGATTTTCCCCGTGAAATTTGCCTTCCTCCGGATCCAGGTCGGCAAGACACACGTGGCCCCCGGGAGCCGTAACCCGATGGAACTGCTCGAAAAGAGAACCGATTTCTTTTACGTGATGAAGCGTCATGCTGCTGAAAACCGCACCGTAGCAACCCTCAATCCTCCCGCCAACCGAGGGGTCAACCAGCTGTGTCTTAATATTGGTTAGGCCCCCCTCTTTGATCTTGGCCTCAAGCATCCCCAGCATTCCAAGCGAACCGTCGACCCCGGTTATCGAGCGCACAAGGGGGCTTACCTTTACGGTCAAAAGACCCGTTCCACAGCCAAACTCGAGCACATCCATATCGGGGGCGAAAATCTTTTCCCCGATTATAGCCCCGGCGATATCGTTTGCCAGCTTCACACGGACCGGGTTATCGTCCCAGGTTCGGGCCTTTTTATCGAAATCAAACTTTTCCTCAGCCATTTTGGCTCCTTGCTGCTATGATTTCATTCTTTTTTATTCGCACCATTTGAGTTGCATCGGTATCTAGTGGTAAAAGCACACTGTTGGGCTTGCAATAAGCGGCGCCAACAATATTTTTTAAGGGAAGGACATTGAGATGCAGGCCCATAAGCACTCCTTTATCGAAGAATACGACGGCATGGTGGCATTCGGACTTTCACGGGAAGTCGACGAAAAGTCGCTTATGTACTATCTGCAAAAATTTTCCGACGACGACCTCTTAAAGGTCCTTGTCCCACGGATGAGCGATGATGAAATAAACCGGCTTTTTGACGCCGTGTCGCAAATAATGCGAAATCATCTAAACGATACAGAGTATCACAAGCTGTTTTTAAAGGAAGAACACGACCACTGAGCCCGGTCTTAGCCCCGGGCGGCAAAACCACTCTTTAAGGCCTCGATAAGCCTGTCGTTTTGCTCGGGCAACCGCACCGCCACGCGAAAATAACGCTCCCCCAGCCCCTCAAAGGAGCCGCAGTCGCGGATGAGTATGCGGCAGCGGTTGAAGAGATCCCATTTGAGGCTGGATGCGGGCCCAAGTTCCGGAGCCATGCGGACCAGAAGGAAATTGGCCGAACCCGGAAAAACTTCAAGGCCCGGGATGGCGGAAAGCTCCCAGGCGAGCCTGCTCCTCTGCTTTTCAATCGTCTCGAGGGTCCTTAGCCTGTAGTCCTGCCGGGCCAGGCAAAAAGCCCCGGCGACCTGGGCCTGGGTGCTCACCGACCAGGGGGGAACAAACTCCCTCACCCTGCGGGCAATCCGGGGAGAGGCGAGAAGGTAGCCAATCCGCAAACCCGGCAGGCCGTAGAACTTGGTAAAAGACCTTATGAGCGCGAGATTGTCGGAGGTTTCCACAAAACGTTTGAGGCAAGCCTGCTCGCAAAAATCAACGAAGACCTCGTCTACGAGAAGAAACGGACCGGACCCCGTGGATTTTTCCACAATCCAGTCCACTACCCGATCGTTTAAAAGAGAACCCGCGGGACTCGAAGGATGCGTTAGAAGCACCGTGTCGAATCGCTCGTTTTCAAGGCTGGCCTCAAGCTGTTCGACCCCGGGCTGAAAGAAATCCCCGGACGCTGGAAAAAGCTTTTCCACACGGGTTCCGTGGAGTTCAAAAGCCTTTACGTACTCGCCGAAGGCGGGCAGAACGGCCAGGGCGAGGCCCGCCGCAAGGGCCTTTGGCAACCAATAGATCAGCTCGGTCGAACCGTTTGTAACGGCAATACAGGCAGGATCGATATCATGGAATTTCGAAATTGCCTCAATGAGACCTTTGCAGTGGATATCGGGGTAGCTTTGCAGAAGCCCAAAGCAGCCGGCAAGCTCCTCCTCCAGCCCGGGAGGCGGACCCAGAGGGTTGATGCTTGCACTGAAATCCAGAATCTGTTCCGGGGAGCATCCGGCCTTGGCCGCAAGCTCATAAACGTTTCCGCCATGAACGATGGTCATTGATCAGGTCCAAGATAGCAATGGAGAAAAAGCTCTGGCCGCGCGGGCAAAAGCACTTCAATCGCTGTGAAAATAGAATCTTTGAGCTCCAAAGTAAAGGGAAAGAGCAGGGGAGCAAGTATCCATTGCCGCTAAAAAAACGCTTCGCGCCGCCCGCGTCTGCCCCGATGGCTTGCCCCCAGACGCAACGACCCCTTTTTCTTACCCGTGGGATCGACATGCCCGTTTGCCGCACCTGGCCAAAGTGTCGCGGCAAAACCCTAATAGGTGTCGAAATTATCCACCACCCCATCTCCTTGTATCATTTTTCGCTGGGAAAAATTGACCACCCAGGACGCCACATCCGATAGGCTTTTGGGGAAGGGTAAACGCGAAAAAATGGAGCTTAGCCGGTAAAATTCCCGGTACATCCTTTTGACATTTTCTTCGAGTTGTTGCGGGCTACAGTTCTTCGGCTTGAAAAAGCAGGCAAGTTCGGGCCAGCGGCCAATATTTTCAACGTCGATCAAACGGTTTTCGGCAACCATGCGCTCATAGAGAGGCGTGCCTATATGCGGGGTCAGAATGTTAAAGTATGCGACCGGGACTTTGTTTTGCCTGAGAAAGTCGAGAGTGGAACCGAAGATGCCGGCATCCTCGGTATCGTAGCCGAAAACAAAATTTAGCGAGTAACTTATCCCCCGTTGCCGAAGATTTTCTAAAATTTCCTTATAATACGCGACCTTGTTTGCCTTCTTGTTCATCCCCCGTAGCGTTGCCTCGTCAATACTTTCCATGCCGATATTGACATGCAAAAGACCGCTGCGCTTGGCCAGATCCATAAACTCGCGGTTGCGGCAAAGGTTGGACGACCACAGAGCCGACCACCTTATCCCCAAAGGCGCAAGGGCTTCCATAAGTTCCATCGTATGCTCTTTTTTCCCGGCGAACGTGCTGTCGGCAAAAAAGAAATATTTCCCCCCGCTCTGCTTTATCTCATCGATTACGTCCGAGACGGGACGAAATCGATAGGTGTTTCCAAGAAAAAAGCGCTCCGAACAAAAGTCGCAACGAAAAGGGCAACCCCGGGAGGTCTGGACCGCAAAAGTCTTGAATCGCCTGTAGCTTCGCAAATCGAGTAAATCGTAGCGCGGGAAAGGCAGCCCCACCAGATCGTGGACTCCTTCGGCACGATAGATTTTTTTTAACCCCCCGTTTGCCGCGTCCTCGAGCATGGTTTTCCAGATTGTCTCGCCTTCTCCGATCCCTACCGCATCGCAGTGTTGCGCGACTTCCTCGTGGAAAAAGAAGGTGTGAGGGCCTCCCATTATAACCCGCACGCCCCGGGCCCTGAATTTATCGGCTATCTCATAGGCCGGCAGGGAGTTGGCCGTTAAGACCGTCAAGGCCACAAGGTCAACCCTGGCATCGAAATCTATATCCGTAATCTGCTGATCGATTAGCTCTACATCCCAGTCCCTGGGGGTTAGCGAGGCGAGATAGGGCAAGGTGAGACCAATAAGATTCTTCTTTTTGCCTCTGTAGATTTTCCTGTTCGATCTTCCCATAAAATGTGAGGGCTGAATAATTAGAAGTTTCATTAGCAAACCACTCTCATGTCGATGCGAATGATAACAATAGAGTCACGAAGCACAGAAGAAAACAGGTGCCAAACCCGTTTTTCCAACTTGAAATTAACAGCATACCCCTTGGGGCTTAGAAAAAAGCATTGCGTTCAATATATTGTAACAGCGGCCACAGAAAATCGACCTCGCATTGTACTGACCTTTTTCCCCGAAAGATCCGCGGGGTAAAACCAGCCATATTACGCTGTTTCTTTAGAGTCCGCCAAATTGGCCGGTAGTAGCCGCGGCGACAAATTCCCCCCCAAAAAACGGTCATGCTAATAGTACAAAAGGAAAATGCTACAATTTTTAAGGTATGGATGCAAGGGCATATTACCCAGAGTCGAAGACCAATACCCACGAAAGGTCACAAGGCGGCAAAATCAAACCGTATGATTTAGAAAGAAGCTATAAGCAGGATTACAAATAGAGAGCATGGCCCGCGCAACATCCGGGGACTACTCCCATTGTCCTGAGTTTCCCCCGGATCGCCGGCCTCATATAGGGGGCAAAAAACCTATTGGGCGGTCTGCGCCAGAACAAAGCCCTTCGAATAGCCCCCGGTGGTCGAAGGCGTGCCCGCAATGCGAGCCAGATACGCGGCCCCCAGTTCCTTGATATGATCCCTGATATTTTCGAAATAGGTAAGGTGAGCCTGCTCTTCATCTATGATCTGTTCGAAAAGCTTTTGGGTGGAACTGTCCCCGTTTTCCCTGCAAACAAGCAAAAACTGATTATACTTTAAGATCGTATTGTCCTCCAGGTCCCTGTCATGGTCAAAAACCTCCTGGATTTTTTCGCCCTTAACGATCTTTTCGAGCAAGTCCGAGGTAGGCTCCCCGCCAAGTTCCTTGATCCGCTCGGCAAACATCTCCGCATGCCTCATCTCATCGATTGCAATCAACTTGACGTTTTTGGCCAATTCACCGTAGTCCTTGTCATCCAGACTATAATGCTGGTTCATATACTGGGAGATAGCACGCAATTCCATCGATCTGGCCTGGTTGAGCACCTCGATAACTTCCGTTTTTCTTTTATCGCGAGGCTTGTCGTTCATAAGTCGATAGTCTCCTTGTTTGTGTTTTTTAAGTTGGCAATTAGCTATGAAAAATAAGAATCAAAATGGAAGTTGCAAGGGGCCTTGATTTTTTGCACAAGCGCAATACGGCAACAAATATAAGGATACGATTTCTCTTGAGCTCACCTGGAACAGGTGTCTGGCCCATCGTCGGAAGGAACCCTTTTTAGAAGCCTTTCGCCAAGTTTTCTAAGCTCGGGGTCCGGCAGACTCTTTATAAGCAGTTGTTCTTCACTCGTAAGTTTTTCGACCGGCGTCTTCTTCTTTTTGTGCACACGAAACCGCTTGGCCTTCATTTTTTCCAGGTTCTTGCTCGCCGGATTGAGCACCGGCTCAGTCCCCTGAACTTCCCCAACCTTTATTACCACCTTTTCGACCAGAGGCTCGGGTCTTCCCGCATTGATCTTTTCGGCCAGAATCTGTCTATACTGCTCCAAATGATGCTTCCAAACCGAATCGTGAGCAATAACGACGAGCACCTTATTTTTGAGCGAGCCGGGGCTTGAGTAACGCGCCACCTGTTCGCCCACAAGGTCAATCCAATCTCCGATCGGATTGGCCACAAAGGCCGGATGAGCCTCAAGGAAACCCTTGAGCAGCGCTCCGACCTTAATGCGGGTTCCATGATCGGTCCGGTTCATCTTAGCCTCTCGGCTCCCATGGGCATGGTGGCCTTTTTTTCCAATCGCGCAAAAGCCGCGCTCAACTCTCTAAGGTGGCGCTGTAAGGTCTCAAGGATCAAAACCGAGTCGTTTGCCCCAAAGGGGAGCCTGGACAAAATCTTGTCGTAGAGGAAAGCATCCAGGCTTGATAGATAGAGCTCTTCGCAGGCTCTTACGAATATCGAGGCCAGTTGAAGAAAGAACACTACGCCAACCGCCTGAATGAGAGGCAGCAGAAGGTCCAGGGTAGGCTTCACGATCCCAAGGATTTGCTTTTGAATATCCGAGTTCATCAAGGGCTTGGCGGAGGCGGAGGCTTGCGCGGAAGACATCACGGCCATGCCGTGAAACTGGGCTACCAGAAGCAACACCGTTTGAGCCAGACCCAAAATCGGCAGGCTCCACAGAAGGCACCGGAAAGGTCCCCAGGAACCGTAGAGGATTCGCCAGTCGGCTTCCACAGCCCTTCGCTCTCTTTCCAAAACGTTTTCCGGGGAAGCATTCGGCCTAAAGCCAGAAAGGGTTAGCTGAAGCCGGATAAAAGGATGGAGAAAAAAGCTCAGCACGCTTCGCCTTATCCTCGCATCGAGCGCCTGCATCGGCAACAGCAAGGATTCAGCGCCCGCCCCCCCGCTGTGCTCTGAATGCTCAAGTCCTTTTATCTCGGACATTATCAACTGGAGCATATACCTGCCGGCAAACTGGACTGCAAGCCAGACCATGCGCAGTATAAGAAAGATAACTCCCACCCTTATAAAAAATAAAAGAGTGCCGCCAACCATAGAAATATCGTCACGAAGACCGGTTTTTCCGGAGGGGTCCCGGCCACTCTGATCCGGATCCTCTGTCCCGGCCTGTTTTACCCCGGCGAGCACAGGGGCCGGCGAAGTCATGCCAACCCCTTCAAGACCGGTCCAGAAGCTTACTTTGCCAAGGTCGGCAAGCGAGGGACCACCCCTGGAATCGCTGCTAAAGCCAGGCAAAAAACTGGCCACACACAGGCACAAAAGAAAAAAAACCAACCACCACAGCCTGTGAAGCGTTTCATATCGCCTTAATCCATAAGACATTCGATTACTCCATGTGGTCTCTTCAAAGAAGATTTGCCCGCGCCAGTGGAACCGATCGGCGGGGCAGAGGGCATACCCTTATAGTACATGCCCAATCAGCCTAATTCAACAGGCTTTACTCACTTGCCCGGGGCTTATCGGCCCCAAAGCCCAAATCCGTCACAGGAGCAATACCCATTTTCTTCTCCACGGCTCTATCCAGCATAGGGGCAAGACCGCCACGCTCATCGGGACAAAACCCAAGCGAATCGCGCCAAATATCGTCGCTTTCCATACACAGGTAGACGCAAAGCTCAGGGTCCGCCCGCCGGATTCTATCTGCAATGAAACCATAGAACTCGGCCCTTATATCCCTGAAATAGCGCAATTTGGAGTCCAGTCCCCGGATGAACTCACCGTAGATGATGCGGCTCGATGGATGACGCGCCTTGATAATCGGCTTTAGATCGGGCATGAAACGAAGCGCCCCGAGACTTATCCAGACAATCCGGGAAGGATCAACGGCCTCGAAGAGCCGCTCGATAGTTTGCCCATACCCCGATTGCCATCGTGCATAATCGATTATCGGATCAAAGTGGAAGGCTAGAAAATAACCTTGCGCCGCGCACCAGCGGGCTGCCTCCAGCCTCTCGGAGATCGTGGCCGAAAGAGGCTCCTCCCGCCTTTGAATCTCTTCGGGGTTTAGAGACCAGGCAACGATAGTGTGCCCCCCATGGTCAAGGCCTTCGAGATTTTCGATAAAATTGGTCTTCGTCTTGAGTTCGAGCACCGCATTGGGGGTTTTGGCAAAAAAAGGCACTATCAGCCGGGTAATCCCCGTAAAGGGGTCAAGGAGCAAAGAGTCGGTAAACTCACCCGTTCCGATTCTGTGCAGGCCCAGCCGGTTTTGGGATAGAAAGCCGGAAAGCTCGCTAAACATCTCATCGAGATTTCCAAATAACCTTAAATTGGGCTGATTGAGATAGGCCTGCAGGATACAATAGGCACAGTCGATGGAACACTGGGTCCCTAAATGTAAAATTTTATACCCGCAGCAATTGTAGCACCGGGTTCCGGGACAGGATTTTAGAAACTTTCCGCGAAAATCGACCACCTCGACTACATCGGGACTGCGGCCCCAACCATCGCCGATTCTGTCTACGACCTGCAAGGAGGCCTCGGGAAGATTTTTGCGAAGTGTCTCTAAAAGCGCACTGTGCGCAACCGCCGTTTCTGCGATTATCCTCCTGGGAGCACGAACTATCATCGTCTGCCTAAAATTTCTTCGAGCTTCTCAGACTCGACCAAAGGCAGGGTCGCACGCAAAATCTTTCTAAGTTCCTCGCCTCGGCTAAAGGATAGCTGCATCTGCCAGCCCCCGCCTTCAAACGCCTCGGGAGCAACGAGTCTTGCCCCCCGAGGCAAACCCAGGGCCTCCACATCCTGCTCGAAGCGCTTGCGCCTCCAACTCAGGCGCGGGTAGCGCAACTGGGCCAAAAGCTCCCTTATGAGCCGGGTTTTTTCGCGATGATTGAGCTCCTCTGAAGTCATTACCTCGCCAAAGGCCTCCATTGTGAGAACCTCGGCCCGCGTTTTTTGCTCCCGAATGGCTATTTCCTTTACCCGCTCGACGATTTCAACCTGGATGCTGTCGCTGCACCTGAGCGCCCGCAAAAGAGACAAAACCAAATCCAAATCGGTTTGCTCCCAGTCGGCAATCTCGATGGCGGCACGCTCGCAAAGCTCACCGCCCCCCAGGGCCCCGAGCATCTGCGACCCCGTGCACGAAAGCTTCACCCATTTTCCTATCGTTTCCCCGCGGCCCCCGACCCTGAGACTGGATAGAAATGCCCCCGGGATCTGTCCTGGTCCGAAAAGCTTGGCAAGCACCCCGATTATCCGCGCCTTTTCCGCCGGATTTATATCCCCTTCAAAGATCTTTTTTTCGATCCTGCGGATCCAAACATCGCGCTCAGCCCAGTCGCTTTCAAAAATCAGGCAAACCACCCTCCGGGACCCGTTTTCCTTCGCCCACCGAAGCCTTTTAAATCCATCGACCACACTATAGCGGGCCGATCTTTCACACAGCCAGACAGGGTCAAGGATGCCAAAGCGTCCAAGCGAATCCCGCAACCGGGACCAATCGCAAAAGCTTGGCACCTCAAAACCGCTATCTTCAAGATCGATTTCAGAAAGAGCGACAAAGCGCAAATCCATCCTATTTGAGTTCCTCTCCCGTAAGGCGTTTGAGGGCCTCCAGGTAGCGAGCGCGGGTATTTACCACCACCTCCCGGGGCAACCGCGGCGGGGGATCTGTTTTTTTCCATCCGCTCGATTTAAGATAATCGCGCAAAAACTGCTTATCGAAACTCTGCGGGCTCATTCCCGGCCGGTAAAGATCCGCGGGCCAGAAGCGGCTGGAATCAGGGGTGAGCACCTCGTCGATCAAAGTAAGCTCTCCCTCAACCATGCCGAACTCGAACTTGGTATCGGCAAGGATTATTCCACGCGCGCGCGCGTATTGGCGCGCCTTGCTATAGAGGGCCACGGCGGCTTCTTTTACCTTCCGGGCAACGTCTTTGCCCACGATTTGGCCCATCTTCTCAAAGCTTATGTTTTCGTCATGCTCCCCCAAGGCGGCTTTGGTAGAAGGCGTAAAGAGCGGTTCGGGCAACTCCTGGGCCTCTATCAGCCCGGAGGGCAAAGAGATCCCGCACACCTGCCCGCTCCTTTGATAATCTTCCCACCCCGTGCCCACAAGATAGCCCCTCACGATGCATTCAATGGGCAAAACCCGGGCTTTTTTCACCCACATCGTCCGTGCCTTCAGCATCGCCGCGTAAGGACGGCAGACCTCTGGAAATTGCTCGCTATCCGCGCTTATAAGATGGGTACCGATAAGGTCTCCCAAATACCCCAGCCAGAACTCCGAAAGCCTTGTCAGGATGGCACCCTTGTCGGGAATGGGATCGGGCATAACGACGTCGAAAGCCGATATACGGTCGCTGGCCACAATGAGCAAAGAATCGCCAAGATCGTATATGTCTCTTACCTTCCCTCGCGATATAAGCTCTAACCCAGGAAAATTGGTCTCAAAAATCGGTGTCTCGGCCATCTTTTCTCCTCGAAAGACTAAACAGGACTTAATATATAGTGAATAAGGGACATATTATAACTAAGGGGTCACACCATATGCAAACCTTGCCCAAATGTTTCCTGCTCCCGGTAGACGGGACAAACGAATCTCTTCGACCCGCCGGCTTTCTTCGCCGCCTTTACCCCCCTTCGGAGATAAGCTTGATTCTTGGCCGCTTTTCCACGCCCCCACCCTCGGTCTACACAGACGGGCTCGTTCACTCTCCTCGCATGCAGGCAAAAAGACTCCAATTTCTGGAGCAGCAAAAAGAGGATGAACACCGCATCTTCCGCCATGCCCTCGAAACGCTGACAAAGGAGGGTTTTTCAAAACCGCTCATCCAACAGCACTCAGAACCGAATCAAATGGGCGTGGCAAAACAGGCCTGCCTCCTTGGCGACCTCAGAAAGGTCGATGCCATTGTGGTGCCAAAGCAGGTAAGAGCAAACCTTGAAGATCTAATGCGCTCAAATCCTTCCTCGGAGCTCGCCCTGCACTGCTTGCGCTGTCCCATCTGGCTTACCCAGGGTGAGATTGAACCCCAAAAAGCCGCCCTCTACATAGCCGATGAAGAAGGCTCCATTCGTATCGCCGACCACGCAGGCTTCATGCTCTTAAACACGGGCACGACTGTTGATCTCGTTTGCACCGCGCCCAGGCTCTCTCACCCCGCTTCATGCCGCCCCTCGCAAGCCCCCCGTGAACTTGCCGGACTCCTTAGCCGCACTCAATTATCGCGCCTTCTTAAGGCTTACCAAATACTCACCGATAACGGCATGGCCGAAGACCAGATTCGTATTACCCTTATTGCCGATACCGGAGACACCATCGCTTCCCTCCTGGCCTGGTGCGCCTCAAATGGGATTGGAATCATCGGGCTGGGTCGAAGCCGAAAGGAATCAATCTTTAGATTTCCAAAGACAACCGTTGCCGGCAAAATAGCTTCCGATTTCAAAAACATGGCGGTCTGGATAGCTTGACGGGCAAGCCCGGGCAAAAGGGAGACCCCCTCTAAGCAAGGTCCTCAAAAATCGGCTGCAAAAACGGGCAAGGGCGCAGAGTAAAGGCTTTCGGCCCGACTTGCTGCGCCCCCCCACAGGTTAACCCAAAAAAGGCGGCTGCGGCCTAGGCACCGGGCTTCCTTGCTCCAGCCGGGCGAGAAGAGGGGCTTTTCTGCCTTTTGGGCTTTGCGGCCGGCTTTTCATCAGACTCCTGCCCTGAGATCTCTTTCTGCGAAGAGGCTGAGTCGATACGTCTTAGCGTTTTTGCCTCCTGGAGCTTCGAGCGGCCCGCCCCGCCGTTTTTAGCCCCTAGTGAGCCAGCTTCCCCACGTCTTGAGGCGGGAACCGCGGGCCTTTTGTTCCTAAGCTCTTCGTATGCCACAAGGATTGGGCTTGCAACGAATACGGACGAATAACTGCCCGTAATTACCCCGATCAGCATGGCAAAGCAGAAATCATGAATAACGGTGCCTCCGAAAAGAAACAGCATTAGGATTACGAAAAACACCGTCATCGAGGTCAAAACCGTGCGGCTAAGAGTCTGGTTTATCGCACCGTTGATCATCTCGCTGAAGGGAACCCGTTTGTCCTTGTTGCGGTTTTCTCGGATTCTATCGTAGACGATGATGGTGTCGTTTAACGAATAGCCCGAAAGAGTAAGAAGGGCCGCAAAGACCTCCAGAGTAAATTCTTTATTGAAAAGGGCAAAGATTCCAACCGTAATGAGGATGTCGTGGACAAGGGAAAGAAGCGCTCCCAGCGCATAGGGAAGGCGTAAAAACCAGCACAGCGCCAGGGTAACGGCGAGCGCTCCTCCGATGAGAATAATCGCATTGATGTTTAGCTCGGTTAAAAGGTAGATAAGAATCCCCATGGCGAGCAGCATCGCAAGCCCCGCGGAAGCCTTGGGCTCAAAGCGCATGGAGATATAGAGGGCGATGAAAAGAAAGGCGAAAAATATCGCCTGGAGCGCCTTCTGGCGAAGATCCCGGCCAACCTTTGGCCCGACCATCTCGACTCGCAGCACCTTCTGACCCGGCCCGTAGGCCTTGGTAAGCGCATTTTCGATCACCCCCGATAGGCTCTTTAGCTCCTCGTGAATCGTGTTGGTGCGAATCAGGTATTGATGATCGTTTTTTGCGCCTATCTGCTGGATGAAGGCATCATGGGAGACGATCGACCCTAGAGCCTGGCGGATGTGCGACGAATCGGTAGGCTTGTCGAATTTTACCTGAATGAGCATACCGCCGGCAAAATCGACCCCCATCCTGAGTCCGCCCCGCACAAACAAAACGATCAACCCAGCCAGTATGATAGTGCCGGAGAGCAGGAAAGCTTTGTTTCGCCACTTTACAAAGTCGACATTAATATCCGGTTTTATCAGTTGCATCAGTTTTCCTTATAGAGGCCTGGGACTAAATGCTTAGCTCTTTTATCCGACGCTCGGTGAGCAGATAGTCGAAAATAACCCTGGTTACGAAGATCGCGGTAAACATGTTGGCCGCAAGACCGAAAAACAGAGTTACCGCAAAGCCTTTTACCGGACCGGAGCCGAACTCGTAGAGGACCAGGGCCGCTATGGCGCTGGTGACGTTTGCGTCCATAATCGTAATGGTAGCCCGTTCGTAGCCCGTATCCACGGCGGCGCGAGGGGTTTTGCCAAGGCGCAGTTCCTCGCGTATGCGCTCATAGATCAAAACGTTGGCGTCAACGGCTATGCCTATGGTAAGGGCTATACCCGCAATGCCCGGAAGGGTAAGGGTTGCCCCAACGCCCGCCATTACCGCAAGGATCAAAATGAGGTTTAGTACCAGGGCTAGATCGGCGATTACCCCCGAGAGGCTGTAGTAGACAATCATGAATATAACTATGCCAAGACCGCCTATGGCCGATGCAAGCACGCCGTCCCGGATGGAATCATGACCAAGCGATGGGCCTACCGTGCTTTGTTCCAGAATTTTTACCGGGGCCGGCAACCTTCCGGTGCGAAGGGCAATCGCGAGGACGTTTGCCTCCTGATCGGAAAAACTTCCCGTGATCTCGGCGTTTCCGTCCATGATCGGCCCGTTTATCCGCGGAGCCGAATAAACCACGCCGTCAAGCACGATCGCAAGCTCGTGGCCGACATTGTTGCTTGTAATACGGCCAAAAATCTTGGCCCCCTGCTTATCAAAGCTCAGGTCAACCACCATTTCCCCGAAAGAATTTCTTCCCCCGATTCCAACCTTGGCATCGGTAATATACTGGCCGGTCAAAACGGTCTTGTCGTAGAGAGCTATCATGGAGGCCGGCGCCGTGCCGCCAGCAGATCTCATGGGGTAGAGCTTTACGCCCGGGGGCAGATTGTGGCTCTCCTTTTGCTGCTCGGTAACGTCCTGGTCGACAAGC
Organism: Deltaproteobacteria bacterium; assembly: GCA_021780695.1. GTDB lineage: Bacteria > Desulfobacterota > Syntrophobacteria > Syntrophobacterales > Syntrophobacteraceae > SbD1. The sequence continues at coordinate 82,381 of JAJXYD010000033.1, forward strand.
TTAAACTCGAGCACGGCCGTTTTCCCAATCAGGCTGATCGCCTGCTGAGGATCCTTTACACCGGGAAGCTCGATCATGATCCGATCTTTTCCGGCAAGCCGCACATCGGGCTCTCTTACCCCGAACTGGTCGATTCTATTGCGGATGGTCTCAATTGCCTGCTGAACCGCCCGCGTGCGAAGCTTGGCAATCTCGGGGGCGCTCATGGCAAGAACGACTCTTGTGCCCTGCGGCGTGTTCTGCTGGCTGATCTGAGTCAGCATCGGAAAACCGTTTCTAATCGCCTCGTCAAAACCGCTTACCTGCGAACTATTGGGCAACACCGCCTCGATGTTTACCTTATCGGTCCTGTCGACCTGGGAGAAACCGATTTTTTTCGTTCTCAGGGCATCTTTTATCTCTTCGGCAATATTTGCGACGGTATTTTCGACGGCCTTGTTGGTTTCCACTTCGAGCACCAGGTGCATACCCCCCTGGAGGTCAAGGCCCAAGTGGATTTTTCCGGGCAAAATAGTCGATAACCCCGGCAGGGGCGAAGACACAAATGTTGGGAGAAGACAAAAAATGCCGCCAATCAATATCGCCACGACTATGAGCGCGCGCACTGCTATGCTTTTCAATTAAGCCTCCAACTGGCCGGCGACTGGGTTCAGTAAAGAGCCTCTCCCACAGTCATGCGGCCGGTAACCCCCTCCCCGCGCGGGAGGGCATTTGCGCCAGGACTCTTAGGATTCCTTACCCGAATCTTTGCTCGCTTCTTTTTCCTGGGACAAATCGCCCTTGGAAACCAGACCGCCAACGGCATTGCGGTTGACCTTCACACGGACTTTTTCCGCAACTTCCATCGTGATTACGGTTTCTTCAAGATTTGTTACCCTGCCGCGAAGCCCGCCGACCGTAAAAATTGTATCACCCTTCTGAAGATTCGACAGCATGAGGGCATGCTCTTTTTGCCGTTTTTGCTGGGGGCGAATGAGAAGAAAGTAAAAAATCGCGAGCATGGCAACCATAAGCACAATCGGGCTGCCCAGAATTTGCTCATAGCCCGCACCCGCGGTTCCAGCCTGAGAAAGCGCACCGGCCGCATTGGCCACTCCCATAAAAGTCATCAGTTTCCTCCCAAAATTTCAATTCGATTTTCTAAATACCATATAGAGAATTAAATGGCGGCTAAAGCGGCATATTAAATGATGTTTGCACAAAAAAGTCAATTCCGGAACAAAAACATTGGCGCACAAAAAAAATTAATTCCCCCGAAAAGTCGCGCCGCGCTGGCCCGGCCGCGCTCTACCCGGAACACATGGTGGAGTGCTCTTAATTGACGCCCCGGTTGCCCGTGTGTATTGTGTCTGCAAGACGGGCGGCGCACAGTGGGCCGATCATAAGCCGGGGCGGCCGGCCAGGCGTTTAGAGGGCAAAAAGACAACGACTCTAAGAGGGAGTAAAGACAATGGGCGCAAATCTTCCCCAATGGCATGAGAAGTTGCGGCAAGAGTACCCGGAGTACATGGAAGCTCTCGAAAATCTTGGCAAAGCCCTGAGAAAAGAGGGACCTCTCGATGAAAAAACTTCCCAGCTGATTCAGCTGGGGGCAGCCGCGGCGATCGGCTCCGAGGGTGCGGTCCACAGCCATGCCAGAAGGGCACTGGGGGCTGGAGCCACACGGGAGGAAATCTGCCACGCCATAGTGCTTCTTACAAGCACTATAGGGTTTCCCGCGGTTGCCGCGGCCTTGAGCTGGGTCTACGCCATGGTGGGCGATAAAAAGTAGCCTCTTAATCCGCGCACCCGCACTCAGACCTGTTTCAGGTAATCGCGAACGGCCAGGGCGGCAGCGGCGCCTTCCCCGGCGGCGCTAACCGCCTGCTTGGTGCTGGCATCGCGCACATCGCCCGCGGCGAACACACCCGGAACGCTGGTTTCAAACATATAGGGAACCCGCTTTTCATAGCCCTGGGTCCCGGGCAGGTTTTGACCCGTTACGATAAACCCCCACTGGTCCAGGAGCACTCCGCTTTGGGCCAAAAATCCGGTGTTGGGCATCATCCCGATGAAAATGAAAGCGCCCTCGACTGCCAGCTCTTCCTCATCCCCCGTAACTGTATTTAGATACTTTATCCGGTTAAGCTTTCCGCCCTGGCCGATAAATTCCCGCACTTGCGTATTCCGGCGGATATCGATTTTAGGATCTCCCTGGACTTTTTCCTGGATAAGCCGGGTAGCGGTAAGCTCTTCGCCCCGCACGAGAAGCGTTAAATGTTGTGCGAACTTGGTAAGCAGCAGGCTTTCTTCCGCGGCCGAGTTCCCGCCCCCGATAACGGCGATGGGCTTGCCCTTATAGAAAGGACCGTCGCAGGTTGCGCAAAAATGAACGCCCGCGCCCAGAAACTCGGCTTCGCCCGCAACATTTAGCCGCCTGTAGTGGCTTCCGGTGGCGATCAGAAGCGCCCTGGCGCTGTAGTCGCGGCCGTCTTCCATCCTCACGCAACGCAGGTTTCCATGCCTCTCTATAGACTCCACCTGGCGGGCCTCGAGGAGTTCGACTCCAAAGCGTTCGGCCTGGCGTTTTAGACGATTTGAAAACTCAATTCCTTCAACACCCTCGGGAAAACCGGGCATATTTTCCAGTTTTTCTGTCCCCGAGGTTTGACCGCCAAAGGAGGACCTCTCGATCACCAGGGTATCTATCGCCTCCCTGGCCGTGTAAAGAGCCGCGGTAAGACCCGCGGGACCTCCTCCGATCACTATCAGATCATAGTGCGTGCGGCTTGCCAGGGTTTTAAGACCCAGCTTGGCTGCCAATTGGGCATTTGTAGGCTCGACGAGAAAAGAACCGTCCTGGAACACGATGGTTGGAATGATTCGCTTGCCGCCGTTTTTTTCGGTGACAAAGCGGCGTGCCTCGGAGTCTTCTTCAATGTCCAACCATGTGTAAGGGATCCGGTGTTCGCCCAAAAAGAGCTTGCTGCGCCGGCAATCGGGGCACCAGTTCGCGCCGTAGACCGTAATGTCGGTTTGACTCATTCCAAACTCCATCTTCTTTGGGGCAGTCTGGCGATCCCCCTCCAACCAGACCCGGTTACCGGCTGGGGGCAAATAACCCATGGCTCAGGGCCGGCGAGCCACTAAAAACCACGCCGGGCCGCCAGCTTTGATATCATGAAACAAATCGCCTTAGAAATCAAGAGATGCCCTTGGGGCAGAGAAAAAATGCATAATCCATCGAAATGTTTTCATTTTTCTTCCGGAAAAAAGATCGAAAAAGGAGGCTTACACTGCCAGTGTGGTAAGTAAACGATATTGCAAGATAGAACGGTCTAAATTGAAGTTAACCCTTAAATTCCTCTTGCACTTACGGATTCAGGCTAATGTAGTGTCGCCGCTGATTGCCGGTTGCGATTGCGGCTTTCTACCATCCCGCCCTCACAAATGCGTCTGGCACAACCCGCAGCAACCTGGCCTTTTCTTGCTCGGCTGTAGCTTTATCGAATGGACCCTCAACCACAACCCACCAGCCGGTTAGGAGTCTTGGGTAGAGCGCAGAATTCGCAATTCGAGCGTTAGGGGCATACAACTTTATTGATGCCAGACGCTCTTCAGACTTTTCCCTATTATCGAGCGGATCAGAACCCAATATCACGAGCCATTTATCTGGCGAGGCGGTATTGATCGTAGTGCTGGCCGTAACACCATCCACCATCCCATGTTTAGCCTTCCTACCTGCATCGGCAATTTTGAGCTGCATCTCAAGCGCATTGTTTACTGCCGATTCTACCAAACGCAGATATCCAACCCTTCTTGCAATGTCTTTATTTATATCTGCCTTCTGCAGCTCCTCCAATACACGCAACCGAAACTTTGTCCCGTGGAAATAGGCAGTTCTTAGAAATGGATTGGGTAACATGTCAATCGATCTCGATGCAAAATCCAAATAAACACAATAAAGGCCGTCGTTCTTATTATGCTTGTAACATCCCTCTGTCTCTATGGTTAAGCCTGTCACTCCATTCTTTTTGAAAATACTGTCAGCGGTCTTTGCCGCCCTGCTCAGGTCTCGCTGGACATCGGCCACTGTTCGTCGTTCGGCATCAGCCATCGCCGTGAGGAACGCTTGACCACCCTTTGTTAGCGGTGGCTTGGCATCTCCCTGCGCGGAAACCAGTGGATGGGATTCCGGTCTCCACTCTCGGCTGAGGCGCTGTGCCTCGTCAATCTGCGGAGGTGTCATTTGAAGCGCAAAAATTCGTCTCAACTTTTCATATTGTGGATTTCCCTTCGTCGCCGCGAGGTTAATCCACATGTAGGCTTGGACTATGTCTAGGGGCACACCCCTCCCTTCGGAATACATTACTGCCAGAAAAGCTTGTCCTTCGGCGTCGCCTTGATCAGCGGCCTTGCTAACCCATAGCGCCGCCTCGACATAGTCCTTCGTTACGCCCTTCCCATTAAAATACATTCTTCCCAGGCAAACTTCTGCCCCCGCATTGCCTTGCTTTGCTGCCTTACGCCACCATTTTAACGCCTCGGTATAATCGCGCTGGACACTCAGGCCGCTATAGTACATCATCCCCAAAATATATTGCCCTGCCTCGTCGCCTTGTTGGGCCGCTGCCCTGGTCCATTTCGTTCCCTCCGCATCGTCGCGCGGAACACCCTTCCCTTGGAAATACAACCTTCCCAGCAACATTTCCGCTCCCTTATTACCCTGCTCTGCCGCTTTCCGGTACCATCTTGCCGCTTCGGTGCAGTCTTGCGGCACCCCGTGACCTTGTTCATACATGCTCCCCAGGCGGAATTGCCCCCACGCATTGCCCTGTTTTGCAGCCTCCAGGTACCATTTAACTGCCTCGGAGAAGTCTTGCGGCACCCCTTCACCACCTTGGTACATGTCTCCAAGCTCGAATTCCGCGTCAGGATCTCCCTGGTCGGCCGCTCTCCGGAGCCACTTCATCGCCTGTGCGTAATCGTGGGGCACGATTGGGCCTCTTCGGTATGTGATGCCTAGACAATACTGTGCTTGAACATTGCCTTGTTCGGCTGCCCTGAGCAACCACTTGGTTGCTTCGGTATAGTCTTGCCCGACGCCATGGCCCAGCAGGTACATGCCCCCCAGTCGCCATTGTGCCCTGGCATCGCCTTGCTCGGCTAGAGACTTAAACTTTTGGTATGCCTGAGCATAGTCGCCTCTCTGATAGGCTGATTCCGCACCATCAAAATCCGCGGAGGCATGAGACTGGCCAATAGATGTTGGTTTCGGAGCCGGCGGGGCAACTTCAGGAGGATGAACCGGGTCTCCCTCCTTTTCCTTGCCGATATTGGGCAATGTTCCCGTAGGCACCCCCGGAAAATTCTGCTTTGAGTTAGGCACCTCCTGCGGAGCGGCGATAATCAGCAGATGCTCTTTGTTGTCCAGACTCCATGATTCAAGTCTTTCAAGTAAACTCTGTCCCAGGAGAAGATCACCGTCAGCAGGACTAACTGAGCACGGGACGTTTTTAATTCTAACGCCGCCGAGCTCCATCTCCTGCAAAACAAATCTTGCGCTCTTGAGTTGTGAACCGTCTGCCAGTCTATAAGTTTTACCTGGCAAAAAGTCGCTACTCGTTATTGTGCCAGTGCGGATCAGCGTCATAGCGACATCTGCTGGTATTGCAACTTCGGATGCACCGCTATCCAAGGTGAAATCCAGGGTTATCACACCATTGATTCTAACAGGCAGTGTCCACACGCCCCCGCGCTTCTGCAAAGGTATTGCGGTGGAACATCCCTCTTTTTTGCAGATGGCGTTCACCTGCTCGTCAGTTAGCACCTGCGCGCCGTCATGGAGGGCAGGCGGCCCCGGCTGAGTAGCTATGGCTATCCTGGCAAAAAGTAATGCGCCCAGAAGGATGAGGGAGACTGGAAGCCATGTACCGCTATTTAATCTCAATTGGGAAAGACGAATTCTCACTTGCGTTTCTCCGACTTGAGGCACATCGATGGAAGAGGTGTAGCTGGTAAATCCAGCGTACAGTCATACTAAAGAAATATCGCCTGCCCGCAACAAAAAAATTGAAGAGATGCCCTCGCAGCAAAGACCGGATGAAGGGCTTTTAAAAACTTCCAGGGCTTGAAACCTTGAGGATGCTTTATGAAAGGTTAATTCTCGACTGGCACAGGGCCAAGGCGGATTCCCCTTGCTCTCTTGCGGCCCCCTATTGACAGACAATGTCTTGCGGGATACTTTAGCTCAAGGACAATTGGATGGAAGCGATTTGGCAGTTCTAAAAGGAGCGGAGCAAAAATGCTTGAGACGCTAAAAAAAGGCATGCTTGCCGGATTAGGCGCTGCCGTGCTGACCCGGGATAAAATCCTCGAGTCCACTCGCAAGCTGGTTGAAGAGGGGAAGCTATCGAGCGAGGATGCGGAAAAACTCACCGAAGAGCTGATCAAAAGCGGCGAGAAGGAATGGGAAGACGCAGGCGCAAAATTCCAATCCTCTTTTAAAAAATTTTCGGAAAACCTGGAAGTTATTCGCAGAAAGGAATTCTCCGAGCTTCTTGCCAGGGTCGAAACCCTCGAACAGCGATTGGGCGAACTGGAAAAAGTCCGTTCCATGCAATAAGAACGGTTTACCGGCAGCAGCCGTATTTTTTTAAATGCAGTTGGGCCGTTAGGTCTTGGCACGGCCTCGGATAATTTGTTGCCGCCCCGGCGGGAGAAGTTGTCAATCGGGCGCTTTGGATTCGGCATGCTGTTTTTTTTCCATCGCGCCCAAACCTTCCGGGAAAACTCCACACGCCCCTCCATGTTCTAAAAGATCACTCCAGAGCAGAAGATCAGTCCGTACGCGGGTTACCCGACCACAGGAAAAAAGTTGCGAGTAAACTCTTCAAGTCGTTAAGTGCTCTTTTCTAATATTTTGTAGACCTTAAGACAAGTCCACGGACACCCGTGGAAGGAAAAACGGACTCGTTTCCGCAATGCTTTTCCGTTTTACAGGGCAAAGGCCGCCGATAAATTTTTATTGGCTTTAAGATTCAAGTTTTTTAACGGAAAACCGAAATAACCCCTAACATACGCGGAAATTTAGGCCCACAAATTTTTAACTCCACACTTAAAATTGGTTGGAAAATGAATTTGCGTCACAAGACTAAACGCAGAGAAGCTATCGGGGGTCCAAAAGAACAGGTTGATATTCTTCTCTTAAACGGGTGCGTAGTGACCATGGACCCGGACTCGGAGGTCCTGGAACCGTGCGGCATAGCGGTTCGCTCGGGAAAGATCGTTTCGGTCGGGCCTTCCGCCAAAATCCAATCGCTTTTCCAATCGGAGCAAACCCTGGACATTTCCGGATGCGTGGCTCTGCCCGGACTCATAAATTCCCACACCCACGCGGCCATGACCCTTTTCCGGGGTCTGGCCGACGATCTGCCTCTCATGGAGTGGCTCCAAAACCATATATTCCCGGCGGAAAGGAAACTGAGCGAAAAGTGGGTCTACTGGGGCACGATGCTGGCCTGCGCGGAGATGATACTGTCTGGAACCACAGCCTTTTGTGATATGTACCTGTTTTCGCACAAGGTAGCCGAGGCCGCCAAAAAAGCCGGCCTCCGCGCTCTTGTGGGCGAGGTCCTCTACGATTTCCCCTCCCCCTGTTACGGGCCGGTCGAAAACGGTCTGAAACATACCGAGATGCTGATAGAAAAATGGCAAGGCGACCCTCTTGTAAGCGTTGCCGTGGAACCGCACGCGATCTACACCTGCTCGCCCGATCTGCTCAAAAGGTGCATCAGGATGTCTGCCAAACACGATGTACCTCTGGTCGTCCACCTTTCGGAAAACGAGGCCGAGGTCAAACAGGTTCTCGAATTGTACGGCAAGCGCCCCGTGGAGCACCTCGCCTCGCTTGGCATACTCGATCGGCGCGTGGTAGCCGACCATTGCGTGGCCCTCGATGATAGCGACATATATTTGCTTGCGGCAAACCGGGTAAAGGTGGTCCATAACCCGGAGAGCAATATGAAGCTCGCCTCCGGAATCGCCCCCATCCCGAGGCTGCTCGATGCCGGAGTGACGGTTGCCTTGGGAACCGACGGCTGCGCCAGCAACAATAACCTGGATATGTTGGGGGAAATGGATTCGTGCGCCAAGCTCCATAAAGGCGCGGCGCTGGACCCAACGGTCCTCTCGGCCCGGGAGGTCCTGCGGATGGCCACGGTGTGCGGGGCAGCCGCCCTTGGCTGGGAAGGTAAAACCGGCATGATTTCCCCGGGCATGGCCGCCGACCTGATAGTGGTCGATTTCAGAAAACCCAATCTTACGCCCTCCTACAGCCCCGTAAGCCACCTTGTCTATTGCGCCGGAGCAGCGGATGTGCGCCACAGCATCATTGACGGTCGCCTCGTCATGAAGGACCGCGCCCTTCTTACACTCGACCTGGAGGAGATCCTGGGCCATGTCCGGGAATTCGCTAAAAAGATGGGCGCCGAAGACAGAAAGCAGGCAAAGAAGAGCTCCCCCCTGAAGGGCAGCCCAAAACAGGGAGAAATAACACATAGCAGGCCCGTTACGGTTTGTGAGGTGGGCGAAGTCGACTACCTCCTTTTTAACGCCGACTGGCTCGTAGCCTGCGATCCGGCCATGAACTGCACCCCCCTTGGGGCTGTCGCGATCCAAAACAGGAAGATTGTCGCCTCTGGCCCCTCCGGGGAACTTCGAACCCTTTTCCGCGGGAAAAACGAAATAGACCTCTCGGGCTGCCTTCTCATGCCCGGATTGGTAAATACCCATACCCACGCGGGTATGAGCCTGTTTCGGGGCGTGGCCGATGACTTGCCGCTCAAAAAGTGGCTGGAGGATAATATCTTCCCGCTTGAAAATGTTTTTCTGAGCCCGGAGAGCGTCTATCTGGGCACGCTTCTTTCGGCCGTGGAGATGCTAAAGAGCGGCACGACATGCTTTTGCGACGGCTATTTTTTCGAGGAACATGCCGCCAGGGCTTGCAGTAAAGCCGGTATTCGAGCGATCCTGGGGCAGGGGCTTCTCGATTTCCCAACCCCCGATGCTCACAATCCGGAAGCCTCCCAGGCGCGCGCCGAGGCCTTCCTCCGCGATTTCCCCTCTCGAAACGGCCGAATCCGTCCCTCGCTTTTTTGCCATTCCCCCTATACGTGCAACCCGGAAACCCTCAAACGCACCAAGCAACTTTGCCGAAGCCATAAGATCCTCTTTCAGACCCACCTTGCCGAAACCCGCGAAGAGGTCGCTGTCATTAAGCAAAGGTACGGGGCAAGCCCTCTGGTGCATCTTAACGCTCTCGGGCTCCTGGACGAGCTCACGCTTTGCGCTCACGCGATCTGGTTGTCCGAACAGGAAATGGGGCTTTTTGCCGACACGGGCGCCGCGGTGGCCCACTGTCCGGAATCCGCAATGAAGCTGGGCTCAGGGGTTGCTCCCGTGGTCGCTATGCTCTCTATGGGAGTCAAGGTGGGGCTTGGAACCGATGGCTGCGCAAGCAATAACGACCTGGATCTCTTTTCCGAGGCCGGCTTTACCGCCAGGCTGCACAAAGTGTTTAGAAACGACGCCCAGGCATGCCCGGCCAGGCAGGCCCTGCAAATGGCCACAACGGGGGGGGCCTGTGCCCTCGGCCTCCAGGATGAAATCGGCAGCATCCAACCGGGCAAAAAGGCCGACCTTGTTGCGCTAAGCCTTGATCAACCCCACCTGAGCCCCCTCTACGACCCCATAAGCCATATCGTCTATGCGGCTCGCGGAGCCGATGTCAGGCACGTCTGGGTCGACGGCAGGCTTGTCGTAAAGGATCGTCAGGTCCTTACCGTAAAGGAATCCGGGGTGATTTCCGATGCCAAGCGAATGGGAGAGAGAATTTTTTCTTTTAAATCCCGTCTTTGACGTTTAGGATGTCCACCTTTTGGATATAATGTTTACACACTGTTTTTTTGCGGAGGTCTATCATGATAAAAGCCAAAGACATCATGACCAGGGATATAGTCAGCGTCACCCCCGAAACCGAAGTCACCGAAGTTGCCAAACTGCTTCTCGATAAGCATTTTAACGGCGTTCCGGTACTCGATGGAAACGGCGACATGGTCGGTATAATTTGTCAAAGCGACCTTATAGCCGAACAGAAAAAACTCCCCCTGCCTTCGGTATTCACAATCCTCGATTCTTTCATTCCTATTCATCCGCTGGGCAAAACCACAAGAGAAGTCCATAAGATTGCGGCAATCAAAGCTTCTGACGCTATGACGCCTCACCCTGTTTCGGTCGCACCCGAGACCGGAATAGACGAAGTGGCCGAGGTAATGGTAAATCGCGGTTTCCATACCCTGCCGGTCGTAGAGGGCGGAAAGCTTGTGGGAATCATCGGTAAATCGGATGTTTTGCGCACCCTGGTGCCCTCGGCAACCGGGGCGAAATAAAATTTATCTTCCTCTAAAACCGGGGCGATGCCGCTGCCCAATAAACCCCACACCCCGAAAGGCGGCTATCGCAAAGGCTATCAGACCCGCACCGATGGTCGCAAGCCCGACGCGGTAGCCAAAGCCGGTCGTGCCCATGCCCTGCCTTACCTGGCAAATCCCCGCGAGGATAAGCAAAAAGCCCGTGGAACAAACCAGCAGGGCGGGCAGAATATCGGCGGGACTAAATCCTTTATTTTCAATAAAAATCCAAAGCGAAAAGATTGCCCAGGCCCACAGCCACCAGGAAATAACCCGCGCGGCGGAAAGCTCCATGCAGTATCGCACGGTTTCGACAAAGGGAGCAAAAACGGCGCGACCGCGCGAAGGCACTCCCATGTATCCGGCTGCGACGGGAATGATGTCGGCGCTGTCACGGTCTCTAACCTTGTCTATAACGGCTTTTGCCCTCCGGGAAAGAGAAAGGCTGCCGGCCCCGGCCACCCTTATAACGTTCCAGGTTCTGGTCAGCCCCGACCACCCGTGCCAGTCGGTATCAGCCAGAAGGACCAGTCCTCTGGAGCGCGACACGGCGAGCAGCCGGCGCCTTAGAGGCTGCGGCAGGCCCGGATGGCCGCCATTTACGATTTCAAAGCCGTCGACGCCCTCATCGGCCAGCTTGTCGACATCTGCAAGTTTGAGCCCTTTTAGGGGCAGAATAAATACGGCGCCCCCACACTTGTCGTGAATTTTTTTCGCAAATACGGCCGTATCCGAAGTAGACCCGAGTTTTATGGAGCTATCCCGGCAAACGCCAAGGGCCATGGCCCCGCGAACCGAATGAACCTCAAGGCCCGAGGCCAGTGCGGGCAACTTGTTTCGTTGCGAAGGCGTAAGCCCCCGCACTACATGGGCGACCAGGTTGTCGTGCTCTGTAACCGCCTCCATGTTGTAGCCGCACGACGCATGCCAGGCGAGGTTTGTTCTAAGCGATACCAGGCCGTCGTGGGATATAACCGTATGGGTGTGAAGATCGGCGACGATGACGTTGGGATCTCTTACTACCAGCCGCCAGCCCGGAACCCGGGCGATTACAAACAGGAGCAGAAGAAGCGTTAGAGACGAAGTCGCGATCAGAGCGCTTTTAAGGCCGGCCGCTAGCGTGTGGGAAACGTTTTTTCTCCCCCGCCTGTTCCAATCGGCCAAAACTCCCCATACACCCGCGCCTAAAGTAACCCATATCAGCACCGAAAGGGCGGCAACCAAAAAATTGGGCGCCCCCGCGATGATCCGCATGGGGGCGAAAAACGGTTCTATCAGAGCGGTCCAGGGATGCTGTTCCAACCTCATGCCCGCAAGGCGTGCATAACTTCGGGCGTCAAAGGGACCCTGCGGAGCGTAGGGTAGGCATGCAAGAAAGGTAAGAACCAAAAGTCCCGCGAGCAAAATAGCAGAGGCTTTGCGTTTATCTCTCAATGCGACTCACTTGGATTTTTCGAGGACAGCGAGGATACCGGCGAATTTAACCTCAAAACTGGCGCGCACCGAAAAACCGGTGCTCTCCAGGGCCTTTTGCAGGTCAAAGGCGTCGAATCGATTCCCCTCGGGATGCAGAAGAATGTGTTTGGTTATAAAGTTTTGGTAAAGCGTCGGATAGAGTTCTTCGAGAAAATAGATCCCGCCGGGCTTTAGCACGCGCCCGATCTCGCTAAGAGCTCCCTGCCAGTCGGGAATGTGGTGGAGCACGCCAAAGCCGAATACCGCGTCGAAGGCGCGGGCCTTAATCGGCAGATTAAGACCGTCCGCGGCGCAAAAGGATATATTCTCTCTATTGCGCCCCCGCGTGTAGCCAAGAGCGCGTTTCATCATCATGGGATCGAGATCGGAGGCGCAAAGAAAAGCCGGGGAAAACTCCTCTCTTATTATCGTGGCCCCAGCCCCGCGCCCGCACCCAATCTCAAGGATGGACCCTCCCGCGCTAAGCTGGGAGTGCCTTTTCATCCAGCCGATCTCAAGTCTTTGCTCGAAAACCCTCATGGGGTTGTTTACGACCAGCAGTTCGGCCCAGTTGAGCTTCATTTGACAGGGTTTCCTTTTTTGCCCACATGCACGACGGCGATCCCGTTTGTAAGCCTTCGGTATTTAACATCGCTAAAGCCGATGTTTTCCAGAATTGCTTTTAGCTTATCGGGACCGGGGAAAAGCCGGATCGACTCGGGAAGATAGCAGTAGGCGGGCCCGCAGTCGGCAAGGGCTCTGCCTATGTAGGGCATGAGATAAAAAGAATAAAAATCGTAGAGAGCTCTAAACCAGGGAGTAACGGGTTCGGAAAATTCCAGGCACATGAAGACCCCCCCCGGTTTAAGGACGCGGTACATCTCCGCGAAGCCTTTTTCGAAGTGGGTGAGATTTCTTATCCCAAAGCCGACCATGGCGCCATCGAAGGTCTCGTCGGGAAAACAGATCTTTTCCGCATCCCCCTGAACGTAACCTACATTGTCCCCGCAGGTTAGAGCCGAGGTCTTGGGCCTTCCGGCAGCCATCATCTCCCAGTTGATATCGTAGAGAAAAACACGGCCCGAAGGAGCCACGGCTTCGGCCGCAAGGCGGCTGAGATCCCCCGTGCCCCCGCAAACGTCGAGGACTTTGCGGCCCGGTTCCAATCCCATCATCCCCACCGCAATGCGCTTCCACTGGTAATGGACGCCAAGGCTCAGCAGGGTATTCATGTAATCGTATTTATAGGCGATGCTGTCGAAGTGACGGCGCACCCATTTGGCCTTTTCCTTCTCGGGAACCGTAAGGAATCCAAAATGGGTCGTCTTTTCAGGATTGGTAGTGGTATCGGCCATATTGAAACCGCGGGATCAAAAATTTATGAACACTCGGCGCAAAAAAAGGCGCAAGTCACAATCAGGCAGGCTTAACGACCGAACCCGAACGGATACATCTCGTGCAAGCCTTCACTCGCCGTACCGAACCGTCGGGCAGAACATGACGCACCTGCTGAAGGTTAGGAAACCAGATGCGTTTGGTTTTATTGTTGGCATGACTAACATTGTTACCCACATGAGGGGTCTTGCCGCAGAACTCACAAACTCTGCTCATAATCGATATTCCTTTCGCGAAGGGCGCACACGCCCGAAATGCCACTCTAAAAAAAATTACCTATAACAGAACATAAACATGGCTACAAGCATATTTCGTTCAACGAGAGACTATTTCAACCGGACCGGCCTCGGGTTCCTTGGCAACTATTTCGCCGATAATGCGCACCCCATCGACCATGGCGCCCAGAAATTCGACCGCATCCTCGGCCTGCGCGGGCTCGACGACAAGCACAAACCCGATTCCGCAATTGAAAACGTTATACATTTCCTCGGCGGGCACGCCACCCTTTTCCCGCATAAAGGAAAAGATGGGCGGAACGTCCCACGAACCTTCCCATATCAGGGCTTTGCAGGGTTTGGGAAGAATCCTGGCGATATTGTCATAGAACCCCCCGCCTGTGATATGGGCCATTCCATGAACGCGGTGCTTGCGCAGGAGATTGAGCACCGTCTCCACATAGATCACGGTAGGCTCGAGCATCTCCTCGGCAACTGTTCTGTTGAACTCCGGGACAAAGGTGTCGGGTTTTAGACCCAGCTTATCGAACAGAATCCGCCTTGCCAGACTGTAGCCGTTTGAATGCAGGCCGCTTGAGGGAATCCCTATGATACGGTCGCCTACGCCAATGGTTGACCCGTCGATAATTTGGGAATTATCCACTATGCCTACGGCAAAGCCGGCCATATCGTATTCATCCTGGCGATAGAGGCCGGGCATCTCGGCGGTTTCCCCTCCAATCAAGGCGCAGCCGGCCCTTTTACAGCCCTCCGCAATCCCTGAGACCAGCTCTTCGACCACCCCCAGATCGAGAGTGCCCAGGGCAAGATAGTCGAGGAAGAAAAGAGGCTTGGCCCCCTGGACCACTATATCGTTTACGCACATAGCCACTAAATCTATTCCGACCGTATCGTGCTTTTGGGCCATGAACGCAATTTTCAGCTTGGTTCCCACTCCATCGGTGGAAGAAACCAGAACCGGGCTTGCCACATCCTGGAGATTCAGGGAAAATAGTCCTCCGAAACCACCAATATCCGTGATCACGCCGCCGCGAAAAGTCGAGCGCACTATCGGCCTGATGCGGCCAACAAGATCGTTTGCCTTCTCGAGGTCAACCCCTGCTTCCCTGTAGAGCTCTCCGGCCATTGAAATCTTCAACCTTTCAAAATAACGGCAAAATGGTAAAATAATTGTCCTTGGACTCTATAATATACCACGTGGCGAACAATGCGGGTAGTAAATAGTGGAAGCGCTCCCCCAACCCCCTTTTGGCGGGCCGCCTCCCCTGCCCGCTCTTCGAGATCGGCAAACAAAATCAGGTTGAAATTTCCCGGCGATTTACAGCTTCCAACCTTGCCCTTACTTTGTTATGACCTAGAGGGAACTGGAGGAGGGACAATTCGATGGAACGTAAGACTTTCAAGATCGAGACAACCGCTCAGGCATACCTGAAGTTGCTGGGGGAAAGGGGCGTAAAGTATCTTTTCGCCAATGCCGGGACCGATTTTGCCCCGCTTATCGACGCTTTTGCCTGCTATGCCGCAATGGGCCAGACCACGGTAAAACCCGTGGCGGTCCCCCACGAAAACGTCGCAGTCGCCATGGCTCACGGATATTTCCTTGCCACCGGAAAACCGCAGGCGGTCATGGTCCATGTAAACGTTGGAACAGCCAACGCTCTTAACGGAATCATCAATGCGGCCCGCGACCACATTCCCATCCTCTTTACCGCCGGGCGAACGCCCCTTACCGAGCATGGACTTACCGGCTCGCGGGATCTCTACATCCACTGGGCGCAGGAGTCTTTCGACCAGGCGAGCATGGTTCGCGAATATGTCAAATGGGACTACGAGTTGCGCAATTTCAATCAATTGGAATCGGTGGTGGACCGGGCGCTAAATATCGCCATGAGCGAACCCAAAGGCCCCGTCTACCTTACGCTTCCAAGAGAGGTGCTGGCCGAAGCCCACGATAAATTCACCCTTTCGGCCCTGCCCGTTAGAGGCTCGGGCGGTCTGCTCCATCCCGATCCAAAAGACATAGAGGCCGGCGCGGAAATGCTTGCGGCCGCGAAGTCGCCGCTTATAATCACCTCGAGCATCGGAAGCGACGCGGGAGCCGTAGAGGCCCTTGCCGAATTTGCCGAAAGGTTTGCGATTCCAACGGTTACCTTTAATCAGAGAACCCTTTGCTTTCCCACAAAGAGCCCCATGCACGCGGGCTTTACCCCCGCGGCCCTGCTGGGGGAGGCCGACGTTATTGTAGTCGCTGAAAGCGATGTGCCCTGGTATCCGAGCCTTCACCAGACCGCCCGGGAGTCCAAGGTCATCCAGGCAGGAATCGACCCGCTCTATTCGAGATACCCTGTCCGCGGCTTTCCATGCGACCTGGCGCTGCGTGCGGACCCCGGGACCGCAATCCGCATGCTTGGGGAGGCGCTCTCCAAAAAGATGACGCACATGGGGGAAAAAATCGCGCAAAGGTTTGCCCGCGTCCAGACATTGCATAACGAGCAGCGTGGCGCATGGCGAAAAGAGCTGGAAAAGGCGCGCGGCAGTTTCCCCCTGGACCCCGTCTGGGTCTCGCACTGCGTAAATGAGATTAAAGACGAGCAAACCGTGCTTGTAAACGAATACGACCTGGTTCTTAGCCAGGTGGAGCTGGAGCGGCCCGGTTCTTATTTTGGAGCAAGCGCGGCCGGAGGGCTGGGCTGGGGGCTCGGGGCTTCTCTTGGCTTAAAGCTTGCCTGGCCTGAAAAGACGGTAATTACCTCGGTTGGCGACGGCAGCTACATGTTTGGCAACCCTACGCCTTTCCACTTCGTCTCCCGCGCAATGGAGCTTCCCACCCTTACCGTAATATTTAACAACCACTGCTGGAACGCCGTGCGCCGGGCGAACGCGGCCATCTATCCCGAAGGCTGGGCTAAAAAGGCCCATAGCTTCCCGCTGACAGATCTCTCACCTTCCCCGGACTTCGAAAAGATAGTCGCGGCAAGCGGGGGCTACGGAGAACGGGTGGAAAAACCCGGCCAGGTGCTGCCCGCGCTCCAAAGGGGCTTGCACGCGGTAAGGGTGGAAAAGCGCCAGGCCGTGCTGAACATGATCCTAAAAGACCCGGAAACATAAATAAACGGAGGAGGCAAAAAAGCATGAATCGAAAATCAAAAACCCTTGCGGTCATTTGGTTTTCCGTCCTGGCTGTGGCTCCCGTCACGGCGTGGGCGGCAAACACGCCTCCTTCTGCCGCTTCATCCTCTCCGGTTCAACTGCTTGCAAAAGGAAACAATACCTTCGCGGTCCGGTTGTACCGAAAACTTGCAACCAGCACAGGCAATGTCTTTTTTTCCCCCTTCAGCGTTTCGGCCGCCCTTGGCATGGCCTTTACCGGAGCCCGAAACGATACGGCAAGACAAATCAAAAAGGCCCTTGACTTCCAGCTCGCTTCGCCGGGATTGAACAGGGCCTTTAAGAGCGCAAGCGATGAAATGACCGCCATGGCCCAAAAGGAGGGCGCAAAACTCAATATCGCCAACGGACTCAGCCTGAGGCAGGGCGGTATCGATAAGCAGTTTACGGCTACACTCAAAAACTTCTATGGCGCCGAGCTTTTTTCGGGCGGACTTGAGCAGATAAACGCCTGGGTAAGGCAAAAAACCCGGGGCAGGATCGACAGGATAATCGATCGGCTTGGCCCCTCCTCGGCTTGTGTGATTCTTGACGCGATTTACTTTAAGGGCCTGTGGGAAAAACCCTTTTCAAAAGAGTCCACCCGCCAGGCGCCCTTCCACCTGTCTTCGACAAAGCAGGTGAGAGTTCCTTTCATGTACCGGAGGGCAGGGTTCCAAATGTTAAATGGAAAAGACTTCCAGGCCCTATCCATCCCCTATGCGGGCGGGGGGTTCTCCATGATCGTTTTTCTGCCAAAAACAATCGAGGGTCTTGCCGCCCTCGAAAATCGGCTTAGCGCGGAAAAGCTCGACCACTGGCTGGATGAAGTCGCCAGGCAGCCCGTTAGGCAAATCGACCTCTACCTGCCCGAATTCACCATGGAGTCAAGCTACGATCTGAAGTCCTACCTGAGGGAACTCGGCATGAAGAAGGCTTTCGGCAAAGACGCGGATTTTTCGGCTATAAAGACTCCTCGGGGAGCGCTCTGGATAGCGGGAATCAAGCACAAGGGCTTTTTGAAGGTAAACGAGCAGGGAACCGAGGCCGCGGCCGCTACAGCCGTTACGATGAGAGCCCTGGCCATGCGCAGGTATCCCCTGTTCCGTGCCGACCACCCGTTCTTGTTCGTAATAAGAGACAACCAAAACTCGATGCTCCTTTTCATGGGACGCCAAGCCGATCCCGAAAGCAAATAAGCCCCGATCCGGGTCGAATTTTCAAATATTGAATTGTCCCTTTCGGCACAATCATGTATTTTATGCGCCGTTCGGGAAGCTATGATGGATTCCCGGGGGCCTGCAGCAAAGGCGGATTTTTAAAATTTCCCGCCGGAAGAGTCAGAGTTTGGAACATATTCTCCTGCACTGGATTTCACAGTATAAGTACTTGGGGATTTTCATCCTGCTTATGCTCGGAATAGTCGGCGTGCCTATACCGGATGAGACGCTGCTGGCGTTAACGGGCTATCTTCTGGTCAAGGGCCGCCTGGCGATGTTGCCGGCCTTCGCCTCCGCTATTTCGGGCAGCCTCTGCGGCATAACCCTCTCCTACATGCTTGGCCGAAGCGGAGGCTATTACCTGATTCACACCTACGGCTACAAGATTGGCATTACCGCCGAAAAAATCGCGCAAGCCGGCCTCTGGTTGGACCGCACAGGTAAATGGGCACTGGCCATAGGCTATTTTATCCCCGGCGTAAGGCACCTGACCGCACTCACCGCGGGGGCTACCCGGATGAAATATCACCATTTTGCCGCCTACGCCTATTCGGGCGGTATTATCTGGTCGACACTCTTCATCCTGGCGGGCTATTTTTTCGGAAAAGGCTGGGATGGAACCTCGGCGGAAATTCACCATTGGGTTCTGGCCGCCAGTGGCGCCATCGTCTGCTTTCTGCTCATCTATTACCGGATTAAAAGAAAGCGCAGCAAAAATTGACTCCCCCCGGGACCCGTCGTTTCGAGCGCCGAATTGGTTTGACAACGGCTTGAGTTCTGATAATAGAGGACTCTGATTTGACCCAACCCAGCCCCGGGCTCATGCAATTTTATCCCGCTTTTAAGGAAAAACCATTGAAGGGCGATCCCTTTAAAATATCGTTTATCGCGTTCTGTGCCGCCCTTAACGTTGGGATGGGCTTTCTTGTCCAGCTTTTAAAGTTGCCTATCTATCTTGACTCCGTAGGAACCATTTTAGCCGCCGTTTTGATCGGACCATTGGCGGGGGCCTCGTCCGGAGTTCTGGCCATGATTATCCTGAGCATTACCGCCGTTCCTACGGCAATAGCCTATTGCGGTACGGCTGTTGCGATTGCCGTGTGCAGCTCTTTTTTTACCAGGTTTAAATTCCTGGCTAACATGGGGGCTTCCATTTTTTGGGGACTTATACTGGGAATTATCGCCGGACTTATTTCGGCCCCGGTTACCGCCTATGTGTTTCGGGGTGCCTCTTTGGTGGGAGCCGATATTTTTACGGTTTTTTTCAAAGCCGAGGGAAGACCCCTGCTTGAAAGTGTAATCCTGGGCGGTATACCCACCGATTGTGCTGATAAAGTGTTGACGTCTCTATTGTGTTATTTTTTGCTAAAAGCTATGCCTGACCGGATCGCCGCCCATTTCACCGAATCGAGGATACTTTCTGCAAAACCTGAGTAAAACGCCATGCATCCTGCATCCCGGTTCCTTCTAGCTCTCTGTTTCCTCACGGCCGCCTTGCATGCCGAAATGCCTTTTAACTACCTCATTGTCGCCTCAGGGCTCCTGTATTCTTTTTGGGTCTCGTGCAGGAGCGGTTTTAACCCCGCCAAGGTTTTTGCAAAAATGCTCTGTCTAGCCTTATTCATGCTTTTTCTCATCCACGGCCTGGACTATCACGCACGCGCGGCGAGCATGAAGGGACTAAAAATTATGGGAGAGGCGGGCCTGCGGTTCGCCTCCCTTTTCGCCGCAACTCTGTGGCTCGTAAAACGAACGAAAAAGGAAGAGCTCTTTGCACTCATGCTCGCTCTTAAAATTCCAATGCCGGTCACCGTCCTTATTTTTCGGGCAATCTGGTTTGTTCCTCACATTTCCAAAAGAATTAAGGACGTCTTGCTCGCCCACTCGCTAAGGGGCGTAAAATCCACCAACTTTTTCAGGCGCTTTCTGGCGCTGCCTGCCGCCCTCTACGCCATCTTTTCCTCAATGCTTTTGGAAATATGCGACAGTTCGGTGACCCTTCTTTCAAAAGGCATCTGGATAGAGGGGAAAAAGTCGAGTCTGCTCACATTGCAGTGGTCTTACAAGGATTTCCTGGCGGCGGCGGCCTGCCTGTTTGTTTTTATTCTGATACTCAAGGGATACCCATTTGCTTGAAGTTAACGATCTGACCCTGTCTTTTCCATCCGGTCAAAAAATATCCCTATTTCGAAACCTCTGCCTGCGCTTCCAGCCAGGCAGCCTCGTAGGGGTAACGGGTGAGTCGGGCAGCGGGAAAACTGCCCTGTTGATGGCCCTTGGCGGCTATTTGCCTCAATGGGCTCCGGCATGCACACTGAGCGGAGCCATATCCGTTTTCGGCCAACCGGTGAGGCAGGGCAAAGCAAGAAATGAGACCTCGATAGTTATCGAAAACCCCTATAACCAGAATACCGGTTTTAAATCCCGCGTTTTTGAAGAACTGATCGTGCCCCTGGAGATGAGGGCAATACCTCGCGAACTCATGACGGCTTCGGCCCATTGCCTGGCAAGGCGAATCGGATTGTCGCCTATTTTGCACTCAAAGCTCGACAGCCTTTCGGGAGGAGAACTCCAAAGACTGCATATCGGTGCGGCCCTGGCGGCGCGCCCTGATCTGCTGCTGCTCGACCAGATACTGGCCGAGCTCGATTCGGATTTTAATCAAAGGATTTTCGAAATACTTAGGACCTATGCCAAAGGTCGCAACGCCATTGTGCTCCTGTCCTTTAGCCCGGGCGAGGTCGAGTTCCACAGATTCGATGCAATCGTCAATTTATCGACTCCAAGTCACGTTAGTTCAAAATCTTTCTCTACGGTCACCGCCTCTTGCGGAAAAACCGCGGTAAAATCCTCCGAGCGCACACGGGTGCTTAAAATCCGGGATCTGCATTTTCAGTATTCCCCGGATCGGCCCTTGCTCTTCGATGGGTTGAACCTGGATGTTTTCCAGGGCGAGGGATGTTTGATCCTTGGGCCGAACGGGAGCGGAAAATCAACCCTTGGCAAGCTTCTACTGGGCCTCATCAAACCCGACAGCGGCAGTATGGAGGTATCGGCCTCCAAAGAAGCCCCGGGCGCGCACAGCGTTAACTGCTCTTTTCAAAATCCGGACCTCTATTTTTGCAAACGGACTGTCAGGGAAGAGCTCGCATTTGGAACCCAAAGGGAGCTTGCAGGCAAACTGGCCGATCTTTTGGGCTTATCCGATCATTATGAAAGCAATCCATACGATCTGCCAAGAGGCCTGCGAAAGCGCCTCTCCTTTGCGATCGCGGCAAGCTGCCAACCGGCGGTCCTTTTTTTGGACGAACCTTCCCAGTACCAGGATGCGGGTGCGGTCTCCACCTTGATAGCGGCGATGAGGCTTATCCAGGAGCAAAAGACGGCCCTGCTTATCTGCACTCATGACCGCAGGATTATCGACGAATTTGCCGATTTTCCCCGGATATCCCTGCCGAGTCACTATCCCGCCATGACTAAAACCCGGTCGCAGACAAGTCTAAAAACCCAGCCTCCAAGCCCGGGCCTCTACGCCGATAAGTCCGATATTGGCGACACCAGGACATGGTTTAGGAAGATTTGGTTTGAGGCAATCGACCAATGGATAGACATCGAAAGACATACCGGGGCGGACAATTTCTTGGACTTGCTCGTTAAAACGACTCAAGGAGCTTTTAGACTCGATCAGGCTTCCCGCATACTCGATATCGGCTGCGGCCAAGGAAATGGCCTCATTGCCGCACGAAAACGGTTGGATGCAAACGGCCTTTCCAAAGTCCGGCTTTTGGGAGTGGACCTCCAGCCCGCTCTCATCGATTATGCCCGATGGCAATCCCTTGGTCACACAAACATCACATTCGAAACAGCCGACGGTATTGACCGGGGGTTGGTTGGCAAAATGTGCGAAAAGGCCCTGGGCGGCAAGGCCACGGTTGTCGCCTGCACCTACGTTTTGCATGAGGAGCCCGAGCTTTTTGCCCTTCTAAAGGCTATCGCGGCCGGTATCCAAGACAAGGGGTATTTGGTCTGCACTCTGGTGGACCCGCGATGGAGCGAAGCGCTCGCCTCGAAAGGGTTTGTAAAAGTGGTTCAAAAGGCCGGTTTGGATAGAAACGGCAGGCATGGTGCGCCTGCTCCGGACTGGCGCTGGCTTGGCCTTTACCCGATCACCCAAAACCGTGGACAAACCATCTATTTGCCTTATGTATCCAGGACTCTGGAAGACTATCAAAAAGCCATCCTCAGTTGCGGCTTCACTATCTTGTCCATTTCTACAATTGCCGCAAATCAAACCGAAACTCCCAACAATCCGGCGGTTTTTTATCCGCTCGCCTCTTCTAACGACACCTCGACTTTATATGAGACTTCGCCATCGGTTTTGATTGTGGCAAGAAAACTTGGCGCTATTTCCAAATCCGATTGACTAAAGAGCCTGGGGCGGGCAAACCGTTTGGGTCAACCCCCGTAATCTGACAGATTTCCTCTTCGCCGAATAATCTGCAAAATTGCTCGATTTTCCTGACCGCCGGCGAAGATTTGGCAAAACGTGCTCCAATGACGGTGATTTTTTTCCCGTGAACAAGCTTAATGTTCATAACCACACAACTCAGATTTTTTATAATGGTGTTATCCGGCATGGTAAACGACAGATTGAATTTGGCCCCCTTGGGCACTTGAACGAGCATTGGCAATTGCAACCTGCATCCTCCCACGCTTAAATCTTCCATTACGGCAGTACACGTTCCATCTTTTGTTCCCAAAAAAACCTCGGTTTCTATATCAACACTCAATCTTGCATGGGCGCGAATCTGAACTCGCTCAACGGCCTTGGGATAGGTTATGGCAATCACGCCGGAAATTATTTCTTTAACAAATTCACTCTTGAATTTAATCAGATGGATATTATGCAGGTAGACACATTCAAATTCTTCGCAAATGAAGGTGAAACGCTCGTTGAGGACAAACTGCGGCTCTTCGACCATGATCACCTGGCCCGGCACCGCCCCGTAAACCGTGCCTTTGGCCCTAAGCAACGGGTTCACAGCTGCCTTGAGGATGATGTCGGCTCCCAACCTGAAAGGAATCAAATAAAAATTGTCTTTTTGATCTTCTGTTTCAGTATTTTCCGGGATTTCTCGCATCTCTTATTCCCCAAAGTTTTTTCCTATATGAATCGTAGATCGGTACAATCTGATTTACCCATTAAAAAAAAGCAAACGAGAACGGTGCGAAAGCAGGGAAAGGCTAAGACAGAAGATGTGCAGTGCGTAAACCATTAAGGTCCGCGATACCCTTTTCGACGTGGGAATCAGCAGTAGAGAGGTCAGCTTACAATGGAGTTTTAGCACATCCATGGCAGCTTATATTTTGATTAGTCCTCGGCCATGACCTTGCCTGAAAAATTCTATACCCCTTTTGCGTCTCAAACGAAATGTTTTTTCTCGGAGAAGTCCTGTATCCTTTTGAGATGGTCCCGCGCGGAGGTGCAATTTATCCCCGGTAAGCTTAGTTGCCCGAGGATCGTCTTAGCCAGAAATATAGAGTCAGTCCGCCAAATATTATGTTTCCGGCCCATACGCCAAAAAACGGAGACAGACTGCCGGCGGAGGCAAGCGAACTGCCCACATTCGATACGGCAATGAAGGCAAACGCCACAATGAGCGACCATCCCACACCCGCGGCGATGCCTCCGTGCAGGCCCTGATTTATGGCGATCAGAATGCCGAGCAGGGTGAGGATGAGGGTTGCAACGGGGGAAGCGAACCTCATATTCAGGTCGACCTCGTAAGGGGTAGCGCTAAACCCCTGGCGCTCTATTTTTTTGGTATAGCGATACAAATCGAGCCATCCGAGATTATGGGGAAGGATTTCACCGGATTTGAAGTCGGCGGGTGTGACATTCAAAGTGAGCAACTTGCTCTCAAACCACTGTTCATCGGTTTTTCCATCTTTGTAGTCGACGACAAGTCCGTTTTTGGCAAGCCACCCGTCATGGGTCCAGGCTATGCTTTGCGCATCGATCCTTCGCTTGAGGCGAAAATCGTTATTCATAAAAAAAATCGAAGCGATGTGCATAACCTTATTTTGCCTGTCGTAGAGCCCGATCTGGTAAATCGTATCGTTTTGACGATACCACATATTTTCCTGGTTCATCCAGACGGCCGGCTTTTTGCCTTCAATCTTGACCTGCCAGATCTGGTAGAGCTTTGCATTGAGGGGACGAACGGCGTATTCGGCCAGGCAAAAGTGCACTACCGCAAATAAAAGTCCCGCCAGGGCTATAGGCGCCAGATAATAGGCGGGATCTATTCCGGCGGTCTCCATGGCTATCAGTTCCCGGTTCTGTTTCATAATGCCAAGGGCAATAATAGCCGCAATGATTGCCGCCATGGGGATCCCCTGTGTCAAAATCATGGGGATCTTGCACAAAAAGTAGAGGTAGATTTCCCGAAACCCAAGGTGATGTTCGAGCATGCGATCGACGCGCTCGAAAAAATCGACAACGAGATAAATCGCGACAAATCCGGCATTGGCCAGAAAAAAAATAGGCAGAAAATGCTTGAGAACGTACTTGGGGATTATCTTCACGCTTGGGTGCTCCCCGGTTCCCGACTATGGGTGAAACCGACCAAAAGGCGGCCGAGGGAGGCAAGGTAAAACGGTGTTTCCTTCTGCAGTTTTGCCCACAGGTAGAGTGCGAGCCCGATACAAAGGATGTTCGGGGTCCAGACGGCGAAAAAAGGTGAAATCAGCCCATTATAACCAAAGGTCCTGCCCGCCGAGAGCAAAACGTAATAGGCCAGAAAAATTCCAATCCCGAGTGTGACACCTGTCATGCGGCCCTTCTGACGAAATATGGAGCCAAGCGGAGCGCCAAGCAGACCAAGAAAAAGGCAGGCCGCGGGGAAGGCAAACCTCTGCTCCAGTTCAAGACTCCAGGCTACCATGGAGGCCTTTCCAACCGCTGCCTTGAGCTTGCGGTAAATCTGGAGGGTGCTCATTTCGCCTCTGTTTCGCATCGCTTTTCTTGCCGCCCCCACAAGATCATCCATGGACAGGGTAAAATTGTACTCTTTAAAGGCCACGGCCTGGGCATCTTTCATGTTTTTGGACGTGCGCGATATTATGCCGTTGTAGAGCTGAAAGATGATGGCGCTCGAATCCGCGGGCAATACCAGTTTGGCGGTCTTTGCCGCTATAGTCACCTCCTCTTTGGGTTTGCGTTGGTCCTGAATAAAAATCCCTTTGATCACGTAGTCATTGTGATCGACCGATCGGAAGAAAAAAACCAGTTTTGGTATGGCTGAAATGAACTCGCCTTCCTCGAGTATCGAGGGGATGGAGATACGTCCGAGCGATCGCAATTTATTCTCAAAGGCATGGTTGGAAACCGGCAGCAGCCACAGGGAGTTGAAGAGAGAAATAGATGTCAGGAGAATAAGCACTCCGAGCACCGGAGGCAAAAAGTCAAGAAAAGCTATTCCCGCGGCCCGAAAGGCGATGAGTTCATTATCGCTGTTGAGGCGCACGAAGGCCAGCATCACCCCGAGAAGGCAGGCCATGGGGGAGGCATACAAAAAAAGCCGGGGCAAGGCAAAAAGCACCAGTTGCGCAATATCCTTTACGCTGCATGAGGAAGCGAAAAGAATTCGCATGAGCTGAAGAAGCTGGCCCGTTACCAGGACGAAAACCGCTCCGGCCAAGCATATAAGGACCGGAATGCACTGCTCTTTGAGCAGGTAGAGGTAGATGGTCTTTTTCATGGAGGGTAATCTATCCAATCAGGGCCGCCTAGGTCAATTGCAAAGATAGATGAGCAATTACAAAGTCGAATTCAAAAAAGTGTAAAGTTTTGACCCCCTCCCGACGATATTAGATGCAACGGCCCACAGCAAAAAGCAAAACCCAATTTGCCAGGAGACAAAAAAATGATCCCCGAACAAGTTTCAAACCTCTACAGTCAGACAGCCATTCAGACCGCCGATCCGCTCCAACTGATCATTCTTTGCTACGATGCGGCTATAAGCGATCTCAAACAGGCCAAGGAGCTGCATCAAAAATCCGCTATGAACGAGGCCTACCGGAGCATAAGGCACGCTCAGGACATCGTAACCGAGTTGCTCGTTGGCCTCGACTATGAGAGGGGTGGCGATATAGCCCGCGATCTGAACCGGATTTACAATTTTATCATGCGCCAGCTGATCGGCATCAACAGCCGCAAGGATGTTGCCCTCTATGACGACCTGGTAAAAATTCTGGCAAACCTCAGAGATGGCTGGCAAGGCATAAAACTTACCTCCGCAAAATCCTCGATTACCGGGGGAATGCTTCCAAGACAATGGCGGGCTTGCGCATAGGATTAAAGCAATGAAAAGCAATGGATCGTGCTGGACCTCAGACGCTGAAACGATCCTCGACCAACTACTCCAATTTGCGGCACAACTTGCGGAGTTTGAAAACGACCCCGGGATCGACATCCGGGCCATTTCAGACGAGTGCACCAAGCGCACCGAAGCTCTTAAGCAGGTTATCCCGGCCGAGATCGACGATTTCGTGGAAGCCGATAGCGAGGTCCTCGATAAAATGCGCTCTCTTTACACCCGCACCCAGGACTGCCTGAGGATGCTCCATCAAAAAAGTAACGCCGTCTCCGCAAGGATCCAGCGACTGTCCAAAACAAGACAAGCCGTCAAGGCCTACGGAAACCGCTAGAGTCATTACCGCAAGGATTGTCCCACAGGGTGAAAAAACAGTGGATCACCCGGTAAGAGAGCCGGGCAAAAAGTTTTTGAGCAACCCCTAAAGCGGTCAGTCTCCTTTTTTGAGTTTCCGGTCCGACCACCTTTTAAAAAAACCGCTGACCCTCGAAACGGGTTGCTCGACTATTTCAATTTTGCCCCGCTCCACCATCACACGCTGCAAGCATGCCTTGAGGTAGACACAGGGAAGGCAATCCTTGCGAGGCTGCATTATGCCCTCTTCGTCGACCGGGCAGACCTTTTGCCCGTCCCCAAAGCACTTCGGGGGGCCAACGTCTTCGGCCCCCGTTCCAATCGATGAATTATTTTTAGTCACGCTCTTTTGCAAAGGCCTTCTATTCGAGGATTTCAAGTACGGCGCGCTTTTTTAGCTTGGTTGCAGCCGCATTCACAATCGTTCGCATCGCGTGGGCATTGCGACCTTCCTTGCCGATAATCTTGCCAAGATCCTCCTTGGCCGCCCTCAGCTCTATTACCGATATCTGCTGGCCGGTGATCTCTTTAACAATAACATCCTCGGGATGTTCCGCAAGACTACGCGCAATGTATTCGACAAGCTCTTTGATCTGAATATCTTCCATAACTGCAGGCTCCATGTTGATGCCGTTTGTGAAGGGTCCAGCAATCCAGCAGGATTGCGTCGAAACCGCATGCCGGTCAGGGCGAAAACATGAGATAGAGGCTGAGCGCTTTTAGCGGGAGCGGGAAAAACAAAATCTGGGAAGTTTAAGTGCTCAAGTCGATTGAAATTATGAAAATTAGGCTACAGTGTCAATAGATTTCAAACAAGAAAACAACACGCGATCGGGCCAAAGGTGCAACCTTCTCTAAATTTTTGTAATTAAAACCCCGTTGCAAGGGACAAAAAGGGGTTGAACAAAACTAAGTTATTGAATAGATTCTCCATCTATCAAAGTGAATGGAGGCCTCAGCAGACCATATGCGACACTCTTGCGATATCGCGGTAAAAGCCGATAGTCACCCCCTTATTGAATCGGTTGCCGTCGAACTGCCCGTCCCTAGTCTTAACGACAATACGGCGCTCCTTGACCGGCTTACCCGCTCCCTGGACCGACTGGGTTTTTCACCTGCCCGCATGGCGGGCAGCAGGATGGAGGAGTTGGTCCTCAAGATCGACCGGTTGGGCTTGAGTTTTAGGGCCGTCCTGGGCTGGGCCGATACGCACTGGGAAATCCTCGATATTATCCCTGCTTCGCTAGAAGGTGGCGTTTTCGCTTTTGCCGTCGACCTTGGCACGACCACCGTGATAATCAGACTGGTGGACGTAGCGGGCAGAAAAACCCTGAGGGAGACCTCCGTAAATAACCCCCAGGTAAAATGGGGCGAAGACATCCTTAGCCGGATCATCTTCGCGCGAAAACCCGAAAACCTGTCCACCCTTCGAACTTGCCTTATCCAGGCCTGCGCGCAAGCCATGCGAAAGATGCTCGAAGAGTCCGGAGTCGAGGCCTCCGGCATCTACGCGCTATCCTGCGCGGGAAACACGGCGATGAGTCATTTTTTCTGGGGGCTCGATCCCTCGTCCATTTGCCGCGAACCTTATAGCCCCGCCGCCAATACGTTTCCCACGGTCTACGCCTCGGAACTGGGATTTGATCTTTTTCCCGCCTCCCTTCTCTACCTTTTCCCAAACGTCGGCTCCTATGTCGGCGGAGACATACTTTCCGGAATCGTTGCCGCCGGCCTCTGCAAAACGATGCAAACAAGCATGCTGATAGATGTTGGGACCAATGCCGAAGTGGTTGTTGGAAACAAGGAGTGGCTGGTCGCCTGTGCAGGCGCCGCCGGACCGGCCCTTGAAGGCGGTGTGGTCGAACGCGGGATGCAGGCCGCCCCGGGGGCTATAGACCGCGTAAGAATCGACAGAAACACCCTCGAGCCCGATGTACGGGTAATCGGTGAGCTGAAAGCCCAGGGAATCTGCGGCTCAGGGCTTATTGAACTGGTGGCCGAAATGTTTTCTTCAAAAATTCTAACCATCCAGGGCAAATTCAACACCGAACTCGCTTGCCCTCGTTTCAGGGATACCCCGGAGGGCAGGGCTTATGCCCTTGCGCTTTCTTCCCAAACGGCCGATGGAAAAGAGCTTCTCATTTCGGAAATCGATATTGGAGTTTTTTTGAAGTCAAAAGCCGCGATGTACGCTATATTATCGATAATCTGCCGGAAAGTGGGCCTTGGCTTCGATGAGTTGCAAAACATCTATATCGCCGGCAGCTTCGGAAATCATATCGATTCCGAAATGGCGGTGCGTATCGGCATGATCCCGGATTTGCCTCTGGATAAATACCACGGGATCGGCAACTCCAGCCTTGCGGGCGCCGCCATGCTCCTGTGCGACCGCACGATCCTTGCCGAAGTCGAAAAGGTGCGCAGTATGATCACTTATGTCGAACTGAACGTAAATATCGAACTGATGAGTGAATTTCGAGGGGCGCTTTTCATCCCTCATACGGATCCCAGACTTTTCCCATCGGTACGGCGGCCCTAGTCGGAGAAAAAATCTCGGGGCTTTGGGGGATAAGATGAACGGACCTATACAGGCCAACAGATATCAGCAAAGAGCGCTCAGCAGCGGCGGGGTTACCATCAGGGGCATCTATGTCGTAAGGCTTCTTGTCGGCCTGCTCCTTGCCCTGGATATCGTCCTTGTACTCACAATCATATTTTCTCCCAGCGGCATCCAGGGCTTCAAACTGCAAAACCGGCAGGTAAAAAAACTCGAAGACACGGTCCTAAGTCTGCGCACTAAAAACCAGAACCTCTTTGAAAAGATCCAGTCCTTAAAAAATGATCCCACGGCACAGGAAAGACTTGTGCGAAGGCAATTGGGCTGGGTGGGCAAAAATGAAATTATTTTCCAGTCCCCGGGCTCAACCCAAAACCGGAACGGCAAGACGATAAGACCTTTTGATTTTCCCAAATAGAGGCTTCCATGGCCGCTTTTGATCTGCGAGCCTAAATATAAATCCCGCAGGCAATGTAGGCGTCCTCGCCCGGCACCTTCTCAAGGTAGGTGCTCTTTAGCGAAGAAGTCTTGGCACCCGGCTTTGGCCACCAGTAATTGACCCACCCGGCCTCTTGAGCAAGCGCGGTGTCCACCAGGTCGTTAAAGAACTTTTTGCCTCTTATGTCCTCGACTTGAGACAGGTCGGGCCCAACGAGTTTTTCAGGCTGATGCGGATGGGCCAGCAGTGTGACCCTGCCTTTTGTCGAACCTACATAGATGTACCACTCATCCCCGCTGCAAAAGGGGCCTTTTTTATCCGCGGCAGCCGCCATTAAAGCTCTCAACCCTTTCTTTTTCGCCATGGCCTGGCCCTTCCTGACAAGGCTAATGGCCTGTTTTTGCCTGTTTTTGCCGCTCAAAACCTCCTGGAGAGTCGCCGAAATCGCGCGCAGCTTCTCAGCCTCGACCTCCATCTGTTCGGAATCCTCGGCGCCGTGGGTTGCATTCACCACATTTTCCTGGGTGATCGTATCGATTTGGGTTATCGCTTTGGAAACATCCTGGAGGTTGATGCGCTGTTCATCGGAGGCATGAGCGATTTCTCTAATCAAAGTAACCGAATTTTCGAAAGAGTGGAGCATCTCGGAAAAATCTTTCTTGGTGCGCTGCATAAGGGCTACGCCGCTTGTGGTTTTGCTGATTGCCTTTTGAATCAGGTCCTGAGTGCCGTTGGCCGCGGCGGCTGCCCTTTTGGCCAGGCTTCGCACCTCTTCGGCAACCACTGCGAACCCCGCACCGTGCTCCCCGGCCCTTGCAGCCTCAACGGCGGCGTTTAGCGCCAGCAAATTGGTTTGGAAAGCTATCCCGTCTATGTCCTTTATGATGAGGCTGATCTTCTCACTGGCCGCGGCAATTTCCTCCATGGCCCGGCTCGTATCGCTCATGGAAACTCCGGCCCGGTTTACAACCGACTGAGCCTCCTCGATCAGCGCGCGGCCCTTGTCGGCATTCTCGGCGTTCTGAACGGTGGCTCCCGTGATCTGCTCGAGGCTGACCGCCGTTTTCTGGAGATTGTCGGCCTGGGTCCGCGCTCCTTTGGACAGAACCTTTGCGTTGGTATAGTATTTGATCGAGTTTCTTTCAGCCTCGTTGACCGTTTTTTCCAGCGCGCCAAGAGATGATTTCAGGGGCGTCACGGTGCTGCGAAATACGTATAGGGTCCACAATACCAGGGTGGCGAAGACCGAAGAGGCGGCCACCAGGGTTTCAATCTTTGAGCCCGAGAATATGCCGGTAAAGGCGATAACGACCGCTGCAAGAGACAGGAATAAAAATACCAGAGTCTTATTTCTGAGGTTCACGGCAAAACCCTCCTTAGCGCCCGGCCTTTAAGCCATGAGCAGGTGGATAATTTCTGAGAAAACCTCGGCTTGATAACTTAGTGATCGTAATAATTGCAGAAAAACTTAAACACAATTAGCAAGGGAAAAGATTACGGTCCAAAATCCAAATCGCCAACGGTTGGGATTTTGCCTTAAGCCGGATCCTTGCCCCTCTACATGCTCCATGTTTGTCCGGTGATTGAAAGATTCATATTTTTTAGAGCGACCCCGGCGGGCTCACCTGGCTAAAGGTAGATGCCGCAGGCGATGCAGGCGTCTTCGCCGGGGACCTTTTCAACGTAGGTGCTCTTTAACAGGGGGGTCGCCATACCCGGCTTCGGCCACCAGTAGTTCACCCATCCGCCTCCGTTCCGGGAGGCTTCGATCAGATTTAGAACGAATTTATTGCCTTTAAAGTCCTGCAATTCGGACAGATCGGGCCCAACAAGTTTTTCCTTCATCACGGGATGGGCCAGACAAGTGATTTTACCTTTTATTTGAACCACATAGATATACCAATCCTCGCCAATGCTAAACGGACCGTTTTTGTCCTGGGCCGCGGATACAAGCGCTTGAAGCCCTTTCTTTTTCGCCATTGCTATTCCTTTTCTCACCAGACCAACAGCCTTGTGTTTTCTGTTACTGCCGGTAAGAACGGCATCCAGGTTTGCCGAGATGGTCCGCAGGTTCATAGCGTCGAGTTCCATCTGCTGGGAACCCTCTGTGCTCTTATTGGCGTACTGGGCATTTTTCTGTGTGATCGAATCGATCTGGACAATGGATTTGGAGATTTCTTCCAGACTTACGCGCTGTTCGGCCGAAGCGTATGCAATTTCTCGAATCAGGGTAACGGATTTTTCGAAAGATTCGAGCATATCCGAAAAATCCTTTTTGGTGCGTTTCATAAGCGTTACGCCCGAGGTGGTTTTGCTGATTGCGCTTTGAATGAGCTCCTGGGTTCCATTGGCCGCATCGGCCGATCTTTTGGCCAGACTCCTGACCTCTTCGGCAACAACCGCAAACCCCGCGCCGTGTTCGCCAGCCCTGGCGGCCTCAACCGCTGCGTTTAGCGCCAATAGATTGGTCTGAAAAGCTATCCCATCGATTTCCTTTACGATTTTGCTTATCTTTTCACTGGCCACCGAAATCTCCTCCATGGCGAGATTTGTCTCGTTCATAGAGGCTCCGGCCCGTTTAACTATCGCCTCGGCTTCCTCGATCAGCGTGCGGCCATTATGGGCATTTTCGGCGTTTTTAACGGTTGCGCCTGTAATCTGCTCGATGTTGGCGCTGGTTTTACACAGGTCGTCGGCCTGGACGCCTGCGCCATCGGATAGGGCTTTGGCGCTTATATAGTGTTCGACAGAGGAAGTCTCGACCTTTTCAACCGCTTCTGAAAGCGTTTCCAGGGACGCCTTCAAAGGACTCACAGTGCTTTTAAACAGGTAAAACGTCCATACAAACATAGGCGCGCACGCCGGTAAAAAAACCGCAAGACCGCCTCCCACACTACGAGGCCCTCCCCAGAAAGAAAGGATACCTATCGGCAACACCGACAAAATGCAAAATACGATTATCTTGTTTCTGAGGTTCATCAAATTTCTCCAGGCTTCTACTCTCTCACGGCTAAAGCAGTTTCAAGAAAAGCTTTTAAAACAGATGTTAAAAGGCAAAATCAGCCAAGGTCCATTCCCTTGTCTTTTTAGTCCCAAAGGCGAACGAAAGCCCTGCAAATAAATTATAGGCGCAATGGCTTAACCGGGCGGCAACCGCCTCCCTGTTTTTTATCGGAATCAGGGAAGAAATACTTGAAATAAACTTTTTCTACTGTTTGACCGGCCGCCCTGCTCGGGGCCGGTCAAAAAAAATTCTCTCCGTGTGTCTCTGAGGTAGGCTTTTAGCTTCTGAGGTGTGCTTCTGGCCCTTGGCACGTGGAAAAAATCAACCCGAACGTACCCCTCATGCAACAGAGGCAAGGGGTGTATAGATGTCTATCTGAGGCGCCCGGTCCAGTTCGCCCGCCTTAAAGAGGCAGGAGTAGAAGAGCTCGAGGCCTCTGCGCTCGGGCTCGTTAAAATCGTACTTGAGGCAACGGTAGTATTGCTCGAACTGGTTTAGCCGCATCAGGCCGCCGGCGGCGGCTACTTCACATATTTTCGAAATATTTGATAGTCCCCATCTTTTCGCGCACAGAAGGGCGGCGATTGCATCGCGCAGTTGCGCGTTTTTGCCCGCAACCACGTCCCTTCGCAGCACCCAGACGGCAAATACAAAGGGAAGGCCGGTCCATTCGAACCAGGCCGCGCCAAGATCGAGCACATACGGATACAGGCCGCTTGCGGCAAGCTGGAGCGCTTCGTCGCCTATGGCAAGGCAACCCTCGGGGAGAGCGGCTTCTGAAAAACATTGCAGGCACGATCCGGTCTCAAAACGGGGATGAACCCCGTAGCGCAGCCGGCAAAGCACCTTTAGCAGTCCCACCGAAGTTTGTGACTTGGAGCTGGTGAGCACCTTCTTTCCCGTAAGGTGCTCGACGGGCACGCGGCTTAGAAGCAGTACGCTCTTGACCTCACCCGCGGAGCTGATGGAAAGTTCGGGCGCTATATGATAGAGCTCGGCCCTGCGGCCATACTCGATCGAGGAAACCGGACTTATATCCAGACCTCCGTTTGCGCAAAGCGCGTTCAGCCGGCAGGGATCCCCCGCCACGATTTCGAAGGGATTGGCTATAACGCCTGCCTCCAACGGGTAATAGATCGGAAGCACGTTTAAAAAATTTATCCTTCCCAGTTTAAGCCTGGAGGATTGCTCACCCATTTCCATGCTCCTTTTCTTCCTGATTCGATAAGGGCCCGGGCAAGGCTTGCCTTGTCCACACCAGCCCCTACCTGCACTGCAAGCATATTGGACCGTGCTCCCGGCGCTATGCAACCAAACTCCCCCGCATACCCCAGCGCCCGGGCAGGATTTAGCGTTATCATTTCAAGGACTTTTGCCGGAACAATCCTTGGATGGTTATCGAGAACATGGCCGGCCTCGGCAAAAAGATTCAGGTCCTCGTTACTGGCGAGGCTGTCGGTAGCAAGACAGCTGGTTAGACCGAGGGAAAGCGCCCTTTCCATGCGAGGACGGCCGACACCGAGATTTTGGTTGCTTCGCGGACAGAAAACCGCTGTGCAGCTTCGCTTTGCCGCGAGCGCCCAGTCCGAATCCGTCAGGTGAACCGCGTGCACCAGGAGCGTATTCGAATCGAGTACTCCCAGGCCTTCGAGGTATTCTATCGGGGTTTTCCCGGGAGGCTTCCAGGCTGGCTCCAGGCGGCCCAACCTTTCGAGCAGTTCGCGGCAAAATCCTGTTCCGGTCTCTAGAAACTCGATTTCCTCGAGATGTTCGCAAACGTGTATCGTGAAAGGCAGCCCGCGCGCCCGCGCCAAAGCCTTGCACTCGGCGATGATCGGGGCGGAAACCGAATAAACCGAGTGAGGAACCGCGACGGTGCCCCCGATTGAAACATCG
Organism: Deltaproteobacteria bacterium; assembly: GCA_021780695.1. GTDB lineage: Bacteria > Desulfobacterota > Syntrophobacteria > Syntrophobacterales > Syntrophobacteraceae > SbD1. The sequence continues at coordinate 116,910 of JAJXYD010000033.1, forward strand.
GGGGGCAGCGCAGCCTGGATGGAATCGAGGTTAAAGCCGAGCAGTTCGAGAAAAATACGCCGTTCAAGAGCCTGGAAGCCCGACGTTGCCGCCGCTCCGCCATTGGTAATGTCTCCGCATAGTCCCGTGCCGTTTCTAAAAGCTTCCAGCTCTCCCAGCCTTAAGCTCTGGGTTGCCGCATTGGGTTCCTTGGCGGCTCGAAGCTCGAAAAGCAGGGTCAACCACTGGCGAAAACCCGGCTGGGGAAACGGTATCATGCCCTTGAGGGCTGAGAGTTCGAGGTGTGTGTGACAATTTACCAGGGCGGGAAAAAGGGCTGCGCTGCCGTGATCGAAGGTGCGCACGCGGGCCGGACACTCTTTTCTGACTTCTTCAAAGGCTCCGGCGGCAACAACCCGGCCTCCCACGGTAACAACCCCGCCGTTTTGCACGGGCGGAACGCAAACCTGCACCAGCCACTCCGCTCGGTGCAATTCGGCTTGCCGCGCCCTTTCCAATGCCCCGCTCATGCAGCCGGTCCCACCCCGCCGCCGGCGGCGCAGGCACCAACGAGTTCGTAGGACATCGTTCGCTGCCAAGGCTCAAAGCCGGCCGATTCGATTATCCTTCGGATTTCTTCGATCGAAAGGCGAAAACTCACACCCGCGGCGGCCACCACGTTTTCCTCGATCATAGTCGAGCCGAAGTCGTTTGCGCCGAAAAAAAGCGCCAGCTGAGCGACCTTGGGACCCATTGTCACCCAGGAGGCCTGGATATTGTCAAAATTATCGAGCACCAGCCTGGATATCGCCAGGAGCCGCAGGTAGGATACCGCCGTTTCGGGCTCCCGGCAAATAGCGGTGTTTTGCGGCTGAAAGGTCCAGGGAATAAAGGCCGTAAAGCCTCCGGTGCGTTCCTGAAGATCGCGCAGTGCGAAAAGGTGCGCGAGCCTGTCTTCAATGGTTTCCTCGTGGCCAAACATCATTGTCGCGGTCGTGCGAAGACCTTGCAGGTGAGCTTGCTCCATTACGGCCAGCCATTGGGCGGCCGAACACTTTTGGGGAGACACCCGGCTTCTTACCGAATCCACAAGAATTTCGGCCCCGCCTCCCGGGATGGAATCGAGTCCGGCGGCCTTGAGCCTGGCTATCACCTCGGCTTCGCTGATTCCTTCCAGATGGCTGAAAAAGACGATCTCCGGCGGCGAGAAGGCATGTATGTGAATCGGATACCTCGCTTTTATAAAACGCAGCATCTCCTCGTAGAAGCAAAGGCGCAAATCGGGGTGGTGGCCGCCCTGCATAAGGATTTGCGTGCCGCCAAGCGCCAGAGTCTCCTCGATTTTTGCCGAAAGCTCCTCACGGGTAAGAACATAGGATTCACTGTGTCCCGGAGGCCGGAAAAAGGCGCAGAAACGGCAGCCGCAAACGCATACATTGGAATAATTGATATTGCGGTCAACAACATAGGTGACGATGGGGCGATCGTGCTTTTTTAAGCGAACTTCATGGGCCATGCGGCCCAGTGTATAGAATTCACCCTTTACATAAAGCTCCCGCGCCTGCTCTAGACTTAACCTGCCGTTTTCAGCCATACCTTAAACAATCTCCCGGATAAATACACCCCATGGGATAGAAAACACTCAACCCGGCAAAACCAAAACTAACCGCCGGTCACTTTCCTGCCAACCGCTCCAAAGAGACTGTCACGTTCCACCGGATCGAATCCGGCAGCCCGGATAATCCCCTCGATCTCGCTTCGCGTCATCGCCTGCTGGGACTGCGCTCCGGCCATGTGCCCTATCTTTTCCTCCACAACCGTACCGTCGAAATCGTCGGCGCCGAAATAAAGAGCGGTCTGGGCGAGCTTTACCGTAAGCATCACCCAGTAGGCTTTGATGTGAGCGAAGTTGTCGAGCATCAGTCTGCTTACGGCTATCGTTTTGAGGTCGTCGACACCCGTTGTCGGCGCCATTTCCCCAAGAGGGGTATTGGACGGCTGAAACGCAAGGGGGATAAAGCAGACAAACCCTCCTGTGACGTCTTGAAGCTCGCGAAGCGCGGCCATGTGCTCAACCCTTTCCCGCACGGTCTCGATGTGCCCGTAGAGCATCGTGGCGTTGCTCCTTATACCCATTTCATGGGCCTGGCGCACCACCTCGAGCCAACCCCGGCCATCGAGCTTTTCCGGACACAGAAGCTTTCTTACGCGGTCGCTAAACACCTCGGCTCCGCCGCCGGGAAGCATTCTCACTCCGGCGCCTTTAAGACGTGCCAGAACTTCCCCGACGCTAATCGCCTCTTTTTTGGCAAAATGGGCGACCTCAACAGCCGTAAACGCCTTGATCATGGCCTGAGGTTGGAGTTCCTTTATCTTGCCGATAAGGTTTTCAAAAAAAACCAGGGGCAAATCGGGATGACATCCCCCAACCACGTGTACTTCCGTTAAATTATTGCCGCTGGAGCCGACCTTTTCGAGGATTTGCTCCTCTGAGAGCTCAAAGGCGAGCCGATCGCCTTTTTTCCTGCTAAAAGCGCAGAAACGGCAGCCATTTACGCATACATTCGAATAATTGATATGCCGGTTTACGACATAATACGCCTTTTGCCCGTTGATCCTTGTCCTGGCCAGATGGGCAAGCGAACCCACCGCAAGTACGTCCGGACAACCAAAAAGCCTTTCGCCGTCCTCGATCGAAAGCCTTTTGCCCTCGCTCACCTTGCCGAAGATCTCTCCCAGGCCCAATTTTTTATAATACCCTTGCTCGAACATGCTCTCCTTCTCCGAACTCGGCGGATTTGGGGCCGCCCATCCCGTAGCGAAGCAGCTTGATGAATTGATCGACCTTCTTTTCCAGTTCCCCCTCGGGCGCTTTGTAAATACTCGCCCCGGCGTCGAGAAAAGAAACGCAGTAGGCCTGGAGAAACCTGTCCATAAGCGCGTCGAGCATAAAGACGCTCATCTCTATGTCCGTATCCGCCAGTAGATCCCCTGAAGCAATTCCAGCCTCTACTACCGGCCTGAGGTATTCGGCGGAAAAAAGATGCACCTGCTGTAAAAATTCGGCTCGAAGCGGAAAGTCTTCCTGGAAAATCATCTTGAGATAAATGCGATACACCCTCGGATGGCGCTCTATAAAACGGATTCCCGCAAGCAGGCTCTCACTTATGCGCCCGAAGAAGTCCTCCTCGCAGGTCTCTTTTTTTACCTGCCGCAGCGATTGCCGCACCAGCTCAACCGCATAATCGAAGATAACCGTGAAAAGGCCTTCCTTGCTGCCGAAATACTGGAAAATAGACCCCTTGGCAATACCCACTCTTTCAACCACCCGGTTGAGGCTTGCCTGCCGGAACCCGTGGCGGGAAAACTCCTCGACCGCGCCATCCAGTATCCTGGACTTCTTCGCCTCATCGAGCTTTTTAAATGTATCGCGCGCACCCATGGGAACCTCACATCCTAAACAGAAATGACCATGTGGTCATTATATGAATCTCCCAAAGGCTTTGTCAAAAAAAAAGTGACCGACCGGTCACTTGGCGCGCAAAAACCCCGCTTGCAGGTCAAAATCCCGACATTAAAGACTCTAAACCATCCGGTGCCAAGGAGTTGGACTGCTTTAGTCAAGGAATCAAGGGGAGGCCGAACGACTATTCTTATAAACGGTAAAAAAGGGGGAAGGAGCTTATTCGGAGCGATAAAAAAAGACGTACTCGCGCGAACACTCTGGGCATCTCATGAGGACTCGACCGGCGGCTTCCCCGAAAACACTTATCCTCGTACCGCAGGAATCGCATCTTCTTCGAAGCAGCATACCTCGAAAGCTAACGGCGCCCTCGTGGGCCTTGCCGCCCGCATTTGTCCCAGCTTCGGATGGGGCCGCGGCTGGAATCACTCCCTGTGCGCTTGCCACCGTATGTGTCCCCTTCACGACATGTCCTTAACTCTTGATTTATGCCCCAAAAGCAAAAGGAAGTAAAGGGAAAGCTTTTGGGTGCCTTAACGCAATTGCCCTATAAATATAGCATTTTTCATGCCACGAATTTAAAAAACAGCCAATCGGGCAATTCAAGTCAGTCATCCTGGAGCAAAGCGGCCGGGTTGGAGCCCGAAGGGCTCCCAGACATTAACCGGTGGCTGAACCCTCGGGGGGGCAGTTCCGAAGCGGCCCGGTGCGCCCGAGGCAAGCTCGAGGAAAAAGTCGCGGAACTGCGTCGGGCCGGCCGGTTTTTTTTTCCGGTCACCACCGCTTCATTTGGACTTCATTTCTCAAAACCATCCCAACCCGTGAACAAGAAATCGTGGCAATCATTGTTCGCCTTCGTTCGGAAGTAACCGAACACCGGGGGGCCTTTGAAAGATTCATTTGGATCATCGCAGATCAAACCTTGAGAAAAGCCAAATCTTTAACCAGTCGAGGCAGGCAAAATAGACTACCCCTGCCGTTACGGCGACCAGCAGGAGAAAAGGCCTGACCGCGGGCATCAAAATGCCTCCCAGCGTTAGAATCGCGGTGGTGCCCATGCCGAACACAGAACCGCCGATGAGGAAAAGACTCGGGCGCGAATTCCAGAAATGTCTTCGCTCACGTAAAAAAAAGATAGCCCCCTGTGTGCTGAAGATCAACGTGGCGAAGGTCAGGGTCTGTAAGGTGCGTATCGGCAGCTTTAACGTATAGTAGCCGTATAGAAATACACCCAGAGAGAACACCAGTTTGCAAACAGCGAGCACCATGGAGGCGAGCAAGATCCCCCGAGTGTTCCAGTGGTTGGGCCTGCGCGAAAACCCCATCCGGTCCGTCGAGATAGACATGGTCAGAAAGTCGCTCAAAAACAGGATGAGCACCATGAGCAGCGGCGTCAGAGGGCTTTGTCCCGTAACCAAAAACCCGATGACCAGCAGTGCCATTATCTCGATTTTTTTGATCAGCATGCTGAACGTGTAGGTGATTATACGCTGAAAAACGCGTCGGCTCGTTTCGATCGCAGGCACCAGGGTGCTCAACCCCGGGCGAGTCAGCACCATGGCCGCGGCGCCCTTGGCTACATCGGTCGCATTGGCCACGGCCAGACCGGCTTCGGCCTGGCGAAGCGCCGGGGCATCGTTTACGCCGTCCCCGCTCATGCCCACTACCGCACCGTGACGCTGGAAGGCGCGCACCAGCTTGATCTTATCTTCTGGAAACACGCCGGCGAAAACGCTGCAGTCCATCATTTCGTCCCAGGAGCTTCCTTGCAGTTTTTTAGGCGAACACACCGTAGTTGGAATACCCACCTGCTCAGCCACGCTCTGCGCCGTGAGGGCGTTATCGCCCGTCACCATCACCGTGCGTACGCCTAAGTCGCGGATCTCCTTAACGACGGTCTTGGAATCTTCCCTCACGGCGTCTTCAAAACCCACAAGCCCCAGCAGGCGAAATTGCCCCTCCGTTGCTGTCGCCACGGCGAGCACCCGTTGGCCTTGCCTGACAATGGCTTCCTCCTCCGGTTGCCAGACGGATTCAGCAACGCCGGTCAAAGTCGCTACCACGGAGGGTGCTCCCTTGATATAGCGTATCAGCCCGCTTGCACTGCGATAGAGGGTCTCGGAGCGTTTTGTGGCCGGGTCGAAGGGCTTGAAATCGATCCGCTCCAGCTCTCCATTGTGATAGCCGTGCTCTGCTGCAGCCTTAATGGCAGCCCCATCCACCGGGTCCTGTCCGGCAGGATCGCTGGCAAGAGCGGCCCCGCGCAAAAGCTCGCTTTCCGAAAAGCCTGGAGCGGCCCAGAGCGAATGCACCGTCGCTTCGTTGCGAGTAAGTGTCCCCGTCTTGTCGCTGCACAATACCGTCATCGAAGCGATGTCGTGAAGGGCGCTAAGGCGCGTGATGAGCACACCGTGGCGCGAGAGCTCAACGGAGCCAAGCGCGGCGGCAAAAGAGAAGGTAGCCGGTAAAGCTACCGGAATGGATGCGAGCAGAATGGTGAGAAGCAGGGGCAAAATATGTCCGAGCGTCATTCCGACATGGAAGGCGTAGCCCGCAACAATGGCCATCATCGCCCCATTGACGGCGAAAAGATTGCGCGCCACACCGGCAATCTCATGTTCCTGTCGGTTGACCGATCCCGCCGTGCGGACCAGTTCCGCGGTTTTACCGAAAAAAGTGCGTGCGCCCGTAGCCGTTACTTCGCCGCTGGCTTCGCTGCCGCGCACCATCGATCCCGCGTAGGCGGCCTTGCCCGTTGGAACCGAGACGCTGGCCGACTCGCCTGTAAGAGCGGATTGATCCACCAGAAGCGAGCCTTCCGTTAGCAGCACGTCAGCCGGCACAATGCTGCCCTGGCGCATATGGATGATATCTCCGGGCACCAATTCCTCGGCCGGCAGTGTGACCCAGACTCCATCGCGACGCACCCGCGCCTCCACTCTCAGTTGCTGGCGCAACAGCGACAGGGCCTTCTGCGCTTGACCTTCCTGCAGGAAACTAAGCAGCGCATTGGCAACGAGCAGCCCTCCGATCAGCGCCGCTTCCACATGCTCGCCCAGGAAGAGCTGGATAATGATCGTGGCTTCCAGAAGCCAGGGAATGGGCGCCCAGAGATGTCTTATGAGCTGCTTGAAAGGATGTCTTTTTTCCTCAACGACTGCGTTGGGGCCAAATTGAGCCAGCCGCGCCTGTGCCTCCTCGGTAGTTAGACCACTGGAGATTTTGGCCCCGGTAGTCGAAGTTACAGTCTGGTCCCCCATGTGATTATGCCTTTCCTATTCTTTACCCGTGGTTTGTACGTCTGGGAATCCGTTAGGACTGCCCTGGTGGAACCCCGTGTCCTCATGGGTTAAAAAAGGTGTTTCCCCAATTTTGGTAAAATCCCAATCGATCAGATCGGAGATGCTGTAAACCGTGAGATCGGCCGGTAGATAGGCAGGGCCGGATTGGGCGTCGAGGGCATGATGACCCTGATGGCACCATAGAGTCGTTAACCGCTTGCCCCAAATCTTTTTCATCTCGCTTAGAATGCGCAGCTTATCGTCTATCATGACATAATGGCGCGAAGGGTAGCGCCGCTCGACATCTTCGAGCATCCGCTCCTTGTGGATGTAGATCAGCACGCGCCCCTCGACAGCATCCCATAGTCCCGACCTTTGAACTTTGCGGGGCTGGAACACCACGTCTCCATCGGAGAGAATCACCGTTTCCCCCCACCGGCGAACATGGGCAAGCACCGCGAGCGCGCCTGGATACAACCGGTTTGCAAACGGATAATCCACCAGAAAGGAAGACATCCGCAGCAGTCGCGGATCGCACATATCCTCGAGCCGGTAGCGCTGCAAGGCACCCAGGTAATCCGCATAGCCAAGCTCGGCGTTGAGCTCCTGCAGGATGGCGAAGTAGCGTCCGCAAGTCTCGGAACCGAATTCGGACTCGAGATGGCTTCTGAAATCATCGAGCACCCGGTCGTTATTTAGCAGCGTATTGTCCACATCAAACAGGAACACTACTTTGCCCGGCAAGGTCATTACATTGCCTCCTGGAACTTCGAGTTATACCCAAGGCTCCCGCCCCAATCCCGGGACAAGGCCCCGGTTTAGGAACCGAGAACGTCTCCGGTATCTATTTTGCCCCCTCCTCATCGTTGCCAATGGATGAGAGCGCACTCCAGGGGAACCTCCATCCCGGATCGTCTCGGTATCACCCGCGCGGTGTAGTCTCCCTCGGCCCGTTTGGAAGACACCGTTGCCTGATAGATGCAAACCCCCGACGGATCGGCCGGAGTCTTTGCCCGCTTCATTTCCTCCCGGACGGGTTCGTCCCCCTCTGTTGCCTCGGCGTAAAGCTCAACGCGCACCTCGTCGGGGGCGAGGTCGTTTAGAAAAATTTCAGCGGTAAAAACATGATGGTCCGTATCGGTTTCGACCCGCAAGTCTGTAAATCGCAGCCCGGCCCATCTTTGCTCCAGATTTTCTTGCCGCTTCACTATGCGCTCTCCCCCCAGGCCTTTATCGGCCGCACGTTGCCGGTAGGCTGAGGCCGCGGGCAGGTAGTGTTTCTCCGTGTATTCCTGAACGGCACGGTTGGCGCAAAAGCGAGGCGTCAAACGCGCCATGCTTTCCCGCATGCGCGCGACCCAGGCGGTCGGGATTCCCTTATCGTCGCGCGTGTAGAACTCCGGGATCACCTCGCGCTCCACAAGATCGTAAAGCATCTCGGCTTCGGCGGCGTCCCAGGCCGGATCCTCGCCGTGCTCCAGGCCGTCTCCAATCGCCCAGCCGACTTCAGGACAGTAGGCTTCCGCCCACCATCCGTCCAACTCCGAGAGATTGATGCCTCCATTTACGAGCACCTTCATCCCGCTCGTACCGCAAGCCTCCCAGGGCCGGCGCGGCGTGTTCAACCAGACGTCTACCCCTTGCACCATGCGCTCGGTGAGCAGCATGTCGTAGTCGCTTAGGAAGATCACATGGGGACGGGCCTCGGGCCGGCGGATGAAATCTATCCATTCATGGATCATCGCCTGCCCCGCCTGGTCGGCCGGATGGGCCTTACCGGCGATCATGAGCTGCACCGGGCGCTCGGCATTGGTCAATAGACCGAGAAGCCGCTCCGGATCGTGCAGAAGCAGGTTGGGCCTTTTGTAGGTTGCAAACCGCCGCGCGAAGCCCAGAGTCAAAACGTTGGGATCAAATAGATGCTTGGCCCCTTCGATCTCCTCGGGGGGCCTGCCCGAAACGCTCAGTTGCCTGCATAATCGATTGCGGGCGTAGGCTACAAGAGACTTTCTCGAGGAGTTGCGAAATTGCCAAAGGCGGGCGTCGCTGAGGCAATGAATATCCTTTTCCAAGGTTTCAACCGTTCCCTGCCAGCGCTCTTTTCCACAGGCGCCAGTCCACAGCTCGTCGGCCCCCTCCGAGTCCCAGCTCGGCATGTGAACCCCGTTGGTCACATGCCCTACCGGGATTTCCTCCTGCGGCCAGCGGGGAAAGAGGGGCAAAAAGATGTTGCGGCTCACCTTGCCGTGCAAACGGCTCACCCCGTTTACCGCGCGGCTTCCCCGAATTGCCAGATAGGCCATATTGAAACTCTCCGAACAGTCGTTTGGATTCTGGCGGCCCAGGGCCAGTAAATCCTGAAGCGTTATACCAAGCTTCTCCCGGGCGTAACCTCCAAGGTATTGCTCGATCAATACCGGGGGAAAAAGGTCGAAGCCGGCTCTCACTGCCGTGTGGGTGGTAAAGAGGTTGCCCGCCCTGGTGGCGGCCAATGCGACCTGAAAAGGCTGCGAGGTCTCCTGCATGAAATCGCGCGCGCGTTCCAGCACGGCAAAAGCCGCATGCCCTTCATTGAGGTGACATACCTCCGGATGGATGCCCAGCGCGCCCAGAAGCCGCCAACCGCCGATGCCGAGGAGCAGTTCCTGCTCGAGGCGCAGCTCCGCACCGCCGCCGTAAAGCTCGCTTGTAATGCCCCGATGTGCCGGAAAGTTGGCCGGATCGTTACTGTCGAGCAGGTAAAGCTTGACTCTACCCACCTGGACCTGCCAGGCTCTCAGCCACAGAGAGTAACCGGGCAAAGCGATCTCAAGGCGCAGCCACTCGCCGTTTTTCTGGCGCACGGGCATGATCGGCAGTTGTCCGGGGTCGTTGTACGGATAGAGCGCTTGTTGCGATCCGTTCCTGTCGATCACCTGGCGAAAATAGCCCTGCTGGTAGAGCAGCCCCACGCCCACTACCGGCACGCCCAGGTCGCTTGCGGCTTTGAGCTGATCGCCGGCCACATTGCCAAGCCCGCCCGAATAGATCGGCAAGGCTTCGCTCAGCATGAATTCCATGCTGAAATAGGCAACGCAGCTCAAACCGGACTTCGGATGATTTTGATCAAACCAGGCCGGCGCATCTAACGCCTGCCGCCTGGCATGGATCCGGCCGTCAACGTTTTTGCGAAACACCGGATCGGCCAATACTTTCTCAATCCGGTCGCGAGAAACCGTCTGGAGAACAACCCATGGATTTTGCGTGATTTCCCACAGCTCGGGATCAAGTTGCCGCCACACTTCGTCTGTAGCGTGACTCCATGACCAGCGCATATCTAAAGCCAGTTCGGCAAGTCCATCGAACCCCTTTATGTCCGTGGGTAAAAGATCGTATAAGGGATGGTTGACGCTGTTTTTTTTGCCCATCTTTGTTCCTTTTTCACTTCAGAGTGACCTGCTCCTCCATTCGGTGGCAAAGCCGCTCGTTTGCCCAAGGCGGCAAAAATGTCGCTCGACATACGGGGCTTGGCTGGATTTTCCGCCCTAAAGACTCATATCCATGTGTTTTCCCTCCAAATGCGCTGAAAGATCAGCGCTTGCCATGCAACACAAAAAGCGCCGCTTCTTATTTTCGAACAGACTTTTTTTCTTTGCAAACTGCTTTTTGACAATATTCCACCGATCTGCCAAAAACCGGAACCCCCTTGACATCTTCTGCGGACACCCCCGATACGAGCGACACCTTCGGTGCAATCCCCCCCGGACCACACCGCATCCAGAAGCCGGGCAAACATTGTCACGCTCTATTTAATGACCTTTCCGCGGACGGCAAGATCCGCTCTTAAATAATTTTCCTTAAGGGATATGTACACCGGTCGCCGGGAAACGGCTGTAACCGCAATGTTTCAGGTGTGTCATTTCAAAAAAGCACAAATATCCTTTCTTTCATTATCCCCAACAAGAGCCGCCCTCAAGTTTATCCTTATAAAATGTGGCAGCACATAGCTCACCAGGGATTCCCCCCTAAGCTTCCATTTGGCGGGATTCTTGCTCTACTCCCCACAAATGGATTGGACCCGAGAGGAAACTGCATATTTTTCTCGCTGTCTGATTCGCTCCCAACAGACATCCGGTACCCTCAGACCGCGAGGAGAGATGACATGATGAAAAGGTTGCGTCTGGTCATTATCGAAGATGAGAAGGCACATTTCCAGCTGATGAGACGGGCGGTCTGCAAGGAATTTCCCGGGGCCGTGATAGATCATTTTCCCGAGGCCTGCTCCTGTTTGGAAGCAATCGAGCGGCTAAAGCCCGACCTGATAATTTGCGACTATCTTCTGCCGGGTTTAAACGGCCTGGAATTTTTAGATAATCTTCGTCGTAAAAGCAACTTCGCACCCGTTGTAATGATCACCGGGCAGGGGGATGAAAATACGGCCGTAAAAGCTCTAAAATCGGGGGCTTCCGACTATGTGGTAAAGACAGGCGAGTTTTTCAGGCTGTTGCCGGGGGTCATAAAAAAGGTGCTTCGAGAAAGGGGACTGGAAGATTCGTTGGAAATTTCCTACCGCTTTGTTGAAGCTGCCAACAGGAGCATGGAGATTTCCGGCCTGGTAAAGGATTTTATCCTGATCGCAAAGCGTTTTACCGGCTGCTCTTTCGTCGAAATCCGCCTGGTTGAGGAAGGGGCTCCTTTGGACTGCCGGGGCTGTCAATTCCATCGCGCGCCCAGGTCCGTTGCTTCGGACCCAGGTCCGAAGAACCAAACCTATTTTTATACGAGCAGTGCAAACGGGCAAGAACCATCCTTTCCGCCCTTTTCTACCCAAACGGGTTCTCTATATACAAACAGCATGTCCCCTGTGTTTGCAAAATCCCTGCATGCAATGTCCAACGGCGGTTGCACACTGAACGAATACGAATCCCTCGCACTGGTTCCGGTAAGGCTTGGCGACTCTATCCTGGGGATGGTTTACATCGCGGACGAAAAAAAAGAAATGTTGTCGCCTCTGGCCGTCGAGGTCTTGGAGCGCGCGGCCATGGAGCTTGGCACAGCGGTAAAGCGCCTTAGGGCCGTTGCGGAATTGAAAAGGGCCCGCGAACAGCTCGAAGACCGCGTGCGGGAGCGCACGGCCGAACTCGCCCTCGCCAATGAGAAGCTGCGAAAAGAGGTCGAAGAGCGCGGCCGCGCCCAGCAGGCCCTGGCCAAGAGCACCGAAGACCTCAAGCTTTTCGCTTATTCCGTAATGCACGATTTAAAGAGTCCGACCGTGGCCGTCTATGGACTGACAAGACTTTTTCACAAGCAATACGGCGACAAGGTCGATGAGAAAGGCAGGAAATACTGCGAACAGATAATGCGGGCCTCGGAATACTGTGCGGACCTTATCGGCCAGATAAATGGCTACATAGCGGCCAAGCATGCTCCTCTGCGCAGACAACCCGCCCTGCTGGGCGATCTTTTGAAAACGGTCAGGGAAGAGTTTTCCGAAAGGCTGGCAAAGCGCAGCATTCGCTTCGTTGAGCCCGAAGCCGACGTTGAAATCCTTGTGGACCGCTTGGCCATGACCAGATTGATTTCAAACCTTGTCGACAACGCCTTAAAATATGGCGGCGACAAATTGAGCGAAATAAGGATCGCACACGAACAAAGCGAGGGCTTTTGCACCATCCTGGTTGGAAATGACGGTGCGGCAATGAAAAGGAACGACTGTGAGGCGATTTTCAGGGCTTTCCAAAGGGCAAAGAATTCATCGGGCATTCCGGGAGCGGGCCTGGGGCTAAACATTGTTAGAGAAATAGCCCAAAGGCACGGGGGCCATGTCGAGGTCGAACCCGGAGAATCCAAAGGAGTGCTCTTCCGCGTCACGATCGCCGATCCGCCGCGACAATCGGGCTTTGAAAAACATTGCGAATCGGCCCGATCATCGGTAAACGGCGAACCGACCATTGCAGGAGCATGAATCCGTGCCGGCATCCAGAAAAATTTTACCCATACTGACATTTGTTTTTTTTGCCTCCATTACTGTTGCCCTCTGGAGGGTAGAGGTCGAGCATCTGCGTCGGTTAATCATCAACCATGTTCAAAGCTCCGCGCAACTGGCCGCGGACCGTATAGGCGCCATAATGGGCAGCCGGGAAGCAACCCTTGAGATGCTCGCCGACAGGTGGGTAAGAGATGAAGGCCACGACTTCGGCCGCCCGCGCTTTCTTTCCTTTGCAAGCATCATCTTTAAAGACTATCCGGGCTTTCACGCAATGTTTTGGGCCGACCCCAAGGGCGTTATTCGCTATGCCTACCCGCCTGCGGCGCAGGCAAATCATCATTTTAACCCGGTCCGCTGCCTCCCCGGCCATAAGGTCTCGGCCTGTTTTGACCTTTTCCCCGGCCAAAAGGGCTTCCGGATAGTTCTGCCGCTCATCTATCAGGGAAGACTTCAGGGCTACCTGTGCGGGGAGTTCAAGATCGCCGACCTGGTCGCTTTGGCCATGCCGGCCGGATTCATCAACTACTTTGTCGTGGACCTATACGACCGGGGCCGGCCCATCTTTCATTACGGCAAGGCCCACCGGTACGCTAAAGGGATTTCCTCAACCTTCCAAATACCGGTGGGCGAGAGGATATGGCGCCTTACGATGGCTCCCGGGCAAGCGGCTTTTGCCTCAGGCTCCCCCCACGCGCCCTGGATCCTTGCTTTTGGTCTTATCCTCTCGGCAGCCCTTTGTCTGCTCCTCTATCAACTCCTGCTGAAGATGCAAGCCTACAGGACTTCCAGGGACCTCGCCCTGGGTGAGGTCGCCGAGCGAATCCGGGTAGAGGCCGTATTGCATCAAAAAGAAAAAGAGCTTCAGGAACTGGTCTTGGAGCTTTCGACTAAAAACAGCGAACTCGAGTCCTTTGTCTATACCATCTCGCATGATCTCAAAACCCCGATAGTTACCATCGGAGGTTTTATCGGGGCTTTGCGCGAAGATTTCGGCCCATCGCTTCCCGGGGAAGCCCAAGGCTACCTGAGCTATATTGGCAAAGCGGGCGAAAACATGGAAAAGCTTATCGACGATCTGCTCGAGTTTTCACGAATCGGGCGCTTTGACGACCAAAAGGCCATGGTCTCTTTCGGAGAAATCGTAAGGGAAGCCCTGGAAACTCTTGCCCCTAATATTGAAAACGCCGCGATTAAAGTAAACATCGGGCAAAACCTGCCCGATGTTTACTGCAACAAAAATCGACTCGTACAGCTGGTCTATAACCTGGTGAACAATGCCGTTAAATACATTGGCGAGAATAACCCTGAACCCCGCATAGATATAGGAGCGCAAAACCGCGACGATCGATGGGTGTTCTACGTCCGCGATAACGGAATAGGTATCGAGGACAAATATTTCGAAAGGATCTTTCGCATATTCGAGAGGTTGCCGACCGCGCAAAACCGGGAGGGATCCGGTGTGGGCCTTGCCATAGTAAAACGGATAGCCGATTATCATGGCGGCAGGGTCTGGGTGGACTCGCAACCGGGAAGTGGAACGGCATTTTTTTTCACACTCGCTGAGAAGAACCCCGAAGTCGCACCAACCCTTTAAGGGTGCCAACGGCAGTTTCTGGAAGGGTGGAAAAAGGGAAACCCAAAATCAGCAAGGCAGGCCCCACGCGAAGCCGCGAGAATTGAACCCGGGAAAAGTGCGATTTCGGACCGGTCTTCGACCGGCTAATTCAAGCCTGGATCGCTCAGGTCAATCCGGACACGCTTCCTATTGTGTTTCTTTGCTCTCTTTTTTCGCGCCTTCGCGTCTTCGCGTGAGCCTAAATCAACAACATTGCCCCCCCCGGAAGCCCTTTACAATCTCTTCGTTAACGATTTGCAAAAGGATGGAGCATGAAGTCGGCCAGCACAAGCAGGGTCATGGCTTCCAGAACCGGGACAATCCGTGGAATGGCCGAGACGTCGTGTCTTCCCTTTACCTTTATGACACAGGGATTTCCCTGTGAATCCACCGTATTTTGAGGCATTGAGATCGACGGTATGGGTTTTACCGCCGCCCGCAGCACTATATCCATGCCCGACGAGATGCCCCCGAGAATTCCGCCTGCGTGATTGGACTGGTAGCCTTCAGGGGTAAGGGGGTCGTTGTTCTGGCTTCCGAGCATGGACGCGGCCTGAAAACCTTCCCCTATTTCAACTCCTTTTACCGCCCCTACCGACATTATGGCCGAGGCAAGGCGCGCGTCGAGCTTGTCAAAGACCGGCTCGCCAAGACCCGCGGGACATCCCGTGGCGCGAACCTCCACTATTCCGCCCGCCGAATCGCCCTGCGCCCGGATTTCGCTAAGACGGGCCTCCATCTTTTCGGCCGCCTCCCGGTCCGGGCAATAGAGCGGATTTTTATTTATCTCCTCTCTGTCCACACGGGTACACTCGATTCCCGCCAGGGCCCGGGTAAAGGCCTCGACGAAAATCCCGCACCCTTCCAGATACTTTCTTGCCACAGCCCCCGCGGCCACCCGCGCCGCGGTCTCTCTTGCCGAACTCCTTCCCCCGCCGCGCCAGTCTCTAAAGCCGTACTTTTGGACGTATGTCCTGTCCGCGTGGCCGGGACGGTAGAGTTGAGCGATATCGGAATAATCGCTGCTTCGAACGTCGCGGTTATAGATGATCAAGCTTATAGGGGTCCCGGTGGTAAGCCCCTGGAAGACCCCCGAGACTATCTCGACCGCATCGGTTTCTTTTCTGGGTGAGGTGAGGGCCTTGCCCGGCCTTCTGCGCTCCAGGTCTTTCTGGATGTCTGCGGCGCTAAGAGCGATGCCCGGCGGGCAGCCCTCGACTACGGCCCCAAGGGCCGGGCCGTGGGATTCTCCCCAGGTAGTTACCGAAAATATCCGTCCGAAGCTGTTTCCTGCCAAGGTCATTCTCCATTTTCAGGTAGACTTATACTTTTCAATACTGTCCGATTAAAAAATGATACATTATATTATAATTAATGGAAATGAGCAGAAGACTTTCCTTGCTTTCAATTCGATTCGGAGAAACGCAGATGAACGAGCATCAGCCGGATTCCTGGGAGGGGCTGGAACAAGAGGTTAAAGAGAAGGTTGAACTGCCTCCCATGTTTAAGGTTCTGCTTCACAATGACGATTATACTACCATGGAGTTCGTCGTCGAAATTTTACAGCAGGTCTTTCACAAAAGCGCCCCTGAAGCCACCCGGATAATGCTTTTGGTGCACAAAAAGGGTTTGGGCGTCTGTGGGATTTTTAGCGAAGATATAGCTGAAACCAAAGTGGAAATCGTGCGCCATCTGGCGAAAAAAAGCGGTTTTCCGCTCATGTGCACCATGGAAGAAGCTTAAAATGATAAACAAAGAACTTGAACTCACATTTGCGGCCGCCATTAAGGAAGCCAAACAGCGCAGGCACGAATTCTTCACCCTGGAGCATGTCCTCTACGCCATCCTCCACGACGAAACGGGCAGGCGCACCCTTTTCCAGTGCGGAGCGGACATCGAAAAGCTCAAAGAACGGCTGGAAAAATATTTTGAGGAAAGATCCGAAAAACTGCCCGAGGGAGTCGAGCAGGACCCGATTCAGACGCTTGGAGTGCAGCGCGTTTTGCAACGCGCCCTCATGCACGTTCAGAGTGCTGAAAAAAAGGAGGTCGGCGCGGGCGACATTCTGGCTGCCATGTTTTTCGAGGAAAACTCCTACGCGGTCTATTTTCTAAAATCCCAGGGCGTCTCCCGGCTCGATGTGCTGAGCTATATCTCCCACGGCGTCTCGAAGCTGACCGATCTCGAGGAAGGCGAGTTTGCCCCCGCCTCCGCCGATCAGGAGGCGAAGAAGACGGGAGCGCTTGAAAACTTCACGGTAAACCTTATCGAAAAGGCTCGCCAGGGCCTGATCGATCCCCTTATCGGACGGGAGGAGGAAATCTTGCGAACCCTCCAGATCCTTGGCAGGCGTTCGAAAAACAACCCGATCCTGGTGGGAGATCCCGGCGTGGGAAAAACCGCCATAGCCGAAGGCCTTGCCCTCAATATATTCAAAAGGCAGACGCCCTCGGCCTTCTTTGATGTTGAAATTTTCGCTCTCGATATGGGCTCCCTTATCGCCGGGACCAAATTCAGGGGGGATTTCGAGGCGCGTCTGAAGGGCGTTATTCAGGAACTGAAGAAAAAACCCGGGGCGATCCTTTTTATAGACGAGATCCATACCGTGGTTGGCGCCGGAGCGACCAGCGGAGGCACAATGGATGCCTCAAACATCCTAAAACCCGTGCTGGTGGCCGGAGGCATGCGCTGTATCGGCTCAACCACCTACGAGGAGTATAAAAACCACTTCGAAAAGGATAGGGCTCTCAGCAGACGTTTTCAAAAGGTGGAAATCCGCGAACCCTCTGTGGAGGAAACCTACCGGATTCTCCTGGGGCTTAGATCCTACTACGAAGAGCATCACGGCGTCAAATACACCGATGCGGCCCTTAAGGCCGCGGCCGAATTGGCCGGCAGGTACATAAACGACAGGTATCTGCCCGACAAGGCGATAGACGTTATAGATGAAACCGGAGCCGGTCTGCGGCTCAAAAAAGACAAAAGACTTCGAAGAATTGTGGGAGTGCGCGATATCGAGACCGTCGTTGCAAGGATTGCCAAAATCCCTGCCAGAAGCGTCACTTCCGCCGATCAATTAAAGCTTCAGAACATGGAGGAGGAACTCAAAAGGACCGTTTTCGGCCAAAACCAGGCAATCGAGATGCTTGTAAGGGCGATCAAGCGGTCGCGGGCCGGCTTGCGCATTCCCGAAAAACCCGTTGGCTCCTTCTTGCTCATAGGCCCCACCGGCGTCGGAAAAACAGAAGTCGCAAAGCAGCTTGCGGCGGTTTTGGGCAATTCCTTCCTGCGCTTCGATATGAGCGAATACATGGAAAAGCACACGGTCTCCCGTCTGGTGGGAGCGCCTCCGGGCTATGTGGGCTTTGACCAGGGAGGGCTTCTTACCGACGCCATTCGCAAGCAGCCCTATACGGTTTTGCTGCTCGATGAAATCGAGAAGGCACACCCGGATCTGTTCAGTATCCTTTTGCAGGTCATGGACCATGCGACCTTGACCGATAATAACGGCAAGAAGGCCGATTTTCGAAACGTTGTCCTGCTCATGACCTCCAATGCGGGGGCCAGGGAGATGAACGCGCCTCTGATCGGGTTTGCGGGCGCCGAACTCCAGGATACCCGGGTGGCCAAGGGCATGAAGGCCGTCGAGAACCTCTTTAGTCCCGAGTTTCGTAACCGCCTGGACGGAATCGTTCCTTTTAACGGTCTTAGCATCGATATCATGGAGCGCATAGTCGATAAGTTTGTGATGGAAATAGAAGAGCAGCTGGCGGAGAAAAATATCCGATTCGAACTTACGCCCGCGGCCAGGAGTTGGCTGGCCGAATCGGGCTACGACCCCAGTTTCGGGGCCCGGCCCCTTGCCCGGTTCATTCAGTCGGAGATAAAAGACATCCTGGCCGATGAGATCCTTTTTGGAAAGCTGGTAAAAGGCGGCAGGGTCAAGATTTCAAGGCCCGAGGAAGCCCTCGGGGAAGGTTCGGGGGACCTCAAAACGAAAAACCTGGTTTTCCAGTTTCCAGACAAAACCGCGACCCAGGATGCGGAGCAGGAAACCGTTAGTTAATTTCGGTCCAAGAGATGTTGTCCAACCCGGAGATTACCCGAACAGGACTCTTTGATCGAGATTTAATGCTTGCGCCTCGCCCCTTTGGCGCTGTACGGATACTTAATCCGGACTGTGCCCGGGCGAGGGCCTTAACTTTTGTTTTTTAACTTTTTCCCTTTTTCGAACTCTTTTATGCCGGTTTATCGTCTCTCAGACGAACTCATGTTTCCACACCCCTCGCTTGCGGACCCCTCGGGGCTTCTGGCCGTAGGAGGCGATCTGTCGCCCGAACGCCTCCTGCTCGCCTATGCCCACGGGATATTTCCCTGGTATTCCCCGGAAGACCCCATTCTGTGGTGGTCTCCAGACCCCCGCCTGATCCTTTTGCCCTCTGAGCTCAAGATTTCGCGCAGCCTCCGCCGCACTCTTAAAAAGAAGGTTTTTACCGTTACGCTCGACGGGGCCTTTGGTGAGGTTATACGCGCTTGCGCAAATGCCCGCCCGCAAACCTGGATAACCGGAGAAATGATGGAAGCCTATGAAAAGCTCCATGAAATGGGGTTTGCCCATTCGGTTGAAACCTATTTTGAAGATAGACTTGTCGGAGGCCTCTACGGAATTTCTCTTGGCAGGGCGTTTTGCGGCGAATCCATGTTTTCCCTCGTAAGCGACGCCTCCAAGGTCGCTTTGGTCGCTCTGGCCGATTACCTGCGCCGGCTTGATTTCCAATTCATCGATTGCCAGGTGCCAACGGACCACTTAAAAAGCCTGGGCGCAAAAGAAATCCCCAGGGAAAAATTTCTCGCTCTATTGAAAGCCGCGTTTCCAGGAGGTCTAAATGATTGAAAAAGTGATAATCGTAGGGGCGGCCGGACGCGATTTCCACAACTTCAATGTCTACTTCCGCTCAAATCCCCGCTACAGGGTGATCGCCTTTACCGCCGCTCAGATCCCCAATATCGAGGGCCGGATTTATCCCCCCGGCCTCGCCGGAGCGTTATATCCCGAAGGTGTCCCCATTTATCCCGAACGCGACATGGCCGAGCTTATCCGCAAACACCGCATCGATCTTGTCGCCTTTTCCTACTCCGATGTATCCTACCGGCACGTAATGCACAAGGCGGCCATAGCCATGGCTGAAGGGGCCGATTTCATCCTCCTTGGCGCCACCTATACCATGCTCAAATCCAACAAACCCGTTATAGCCGTTTGCGCGGTGCGAACGGGGGCCGGAAAATCCCAGACCACCCGAAAGATTGCCGGGCTGTTAAAAGAAAAGGCCGGCAAACGCGTTGTCGTCGTGCGCCACCCAATGCCCTACGGGGACCTGCGAAAGCAGGCCGTCCAAAGGCTCTCGACCTACGAGGATTTCCAATCCAACAATTGCACCATAGAAGAACGCGAGGAATATGAACCCCTGGTTGAGCGGGGCATTACCGTTTATGCCGGAATAGACTACGGCCTGATTCTCGAGCGCGCCGAAGCCGAGGCCGACATAATCATCTGGGACGGGGGCAATAACGATACCCCTTTTTATTCTCCCGACCTTCACCTCGTTGTCTTCGACCCTCACAGGGCCGGCCATGAACTGCTCTACTATCCGGGGGAAACCAATATGATCATGGCCGACGTCGCGGTCATTAACAAGGTCGATACCGCGCCGGCTGAAAAAGTGGAGGAAGTGGCAAACAATATCGCCCGCAGCAACCCCGGGGCAGCCATCGTCCTGGCCCGATCTCCCATCTCGGTCGAAGATCCCGTGCGCATCCGGGGCCGGCGTGTGCTGGTCGTTGAAGACGGACCCTCCATTACCCACGGAGGAATGGCTTTCGGGGCCGCAACCATTGCGGCCCAAAAATTCGAAGCCGCTCAAATAATTGATGTCCGGCCTTTTGCGGTGGGTTCCATCAAAGAAACCTTCGAGCTTTATCCCCACCTGGCAACCCAGCTGCCTTCCATGGGATATTCCCAACAGCAGATAAAAGACCTCGAGGAAACCATAAACAGGGCCGATTGCGACCTGGTGCTCTTTTCAACCCCCGCCGATCTTGGCTGCCTGCTAAAAGTAAACAGGCCCATGCTAAGGGTCCGCTATGAATACCGGGACCACACTCCCCCGTTTTTACAAGATATTGTCTTTCAAAGACTTGCGGACAAGGGGATTGTCTAATGCGGCCGATCCTGCTCGTAGCCCTGGGAGGAAACGCTCTTATCCGCAAAGGCCAAAGCGGAACGATCCGGGAGCAGCTCGAAAACCTCTCGGTGCCCGTTTCCCAGATAGCGCGCCTTTCCAGGACGTTTCGCCTCATAATCACCCATGGAAACGGCCCTCAGGTGGGACATCTTCTCCTCCAGCAGGAATGCTGCGCTCAAGTCCCCAGACTCCCCCTGGAGATCCTTGTGGCCCAGACCCAGGGACAGATCGGCTACATGATCGAATCCACCCTGGATAATGAACTCACACGGTTGGAGGGCCAACACCAAAAACTCATCGTAACGGTGCTCTCCTACGTGCTGGTCGATGAAAACGACCCGGGTTTTCTAAAACCCACAAAGCCCATAGGGCCGGTTCTAAACGAAGACGATCCGGCCGCGCGCCCCTATCCGACGGTTAAAACCGAACGCGGCATCAGGCGGGTGGTCGCCTCTCCACGCCCCGTCACCATTATCGAAAAGAGGGAAATCAAAAAATTGATCGCCATGGGCTTCATTGTAATCGCCTGCGGTGGGGGAGGCATTCCGGTAATCCGGCACGGAAGAGGTTTTCAGGGAGTGGATGCGGTTATAGATAAGGATCTGGCAAGCGCGAAACTGGCCGAGGAAGTGGGCGCGCACTTGCTCCTAATCGCTACCGATGTGGAAGGTGCGGCGATTTCCTACGGAGCTCCAGGCGAAGAGTTCCTGCGCCGCCTCCCCGCCGATCGAGCCCGGGAATGCCTGCGCAAGGGGGTTTTTTCCCCGGGTTCCATGGGACCCAAAGTCGAGGCGGCCCTGCAATTCCTAAAATCCGGCGGAAGCCGCGCCGTAATATGCTCCATCGACTCCATTGAAAAAGCTGTGGCCGGAGAAGCCGGAACAGAGATAATGAAATGATGTGAATACTGCCGGAAAAGAGTGACAACTTCGCTCTCTTTTCAACCCTTCGGGAGATGATGAGGATGGATAAGAACGCTTTTAGCCTTACCGCCCTTGGTACCGCCTTCATGCGCGGCTATCACGCCCGGTTTGACCACCCCCTGATTTTCAACGATCCTCTGGCGTACGGGTTGCTCACAGAAAAGGAACGCTTTCTCATCGGGCAGCATTTGATAGAGAGGCTAAAATCGGTTGACGCCTCCGAGGAGACGGCCTGCCTCGGCGAGGAAGGCGCACTGCGGCGGGCGCTTCAACTCTATACCGGGGCCGCCACGGTCCTTAGCCGTGCCAAATATACCGATCAAGCCCTGGAAGTTGCCATCGGCCGGGGGATTAAACAGTACGTGATCCTTGGGGCCGGGATGGACACCTTTGCCTTCCGCTGCCCGAGGGCTCTAAAAAAAGTCGAGGTCTTCGAGGTGGATCATCCCGCCACACAGGCCTTCAAACGCAACCGCATCGCGGAGCTTGGCTGGACGATTCCCCCCGGCCTCCATTTCGTACCGGTCGATTTCACGCAAAAAAGTCTCGATATGCTAGGGACCCGTCCCCCTTACGACCCCGCCGCTTTGACATTTTTTAGCTGGCTTGGAGTCACCTATTACCTGTCCAGAGTAAACATCCTCGATACCCTGGCCGCCCTGGCGAGGATTTCTCCCCCGGGCTCCCTGGTCGTCTTCGATTACCTCCAACCCAATAGGGCCGCAAACCCCAAAGAGGCCGCACGCCTGAAAGTCATAGGAGATTCCCTCAAGGCCCTCGGAGAGCCGCTTAAAACCGAATTTGCTCCAGCCTCCCTTAGCTCCGACCTCGATCGAGTCGGTTTGCGCCTCCTCGAGGACCTTGCCCCACCCGAGATCCAAAAACGTTACTTCCACGGCCGTACCGACGGCTACCACGCTTCGGAGCATATCCACTTCGCCCTGGCCGCCGTTAAGTAACCCTTAAAAATTTAATGGACAGAAAGAAGCCCTCTGGCTAGACTAAGGAAAATTCTCAACAGCAACTTGCGCAATATTTACGCGCTTTTGCCGAAAAACGGCGGGAAGTAATGGAAATAGGTTTCGACCGGACACTAGACGATACACTCGTGATTCGTATTGGCGGCAACTGGCATATCCGGGAGGGCCTTGCCCCAACCGAGGAATTGGAAAGCCGATTGGGGGCAAAACCGCTTCCCTCGCGCGTCTCCTTTGACACCTCCGCACTTGGCGACTGGGACAGCAGCCTTCTGGTTTTCCTCACAAAGCTTACGACCTTCTGCGGGTCCAAATCTATCGAGGTTGCAAGAAAAGGGCTTCCCGAGGGGATCGTCCGGCTGCTCCAACTCGCAGAGGCTGTTCCGGAGAAAAAAGACACCGGAAAAGAGCGCCAGAAAACGCCCTTTTTGTCCAGAGTCGGCGAGGCGGCTCTGGAGCTTTCCCAAGCCATCGGGGAAATGGTCTCCTTTATCGGCGAGGCCTCCCTCTCCTTTGCCAGGCTGGTGCGCGGAAAGGCAAAGTTCAATCTCTCCGACCTTGCCCTTCTTATACAGGAATGCGGCGCGCAGGCCCTGCCCATTATATCTCTTATAAGCATGCTCGTCGGGCTGATTCTGGCCTTTGTCGGAGCAGTCGAACTAAGACTTTTCGGAGCCCAGATCTACGTCGCCGACCTTGTCGGCATCGGAATGGCCCGGGAGATGGGCGCCATGATGACCGCAATAGTCATGGCGGGGCGAACCGGTGCCGCCTTCGCCGCGCAGCTTGGAACCATGGAGGTTAACGAAGAAATCGACGCGCTCAAAACCCTGGGCATCTCGCCGATGGACTTTCTTGTTATGCCCCGAATGCTCGCCCTTATCCTGATGCTTCCACTGCTCTGTATCTACTCGGATTTGATGGGGATCCTCGGCGGCGGAATAGTCGGAATCTGTTTGCTTGGCATTTCGCCTGTTCACTATTTCAATGAAACTCAGGCCGCACTCAATCTGATGCAGTTTGTGCCCGGTCTTATCAAGGCAGCGGTCTTTGGCGTCATGGTCGCCCTTTCCGGCTGCCTTCGCGGCATGCAGTGCAAAAGAAGCGCATCGGCCGTGGGCGAGTCCGCAACCTCCGCGGTCGTTACCGCCATTGTGGCCATCATCGTCTCGGACGCCCTTCTCACCCTGATATTCGACAGGATAGGCATTTAGGACTCCTTATGGATGCTCTTTGTAATAAAGAGGCCTGCATCGAAGTGCGGGACCTGACGATGGCCTACGGCAGCTTTGTGATTCAGCATGATCTTAGCTTTACCGTCAACCGCGGGGATATTTTTATCATTATGGGAGGAAGCGGGTGCGGCAAAAGCACCTTGCTAAGAAACATGGTCGGCTTGCAGGAACCCGCGAAGGGCCATGTCTTCTATAACGGCGCAAGTTTTTGGGATTCGGGCCCCGAGGAAAGAAAAGACATTATGACCCGCTTCGGCATCCTCTACCAGAGCGGAGCCCTCTGGAGTTCCATGACCCTTGCCGAAAACGTGGCCCTTCCGCTAAAAGAATATACGAGGCTAAGCCGGGCTGAAATCAAGGAATTGGTCTCACTCAAGCTCTCGCTTGTGGGTCTGGCGGGCTTCGAGGAATTTTATCCCTCCGAAATCAGCGGAGGCATGCGTAAACGCGCCGGTATAGCACGAGCCATGGCTCTTGATCCCAATATTCTTTTCTTCGACGAACCCTCCGCCGGTTTGGACCCCATAAGCGCCCGGCGCCTCGATGAACTCATCGTCGAACTTCGAGACAGCCTCGGTGCCACCCTGGTTGTCGTTACGCATGAACTGGCCAGCATTTTCGCCATTGGAAGCAATTCGGTTTTTCTCGACGCGGAAACCCGGACCATGATCGCCGTGGGAGATCCCAAAAAGCTGCTCGTGGAAAGCCGCGACCCTAAAATCAGAAATTTTCTCACCCGGGGCCAACCCTCAAAAAACGTGCGGTAATGAAAATAATGCTAAAAATCATCGAAAAGGGCTTTAAGAAATGAGCAAACAGGCCAATACCAAGCTGATCGGAGGCTTTGTCGTCGGGGCTGTGGCGCTGATAGTGGTGGGGCTCCTGGTGTTTGGGTCCGGCAAGCTGCTAAGCAAGCACAAGGAGTTCGTTCTTTACTTCTCCGACTCGGTAGCGGGCCTCAATGTCGGCGCTCCGGTGGATTTTAGAGGCGTCAAGATCGGTACGGTAACCGATATAAAAGTTGTATTGGACAAAAAAAACCTTGCGCTCCAGATCCCGGTCTATATAGAAATCGACCCTGGAAAGGTTTCCTTTGGCGGAACGGGAGTAGAACTCGAAAACATCGTAAAAGAGAGCAAAAACGGCGCTACATTCCTTCAGCTTTTGATAAACCGCGGCCTAAGGGCTCAACTTTCCATGCAAAGTCTTATAACGGGCCAACTGGGCATCCATCTCGATTTCTTTCCGGGTACTCCCGTCAGATTGGTCCATACAGCCTCCAAATGTGAAGAAATCCCCACTATCGAATCCCCCTTCGCGGCAATAGCGAAAACAGTTCAGAAAATTCCCTTGTCACAGATCGCCGATAAGCTTTTGGATACTCTTGATACAACGGAAAAAATTATCGCCTCCCCCCAAATTAGCGGCGCTATCGACTCCCTTGCTCAAACCGTCAAGACCGCCAACTTGTTTCTGGCAAATTTGAACAGGCAGGTAGAGCCTTTGGCCAAAAGCGCAAAGCTCAATCTTGTGGAATCGAAAAAAATGTTCACAAATGCCGCCCGGCTTTCCGCTAAGCTCAATGCCGACATTCCCGGTGTGGTCGCTCAGTTGAATAAAACCTTAAAGGCTGCCGGGGTAACCATGAAAGGGGCAAACAACACCCTGGACGGGTTTAATTCCGATAACTCCCCCGTGCGTGTCCAGCTTTTGTCCACCTTGAACGAGTTGGCTTCCGCCGCCCGCTCCCTTCGGATTTTGGCCGATTATCTGGACCAGCACCCCGAAGCGCTTGTGCGGGGAAAAGTTAAATAGAGGGCAATCGAGGGCGGATTGCTTTTTTGCTAAAGAGGAAGGGTCACTATGGGTAGAGTCAGGATTTCAAGGTTTGTTGCTCTTATCTTTTCGCTCGCGGCCCTTGGGGGCTGCGCCCGATCCGCTCCGGTAAAATATTATATTCTACGCTCCATGCAGGGCCCTGCGCCGCTGACAAAGACCGCCCCGGCACAGTCCATGGTCTTGGGAGTCGGCCCCGTAACTATCCCCGCCTACCTCGACCGGCCCCAGATCGCCACCAAACCCTCCCCCGATACGCTCCAGTTTGCCGAATTCGACAGGTGGGCCGAGCCCCTTGACAAAAACCT
Organism: Deltaproteobacteria bacterium; assembly: GCA_021780695.1. Taxonomy (GTDB): domain Bacteria; phylum Desulfobacterota; class Syntrophobacteria; order Syntrophobacterales; family Syntrophobacteraceae; genus SbD1. The sequence continues at coordinate 142,737 of JAJXYD010000033.1, forward strand.
CGCTCGCGTTGTTGCCGACGACCTCTCCGGGCAGCTTCCAAACGCACAGGTGTGCACCTTCCCCTGGCGTCGCTCCATTCCCGTTAAATACCAGGTTACCCTGGATATCCTCCACCTCGAAAAAATCCAGGGCCAAAAGGTCCTCTTGGAGGCAAACTGGAAGATCTTGGGCAATAAAGGAAAGAAGCTCCTGCTGATGAACCACTCCAGGGTTATCGAACCGGTCGAAGCCGGTGAGGGATTTAGCCCGATCGCATCGGCCGAAAGCCGTGCCGTCGCAACGCTTAGCCACCAACTTGCTGCCGCGGTCCAGTCCCTCGCCGTGGCCAAAACCAGGTAGCTCAATCGCCAGGCCTTTTGCCGGATGGGCGAGCGGGAAGGTTGCCCCGCGCCCACCCGGCAAGGTAGTCCTGCTTCTCTATCAATAATAATAGTAGTAGTGGTGATGGCGGTAGTGTCTGTAGCGCCAGTGGTGGTGATACCAGGGCCTGTTGTGCCAGTGGTGCCCGTAATAATAATAACCGTGATGATGATAATAAGCCGATGCGGAAACCATGGGTGCTATCCAGATAGTAGCCGCAACCAGCAGCAGGGTAAAAAAGGAAGCTGCTTTTTTCATGACGCTCTCCTCTCCTTTCTAATTATTATCCATAATATGTGGGGCAATCCCGGCCCCGTGTCAATCCTAAATTAAGTCTCGTTAACCGCATGGAACATCCCGACATTATTGCAAACCGGGGCCGGGGAGAAAGGAAATATTTGACATCCTTTCGGGTTTTCACCTAATATTCACCTAACGGGATATCTTAGCCGATCGCTTTTTTAAAAAGCACCTCTATCGGCTGATCGTCTAAACCCGGCCAGGAGGCTATCGCATGGCAGGACTTACCCCGGCACAGGACCGGGTCTACCGGTTTGTAAAAGACTACATCGCTCAACACGGCCATGCGCCCTCCTATGAAGAGATTAGAATCAATATGGGATTTAAATCCTTAAATGCAGTCGCAAAACATCTCAGGCAGCTTGAAGAAAGAGGCCACCTGAGGATTCCCTTTAAAAACAGAAAACGCGTTTTGGAAGTGGCCCCTCTTGCAATTGGAGGCGGTTCGGTTCCCTTCCTGGGAGTTGTGGCCGCCGGCGCCCCCATAGAAGCCGTCGAAGTCCCCGGCTCCATCGAAGTGCCCGATAATTTCCTTGGAAACGGCGACAACTTTGCCCTGCGGGTAAAAGGCGACTCCATGATTGACGACGGCATCCGGGATGGCGACATCCTGATTGTCGCCAGGCAGCCTCAGGCCGAAAACGGACAAACCGTGGTGGCCTTGGTCAATGGGGAGGCAACGGTCAAGAAGTTCTACCGCCATGGCGAGGATATGGAACTGCGGCCCGCAAATGAGAACATGAAGCCCATACGGGCGCCCGCCCGCGAGGTTGAAATTGCCGGGGTGGTAGTGGGACTTTTGCGAAACTACCGCCGGAAGCCCCGTGTATAAATAATGGCCTTCCACGCGACAATAAGGAGTTGCGAACCCATGGATAAAAAACCAAGACTTCTTGTCTGGAACTACACACGGGAAGAAAAAGACAAACTGGATGCGCTTCTTGGCGAAATCGGCGCCCCCTTTGCCTCGGCCATAACAAGCGACCAGGGGCATCTTCCCCTCAAAACGATCATCCACACCGACGGTCATGGTCAGGAAATCCTCCAATCCGATGAAAAAGTCCTTCTTTTCTATAATATTCCGGAAAAGGGCGTTTTCCTTCTTATAAACCTTTTCAAAAAGGAAGACCTCCCAAGGCCCATTTATGCCGTCGTCACGCCACATTCCATCGATTGGCCCTTTAGCAGGCTCCTCGAACACCTTATCGAGGAAAGGGATAACGCCGGGAAAAACTCCCAATCAAGGAGACAGCAATGAAACCGCAAGACCAAAGATTGCCCCATTGTGCCGATTGCAAAATAGAGCGAACCATCTGCCGCTACGAAGACGGGAAGGGTCCGGCTTCCTGCCCGACTCTGAATTTGCCCGAAGTGATCGAACTTTCCCTTAAAGAATACAAAAAAGGGGAAAATCTTGAATTTGCCGCCAACGCCTCGATTCAGGAGGCCCAGTGTTATGTAAATGGCGAAAAGGACAACCCCCACATTCGCTATGCCGTTAAGCCCCGAATCCAGGAAACCATCGAATTTGCCCACAAAATGGGCTACAAAAGACTCGGACTCGCCTTTTGCGCAGGACTTAAAGATGAGGCGAAGATAGTCTCCGATATTTTAAAACAACAAGGCTTTGAAGTTGCTTCAGTCATCTGCAAGGTGGGAGGAACCCCCAAGGAATTTTTGGGCCTCCTGGACGAGCAGAAAATCACCCCCGGCGAATACGAAACGATGTGTAGCCCCGTAACTCAGGCAAAGGTGCTCAATGCGGCATCCACCGACTTCAATATCTTGATGGGATTATGCGTGGGGCATGACTCCTTGATGATGCGTTTTTCAGAAAGGCTCTGCACCGTGCTTGTCGTAAAAGACAGGGTTACCGGTCACAATCCTTTGGCCGCGATTCAACTGCATCGCTCATACTATAAGAAATTGGGCGAAGAGAAGTTCGACCGGGGGGAAAGCCTTTCGATTTCGGCTAAGCCCCGGCCATAGATATCGCGGGTTGCCCGCAAGAATAATCTCAAAAGTGAGTGGACAGCATGGGGAAATTTTGTTAAATATGCGGCACCATTGGATCGGGACGTGGCTCAGCTTGGTAGAGCGCTGCGTTCGGGACGCAGAAGTCGCTGGTTCAAATCCAGTCGTCCCGATCAAAAAATCAAGTACTTACAAAGCACGAAAAAAATCCTGGGTACTAAATCGGTAGTACCCAGCAGATTGCCTGCTCATCTCAGTAATTCCACAGCTTGTAAAGAAATACCCGTAAAAGTCGCATTCAAGAGGGCAGAGAGATTGTAAGTGAACGTCCCAGGACCAGGACTATCCAAGAACACGAATGTAAACCCTGTCCCGTTCCCGTTTCCGTCAAAATTCGCAACAATCTGCGGTCCTATGTTCGTTGAGCCCCGCTGAAGTTGAGCCACCGCCGCCCCGGCCGCCTGAACAAAATCCGCATCAGTTGCGGGCTCCGCACCAAGCGCCCCTTTGTTACAGGATACTGCATAGTCTACTCCGAGAGTAACATCTTTGAGAAGCAAACTCGGAAGAGCTGTCCCGGCAGTGGCTGAAGTCATCGAGCCACAACTGGCTACTATCAAGACATTTGTGCCGACTGTAAAAGTTGCTGTGAGGCTTTCGATTATGCCAGAACCGCTATATGAGGCCCCGTAAGCATGATTTGGATTTGTGACTGCATTGGCCGCGATCTCCGAGGTTGTGACAATCCCTGCCACGATCTGACCGGACGCCACCGTATTTTGCGTTGCAAGAGCGCCTTGGTTGGCAATGAGCGCTGCCGTTCCCTGGGAAGTTATCACTTCCGCATCGGATAAGACCGATCCCGTAGAGGATGTAACGTTGGTTCCAAGAGCAACCGTGCTCGTTACAACCTGGGTTAGCGTGTAATCGAGATAGCCTGTCTGGCTCCCTTGCCCGGAAGATGTGAAGGCTTCGACAGAGAACAAATATTGATCCGGCTTTAGTTGGGCAATATTGATAAAGCTATCGGCGGTAGTGTTTAGGTCTGTGGTCACGCCTGTCGTAACACTTTTTGCCCAAACGTGGAAATAGCTCACCTGGGCGCTTTGCTGCGCAAGTGACCAGCTTGCAAAGGTCCCGCTTCCCAGGATTGTATCTACGAGCATCACCAGAATGCCCGTTTGGGACGAATAGGAGGAAATGGAACCTTCCATCCAATTGGTAGTGGGCGCGGCACTATCCATGGCCCGTATGCGTTGCCCTGCCTGGAGGGCAAGCCCTGCATTCATTGTGAAGGTCTGTGAACCCGTAGCGATTGTGTTGGAAGTGGTCGATGTCCCTGTAATCCCGGAGCATTCCCACGAAAGCAACGTTTTCTGTTTCAGTATCCCGCCCGAATCCAGGGCAGATGCGGCAATAACGGCTAGGTTTGCGGGAGCCGGAAGCACGGTCACGGGGGAATATAGAGATGTGTAATTTGGAGGCTGTAGACTCAAATTTGCCTCGACCCGGTCATATTTTGTGGGGTCATAAAGAACAGCCGTTATCTCGAAGGTAATATCGCTCACTTCTTTTTTAGCGACTACGACAAAGGGCCTTGGTTCAATCCCGTTCCCGCTGGCATCAGAGATTGTCCAGATCGTCCCATTTGCGGGCAACGCAGCCCAGGAATTATAAGCCACAGCGAGTAAGGCCGTTGTCCCTGCCACCGTAGTGATGCTTGCCGATTGGGTGATATAGCCATCTCCGGAAGAATTGGGGACTATGCACCCAAACAAATAACTGACGCCCGGCTCTAAAGCTACGGGTGCATCCAGGGTGACACTGTAAGCCGTTCCGGTATCGACAAAGGATACCATGCGCCCGGCGAATCTCGCCCCGGCATAGCTGGGATCGGCGACCGGGATAATCATCCCCGGCATCGTCATGACGTGCTCATAGCCGCCTCGGTAAGTGACTATCTCCGTAGAATTTTGTTCTGTATCAAGGAGCATAGCACCCTTACGATGGGCCTGTCCCCTTGAAGTACAACCAAAGGCCGTGATCTCAACCTGGTTCCACCCATAGGCAAGTATCCCGGCCTTGTCCTCTACGACCTCGATATCCTTTCTGTAAAGAAGTTCCGGGTTGTTCCAGTGTACCAGACAGACCGTGTGCCGATCAGAAAATGCAGAGCCGGAGTAAGAAAACTGCCCCCCGATTACATTTGCAGGACAAACCGTTGGGCCATACTCGGCGGGTGTCTGATAGCGATCCATTATGAATCCGACACCCGCAGAAGAGTTGTAACGTGAGCCCTGGAAGCAACTAGCCATCAACGCGAGCTGCTTTGCTGCGTTATCTTGCTGCTTCAGGATGCAATTCATCGTATAGCGCTGTTCATAGCCTCCATAGCCATCGAGGACAACGCCGTCACAATACTGAGCAATGGTGTATAAGCCCCATTTGTCAACCAGCGCGGGAGATACCGCAAGCCCATATCGTGTGTTTGTGTATAGGTCGTAAAGACACCAAGCCGGGTTGGTGGACCACACGGTTTTGAAAGTGCCGTTCCATGTTCCAACGTAGGCGAGGGCATTTCCGGTAGTCCCTGCCGGATAGGCTGGCGCATTCGTGGCGTCCAGGCCCAGCGATATCGTATTGGCATCAACCACAGAGCAAAGGTCGAAAGTCACCCCGTTTAGATAGGTGGACCATCCAGTGCTTCCATAGAAGCTCATCGGGAAATTGGATGTTCCTAGAGGTATGCCATGGTTTGTGATTGTGACAGTGCCTGGGTTTGCAGCCGTCATTCCGGTAACTAAAAGATTCGGATAGTAGTTGGAAGGAACCTGGATCAGGAGGGCATTCACCAAAAAGCCGCATTGCGGCATCGAAGACCCGAAGTATTTGGAATCGACGTAAAATCCTGCGAGGACTGAATTTGGATAATATTGCTTAACGTTTTGTATTTCGGTAAAGGACGCGAAGTAAGTTGTGTTCTGAAGGGTTGGTTGATTGGAATCTGCCGTTATTCTAACGACTTTGATATTGTACTGGAGGGTATTGTCTGGAAGGGGAAACTCGTAGTCGCAGAGATAAGAACCAGAAACCTGCCCGCTGATTGTATCGTTTACCGCAAGAAGCCACGCGCCCCCAAATGGCTGTATCCATATCTGGATTGCAACGGAAGTGCCCGACACATCCCCCGAGGTGGGATCGGTATAGATCAAAGACCCAACCCCAACCGTAACGCGAACGGAGTCAACGCCCGGCCCTGACGTGCTGGCAACGATGGGTGTTGTGTTGTAGACCTGCGTGCCTACGACCTCCACCGACTCTATATCGCTAAAGTTCGGCATAACGGTTTGGACGGAATCCCCGTACCTGTATTCAAAGGATTTTATCAGGTAATTCCAAGTCAGGTCTTCGTCGTTAAGTTCAAGCGGATTTGTAAGCACCAACACGTCATTTAGATAAACCCCTCCGAGGGGTTGATTGACGGGATTTGGTCCAAAGCCCTGAATCGGGCCTTCGCACACCAGACAAATCCATTTTGCCAGCGTGTCCGATTGAAGAGTGTTTGGCCCAACGCTTCCACCACTGCCGCCCTTACTGCTACTTCCACCGCCTGACCCTGTTATCCTCGACATGCTCTTTAAGTCCCTGCCACACTAAGGTGGTGGTTGGCTTGCAAATTAGTGAAAGTATAGGTGAAGGGGTTGCTTGTGCCGTCGTAGACGTCCAACCCATCGACATAAATATGAGATATCGAGTCCCCCCCAGCCGCCGTGAAGGTGAGAGAAAGGTTTGCTCCGGCGGCCTCAGTCCATACGTAAGGCATATACAGCCCCATCGTTACCTTCTGCGCGGTTGGGGCAGGGGAAATAGTTATCCCAGGTGGAAGCGGTATCCCTGAACCTATTCCGTTTGTGGCTGGGCCTGTGTAGAGATTGATCGCATATTCGCCAACGCCCACATTCCACCACGTTCCATCTGAGGCCGATGTAGCCGGATTACCCAATAGTTGTGCGTTGCTGAGGCCGGAAGATATGAGGGTGGAACCTGCCATCATGGTTCCATAGATAACCGGGACGGGACCGCCTTGGACCGTTGTGTTAAGCGCCCCATTGAATAGGTAGGAATTGTGCTGGTCAGGCGTAGGGGATAAAAGGGCCGCGACGCCTCCCAAGATCATGAGCGCGCCCGTTAGAACAAGGCCGCTCTCCATGGCTCCAGACATGAAGCCACCCACACCGAGGCCCACAGGCCCCATTACGACCGCCGCAGCAATCATTGCCACACCGAGCACGATCTGAAAGAAACCGTTGCCCCCCGATCCTGCGATAACCGGGATGATATGGATTGTCCCGGCCCCCACGTTCAGATTAAGCTCTTTGTCGGAAAGGCAATTCGTGGCCTCCCATCTATCCCCCACGACAATATGGAACTTCCCATCTCGGATTTTATTGTAAAAGGTTTTCCGGTTTGCCTGAATGGCTCGGCAAGCCTCCCCGACAGAGGCAACGTCTAGCGCCATCTCTTGCCCGTATTCATCGGCTAGATACCCGTGAAAGACTATGCGCCTAAGCATTGGGCCCCTCCACCACGTACCGGCAGACATGCCGTATGGACGATGCTCCAGAAGACAATGGCATGATTCGGCTGCCACCTCCGACCATGTGGTTTAATATGAGGTTCGAGCCAAGATAAATGGCAGCGTGGTTGATTCTGTCGCTTCTAACCGCAGCGAAAACGATATCACCCGCCCTGAGCTTAACGAGATCGCGGTTATCCTCGAAGGCAATATTTTGGATATAGGGAAGGCCGGCCATTATCCCTTCAAGATAAAGATTGCCCGCTGCCATCTCCCACCAACCCCAGGAGCGCGGAGGGTTAGGCATCGTGACTTTGTGGTTTACCCGGAAGTAATCCCTAACAAGAGTCCAGCAATCATAGATCCCATGGATGAATTCCCTTCCCTCAAGCGGAGGCGGTTTTATTTGGTCTCCAAAGAAAACCGGATCGGAGGCGAGCCCATGCCGGACGAAGACAACACCCCATGGGATTTCCATTTCTTGCTGTGAAGTCATATCTTGCTTGCTAAGCGATTTTATCCGTTGATCCACGTGCGAGTGAATCACGGCTTGGATGGCACCTACCCTTTCAGCGTTCAATTGATCGTGAGGGTCTATCAGGAAATCGGTTTTTGGATTTTCCGCAATATTGCGGCAAGGAAGGTAGGTGTTTGCTACAACCAAGCCGCAAGCCTCCATGGGAGCACAGCCGAGGACATGCTCCCGGATGCTGGCGTTGGTCTTCGCGCTAAGCTCCATCAATAGCCCCCTGATAAGTTGATGCGTTCAACGCCCAAGAAACCCCAAAACGGTAGAGCCGCAGGATTGGGAAATCGCAAAAGACAATCGCTTTTTTGCTTCCCGCATTGGTCCAGGCCCACCACAATAGTTGCATTTCCGTACTGGTCCCAATAGCCGGTTCCAGTGTAAGGACATTGAGTGCTCGAATAATCCCAGGCCCCATTGCGGTAGACCCGATAACGGGCAAGACAATAATCTCGGATGACCGTTCGATAGGGAAGTTTTACGTTTTGCTGGTCCATCCAGGAAGCCAACTCGAAGTCTACGTAAAGCGGGTTTTGGCTTACCTTTCGCTCAATGCGCCATTCGTCCGGACCGTAGTATGCGCTAGGACTAGCGGCTGGTTGGCCGTCAAGATATTTGGCGTATGTCCGAAACCTACGGACAGTTCCGCCCACCATGTCGCCGTATGCGATAATGGAAGGAGTGAAAACCCCTAGAACGTTCGCGAGTCTTATTTTTGGACGGGGCAAGGCCCCCTGGCTTGACGTTTCCCACTGGTCAATCTGCAAGTCTATGGGATTCCATACAATCGTTTGTGGCGTGCTTCCTTCCGGGTATTCCAGGGTCCAGATGATAGGGCTATTTGTCGTAATGCCTGATGACGCCGAGGTAGCCACCGATTGCACCCAATAGGTAATAGGGTAAGAAGGGTTTATGCTCGTAAGGTCTAGCTGGAAAAACTGCAAGACTTGCCCGAGGTCTTGCATCAAGGCATCGTTGGCTATATTTCCCATGTTTTCTACTCCGTTTGCCAACAGGTTACGCTTGACCATCCATTTAGGGATTCACAGTAAATAATATTTTGTCCTGACGTGGCTAGAATTGGAGCCGCCCCACTCACCCATGTCGGAACAGGGTTCCAGGTGATAGTGGCAGCTCCTCCGTTGGTTATCCAAATTTCAATGGCTGATCGAAAATTTGTGGTTCCTGTTGGAAATTGTAGAGTACAGGCGTTTGCAATCGTTACAGTGTCCACCTGCCCAGACATAACAGTCGTTGAACTCGCCGCCGGAGTGCCCAAGGCAACCACAGGGATCGGGACAAATCCCATAATATTTAATGGAAGCCAGTCCGTGCTTCCCAAAGGGGTAATTCCCGTATTTGCAACAGTGCAAACATAATTAAGTCCGTTATAGGAAACCGATTCTCCAACAGTGTATGCTGTCGTGGAGACCCATTGCCCTTGCCAAGACGAAACATTGGGTTCAATTTTCAGAATTTGAGCGCCACATAAAGAAGCACCCATTATGAGTATGAAAACTATTAGACTTAATACTTTCTTCACTTTCCCTCCTTAAAACCCCCACGTTGGAAAGGGCTGAGATGAGGATGGGGGCGGCGCAGGGCTTGCTCCCCAATAAAGAGTAACCGCTGTTCCGGGTTCAGGACTATATGCGGTTGTGTCATACTCTAGGTCAACGCTTGGAACTGTCGGGGGCATATAGCTGGACATCTCAATGTACCCCTCGGGTTATATTGTCTGCCACCAAGCCATTTACCGTACTGTTGTATCCTGGAGTCAGCACGATATAGTGTAGACTCGCGGGCAGTTGGTCAAACTCGTAGTACCCGGTGCTATTTGTAAATTCCACTCCTACGAGCTGCCGCGTTTCCCGGCTAATAAGATAAATCGGCTGGTTTGCGACCGGTGCGGTCTTAGTTGAATCGGTATAGAGATACCCGGCAACGTATCCGTTTAGCGGATCCATCAGAGCGGCTTGTGTCTGTCCTGTGTGGTTGATCGCAGAATCGGTAGATATTCCCAAAATGTTAAAGGCCGCTAAAAATCTCTGGCAGTTTGGATTAAATCCGATTCGGTTTATCTGGACCGGAAGCCCTGGTAAAACCCCAATTTCGCACGTATGCAAGAATCCCCACCCTATCGCGCCTTGATTAGCCATCCTCTCACTCCTATTGCCACATCGTGCTTAGCCATGTGTCTGAGGTCTCAAGGAATATCTGCCCAACAGATCCGTTGATATAGTTGAAAACCTGGAAGGTTTTACCGGCAAGGTTTGATCCGGATACCCCCGTAAAAGTATCACCTTGGTTGAGCGGCTGCTTACTGGCTGGACCGTAGAGCCCTGGCATCCAGCCCCTTAGCGCGGGATTCGAGCCGGTCCATTCCATTATATAAAATGGCGATACCAACAGACTGCTTGTTACGGTTTCGGGATATGCAAAATAGCTGCCGGGGTTCCCTATTTGTTGGCCACCGCCTGCCCCTGCTAAAAGGTAACCACATACGGGAGACAAAATAAACGGGCTCGAAATGCTTATTCCGTCGTATTTACGAGCGATGTATCCGCTAAAGTAACTCGAATAACTTGTAGATGTTCCGGGGTTGGATGTGGCGAATATATATTGTTGCAAAGAGCCCCCGGCAATGAGTGACGAATAGGGGTCACTCGCTTTGTATGATGGAAAATCTCCAAAGTAAAATCCGTAGAGTACAGAACCTGTGGACCACGTTAGTTCCGTGTAATCCCAAATAAAATAGAAGAAGGTTGGGGTAGCTATTACCCACCATTCACGATCTACTGTCGTAGAATTACCGCGAGAATACGCGGTTCCGTTCCCGCTGGCCTGAGTGGTTGTTGGAAAGGCCCCTGTCCCGGTATTCCAAGCCGTCATTGTCGCAAATCCGCGAGAGTACCAATTCGTAGCCTGCGAGTCGTCAATATTAAGATACATCTTATTGCCAGATGCGGCTTGGTAAGTACGCTGGCTAGTCCCTGTGTATGCTGTCGTCCAACCTGCGGCAACTTGCGACCCGTAGCCGTTCACCAAGCAAGCATCGAGGATTGCAACGATATTCCCTGGCTGGTTAGTGAGTGTGGGTGCCCCTGTATCTGTGGAACTGTAAAGTGTAACCGCCATCGTGTTTCCTCCCTATCAAAATCCCCAACAAGGGAACTCGAATGACGAAGGTTGCGCTATCCCGGAAAAACACGAAAGTGTTTCATTCGTCCAAAAACCAAACAAGACGACTTGGGTGATTTCATCAGAGGGGTTAAGGTCTGTTGTCGATGGATGAAAGTATATCTCATAATAATCGCAAGCAAACTGGCCCCAATTACCGCTGGCAGGCCCCGAAATTCCTGCAAACAAGGGGCTGCTACTATTTAATTCGATCCATATTTTCGCGGCTTTTTGAGAGTCGGCCCAGTTGTCGTAAAGACCTACCTGCCACCTCGCATTGTTAGTGCCGGGAACGGGCACTAACCCCGATAACGGGAGGTAAGGGTCGGTAGTGTCAAGCTGTAGGTTTGCGCATGTGCAATAATTAAAGCCAGGGCCGACAATTACCCCTCCCATCAATGGCCCCAAATAAGCCGCCTTACATGGAGGCACAAGGGCAAAAAAAAGAAGCGCACAAATTAGGTATTTTTTCATTTTTCCCTTCCTACAAGGTTTTCCATGCGATAACAGTTGCCCAACCATCAATGGACTCACAATAGACAATATTCTTACCCGATGTGTTAAGGGTTGGCGCGCCACTCGCCCATGTCGGAACAGGGTTCCAGGTGATAGTGGCAGCTCCTCCGTTGGTGATCCAAATTTCAATGGAGGCCCTATTGCCGGTAACGCCTGTTGGAAATTGTAGAGTACAGGCGTTTGCAATCGTTATTGAATTCACCTGCCCACTAAGCCGGGCGGTGGCCCCCGAACCGGGCGTTCCTAAATCCACTACCGGAATGTCATATTTGCTATTGAGCGCGCCGGTAGCGTCCACGTAGGCCCCTGGGAGCCAAACCGCGACAATTATCCAATAATTGCTGACACCAGATGGGGCCTGATTCGTATTTGCTACCGCACAAACATAGACCACGCCATTATAGACAACCCCATTTCCTGGAACGTAAGCCGTTGTCGAATTCCAAGTTCCGCACCACACTGAAACGTAAGGCGATGAATAAAGTGCGCTCATATTAGCTCCGCCGCTAAATCGCCGTTATCAGATACGATTTGATACGTGCCCCCGGTAATCTGGTCTGCCACCGCGTAGGCTACGGCCTGAGAGAAAAAGCTCAAATCCACGGCCTGTAATTCAAGGACTCCCGATGAGCAGGTGAGCGCATAGACGCCGTTATTTGCCACGTCTATCAAGTAGTAGACCATAATAGTTGTGGTGTTAGACGAAGGGATGGTTACCGGCACTCCGCTCTCGGTCCCTATGAGATACACCCCTCCAGTTACAAGGTCTTTAATGAGGGGTGCCCATGTGCCTCCTGGCGGGATATAGATTATCGGATTTGTGATATCGAAACTCTGCTTGATTGTTGCCGAGACCTTGAAGGTGTACGACGATAGTGGCGTAACGTCCCAATCAGAACATTTCCAAAGGAGCGCGTTCGCTTGCCCATAGGGAGTGTAATAAAATGGCGTGCTTCCGGCTAAAAGTTCAAAGAAGTTTTCACAAAGGGATTCTTTGTCTGCCAAAGATAGCGCATTCCATTCGAGGTTTAGTGTCTGCGCTGTAGCGATAAGTCCATCTACCGCAGTTTGGCTGTAACCGTCCCCGAACTGATTTTGAAAACGTCTGGCCTTCTGGCTAAAATCGCTGCCGTATGACGGAGTTATGGGAAGTGTTAGATAGCTGCTCATGGGTTAGCTGCCTGTTAGGTCAAAACTCTGTTGCAGGGTAGCCGTAACCCTGAACAGGTTTTGTGATAGTGGCGTAACGTCCCAATCAGAACATTTCCAAAGGAGCGCGTTCGCTTGCCCATAGGGAGTGTAATAAAATGGCGTGCTTCCGGCTAAAAGTTCAAAGAAGTTTTCACAAAGGGCCACCTTGGAGGTAAGCGTTAGGGCATTCCAGGCGAGATTTAACGCTCCGACAATAGTGTTAATCCCATCGGGTGCCGTCTGAGCGTAGCCGTTTCCTTTGCCGAAACTGTTCTTGCGGACCCGAGCGGAATAGGGAAAATCGGACTGGTAAGATGGCGTTACGGGCAAAGTTTGATAGCTCAAGGCTTGGAACTCCTTATTGTCCCGTTCAATATTCCACCTGGCCGCAGTTCTTTATGGATTTGCTCCTTTACTAGGGCCGTCAGTGCGTAGCTGATTTCCCTACCTTGGGCACGTGCGGCTTGTTGGTCTTCACCTTGGTGCTTTACTGTTATGGGGGCATGGATAGTAATGCTTGCCCCACCGCCCCCCTTGAGACTTACCGGAACGGATCGGCCACCGTTTAGCGGGATGACGGCTTCTTCTCCGGCTTCCCCCACAAGAGAAGGCCCTGATGTGATGCCGCCATTAGCATAAGCGCTCAAACCCTGGGCAAAGGTCATTGCGCTGTCCAGAGTTATTGGAGCTGCCGCTGAAGCGGCATCGGAAGCCGCCATCGCCGCAAAAGGCGTAGCTGCCATTGCCGCCGACATGGCCGCGCCTCCCCCGAATAAGCCCCCGATAAATGGAAGGTTTGAAAGAAACCCCATAATACCGCTGCTCGATGAGGAGGAACCCAATATCCCGGCTGGGCCGCTCGATCCAGAAACCGACCATAATGCTTGCGCTGCCGCCTGAGCCGCCGCTGCAAGTCCCGTAAGGCTACCGCTTGCTCCCGTATCGCCCCCGATTCCAAAAAGATTAAAGAGCGGCTGCTCGATATATTTTTGCATCAGGTTTTTTGTAAGTGCCTCTCCGAACATATTGGCGATATTAAAGCCGAGCTGCTGGAGTCGTCTTCGTAATTCTTCGCCCCCGGCGAAAGTGTCCATGTGCTGAAAATTAGAGATCATCTGCCAAACGGTTGTACTGACCATATCAAGTGATTGGTTGAATGATTGGAATAGACCCGTCGCAAGGTTTAGGTTGGTATTCATGTTTCGCATCTGGTCACTGAACATGCCCATGAGATTCTGGAATACAGAGCCATTTCTCTGCATTTCAAGGTCCGATACCTGAGCCCCTGCAACTTGACGCATCGCGGAGACTTGCCCTGGAGGTTTTCGCAGTTCGGCTGATTGCTCCTGTGCCTGGATGAGTCTTATCTGTGCGTCGATCTGATCCTTGTAGGTTCCACTCATTTGGGCCTGCCGCTCGTTTAGCTGCGCCATGCTGAGTTTTCCGCGCAGGGTATCCGAAAGTTCGGCCTGTTTCATGAGCTGGCTCGAAACATTAGTTTGAAGGAAATTTACGAGCTGCAATCCGTTGGTCCATGTCTGAAAGAGGGCCGAGACAGACGATTCGAGTTTTTTAACATCCCCTGGGGCCATATTTTGTTTCTTGGTGAGTTCGGCCTCTGCCTGAGGAAGGCCCTTTTGACCCAGCGCGCCCATCGCGGCCACCAAACCATGCACAGCGTCAGGGGAAATTCCCTGTTTTTCTAATCTCTTCTGGTCTCCCAGGAAGCTTTTCTGCGCGTTTTCGATCTGTTTCCAACCGTTTGTCGTAAGATCATCCATGCGCTTTTGGATTTGGTCGGCCTGCGCCTCGAAAGCTTGCCCTGAATTTTGGGCAAAGGTAGCGAAATAACTTTGCATTTGATCGGCCATCATCTTACTAAGGGCATTCGCCTTATCCTTGATACCGGAAAACATGGTGTCCATTTGGCCTTCAGGCAACTGTTTGTAGCTGGTCTTGGGGGTAGCGTGGATAGATGGTCCTTCCATACCCTCTAATTGCATGTAGCCACCGACTCGGGATACATAGTTTTGCGTTTCGGGTATAGCAGGAACGCCTCCGGCCTTCGCCACAGCTCCCGGTCCCGCGTTGTAGGCCGCTATGGCCTTCGTCATGTCGCCATTAAATTTCTGAAGAAGTTGGCTTAGGTAAAGTGCCGAACCCTTGATGTTTTGCTCTAAATCGTGGGGGTCAATGCTGCCAAGCTGAGTGCGTGCGGTTGACGGCTCGATTTGTCCTATACCCAATGCCCCCGTTTTCGACTCCAAAGTATTTCCGTACTGATCGGTTTGCCGGAATCCCGACTCGGCACCGAGGATCGCACGAAGTAACCTGCTGGGGATGCTAAACTTGTTTGAGTATTTTTTGATGTCCCCTTCAATTTCCGGGGTCAGATTTTTTAGCGCAGACTCCCATTGCCTGCCGTAGAGAGCCGACGTTCCCGCAGGGGCCCCGTGAGCGGTCTCCGTCCACGCAGCGGCAGGGGAAAAGGCGGGTAACTTCCCTGTAGCACTTGTCTGTAGCTTTTTTTCATGTTGGTTTGTCTGCGCTATTATCGCCCCCGTAAGAGCCGTCATGGCTCCGATTAGAGCGCCTACTGCCGCGCCTGGAACGGTCAGCGTCCCCATGGACACAGGCCCAACCGCGGTGGCCCCTATCAGAGCGCCAGCCCCCGCCAAACCTACCGTAGCCTCCATCGTGTTTTGGGGCTTGACCTGTTTTTGGTTTGCCCTCATGGCCTCGTAGCCTGCGCCAAGGCCAAGCCCTGCCCCAGCCCCAGCACCCCACGACAATGCACCAAGAAAAGGGATTTTCCCCGTAGCGCCCGCCGCAAGAGCACCCAACAAACCAGCCGCTCCCGCGTGCGGGACTCCACCCGTTATGGCGGGGCTGAGCTTTGCTATTTCCACCAACTGGTCTTTAACGTCCGTCAAATCCTTGAGCATATCACCTATAATGCCCAGGGAGGCCGTAATGCCGTCTCCGAAAGCACTTACCGCATCACTCCAATCTCCAAGGGTGGAAGCGATGTCTAGGCCGCTCTCAGCGATCTGCGAGAAGGCATTCACCACACTCATCGCTAAGCGGCCAATGCTCTCGAACTTGGCGACAAATTCAGGGTTAAAATCAATCTGGTGAGTTTGCTCATTTACCGTTGCAATATTTGTCATCCACTTTGACATTAAATCTTTTAGCGGATCATAAAAGCTATCCATTAGTCCTCTGCCGGCCGCTTCCGAGAAAACCGATTTGAGGTTTGAGTAGATCCCGGTAAAGGTATTCTGTGTCATCTTGCCCGTAAGAGCAAACGCCTGAGTGCTTTTCATGATGAGATCGTACATAGCCTGGGCGTCGCCACGAGCTTTCTTGATGTCTTCCAGAGAAAAGATGGAGGAAAGTGGGCTCGTTGCACGCACTTGCCCGCGTAGTAGTTCGCGGAGTTGCGCGCCCATGCTGCTCATATCCCATCCCTGAGCGCCTGCAACTTGCATCATCCTGACGGTTATCTGCTCAACCTGGTTGGCCGACATGCCCAAGTGTAAACCTGCCGGAAGGGATGCCGTGAAGACCTTGGTCATGTCCTGAAAGGTGGCTGTCGTCTGGAGATTATCGTATCGAATTCTTTCAATCATCTTAGAGGACATACCAAGGGCCGCATTTAGGGCCTGGACATCGGATACCGCATGGCCGAACTGATCGAAGAAGTTCATGTTGTTCATGAAGGAACTGGCTAGGCTGATTCGGGATGTTTCCATGGTTTTATTAAATTCCATCCCCAGGCCTATCAGTTCGCGTATTTTACTTCCTACTTCTCGCAAGCCCTCGTATATGACGACATACTTAAAGGCCCTAGTGAGAGCTTCACCAGCTCGTCCCATGGCGGTCTCAAGCCGTCCGAATTCTCCGCTCATACCCGTGACGGCATTGGTAAGGTTGGCCTTGGCTTTGCCTAATCCCTCGTCCAATCCGACCGTACTGGCGCTAATCTCTACCCACGCCTGTCCTAGCAATGGCATCTTTGGATTCCTTTAGTTGGGCATTTTGTCGGAAAAAGCGGTCACTATATCTTCGGAGGATGATTCGAGTGATGGCCGAAGGAATGGCCGAGCAACCATTTTGGCGGTTCCAAACTCCACAAAACGGGCATAGAAGGCGTAACGGTTTCCTGCGATCACCTGCACTTTTGCTCCCTTCTTGACCATTTGGTATCTAATGGACTTTTTGAGAGTCCCAGGAACCCTCCCGCTCCAATCTGGACCTCCCTTTTTTCTAAAGATTTCTTCAACACCCACACGACAAATGCTTTTGGATTTGCGTGCCACCAAGCGCCCTGCCTGTCGGAGAGCCTTCTTTCTGGCGCTCAAAACTTTCTTCATTACCGCTTTGCCATGCCATTGGATGTCTGTGGCCATCTTGGTATCAATTCTCCCCCATCTCCCGGAAATGGTTAAAAAGGGTGATGATCTTCAGAAAACATTGCTTGGGGCTGTTTATCCCAAAGCGGTCGATATCCTCCCATACGGCCAGGTGGTTTATATCAATCACCTGGCCAAAGGAGGCTATCACTTGGTTTCGGACTAGAGGCCATAGGCTTAATGCCTCACGGTTTTCAGGCATATACTCCGGCATACAATTGGCACATGTCGGGTTAGTGCCCATTATTTTGTGCGCTGTCCTGCATTCTCCGCAGTCTGGTTTACTGTCCATCCGTTCTGCGGAGTCTATTAGTTTTTTAGTTCGGCCTCGGCCTGTTCCTTTATGCGTTCCCTGAGAGAATTAAGCGAGGTCTCTAGCCACCGGGCGAAAACGGGAGAACCGTTTGCGAGTTTTAATTTATTGGCGCGCGTGCACGGAATAGCCTCCCCGTTTTTACCGATAAGGTTCCAATCCACAATGCAAAAATCGGTAATTTCATCCGCAAAGCCCACGGATTTCTTTTCATCGAAGTTGGACCCTATCACCCGATTGAGCGCGCGGGTTTCAGGGTTAACCTTGTGCTCGATAATTTCCTTTATCCCGAGCTTTTTCCTAAAATTCCTTACATCGTCATCCGAGGCAATGCGAAGGTCCACCCATTCATCGTAGGAAACGGCTCCCGTGTCCGGGTCTATCACCTTGGATTCGGGCCAATAAAATCTTGCAGCCGGGTTAAGGTCTTCGAGATCAAAAGACATGGTTTTCTTCCTTTCATAATAGCGGTTCGGCATGATTTAAAAGGCCCCATTCCGGCCAATTCCGGTAGGGGCCATGTGACAAATAAGTGGGTAAGGGAGCTGCGTTAAGACGGCACCTTTCTCCCCGTAAAGGCACTCGCAACCACTACACGACCGGGCGAGGAGAGGCACCCGGTGGAGCGCGGGAAGAAATGTTTATTGCAGCGTTACCGGCCCCCCGCTTACCTTGACGGTAAAATCGGTCTGCAAGAGATTCGATTTATCCGCCTCCACCTTCCACGCGGTTACGAGCATGTAAGAGTTAGGGTAATCGGTTAGATCAAGCTGAAAGCGTGACGTCGAGTCAATCATGAAAGCCAAATTCGTGAGCTGGCTATTCAGCATATTAGCCTGTTTCAATGCCGCTTGGCCGGTTGTGTCCGTTGCCACAAGAACGCCCGAAAACGTTATCTCGCCGCCGTCCTGGAGCCCAATCATGTATTCTTTCCATTGGTCTCCAAATTCCGTGCTGTCCAATAGATCGGCCTTCGCGCCCGGAATGGACCATTTGCCCATCCCGAGGACTTCCCACGTCCCGATCATAATCGCACAGTTCTTGCCAACTTTCTTGCCAGTGCTACCACTCATGTGGGTGCTTCCTTTCTGGTCGAAGCCAATAAAAAACCCCACTCGCACACGGGCGCGGATGGGGTTTTGGATTAGTCCGCCAGAAACGAAACTGGCGGTAGATTAAAACGGTCTGGTGATGGAGTCTCTATGTTTCATGAATGCACCTCCGAAGTGCTCCGGTTTATGAGGTTTTTGCGGGAAGCGAGGTCCGGAAAACCTCGTTTTTGGGCGCGCTTCCCTATCCCGCAAAATCTGTCTATAAATCCTTTGAGCGTTTGTTCGCCAGTTCTTGAAGCTTGCAATGGATGAAGTGAGTTTCCTCGGTCACCATCATGGCCGCGATATGGCCTACCTTGATGGAAGCATCTACGAAGATGCGTATGCCAGCCGCCTTGGCCTTTTCGCAAAAACTGACATCCTCGCCCACGAGTCTTAATTGCCCGTCTGGAAGCTCGTCTGCTCGAAACTCAAACCAAGGAGGCCTGATCCGATCAAAGACGCTCATGTTGATTAACATGCAGCCGCAGCCCGTAGCATCGACTTCCACCAAGTCCTTGTTGTGCCACTCGTGAATAGACATTGTCTCGTATAAAAACTGAGAATCCCCCTCACTGTGTTTCAATAGGAGGGGATCAAAGGGAGGGTATCTACGATGAACTTTGGCGCATACGATATCGAGTCCCCGCGCAGCGTGGCAAAGCAACTGTTCTATCGTATCGGGCGGGTAAGACTGGTCGGTATCCATCATGAGAAGATGGGTACATCCACTCTCCATCGCTTGCGCTGCGAGCGAGTTTCTAACCTTGTCTATCGGCGCAGCACAGGGAAGGCGTGGCCGCAAATAGGTGAAAGCGGGTTTTCGCATTCGCACAAAGGAATCTAGAAATGTGGAATGGCAAAGGTCGTTTGTTAGGGGCAATCCAATTGCTAATTCCATGGGGTTTCTCCTTAAAATAAAAATGCCTTCCCAAAAGAAGGTTGCGATACTGCGAATTTCAAAAGGAGTGGGTAACGGTTAATTTTTCTGTAGCAAAATCCGGTACTGGACCATGTATTGCCAAATGCCGCCCTCGGTTTCATTATCTCTCAGGAGGTGACTTAACTCCCGGAAACAGTAAATGCACTCGTAATCAGTGAGAGTTAGAATGGCTTGATGGTAAATTGCATCCAAATCGCTAAAATAATTACAGATGTTTAGCGAGGATTCGGAGTTATCAAAGATATTGAACTGAACTATGATGTTTTCCTCATCATCCGAAAAAGTCCAATCCGGTACATCTGATACGAGCTGAAAAACCGCAAAAGGGTAATTAGTGCCTTGTGGGGCGAAGGTGTTAAAAAGTTGACCACCGAGGTCGTTATAAATTGCGGTATTAACCGGAGGCGTGCCTGAGGTTGCCGCAAACTGGCCGTAAAGCGATTGGAAGAGGTCTTTCATTCGATCCCCGCAATCTTGATAAGCGCCAAACGCATATCAGCCAGAATATCCCGGATATCTGCCAAAATATCCACCTGGCTCCCCTCGTCGTCCGGGTCGGGTTCATCTTCACTCCCGGGCCTTTCATCAAACTCTTCTCCGCACTCCATACACTTCCATCGTTGAGGGTTTTGGAAGGTTCCTATGTCCGCCAGTTCTTCATGGGTGCATCGGCTCATTTTGGCCATCCTTGCCGTTGGCGTATACCGTAAAGCTGTTCATCGTGCGCCCAATTGCGTTCACAATAGACGCGCCTGTAATCCTTATCCCATGGAGCTTTACCGAAGAGAGGATGGATATGGTCTATCTGGGCTTTCTCAGCGTAGGCGTATCGGCCCATTTCGCGGCAACGCGTAGTAAGTTCAGAATCGCAGAAAGTATGCCGATATCCAGTATGGAAAAACTGTCCTCCCAAGAGAGGTAACAGGCGTTTGTCAGCAAGCCAATGAGTCGCTAGGTGGCCCCTATGGACCCCATCGTTTAGGGCCACAAGGCCCCAACCGTCAGGAAGTGTTTCCATGGCAGCAAGGGAATTCGTCAGGAAGCCGGGCAATGGGATCGTATCGTCAGCCAGAAACATTACCAGATCAAAGGACGATTCTTCTGTGAGCCTTTTGACCATTCTCGGGACGCCTACCCGGTCGCTATCCTCTGCCGCTATAATTTCATAACAGTGTGGCGGCAATAGCGCTGCGCTCTTGATTGCCTCGACACAGCGCTCCATTCCGTCCTTTCTGATCCATGGGATTATGATTGAGACGGCTCCGAGGGAAATGCTGTCGGAAGTCATTTCACGGCCTCCAATCGAGCCAGGGTGTGGACAATCTTTAGTTCGGCGCTGGTAACCTTGTCCTCAATCTGGCCCTTGAACTTAGCCTTAATCCCGTAGAGATTGCGGTGCGCATCGTCCATATAGTAGATCCAGGAATTCGAGTTCCAGAAGCTCAAATGCGTTGGGTCTTGAAACGCTCCACGCCCATCGGTTGAAGGCGTAAAGCTCACGAAGATTCCCCCAGGGCAAAGCACCCGCCATATTTCCTCGATCACAAATACCGTCTTCCCCAAGGGAATATGCTCCAGGAAATCAAAAGCCCTGACCTCATCTACGGAATTATTGGGGTAGTGTAGCCCCTGTGTGATATCGCAAATTCGGTCGGGATGAACCTCATACCGGCTGTCGATATTGATGAAGCCGGTTAGGGGCCGGAAGCCGCTGCCAAGATTCAATTTATTCACGATGCAGTCTCCTGTGGACTTGTTATTTCGAGACAGAGTAGGTCAATGTAGATGTGCCGTTCTTCAAAATCTATTGGTGCCGCGATGATGTGAAAAACTCGGTTGTTGTAGACGATTCTCATGGCCGACGTAAGGCCCGATAGCCACCTGATTCGTATTTGGTGCGATATTTTAGATTGTGGCTCCATGGATTCCATGGTGAGCTTGCCCGCAGACCTTGGCCATATCGCTGCCCACACTTGGGCAAACTGTGTCCAGTTGACCGTATTGTTCCCCATTCCGTCGGGCGTCAGGGTCTTTTGCTGGATCTGAATGCGGTGCCTCAAGCTTCCTGCATCCATCAAAAGCCCTCCCATCTGTAGTTGGCAAGAAGCGCTTCGACTGCATAGGGCAGTTGCGCCATTGATTTTTCGGTTAGGATGGGCTCGCGGTGCTCATACCATTGGGAAACCAGAAGAAGGATCGCCCTTCGGATGGGTTCGGGGATCACAGAGGATGTGCCGCCGTAGCCGCACACAAAGCGGATGTCTACGGAGTTTCCGCGCTGGAGTTCGACATTCGGCCATTCCTGGCCTCTTTGTAAGACTATGTGGGATCGAAAGTTCTCCTGTACCAAGGTGTAGGTCGTAGGGGGTACCACGTATTGCGTGTTCGTGTAATCCGTGTAGGTTATGGATGTTATTGACTGGACGTGAGGCCGGTTGAGCGTGAAGCCTCGCAAGAGATGCCTTCGCCCCGTTCCTAACGGCTGAATCTCTCCGAGTGTTGCCCAATCAGAGATCCCGAAACGCCACCAATGGAACTCTGAGGGGAAGTGGCTTTCAAATTGGTCCCAAGTCTGGGTGATAAGGGGCCCGCACATCTGTTCTACGTACTCGCGCGCGGCCAGGGCGTAGGAAGAAAGTAGCGCGCCTTCTTCTATAAGCTGCACGGTATCGTTGGCATCAAGCGCCGTGGCGACTGTGGCCTGGAATGTGTCCCCTGGCGCACAGCCCGAATAGAAATAGTTCGCCACGCAAGAAACTATCTCATACCATTGGCCAATGGTCAGTGCCCCGGAGGATAGCACGGGCGCAACGATATCCAACCGACACTGTTGGAGGACCTCGGCCAAAGTCACTGGCTCTACGGCAGGAGGCGTGTTTAGTTGAAGTAGCATTTTCCCCTGTACCTTGGCTGTTCGAATGGGCGAGAAGGTTTAGACCTCCCCGCCCAAAGAACTTATTGGCCCGTTGTTTGCGCCTGAGCGGCCTCTGCTGTTTCCAGGTTTGTGGCGGCTTGCCGCAGTTCGGTTGCCGCGTCGACTAAGGCGGTAGCTGGCGTTTTAGCCGTACTGCCCTTGGCTGCTGCTTTACCTGTCGGGGCATCGGCAACCCTAACGGCCATGGACCGCCAGATCCAAAACCGCGCGGAGTCCTCCCGAATCGTCTGTGTCGTTCCGGCCCTGTAGACGCCGCGGGAGTCCTTGTTATCGCAATCCACAAGAAACTTTACTGTCCAGTTCTCCATTAGCTCCCTCCGCTATCCACCGAACGGATTAACCGTTCTGGATCGTGTCAGAGGTCATGGCGAACTTGGAAGCCGGGCCATATTTGGGCTCAAGGTTTAGGGCTACGACGCCAGCAGGGCCTCCCGTGGTCCCGCAAGACAAGCCGAATTTAAGGTGCTGGTAAGTTTGCTCGGTGAGGTCCTCGGCCCTTATACCGATTTCGATTGTAGAGTCCGGGTTCGATGCAGAGGCGGCAAGAACGACTTCCTTTTGCACGCCCTGAGCATCTACAATAATCGAAGCATTGTTGCCCGAGGCATCGCACGCATAGGCGGCAAAGGTTATTGCGTCGCCCGTGTTGACGGCTCCAAGCTCCGCAATGCCTAAGACCTGATAGAAGTTCGACATATTGATGGGGGCGGTAAATTGCATCGCGGTGATCGTCTGCGGGGGCACGAGGCCCACGACAGAAACCTTTTCAGTTGCCAGGGAATTGGTGTCCATGAGTTCTCTCCTTGTTAAAAAAAGAAAAGGGCGCCCGTTAAGACGCCCTGCAAGTGCTTTCGATTAAAGAGGTTAGCTCCTCTGTGCCAGGACCGCTGCCCAGGAAAGAAGGTTTGTCGCATCGTTCAGGGGTGTAATCTGGCTGTTCCACCAAGGCTGGCCTGCAAATCTCAACATGATTCGGTAGGCCATCATGCCGTAGTCGAACCAAAGATGGGCGCTCACGTCAACGCGGGGCCCTCCCGCCTTCATGGCGGTAAGATATTGCTTGAGGTTTACGAGGATGATGTCACCCGGGGAACCGACCATCTGACACGCCTGAGTGTAGATTACCCGTTTCCCCATGATCGTATCGAAGGGCTTATTCGACAAGCCACCAGAGGGCAGGTACAGAGGCCAGCCGCCCACAGTCGTGCCCGTGGAGTTCTGGAACGCCATATACATGGCGAAAAGCTGCGGCTCGATGTCCTGGTTTACGAGCCACACGGCGCCGCGCCGCCAGGGCGCATAAATGGACGCCCACATTTGCATGATGTTGTCACCTACAATCGTTCCTGCCGGCTGTCCCGTGACTTTCGGTACAGTGATTGTCGATGCGGAGTTGAGGATACCGAGGGGCATGCCGACGCCTGATCCGTTCACGATAGCGTTGGTAATCTTAAAGTCGATCTTATCCGCACTCTTGCGGCGGAGATAGGTGTCCAGGCTTGCGGTGTCTTCCAGCAGCTCTTCCGTTACCGGGATCAGCACAGTAACCTTGTTAAGTCTGATCTCACGGTTTTGGAGCAAAATCTTGGATTGCTGGAGCTGCGCGGCTTCAGCTTCCCAAAATGCTTGAATGCCCGTGGTAGACCATGGCGTATCCTCATCGACAGGCCAGACCATCGTGTTTCTCGGCGTGGTCCGATTATCGGTGAGTGGCACAAAGGAGTCTTCGCCGTACACCTTCTCGATAATTTCCTTCTGAAAATCCGGAGGTACGAGGTAGCCGCCATCGCCGCCCACACCTTCCGACGAAAACGTGGTGGGCGCATTCATGATGCGCTGAAGCTTGTCGCTCAAAAAAGGCTGCTTCGCGCAAGCCGCCTTGACATCCGAAGCAAACTCACCAAAATTCTTGTACCCGAACTTACCCTTGTCATCGTTTTGGACAATGGTGAGATTGGCCAGATTGCCGGGTCTTACATCCCCCACTGAAGGAGTAGAGATACCGGCTGCGGAATTAGCCGGGTCGTTCGCGCTGGCAAGCCTTCCCCGTGACTGACCGAGTTCGAGCAGGTTGGCCTCGATGCGCTCCTGGCGTTCGATCTCCTTACCAAGCAACTCCACCTGGTTGAGGAGCTGGTCAATCTCCGTGGATTCCTCCGAGGTGAGATCTCGCTTATCGGTAGCAGCCATCTGATTGATTACTTCGGCCCGGTTCAACGTTTCCAGTCTTTTTGCCTGGAGTTCCCTGATTCTATCCATCTTGTCGCCTCCAAATAAAAAAGCCGCTCACGGCAATGAACCGTGGCGGCTGGTTGAGTGATGGGCGCTCCCCTTTAGGCGCGCCGTTATTTTGTGACTTGATCTTAAACCGGGTGCTTGGTAATCGGCCTTTCCCGTGCCAATGCGAGTTTTAGCCTTGCCAATGTCCTGGCTATTGGAGGGCTCGGAACACTTGGCTTTTCCTCATGCTGGGAGGCTTGGTCTTGCGACCCCACAGTGATGTAGTTGTTGACGATAACGGGCGTCTGGGGTTGGCGGGGTGCCCGGATCGCACTCACAGAGCTGTTGCCCGCGAGCAAGGCCGAATGAATATTCTTGAACCCGAATTTCTTAAAATCAAAAGCGATTGAAGCCGCCGCCGGGAGGGCTTCCCCGATGGAATCAATTAAACCGGCCTCCAAAGCCTCTTCGGCGTCCATCCAAGTTTCGGCCTCCAGCATCTCGGTTAGCTTCCCCTCCATATTGGTCTTGCCAGCCTTGGCGCACTGGTTGAGGTAACTCTGCGTAATGGCTCCCTCCACCTTGTCGAGCATGTTTGCTTCCTTGCGGAGGTCGTCAGCATTCCCGATAGCAAAGGTCCATGGCTTGTGAATCATCAGGATGCCATTATTTGCCATCTCGATATGGTTTCCGGCCATGGCTACGATGGAAGCCGCCGATGCGGCAATGCCGTCAATCGTGACGTTCACATGGGCCTTATGGGACTTAAGGAGGTTGTAAATTGCGACAGCCTCAAAGACTCTGCCGCCCGGAGAATTGATATGAACGGAGATGTTTTTAAGAGAAGGCCCGGCGTTCTGTAAATCCTTCGCCATTTTTTTAGCGGTAATGCCGCCACCGTCCCAATCTTTGAGGCCTATTTCATCGTAGATATAGACTTCCATCGCGCCCGGAACATCGTTGCGGATTCGATAGCCCTTATTCCAGGAATCGGAGCTGTCGGAGTCCTCGCCTATCGCTTTTCTGTGTGCTTCCAGGTGCTTTTTAACGGCCTCCGAGGCGTCCTTACCTGAGCGTGCCCCGTTAGCCGCGGCCCAGGCCGCATTTAAGCCGCCTTTGTGCAGGTAGAGCGTGCCATCCTTGAAACGGCCATTGTCGTCCTTTTCCTTACCACCCCTAACCCAATGGTGCGGATAGCCCCAGGTGGAAACCTCGTTCTCTACACCCTCGTCGGCAAACGCGATTCGGGGCAATTCCTTCTTGTCCACGTCGCCCCATTTGGGCTCATTGTCGGCAAGTTTGCTGTTGTGCCGGAAAGCCATAATGTCAGCTATAGCCATGTTCTCGCCCTTTCCCGCGGCCTCGAAGCTGAGGCCGTCATGATCGGTTCAGTGAGTGCGGGCCGCATCTTTGGTCCAAATATAAGTCGGATAGTGAAAGGATTGCTTGGCGGTCACCTCCCGGTTCTTGAGCGTGCCAATGATTATGTCGTAACGCTTGCCATCGTGTTCCTCTGGAAGCGTCCTGAAACTATCAGGTTCAAAGTCCCCTTCGTCTCTGAACAGGCATGCATGGTAAGCCATCGCTACCCCCTCGCGCTCGTCAGGACCGGGATGGAGTTCAACACGCTTGCTGGCGAGAAGAACCAGCGAAACAGAAGGTCTACGTCCATGATCGAAAAGTTGATCTCAGTGTTGAGAATGAGGGTAATCTTGCTGGACGCAGCGTTAAGATCCAGCGTGATCGTCCCCTGGTCCCAAAACAACCACCCGGCAAATCCGGTTTTTCGTGAGAAAAGTGCCGGGTTGGGCGCTTTCCAGAGGTCGAAGGTGATCGCACACGGCGGAACACCAAGTACCGTCCTCGCCATGCGATCCAGGAAGCCTCCCATGCGATCGGGGGCTACGTGCTTGCAGTTTAAGCCGACAAGAATCAGCATTGGTTGTCGCACGGGTGGGTGTCCTCCTGTCGATAAGGCCTATTAGGGAGTTTTCGTACTGCCTGAAATCGAGCGGTCTGCGTCTAGCCATTTAAATCAATCCCCGCATATTCCTTTGCCTTGGCTACCTTCTTTAGCATCACGCCAAGATAGTCCGATAAATACTCCAAGCGCGGCATAGTCATTCTTTGGACTCGTTCATCGAGTAGCCCAGCGACCTCTTTAATGGAGTTGCCCGTTGCGATAATGGAGGCGAACTGTCCGTATGTGCCATTTTCCACGCAATAGGTCTCTTCGCCATCCTGCCTTGCATTCTTTAGCATCAGCCAGTCTCGAAGCTCTGGAGGCACAGGTACATAGATGTCTCGCCCGTTATACTTGTCGCACCGAAGGATGATTTCCCCAAAATGGGTGTTCTTGGAGTCGATAACGGGCGTTATCCCGTGGGCACAATCGTAAACGGCCAGTGCGTAGTCTTTCCCGTAGAACTTAATCAAACCTGCCGTGGGCGGATTCCCCATACGGCAACACTCATCGAGGGCGAACACCTTCCCATCGGGGGTGATACGCATCTCGGACGAATACGGGCCTTGATAGCCAACCTCGCCGTAAATCGTTGCCGTCTTATCGAAGAAGTCTTTCATGATAGGGGGCGGTTCTGAGAATTTGCGGCCAAGATATCCCATCCCTTTATCTTCGACCCCTATACTGAACGTGCTGCTAATCTCGGCCCCATTCCTGAACAGATCGGGGCCTATTTCGATTGCGTCAGGGATATCTTTCTGGACGATAACGCCTACCTCTTGAGCCCTAACTATGCCGATCTGCTGGCGAATGGCATTGAAATCTATCTCCGTTTGGCGTGGATGATAGTGGGCCGTCGTGTCGATATCGCCGCGGTATTTGTCGGCAGGCTTAATCCATAGCTTCTCGTGTTTATCGCTTAAGAAAGTCCAAGCGCTATCGAGGCCAGCTTTGCCGTTTTGGGGCACGAAAGCCCAGCTTTTGGGGATGTTTAAGCCGGCACTCGCCAATCGCCCCAAAGCAAAATATTTATCCTGCTCCATCTTCTCGCCGCCAAGTGCGCCACATACCCGATAGCCTTTGCCCTGAAGCCAAACCTGAAGGGGACCAAAATTAACATCGCAAAAAAGGATGATGTCCGCACGGTCCAGGGAGGGTTCCAGCTCGTCTACCCATTCCACGCCGGGAAGTCCCTTACCTATCGAATGCTGGCGACTTTCCAGGAAAACCGAGATGGTTGGGCGGCAATACAGCACTTTTCCGTAGTAGCGCGCCATTTCCGTAGCGACAAAAGTAAAATAGCCGCTGTCTACGATCAAAAGCGTAAGTTTCGATAAATCAGGCATGCGGATCACTTCCCAGGCTATCCCATGGTTCGGTCGTTTGATTGGGTTGCGCTTCGGGGACAACAACTTTTGGGGTTGACTTTGGCGCAGGCTCGGGCAGCGACGCGGCAAATGCCGCTAGATGCTCGGTAGCTCTTATATATGCCCACTCGCCCGGCATATCGGCTACTGTGGCCTCCGTTCCCTCATGGAATGCACGATACAAAGCATGACGTACCCGCTCCATGATATTGTCGGAAAATGAGGAGAGGTGGACATTTAATGTCTTTTTAGGGAGCGCCCCTGGGCGAATATGCCCTATGAAGTCCAAGGCTATCGCTTGCGCTTTCACATCGATTCTTTCCCTGGCTGTTTCCGTGTAGATTTCCATCCAAGCATTAAACAGGCCCTCGTCATCTCCGAAAAATTCCCTCTCGGTATTAAAACGCGCTATGCCGTGATTGATCTCTGAGTCCTCAAGTTCATGGAGTGCTGCACTTTTGCCGGGAAGCACACCAGGCTTTGCGGGAGGTTTTTGCTTATTCCCGTTCTGCACGGTTTCATCGCCTACAATGGCCTTAAGGGTCGTGAAACTGCTTTGCATAATCAGCGCGTCGCCTTCGGGGCCTACCGGGTCCATATCCTCAAGCCGCAAAATCGTATTGGCCGAATAGACGCCAATGTTTCGCATGATCTGGTAGTACGTTGCGCGGGTCTTATGGTCTCCACGCAGGAAGCCTCGTGTTTCGATCTTGGTCCGGACCCCTCGTTCCCGTGCCCCCAGGAGCTTGAAATCGGCCTCTTGCTCAAGGCGAACAATCCAGGGCATGAGTGCGTCTTGAACCACTTCGATGTTTTGCGATTCGATATTGGAGAAGGTTGACCGCTCCAAATCCATCAGTTTGTGCGGAGGCAATCCGAACCACCGCGCAATGTCTGTTACCTGAAACTTGCGAGTAGAGAGAAGTTGAGCATCCTCGGGGTTTATCATGAGGTCTTGCCACCCGATGCCCTGGTCGAACACGGGGATATTGTAACGACGCCCATGGCCTCGCGTCATGCTTGCGAAAGCACCCCGGATATCTTCCTTCGTCTCGGGAGAGAGCTTTTGAGGATGGGTGATCGCCCCTGTCGTGATAGAGCCATTGGCGAACAGGTCTTCCGCGCTCTGTTCGGAGGCAATGCCAAGACCTATCGACCGAGCGCCTAACGCGACCACCGAGTACCCCACAAGCCCAT
Source organism: Deltaproteobacteria bacterium (assembly GCA_021780695.1). Classification (GTDB taxonomy): domain Bacteria; phylum Desulfobacterota; class Syntrophobacteria; order Syntrophobacterales; family Syntrophobacteraceae; genus SbD1. The sequence goes on from JAJXYD010000033.1 coordinate 171,805, forward strand.
TAAAGCCGAGCCCCTTCAGGTGGAACATGCGGTCGGCGGGGATCGTGACTTGAGGGCCGACATCATTTGTAACCCTATAGACCAAAGGTCCGGTTAGGTAACTCCCGTTCTCGGGATCCTGTGCTCGACTTACACGCACCCGGTAGGGCTCGATAGGCCACAGGGCGATAGGACGCCCCCCCTTATCGAACTCGATTTCCGAATATCCGTTTCCCCAACTACATGCCCAGGCCACCATCGTTTCTTCCCAGGAATAGTTGGACATTTCCGGGTTTGCTCGGACCTGGATCAACTTCCATACTGGATGGTTTGTGAGTTTAATGCGCCTGCCTTCGGACTCGCGCTGAACGACCCATGGCAGCATGGCTACAGACTGCGAGATAAATGAAACGGCCCGGAATACGGCACCTACAGTCATTGCCGTGTCGTGGTCTACAAACACCCCTGCCTGGCGCGTAGGAAGCGCGATATAGGGGACTCTGCGAGGGTCAACCGGCGTCACCATCGGCTCATTGTGAACCGACTGTGCAGGGGACTTGCCGCCGCGCCTGAAGGCTGCTGATATTTTCGCCAAAATTCCCATAGCGTCCTAACGATTGAAGGAAAGCACGTCCATTTGGAGTGTGATGGGGCCACTATCGCCCGCTAAAGCCCTTGAAAGGGCCATAATTATGGCTACGGGACCGTCTATTTTCGCCTCTTTGCGCTCTTTCTGAGGGAAAATATTGTCCTTTTTGTCGCGCCACGCGATGACGTTTGAGACCATCCAGGTCAAAACCGGATCGCCATTATGATGAAACCTGCCCGATAGGATTAGGGCTTCCCACTCTTTCATGGGCTGCGAGAAGTTCTTTACCGTCGCGCCCATCTCAACCATAGGAAAACCCTCACTAAGCATCTCAACTGATAGTTGTGTAGCCTGAAAAGGGTCGAATGGTACTTCCTGTATCTCGAATTGGCCCTTATAGTCTCTGAGATCGTCCTTGATGTAGCCGTAATCAATGATGTTGCCGGGCGTGAGAGTGATCCAGCCTTCACGCGCCCAGCCAGCATAATAGGTCTTATCTTCCGTCTCGGCTTCTTCCTCCGGGAGGTAGTGATTACAAAACGCTGCGTAATGATCCTGCCCTTTGTCATCTTGCCACTTAAAGATGCGCGCCAGCTCCGCCAGGTCAATCTTGCTGGCAAGGTCCAGGGCTATCCAACAAGGCTTCCCGACGAATTGTTCCGGGCGCAATGCCGGATCGGCGCACTTCCGCCAGGCCACCATATCCATCCAGGCCGTCGCGGCATTCATCCACTGGTTGAGGTGCTTGCAGCGGATTATGTTCTGACGCGAGGCGCGTTGGAGCGCTTCCTTGTGCCGCGCCCTTAAATAATCCTCGAAGACACTTACCCCGAAGTTGGGATTTGCTTTCGGCCAGTTGTTAAAATCCGTCCAATCGTCGTCATCATCGAGAGTAAAGATGATCCCAAAAATATCCTCGTTATCAAATCCCGAAACCTTATCGAGGATTTTGCAGACCTGCGCCCTCTTGTCGTAGCAGGGCCCGGCGATGTTCGACCCGGCAGTAGTAATGATGAGCGCAAGCGGCTGCTCACGCGCCCCCATGCCGGTTAGCATCGTGTCGTACTGGTCTGAAGTCCTGTGTTCGTGGTATTCGTCCGTAATGGAGCAATGAGGAGATGCGCCATCACCGGGATTTCCCACTATCGGCTCAAATTTGCTTGCCAGCTCCGGGATCGCCAGATTGGACGCATTCACCACAATGCCGTAGTGGGCCTGAAAATCTTCATCCTTCTTAGCCATGAGGCGCGCTGGCCGGAAAACTTCCCACGCCTGCTTTTCCGTCGTGGCTCCCGAGTACACCTCGGCGCCAGGCTCGTCGTCGCCTGCCAGAGCAAATAGACCTATGGTTGCAGCGAACTGCGACTTCCCATTTTTCCTTGCCACCTCGATATAGGCTTCCCTGTAGCGCCTGAGATCCGTGCGCTTATTGACCCATCCGAAGATCGAACACACAATGAACTTCTGCCAGGGACCAAGCCGGATCTCTGAGCCTGCCCACTTGCCTTTGATGTGCGTGAGGTTTTCGATGAATCTACAAGCCCGTGCGGCTTTAGCCTGGTCAAAACGGTACTGGAAAGCTTTTGTTTTCTGGCGCGCCAGGTCGTCGATGTGGCGCTGACATGCGAGTCTCACCCATTTACAAGATGCTATCGCACCGGACAAAACATCCTGGGCATACTTGTGTGCGGAGGCACAATAACTATTTCTTGCCATCCAGCTTTGACCATTTGTTCGTTTGCTTTCCGGCTGCAACTCCGGATAAGCGTGCTCGGCTGGAAGGTTCAAGCCCGAAGCACGAGGCGAGCGCCCGCATCTGAGAAATCATGTTGGCCGTGAACGGGAGCTTTTCGCGCTGAGCATTCACGAACTCACCATATAATTGACAATAGACCGCAAGCTGCGAACCGTCGATCGGTGCTATGATTCCCGACTGCGAGTGGATCGTCGTTACTCGGTCCCATTCTTTTTTTGCTTCTCCCTCGATCCATTCAGGACACTCAGGAACTCCTGAGCAAACCTGCACTTCATTTTTATTTAGAGCGCGGTGACCCGGATTGCCGTTTATGATTTTGAGCGCCGTCGGTTTTGGCTTGCGCCCTCGGATCGCCATTTTGGGACTCCAAATTTTAATTCGCGGTCGTGCGAAAATGATTCGGCACACGGTCCAATCGACGCACTGCCAGAGATTTCGACCTACCCCCCCCCCTATCGGGTGCCAAAAGTTTGGCTTATCGGGAGAGGCCAACGGGATTGCCGAAACCACCGTCCTTACGTGCCGTTTTTTCTGAATGATGACGAGAACATAACGATTGCCAGTTAGCCTCGTCCCAAAATATCCCCATATCGCCCCGGTGAGGCTCAATGTGATCCACGACCGTAGCGGAAATGTAGCGACCCTCGGATAAGCATTCCCCACAAAGAGGATGCTGCCAAAGAAAGACCGCTCGCGCCTTACGCCATCGGCCATCATAGCCGCGATCCGCTGCACTTAACCTGGGTCGCTCATATTGTCGCCTTTGGACATTCGCATGCTCTCGGCATCGGTGTTTCCCCCGGTCCACAAGAATATTGCAGCCAGGATAAGCACAAACCTGCTGCGGGGCTTTCGGCATCAGGCTAAGTCCCTCAGCCGGTCGGCGAGCCGACGACATCTATTAGGAGCCTGTTCGGCGAATCGACTGTGCATAATAGCTTTGGCGGCTTGATCCCAGTCATTGGATAATACGGCGCCCCTCAAGTCATGCCAATCCCAAAGCTCGTACATAAGATCGAAGGCCATATCGACCAAAGCGCGTTGAACATCGTCGGGGCATAGATGGAACTCAGGGCTAAAGATTTGAGCGCAACAGGTTATCGCGGCGTCTATGTCATCGTTAAACCATCTCTTGATTACCTCGTCTGGAACGCCCTTCTTTAGCCATTCGGGAAGGTTTTCCATCTCCCCGTGCGACTCAAGGTTATGACCTATCCCCGCTGTCCAGTGCCCGGTTGTGTCCCGGTAAGGCGTTGAGCGTACCCCCTCGTCTTCGGCTATCATGGTTCTCAATGCTGAGTCCTGACGCAACGATTCCAAGTCCATGCTATGCCTCCTTAGCCCTGCGGGGAAGTCGTAGTAGCAGGGGTCCCCGGTGTTTGAGCTACCGCTACCGGTTCTTGCATCTTTCCTATTTGGGCCTGAAGGTCTGTAAGCTGAGCGCTAAGCCCCGTGATATCGGCCGGCGAAGAGTAGAGTTTTCCAAGCAGGGCTACGACCGCGTGGATAATGCCCCCGTATCTGCTCTTGGTGACAATCGGGATGATTTCGGAAATGATGAGGCCCACCAGGGCAGCGATAAAATGAGGGTCGAAATTCATGGCTTTTCTCCTTGTGAAAACTTCGTTCGTGTTAGGAAGATTTCCCGGTCGTTACCGCCGGAGCGCTTTTATTAACCTGCTGGTAGACGGGCACCATGGCGTTGTTTAGCGTGTTTAGGGTAGAAGGCGAAGGTGAGGCGCTGAAAGCGGAAAGAGCGGCGTTGGCGATGGTCTCAGCCGCCGCTACAGCCCCACCGGCGATAAGGTTTGTCCCAGCCAGAGCGTTGGCCACGTTTGCCGCCGCCTGAAGCCAGGGCGTTACATAGCTCGTTACATCGGAAGTCGTAACCGCTGCCGGGTTGGTTGTGACCGGAGACTGAACGGTTAACCCGGTGCCCGCGCAACCGCTAAAAGCGAAAACCGCGCACAAAAGAATACCTGCCCTGAGTAATAGCGTCTTCATGGTCATTTCCTTTCTATGCGCTCATCCCGGATTTAACATCCTGGGGAGCGACTCCAATGGATTCAGCGCTGGCCGACGACTCCTGGTTTTAAGTTCGGGAGGATTTAATCTCGTTGCATCCCCGAATCTTATGGACCGTTTCTATTTTGGTCAGGCGCTCTGACGTGTTATTCTTGTAGCCATAAAGTTCTTCGATATTTTTCTTCTGATTGTCTATCTCGCGCTGCATGCCGTCTATTACAACTTTAAGAGGGGCTATAACTGTCTTTACGGACCACACGATGAATCCTAGATTTACGGCTCCAATACCGCTTACAATGATATTTCCGACAGAGAAGTGGTCCATTTTCTTTCCCCTTCGAAGGTAAAAGAAAAGGCCGCTTGATCCTGGGAGGGTGGACCAAACGGCCTTAGCTGGGGGCACTACAAAAAGTTAGCGGGGCTGGAGGTTGCCCGCTGTTTCCAGTCGGCTTCCAGCCCCTTTCTTGGGTTGTTTAGGTTGATGACTGCTCGCCTTGGAGGCAATTTTTGCAGTCTAGGAAATAATGGCCGATTTATCGGCACAAATCAATATGCGTATTTATCAGTCTGTGCGTATATTTATCAGTCCATACGTCCACCCCCTCTTGGACGACCTCCTTTTGCCTCGCGCAACGACTCGATATCGTCGTTAGCTATCACCCAATCACGGCCCACCTTCGTTGCTCTGAGCTTACCATCTGCGATGAGATGCCTAATCCGTGAGCGCGAGACACCAATTATTTTCGCTACTTCCGTAGTCGTTTTTCCATCTGCCATCCTTAAACGCTCCAATCTTGTCCCCCAGGCCTTAGACTCGGAATCTCGAGAACTCGCCTATATCTGCATTTGAATGCCTTCACTTTGCCACTTTCGGTCCAGATAGAAAAAATGAAGATTTTCCCTTGGTCGGAATCAAGGGGTAAACGGTCGATCTGTTCCCGTGTAAGCTGGATTGAGAAAGGAGCTTCCGATTGATCCTCAAAGAGAACTTCAAAGGCATCCTTTATGCCGCCGTGCTCGGCCCATCGGCCTCTCGAAATAACGACTTCTTTTGCCGTCAGCATTTCGGCGATAAGGGCAAACTGGATCTCTGGCACGAGAAGCCTGAATGCGCCGGCATTCGCAGAAAGGAAAAACGCACCCCGTTTGGCGAGTGCCGTTGCCCAGTAGTTGGTTGTGACGATTTCTGGCCCATTATTCTCGATGACTATCACTATTTCCATGGTCACTCCCATGCCATCGAAAAATCGTTGCCCTTAAAAAGAGCTGCAAGACCGGTTATTTGCTTTAGTCGCAAAATCTCATCTACATCCATTCCGATATTGCGTGCGATCCATTGATCGCTCTTGCCCATTTCCACGAGTTCGGCCACGATGTTGCTCATGAGGTCAATATTGTGGGCCCCTCGGGCACGGTTGTGCCGGATCGTGGAAGCGATACGTTCCCCCAGGGTTTTGTCAATCACAACTACGGGCAATTTGCCGCCTTCACGGTCAAGGATGCGCTTGCATCTCTTTGTTATAGTGAAGCGGTGGAACCCATCCACGACGATGTATGTGTCCGTGTTGCCGTCATAGTAGCAAACGACTGGTTGCGTAAAGCCATCTTCCCAAATTGATATTTCAAGCAATTTCATTTCGGGGGGCGCTACCCGATTGGGGTTGTAATCATTCGCCCTTACCTTCTCGATAGGAACTCCTTTCACGTTATACACCGGACTTAGAAACTGCATCGCCATACTCCTTTTCGTAGACAGTGAACTTGCCTCGCGTTTTGGTTGCCCTGAACCCCTCGTGGAAGAGAATAAAACTCATGGTGTGGCTGGCTGTGGTGAGTGTAACGGTTCCAATAAATTTCTTAACCGCAGTTCGAAGCAATTTTCCAAATAACCCCTTGCCGCGTTCCTTCACGGCAACATAGCAACTACCGATAGTGCATGAACTACCACGGACTCTTCGGTAGCAAAAGCCTATGACGTTTCCATCCTCCGTGGCCAGGAGCCATTCCTTGTCGTCATCGTCATAAATCGGATAGCCAATTTCCTTAGCCACGCTACGATTTGCCAGGAACGGCCCCATTAGTTGGTAGAATCGTGCATCTTTGTTCGACAGGATGATAATTTCCATCTCATAGCCCTTTGTACTTTTCGATTAATTGCCGCTGCCTCTCTACTTGTGTTTTGGTTTGGGCAAAAGAGAGCCCCTTGCACAGATGATCGTTTTTGAGAATACACATCGCCATCCTGCGCCAGGTCGGCGCGAAATGTTTGCTCTCAATATCAGGAGGGGCGCTGTCTTCGATTCGTAGATACTTGACTATCTTTTTATTTTTGCGCCCTCGATTCGTTATATCGTCTGTCACACGCGCAGACTCGGGAAGTTTGGACAAAACCTCATCCGGGAGACCGCACCCGCGCCTATGCCAGTAACGCATGAATTGCACGAATTTGCTGACATAATGGTCTCGCGCTTCGGGAGGCAGACTGGCAAGAAGTAGCTTGGTGTAGCTTCGCCACGTGTGCCCCCGCGGAAGCTGTACTCTGCGATATCCGAGGGCCTTTGTGCCGCAATAGATATTGCCGAAATTGGCGCCGGAAACGCGGTTCACGGTTTTAGCCCAGGTCTCAGGTTCTATTACACGGAACAAATTCAGCCCAATCCGTTGATCGTCGCCATACGGCTGGCAGATCCTCATTGAATGAATTCCAACTCCGGCCTTGTAAAACATATCGTAGAGCCGATTGTAGTCCCATCCAAACCGAGCATTCGCGGTCCAAATATCCTCCGTTGCCCAATCGTAGATCGGATAACAGTTGTAAACTTCGCTCCCGTTCATCCTCGTAGTCCAAGGCCATCCCTGGTATGTCTCCTTGTCTTTCGAAACTATCGTTCGATACCTGTTTAAAGATTCGTCGCTCCTAATGCCCACTAAGGCTGCTGTCCGCTTACCTTCCCCATACCACTGCGCGAAGGCTGGCGTAAATTCTTCAAACTCCATGCGATAACGCCAGAAAGGCAGAAATGATTGATCTGAGATTGCAGCCGGATGGGTCGGCAGCGGTCGAATCCATTTGTCTTCGAGCCCCGGTTCCCAACAGCACCAGAAGGGCTGGTACATGGAAACGGCGTTCCGTAGATTGATCGGAAGGCAAATCCAATACGGTTCAATCCACTCTGCATTGTCAGAAAACATCCGCTCCACAAATTCGATGGTAAGTTTGTATTGGCCTTCCAGATCAACAAGAAGAACCCCGATTTTTCGTTTTTTGCGGCGGCCGAACTCTACGGCCAGGTTCAATAAAACCCCCGAGTCTTTCCCTCCCGAAAAGGCCACTAGAATCTTTTCGAAGTTTTCAAAAACCATCTCCATTCTACGACACGCCGCCTCATACACATCATATTCCAGGTACTTCTTCGCCATCACAATCCCCTTATTAACGTTTCGATTGCCGACTTTTTCCCCTTAACCTTGTCTACCTCTCGCTTGAACTCATCAACGACATTCCCCTTCTTCGCGAGGGCGCTCATGATCCGGTCATCAATGCTCTTTTCGCAGCACAAGTCGACATAAAGCACCTTCTTGCGCTGTCCGATCCGGTGGTTGCGATCTTCGGCCTGTAGGCGTTCCGCATATTTGAATCCGTTATTGTAAAAAACAACATTGGAAGCCTCGTTGAGTGTGAGGCCATGCCCACCGCAACTTGGCGTCGCGAGGAAAAAACGGGCTTTTTCTGCGAATTTAACGATCTCTTTATTACGATTTTTTTCGGATATGTCTCCGTAGAAAAAGGCTGTACTTTCGTCCCCGAACTCGGACCTGAGAGCATCCGAGATAGACCGGATGTCGTAGCGAAACTTTGCCCAGATAATAATTTTTTCACTCTCGGGAATTTGTTCAATGACATTCAGTAGTGTAGAAACGCGCCTATGTTCAACTTCCAGTATCCCTGCACCCATTCTGTTTTTCCGGCCCCAGAACCCGGAAACGATTTGCTGGAGAATGCCAAACAAGCGAAATATGGTAATCGAATCAAACGAGTCGCCGTCTAACTCGAACAGAAACTCGTTTTTTGCGAACTCGTAAAGATCCCGCTGTTCGTCGGTCATCCTAAAAGAGCGGCAGGAGTAGAGCTTTGACGGCAATGTAAGGCACTCATTCTTCGCGACCTGGTAGACGTAGGGGTTGATCTTGGCCGCCAGCCACTCGGTATTGTGCGCTCGAACAATCAGGCCAGGGTATTTCTCGGAATATTCCAGGTGGTTGTGGGCGAAGGAATAGAACGACCGATAGCCCAAGATGCGCCAGTCAAGGAACCGGAATTGCGCGAACAGGTCCACGACACCCTGTGAAATGGGCGTTCCCGTAAGGATAAGCCGGTAACGAGCTTTTGCTGCCGCATCGGTTATCCAGGAAGTCCGAGCTGAACGATGGCCTTTGATATAGCTGGATTCATCCACGATCACAAAGGTGAATTCTCCGATCACGCGAAGGGCCGTGAAGATCACTCGTTTGCTGGCGCTCATGGACTCGATCCCCACGATATGCCAGAATGCGCATGGGACCGTTTCTGCCGTGATTTTGTCGTCCCACACGCAAATATCGTCAGGGATTGAATCGGTGTGTTTTCTGATCTCTGCCGCGATGGTTTCCTTAAGAGAAACCGGGCAAAACCACACGACATTCCACACCCGGTGGGCTCGGCGGCTAACAAGTTCGATGGCCGTTCGAGTTTTCCCGGTCCCCATGTCCATGAAGGCCGCTCCCACTCGAATGGGTCGCAGTTTATTTACCGCAGCGGCTTGATGTGGGAGCAACTTAGTCTTTAAGTTCATCGGGAATCTCTACGGTTTGGGGGATTTCCAGGTTTGCGCGTTCGCCGGTAGGTTTTTCTGGCGACTTGGGAGTGTGGATGTCGCCAACTTTTAGAGCGGCCCCTTTGGCGGCTCGGGCCTCCTCCACGAGGTCGATGGCCCCAGGGGTTAGCTGGAATCCATGAATCTTGGCGAAGTCCAAAACCTCTTCAAAGTGCTCTCGCGGGACGACTACGGCAGGGCTGTCGTAGCGTGCCCCTGGAAGGCGCTTGGCGGCCTTATAGAAATCTCCCGTCCTCCACTGGATAGAAAACCAACCATCGAAAACCCCCTTTGATCGGCGCAGAATCCAAAGGTAACATTCGGGGATATAATCGCCCTCGACCGCTTTCGTCCGGATCGTGGCGTCGAAAACCCTAACCGGAAATCCGGCGGCAAGGATTTTGTTTGCCGCCTCAGCCGCTCGGTCCTGCACTGTGCCAGTCATTAGGCCAATTTTGCGCAACCAATGGGTTTCGGCCCACGAGTAGCGCAAATCCTTCTTTATCAGCTTCCGGAAATCGTCCCGGCGTTCAGAGAAACGAATCTCTATTTTCCCGGGTAACACTCTTATCTCGGCCACCGTCTCAGAGACAGTGTTTCCGGGCCGTACTGTCGATTCCTCGGCCGCTTCTTTCTCTAATGCCCGCTCGGCCCTGTCGGGGGCCTTGGGCCGGGTTAGGAACTCCCTAATGATTTTTCGGGGCGCCCTGTCTCGGCGGTCTATCCAGAAGGAAGCCGCCTTCTGACCCTTGATTTCTACAATGGCTTGATGGATTTGGTCCGCCCCTATAGGAGGTTCGTCTTCGTCGTCCCAATATGCCGCATATTCATCTATACCTTCCTCCGCGATATCCTCGTCAATCCATTTCAATTTGGAAACGCGCAGAACCTCTGCCCATTTGATTTGTTTTTCCGTACCTTCGAGCTCCGGAAGGCCAGCTTCCTCAGAGGCCTTGGCGGCTTTCGTGGAGGCTTCCAGTTTCTCGGCCTCCTGACATTCGTCGCACAACCAAGTCCAGTTGTCCAGCCGCCATTGTATATCCCGCGAGGAACCTACCAGCCGTACAGTCATGTCCTTGCCGCAGGTTGAGCAATTAACGTTATATTTAGACATGGGTGGCTCCTTTCCCGGAGGAGCTGATTGCAATACCACCATTGATTTCCACGATCACGCCCGTCACTACGCTACGGATGGCAGGGAAGGTCAAGGTTTCTCCCAGGAGGAGCCAGGGGAGATTGTCAATGCTTCCATCGGGGAGTACGAACTGAATACCCACCCCTCCATCGACGCTCCAAAATACGTTTCCCTCGAAGCCCCCCAATGTTTCGGGGGGGATGCCTTCTAGCCTTTTGCAAGATACTTTATATTTCGGATCCATCCTTTTTCTCCTCGTTTCATTCGGGTTAATTGCCGCCCTCTCGTCTCTATATATAATCACGCTAGCGTGTTTAGTCAAGAAGTTTCTAAAATATACCGGGAAAGAAAACGTCTGGTTTCCAAGGCCCTCGCGGTATTCGAAGACATCTTGATGACGGGCGCTTTTATCGAAATGGACCTTCTCCTCACCGGGAGGGGTTTCGCACTCACTTTTCAGCTACAGGTATAAAGATCGCACCATTTTTGCAGCCCGGCTGTAGGTATTTAACCTTACCATCCCGTATCCAGGCTCTAACGGTTGATTCCGAGACGCCATAGAATGCGGCAAACTCCTTGACTCGCATAAGCCTCATAGGAGCTTTCTGTTTCGGGATTCCCGCATCAGGTGAAGCCAAATCCGATCCAACAGTTGCTTCGCTCGCCTTACCGACAGCCTCTTCGCTATAAGGTATTCGCGCCATTCCCCCTCCTGTCCCAAAAAATCAACGATTACTAGCCCCTGCCAAAGTTCTTCCATGCCCCTAAAGATTACCCCAAACTCCTGGACGCGATCATTTTTAAAACGCTGCGGAACATTGCTACGGATCAGGTTAAACGAGGATTCACACGGTCTAAATTTCCCTGTCCGTAGGTCGAAGCTCCCATGGTGATAGTGTCCGAGCTTGTCCTTTTGCCAAAAATAGCCCTCACTGGGTAGGTTCCGGCCTGGCGGACATAATGCGCAGCTCTCATATTCCAGCCAGCGCCAGAATAGGGAAAGAAGGCTATCAGCGATGGTGTCATTCCCTGATGCAGACCGTTTACCCATTGGTTTCAATCATCTCCCTCATAGATTTCGCCCAGAAAAGAGCAAAGGAGTTTTGTTAGCGCGAATGATCAGAACCTTGTGGGTTGCCACAGAGACACCGCTCACGTAGCAACCTGACGCGCCACAGGTCATGCCGTTAGCCTATCGCCATCTCTGTTTTGCATGGCGCCTACCGATAGCAGCCCATTTGCCACATCAACCTGCTCGGGAGTCATACGTCCCGGTTTTGAGCCTTTATCGCAGGTCCATCCGTCCCACCTTTTGATGGCCGCCATGCGTGCGCATTCCAGGGATTTGGGGATGTCCAATAACGGAGCACAAAACCCGTTGGGGCACAAATAATAATCCGCGGAACGTCCCTTGCTGGCCGGTATCAGCATGCATCCATTGATCCTGATTGCGCTCGGCGTGGGTTTATCGACCGGCCTGACAATCGGTCCGAAAGAACTCACAGCGTGGTTTTGAGCGCACTTTCCGCATACGGTAAATTTACTTTCCTTGCGGGCCGCATACGATCTTGCCACCTTTCGTTGCGCACCGCATTGCGGGCATGGGATGAGCACTCGCTCCTTGCGGTGGCACGCAAGGCATTTGCCGCCGTAGCGGACCACAGATCTCCGGATGATTTGAGTTCCGCATTCGATACAGTGGTTGGGATTGGACAATATTTTGTGATGTGGGTTTCTGCTCATTAGTCCCCCTGTAATTCAGGTCGAAAACCGATCACGATCTCGTACCGAGCCGGATCCCCGTAATATTTTCCGGTGGCGCCGATAAATCCCACAATCGATTTGTCGTCCGGCCAAAAGACACCCGTGGCCACGTCCTTGACGTGTTTGAGGATATTATCGAGGTCCGGCTTGACCTCTGGCTGAATAAGTCCTGCCAATGCTTGTGCCTGCCATTTCTTTGGCTTGCTGGCCGGTATCGCAAAAAAGGCTTTTACGCCCAGAAGGATCGGCCCCTTGTAGGGAGATGCCGGCCGATGCTCAAACATCAGCGCCTCTAACTTCTTCTCGTCTTTTTCCTGGTCCTCGCTCTTGTGGTGGATGATGATAACTCGCCCGGTCGCCGGATCGCGCCGTGCCTGCCCCGTGGATTTATCGATCAGCGCGGTTGCCCTGGCACGCGCTTGACCCCGAGGAGGGAGGACTATTTTGAATTGTTTGATTTCCCAGCCGTCCATCTATCCTCTCCTATCCTACAGAAAATTTTTATCCTCGGCCGCAGGAAGCGACCGTTGCGTGGGAACGATCCAGAGTTCGACCGGTCGAGCCTGAATGCTATGAGCCGCCATGTGCGCAGTAGCCTCATCAGTGGGCGTCATTGCGTAGATGGCCCCCGATCCGTAGAATTTAGTGAAAGCCTGCGCTCCCTCAGTTTCAGGAACATCAACCCGCAGCATCGGACAACCTCCTACAGTTTCGCTCGACAACCTCCCGGCAATGGTTTGATGCCCGAACAGCTCCACAATTCCCCATCCTTCGTACCCTTTCGCCTTTTCCACTTTCAATCCTCCCTTTATCGTCTAAAAATCCATATCCAGAAAGCCGCAATCAAGCCTGCAATCAAAAACCAGGCCTTCACTATACCTAGGGTAAAATGGGCGTCGATCATTCCGATTCCTCCCCGTTGAAAAGAACGGGCTTGGTTGTCTTGGGCAAATAAAGCGGGTGTTTCGGATGGCCATGTTTGGTTTTTCCAAGACAATAGATTTTTGAGCCAGCGCCTTCTAGGAGATTCAGGACGTGGCCACTCCTGTATGTGCAAGCTCCGTTTGCGCCCCATGCGATAATTATAATGGCATCGGCGGCGAGGGATAGAAGATGCTTGTCATTTTCCGGTCCAACCGGGTCGTCTTTAATTCTGAGCAACAAGGTGGGGTCGGTTGATCTGAAGGCGAAGAGATTGGCCATCACGAGTTTACCGTATCCCCAATCATGGGCGAAGCCTATGCAGCGCCGGATCGTCGGATCATCGGTAAGTTCATCGGCTGTTGATGGGTTTAGACCAATAAATAAGCAGCCAGGTTTAGATGACCATTGCCGCATGAGTGAATAGCGGTAACGGCGGCAAGCGGATAATTCTGCTGAACGAATGACCATTTTGTCGATTTTTTGTACAATATTACTCATGACGCTTCCCTCACGAATCTAGGTGCCCTAACGTCCGCGAACCGGGCCCAATCCTTTGCCGTCTTTTCTTCCTGCTGCTCACTATATCTGGCATCAAGGTCATCATTCGGCAATAAATAGCCGGCCCGTTCAGCCTGGTATCGGCTCATGCCGGCCGTCATGCCCTGTCCGACGCGCCTACACTCCGCGCAGATCGCAATGCGTCTGGTCAATTCGCTTGTCTCGTGATTCTGCTCATAAACCCAGAATCGGCCGTCTTCACAGAGCGGATTTTTGCAGCCGGAGAACTCCCTGCGCTCATGTTTATCCGGATTCGCTCGAAGCCATTGAGCCCATAGCTCCTTCACGGCTTTAGGTAGATTCGCGATCACGGTGCGGCCGGAATCGAGAGACTTGACGTGTTCGAGAGCCCAGGAGAAAAACTCGGCCGGATAATTGCCCACCTCTTTCATCCAGAGGCTCAATGTATCGGGTGGAACCGAATTCACATCCCGGCCAAAATACAGGTAGGCCATACCGGCGAAACGCTTGAATGCGGTTTGAGTCTCGTCGCTCATTTCAAGCCATCTCCCATCGTCTCATAATTGAACCAACGCTGCCCTTCATCCACATCGAAAGGGGCCAGCTTCGTCGTGACCTGCGGCTGGATAGCTTCCACGTTCCGCTTGTCATCGGTCGTGATCTTGATTTTGATCGCCAGTTCCCTAGAGGCCCTGGCGACCTTTTTTCGGTTCTGGATATCCTCTTGGAGTTTGGCGAGTTGATCGTTTATTTCGGACAGGACATCCCCATCACAAAGGCTCTCAAGGGTCAGACGTTCCTTCTTCGGAAATGCGATCGGCTGCTGGTTCATTCCTGAAACACTCCTTTCTGGCTGTCAATGATTTCACCCAGGCTACTGAAGCCGGTAATTTTGGGCATACGATCCAGCTTCTTGGCTATGATTGCGGCCGTTCCGCACTGATTTGATAAGCAGGGGATACGCACCGGCTCCGGGATTCGGTCGGCGTAGCCATGGGCGCTGGCATTGATGGCCGCTATCCCGTCGAGGACTTCGGGCGCCGTATCAATCGGGAGGGAACTGAAAACCTTCAGAAAATCGATTCTCAGGAACTTCAGTTCCTCGGTTTTCCACTGGCAGCACACCTGCCAGCCGCCAAGCAACCTCACCGCTCGAGCGATTCGCCCATCCTCAAACAGAATGGACTGATAGGTCCCCACGCGCTGCATGGTGTCGAGCAGAGCCTCCCAGGCGAGAGAGGCCTGGTCTTCTTTCCTGCCCTCGATCAACTCGATCAATTCGACTGGTTTCGGGAAAAACTTGCACGTCTTTAAGGCTATGGATATCGCCGCCGCAATCTGGGGATCGCTATAATCCGAAAGGGCCTGCTCATACGCCCAAAGCTTTCCCTCGCTCATTTCGACGCCCAGGCTTTCAGCAAGCGCGCTGATCCTTTCCACAAATCCTATTCTGTCTTGCATGTCGGCCCCATCCTTTCCAGATATGCCTCTGCTACTCTAAGATTGTGCTGTCCCTGTCGCGTTAGCACAGTAGTTGGGGGATCGCGCTGAGTTGCGATCTTCACCCCCTTATCCTGCTCTCGGGACAGCCAACCGTTGATAAATTTCGGCATACCTCCGTAGGTTTTACGCTGTTGGAGATGTGTGAGCGCCCAGGCTCTCATTTTTCGTATCTCCTGGCGCACGTCCACCGCTGGATAGCAGGCTTGGAATTCGGATATCTGCGCTTCCATAACGGGGTACTCGACTCCTTTTTTGTTCGTGGTGATCGTGAGGAAGGCTTCCGTTGCGGCCACCTGCTCGGGAGCCTCGAACGAGGGCTCCGAGCAAGAGGTGTTATTCCTCATTCCACAATCAGGAATCAATGAATCAGGAATCAATGAATCAGGAATCAATGAATCAGGAATCAATGAATCAGGAATCAATGAATCAGGAATCAATGAATCAGACGGATTTTCACCGTTATTTAACGGTGAGTTAACCGTTAAAGGTTCCAAGTAGTTGGAATTTAAGACACTTTTATCTGTTTCCGGGGTCTCATTCGGCCCTGGAATCTCCGAATTTTTTTCTGTGTGATGAGGGTGTTGATGCTTCCGAAAGTTCTCAATGAGGATATATTTTTGCTTATTAACGGTGTAACGCCGAATGAACCCGCGATGCTCAAGCCCGTCAAGAAGTGACATAACCGTTGGGTCACCGTTATTTAACGGTGAGTTAACCGTTAAATTATCATCAAAGGGGAATATGATTCCCTTGATTTTTCGTGGCTTGTCTTCGAGCCGTCCTTCCTTGTCGGCTAGGCACCAGAGACCGATAAAGAGCAGGCGGCCTTCGAAGGGCAACTCCGCCAGTTCATCGTTTTCAAAAAATCCAGGCTTGATATTTCTTGCTCTCATTTCATCGATTCCTCCTCGTGCCCACTTATTTGGCCCACAAGACCAAAACCCTAAGCCCCCATCCGCTCGTGCCACACGCTACATGCACGGGTCGCTTTAGCGTAAGCCACCCAATCATCTAAATCCCGGTCGAAATAGGCGTGCAGGCGATTTATGGCGGCATGTACCCGGTCGAGGGAACTCCGGCGCCCGGGGTCTTTGATTTTTTCCATCAAATCGGCAAGCAGACCCAACACAAGGCTGCTATATGTCGTGATATCCTCCGTATCACCTAGGCCCGAGAGTGCAATTCGCTCTGTTTCTGCCATGGCTTGGCCCATCCGTGTGGCTTCCCTCTCGCTCAACTCCCCGCGGCGCGGAAAGACGCGCAACATAGCGAATTCGCTCCTGTTTTGATATTGAATCAAAATATGCTCCGTTGCCGGGGCATTTGCCGGAGGTTTGCGGCCGTTTGAGCCAGATTGGTCCTCACTAGGATTTCTGCGACGGGGGGACAAACCGAATTCCCACACAGACGCACCTGGTCGGATTTGGTGATTTTTCGTCCGGAGGCGTCGAGGTCGATTTGGTAGGAATCATCGAACCCCTGCGCGCGAAAGAGTTCTCTCGGAGAAAGCATGCGCATACCAATGTCGACAATCACGTAGGGCTCTCCGCCGATGTGGACGGTAACCAGACCCATTCGGTCTTTGCCGGTCAGGGTGTGGACGGGATCGGCACATGAGGAACCTGTAGCCTGGCCGAAATACTTTATGAGGAAGGTTCGCACTTCGCCGTAATGTTGGCCGGTTTGGACGGTGTGTAAGGGGGCGGATAAGGGCTCACCATCGCGGGAAGTCCCTTTGAATTTAACCAGATGCGAGGTTACGAGCTGTTGTTGCGTGCAGCTCTGGGTGAGGGTAGAGACTGGTTCGATTAAATCGTGGCCGGTAACGCCCCCATTGTGTTGAGCCATGCAGGCTGCGACAAGGGCGGTTTTGCCCCCTCCGCCGGCGGTAATGGTACCGACCGGATCGTGGGCAGAGCTGCCGATTGATGCACCGAACTGACGCTGAAGGTGGGGAATGCAGAGGAGATGTTCGGCCTTCGAGGTTATTGCGGTAACGGACTCATCCAAGGAGTTGGAGTATTTTCCCTTGCCACCGGTCTGCCCGATTCTGGCGAGATAAGGTGCGATCAAGGCGAACCGATTTTCCGTGCTTTGAGTGGGAAGAGGTTCATCGAGACGGCGCCCCCTGAAGTCATTTTCGCCCTTAGGCCCGTAGTAGGTCATGATGAAGGGTTCCGTAGCGTCCAGAACATAGCGTTGGATTCCTTTGGCAGTTCGCTTGAGAGTATTTTCGGCGAGGGGTTTTTTGCGGTCAAAAATCGAGGGACACGGGATAGACCAGTCGATTATTCCCGCTGCGGAACGCCACGGTGGGAGTTGCCCTGCGCGGACCTCATGCGATTTAGGGTCTCCGTGTGTGGGGGCCGGCCAGACGATTGGAAGGCCGTCTCGGCGCGCGATCATAAAGAGGCGCCGTCGGGACGTCGGCGCTCCGTAGTCGCAGGCCTTTAGACACTGGAATTCGACATGATAGCCTGCCTTCCGCAGGCGTTTTGTCCAGGCCCGGAAGGTTGACCCGGCTTGAGAGGAGATGATTTTGTTCTGAGCGTCGAGCGGTCCCCAAGTGCGAAACTCCTCTACGTTTTCAAGAATGATAACGGAGGGGCGAACCTCTTCGGCCCATCTGACGACGACCCAAGCGAGATCGCGGCGTTTGACATCGCGTACCGGCGGCCCTCCCTTGGCGCGCGAAAAGTGGGTGCAATCGGGCGAAGCCCACAAGAGGGAAACGGGATTGCCTTTCGTGGCTTGTCGTGGGAGAACCGACCATACATCCTGCTGATAATGATAAGTGACTGGATGATTGGCGCGGTGCATCCCTATGGCCACGGCGTCGTGATTGATGGCGATGTCGGGATGGCGGCCCAAGGCACGGAAGATACCGGAAGATGCTCCCCCGCCACCAGCAAAGGCGTCTACTATGAGCCCAGTTACCTGTTTCATGAGGTGATCCTAATTAACCGGACATGACTGAAATTCCTGCAAGTAAGAGGGATTCGGGGTTCCTTTTCGTTGGGGCTCCATTGATAGTTTTCGACAAACCATTGACGGCCGAAGCAGCCATTCTCTTCAGGAGTATCGGATATTTTCTGTCGCTTTGTTGATCTACAAATGGAACACATTGTATTCATGCAGAGGCTCCTCTCTGTTTCGTTTCCAACGCCCCTCGCCTCAATCTCTTCCACCAGGCTCTCGCAGCACTCCCGGATAAACTCGGCATGCCCCAGTGGCTGTAACGCCATGTTGTGGCCGAAAGCCACTCGGTCGCGGACACATTCCGCTATTTCTTCAAATTTAGCCCTTGATATTGTGATCATACCGCACACTCCCTTGGACATTCCCGCCTAAACATCCCACACCTTGGACCGGTGCGAGGCCACGCGAAGCTTACGCAATCCTTACCGGTGAACAGGCAACGTTCCGGTTTCGCTGGCCTCGGCCACTCCGCCCAGGAGCGGTGATTGAAAGGAATCGCTCAAGCCGCCTTCTTGATGTTGAATCTGCGGCTGATCTTCGAAACGGTCATCTGCTCGATCATTGGCATACGGTCCTTCAGACATGCTTTTTTGACGAGTTTTTGTAGATCCGTCTTTGTGATCGACAGGGTGGCCAAAAGTTGATCTCGGGTCACTCCGAAGGCCATTAGCAGATCGATCAAGGCACCAAGGTCCGGGATTTCGAATGTTTCGGACTCCGAATATGCCGCTTGCATTCCCCCGCTAACCACAGCGCCGCCGTTTTGGTCCACGTAGGCCCTTAAAAGTTCCTTAAGACTCTTTTCGAGTTGCCCGATGAAGGTAATGAAGGTTATGGCCTTCTGGGCTTGCTCGGTATTTTCCAGCACCGGAGGGACCTGGAAAACGGGGGCCTCCGGGATTTTCTCGATGGATTCCATGATGTCCTTTCTGATCGGGCACGTTGGGACAGTGCAGCGCTCGCAAAGGCCGCACGGGATTGCAGGGTAGTTGGTGCCATACTTTTCAGGCCAAATATTATTGACCAAATTAAGCGCATCCCGAACGGCATCGAGACCCTTCCGGCTTTCCTGCAAATTCATAACGTCCAGGCGGACGGTGTCTGGCTTAAAGCCCCCTATTAAATTATAAATGGGCTCAACACACCAAACGCCGCCCATTTGGAGCGCTGGTACGTAGCGCGGGACCATTGCAGCATAAATACCGAGCTGCTCGTCAGAAGGAGTAGCGCGCCCTGTTTTGTGGTCTATGATCCGGATCGTGTCACCCTGGCGGTAGGCGTAATCCACAATGAGGCGAAACATCGTCTTCCCGCTCGTGTCGAACCATGCTTCCTTATTAGGAAGGGCGTTAAGATTTTCGTCAAAGCACATCTGTTTCTCGACCATTACCCAATCGGAACCTTCCGGAACGTGAACCTCGGCTATTTCCGAACGCATGTAGATCTTGGCTAGGTCATGGGCTCTTTCCGGGTCAGTCCACTTCCCCAGTTCTTTCAGTTTGTGGAATTTTCCCCAGAACCAATCTGCGCAGCGTGGTTGTCTCATCTCCAGACAGTAGTTTTCGTAGTCCGCGATAAATGCGTGTATTTCATGCCCGATCTTCATCTGGGGGGATTCGGGCTCTTTGAATGACTTGGTGATATATTTGGAGTTAAACAGGTGCGGACAGGGCAGATCTGACATTCGACTCGGGCTGAGGGCGATCATTTGAATCCCTCCTTGGACTCCGGGTAATGCGCTTCGATCTCTGCATCCCAGAGCCGAATGGCTCCCACGTAATGGCTCGCAGCCAGCTCAATCAGTCGCGCTATTAGGCGCTCAAGCGTAGCCTGTGGGAGAGAGCCCACAAGGGCTTGCGCTATCCCATCCGCTTCAGCCTTGAAATAACGTGCCTGAGATTTTAGATTTCGAAAACGAACGAGTTTTTCGCTTATTTCGATTGTTACGGGCACCGGCGCGGACAAGCCAATAGGCTCGGCCATTGCGATATGTATTCTCTTCATGCGTCACCTTCTTCCGTGGTCTCATCAAAGTCGGGGTCAAAGCCGGCGTCCACGATAACCTCGGTTGCGAGCGGAACGGCATATTTGATAATGCCATATCGTATATCAGTCTGGAGTCGGTTGACGCTCATATTGGCGAGGATTGCCCAGTGTTTGGGTGTATCCCTGTAATAAAGCCACCTTTCCGCCTCCAGGGCGTCGATAAGATGGTGTAGGCTCTCGACGGTTTCCCCTTTCATGTATTTTCGATGCTTCATGCAGCACCCCCACCAATGAATCCGGACTTCGGTGGTTTCTCCCCCAAAACCACACAGAACCCGTCGGCTTGTCGCGTCCGACAGCCGCCCTTGCAGAAACTAACGAAAGTCTTCTCCTTCGTGTACGGGCAGATAACCGACGGCTCGGGTGTATCTGGGGCCCCCTCTTCCGGGATATTCTCGGCAGGACCGGACATGGGAATCTGTTCTTGAGCTTCCTGGAAGGCGCTCTCGGGAGGGTCGAAATCATCCGGTTGACTAGGATCTCTCGCGTCGGAGTCGTTTAAAAATTCCTCAGCGGCCAGAGAGGCTATCAGTTCGGCCGCCTCGTCTTCCCGGAGGTAGGATAATTCATCATATCCTACCCTTAATTTCAGGAAGGACATTACCTTTGAGCGGTTTGCAGGCTCTCCGTAGGCCACTAGTTGCCGGACACGCGAAAGCTGCTCTGGTTTTGCCCCGCAGGTTTCGAGCTTCCCGCCAGGGAAGACATTTTTATCCAGCCCCATGAACTTGTTCCGCCGGCTGCGCCTGGGAAAGTCGCCGGAAGGAGTTGGGTCTGTAGTTGCCGCTTCACCGATGCTATTTGCTTGCACTGGCGACGTGTATGTCTCGGTTTTTGCCTGCTCAACGTCAATGGCCCCTTCCGGTAACTTGTCGGGGTCCAGCCCCATCTCATCTGGAATGTACATGCGTTTGGTCCTTGATGGGAACGCCTCTCGTAGAGCCTGGGCTATGGCGACTTTTCGAATCATGGTGGCGCGCTTGCCTTTAATGCCCCACATCTGCTGGTTAGACCCAAGATATTCGTCCAAGTTAACCTCCAGCCTGAATTCCGGGCGCGTTTTCCTTGAGACCTTGCACCACGCTCCTATGAGTTCGGTGCTGGGGGGAATCAGTCCGGAGGTATCGTAAAATCGCTTTTCCTCCTTATCCCACACGATAATGCCCGCCTGCCAGTCTAAGAGGTCAGGGCTGTCTTCGGCCCTTTTTACGAAGGCCTCCTTGGAGACGACCATTTGTGTGGTGTCCCCGTATTTTATGAGCCACGCCTCCCGCAGAAATGGATTAAGCTGGTTGAACTTACACATCGCCATAAACAGCGTTATTTCGCTATCCTTGATATTGCTCGCCTGCCCGACCGCAAGATACTTGCGCACAATGGAAGGTGTCAGCCGCACCGGACCGGCGTCGGTCTGGATTTCAACAACCTGGAGTTCTTTCTCCGCGACCGGGAGAGCGGTTTTTTGATTTGTAGCCTCTAAATCCTGTTGATTTTGCATTATTTCTCCTCTACGATTGGTTAGGGTTTCTGGATTGCCCCTCTTTCCGTGCCAGTGGAAGGAGGGGTTTTAATTGACAACAAACTTGGTCCTTTTGCCCGTTGCAAGGTCAATCATCCAGGCGGTCCCACAAAACCGGCAATCTACTCTTATGAAGCCGCCCTTTATCCGATCCAGGAGAGCCACGAGCGCTTCCCGCACGAGCAAGTCCTCCTTGGCGCACTTGCAACCCTCAACAATCCCGATGGCTCTGGTCGCGTCTGATTCCCTTCTGGTTTTCATTCGCGGCATTTTCCTTCCTCCTTTTGTTCCGCAATTATTTCTTCAAGGGCAAGCCGGACCCTTCTTATGGTCTCTTCGTGCTCTGGACCAAAGGGGCAGTTTTCTTCCGTGTCGTCATTAGCTACGGCTGCGGCTCTAAAACCTTTGATCCACCAAAGGATATCGGCCAAGCGGTCACTATCATTCTCCGTAAGGTTGATCTTCATTGCTCGTCTCCTTCCGAATCAAGATGGATTCCCTTGTCGTAAAGTCTGGTGACCCCACAATAGTGGCCTGCCAACATCTCGATCAATATTGCCACGAGACGATGGAACGTGGCTTGAGGTAAAGACTCACTGAGCGCCACCGCTAGACTCCTCGCCTCAAAGGCGTACCAATTTGCTTGGTCGGAAGCGCTTTCAAAACGCACAGGCTCGCCTCCGATCTCGATTACACGGGCCTGGGGGTGCTACCATTGATTGGCTCTGCGGCTGTGATATAAACCCTACGCATACGCATCTCTTTTCCAGGTTGGATTTACCGGAGTTCACCGCTGCCACGCGGCTACTGTGGCCACCGGCGGCATCTCGGAGGTTAATTAAAAACTTCCTAAGTAGCTGTAATCGGGAATGAATACGTTTGTATGCACAAATTTATCATCTCGTATTACGACAATCTTGCTGACTCCGAAGCTGATCGAGCGATACCATCCGAATCAACGAAGGATTGTCCCGTACCTGGCCCACTGCGAGCAAAAGAGAGGTTCGAATGAGGTCACTAAGCGAGCAGTCTAGATCCGTAAGCTGTTGGCCGAGCCATTTTTCAAAATCTTCGTCGATGCGAAAATTCTTTGTTACATCACGCTTTGACATTGTGTCTCCCCCTGTTATCCTTCCGGCAGTTGAACCGCGCCCCCGCGTAGAAGCGCCGGATGGTCGATCTATCGCCCTTTTTGTGGCGCCAGCCTCTTTCGACGCCGCTTGGCCAGCTCCACGCATTTGGACTTTATTCCGGTTGGCGACGGTATTGGGCCGTCTACAAATCTCGGTTTTGGAGCCCCGAGCAAAAACATTACCCGGCGACGAATCGCGGCCATCTCGGCTGCGTGCCGCTCGTTTTCTCGATTTAGATCTTCGAGGACGCCTCGGAGTTCGTCATCGTCGCAAACACTCATTTCCGCGCCCTGGCTTCTTCTATAAGTTCGTTTCGGAAATCATCGGGATAGAGCCATGCGAGGCGGTCTATACCGGTGGCAGCTTCCAATTTGGCCGCTGTGGCAGGGGATGGACGGTGCTTCCCATTTAAAATGTCGCCTATGTGGCTTGGAGTCATTTGGACTACCCTGGCCAATCTGGCTTTCGTACCTCTTTCCATTGCATCGCCTCCAAAAGCTTGGGTATATGCAGGTATATTAGAAAACAACTAAGAAGCTGTCAAATAAATATTAGTCGATAACTAATATTTTTTTATTCGGTAATATCTGATATTCCAAATATGGGAGAGAAAGGGATAGATGCCGTGTTCCATGCCGCGCTGGAATATGAAATTAGGAAAGGCGGCAGGGGTGCCCAAGCCAGGTTAGCCAAGGCGATCGGGAAGACTCCTACTTATGTCAACGACCTCCTAAAAAGGAAGGCGTATGGCTCGGAAGCTACGAGGCGTGAGATCGCCAAGGTATTTGGCTACGACTATGAAGATTTTCTCGATATCGGTCGTCAAATTCTTAAAGATCGCGGAGAGGCGATCGAACCCAGACCCCGCGTCTGGAAGCGCGAGAGCGCATCTGCCTCTATCGTCTTATTGGGTGAACTCGAAACAAAGCCTGGGGTTGCGCTTGAAGACTACTACGCTGCCCCCCTGATAGACGGCGCGATAGCCGCTGGCCCTGGTCGAGTAATAAGTGAGACAGAGGTTGGATCATTGGTGTGGATATATGCACCTGAGTTACGCCATCGACAAAGACACAACCTTGTTGCGATAAAGATTGATGGGAAAAACGGTGATTCCATGTTGCCCACTTTATGCCCAGGAGACATTGTTTTGGTAGACAGAGATGATCCAGGCTCAGACGATAGCGCCTTCATAGACCGAAAGATTTATGCAGTAAGGGACGGTCAAGGTGGAGCGGCGGTCAAGCGTCTTTATAGATCTCCGAAGGGTATTGTTGTTTACTCCGACAATCGAGAAGTCCCTCCAGAAATAGCCTGGACCGGTAACATAGCGGAACTCATAATCGGCCGTGTCGTGTGGGGTTGGCGCAATCTTCTGGACGCATGAGGAATGAGATGTTTAACTTTCTTCTCATAGCTCTGATCTTTTTGGCCTGCTCCCTGTTCATTTGGCACATGGCTCGATCCAGTCCGCGAAGACAGACTCGTCCGAGGCGTAAAGCCTCCCCAAGGAAAGAGAGTCCAAGGCAATATCTCGCCAGGGCCGCACGCCTCGAAAAAGAACGGGTGCGATACCAAAGAGCTGTTATTGAAGATCGCGTAAGCCGGAAAAAATTTACAATCACCGACGCGCATCAGAGCCAGCCTGTACAGTCGCGCAAACCTTCGGCGGAGCATCTTGTTAGAGTTACCTTCCCTATCGTCTCGCATTATTCGGAAGTAGAACCGGGCGAGGATTACCAGCTAAATGAAGACGATCAGGGCATTATCAGAGTGCGGCCACGCAAACCCGCCCACGCAACTTACCCGACAATCGCCATAAAGGGCGTAGCTGTTGCCGGTCTTTCTCAACCGGAGGCCTCGAAAAACGCTGCTCATTTTATTGCCGGTATCAACCGTTCGCTCACCCTGGTAAGGGAACCTGACAACGAATATGACAAAGACGCCATCAAAGTCATCGGTTCTTGGGCACAGAGGGATAAACCCTCATTTTTCGGGTCAGGACAACTCGGATGGGTTCCCCGTGAGGTAGCGCGTGAAATTGCAAAAGATAAGATGTTTACCGGCATTGAGCTCCTTGCCACCGTTAGGGCATTATTCCCTCCATCATCCGGGGGCTCTCCCGGCATTCGAATGGACATTTGGATATGATGCGTTCGTTAACAAACATCGTGGGGAATTTATGCGAACCTTAATGACCTTCTGCCTTACACCATTTCTCCTGGCATATATTGTCATCGCTGCGACTGCTGCGCAGCCAGACCCGATAGCGATTTTAAAAAACACCTACGACGCCTGCAACTCCGGGTACGACTCCTTCCAAAGCCTAAAAGGCACTTGCGGCGCCCAATCCGGTCCGACGTGCTCCGACAAATTGACCTTTATCGCCCAGCAAATGCGAAAGTGTTCCATCGCCATCCAGGATGTAGGGCTTTGGGCTCGATCGCAAGACGCTCTTGGTGTAGATGCGGCGGCAGGTATCGAGCCGTTTAATAATCAAATGATGGCGATAGAACAACTCGCCAATACCGAACAAAGAGTTTGCGGGACAGAGGCTTGCGAGGCTACCGTTGGCGCCGGGAAGATTTACGCTGAACAGGGCAACAAGCAGCTAGCCCAAAAGCTTTACAGGAAAGCCTTGGTCGTATTTACTGGCGACGACTATAAGGGATGCCGGCAAGAAGCTGAGTTCGGGATCCAAGATCTGGGACAATTAAAATGAGTGTCCACACCCTCCCGGATGGCCGCGTGATCTGCAAATGGTATGACGACGCGGGAAAGATCAAAAAAAAATATTTCGGAAGGGGAGAGCTCGCCGAGAAGAAAGCTCTCGCGCTTGACCGGAAAATTAAAGAACTGAAGGCCGTTAATACCACAGCCGGGATCGTGACGATCCGTGATCTCCTGGGCGCTTATCACAATCAGCACCTGGTGACCAAGTCCACGCAGAAATCAGACTTCTACCGGATCGACCGAACCCTTGTTCCGGCGCTTGGCCATATTGCCGCCGAGGCGATCAAGTCGGAGCAGGTCAACTCCTACATTATGGAGCGGGTCAACGCGGGGAAAAGCGTTGCTACGGTAGACCGAGAGTTCGATCTGCTTAGGGCAGCTTACGCCTGGGGGATGTCGCAGTCTCCAAAGCTCATCCACCGAAATCCCCTTGCCGATTTTCGGCTAAAACAATCTCCCGGCAAAGATGTTCCGTTGCCGCCTTCCATCGAGGAGATCCGCGCGATCATCGCGCACGCCCGGCGCCACCTGATGAGGGCGATAACACTTTCATGGCATACCGGCATGCGCCCGGGCTTCGAGACGACCGGGGTAAAGTGGGGAGATGTGAACCTCGATGACTTGCGCTTGAAGGTCGTTTCCGCAAGAAAGGGAGGCCCGGCAGTGAGGCACTTGGCTATTCATCCCGAGCTCGAGCAGGCGCTGATTATTTGGAAGAAGGAAGATGAGGCGCTGATCGCAAAGAAAGCATGGGAGGTCCCGCTTTCGGATATCCCAATCGTAAACTATGGGCTCCGGCCGGTAGCATCTTTAAAACATGCCTGGGACACGGCAAAACGCGATGCCAAAATTACACGGCGGCTTCGTCTCTACGACATCCGGCACAAATTTGCCACGCAGCTCCTCGAGGAGGGGACGGCCGGCGCGATCGTGAGCAAGCTCATGGGCCATTCCAGGGAAGACACGACCCAACGCTTCTACATGCACGTTTCGGACCGGCACACTGCGCAGGCTATAAAATCGCTTCCGGCCCTGGGTACTCTGGGTACTGGGTACTCAGAAAAGCGGCGCGAGAATATAAGCGATAATGATGACTTATAATCCTGCGCTGCGTTCGGGACGCAGAAGTCGCTGGTTCAAATCCAGTCGTCCCGATCAAACAAAGGGAATTAATCCGCCGGTTCGCTCATCGGTACAATGTCCTTGCATTGAGACTCGCCTCATCAGGATGAGCAAGAATGAGCGATATCTTCATTGTGAGTGTTGCTGCCTCCATTACCCTTTGGGCCGTATGGACTCGTATTTGTGCTCCACCTGCGACCAGATATCAATTGCTTTTGCCCCCACTTTACCTGTTTTGCGCCTCCCATGTCATTGGTTTTTCCTGCCCTTCGCGGTACGATAATTGGCAACCTATCGAAGAGAACCAGGCTGGAAGACGTGTGCTTCTGATGATGATCAAACCGTTACCTATCTTCTTTATATAGACCTCGCTTCCGCTCATCCGAAACTCCTTGGGAAGGCCGATCTCCTGACTGTCGCCTGAAGCATTTCAACCGGATTTGTTGAAGTTGATTTAAGCTCTGTTTGTCCCACGCGAAGCCGCGAAAATGGAACCCGGGAAAAGCGCGATTTCGGACCGGTCTTCGAGGGCTAATTCAAGCCTGGATCGCTCAGGTCAATCCGGACACCTTTCCTATTGTCTTTCTTTGATCTCTTTTTTCGCGCCTTCGCGTCTTCGCGTGAGCCTAATTCAACAACATTGCCGGCAGCTTACCCGGGTCTAGGAAAAAGACTGGCAAAACTTGTCCTTTTTTTCATTTGTTCTGCTATTTTCATATCCTCCTCTATCTTCCATACGGAGATAGTATAAAATTTTTGAGACTCGAATTTTATGCGGCAATTGATTTTTCTCATTGGTATGTTATATTTATAATATTTTTAATATGTGTCTTCTTAGACATTCGGCTGAGCTCTCTGCGGCCCGGTTGCTTTGCACAGGTGCAAGAGGAGTTTTTCCCGTGCAAAAATCCGATTATCAAATCCGGAGATCGGAGGCATTGAGTTGCAGTTGATTCATTTACCTGCTAATATTTTTAAACGAAATAAGGAGGGAAACGGCAAAATGCCGCCGGTGCGTTTTTTACCGCGCTACAAAGTGCAAGTCCTTTCTCATTGTGCGGGAATTGCCCACTTAAGCGTAGCGAGCGCAGGAGGCGCAGACCCCAGGGGGACACCAGGTCCATCTTCGGTAACATCTTAGAGATGTGACAAATCCAAAGGAGACATTACATGAAGAATCAAAGCAGGTCTTTCACATTTCTTTTGACCGTTTTTTCAGCATTAGCGATCTTCGCCTTCTCGCCTTGCTTAATGGCCCAAACCAGCCAATCGGTGCAGGAAGGCCAGAAGGCGATCTTGGAAGGCGCCAAGCACATGATGGAAGGAAACAAAAAGATTATGGCTACCGTAGCCAAAAAGGGCATAAAAGATCCGGCTCTCGAAGCGGCTGAAAAGCAGATGTCCCAGGGCTACGACATGGTTGTCAAAGGCAATGCCATGATGACCGGAACCACTACGGCACAGGGCCAGGATATGATGAAAAAAGGCGCATCGATGATGCTTGAGGCCCAGAAAAGCACCTACGCTGAGGCGAAGAAACATGGCTTGATCAAAGTATGTGCGATCGACCTGCACGAATGTCATAACGCGCAGCGCACCATCGAAAAAGGCGCCCTGAAGTGGTACTTTGGCGGTATCGGCATTTAAACCAACTTGAATTAATAGGCCTCCGCCAAAGAATGTGATTCATTTTGATTCAGCCCTTAGGTGGGCGGTTCCCGCACAATGAGAAGGGATTTACACAGTTTGCGCGGCTGAAGGGGTGGACCAAGAGAGCCTCCCCTTCGGTTGCGCTCCCAGCCTTGGACACCCCCCCGGCCAAAACACAGCCCGCAAGAAATTTCAGCCTCGCTACACTGCTTTTCCTCAAACGCGCCCAGGCGCTTTTTATCCTGAGGCCCCGCTTCTAAAACGATTCCAAGTCCCCGGAGGATAAACCGTTTGTGCTCATGAGAGCATAAACGAAGTTTTACCCGGCTTTCTTTCTCCGCTCAATTTTCCTGCGGACAGGTTCATCTTTTTTTATGCGAAAGTAAGCTCTTTTAGGAACTGCGCTACGGCCTCGATTACAAGGTGAGGCTTTTCCTTGTGAGGCATGTGTCCGCACTCTTCCAGGATGAGCAGTTTGGAAACTCCGCCAACGCGGGCGGCAATAAATTGGGCGAAAGCCCTCGAGCCGTATTCATCCTTTCCGCCATGAATTACAAGTGCCGGGCACCGCACGTTTCCAATGCAATCGCTTAAATTCCATCCGCCAAAAGCGGGGGAAAGCCATGTTTCGGTCCAGGCATCCAGGACCCATTTCGCCTTATCCCCATGCCACCGTTCCAGCCGCTCGAGCTGACCGGGAAGAGCAAAGTCATTTTTGACCTTCAAGATTGCCGCCCTGGTGCGCTCCTCCACAAACGGTTGGGCGGCAAGCGTCACCAAAGCCTTGCAGTCCGCATCGTTTGCCGCGATGGTGATCGCCATCCCGCCTCCCACGCTGTGGCCGAGCAGAATATAGGAGGAAATCGAGAGGCCTGATTTGATAAGGGGAAAATAGGTGGTCGCCTCCTCCTCGATAAATTGAAAGGAGGGCGGCAAGTGGCGCGCATCGGACTTTCCAAATCCCAGCCGGTCATAGGCGACCACCGGACAGCAGAGGTTTCGCGCAAGGCTTTCAGGAAAATCGCGCCATAGTTGGACGCATCCCAGGGAATCGTGCATGAGCACAATCGGCACATCCGAGCGGGCATTGCCGGGGCTCCATTTTTTTGCATAAACATGTCCGCCGGCAACGCTTAATTTAAATTCTTCCGTTTGAATTGAGTCCATGGCCGTCGATTTTTAGCCCTCCGCAAGCCAGAACCGCTCATGGAAATCCTTGGCTACCTCCTCGAGTGGCTTGGCGGCGTCCAGGATTACAAATCGCGTCGGCTCCTCGCGAGCGAGAAAAAGATAGCCCTCGCGCACCTTTTTATGGAAATCGCCCGCCTCGCTCTCGATGCGGTCGCGCTTGGCTCCCGGCCTTTGGCCAAGCCGGGATGCGGCCACAGCGACATCACAGTCGAGAAGAATCGTTTTGTCGGGCCAAAGCCCCCCTGTCGCCCAGCGCTGAATCATTGCAAGGCGCTCCAGGTCGAAGCCTCGCCCAAACCCCTGGTAGGCAAAGGTGGCGTCGACGAACCGGTCGGCCAGGACCCATGCCCCTTTTTCCAAGGCCGGCTCTATAACCTCGCCTATCAGCTGCGCCCGACTCGCGCTGTATAAAAGCACCTCGGTGCGTCTGGTCATCTCCGAGCAAGCGGTATCGAGAAGGATTTCGCGGATCTTTTCGCCAATGGAGGTCCCCCCCGGTTCGCGCACCCGGATGCAGGCAATGCCGGCTTCCTCCAGCCAACCCGCCAAGCGGTCCATAAGGGTGGTCTTGCCGCAGCCGTCGATCCCCTCGAAGCTTACAAATTTTGCCCCGCTCAAAGCCCCTCTTTTCTCTAAAACCATGAATTGCCCTTAGACGATGGTTCCGTTGTCGTCTTCCGTTTTCGTGTCCTCGTTATAATTTTTGCGCTGCCGCTCGAAGTTGATCCTGTTTTTGGCAACATAGATCCTCTTTAGCTCCTCGAAACTTAGCCCGAAAAGAGAGCAGATGCGCAAAAGCACCTCCCAAAGGTCTAAAATGGCGCGCCTGGCCTTTTCCGGCTTATAGCCTCCGCCTTTGGCCCACCATTTCCACTTGAGGCTTCCCTGGAGATCGTCCAGGCCAAGAAAGGCGACAATCGCGCAGGAGTCAAAACTATCCCCCTCGCCATGTAACCTCAGGGAAGGAACCTCCTCGGGCTCTATGTCCACGATCTGGGAAAGGCTCACCAGAAAATGGAGCATATCGACAATTTCGACCTTGCCGTTTTGACTGCCCAGCCCCTTTTCGCCAACTTCCCGAATCAGTTCGGCAAGTTCAGCCGATAGCGCCTTGCGGTAGTTTTCGATCCAGACGCTTCTTTGCTGCGGATCATTTATCTCAGTCTCGAAATCCTTGCCCGCTTTTGCCAGGGTGTGAACGTTTAGCTCCCACTGCAGAGAAAATATCTCCCTCATCCCTTTATCATCTACTCCCATCTGTTCAGCACGTGAGCCCAAACCCCTCAAAGTATCTCCTGACCTCCTGGGCGATAAAACGGATGCGCGGGTGGGCCTGACTGGAATCCCTAAGCGTTATGAAATGTTTCCAACCGCTCCACCTGCCGCTTATAAAGAGCTCGCTTTTGAGCAGGTTTGGCAAAATGTCCCTTGCAATCTCGGGCCTCAGCCCCCGGTCGAGATCTTGGCCATACCAGTCAAAGAGAGTCTCTGCCCGCTTTTGCCATGCATCGGCCAAAGGGTACCGGCCTGTGGACAGTTCGCCCGTTTGCTCATCGAAGCAACCGTACAACTCCTCGGGCAGAATGAGAATCATGCCCCTGTTTCCGTAGTTTACGTAGCGCGTGCTCTCCTGGGTAAAAGATAACACCCGGTGACGCACCACTTCGTGGGTTATACCCCGGTCGCATACGAATTTGAAGACAAAGACGGGAAGATCGAGGGAAAGACCGCTTTTAAGAAGCTCCAGTTGCTCCTCTGCGCCCACAAGGGATGCGCGGCAGTCCCGGAACGTTTCCCGGACCGCACCGTCTCCAACCGGAAAAATCGCGGGGAAAAACCCTCCCAGGCTTGCAAGCAAAAGATCGCGCAGCCTTCCATACGGTTTCAAAGAATCGAGGGTGTCGAGCCAGGCGCGAAAATTTCCCGCCATCAAAAACCCCTCGCCTGAACCCAACCGGTAGAGGCGATGATAACTCACTCTTTGGCCGAGAGCCTCGAGCATCCTTTCAAAAGAGATCGGCGCGCCCTGCGCCCCGGCCGGGACAGCCGGGTCCTTTTCGATTTTTAGCACCGCGTTACTGTGTTCGAGCACCGACAGATGGCCGTGGGACTTGAGCATCAGGACAAATTTTTTGGCGGAATCCTCCGTTATCTTATCCTCGGATTTATAGGCGGTCCTTCCGCAAAGCTCGATGAGGCGCAAAGCGCCGCTCTCATCGGCCGGCGCTGCCCCAAAGCTTGCAACCGAGCTCTTTACGAACCGAACAGACATCTGTGCACCCTCCTTCTCTCGTGATAGTCTCTTTTCGCCCGACCGGCGCCGCAAAAGCCGCGAGCATCCCGGTTTGCGACCTCACACCGTCCGCCTCAGTTCATATGCTCGACGATCGCCCTGCCAAACCGGAAACATCCGACCTCCTTTGCCCCTTTCATTTGCCGGGCGAGATCGTAGGTCACAACCCCCGCCCCGATCGTGCGCTCCAGGGCCTCGCGGATTAGATTGCCGGCCTCTGTCCAGCCAAGATGATCGAGCATCATCGCACCGGAGAGAATCAGCGACCCCGGGTTCACCTTATCGAGACCGGCATATTTGGGCGCGGTTCCGTGAGTTGCCTCAAAGACCGCGGCCTCATCGCCGATGTTTGCCCCGGGCGCCATTCCCAGTCCTCCCACCTGCGCCGCAAGCGCATCGGAGAGGTAGTCGCCGTTTAGATTGGTGGTGGCGATTACACTGTATTCTTCAGGCCTTAGCAGCACCTGCTGAAACATCGAATCGGCGATTCGCTCCTTTATCACCACTTTGCCCCCCACCCCTTGGGCCCCCGCCTCCACCTCTTCTTCGCTAACCGTGCTCTCGGCAAACTCCTGCCGTGCGGTTTCATAGCCCCATTTGCGAAAAGCCCCTTCGGTGTATTTCATTATGTTTCCCTTGTGAACCAGAGTGACCGAAGGAAGTCCCAACCTGATCGCATAGGCTATGGCGCGCCTGACCAGCCTTTTGGTCCCCTCCGGACTGATCGGCTTTACGCCCACGCCCGAGAGGTCCCGCAAAGTGACGCCAAAATTATCGCGTAGGAGCCGCGCAAAAAGTTCGGCTTCCGCCGAACCCGATTCCCACTCGATCCCCGCATAGACGTCCTCGGTATTTTCCCGGAACACGACCATGTTTACTTTTTCGGGGTTTCGAACCGGCGAGGGGATTCCCGGAAAATATCTTACCGGTCGAACACACGCATAAAGATCAAGAACTTGCCGCAGCGTTACGTTTAGGCTTCTCATTCCCTTGCCGACCGGAGTGGTGAGAGGACCCTTTATCGCCACCACGCTCTTTTTGATAAGCTCGATGGTCTTGTTTGGCAGAGGCTCCCCGGTTTCCTTTGTCGCCCTCTCGCCGGCAAGCAGCTCAAACCAGTGGATCTGTCTTTTGCCACCATAGGCCTTTTCGACCGCTCCATCCAATACCGGTCTGGTTGCAGCCCATATATCGGGTCCCGTTCCATCCCCCTCGATATAGCCGATATTGGGGTTTGACGGAACGCTCATTGCCCCCCCGGCTTCAAGGGTAATCCATTGGCCACCATACCCCGATTTTTCCATGTACCTTCCCTTTCACTTAACAAAGGATAGAAGCGCCCATTCTCCCGCGATTTTCCTGCCTGCGGGCAAGAGGCCCATCTTTACATATTCCGCGCTAACCGCATCGACCTGTTCGGTAAGGATTCCGCTTAGCCCAAGAAGCCCTGCCTCCCGCACCCGGGAGGCAATCGGAGCGGCCATCCTGATAAGAGGCCCCGATTCTATATTGGAAATAACGGCGTCAAATTGCCCTCCGACCTCTTCGATGCTGCTGCAAAAAAGGTCGATTTTTCCTGAAAGCCCGTTTAGTAAAACGTTTTCCTTAGCCGTCTCGATAGCCTCCGCATCATTATCGATGGCCGTGATTTGGCCAAACCCAAGCATCGCCGCACCAATAGAGAGTATTCCGGACCCCGTGCCGACATCGAGCAAAGAAGCGGAACCGGCGGCCAAACCACAGCCTTCCAGCCATTCCAGACACAGCCGCGTAGTCTCATGGTGGCCCGTGCCGAAAGCGCGCCCCGGATCGATTCGAATGATAAGCCTTGACGTCTCTCGCGGCTCGGCTTCCCAGGTAGGCGAAACAATAAATCTTTTGCCCACCCGCAGCGCCTTGAAATGCTCCTTCCACTTCCTCGACCAGTCCTCGTCGGCTATCTCGGTATAGGAAATTTCCATGGGCGCTTCGCCAAGCTGCGAGGCTAGACCGTCAACTAGTGCCAGCAAACGCGTTTTTTCGGCCCCAAACCGGTCTTCCCCCAGGTAGATGCGGACCCCCCCGGAAGTAAATTCAACACTTACCCCAAAGGCCTCTCCAAGTTCCGCGGCCAGATAATCGGCCGTGTCCGGTCCGCAAATTAAATCTATGCGCGTCCAGTTTCCCCTCACTTTGCACCCCGCTTACGCGGACGGCAGCGCCGCCACGCACTTTACCTCCACCATTGCGCCCCTGGGGAGACCATTTACCTCGACAACGGCCCTCGCGGGCCTGTGCGCCGAAAAAAACTCTTCGTATACCTCGTTAAAAGCCCCAAATTGTCCCATATCGGTGACAAAAACATCGACGGCAACCACCCCCTCAAGACCTGCGCCCGAAGCCATAAGGACCTGCCTCACGTTTTCCAGTGCCTGGCGAGCCTGAGCCCTAAAGCCGCCCTCGACTACTTGCCCGCTCACCGGATCGAGCGGAATCTGACCGCTTACGAAAACGAAACCATTTGCCCTGAGCGCCTGCGAATAGGGACCAATAGCCGCGGGCGCCTTGTCTGTAACAACCCTTTCAAGACTCATTTTCCCGTCCTCCCTCCTTATTGGTCAGTGAAAAGCAGCTAAGAGGTAGCTTAAAGTAACGACAGCGATTGTTCAAATCCAATTTTCACCTTATTATCAAGATTCAGTGGACAATTGTGTCAATTTGGCGTTTATGCATCAGACAATTGCTTGATAAACTCAAAATGGGGTGATGAGATGAAATTAAGAGGCGCCGGGAAATTTTTCATCGGATTTTTTTTGTGTGTGCTAATAGCCTTAGGCGGGGCTTTTGCCGGCGCCATGCTGGACCAGGCGGTCATGGCGGGAGTATCTTCGCCAAAAGATCCCGGGCTTGACTACAAGCTCATATCCCAGGCTTGGCAAATCATTTGGGAAAAATACGTCGACCGAGCCGCCGTCCAGTCCACCAAGCTCACTTACGGAGCAATCGCCGGAATGGTCAACGCCCTGGGAGACACAGGACACAGCACCTTCCTTGATCCCGATATGGTCCGTATCGAGTCCCACTACCTCCAGGGCAATTTCAGCGGCATTGGCGCCGAGATCCAGATAAAAGACGGCCACGTCGTCATACTTGCCCCTCTCGATGGCTCCCCGGCCCTGCACGCGGGCCTAAAATCGGGCGATATCATTTTGAAAGTCGACGGCAAGGATACCGCCGGGCTGCCCTTGGAAAAGGTCGTCTCCCGCATTGCCGGAAAAGCCGGCACCACGGTCGTCTTGACCATTTTAGACCCCAAAACGGGCCAGTCCAGGGAAGTTACCATCATTCGGGCCAAGATTAACGTTCAAAACGTCTCCTGGGCTTTCGTACCCTCAACGAAAATAGCCGATCTTAGAATTGCCGGCTTTAGCGAAGGCATCACAAAGGATGTCCGAAAAGCCCTCAGAAAGATCAAAAGGCAGGGAGCAACCGGACTCATCCTGGATATGCGCGACAACCCCGGTGGAGTCTTAAATGAGGCGGTGGCAACGGCCAGCCAGTTTCTTAGCAGCGGAAACGTGGTCCTGCAAAAAAACAGCAAGGGCGCCATCAAGCCCATTGCTGTCCAACCCGGCGGCCTGGCAACCACCATTCCCATGGTCGTACTGATTAACCAGGGAACCGCCAGCGGATCCGAAATTGTCGCCGGAGCCCTGCAAGATGCAAAACGGGCCACCCTGGTCGGAGAAAAAACCTTCGGCACCGGCACGGTTCTCCAGGAATTTCGCCTCTCGGATGGTTCGGCCATGCTCCTTGCCATCGCCGAATGGCTCACTCCGGCCGGCCACGTCATATGGCACAAAGGGATCAAGCCCGATATCGTCGTGAGCTTACCCGTGCATGTCACACCCCTTTATCCCAAAAAAGAAAAAAACATGTCCTTTGCCCAGCTAAAAGCCAGCGGAGACACCCAACTGCTAAAGGCTATAGAGTTGCTGCAAAAAAAATAACCGGAACCGCTTGGCACCTCGAGGGCAAAGGCAAAAAAGTTTTCAACTCTTTTGCTTTTGCCCTCCTTTTCTTTAAGCCGCAACGGTTTGGGGCGCATTGCCACCTCCAGTCTAAATAACTAGACTTAATTTCCTCCATCCCGATCAAAAACTCTCCAAACTAGCGCTCACTCTAATAAAAGATCAGGTCTAAAAATCTGGACTACCCCCCTGGCCCCTGTCTAAATATTTAGACGGTTGCCGGGGGCTTTCAGGACTTTCCCGGCAGA
The DNA here is from genome assembly GCA_021780695.1 of Deltaproteobacteria bacterium. Taxonomy (GTDB): domain Bacteria; phylum Desulfobacterota; class Syntrophobacteria; order Syntrophobacterales; family Syntrophobacteraceae; genus SbD1. Next base: position 207,773 of record JAJXYD010000033.1, read on the forward strand.
TTTGTCTTCGCTTTATGCCCTTAAGCCCGCCTTTTCTAAGTTTTGGCCCTTTTAGCCGGTCTAAAACAGCAAAAAATTGCAAAACGTTTCTCCGGCATAAAATATTTCGCACAATATTTGCTAACCCATTTGCTCGCTAGCGGATAAGGAAACATCAAACGTTTGATTTTCATCAAACGCGGGGGAAAGCAAACAGCACTTTTTCTTTCCCGCCCTTTCCTTGGCCCCATGCACACGTTCTGCTTCCTTCACCCTGAATGATCCTGGTGCAATTGGAAAAATAATCGAGGGGACGATCATGAAATTGCGGAGGGCAGCCTTACTTGCACTCTTGGGATTTGGCCTGCTTGGGCTCTTTGGCACCGCCCGGGCAACTGAGGGAGTCATAACCGCGTGCGTAAATCAGTGGGGGTTTGGACGTATTTTCCTGGGAAGTATCCCCTGCCCGGCGGGGCAAACCACGCTTAGCTGGAACATGGCGGGTCCGCCCGGGCCTCAGGGTCCGGCAGGCGCCCAGGGTCCGGCAGGCGCCCGGGGACCGGCGGGAAGCCAGGGGCCAACGGGAGCCATCGGAACCGCTGGTATCCAAGGCCCCCGGGGAGCCGCGGGCCCCGCAGGCCCGGCGGGAAGCCAGGGACCAACAGGCCCCGTGGGACCCCAGGGGCCCCAGGCACCTCATCCTCTTCAGTCCCTGCACCTGACATCGGGCATACCCTTTAACGCCGCCTCCTCAGTCCAAGTCCAGGTGCTTTGCTGCGATCAGCCGGTATCCCTTTTGCTAACCGGCTACTATCTGCAAAGCGATCCGGTCACGGGACAACAGATCAAGACAAACGTAAGCGCAACGAAAAATTTTTCGGCCCCCGGCGCCGGCTCCCCCACACTGTTAAACGTTCCCTCAAGCGCGGAATTTCTCCTTACCGATGTGGTCGCAACCTTTGCCCCGACTTCCTCCCCCGGCTCGGCCTGCGGGAGTTTCTATGGCAATATACTGCAAAACGGCATGGTAAAAACCACTTTCGCCTTCCCCGACCCGCAGGGCAACTCTTAGTGTGGCGCCCCCGTCAGGGCCGCCTCCAATACTGTTTGACTTAAGCTCTGTTGGTCCCAGGCGAAGCCGCAAAAAGTGAACCCGGAAAAAGTGCGATTTCGCACTGGTCTTCGATGGCTAATTAAAGCCTGGATCTCTCAGGTCACTCCGGACACGTCTCCTATTGTGTTTCTTTGATCTCTTTTTTCGCCCCTTCGCGTCTTTGCGTGAGCCTAAATCACCAACACTGGGGCAGCCTCCCCCCCAAAGGGCCCCGGAAGCTTTCTAAGGAGCTTCCTAAAATGGCTCGCCATACCCGCCTTTGCCTGCCCATCCCCTTGATTTGCAGTATCCAGACCCGCCTTTGCCCCTAACCGAAAGCCCAAAAGAAAAGCTCCTTTTACCTGTTTTCCTTTTATCCTTTAATTGTTTCAAAATACTAACTCAGACCCATTGCGTTAAGCTCTTTCCTGGGTAAATATAGTGCCACGTTTTTCTGTTGCGCACAAAAGCATCAAAAGGCGCAAAAGTGCTTTTTGCCGCCATGATCTCGCCATCTTGTGGGATTTCACCAAAGACTTTACTCCATGATCGTATCAGCAAGCACTTTGCGGCTATTTTTTCCTGCTATTTTTGGAACAATATATAATTAGATTTACTATTTATTCATATTTCAGGCAGTATGGTTCCGGTACTGGAGATAAATATGGATATCCACTCAACATACAAAGTTCTTGTTATAGATAAAGATAAACAACTTGTAGATTCGATATCCAAACAACTTATCGAGCAAAATCTCACTGTAGTATCGTCATTTACTACAAAATCGGCAATCGAAAGAATTGCACAGTATTATCCCGATATCGTTATATCGGATAGCAATATGCTAGATATAGACGGGTTGGAACTTTTAAAAAAAACATCCGGGATGCACTCCAAAATGGTATTTATTTTCATGACAGGATATGAAAACAGCAAGAACCCGGAGGAAACACTCAGAAAGGAAGTCTTCGATTACCTTGAAAAACCCTTTTCATCTCATAAATTACAATGCGTGGTCAGTTCCGCCATCGACTTCCTGGATACGCTTGCGGAAAACAGGTACCTTAAGGGCAGGCTCGATGAGTTGCAGGCACAATACTCCCAGGTCGACCTGCTGCTAAAAAAGGCAGACATGCTAACTGATTTTGTCTCGAGCCTTAAGGATGAAAACTCTATAGAGGAGGTCTTGAAAAAACTTCTAAGAGCCTGCCTGGAGACCACCCAAAGCGGCAAGGGGTCGATTTTTCAGTACCGCTCCAGAGAAGCCAGCTTGGAACTGGTGATGATCGACTGGCTTGAAAACAGCAGCCAAATGGGCGCAAAGACCTTTGGGACATCCGATAACCCCAACGGGAAGGTGCGCCACATGTTTTCCCAGTGCCCCCGCAAAAAAACCCGGACAGAGCATGCAAGAGGCTGCTTTCCGGCTAAGTTTTCCTTGACCGTCCCCGTCGAAGATGCTCACACGGCCTGGGGAATTTTGTACCTCCACGGCAAAATCGGCGGAAGCGAGTACAGTTCGGAAGATTTCATAAACGTCTCCTCCCTCATACGAAAGGCGGTAGAGATTTTAAATCAAATCGAGTATATGGGACAAAATTCCCTGTTTAGTAGCGATAGAGAAAACCTTCAAAAAGAACATCTGCGCCTGCAACTTCATAAAACGTCCCTGGAAAGATCTTCTTCGGTTGCATCCGTTCTCGTCGATGAACATCTAACCATATTGCATATGTGCGACAAATACCGGGAATTGTTCGCAAACATTGGGAATATGGCAACTCCTTCGTTTAAAAACAGCAACTTGTGGATAAGTCTTGAAAAAAATTCGCAGGACAAAATATTGAAGTCACTTTCCTCACAGGAAGTAATAAGCATCGATGATGCAATATCGCTTCTAACTGTTTTTGGACTGCGTATTTTTAAAATAAAGTTTATTCCAATACATGAATATTATTATAAATATAAGTGTATCTATCTGATTTTACTCGAAGATATAACCGATCAGGAGAAAATTACAAAACGCCTTATTTTACTCGAAAATTTAGCCATTATGGGTAAATTCGTCGCCAATGTCGCACATGACCTCAATAATCCGCTCGATGGTATAAACAGATTGGTTCGTATACTGGAACTCAATATCGGAACCGTTACTCATAGTGAAAATGATATTTTCGATATGATATATTCAGCTATCAGAAGAATGGGCAATACCGTTAGATCGTTTCTTGAATGCACACGGGACGCTATGTTAAAGACAACCTCAAGCCCTTTAAAAAATCTTATCGATGATGCATTATATATAATGGCCCCAACACTTAACGACAAAAATATATCCGTAGTAAAAGAATACAATACCAAAAATGTCAACATGGAAATTCCAACCTCTTTTTATCACGTTTTCATAAACATTATCAAGAATGGCTACGATGCAATGGATAAAGGCGGGCGGTTGCAGGTCCGGGTGGGCGAGTCAACTGACGGCAAAACGGTGCTGGCCGCTTTTTGCGACAGCGGCCACGGAATCCCGAAGGCAATCATGGCCGACGTCACAAAGCCCTTCTTTACGACCAAGGAAGACGGCACGGGGCTTGGCCTGCCTTTATGTAAAAAAATATCCAAGGGTTTCGGCGGGGATATAGTGCTAAGAAACCGCAGGAGCGGCGGATGCGAGGTAAGCGTGCTCATTCCCGTTGTGCGCCTTAGCCCCCTGGCCCAAAGCCCGGTGACTCTAAGGGCCAATAGCGGCGCGGGAAGCGCCTCTGTTCCTGTTGCCTGAAGGAGCTTCCGCCGCTTTTTTCTCGCCCGCTAGCGTAGCGTACCTTAAGTGCCGTGATATTCTGCCAGAAAGGCTCGAGCCCCCGGGAAAATAAAAAGTTCCATCAACTTCATATCAGCCAATTTACAAGACACAATACTTGACGCAAACAAATCTTTTCGGGCAGCGGGGAGCATGCGCTAAATTGCCGCCTCCCCGCTGCTTTGGCTCTATTTGTTTGAAACCACCCGGGCCGTTTTTTCTTGTCCTTCAGAGCCGGCCTGGGCCTTTTGCAAATTTTTCTCGATCTTTGCCAAACAGTCCTTATCGATTTTTATGTCTGCATTTTTCTCCAGATTTTGAACGATCCGCTTAAAAGAATCCCGTGCTTTTTTGCGAAACAACTGCTGACGTATGTCGTTTGCGACATCATCATAGGGCTTAAAGCCTGGCGCGTAGAGCTCATCGGCCTTAAAGATCGCAAAGCCCGCCCGGGTCGGGATTATCTCGCTTACCTGATCCTTGGCAAGCAGGAAAAGAACCTTGCCAAGCGAACTTGGTTTTTTGCTCTCCGATATCGTCCCGATCAGCCCGCCTCGTTGCCCCGTTGGAAGATCAATCGAGTACTGTTTGGCAAGTTGAGCGAAATCCTGGCCCTCCTTAAGCTTTTTTTGAACCATCTCGGCCTCGTCCTTGGTCCTTAGCAGGATATAGCTGGCCTTCACCCTGGGGGGGGTTCTAAACTGCGGGAGGTTTTTCTCATAATAGGTCCTTGCTTCCTTCCCGGACACCTGCACCTGTGTGCGGATTTGGTCCTCAGCCCAACGGGCTACGATCAGAGTATCTTCGTAGTCTTTTAGCTTGGCTCTAACGGCCGGGTCTTTTTTGTATGCCTTTACCGCGGCGGTTTGCAAAAGAAGCCCGCGTCTTAGCAGATCTTCTAAAATACCGGTCATCTCGGATTTTGTAAGACTAGCCTTGCCGCTCTTTTCCTTGTAGCGGGCAATGGCTTGTTCGAGTTGGGCCCGGGTGATGGCTACGTTTTTGCCTGCAACCGCAACTATTTGGTTTCCCCCCGCAACCCGGCCGGCCCCAACCGGCAGGGCACGCACCGTCAAGGACGGCCCCAGGAAGGCCGCCATGGCCGCTACAAGCGCTAGCAACACCGTTTTGCCTCTCCTTTTGGTTCCACACATCGCGGAGCTCCTTTCAGTTCAAGCTGGAAAGATACTGGTCGGCCTTGTCCCGTATGAAGGCATCCTCGCTTTGGGCCGCCTGTTCGAGGGCATCTCTATCCGAAGCCCCGTAGAACTTGCCGATCATAAATATCGCCATCCTTCTTGTTTCCGGGTTCTGATCGTCTAGAAAATCGAACAGATACTCGTAGTTGTCCGCGTTTGCGTACTTCATGTAGGAAAAGAAGGCGTCTTTTCGAACCTCAGGGTTTTTAGAGCTCAAAAAAGGCTTGATGATGTCTGCGACCTGCTTGCCCCCGGAGTGGCCGATAAGAGTGATCGCCTCGGCCTGCACCTTCGCATTGCCCGAGTAGACCAGAGGGGCAAGGGCCAGGGCGAGTTTTTCCCGGTGCGGACCGGCCTGAATGCCCGGGGCTATCTGGTGAAGAAGATCGAGTTGCTTTGCCGAACTAAGACCGCCCTCGGCAAGCACCTTTGCGAAAATATCGGGGGCCGAGGGCATCATGGCAAGCATCGACACCGCTTGTTTGCCCAGAGTGCCCTCCTGGATCGAACGCGCGATCCATTGCCTTGTCTGCGGGTCTTTGGATTCTGAAAGGGCCGCGGCGCTATAGGCCTGGACCTGTCCATCGCTTGTTTGGCTTTGCTGCTTGAGAAGGGAAAAAGCCTCGGGGGTTCCCGCCTTGCCAAGGGCAGCAAATGAGGCGCCAAGCACATCCGGATCTCTGGTCTGTGAGATTAGTTTTTCTATGACGGGCACGCTTTGCGGGGTTGCAATCATACCAAGGGCCCTCGCGGCCCACCCCAGCATGGCTCCGTTTTGCGCCCCCGCTCCCCCTCCCTGGATGAAAGCGGAAACAACCGGCAGGACTTTGTTTTTTTCCAGTATCGAGGCCACGAGCAGAGCCTCGCCCCGCGAAGGAAAATTCTTATCCAGCGCCTTTTGGGCCAGCAGCTTGCCGGTCTGCTCGCTGTCTATGCCACGCTGAGCCAGGACCCCGAGCGTATTGAGGGCTTCGGAAAGAACGGCAGTGTCTTTGTTGGTGTTAATGAGGCCAACCAGGTTTTTTAGGTTCCCCGCTGAGGGGTGCAGCCTCGCCTGCCTCACCTCGTCTATGGCCCCGGCCCGTATTTGTTCCGATTCATCGCTTGAAGCGGAGGGCTGCGCCAGGCTTGGAACCCGCTGGGCTGCCGGCTGCTTTGCCCTTTGGGCCTTACGATCCATTGCCCCGCCTTTTAGCCCCTCTTGTGACTTGTGTCTTCCCAGCATCGGGCCAATACAGACAAGGGCGAAAAGCAGGGCCACAAACGCCGCAATTGACAGTTGCTTCCTTTTTTTGTTCATCGGTTTTCCCCTCGCGTTGCCGCCCTGGAGCCCCGGTGCGGAGCGCTTTTGGCGGCAGTGTCCAACACTTTGTCCCCTTCCGGCTCCGGGGGGACCACAGGGGCTTAGGGGCGCGCGGCGGCTAACTCTTTAATAGATGCCGTTTGCCTCCTGCCGCCCCATTGCGAAAACTTGCCGCAGCGCGGGGCAAAAAAAGCCCCGTGCTGCTGGGTTGATAACGCGCGCGCCCCTCCACGGCGGGCAAAGGGAGCGCTAAAGAAGCTTCCAGCCTTAGTTGGCTGAGCTGTAGACGCCGGTACCGGTCATTCCAATGTACTTTAGGAACACGTTGTCGGCTCCGAAGTAGTAGTCATTGGGGTTGGTGGTTTCGGGAATTCCGATCGAGATGTCGATCATGTCGCCGCCGGTAAGCGTGTAGCCGGGGGCGAAGTTGCCGACCGGAAACAGGCTGTTTGTGGTCTGAGGCATGGCCACAACGATCGCTTCGTCAAAGAGCGCCTTGGATACAAACGGCAAATCGCAGATCGGAAAAAGGCAGCTGGTGTTCTCGGGCTGGGTTCTCGCATAGAGCTGCTGAATTTTACAGAACCCAAGAGAAGCATTGGGACCCGGAATGGCCACAGCCGTGATGGTGGGAAGGGTCTGCTGCCAGAAAAGCAGGTAGGGACCGACATTAAAAAAGCCCGTCTCCCCGGGAGTGGTGAAAATGCCCGTAGCACAGTTGACGGTTTCGGTCAGCACGCAGTCTTCTATGTTGATGTCGATATCGGAGGCGGGTTTTTTCTGCAGCACGATCCGCCACCGATAGATCGCCCCGTCTCTTTCCGGGGTGTAGACGGAAGTATAGGGGAAATGGGATGTGTCGCCTAAAGCGTTGGAGCTAAACATAAAACAGGGATCGGCAACCGCCTGGAAGTTCGTGCCGCCCACGGTGAAAAACTCCGCCGGCTGGCAGGGCACCGCCGTTGAGCCGGCCACGCACGCATAAGAGCCCCCCACGCCGGTTCCACCCGCCGGAGCCAGATTGCCGAAGGGCAAAAGACCCGCAACCCCGGGCTTTACCGCATCGGGATACTTTTGGCCCTGAACCGATATGGTGGGGTTATAGAGCACCCCCGAGGAGTAGGTCGTAAAATCGCTGTCTTGCTCCAGGCTGCCTTCGTTATTGACGATCTGCGCAAGAACGTTGTCTACGAAAATGTTGGCCGAGTCGTTGCCCACAGCGTCAAATTCCGGGTCGTAGCAGCTTGCGTGGGCGCTCGAACTCATTAGCGCGGTCGCTGGAAGGGCGATCAGCGCAGCCCCGAAAAACAATGTCATGAGTTTCTTTATCATACGGCTCTCCTTCAATTTACAATTTATAAAATCCAACTCTTCCCAAACCCCAAGGTGGAGCGAATAGATAAGCTCTTCTACGCCGTCCCATCACCCCCTTTCCCTCTACTGGCTGTAAGGTTAAAGGCTAGCCGGTTTATCCGCGGGCGCAGCTGCGTCCTGGGACCCCCATGGTCGCCAACCGCCGCAGGACATGACCACAGGTAAAAGCAAAGCCCTCCAAGAGTTGCCCGGGGCAGCACTTTGCGGCCCAGGCCTGCGCCTGGATGTGCCCCAAAAAACCGGTTGCACTTTGGATAAGGAAAAAAGAAACAGTGCCAAAAACAAGTTGAAGGACTGATGTGGCCGCCTTTTTCCCGCTCCTTTTCCCCCCCCGAACACGGCTTCCGGGAGAAAAAACCATCCGAAAATCGGCAGTCGTGCGGCCCCAGTTCCGCAAGGAGCAAAGTTTTGTGCGAAACTGTGGCAAAAAGGGTCCCTGGAGCTTTCCAAAAGTGCAGGCGCCAAAGGGCGCTGATCCGGAAAGGCGCAAAAACGGCAAGAACGCATGCCGGCGGATTGCTGCCTCTGCGCTCCTAATAGCAAACACCGCGCCATACTATATAAGATATTGATTTTATTATATAATACTTATTTTATCCGCCCCCCCAGCCTCCCCGCAAAAAGCCGCAGAGCGGCATCCATTGTGCGAATGGGCAGAGCCCCGGTTAAGGAAGGTCCAATTTGTTTGACAAACTCGGCTCGTGAGGTCTAAAATCCTGAATGGAGTTTTTTTTCTCCATTAATCGCTATGTTGCAGGCCTTTTTCGCCCTATGGCTCCTGGAGGGGGTCAAAATATTAAGACCGGGCGATCACCTATGTTTTTAGCAAAGCCAACATTTTCTCAACTGTACTGCCCAAAAAGTCGGCTCTAAGGACTGGGGATGGCACCAAAATTGCCTAATCTGCCTCGGGAGGCAATCGCACAAGTTTCTCTGCGGCTCTTTTATCTCGCCTGGGGCCCTGCGCATGCACGCCCCTTACAAATTGGGCCCCTGGACCCGGTAATCCCCAGGTGGTCGGCGATAATCCCAAAACTATTTTTGGCAGGCGATCATGGAGTGGCTGGAAGGGATCCCTGCCCGGTGCACAGGAGCCAAGATGTCGGGGATAGCACTGAGATCGGGCCGCTTGCTTGTCGTAGAAGACGACAAGGTCGTTGCTGTTTCTTTAAAGATGTTTCTTGAAAACCTCAATTTCAAAGTTGACCTGGCCGCCAACGGCAATGAAGCCTGGGAATTGATTCAGGCGCAGAACTACGAAATAGTGCTCTCCGATATCAATCTCCCGGGACTGCACGGCAAGGAGATCCTAAAACTCATAAAACAACACGGAATGGATTGTGAGCTGATTCTGTTTACCGGCTACGGCAGCGTTCGCGATGCGGTCGAATGCATCAAAAGCGGAGCATACGACTATTTCACCAAACCGATCGAAAATGAGAGGCTCTCGCTTACAATTCGCCATGCCCTGGAGCGAAAGGCCCTTCGCGATGAAAACAAGGGGCTGCGCCATGAACTGGACAAAACCAGCGCCAACCATGTCTATTTCAGATCCAAGGCCATGGAGTTGCTCGTCCAGAAAGCCCGTATCGCGGCCGAAACCGAAGCAACCGTTCTCATAACGGGCGACAGTGGAACAGGCAAAACCCTTTTGGCCAAGTTCATTCACGACTGCTCCAAAAAGGACGGCCAACCCTTTGTGGAGGTCTCTTGCGGGGCTCTGTCCGAGGGGCTTTTGGAATCCGAGCTGTTCGGACACAAAAAGGGCTCCTTTACCGGGGCCGACAGGGACAAAAAGGGCAGATTCGAGGCGGCAAGGGATGGGACCGTTTTCCTAGACGATATCAATTCGGCTTCCATGGGCCTGCAGGCCAAACTGCTAAAGGTTATAGAGGAAAAGAGCTATGAAAGGGTAGGGGATACAAGGTCGATGTATACCGCCGCCCGGGTCGTTGCCGCAACCAACAGGGACCTGCGGGAGCTTAGCAAAAACGGCCTCTTTAGAGAGGATCTCTTCCACCGGTTAAACGTTGTAAGTCTTGCAATCCCCAGGCTAAACGAACGCAAGGAAGATGTGCCGATCCTGGTGCAACAGTTTCTGCAAAAATTTTCCCGAAAGCACAAAAGAGACGTAAAAGAGTTCGACCAGTGGGTATTGCCCGCCCTTTGTCACTACAACTGGCCGGGCAATGTTAGAGAACTCGAAAATGTGATGGAAAGAGCTGTAATATTTTGCAGGGACGCAGAGATCAAACTCTCGGATTTACCCGAGGAAATTTCGGGACTTGGTAAAAAGCTAAACCTTCACACCCCCAAGACCAACCTCGCCGATGCGATGCTAAAATTCGAGCACCACCTCATCAGCCAGGCCCTTGATCTTAACAAGGGCAATCGAGACAAAACGGCCAGGGACTTAGGGATAAGCAGAGCTACCCTTTTTAATAAAATGAGAAAATGGAGTCTTGCGTCTAAGGAGGAAAACCCTGGGTCCTCGCAAACCAATACCGCCGCCCTCCCCCAGGGTTAAGACGAGTTGAGTTTCATGGCCAGAGGCTCCAAAAAGCCCACCCCCACCCCGTAACAGCTCCCGAACCGACTGCACCGTATATGCACGACCCCGGCCAATCCGCCCATGGGAAGCCGCTCCCCCGAATCCATATCCTTGTTTTCAAACGGCAGACTTACATCCAGGTCCAAACGAATAATGTCGCCCGGCCTAAACCGTTGGCCCCCCTGGTATTCGAAATAGGCGCCCAGATGACTTATGTTTTTTAAATTCGCCTCCTCGCCCCCCTGAGGGCCCAAATCCCACCGCAACTCGGAGAGAGCCCTGGCTATCCTTATGCGCATTTGGACCTTGATTCGCCTTGCCATGCGCCTTTCCTCTGTCTCTCTGCCATTTACCATGCCCCTCTTCCCCAGAGTCTATGGTGCAACAATCCCCGCGCACCTCAACCGCAGATCTGGCGCACAGTGATCGAAGGACCGTTCGTGGATGGCACTTAAGAAGACCCGTCAACTGACAAGGAAGAATCTTTATCGGAAAGATAAGGATTGCTTCGCCCGAAAAAATCGCTTAGACGGACGCCCCCGATGGTGTCGGGGACGTCGTTTCGTATGGACCTCGCTAGAAGGGTTCTTGGGTTCAGAACCAGAGGCTGCGCCTTAGTTTATGCAAGGTGCGGGCCAAATCCGGCATCATCCCAATGCCGCCTGCCGCTCCCGTGCCACGGTGTCCATAAACAGCCCTTTTTCGCCTTACTCCCGCATGCCCTAAACCCTCTCCACGCTCCGTCCCCCAATGGTTCACCGGCAAAAAAATTTGCCCGGTCCTTAAAGTCAAAAAAATTTAACGCCGCTATCTTCGGCTCCAAGGTAGATTTTTTTCGATGCGCGATGGTATTATCTTTTCTACCCAAAGGAATGGAGACTAGGCCAAATGGCAGAGCCAAAGCTTATTTACAGGTGCCAGCAGTGCGGTTACACGAGCCCCAAGTGGATGGGCAAATGCCCGGAATGCCGGATATGGCACAGCTTCTGCGAAGAGCTTTCAGCCCCCGGGGCGGGGAAAACGGCTTCGAAGCGTGCCCAAATGGCATCGGCCCGCCCTTTGAGCCTGGATGAAATTGACTCCGACCAGGATCCGCGCTACCGCACTGGAATGGGAGAATGGGACAGGGTGCTCGGAGGGGGGCTCACAAAGGGCTCCCTGGTGCTTCTGGCCGGAGATCCCGGGATCGGGAAATCCACTCTTCTTCTCCAGGCATTAGCGAAGATGACCGAGGGTGGCAACGTACTCTATGTTTCTGCCGAGGAAAGCGCCCAGCAGTTAAAATCTCGGGCTCAAAGGCTGGGCATTTGCTCGCCTTCCCTTTTCATATTTTCCGAAACCTGCCTTGAAGCCGTTCTCGATGAAATGCAAAAAAAACCTCCCCTGGTTGTCGCCGTCGATTCGATACAGACAATGTATACGAGACTTCTGGATGTGGCCCCGGGCTCGATCAGCCAGGTTCGCGAATGCGCCCAAAGGCTCATGCGGGCGGGCAAGGAAGCCGGAATAGCAATTTTCATCGTCGGCCACGTCACAAAGGAGGGCGCCATCGCGGGGCCTCGCACTCTCGAACACTTGGTCGACACGGTCCTCTATCTGGAAGGCGACAGGACCCACACCTTCCGGCTGCTTCGCGCCGTAAAAAACCGCTACGGCTCGACAAATGAGGTGGGCATCTTCGAAATGAAGGAAAGCGGCCTGGAAGAAGTCCCCAACCCCTCCGGAGTTCTTCTGGCCGAACGGCCCAGGGGAGTCTCGGGTTCGGTTGTGGCCTGTTCGGTTGAGGGCACCCGCCCCTTATTGGTCGAACTCCAGGCCCTTGTCAGCGCCACCGGCTGGACCCAGCCGCGCAGAACCAGCATGGGAGTCGATACGAACCGATTGTCTCTGTTGCTTGCGGTGTTGGAAAAAAAGCTTGGTTATAATTTTGCCCAGCAGGATGTTTTTGTAAACGTCGCGGGAGGAGTTCGCCTGGTTGAGCCGGCCGCCGATCTCGCGCTGACCGTGGCCCTTATTAGCAGCTACCTCGATAAGCCCCTGCCTCAGGATCTGGTGGTTTGGGGCGAAGTGGGACTCGCAGGGGAAGTAAGAGGTGTTGGACACAGCGCGCTGCGGGCCGCCGAAGCCTCAAAGCTGGGCTTTAGCGCCTGGCTCATGCCCGCAAGCAACTCCCAGAGGCTCTCCCATGAGATGGATGGGCGAAGCATCGGCGTTCGTTCCCTCCAGGAGGTCCTTCAGGTAGTCTTTGAGTCCGCTGCGAACAAATCGGGCACGAAGCCCCTCGGCATGAGCGAAAAGCGCAAACTCTGAGAAATCGTTTCGGTGCGCCCGCCTTCACTAGGATTAGCTCCTCGACAATATAACCGTGGGCCAGCCTTGCACCCCCAGGACTTCCCTTACTTCGAAGCCGGACAGGGCAAATTTTTTTACATCTTCGAGCTTGCTTGGAAGAAAACCCGCCACAACGACCCTCTTTGCACTTCTCCACTGCCCGGCGGCAAGAATTTTTCCAAGAATGGGCCATTCCACGTTCATTACCAAAAAATCCGGGCAGAGGTTAAGAAAGCCCAGATCCTTGGCCCGCGCCAGGGCTACACGGCCCGATACCCCGTTTGCCGCCGCGTTTTTTGCCGCATTTCCAAGCGCCACGGGGTTTAGGTCGATAGCCGCAACCAACCGCGCTCCGGCCAGCGCGCAGGCGATTGCAAGTATCCCGGTGCCCGTGCCGAAATCGACAGCCGTTTTAACGGCATCGGATTTAAAAATCTGAGATATTGCAAGCAGACATCCCTGGGTGGTCGGATGAAGCCCCGAGCCGAAAACGACCCCGGGTTCCATAAGGATTTTTATCCTGCCCGGTCTACCGGGTAAATCCTTTGCGATAAGGATGTCAAAAAGCCCAAGGCTTATTTCACGGGCCGAGATGTCCTGCCATTTTTCATAGGGCAGCTCATAGTGTCCGGTAAGGCTCCAGCCCCTGTGAGATTCGAGCCATTGCGAAAGGAGTCCGCAGGGGTCTTTTCTGTAGAAAAGATAGTAAAAGGGCGGCTCGGGCCAAATGCCCTCAAGACCCTGCCCGGGGGCGTCGGGCGGTCGGCCGTTTCCTTTTATCTCGTAAACTTTTAGCATCGTCTCTGTCAAAAGATCTCTCGAAGCAGGGAGTCTCGGCTGATAATCCCTTTGAATTTACCCTCCCCGTCGACCACCGGCAGCCGCTTGATCGTTCGCTCGAGCATGATCCGCACCACCTCGTCTATCGTCTCATCCTCCTTTACCGTCACGATGTCGGTGTTCATGATCTGGGAGGCCGTCTTGGATCTCAAATGCTTTTGAAGAACCTTATCCTGCCCGCCCGGCTGCGACAAAGAACCCCTCCTGGCGTAATCCCAGATTCCCGGTAGGCCCGAAAAGGCGCTAAAGAGGTCTACATCGGAGATGAGACCCAGGAAACGGCCGTCTCGGTCAACTACACAGACGCGCTGAATGTCGTTGCAGCCGATAAGGTTCATTACTTCCTCGACGGGCGTGTCGGGGAAAACCGTGGCAGCCTTGCGGGACATAATGTCTGAGGCAGTATGGGCAGTTTCTACGAGAGCGGGGCGGCCGTTGCCCCCGCTTCGGACCGTGCACTCTTTTATCACGGTGCTGAAGACATCCAGGCGCGAAATGTTTCCAACCAGTTTTCCCGCATCGTCGACCACGGGCAGACGCTTTACATTTTTCTCAACCATGAGCTTTACCGCGTCTGAAACCAACTGGTCCTGTCCCACGGTAACCGCGGGCCTGGTCATTATTTCGCCGGCCTTCCTGAAGGAAAGCTCCTTTAGCACCGAAGCCGTTTTCTCCTGGTCGGACCGGGCGAGAAGACCGATGCGAAGGGGCATGTCGGCCTTATAGATCAAATCGCCCTGGGCAATCACGCCAAGGGGACGGTTCTGTTCGTCCACAACGGGCAGCCCCGTGAAGGAAGAAGCCAGAAACAGCCGCGCGACTTCGTCAAGAGGCGTGGAAAGGCCCACTTTTTGCGGCCCCCGGGTCATAATGTCGCGGACCCTTATGTGCCGCGGAAGAAGAACACCTCGGGTCTTATGGGTGATCAGATCGATATCGTGAACGCCTATGATGCCGTCGTCGACCATCTGCTCGATCGCCGTGCTTACACGCGCGAGCTCGGCCGCCGGGATCACTATGGTGATGCGTACGGGCATGTTGTAGGAAACCGGTTCGATCTTTTCGATGCCTGCCACTTCCCCGGTTTCATAGGAACCCTGCGAACCCTTGACAATCATCGTCCTGGCCGCGATCTTCATGTCTCGAACCCGTTCGATGATCGCGTCGGTAAGAGGCCGCCCCCCCCACCACGCCTGCTCGTTGGTGAATATGTCGATTACCTTGTACTGCCGCATGATTTGATTTCTCCTGCTTCCCTGTTATACAGTGAATGTAATGCGCATCCGGCAAAGCTAATCACAATTATGTGAAATTATCCGGGCTCTGTACAGAAAAATGGAGCACTCCCCTGGGGAGGTAAAATAACATGCTTTAATAACAAATAGTTACCACCTCGATTTATCGACTTGACTGTCCTTGGTCCAAGAACTAAGATTCGGCTCAAAACGTCTGGCGTGCATTATTATTTCCTGTTTTCACTTTTTCCCTAGGGAGACCCCATGTCGATCGTAAGGGGCGTTTTAAAGCGGCCCTATACCGTAGTCGCGGTACTGATTCTGGTTTGCATCTTGGGCGTAGGCGCGGCGATGCGCATGCCCGTGGATATATTCCCCGAAATAAATATCCCCGTTGTAGCCGTGGTTTGGACCTATGCCGGAATGGATGCAACCGATATCCAGAATCGAATACTTACCCTTCACGAGCGCCAGATGGCCTCCCTTGTTGACGATATATCCCGAATAGAGGCCACAAGCTACGAGGGGGTGGGCGTCGAGAAGGTCTATTTGCACGAAGGCGCCGACGTGA
>JAJXYD010000041.1 GCA_021780695.1 Deltaproteobacteria bacterium
CCCACAATGGTATCGTCTTTCATGGCGTATCCTCTTTTCTCCTTCTCCGTTGAAGGTGAATTATTCCCAAAGGGAGGATACGCCGCTCTTTTCACTCACGCCATACACAACTTTCGACAATAGCTCTTAAAATTAGGTCTATTGGGCGGAATATGTGATTTTTCGATAAAAACCCTTGCAGAAAAAGCTCCCTTTAAAAACAATCATTTTGTATCGGGATCCCTGGTCCACCCGGAAATTGAGCGCACAACACCTGTTAACTTAGCGTCGGCAAAAAAGCTCAAAAGAGCCTTCTAACGGCACGATCTACCGGCAATGGCGCCCCTCCTGGGACGAGGTTGCACGCTGATGAACGAAATTCACACAATCAGAGATGTTTGTAGATGGACTCGGGGATATAGTAGCGCCTCTTATTGAGGACAACGCCCAATATATTTCCACCAACCCTCGAAATACTGTCACTCATCGTTTTAACCGCCTGCCACTTGGTCTTCTCGGCCTCTACCACCAGTATTACCCCGTCAACCTTGGTTGCAAGGGCAAGTCCGTCCGACGACATCATCAGGGGCGCCGAATCGATAACAACCAAGTCGAACTCTTCTTTTAATTCTTCGCACAAATGTTCGAACTTGCTATTAAAGATCTCCGGTGTAGACTCAGCCGAATTTGATCCGGGACTGAGGAACAGTTTCGACTGCCCGACCTGGTGAAACCCATCGCTGCTTGGCCCTCCGTTTCTAAGTACCGAAAGCCAGCCTGATTTTTCTTGCATATCGAAGAAATTGACCTGACCGGGGTTATGTCTATCCGCATCCAGCAAAAGAACCGAATGACCTATAAGCTGAGAGGCAACCCGTGCAAACTCACGCACAATCGTGGAAGTCCCTTCCCCCTGCTTTGCCCCAATGAACTGAATTACCCTGGATTTCCGATGAGGCAAGAGGGTCTCTATAACCTTGTGCAAGCTCAGCATCTCGTCTTCCATGGTTAGTCCTGCGTCCCCCTTGATCGGGAAAGGAGCAGGCATTGACGCAGCTGTGAAGGTTCCACCGCCCTTTTTTTCGCGATGGACATTCTGCAACGCTTCGTAGATCTTGCTCATGGCTAAACTCTTTTTCAGTAAAAGGTCAAAGGCTATAAATACTTTGTTAATCCATAATTCGGCAATTTGAAGCTAAGATATGTATCTATCTCTTATGGTGCTACAGGTGGAAGAAAAATCTTTTTGCCTGCCTCGATTTTGTTCAGATTCTTTATCTGAGGATTGAGATTTCTAAAAGAGGCTAGAGTACTAGCGTTTACCCTCCCATAAATATCAAGCAAAAGTTTGTTTACGCTGTCTCCCTTTTTGACCACCATGGAAGATTGGCGGTTCCCCTTTGGTATGGTTTCCGGAGGCAAAGACTGCATCTTCGCTTGCTTGGCAAGCGAGGGTTTGACGGGTAACGGCTCATCGGTTTTTGGCAAATGTGTCCGGGCGCCAGTGGCCGCAAGACCGACTGGAACCGCGGAAGGCGCTGTGGATTCCGATGGGCTCGCAACGCTTGGCCGAAGACCTGAAACCGGAGAAACGGCCCTATCCTTGGGTGCGCTCACGCTGGGAATATTTCCGTCCCGATTGGATGCGACCGCCTTGGGTTTGGAAACCATCGGCGCCTTGGATTTTTCAACAACCGGGGGAACCTTTTTCTCTTGGTCTGCCTTCTCAGCCAAAACATTGGGCCTCGATATCGCAGGCAAAGAATTTGCCCCCGCTATATTCCCGGACGACCGGAGAACTTTTGGCTGCACGGCCTTGGCAGCTCCCGCAACCGATGGAGAAGGTTTTGAGCTAAAGGATTGCTTCTCTACCGATGAATAGATGACGTGTAATTTAGGACTCCACGATAAATACAGGGCCGCGGCCAGGACGGCAATCGCCGTTGAGAGCGCAAAAAATTTCCACCTCAAGCCGCTGCGAGGCCGACCTGCATGAAAATCTCTTATCACCTCTTTTATAATTTTGTGATCGACTGGCTTTCGTTGATATCCGAATGCGGTGACAAGCGCATTATCGCATAAAACATTTATCGAGCGAGGAATTCCACGAGCGCTTTTTACGATGAGTTTGAGCGCCTTGGGGGTGAAAACCGGATTGTGAAAGAGCGAGCTTCTCATCAAACGGTGATTGATGTACGCAAGGCTTTCCTCGCCGGTAAGGGCCTGGATGTGGGAGCGAATCGCTATGCGCTGCTTGAGCTGCCTTAGTTGAGGCAACTCGAGCTTGGCATCGAATTCGGGCTGGCCGACCAGAATAATCTGCATGAGTTTATCCTGGGAGGTTTCCAGGTTTGAAAGCATTCTCAGACGCTCGAGGGTGGCAACAGGTATATTTTGAGCCTCATCGATTATCAGCACCACGTTGCGATCGTTTTTGTATTCTTCAATAAGAAAGTGGAAGAGCATTTCAACGAGTTCGGAGGGACTCTCCAAACCAGGCTGTATGCCAAGCTCCGAACAGATTTGCTTAAGGAGCCGATTAAAGGGGAGCGTCGCATTGAATATATAGACTATCTTTATTTTTTCTGAGTCTGTTGCCTCAAGGTAGGATCTTAGAATAGTCGTTTTCCCCACTCCGACCTCTCCGGTAACGGCTATAAACCCCTTTCTGGTTTCAATGCCGTAGAAAATCGAGGCGGAGGCCTCCTTGTGGCTCGGACTCAAGAACAGAAAGTCCGGATCCGGAGTGATATTGAAAGGACTCTTTTTGAATTTGAAAAAGTCAAGGTACATCCCCGTAACCCTAGTCCTTTATAGAAATCGTAATAAGCACCGGAAGACCCAATTTCTTTTCGACTTCCATCGGAGTGCTCATTACGGCCTTATTGAGCTCTAACATGTAGGCCAGACCAAGACTTGCACACAGAGCGAAAACAATGGCTCCGAGAAGGAGAAAAATCAACGGTTTTGGCGGTTTAATCGGCGACAAAGGAACTGACGCGGGTTCTATCACGCTCACGCTTGTCATTTTGTCGCGGCCCAGTTCGTTATAAACCTTGGCCTGTTCGAGTTTTCGCTGGTAGTCACCGTATATTTGCTGGTTGGAAGATATAGCCGCGGCCAACATTCTGTATTGATTTTCGTTGGACTCAAAGACCTGAAGATCCTTGTTCATCTTATCAAGCTGACCCTGAATGCCCGTGTACTCGACGTTTAACGCGCTTAGTTTCGCCTTCTTGGCCAGGATCTGTTTTTGAATTTCCTGGTAGACGGGGTCGACCGGAGCAATGGAGGGATTATCCGAAGCGTTTTGTTTAACGTAATTTTCCACCATCGCAATCTGGGCGCGAACACCGTCAATAAGAGGATTAGTACCCTTGTACTTCGCCGTAAGAGCCTGCTCCTGAAGCCGAAGGCTCAACAGTTTTGACTTGGCATCCCCCGTTCGGTCCGAAGCCGCCGCGGTCAACTCGGACTGGGGAATCGCTTTTAGCTCCTTTGCAAGCTCGTCTATCGTCTGCCCCACTTCCTTGATCTGATTTGCAGTATCATCCAACGACATACCAAGTTTGGACCGCTGCTCCAAAAGCATCTGGCGCTGCTGATCAAAGTCAATGATCCTGGTTTTGGCCGAAAAGGCCTTCATGTTGTCTAGAGATTCCGCAAGCTTTTGTTTGTAGTAGTCCACCTTATTTTGCAGAAAAAGCGCCGACTGCGGATCCCGGTAGATCTCGCCGCGCTTGTCGATGTAATCGTTTACGAGCTGATTTACCACGGCCGCCGCGCTTTGAGGGTTGGGCCCATCGAATGTGACGTCTATAATGCTTCCCTTGGCGGAGGCTTCCACCTTCAAATCTTTATCAAGGAGCAAAAGAGCTACGTCCTGCTTGCTGATCCCCGTGGGTCCCTTGCCGGCAAGGGAGGGGAAAATGGCCTCAGGGGTTAAAGTGCTGATCACTTTTTCCTTGAGGTCCCTACTTTTAAGAATGCTCATTTCCGCACCGAGCATATCCGATTGGCCCACGGCAGGTGCATCCCGTTTGCCAAGCGAGGGGTCCGGATAATAGTTTTCCCAGCCTAATTTAACCAGGATAGATGACCTGGCCTCGAATTTTGGCACATACAAAAACTCATCGTAGACGATGGCCGCAACGCAACCCAGCAGGCTCAACAGTAAAAAAGAGAAAACGATAATTTTGCGGTGCTTGAAAAATATGGAGAGATAGTCTCTAAGGTTGTTGGCCTGGCTGATTTCCCGCACCATGAGCAGCCGGTCCGACTCAAGAGCCGGAAAAGCCGCGGGATTGGAAAGCACCGGAATATTTTGATCCGTGTTTTGCAAGTCACTCATTTTTATTTCTCAAAAGCCACCGTTGTTAAAGTAATAGTAAAACATGAAATCGTTGCCAAGAGACCCAATCGTACCGCCAATGTACTGCTGGACCCAGAGGTCTACATTTGCAATATTGCTCTTAGGTACGATAACCATGTCATAGGGTTGTAAATAGATATCCTGAGACGGGTCGATGCCTTTCATGGCATGTCGTACGTTTAGCGCTATTTGAAAGGGTTTGTTATTAGCCCCCCGACGAACCACTATTACTTCGTCCTCACGGGCAGTGGTTAAAAACCCCCCCGACATATCAACGGCCTGCAAAACTGTTGTCGGTCCGGTCAGCAACTGCATCGAGGGACTCTTTACCTCCCCTCCCACAAAGATCCGGTTGCCCTGGGTCTCGTTCACCACTACCGAAAGTTCGGGCTGCTGGAGGTACTTGCCGTAATCTTTTGTAAGAAGTTTTCTCAGCTCCTCGCAGGTTAGCCCCGCCACCTTTACCTGGTGCACCAGCAAAAGGGAAATCGTTCCGTCTGGCTGCACCGTTACATCCTGGTTGAGGTCGGGATTATAGAACAGCTTCACACTCATCTTGTCGCCGATCGCAATGTGATAGGCCTGAGGGACCGCGGGAGCCGTCGTACCCGGAGCGCCCACTTTTACGGCGTTTTTGCTGTAGGGTCCGCAACTGCAAAGAAAAAAAGAAACAGCGATAAGAATAAGATGCTTTTTTGTCATTTTTCACCATCGCTAATGTTTTGCATAGCCTGAACCAATCCCTTTCACCTTGACGGTTGGAAAACAACTGCTACTGGCGAGGCGTAATGAAGCCGTACGGCATATGGTAGGCGTAGCCCAGGCCAAGCAGGCTGACGGCCGATTGATTAAATGTGGCCCATTTGGTCACACTGGCTCCCGTACGGATCCGCACAGACCAATGGTAGCATGTATTTGGCTTTAAGGGTTTACTGATTTTGTAATAATTCTGGCTCAAAGCTTGGGCGTAGTAGATCTGCTTGCCCCAGTTGCGGGGCTCCAGGGGAGTACCCAGTATGGATTCATCCGATTGCCTGGAGGGGGTTTCCCAAACGGCCACATCATAGGTTTGGCCTTGGGTTTTGACGTCGCTCCATTGCAAAACGGGCTCCAACGTATCTATTTTTTGGTAGAAATCTGAGACGCTGGTGCCAAGCTTGGGATATATCGGGCGTGCCTCCAGACTATAGCTTTTGGGCAAGGAAACGCAGGCGGCCAGCGCCACAAAGCAAATTACCACCCCAATAAGTGCTAGCCCTCCTGGCCTCATTGCGCGTTTTATCCTCTTGCTGTCAGCAAACGGCATGTTTCCCACAGCTTTTGTACCCCACCTGGCAGACTTTAAACCGTTTGCGCGTAAAAAGCAGCAGCAATCCTGCCGCTGCGGCCAACAAAAGCAAACTGGAAGGTTCCGGTACAGTAGCGGGCGGCGTCGCATTATGGGTGCTGCTACCTCCAGAGGGCAGGGCCGCAAACCCCGCGGCAGCAAGGGGTAACGGCAACCCTACAGCGCCTCCAGCACCTCCAACCAATGCCAGGGGAGCTGCAAAAAAGGCGCCCTTTACCTGCGGAGGACTGGCCGGGGGCTCTTTATACTCGATAAAAAGCGGCTGTTCCTCTCCAGTCGAAATACAAAGAAGGGGCACCAGATCTCCTGTAGCAGGTGTGTAATCTTTGGCCTTGCGGTTGGCCTCCTCAATGAGCCGGGCCGCCCGGGGGGTAATGTTTTTGGGCCCCGGACTCTTTGCAAACCGCCAGATAGCCTGTTGGACATCTTCCTTGGTGGCCCCCTGCCTGTGGTTGATCACGTAAGTGATGCGGCGCCATCCCATTGCCTTGTATCTGGCAGGCAGATTGGGGTCAGAACTACTGTAGAGCCTTACAATGTGAATCGTTTGACCGGGCAGCGGAGCGCCTTTTCTCAGACACCAGGCATTATAGAACTGGAAATCCGAGAGGTCATAGCCGTATTTGACATTTAGAAAAAACAGCTCAAACCTGCTGGTTGTTCCCTGTCTTACATACATCTCAACTGGAAACTTTGGAATCTTTGCTTCGCTGTTGTTTGCCCCAGCCCCCTTTATGACCGGATCAGAAGAGGGAACGCTTGAGGAAAGAACCGGACCGGAAGCAGTCACGACAGGGGCGCCCGAATTGGAGGGGCCCGAGGCGACCAGGATGGAATTATCTCCATGCGCGGCCGGGGCATTCACGGCCTCAAGGGGTACAGCATAACCCTTGTCGCATGGCCACAATAACAAAGCCACAACTAAAATGAAAGCTGTACGCATCATCTATAGCTCCATTTATCATGATTGCGGCCGCCACGGAATATAGCGCGCAATATTTATATTTTAAAATGATTCGGACAAGTGCAGGTTTGAAACCCTTTTTTCTGATTTGGCCTACCTGCAAACGCCATTCTCCAGTCTCTTTAGTCAAGCCCCAAATGGTGCTCACCCTCTTAGCCCCGCGCGCTCTCATAAGGTGCGGGGAGGTAAAACCTGGGAGCGCCTAAAAATCTGTTTTTATAAATCCCGGCGAGTGTCCATGTAGAAAAAAGGTAGGGGGGCAACAACTCGCCATCCCGGCGTTCCCTTTAGGGCTGGTCCTGTAGTTAAACGTGCTCTAGCCAGCCCACTCCCAGTTTGGCTAAGGAAAAGAGGTGCTCCTAGCACCTATTTTCGTGCCAAGCTGGCCTTCTTGGCTGAGCTTGGCTTTGCAAGCCTAAAGAGCCAATAAAATCTTCTCTTTTATCCAGACCCATCCCTCATTGAAATCCATATTACCACATTCTGTCCATGAGTCTAGACTAATATGGTAATAATAAAGAAAAAATCAAGGGGAAAAGATATCTAGTAATTACTTGTATAAATCCGAGTAATGTTTTTTTTAAGGCCCCTTTGGCCCCACTGCCTTTTTCTTCCACTGAAACGGAGCCGCGTTTTCGTTGTGAACGGCAATAAAATTATCGATGGCATCCCGAACCTGCTGCGGCGAGATAAAACTTGCACCTTTGAGTGCCGCCCGACTCATTCTGGTTGAGCCAAGATGCTCGGGTGGGGGTGAAGTGAAAATGTACGTTGGGATGCCGCTTTAACCTGGGATTCTATCTCATCATAGCCGGATACATTGTTTCGCAAATTTATAAAAGTAGTACTAGCCTGAGCAGACTTTAGAGGCAAACGCAACCATTAGCGCAAGAATTTAAGATTTAGGTCTTCGAAAATAGGCGGCAGCTGATAAAAAGAGATGCGTACCAATTTGAGGCAGTTTAAAAAATCAATCTTCGTCCATCCAAAAACCCGGTACAGGCACACTAAGTTTTCGGATGGACGCAAGTTTTTAGATTAATTATTACCGAGCAAACATACCGGTCAACCCTTTTTTACTCCTTCGGCCTTTGCCACCTTTGCCCATGTGTCACGAAGAGTAACGGTGCGATTAAAGACCATCTTTTCGGACGTTGAATCCGGATCTGCGCAAAAGTAGCCGAGCCGTTCGAACTGGTAGGTTGCTCCTGAGGGCGCACGGGCGATAGAGGGCTCCAGTTTGGCATCAGCTATTACTTCAAGGGAATTGGGATTGATAAAATCTTTAAATGTCGCTCCGTTGGTTTCATCTGAGGTATCCGGCCGATTGAGGAGCGTATTGTAGAGACGTACCTGGGCCTCTACGGCGCGGGAGGCGCAAACCCAGTGAAGCGTGGCTTTCACCTTGCGCCCGTCTGGCGAATCCCCTCCGCGGGTAGCCGGGTCATAGACGCAACGAAGCTCTATTACTTCACCCAATTCATTTTTAACCACATCCACGCATGTTATGAAATAGGCATAGCGCAGCCTTACTTCCCGCCCCGGGGCAAGCCTGAAAAAATGCTTGGGCGGGTTTTCCATAAAATCGTCTCGCTCTATATATATTTCCTTGGAAAAGGGAACGGCCCTGACCCCGGCTGAGGCATCCTCGGGGTTGTTTATCGCCTCGAGTTGCTCGACCTGCCCTTCGGGATAGTTTTCTATTACCACTTTTAAAGGCCGAAGAACGCACATCACGCGCGGAGCCTTTAAATTGAGGACTTCGCGAACGCTGTATTCGAGAAGCCCGTAATCTACGAGGCTATCGCGCTTGCCAACGCCGATACGTTCACAAAAGTTTCGAATTGCCTCGGGAGGATATCCTCGGCGGCGCATACCCGCAAGGGTAGGCATTCTCGGATCGTCCCACCCGGCCACAAACCGCTCTTTAACCAACTGAAGAAGCTTTCGCTTGCTCATGACGGTGTAGGCCAGATTCAAGCGGGCAAACTCGAGCTGCCGCGGGCGCGACGGAACGTCGATGTTATCGAGAAACCAGTCATAGAGGGCCCTGTGGTCCTCGTATTCCATGGTGCAGATCGAATGCGTGATGCCTTCGAGCGCATCCGACTGCCCATGGGCGTAATCATACATCGGATAGATACACCATTTGTCTTTGGTTCTCCAGTGAGCCATGTGGCGGATGCGATACATTACCGGGTCGCGCAGGTTTAGGTTTGGAGATCCCATGTCGATTTTAGCCCGAAGCACATGCTCGCCGTCTTTATACTCGCCGGCGCGCATTCGCTCAAAGAGCTCCAGGTTTTCGGCTACCGACCGGTTTCTATACGGGCTTTCCTTACCCGGTTCGGTAAGAGTGCCCCTGTATTCCCGGATTTGTTCGGCGCTCAGGCTGTCCACATAGGCCTTTCCGGATTTTATGAGAGCGACCGCCCATTCATACAAACGCTCGAAATAATCCGATGCGTGATAGAGCCTTTCCTGCCAGTCAAAACCAAGCCAGCGCACATCGTTCATTATGGAATCGACGTACTCCACTTCCTCTTTGCCCGGATTGGTATCGTCAAACCTGAAGTTGCACTGGCCGCCAAACTCCGATGCAAGGCCGAAATTGAGGCATATCGATTTTGCGTGCCCGATGTGGAGGTAGCCGTTAGGCTCGGGCGGGAATCGGGTAATCACATGCCCCCCGTTTTTGCCCTTCTTCACATCCTCGGCAATTATTGTGCGGATAAAATTTGGCGCAACCTTTGTCTCAGGGCCGTTCATTTTGCTTTTCTCCGCTCGGCAAAACTCAATCCAACTGGATGAACCGGCTTACCTGCTTGTTTACACTGGCGTAAATCTCTTCGTCCGTTCCGAAAATATCTACTATGCACTTGTGATCGATGAGCTTTTCCACAATAAAAGCGGTAACGAAGAGACTAACAAAATTCGGGCGTGGAACAAGGGTCCGAAGATTTGCCGTCTGGTACTGGATTTCAAATTCTTCCGAATCGAGCACCTTTTGAAGAGCCGACTGAATCTGGTCCTGCAAGTCCCCCTTGCTGGTCGTATCGATCAGACGCTCTTCGATGAGTTTCATCGTAATCCTGTCGGCTATTTCCTCTATATTGTGACGAAGCTGGTTCATGGCGTGATATCTGCGGGACTCCTTGTCGTGGTCCAGTTTGGATATCACAGCCGATTCCCTGGCATTAGGCCTGTATTCTCTTCCCACCCAAAACCCCTTCAAAATTTGAGATTGCTTTTATATGATACCTTTATAAAGAATCTAGGGCGCTGCAAGTTAAAACGCCACTTTTTTTGACACCCACGGTGCCCTAAGAGCAGTTTTCAGCGCCCGAGTCCAATATCCCCAAACAACGAAAGCGATTCTATGTTCAATTAGGACTTTTTGCAAGGGAGGGGCTCAAAAAAGGGTTTTTTTTCAAAACTTAGTCAGCCGCCGTCAAAACAGTATCCAAAGTGTGTCGACAAAATGTTTAAAACTAATTGGCCGACCAAAGCCTGTATGGATTCCAACAGAGACGGTCAGTCGATTGTCAACTCGTATCCGTTGCTATTACGATGGGTTGACAAACTTTTTGACAATCTTGCAACCCCTTACTAATATTATGAACTTCTCGCAAGAGATAAAAAACAAAGATAACAACAACACCGGAAGGAACGGCCGGCTTATGAAATTCCAGGTGGAAAAAGCAAACTTAGTCCAGGTTCTCCAAAGAATTCAAAGTGCTACCGAAAAAAAAACCACCATGCCCATTCTCAATAATTGCCTTATAAAGGCAAGTGGGGAAGGCTTGCTCGAATTTTCCGCAACCGATCTGGAGCTTAGCCTCTGGACAGAAATGGCCGCCCAGGTGGCAATGGAAGGCAAAACCACCGTTTCGGCTCGAAAGCTTTTGGAAATCGTACGCGAAGTTCCGCAAAACACCATATCCTTCGAGCTGGACGCAGTGCGTGGAAGACTATTGGTAAAGGCCGGCAGGTCTCGCTTCGAACTATCGACTATTGCGGCCGAAGATTTTCCAAATATTGATCTCTACCAGGATTTACCCCTTACGAGTTGCGATGCCGAAGTTCTAAGAAAAGCCCTCCAAAAAACTCTCTACTGCATCCCTATGGAGGAGGAATCTTTCGCTACCCCTGGGCTGCTCTGGCATGGAACCGAAGATTCCAACCTGCGCTTTGTCTCCTCTGATGGCCACCGGCTCTCCTACTACGAGGTACCGGCCTCGGCTTTCCCCGGCTTCCAGATGCCGGTCGAGATCATTGTGCCGCGAAAGGCTGTCCAGGAGATGCACAGGCTGCTTGAAAAGGAATCCGAGGTATCTATTGGAATGGGGGAGAAATCTCTTGTCCTGCGAACTCCCGGGGCTTTTTTGAGCACCTTGCTCCTCGAAGCCGAATTTCCGGAATATGAAAACATCATTCCGGCAGAGAGACCTTACGCAATATCGGTGCCCACTGAAATTCTTTTCCCCGCCTTAAAGCGGGTTGCCCTGGTAACCGACACCAGCTACAGATATGTTAAATTAAATATTGGCAAAAACTCCCTCGAGCTTCAATCTGGAAATCCCGAACTTGGCAACGCCAACGAAATTATCGATATAGATTATGATGGGGCCGATATCAGCATAGCCTTCAACGTCAAGTACGTTATGGAGAGCATTTCCGCCATGGAAAGCGAAACAATCAGGTTCGAGTGGGTAGACGATGGTCACGGAGGTATTTTTCTCGGTCCTGAGGATCCCGGATATTTCAGCCTGATAATGCCGATGGTGGTGTGAAAAATCCGAAAAAGAAAGAAAAAACTGCATGCGGCAAATCAGAAATTTCAGTATTATCGCTCATATCGACCACGGAAAATCCACCCTTGCCGACCGACTGATTCAGCATGCGGGTCTTGTGGAAGACCGACAGTTTCGAGATCAAATTCTTGACAACATGGATATCGAAAGGGAAAGAGGCATCACGATCAAGAGTCAGACCGTGGTACTGCCCTACACGAGCCGTTCGGGTGAGACCTTTCAGCTAAACCTGATCGATACTCCCGGCCATGCCGACTTTTCCTATGAAGTCTCACGAGCCCTTGCTTCCTGCGAGGGCGTGTTGCTTTTAATAGATGCCTCACAGGGAGTGCAGGCCCAAACCATAGCCAATCTGTACTCGGCCATGGAGCACAACCTGGCGATCATTCCGGTCATAAACAAAATCGACCTTCCCTCCGCTGATATCGAAAGGGCACGGGAACAGATAGAGCATGACCTGGGGCTCGACCCAGATGACGCCGTCCTTTGTTCGGCAAAGGAAGCAACGGGGATAGAAGACGTTTTGGAGGCTATCGTGGAGCGGGTGCCCGCACCCTCGGGGGACGCTTCCAAGCCTCTGTCGGTCCTTATTTTCGATGCTCAATACGATCCTTTTCGCGGTGCGGTTGCAAGCTGCAGAATTTTTGACGGCAAATTCGGCCCCGGCGACATAATCCGTTTCATGTCAACGGGTGCGACCCACAAAGTGGAGGAAGTGGGCTTTTTTCGTCTTAACCGCGACCCTCAAAAGGAGCTATCGGCAGGTTCTGTAGGCTACGTGGTCGCGGGGATAAAGACAGTTGCGGACATTAGGATCGGAGACACTATTACCCTTGATTCCAACCCGGTTGCATCGCCTCAGCCCGGTTTTAAGGATGTCAAGCCGGTTGTCTTTTCATCCATCTACCCGATCTCTTCGGATGACTATCCATCACTTCTGGACGCACTTGAAAGATACAAGCTAAACGATGCGGCTCTTGTCTACCAGAAGGACTCCTCCATAGCCCTTGGCCAGGGTTTTCGCTGCGGATTTTTGGGGCTTCTTCATCTCGATATAGTCCAGGAGAGGCTCGAGCGCGAGTTCGACCAGTCTATCATAATGACCGCGCCTAGCGTTCAATACCAGTTCACTTTAAATGACGGCTCCTCGATTACGGTCGAAAACCCCCAGTACTACCCCGACCCGGTCGAGATCGAACAGTCCAGGGAACCCTTTATTAAGGCCGTAATTATTTTGCCCGAACGCTACATGGGGGCGGTGATGAAACTTTGCATGGAGCGGAGGGGGAGTAACCCCAGGGTGGCCTACCCCACTCCCGGTCGTGTGGAAATAACCTTCGACATGCCCCTTGCCGAAGTGGTCTTCGATTTCTACGACAGGCTGAAAACCGTTACCCAGGGATACGGATCGTTTGACTACGAGCTTACTGAGTACCGGGTAAGCGATTTGGTAAAGCTCGATATCCTGGTAAACGGTGAAAAGGTGGACGCTCTCTCCCTTATAGTGCACCGCGAACGCGCAAGGGACTGGGGAGTACAGGTCTGCGACCGCCTTAAAGAAGAAATCCCAAGGCACAACTTCAAGATCGCTATCCAGGGCGCCATAGGCGGGAAGATCATCTCACGCTCTACGATTTCTCCCTTCAGAAAGGACGTGACGGCCAAATGCTACGGCGGAGACATCTCCCGCAAACGCAAGCTCCTCGAAAAGCAGAAGAAAGGAAAAAAGAGGATGAAAATGGTGGGTCAGGTTATGATCCCCCAGAGCGCCTTTGTATCCGTGCTTAAGAATAAAGATGAGTAGCGAGGAGCTGCCCGGCCTCTATATCCATGTTCCCTTCTGCGGCTCCAAATGTTTTTACTGCGATTTTTACTCGGTTTGTTCCCGCTCTTGGATCTGCGCCTGGCTTAAAGCGCTGCGGACGGAAATGGCGCTTTACAGCGAAGAGTTTCCTGTTTTCGATTCCCTTTACCTTGGCGGCGGTACTCCTTCCATTCTGGATGTGCGGGAGCTCCTGGAGCTTTTCGAATCGCTTGCAAAGCATTTTGCCTTCAGTACGGTTTCCGAGATGACCATGGAGGTCAATCCGGAAAGCCTCTCCCATGAAAAGCTAAAAGCGGTCGCCTCTTTTGGCCTCAACCGCTTAAGTCTTGGAGTTCAATCTCTAAACGATGCCGATCTAAAATACCTGGGAAGAAGACACAATTCGGCCCAGGCTCTTAGAGCCTTTGATATATGCAGGGGAGCCGGGTTTTCCAACGTGAGCGTAGACCTCATATATGGTCTTGAAACCCAGAGCCTCAAAAGCTGGAAAAATACCCTCGATACAATCCTCGAATTTCGACCGGAGCATATTTCCTGCTACCAGTTGACCTTCGAGAAGTCCACAGCCCTATGGAAAATGAGAAAATCCGGCCGGGTGCGCTCGATAGGCGAAAAGATGGAAGCCGCTTTTTTCATCTGGACCTCCCGCTATCTGCAAAGGCGTGGATATCGTCATTACGAAGTCTCAAACTTTGCCGCCGGTCCTGAATTTATGTGCCGGCACAATCGAAAATACTGGCGCCATGTTCCCTACCTGGGGCTTGGTCCCTCGGCACACTCGCTCTCCATTAAACCAATGGCCGGAGATTTCCGGGATCGCACTTTGCGCAGATGGTGGAATGTCAAGTCGGTTAGCGACTACTGCAGGCTGCTTTCGGAAGGGAAAAAACCGGTAGAGGGGACCGAAATTCTTTCAAAGGATCAGTTCGAGCTCGAAGCCTTGGACCTTGGGCTTAGAACCGAGGATGGTCTTGCGATGAACCTGGTTGAAAATTATCCGCACAGCCAAAGGGTTTTGTCCCAGTGGCAAAAATCGGGTTTTATAAAAGTTAGCGAAGGCAGGGTGAAACCAACCCGGAGGGGGTTTCTCGTTTCGGATAGTCTCGCGGTCATGCTTCAAAATTAAAATTATTAATCGTGGGTAAACCCCCGGCTTTGCCGGGGAGACTCCCAGAGTTTGACATTTGCGGGAATATGCGAAAGCTTTCCTCACCGTGAACCGCTCAAAGTTTACGGAAAGGAAAGCTTTCGCATGGATGAGTTTCAAAGTTTAAGCCACACGGTATGGGAGTGCAAGTACCATGTGGTGTGGATTCCCAAGTATCGGAAGAAGACGCTCTACGAACAACTCTGAAAGGATCTGGGCCGAGTGTTCAGAGAACTGGCCAAGCAGAAGGAAAGCGAGGTTGTGGAGGCCACCTCATGGCTGATCACGTGCATATGCTCATCTCGATCCCTCCCAAGTACGGGGTCGCGCAGGTGATCGGATACATCAAAGGAAAAAGCGCCATACACATTGCGCGGCCCTTTCTCGGCAGGAAGAAAAACTTTACAGGGCAAAGTTTCTGGGCCAGAGGCTACTTTGTTTCCACTGTTGGAAGAGACGAGGAGACGATCCGCCAATACATCAAAAAACAGGAAGTCGAAGACCGCAGATTGGATCAACTGAACATGTTCGAATAGTCGCCGCCCTTTGGGCGGCCATCGGTTTACAACCGCTTTAGCGGCCCCCGGTTTCACAAGCCTCCGGCTTTGCCGGAGGTATTTGACTTCCGGAGCCATCATGGATTCTGGAGCTAATAGAGTGCCGTCTGATGCCATCAGCCCACGAAGGAACGAATTGTCCCTAATCGCATTCCATGGCGCACTCCTCGTAGCCGTCCACAAAGACGGTCCGGTAATCTTTGGAGTTGAAATCAATTTAGAATCATTCTAAAGTAGAAATAACGAATTTAGGAGTTAGCCGGTCCTCGGTATGGGATGGAGGCTTGAGCGCGATAAAAAAATTTTTTTTCTAAAAAAAGGAGAAAGTCTCTATGAGCAGCATCAAAGGAACGAAAACCGAGAAGAACCTTTTGAAGTCTTTTGCCGGTGAAAGCCAGGCGCGCAATCGTTACACCTACTTTGCCGGGGTGGCGAGGAAGGAAGGCTATGTGCAGATAGCCGACATATTCGAAGAGACCGCGAACCAGGAGAAGGAACACGCAAAACGGTTTTTCAAGTTTCTCGAGGGGGGCGATTTGGAAATCACGGCCACTTATCCAGCGGGAAAGATCGCAACGACGGCTGAAAATTTGCTTGCCGCCGCGACTGGAGAGCATGAGGAACACTCCGAACTCTATCCCGGTTTTGCCTCGGTGGCAAAGGAGGAAGGTTTTTCAGCGATTGCATCCGCCTGGAATGCCATTAGCGTGGCTGAAAAGCAGCATGAGAAACGTTACCGCGATCTTTTGGCCAACCTGGAAAGCGGAAGAGTTTTCAAAAGGGATCAGGAAGTGGTATGGCGCTGCCGAAACTGCGGCTATCTCCATGTTGGCAAAGAGGCCCCTGATACCTGCCCGGCCTGTATCCATCCAAAGGCGCATTTCGAGTTGCTGGGTGAAAACTGGTAGAAAAAAATTTTACCGGATTCATTTGGATATAAAGGGGTTATAAGGCGGGGAGCAGTTCCCGGGTTGCGTTTTTTGAGGAGCGAACATATCGTAAGTTGAGGGCTTGATTTAGGCTTGCGCGGGGACCGCAATGGAAATTCAGGAAATGTATCCGGAGGATCTTTCACGTTATATTTCTGAAAAGAAGGAAAACGACTACCTCCTGGTTGATGTAAGAGAGGTTGGCGAGTACGAAAGTGAGCACATTCCGGGAGCCAAGCTATTGCCGCTCTCAGAGCTTGAGGGGCGTTTGGAAGAGCTCCCCTATGACCGGGAGTTGGTTTTTTACTGCCGGAGCGGGCGAAGATCGATAGCGGGGGCCATGCTCGTCAGGGACTCCGGATTTGTAAGGGCCGCGATTTATAGCCTCGCAGGGGGAATTTCAGCCTGGGAAGGTAAAACTCTGACAGGTTTTCCCCTATTTGAAGCCATTGGAGAGAGCGGGGATTTATCCCGGAGCCTGGAAGAGGCCATAAATATGGAAAAGGGCACTTTCCTTCTCTATGAGACCATGGTGAAGCTTAGCGCGGGACTTGCGCAGGAAAAGACTCTACAAAAGCTTTCCGGAATGGAGATTGGCCATGCCCGGGCCATATATGAATTTTTGAGTAGGATTAAAGAGGTTAAACCCTTTGAGCAACTCTTTAAGGAGATGAGCGGTAACCTTGTAGAGGGTGGCTGGGAGCTTGAGGCGGTGATCGAACAGGTTAGCAAGGCACAGGAAAACTCCTGTCTTTTCATGTCTGAACTGGCCATAGAGCTCGAATACAGAGCCTACGATCTGTACCGAAACATTGCCGAAAAAGTAACTGAAACCCAATACAAGAGGGCGATGCTATTTTTGTCCGAACAGGAAAAGGCTCACGTGAGGCTTCTTACCCGCAGGCTTTCGGACTGTTTCAATTAGAAAAATCACGAGAAGGGAGGCAGTCATGAAGAAGAAACGCTACAGTGTAAAAGGGGAATGCCCTCAATGTGCGTGTGGTGATGTCAGCTTTCTTGGACCCGAAGTGCTCAAGGAAAAGTTCATAGGCGACGAAAAGGAAATAGAGATTCTGTGTCCGGCGTGTGGAACGAAGCACAAGGGGAAAGTGGTTGAAGAAGAGGCGTAGAGTGTAATTTAAACATGGGATTAAAAAGGAGCAGAGGATTATGGCAGAGAGGATGCAAGTCTATAAGTGCGAAACCTGTGGTAATATAATCGAGGTTCTGCATGGGGCGGGGGGTGAATTGGTTTGCTGTGGAAAGCCAATGAAGCATCTTGTTGAAAACACGGTGGATGCGGCGAAGGAAAAGCACGTTCCGGTGATCGAAAAAACCGCCGAAGGCGTAAAGGTGAAGGTAGGAAGTGTTGCCCATCCCATGGAAGAGAAGCACTATATAGAGTGGGTTGATTTAAATGTGGGTGGAAAAGTCTACCGGCAGTTTCTCAAACCGGGACAAGCCCCGGAGGCTCTTTTCTGCGTAAAGGAAGACGGGCCGATGGTTGCCAAGGAATATTGCACTCTGCACGGCCTCTGGAAGGCCTAGATTTAGAAAAAAAAATCGCAAATGACATCCGCCCGGGGTCGTTATAGGCCCCGGGCGTTTTGCATCATCGATCGCCTCTCCTCAGAGCCTTTTTACTTCTGGTTAAGAGCTTTCCACCCGCCTTTAGAGTACCAGGTAAGTCCCTGTGATCAAGGGAAAAAACCTTTGTAGAAACGTAGTGGAATTGAAATGCGGGGGCAATATCGACATGATGGTTTTGATGTAAATAGTGACTATCCAGCCGAGATCATGTTAAATTCCATTCTTTTCCAATCAAAGGTTTCCTGTGTGCTGGAGGGTTTTTAGAATGATGCATTCACTGTGGCCGGCCTATGCGGGTTTGGCGTTACTAGGATTTACCATAGGCGGGTACGGCACTCTGGTGGGGGCGGGTGGAGGTTTCATGCTCATGCCGGTGCTTTTGCTCATCTATCCTCACAAGCCCGCCGCGGAAGTGGCCGCGGTTTCCCTGGCCTGCATACTCCTAAATACGATTTCGGGCGGAATTGCCTTTGCAAAACAGGGGCGTATAGACTATCGATCAGCGCTGCTTTTTTCAACGACGATCATCCCCGGTTCCATTTTCGGGGCAATGGCCACCAAGTATGTTCCACGGGCAGATTTCGAAGGGGTTTTTGCGCTTTTTCTAATCGGTCTTTCCATCTTCATGTTCCTTAAGAAAACCGAATCGCGTGCTAAACAGGGGGAACACGCCAAGGTCCGCAAGCATTCTTCGCGCCTGAGAAGACCGGTTTCCAAGGCTTTGAACGGAATCGTGTTCGAATACGAATACAATAGTTTGTTTGGGGTGACGATTTTCCTTTTTCTTGGCTTTATAGTGAGCTTTCTGGGAATCGGGGGGGGTGCGCTGATAGTGCCGGCGCTGATGTATCTATTGGATTTCCCGATTTTTATCGCTGCCGGTACGAGCACGCTCATTATTGCCATTGTCTGTGCTACCAGTACGGTGATGCACGTCGCGCTGGG
Organism: Deltaproteobacteria bacterium; assembly: GCA_021780695.1. GTDB lineage: Bacteria > Desulfobacterota > Syntrophobacteria > Syntrophobacterales > Syntrophobacteraceae > SbD1. Next base: position 18,471 of record JAJXYD010000041.1, read on the forward strand.
TTCTTTCCATCTGTGGGCACTAATACATATAGTGGCGATAGGGGTGGGAATGATCTTTGGGGCGCAGATCGGCGCCTATTTATCTTCGCGGGTCAAGGGGGCTTTGATCGTAAAGTGTCTTGCGGCAGCTCTGGGGGCCGCGGGGATAAAGATGATCCTGGCCGCTTTGGCCTTGTAGATTGGGTATGTTGACTCAACCTCTGCCAGGAGGTTTAATGGCGCGGCAAAGCTAAAATCTTGAGGTTACTACAGGTATATTTAGAACCGATACCGAAGCCAATCGGATAGCTATCCGATTGGCTTCGGCCTAATGGATAAGTGCCAGGATGGGTTTGGACATCAATTCGCATAAACTGTGGAAAAGATTGGCGGCTTTATGCGTGATAGCCTCGGTGGCTATTGCGCCATGGTCACGTTTTATCGCACTGCTGCTTGCCGGACTTGGCATTGCGGTGGGTGTTCCGTACTGGTTTAAGCGTTCCCGGGCGGGGCTGTTGGAGACCGTTGGCCTTAAGGGTGCCGGTTCGCGGAGCAGGAGCAGTTCCGTGCCCTTTTCTCCCGGTATGGAAACTATTACCGAAAAGCTCCAGACGTCCCGAGGGCCAAGTTTACTTAAAACCTCCGAGGGTTTCTCCACGGGGGCCATGGCGCAGGATTTAGCCAAAGCCCGGTCGGGTCAGTTTTTTTCCTTGGATAAAAGGACTTTCCAGGCTCATGGAGCAAAGGTTGCGGAATCTATTGTGAGTCCTCAAAATTCCATACGGTTAGCTTCTCGCAACTCTTTTGCGCCGCAGGGGAAAAACAATTCCGCAAGCGAGACCGAGGCTAAGGAAGTGCTCGATCGAGCATCAATAATGAAAGAGTTTGAGAAAAGATTTCGGAGACAAAAAACCGCAGCTCCTGTTGAGGAGGCGCAAAAGGCCTGCCTGCCGGCTTTTACGGAAAGCGTGGAAAAAATTCGCAGGCGTCTTGAGGCATCCCGCATGGAATCTGATCGAAAAGGGCTGAAAGATCAGGGCAGCCCCAAGGAAAAAGGTGCGGCGCCGAGTATTTCCAAAGTTGATGCGGAAGGTTTTCCCAAAGGGTTTCTCATTCCGGCCTGGGAAACGATTCCAGGACCAAAGTCCACCTGGTCCGCACCCGGGGTTTGCGGGCAAACGGCGCAAAGCCCTGCCCCGGTGGTCAAAGAGGTGCCCACGCCTGAGGCCAAAGTTGAGGTTGTCTGTGGAGAGCAGGCTCCGGCACCTTCCCTGGTCCCTGGGGAGTGTTGCGATTTTTGCCTTCCGCCCGCTTTTCTCCTTCATCCGGCCGATTTGGCAGTTGCCCCGGCCAGCCAGGACGATTTGATAGACGGCGGCATCCTTATCGAAGAAAAACTTGCCGAATTTCGCGTAAAGGTTAACGTCCTTGACGCTTATGCGGGTCCGGTCATCACCCGCTATGAAATCCAGCCGGCGGTGGGAGTACGCGGGGGGCAGGTGGTGAGTCTTATAAAAGACCTTGCCCGCGCGCTGGGTGTTGCCTCCATTCGCGTGGTCGAAACGATTCCGGGCAAGACATGCATGGGGCTGGAACTGCCCAACGCCCGCCGCCAGATGATTCGCCTCTCGGAGGTACTCTCCTGCGAGGTCTTCGTTTCCCATAGCTCCAAGCTCGCCATGGCGCTTGGAAAGGACATAACGGGTGAGCCGGTGGTGGCCGATTTGGCCAAGGCACCGCATATGCTGGTGGCAGGAACTACCGGATCGGGTAAATCCGTAGGCCTTAACGCCATGATACTGTCGCTTTTGTACCGGGTAACGCCTGCGGAGGTCCGGTTTGTGATGATCGACCCAAAGATGCTCGAACTGTCCATCTACGACGGCATACCTCATCTTCTGGCCCCGGTTGTAACCGATATGAAGCTTGCGGCCAACGCCCTCAACTGGTGCGTGTGTGAAATGGAGCGGCGCTATCGGCTGATGAACGCTTTTCAGGTCCGCAATTTAGCCGGCTACAATCAAAGATTGCAAGACGGGGCGGTTTCGGGGCAAACGCCCCTTCCCTACATTGTCGTGGTTATCGATGAGCTTGCCGATTTAATGATGGTAGCCGGCAAGAAAATAGAGGAGCTGATTGCCCGGCTTGCTCAAAAGGCCCGGGCCGCGGGGATTCATCTTATCGTAGCCACTCAGCGCCCTTCGGTAGATGTCATTACCGGGCTTATCAAGGCCAACATTCCGACCCGGATTGCCTTTCAGGTTTCCTCAAGAATCGACAGCCGCACGATTCTTGACCAAATGGGGGCCGAGTGTCTGCTTGGACAGGGCGACATGCTCTACCTGCCTCCCGGGACAGGATACCCGCAAAGGGTGCATGGGGCTTTCGTGGCAGACGAGGAGGTCCAGGCCGTGGCCCAGTATCTCAAGAGCTTCGGGGAACCTCAATATCTTGAAGAAGTACTGGGCGGACCGGCGGATACAGTGGAGGAGGGGGCGACGGAGGCTCCGGGCGAGGAAGCCGACCCACTCTATGACGATGCGGTAGCTTTCGTTATCAGCTCGCGGCGCGCCTCGATCTCGGCGGTTCAACGCCATCTGCGCATAGGCTACAACAGGGCCGCCAGGATGATTGAACAGATGGAAGCCTCAGGGGTGGTGACTCCCATGGAGAGCAACGGCAACCGGACGGTCCTGGTTTCGGCGCGGGAAGAGTGATCAACCGGGGGAGCTTTACTGGAAGCCGGAGCCTGTTAGAAGCTTGAGGGCCGCTAAATTTCTTTCCACCAAGACCAAAAAAAGCCTCCGAAACTGCTGTTGCTTGCCGGCCCCGGTGATTATTGTCTTTTGATTATTATCTTCTAATAGAAGAAACGGATAATAAAGGTAATTCAAGGGGACACTCCGGAGGAGACGACAGTGGGTATCCGAGTCAAAGGAAAGAGGTTTTTGATAGAATCAACAGTTGTGATCATCCTGTTGGTTTTTCCGCAATTGTCGCCGGCGGCCGGTGTGACACCGATCGATATCATCCAGAGCGGAACGGCGAAGGTGATTTCGATTTTGCGCGAGTCCGAAATGGGCAAGGCGCCTCCTCTAAAGCAAAGAGAAGATGAGGTTTTGAAGGTAGTAAGCCACTATTTTGATTTCGATCAAATGGCGAAAATGGCCCTTGGATATTCATGGAAACAACAAACCCCTCAAAAAAGGGAGGAATTCGCCGGTCTTTTTAAAAGACTGCTCTTCAATACCTATGTCGACCGGATGGAAAATTACCACAACCAGCAGATTATCTATGATGGTCAGACAATAGAGGGAAACCTGGCGAGGGTAAGGACCCATTTTATAAATAAGGGTGAAAGCGTGCCCATAGACTATCTTTTGCAAAAAGAAGACGGACAGTGGAAAGTCTATGACGTGGTAGTGGAGGGGATAAGCTACGACCAAAACTACCGGGCCCAGATCTCTGCGATCCTGGCCAATAATAGCTTTGACACCCTGCTTGGAATGCTTCGTGCCAAGGTCGGCCAACACGGTTAGCTCTATAGCTAAAAATTTAAAAGAGGGGCCGATCTATGCTGTCGTCCTGGGGGCGGTTGATCTACCGTTTCCGATGTTGGGTAATAGTTGTTTCGCTGATTAGTCTGATTCCTTCGGCCTGGCTTGCGATGAAGGGGGGACATCTCGAATCGGAGATAGTTCCCGTCCACAGCGAATCGGCCCGGGCTCTGGAACTCATAAAGAAGCAACTGCCCCCTTCCCATCCTTCCTTTGGCCTTATCTTTCGAAGTGCGACGCTAAGTGTTTATGACCCTGCGTTCAAGGCCGAACTCGAAAGAGCGGTAGAGCCTCTGCGCCGGGATCCGCGCGTCAAATCGGTGCGTACGGTCTACCACGGGGGCAAGATCAATGCCCGTGATGTTTCCCGCGATGGCCGCTCGGCCCTGGTCACTGTGACAATCGCGGACTACGGGGCCGGTGAAACAGCCCTTACGATGAAAATTTATCCCGCATTGCGCTCGGAGGTGCGTTCAAGGACGCTGGAGGTGTTGGCCTTTGGGCCATTGGTGCGCAGTTACGAAATCACCCGCCTGGCCGAAAAGGACGCACGGCAGGCCGAATTAAGAGCGATTCCTTTCATTGGGCTGCTGCTTATTTTCGTGTTCGGCTCCTTACTGGGCGCGGCGCTGCCGCTTGTCTCCGGGCTTCTTTCGGTAACAGCGGGCATTGCCGGCATGCTGTTGCTGGCGCGAATCACCCCTGTTCTGGCCTTTGCAAGAAACGTGGTCGTGATGGTGGGCCTGGGGGTAGCCATCGACTATTCGCTTTTCATTCTGAGCCGGTTTCGCAGGCAGGTGCACATTGGCAGTTCGGTTGCCGAGGCGCTCTCCGTTACCATGGCGACCTCGGGGGAGGCCGTTCTTTTTTCGGGAACCGCGGTTGCCGTGGGGCTTTTGAGCATGTTTTTCCTGGGGCTAAAAAACGTGGGTTCGATGGGGCTTTCGGGTGCGATCGTGGTCCTGTCGGCTCTTGCTTACTCCATGACCTTTCTGCCGGCTTTACTGGCGGTTTTGGGACCGAGGGTGGACTTTCTGAAGCTACCCTTTTTAAGTGGCCGGCAAAGCGCGCACAGCACCTGGTTTTGGCGCCGCCTGGCGGCCCTTGTGATGACCCATCCGTGGAAGGTGTTGTTGTCGGCCTCGATTTGTCTGATTTTGCTCGGCGCTCCGTTTCTGCATATTCGCATTGGTTCGGAGGCCGCAGCGGGCTTGCCCAAATCGGCGCAGTCGCGCATTGGCATAGAATTGCTGCGCTCTCAATTCAGCAAAGTCGATACAAACCCGGTGATAGTTGTAATCAAGTATCCGAAGAGTTATTCGCCTTTGAGCGTGGACCACATCGATGGCATCTTTGATCTTAGCCGCTGGCTGGCAAAGCAGCCCGGTGTAAACGAGGTGAAAAGCATCGTGGATCTTTCGTCTTCGATCAGCCGCAGGCTCTACGTGCAGATGTATGCCCCGCCTAGCCCGCCTCTGCCCAAAGGCGTCCAGAGGGTTCTAAAGGAAATGGTTGGCAGCGACATCGTTATGCTTGTGGCCCAGACCTCCCTGCCCGAGGCCGGTTCGAGGGCCTTTTCCCTTGTGCGTACGATCCGCAGTTCGCATCCCGCGGTTGGGGGCGAGCTCATGGTGACCGGATCAAGCGCCTTTCGTCTGGATTTCATAGAGACCATCAAGAAGAACTCGCCCTTTGTTATCGGGTTTATCGTTATTGCAACCTATTTGGTGCTCTTTCTGATGCTCGACTCCATTTTGCTGCCGCTAAAGGCGGTTTTGATGAACATTTTGTCGCTTAGCGCCTCCTATGGCGCCCTGGTCTGGATATTTCAGGAGGGCCATCTGGCCTCGTTTCTCCACTTCACTCCGGGACCAATCGAGGCGATGACGCCCATACTCATGTTTTGCGTCCTTTTCGGTCTGTCGATGGACTACGAGGTCATGCTGCTAAACAGGGTGCGCGAGGAATACGAGAATGTGTGCGACAACAGGCGGGCGACGGCCCTGGGGCTCGAGCGAACGGGCCGCACGATTACCGGGGCCGCGGCGATCATGGCTTTGGTGCTCTTTGCCTTCGGACTGGCCGATCTTACGGCGGTAAAGGAAATGGGGATCGGAATGGGCATAGCCGTTGTGGTGGACGCAACGATAGTACGCTGCCTGCTCGTTCCCGCAACCATGCGGTTGCTAGGCGCCTGGAACTGGTGGGCGCCCGGTTTTTTGACCAAAAAGAAAAAATGGAGATGCCCCAAATACTAGGGGTTTCTTTGGCCAATGCGGAGCTGTTTTGGGTTAAGTTGGCAGGGGAAAAAGGGTTTGCGCGGACCCTATCCCGGCCCACCGGGGAACCGGCTCTTAAGGAGCTGGACCGTTACGGCCCCTGCGAGCGCAAGAAACAGGAGGTCTCGCAGAAGATACCAGGCGAAGTTTGGCGAGGCCACGGGATTTGCGCCAAAACAGCCGCAGTCGATATCTATGCGGCGGGCGGCGGCCGAGGCAAGGGCGAGCAGAAAAACAACGAGCAGCGAGTCGGCAAGAGCCACCGCGCCGGGCAGCCACAAGCCGCAAAGGAGGAGCAGGCCGATAAGGGTTTCGATCCAGGGCAAAACCATGGCGGTAAGGTTTAGCAGGCAGCCGGGCAGGATTTGGTAATTGGAGAGGATGGTTGAAAACTGGCCCGGATGAAAGATTTTGGCAGTTCCCGCGGCGACAAAGACGGCTCCAAGGAGCAGGCGCGACAAGAAAAGGGGCAATTTTTCGTACCGGGATATAAGCCAATGGGCCTTCATGGAGTTTTCTCCCAGTTTGGGAAAAGAGGGGGTCAGGAAATAATTACTGTTTAATAATTTCTATCCCATTTGCCTTCTCAGGAGCGCAAGCGCCGCACCGGGTGCAATTTTGGCCGGGCCGGCACCGGGGGGTCTGTTTTTCTTTCAGAGCGCGCCCGTATTCTTCCCACAGGTAATCACGCTCGATTCCCGGGTCGAGGATCTCCCAGGGAAATTTTTCCTCTTTTTTTCGCTCTCTCATGACCCAGAAATCGGGATTGAGAGGGGAAGCGCGCATTGCCTGGGACCAGGCCGTATTTTCCAGGGACACCTTGTCGATAAGAGAGGAGAGCCGGCGGTCGCCTCTTGAGAGGAGGGCCTGGACATAGGCCCATCTGGGCATATCGAAATGGACACGGACGTTGGGGAGTCTTGCCAGGGCCTTTTGGATCCACTTGGCTTTTTGCTTAAGTTCGGTCACGCCGGCAAAGGGCGCCCACTGGAAGGGGGTAAAAGGTTTTGGGACAAAGGAGTTGATGCTGAGAGTAATCGTTGCGAGCCTGGTTTTGCCCCGGCTGGAACTAAGCACGTGATGGCGGATTCCCTTGGCTGTTTCGACTATTTCCTCGAGATCCTGGAGGGTTTCGGTCGGAAGGCCGATCATGAAGTAGAGCTTTATATTGAGGATTCCCTTTTGGGCAAGCATATCAGCGGCGGAGTAAATCTGCTCCAGGGAAAGGTTTTTATTTATAACCCGCCTTAGCCTCTCCGAACCGGCTTCCGGGGCTATCGCAACGGCGTGGTGCTCGCTTGCTTCCAGGGTGGAGAGGATGTGGGAATCGATGGAGTCGGCTCTCAGGGAAGAAAAAGAAAGGGAGTTACCCCGTTCAAGAAACGAGGAGCACAGGTCTGCTATTTGGGGGTGATCGGATACGGCGGCGCTTACCAGACCGATTCGGTTTGGGGCGCCATCGGCAGCAACGGCTTGCAGAAGCTTCGAAGAGCCGTGATAGCGAACCGGCCGGTAGAGGAACCCGGCGGCGCAAAACCGGCATCCGCGTCCGCAGCCCCTGGCGATTTCAAGGAGCATGACGTTGCTAAATTCGGTATTGGGGGTAAAAACGCTCGTTCCGCACGGCTGGGCTTGCAAAAGATCGGCCCTTCTCACCGTGATCCTTTCGGGAAGATCGGGCGAGAGGGGATAGACGCCCTCAAGGGAGCCATCCTTATGGAATGCGGGCTCATAGAGGGAAGGCACATAGATTCCCTTAACGGATTTGGCCAAATCCGTTAAGATTTCGGAGCGTTCGGAAGAGCGGCCCCGGCGTTGGCCGAGGAAGTCGACGAATTCGGGCAAGAGATCCTCGGATTCTCCGATGAAGAGAAAGTCGAGGTAATCGACAACGGGTTCGGGGTTTATGAAGAGGGCAACGCCTCCGGCGGCCACAAGGGGGCGTCCCGAGCGCTGAGCCGAGCGGGCGGGGATTCCGGCAAAGCGCAACATTTCGACAAGATTTGTATAGTCGTTTTCATAGGGAACGGAAAAGGCCACCAGGTCGAAATCCTGAAGCGGTCTTTGAGATTCCACGGAGAGGAGCCTGCCGGGAGCTTGCGCGATGAGGGGGATATCTTCGGGTTCAGGATAGAAGACCCGTTCGCACACCACGGTTTCAAAACGGTTAAAAGCCGAATAGACATACTGAAAACCCAGATTGGACATTCCCAGCGCGTAGCGGTTTGGGAAGGCGAGGGCAATAGTGAACTTAGCGCCCCAGTCCTTAAAAACCGTACCCGTTTCGGCTTCGAGCCATTTTTGCTGCCGCTGTTTAAGTTTCCAAACCATATCTGTAAGCGCTCCGTCCTGACTATATCAAAAATGCGGCCGGTTTCTTAGTGCTCATTTTGGGCATCCTTGGCTGTTTTTGGCTGATAATACAGGGAAATTTTTTTTATTTTTTTATAACCTACTAATTTTATTAGAGAAAGTCTCTCCGGGGGGCGAAAATAACAGCGGTTTTCCAGTTGGAAACAGCGACATAACAGCCATGCATTCATCTCCTCATGCTCCCCAGGGAGGAGCGGGTCCTCTTGTCCGGCGGGGCAAGATTTTGGTTTTGGGTCTTGGCAACGGGCGGAGGGCTACTCAGGCTATTGGCGGCTCGATTCTAAAGGCGCACAAAAATGGGGGCAAAACGGCAACCGGAACAGGCAAAAAGGGGCGGCAAAAGAAGGGGAAACGAGAAAGGGCAAAAGTGTGTAATTGGGCTATATTGCGAAGCGGAGCTATTGCAAGAGAGCCGGGCCGGAACTATGTTGAAGGGATTGTTTTAAACAACCGAAAAAATCAACGGCAAAGGAGGATTATGGCGGAGCGAGCGAATGGAGTAACGATGCGGGGCAAACCTCTCACACTGGTTGGAAACGAGGTCAAAGCGGGCGAGAAGGCCCCCGATTTCGAGCTTGTGGATAACGGCCTTGGGCGGGTAAAGCTGTCGGCCTATGCGGGCAAGGTGGTGGTGATAGTATCGGTGCCTTCCCTGGATACGCCGGTTTGCGATCTGGAAACGCGCAGATTTAACCAGGAAGCGGGCAATTTGGGCGAGAACGTGGCGGTGCTGGCGGTAAGCATGGACCTGCCCTTTGCACAAAAGAGGTGGTGCGGGGCTGCGGGAGTTTCGCACGTAACCACTCTTTCCGATCACCTGGAGGCTTCTTTCGGTTTGGCCTACGGTCTATTGATAAAAGAGCTGCGGTTGCTGGCAAGAGCGGTAATCGTGATCGATTCCTCCGGAAAGGTAAGCTACATCGAGCTGGTAAAGGAAATCGGCGATGAGCCCAATTACGAAGCCGCGCTAGAGGCGGTCAAAAAGTGTGCGGCCGGGTAGGGCCGGGGGTTAGAGACGGCGAAAACCGGGAGGTTTTCGCCGTCTTCGAAATGGTTGCGCCGGTATTAATCAAGCCCGCAGGTTCAACCGGTGACCTTTCGCATGAGGACCCGGCTAATCATACGGAAACGGTCGCTTGAGGGAAACTGTTTTAGAACTGTTTTGGCTACCCCTTGAGTAAAGCGGGTTCTTTTGGAATAGTCGATATTTACCTCAACGATAACGGGGCGTGCGCCCTCGGCCATTGCGAGCGCGGCCCGGATGGAGCCGGCAATCCGGGCGTTGCAGCCGATGGAGACATAGCCCGCGCCTACGGCCAGAGCCATAGCGTCGAGGCGAAGTTTTCCAAGGGCGGTGCAGGGCTTTCGATTATAGGTCAATTCCTGCCCCTGTGCTATCTGGGAGAGTTCACCGTCGCAGAAGACAAAACAGGCCATGCCCACGCCCTCGGTTACCGCGGTGAGAAGTTCCAGGCCGGTCATAAGAAAGGAGCCGTCTCCGACAATACCGACCACCTGTTTTGCGGGGTTAACCAGTTTTGCACCGATAGCGGCCGGGATGCAATAGCCCATGCAGTTAAAATCGGTGGGGGAGATAAAGGAGCGTTTGCGGCGGACTTCAAAGAGTTCGGCGGCAAGAAAGGTGTGGTTGCCGTCATCGACGACCATGATGGCGTCATCGGCCAGCTGTTTTCGCAGTTCGTCAAAAAACATGGCGGGGTTGACTTTTCCATTGCGGTGTTTTAGCCATTCTTCCCGGTAGGCGCTTTTTTGTTCCGCTATATGTTTTACGACCCGCAGCCGTCTGTCCTCGTTTTGGGGCTTGCGCTCGAGCAGTTTTTCCAAAAGCTTGGGGACAACTATTCGCGAATCGCCTTCAATGGTCACTTTAGCCGGGAAATTGCGGTTAAAGGCCCCCGGGTCCACATCGATGTGGATAAGGTTTTCGGGAACGACGCAGCCGTAGCTTCCGGTTGGAATTTCGCCAAAACGGGTTCCGACAGCCAGCAGGCAATCGCAGCCCTTAAAGGCGTTTTCGGCCGCGGGGACAGCCGCCCGGCTAAAGCCCATGCCGGTATGGAGCGGATGGGTGCCCGGAAAGGCGCTCATCCCCTGGAGGGTCGTGGAAACCGGGGCTCCCAGCAAGGCGGCTATGCGCCCGGTTTCGTGGTCGACATCGACTGCGCCCCAGCCCACGAAAATTCCGGGAGCGGAAGCTTTGACCAATAGATCGACGGCCTGATCCAGAGCGGCTTCATCGAGGTTTCTGGAGGGGAAAAAGGGCTGAAACGCGGGCAGGGTTTCCACTTCCCCGTGGAAAAGCTGAATGTTGGCGGGTATCTCAACTACCACCGGCCCGGGCATACCGCTTACCGCCCGACGATAGGCCTCGAAAATGGTGGGCACTACGTCACGGTGTTCCTTAACCAGCCAGCTTCCCTTGCAGATGCCCGAAAGAATCCCGTGCTGGTCGATTTCGTGGAGCTTAAAGCCAAATTCGATGTCGGTGCGCGTGCCCCCGGTAATCACCAGGAGCGGAACGCCGTCGAGGAAGGCTTCGCCAATTCCGCTCATCGCATAGGTCAGTCCGGCCGCGGGCACGATTACCAGAACCCCTATCTCCCCTGTTGAGCAACGGCTTATGCCGTCGGCGATAAATGCCGCTCCGGCCTCGTGGGTGACAAGGATCGGGCGAATGGCCGAGGATTTGTTGAGTTCGTCATAGATCTCGGTGTTGTGCACGCCGGGAATGCCGAAGGTATGAGATACGGGCAACTGCTCGAGCGCGTATCGCACGAGCCAGGCGCCGCTTCGCTTTCCCCCCACTTTTATCGCAGTCTCGCCTCTACCGGGCTGTGACATCTTTTCCTCCCCCTATAGTCTTTCCGGCAACCCTTCCGGTCAGAACGCAACTGCCCAAAAAGGTCCCTTCAAGAGAACGCAGTCCGTGAATGCCTCCCCCGCCAAACCCGGCAGCCTCACCCACCGCATAGAGCCCGTCTATCGGTGCTCCCTGCCTGTCAAGCACCCTGCACCGCAGGTCCGTTTGAATCCCTCCGAGGCTTTTACGCGAGAGGATGAACTCCCTTATGGCAATTAGGGGCCGTGCCCGGGGATCGAGAATTTTTTGGAATTTGCAGGTGCGCATCCGATCTCCCAGATAGTTTCTGTGGGCCGCGATACGCTGGAGTTGCTCATCGTTATGAAAGGCTTTGCCACGGTCGATCATTTCGTCATAGCTCGTTATGTCTTCTGTCATTGCCCCCAGATCCACTCTTAGCCCAAACAGGCTCCTTTCGTTCATCTTGCCGGCCAGTTCAGGCAAGGTGTGCGCGGCGATAAAATCTTGCGGGCACTCGGAGAGAAGCCTCTCCACAAGTTCATCGTTTCCAAACAAGGATTGTTTCACTAACATTTTGCGGCTCTTTTTAACAAAAGCGCTCATGTATTCGGCACCCGAGACGGCAAGCTCTTTTGCCGCGATTTTCCAGTTTAGAACCTGCCAGGAATATCCCCCGGGCTGCCCGACAATGTTTTCCACCAGAGAGCGGGTGTCGGTATAGCCCATTAGCGGCATGGGCCCGATGCGCTTTCCCAGAGCGTTAAGCCAAAGGGCAGAGCGCGGGGGCACAAGACTCAAGCCGTCGAAAGGCTTTCTGCGGGCAGGATGGTTAACCCCGGCGGCGTAATGCCACTGCTTGTCCAGATGGGTGAGATTGGCCCCCAAATCCGCGACCTTATCGTGGAGCAACCCGTCTGCGTAGATATGGGCGCCGTTTAGCATAATTTCGGGAACCGGCCCCCACTGCGGACACCAGTTGCCGCGCACCTTGCCCATATCTGCTCCGCAAATCCCACCGGATGCAATTACGACCTCTCCGGCGGCCCTAAACTGCCTTGCGCCGGCAAGCTCTATTCCCGATACGCCGCAAACGCGCCCTCCCGCCATATCGACGCCGTTTACCTCATGGTCGAACAGCAGGGCTAAGTTGCCGCGTTTGGGATGATTTTCCAGGGCTCCCAGGAGGCGCCGGATAATTTCAGCACCCGTTCCCCAGGTTATATGCCAGCGCGGCACGGAATTTCCCGGCATAAACAGCCCTCGTTCGGCCCAGTTTACAATCGGCAGAAATTTGACCTTCAACTCATCTAAAAAATTGTAGATATACTCGATTGAGTTTTCGCAATAGGCTTTGGCCCAGGCCAACGGCCAGCGATCGTTTTGCCCAAAGCCGGCAAAACTCAGCCAGTCGCGGTAGGCAAGCTCGGGTGAGTCCTTAATCCCAAGGCGCCTCTGGTGAGGGGTTCCGACAAAATGGATTCCACCGAAAGACTCCCTGGCAAGACCTCCGAATCTCTCGCGCCTGTCCTTATCGATCAAGAGGACTTTGCAGCCGTGATCGAGCAACTCGCAGGCGGTAACCATACCCGCAAGTCCACCGCCGGCTATTACCACATCCGCCTGGTAGCTTTTCGTCATCTGCACCCCATTTCCGGTCCCGGATTTTAAAGCCAATGTCCGGGCAGCGAAAAAAATCCACTGCCGAGATTGTTTAACCCTTCGCCCCGTCGGGTTGTTGCAGGCGGGGCGGAACGAATGCGTGGGTCAAAGCGTCCACGATGGTATCTTCCCAAACCTTTTCATCGAAGCCCACTTCATGAACCGTCCAGTGCCTGTGCACCGCAAACCAGCCGATGGAAGCCAAAATGAACCTGGCGGAGGCGCACACGTCGGCAACTTTGCGCAGAAGCCCCCGGGCCATTCTCTTATTAAGGTAACCAACCAGGAGCCCCATCAGCTCTTCGACTATATTGACGTAGAAATCGGCCAGTTCAGGGCAATTTTGCGAGGAGCGAAGCAGCATGATTATACCATGCCGGTAGGTGTTGAAGATGGAGCATAAATTCCGGATGATTGCTTCAAATTCCCGGTGTACGCCGGCTGTCGGGTCTGCCTTCAGAGGTTTTTCAAAAAGAGCGCAAAATTTTGAATATACAAAGGCATTTCTTCCCGAGGTTATCTCCCAGTCCCAGGACGGCGAACTTATCGGAACCGGTATCGAGCGAATGTCCTGGTCGTTAAAAAAGATATATTTCAAAAGAAAGTTAAAAAGAGATTCCTTGCTTTTGAAATAAAGATAGAGGGTTCCAAGGGCCATACCGCTCTCTTTAGCGATAAAAGACATCCGGGCCTCTTTGTAGCCTCGGGCGGAAAAGACCTTAACGGCGGATTGCATGATTTTTTTCAGCTGTTTAGTTTTTCTGTCTTCCTGGGTCATATTTTTACAGTTTCCAATAGTCCTTTCAAGGGAGCGCTCCGGGGCGGGAGGCTGACAGAAATGAATGATTCATTCAGTCATTTATCCTGTTCTCTCCGACTCGTCAATAATTTTTAGAAGGCGTCTGAGAAGGAACCCAGTGGGGAATGGAGCTGGAAAAGGGCTAAATATTTTTTCTTATCGTGGAGAGTCCCAAGCGGGCCGGGTTTTTAATTGACATTTTCCAAGAGCGACATATAAGTAATAATTGATATGTTTATTTATTGCCTTACGCTCTATGGTGGTCAAACCGGTCTTTCTGCCGGACGGGTATGGTTACAGGCCCGGGAAATCGGCGCTGGACGCCCTAGCGGTAACACGCAAGCGGTGCCGACAATATGAGTGGAGCTTGGAGTTCGACATAAAAGGCAGGTTTGACAAGAGTGCGGCGAGGCCAAGGCTACCCTATCCTTTTAACATAACTCAGTATGGATGAGAGTCCGTGGAAAAGAAAGCCGGCGTAAAAGTCTCAGTTAACCTTGATTTTGCCGAGAACGCAGGGGAAGCCGAAAAGCTTTTGGACGAAGACTTCCAAAGGGTGGCCTTTCTTGCAAAGAGCCTCTCGGATGCAAATCGGTTGCGGATTTTAGTCTGCGTTGGCAAGGGCAAGAAATCGGTTTCCGCGATCGTTGAGGAAGTGGGTTTGTCCCAGCCCCTTGTTTCCCATCACCTAAAAGAGCTCAAACGTTCGCTTCTGGTCAGAATCGAGCGCAACGGCCCTTTCATATATCATGAACTGGCAGAGGCGAGGATCCTCGATATAGTTCGAGCCCTTAGCGGCGTGGCCGAAGAGATGTTAGCCGCAAGGAAAACCTTTTAGCAGGACTGGAGGCATATCTGAAAGGCATGGACGAGATGCTTGAAATTTTTGGTCGAATGGACCCGGAGGTTGCTTTAAGCCAAATAGGCACAGTACTGAAGGAGATATTTTCCACCCTGGGCGAAGAGGTGCGTTCGCAATTTCTCTGGGAACTTATGGGAGAGTCCAAAGGCGATAAGGTCACAAGCCTTGTTCATCTCTGACTGGCCGAGTGTATGGGCGAAGGTGTCGACCCGACTCAAATGTGTCAGAGACTGGTGGATAAGGTTGCTCAGTCAAGGCAACTGCTTGCGATCACCGACCCGGAGTTGCTGGTGCTTTTCGAAGACTGGTTCGAGGAACTCGAAGAGGAGATCGTCAGCCTTGTGAAGGAGTACGGCCCCCTGGGTCCAACGGAGCTGGGGCAAAAGCTGGGGCTTTCACAAAGGGGGGCGACATTTCTTCTCTCCAAGCTGGGCCGGGAGGGAAAACTTTGAAGCTTTGCCGGGCTTTAAGCGCAGGGGGAAAGACGTGTCGATAATCAAATGACATTGCGAAGGAGGCCAAAGAGATGAAAATAGGCATTATTTGTTCTTCCAAGGACCCGGAAATTCTTTGGAACACTTTTCGTTTCGCCAATTTTTGCCTGGAAAAGATGGACGATGTCATGCTTTTTCTCAACTGCGGCGCAGTGTCCTATCACGAGGTGGATTCTTCCACATACAAACTCGAAGAGCTCCTTAAGTCTTTTACCCTAAGTGAGGGCGTTCTGTATAGCTGAGGGTCGTGCATGCGCTCCCGGGGTCTGGGAGAAGCCCAGTACGGCGACATAGTGACGCAGCAAAATCTTTATGAACTTGTATCGACCTGCGAGAAAGTGCTGTGCTTTTAGCATATCCGCCTTTCAGACGGTATATTTTCGTGTGAGGGGAGCCGGTAAGATGAAAGAGTCATTAAGTTTAGAAGACATAAGACAAATTGAATCAGGCATCAGCCGGAGGTTCGCAAGGGCCGCGACCCGCCCCGAGGGAATCTTCAGATACCCTACCGGGGTAGCAGGACTTGAGGGGCAAGGCTATGCCGGGGAGCTTCTAGAAGCGCTCCCCCGGGATGTTTTGGCTTTCTATTGCGGAGTGGGAAATCCATTCAGCCTGGGACCGGTCAAAAAGGGCGAGTTTGTTTTGGACATCGGTTGCGGGGCCGGAGTTGATACGATGATTGCCGCGCTTATGGCCGGCCCCGAGGGAGAAGCGGTCGGCATAGACCTCACTTCGGCAATGGTGGGGCGGGCGAGGGAAAATCTGAAGAAAACCCGCCTTGAAAACGTCTTTTTCCAGGAAGGCAGCGCCGAAGACCTGCAATTTGGCGATTCACGCTTCGACGCGGTTATCTCGAACGGTGCCTATAACCTTGTGGTAGATAAGGCAAGAGCGCTTAGAGAAGCATACAGAGTGCTAAAGCCCAACGGACGCTTTATGATAGCCGACCAGGTGCTAAGAGGGCAAGCGCCCGAGGATTGGGCGGCCATGATTGGGAGTTGGGCGGGCTGACAAGGCGGGGCCATACCGGGAAAGGATTTCCTGGCGATGATGGGTGAGGCCGGTTTTACCGACGGCCAACTTGTGGCCGAGACCGGATATAATAGTTCGCCTGCAACCAAGGGGGTATTGTTTCGGGCGAGGAAGCCGAAATAATAGATAGGGTATCGCGTTCCATAAATCCGATGCTTATGGCCGGTTAGGTCGGTGGGCGCAAAAAACCGCGCCCACCCTGGATTTTGGGACCGCCGGAACCGTCATGTGAAGCGATAAGGTCCGGGGGAGGGGGTTAGAAGAAACCGAGGGCGTTGGGACTATAACTGACCAGCAGATTTTTTGTCTGCGAGTAATGTTCGAGCATCATCTGGTGGTTTTCTCTTCCGACCCCCGAGATTTTGTATCCGCCAAAAGCCGCTCCGGCCGGGTAGAGGTGGTAGCAGTTGGTCCAAACGCGCCCGGCCTTGATGGCGCGTCCCATGCGATAGGCACGGGCGGCGTCCCTTGTCCAGACTCCGGCCCCCAGGCCGTAGAGGGTATCGTTGGCAATGCTCAGGGCTTCGGCTTCATCCTTGAAGGTGGTCACCGCCAGAACGGGTCCGAATATTTCTTCCTGGAAGACGCGCATCTTGTTGTGTCCCTGAAGAACGGTCGGCTGATAATAAAAACCGCCGGCCAGCTCTCCCCCAAGCGGGTTGCGCTTGCCGCCAATCAAACATTTGGCTCCTTCCTGTTTTCCTATTTCGACGTAGCCGCTGATTTTTTCAAGCTGCTGGGTAGATACCTGGGCTCCGATCATGGTGGAGGTATCCAAGGGGTTGCCCTGAATAATTTTGCCGATACGCTCGAGGCAGCGCGCCATGAATTTATCGTAGATCGATTCCTGGATGAGCGCGCGGGAGGGGCAGGTGCAGACCTCGCCCTTATTGAAAGCGTAGAGCACCAATCCTTCCACGGCTTTATCCAGGAAGGCGTCGTCTTGGGCCATTACATCTTCGAAGAAAATGTTGGGCGATTTTCCGCCCAGTTCCGTTGTGGAGGGAATCAGGTTTTGGGCGGCATATTGCATGATGAGCCTTCCGGTCACCGTCTCGCCCGTGAAGCCAATCTTGGCGATGCGCGGACTGGTTGCCAGGGCTTTTCCGATTTCGCCTCCGGGGCCGGTAACGATATTGATAACTCCGGGTGGAACAATGTCGGCGATGACCTCGGCCAGTTTCAAAATGGACCAGGGTGTCGGGGAAGCCGGTTTCATTACGGTGCAGTTGCCCGCGGCCAGAGCGGGGGCAATCTTCCAGGCGGCCATCAGCAGGGGGAAGTTGAAAGGAATAATCTGGCCGACCACGCCAAGGGGTTCATGAAAATGGTAGGCCACGGTGTCTTTGTCGATTTCGGTCAAGGTGCCTTCAAGGGAACGGGTAGCTCCCGCAAAGTAGCGAAAGTGGTCGACCGACAAGGGGATATCGGCGGCAAGGGTTTCGCGCACCGGTTTGCCGTTTTCCCAGCTTTCGGCTACGGCGAGCATCTCCAGGTTGGCCTCAATGGCATCGGCCACGCGATTTAGAACGGCCGCCCTTTCGGCAAGCGGAGTGTCGCCCCAGGCGTCTTTGGCTTTATGGGCCGCATCAAGGGCCAGTTCGACATCCGCCGCGGTTGATTTGGCCACCTGACAAAAAGGCTGTCCGGTTACCGGGCTGATATTGGCCATGTACTGCCCCTGCACCGGCGCTACCCATTTGCCTCCGATAAAATTTTCGTAACGCTGTTTTAAGGATACAACGCTTCCTGCTTTCCCCGGGGCCTCATAAACCTTTCCCATATTTATCTCCATTTATTTGAGGTTATCGTTGCGGGCGACCTATTGCGGTATAAACCCAAAACGATTTTGACTCAGGCCGGGAGTCGACACGCGGGTTCCCGGCCCATTGTATTCGCTTTATTCTTCGCTTTGGCGCGCTACAGGGCCGCCCTGTAAATATTTATTACGTCATCAAGGCTGGGGCACCGTGGATTGGTAAAGCCGCAGGCATCTTTTTGAGCGTTTTCCGCCATGAGGCGCAGGTCCTTTTCCTTTACCCCGAGTCCCTTCAGGCCGCTTGGAATTCCAACATCGTTTGACAGGGTCATGATAGCATCCAGAGCGCGTTCAGCGGCATCACGTTCGCACAATCCGTCCACTTTGGCGCCCATGGCTTCGGCGATCTGGGCGAAACGGTCCATCTTTGCTATCAGATTGAAGCGTTGCACATGAGGGAGAAGAATGGCGTTGCACACGCCGTGGGGCAGATCGTAGAAACCGCCCAATTGATGGGCCATGGCATGGACATGGCCCAGGCTGGCGTTATTGAAAGCCATACCGGCAAGATACTCCGCATAAGCCATCTTGTCGCGGGCTTCCATGTCCTGCCCATGGGCGACGGCCGCGCGCAGATATTTGCTGATCAGCCTGATGGACTGCAAGGCACACGCATCGGTTACAGGGGTGGCGATCGTTGAGACGAAAGCTTCCACCGAGTGTGTCAGCGCGTCCATGCCGGTGGCCGCAGTCAGTCCGGAAGGCATGCCTGCCATCAGCAAAGGATCGTTGATGGCCACATTGGGGGTAACCCGCCAATCGACAATGGCCATTTTGACCTTATTGCCGGTGTTGGTGATGATGCAAAAACGGGTCATCTCGCTTGCCGTGCCGGCCGTGGTGTTAATGGCGATAAAGGGAGGCATGGGCTTTGTGGACTTGTTTACGCCTTCAAAGTCGCGGATATTGCCGCCATTGGAGGCCACAATGCCTACGCCCTTGCCGCAGTCATGAGAACTGCCGCCGCCAAGGGAGATGATCATGTCGCACTTATTGTCGTTGTAAACCTTGAGGCCGTCATGAACGTTTTTATCAGTGGGATTGGGAACGGTTTCATCGAAAATGACAGGCTCCGCGCCGGCCTCTCTTACCAAAGCCGCTATCTGCTCGGTTATACCGCAGCCGGTTATACCTTTGTCCGTACAGATAAAGGGTTTTTTGCCCCCCAATGCCTGTACCTGATCGGTCAGTTCCTTGTGCGCTCCGATACCCATAAGCGTTACGGTTGGAATGTAGAATCCGTATACCTGGTCTGCTAAAGCCATTGTCTAACTCCTTTTTGGTTAATGTTGGCTTATCGATGTGAATGCCGCTCTGTATGGGAGCACTACTAGAGCATTGAGCGTGCCATATGGTATTATTGTAATAAATTCAATAAGGTAATTAAGAAGGGAGGGGGGCTTTGCCGGCGGCTTTGTGTCCCGGTGCGATAGACTTTAGAGGCGCGGAAGGCGGAATCGTCACGAAAGAAAGGATATATATAGTAATTACGGGTAATTAAAAATATGGGTCAAAGTGACACAGGCTCAGGTCGAAAAGAGACGCTACGATTTTGCCGGGATAAGGCTGGCGGGGATGGAGCCGGTTACTCCAGGCCGAACTCTTTGAGTTTGCGATAGATTGTTTTGCGGCTGATGCCAAGCATGTCGGCCGCCTGGGATCTGTTGCCGGCAGCCATCTCGAGGACTCTGAGAATATGGCGTTTTTCCACCAGCGAAAGAAGCAGGGGTGGCTCGTCGCCAGGGGATTGGGAGCTTTGGTCGCTCAGATTGTGAGGCAGGCTCTTGGGGGTTATAAGGCCGTTTTCGCAGAGAATGATACCCCGTTCGATAACATTTCGCAGCTCGCGGATATTTCCCGGCCAGTCGTAGGACATAAGGCGCTGCATTACGGCCTTGGACACCTGTGCGGGGGAACGCCCGGCGGCAAGGGTGCGCAAAAAGTACTCGACAAGAAGGGGGATATCCTCCTTTCGCCGGCGCAGAGGCGGGAGCTCGATATGAAAGACATTGATGCGATGGAAGAGGGCTTCGTGGAAGCGGCCGCACTTGACTTCGTGTTCGAGGTTTCGGTGTGTTGCAAAAAGAAAGCGCACATCGACGGCTCTTTCCTGTTGTTCGCCGACCCTGCGGTAGGTTCTGGTTTCAAGAAAGCGCAAAAGAGAGGCCTGGACGTCGGCTGGAAGCTCCCCTATCTCATCGAGAAACAAGGTGCCCCGGTGGGCGAGGGTGAGCAGTCCTTCCTGGGATCGCACGGCACCGGTAAAAGCTCCCTTGCAGTGGCCGAAGAGTTCGCTGCGCACCAGTTCCTTTTGAAGAGTGCCGCAGTCTTTTATGATGAGGGGTTGTTCGGCCCTTTTAGAGCGAAGATGGACGGCGTTGGCGACGACGTCTTTTCCCGAGCCGCTTTCTCCGGTGATCAAAACGGGGACATCGGTAGGAGCCACCTTTTCGATCAAAAAGTGAATTTGCTGCACCGCGGGTGAACCGCCGACGAACAGTGAGGGAGGCTGGTAGCTCTGGGCGTGGCGCAAGAGGCGGTTTTCCCGTTGCAGGCAAACACGCTGGTAGGCTTTTTCAATGACAAGTTCGAGCCTGTCGAGGCTGAAGGGCTTGGCGATGTAGTCGTAGGCGCCTCTTTTCATGGCTTCCACGGCGCCGTCTATGTTGCCGTGACCGGTAATAAAGATGACTGCGACGTCGGGAACGGCTTCCCGGAACTGGTCGAGCAGCTCCATACCGTCAGCGTCGGGCAGTCGAATGTCGAGGACGATTACGTCGAAGACGCGGCGCCGGATGAGGTCAAAGGCTTGGGCTGCGCTGCCCGCAGTGCTGACGATGCGTCGGGCGTCGCCTATTTCTTTTTCGACAAGCCTGCGGATGGATACTTCATCATCGACTAGAAGAATTTGAATGGAATTATAATTGAGCATTGTCGACTTGATCGGGCAGAGGCAGCCGCACGAGGAAGGTGGACCCCTGCCCCTCCTGGCTGCATACCACAATGACCCCTCCGTGGTCGCTAATGATGTTGTGGCAGGTAGACAAACCGATTCCGATGCCGCTGCCCACCTGTTTGGTGGTGAAGAAGGGTTCGAAGAGTTTGCCCAGGTATTGAGCCGGAATGCCGCACCCGGTATCTTCAAAGGCGATGGCGACCCAGTTTTTATTCATCAGATAAGTTCTGAGGGTAATGGAGCCGCGGGTGGCAGTAGCGTCCAGGGCATTGAGAACGTTGTTTAAAATCACCTGTTTTAATCGCGAAGGATCTCCCTTAACGGGTGGGAGGGACCGATCGAGTTCGAGGCGGATATGGCCTTCGGGGAAATCCTTTAGCCGGTGCCGGAGCAGCCTTACGGTTTCCTCGATGAGAGGATTTATATCCACTGCGATGAACTCGGAGGATTTCTGGCGGCTGAAGGTGAGCAGGCTTTGAACGATTTCGCGCGCGCGCCGGCACTCCTTGAGTATAATTGCTATGTATTCATCGAAGTCTTTTAGCACCGCATCCTCGACGCGGCCTTCGAGCTTGGGCAGACGCCGGTTGAGCCCTTCGGCGAATCCGGAAATGGCGGTAAGGGGATTGTTTATCTCATGGCCGACTCCAGCGGCAAGGACTCCGATTGCGGCCATGGTTTCGGCCTGGTAATACCTGGCCTGGTATTCGTGTTCCAGGGTTACGTCGCGTATTAGCAAAAGGATTTGACCGGGCTTTCCCTCGGGGGTGCGCAAGGGGGAGGCGGTCAATTGGAAATGGCGATTTTTGCCTCCGCTTGGAAGAGGATAAATGACAAGCTCCCGGCAGACCTCGTTTGACTCCCTTGCCGCGATGACCGGACAGGAAGAACAGGGCCGCTCGCAGCCCCTGAAAACCTCATAGCAGTTTTTACCGATCGGATGAGGTTCCTTATAGACCTCATGAAAAACCCGGTTGACCGACTTGATTTTAAGGTCCAGGCTCACTACGACCGCTATATCGGTGTAGCCGTCGAAAATGGCCTGGATATGGCGTTGGCGGGCTTGCAACTCTTTATTGGAGGCCCGGATCTCGGCGATTTTTTCCTGTACATCCCGAAAAAATCCCAGCTTGGTGTGCTCAATGCCTATAAGGTCTTCGAGGGTCGTTTCGGATCTCATTACCAGGCCTCCCGGCACACATTCAGGAAATCCTCCCATGTTACGGGACGAGGATTGGTCAAAAGACACACATCGTTTTCGGCTATGCGGCTTAGCACCGGCAGCATCTCGCGGTTTTGCACGATATCCCTCAACCGCACGGACACATTAAACGAATGCAAGAATTCTTCCAATCGAACAATTCCGGCCATGGCGGTGCTTTTTTCAGAACGGCGCCGACCGCCAAGAAGTATCCGGCCGATGACGGCGGTCTTTTCAGGACACGACCTGTAATTATACCGCATGACCGAAGGCAGCAGGACCGGATGCACCATTCCGTGAAGGGTGTCGAAGATGCCGCCCAAAGAGTGGGCGAGGGCGTGGGCCATTCCGAGACTGGCGTTACTGAAAGCCATGCCCGCGGCGGTGCTGGCGATGCTTAACTGCTCGAGATTTTCCAGACTTCGGTTTTCCACGGCGGGCTTTAGGTTTTTTACTATCAAATCGATTGCCTTTAGCGACTGGGATTCGGTAAAGGGAGAGGCGATCTTGGAGATATAGGATTCTATCGCATGGCAAAGAGCGTCCACGGCCGAGGCGATAATAAGGTTTTCCGTTTTGGTCTCGAGTATCAGAGGATCGATAATGGAGATATTGGGAACAAGAGTGCGGCTTATGATCGACATTTTTACCCGACGTTTCATGTCGGTGATAATGCAAAATTGTGAAACGTCCGAGCCGCTTCCGGCGGTGGTGGGAATAAAAAGCATCGGAGGCAGGGGCCGGTGTATGCGGTTTGCCCCCTCATAGTCGGTAATGAGGCCTCCGTTGCTGGCAAGCAGGGCGATCCCTTTTGCCGCATCCATGGGACTTCCACCCCCCAGAGCGATCACCACGTCGGCACCTTGGAGTTTGTAGAGATCAGCGCCGGCTTCGACCTGATAATCCCGCGGATTGGAAACAACGTTGCAAAAATAGACCCAATTGAGCTTTTCACCGGCAAGAACGCTCATGAGCCGTTCTACCCAGCCGGCTTTCTCCACGCCGGGGTCACTTACCAAAAACACCTTTTCGGCCCCCAGCCTGCGTGCGCAAAGACCGGCATACCGGAGTCCGCCTCGGCCGAAAATAATTTCAGGTATGGAAAATTTTCGCACATCCATTAGAGAACTCTCTCTCCAAAGCCGGTAAACGGGGGTGTGGGGCTTTCCGCTACCGGGCACGGGGCCACAAGCCCCGCCGAGGTTTGGTTGTCCCTTAAAGTCCGGCGGGAAGGCAGCGTATAAAACGATTGTAATAAAAAGTATAACCGATGCGGCGCTATTTCGCACTGACAATAGAGAAGATCGCCTGCGCGTTTTCTGTTTTTCGCCCGGGGCTTGCGCTCGAAAAGCCGTCCCTGTCTTGATAACTCAAATGGAACGTGATTCCAAACGTTTGATTTAAACGGCCTCCTGATTTTCAAGGGGAGTGAAGGTCTCTTTTTTAGTGCCTTGATCTTTCGCGGCGGCCGTGGGGGATTTGGAAGAGGGCCAGCAAAAAAACCTTGCAATGAGCAACAAAATTGTGTTCTTCTTCACAAAATTTTTCCGGAGCTTTTATACACAACTCCGATCCATGTTGTTCCAAAACGTTTCTAAATTGCCAGGTAAAGGGAGTAACTGTTATGGCTCAACACCACAACAAGGTTTGTTACGATGTTCTTACACCCGTGAGATTTCTTAGCCGAAGTGAGTCCATCTATCCGGACAAGACCGCCGTTGTTTATGAGGACAAGCGGTATACCTACCGGGAGTTTTTCAACAGGGTCAATCGTTTGGCAAGCGCCCTGGTAAAAATCGGAGTGGGCAAGGACGACAAGGTTGCCTTTGTGTGTCCCAACACGCCGCCA
Organism: Deltaproteobacteria bacterium; assembly: GCA_021780695.1. Lineage (GTDB taxonomy): Bacteria > Desulfobacterota > Syntrophobacteria > Syntrophobacterales > Syntrophobacteraceae > SbD1. The sequence continues at coordinate 42,172 of JAJXYD010000041.1, forward strand.
ATGCTTGAAGCCCACTATGCGGTGCCCCTGATCGGGGCGGCGCTCGTAAGCGTCAATATCCGTCTTTCCGCGCGCGAAATCGCCTATATAATAGATCATTCGGATTCTAGAGTTGTTTTCGTAGACAACGAATTTTCCAATTTGGTCAAGCCGATAAGAGAGGAACTCACCAAGGTCAAAACGATCGTAAACATCTGCGATGTCAGCGCCGAAAGACCCCTTGAGGGCATGGAATACGAAGAGTTTCTAAACACGGGTGGGGAGTTGCCAGTAGAGCCGGTAGTCGAGGACGAATACCAGGTTGCCACGATCAATTACACAAGCGGAACGACGGGATTGCCCAAGGGGGTAATGTATCACCATCGCGGGGCCTGCCTCGCCGCATTGGGAGAAGCCGTGGAATTCAGCCTGACTTCGCAGTCCAACTACTTATGGACACTGCCCATGTTTCACTGCAACGGCTGGTGTTTCACCTGGGCGGTCACAGCGGTTGGCGGTACCCACGTTTGCCTTCGAAAGGTAGTGCCCGAGGAGATTTTCCGCCTCATTGAAAAAGAAAATATTTCCCATTTGTGCGCGGCCCCCACGGTGCTTATCGGCATGGCCAACTATCCGGAGGCCAAAAACGTCAAGTTTTCGCATCCTCTCCAGGTGGTAACCGCCGGAGCGCCTCCGGCCCCAACGGTTATAAAGAGCGTGGAGGAACTGGGGGCAAACGTCACCCAGACATACGGCCTGACCGAAGTCTACGGTCCTCACAGCATTTGCGAATGGCAGACCAAATGGGACAAACTCCCGCTTGAAGAAAGGGCGAAGATAAAGTCGCGCCAGGGCGTGCCCTATGTCAACGCTCTTTATATGGACGTAGTAGACCCGGCAACCATGCAACCGGTCCCGCGCGATGGACAGACCATCGGAGAGATCGTCATGCGGGGCAACAACGTCATGCTGGGCTATTACAAGGACCCCAAGGCCACCGAACAGGCCTTCAGCGGCGGATGGTTTCACAGCGGAGATCTGGCTGTGATGCATCCGGACAACTACGTCCAAATCATGGACCGCAAGAAAGATATCATCATAAGCGGCGGGGAAAACATATCCACCGTGGAGGTGGAAAACACGATCTACCAGCATCCCGATGTATTAGAAGTGGCCGTCGTGTCAACCCCCGATCCCCGATGGGGCGAAGTCCCCAAGGCCTTCGTGGTGTTAAAGCCGGGCAGGACCCTTACGGAAAAGGACATAATAGATTACTGCAAAGAAAACCTTGCCCGCTTTAAGGCGCCCAAATCGGTGGAGTTTGGGGAACTGCCCAAAACGGCCACCGGCAAGATTCAGAAGTTCAAGCTTCGCGACAAGGAATGGGCAGGCCGGGAGCGTAAAGTGAACTGATTGGAGTTGATACCGTTATTTTAATGCATATACTTCCCAAAACCACACTGTACGGCAATGGGTTCTTCTTGTGTCGGGCCAGGCGAATTCAAGTCCGGATAGTGTTTGCACTGGGGAAAACATCCTGAAGGGACTCTTGAGGTCCTATATGATTTCGGGAATGTGACTTTCGGGAGGGGGGTATGCAAAAAGCATCTTTAATGCTGCCGACCTATTTACTTGTTACGTTCCAATAACCGTGGAAGTTTGTCAACCGCCCAGGGGGCAACCTTGGGCGGTTTTAAACATTAAAGGGGAGAAACGATTTTTGAGTGGACAAAACAAATTCATCCATGGTTAGAGAAGCAATTTTATAGTATTGCATTTCCCTACTGAATCGGTAGAATATCTAAACCGAGATTTTTTTAACTTAAGATTATTTTCAGAAGGTTGGCCCATGACCAAAAAACTTATCGAAATTGCATCGGAAATCGTTAATACTCAGGCATCCAAGATCAACATGTCTTCGGCTGAAATCTCTTCAGCACTGCGGGAGGTTTTCAGCACTTTGCACGAACTTCAAAGGGCTGAGTCGGGGGAGATGGAGCAGCCCGCAACCCGGGAAGCGGAGGCTCAAGCGCTGCGGCCCGAGGATTCCATTCAAAATGATAAGATAATATGCCTTGAATGCGGCGCCGAGCTAAAGCAGCTCACGAAATTACATCTTATCTCCCACAACATTACCGCAAAGGAATACAAGAAGAAGTATGGATTCAAAATGGGTACTCCACTGGCGGCAAAGTCTCTTACCAAGGCCAGAAGCAAGGCGGCTAAGAAAAGGGGCGTTCCCGAGAATTTGAAAAAATTCATGGAGGAAAAAAGGCAGGCAAAGGCCCAGGCCTTGAAGCCCGTGGAGATTCAACCCAAGCCGGAACTTCCGGGAACGGCCCGGGCTAAAAGGGTGCGAAGCCGGTTTAGCCCGAAAAGCACCGACTAAGGAGCGGCAGTATTTAGGTTCCAAGGGGGGCGGTTTGGTCTTCAAGCCGGCTTCCGGACGTGAAGTACAGGCAAGAGTGCAATGCCGGGGCGGATATGGGGCGTAAATCAGAGACGGGCCATTTTTCTCTCAAGTTCGCACGTTTTTTTGCCGACACTATTTCCGAGGCGAGAGCCTCTCAAGAGAGCCGAGAACAGGGCCATAGCGGCGCACCTCCATTCTCGGCTCTCATCTTTTGCGGGCTTACCGCCCGCGGCCGGATTTTGTTCAACCGGCATATCCCCCCAGGTTATTTCGAGCTCCCTTTTCTATGACCGCCTATCTTTTTTCGCCCGAAGGCTTATCTAAGAGTTACTGAGCGCCGGGGCGATTCGAGGAAGAAATGGACAAGAGCAGACTCGAGGGGTTTAGCGATGGGGTGATCGCCATAATCATCACCATCATGGTGTTGGAGCTAAAGGTTCCTCACGGGGAACACCTCGGAGCTCTTAAGCCGGTAATTCCTGTATTTTTGAGCTATCTATTAAGTTTTCTCTACGTTGGGATTTACTGGAACAATCACCACCACATGCTTCAGACCTGCAAAAAGGTTACGGGACCAATACTTTGGGCTAACCTGCACCTGCTGTTCTGGCTGTCGTTGTTTCCTTTCGCCACGGGCTGGATGGGAGAAAACCATTTCGGCGCGGGTCCTTCGGCATTCTATGGTTTCATTTTGCTAATGGCCGCAATAGCCTACCGGATAGTCCAACAAATGATCATTGTGTCTCAGGGCAGCCAATCTCTTTTGAAAAAGGCAATTAAGAGCGACTGGAAAGGAAAGATGTCTCCCCTGCTCTACTTTCTGGCAATTCCAACGGCGTTTTGGTCCCCCTGGATTTCCCAGTTTCTTTTTGTACTGGTGGCCTTGATCTGGCTTGTTCCCGACCGGCGTATCGAAAGGGCTCTTGGGGACAAAAGAGATTAAATGGACGGGAGGGGGCCGTTGGCGCCCGCGGCGCCAACGGAGGCGGCAATTTTTCGCATCAGCCCACCAGGCAGAGGATGACTCCCCGGGAGTGCTGGAGTATCTTGGCTGCGCGGCTTCCGAGCGGAAAAGGTTTTTTTTCGCGCGAGCTTTTTTTGCCCATTACGACAATGCGGAATTTGTGGGCATCGATTTCCGTAAGGATGTCGCGGGCAACGCCCTGACGTGTAGAGAGCACCAGGGTTTGGACTCTTTGGGGGTCCAGTCCGCGTCCGGCGAAAATATCGCGGCCCTGCGACATCGCGCGTTCGACCGCAGCGGTCCAGTCGACTCTCCATTTTTCAATTCTGGCACTACGCGCCTTTTGTTCGGATTCATTCAGGATGTGACCGTCGTCCCAGAATTCAGGCGGAAGAGGCGGGATAACGTGGATAAAGGAGTAGTCAAGGTCCTGGCAGGGAAGGAAAAAATCGGCCGCATATTCGCAGAGGGTCTGGGCTTCGGGAGTTGCTTCCATTGCGACAAGAACGGACATGGAATCGTTTACCGGGGCATCGACGATCCAGACGGCCTTTCCTTGCGCGTACTGGGCCACTTTGGCGGAAACGCTTCCAATCAGCAGGTTTTGGACCTGGCTCCTGCCTCTTCTTCCCACGGCTATCGTGGCGATTGCCTCTCGATCAGCCTGTTGGATAATGTCATGGGCCGGGTCGATACTGTCGACTTTGAGGCGAAGTTCGACGCCGGTCTGCGGAAAACCGGACTCGAGGAGTCTGGCCGAGGCAGCCTGAAGGACGGCCTGCCCCAATTTTTCCTGGGCGTTGTAAGAGATCTTGCAGCTTTCCACCACGTCCATGCACAGATCTTCGGGCAGAAGAGCGGTGATCTGCTGAACGCAATGGAAGAGCACCAAGGTGAGGTCATTTCTTTGTTTTAGCTGCCGGCCAAGCACCGCGACCATATCCATGCCTTTGGAAGTCCCGTCTACGGCCACAAGAATTTTGCGCATAGCTTCTTCCTTTCTTTCCAGACTAACGACAGAGGCAAAAAATAAACCTTCAAAGATACACCGCCCGGTTTCAATGAGCTTTAAAGCGCCCTGTGTTTTATGCGGGGCGGCAGGTCAAGCACAAGGGTTTAAAAGCTGCTCAAGAAAGCATCGATTTCTCCCAGGGAATGAACGACCCGGCAGGGCGGAAGGCTTTTTACGAAAACCTTTCCATAGCTTTTGGTAAGCATCCGGTTATCGAAGACGGCTATCACGCCCCGGTCGGCCGAAGAGCGAATCAGCCGCCCGACTCCCTGTTTCAACTGGATTGCAGCCCTGGGGACCTGGTAGTCATAGAAACTGTTGCCGCCCCGGCTTGCGATGCGTTCGAGCCTGGAAGCGGTTACAGGATCATCGGGGACCTCGAAGGGCAATTTATCTATTATAACACAACTAAGCGCCTCCCCGGGCACATCGATACCCTGCCAAAAAGAGCTTGTGGCAAGAAGCACCGACTCGACCCGGTCTTTGAATTCCTGAAGAAGAGCTCGTTTGGTCTTCTGTCCCTGGACAAGAAGGGGAAAGGAGAGTCTGCTTTCAAAGATTTTATGGACTTCGTGCATGTTTTTGTAGCTTGTAAAGAGCAGAAGCGTCCTCCCGTGGGTCTTTTCGATGATTTGGGCGGCCTGCTCGGCCATTTCGGCGCAAAAAGAGGACTCGTTTGGCGCGGGAAAGCGGAGCGGAATATAGGCTATGGCCTGGCGATCATACCGGAAGGAGGAAGGGACCAAAACCTCCCGGCCCTGGGGCGGAACGCCCAGTCCTTTTCGCACAAAGTCAAAAGCCCCGGCAACCGAGAGTGTGGCCGAGGTCATGACAACGCTCGAAACGGGGGCGAAGAGGTGCTCGCTAAGGATTGGGGCGATTTCGACGGGGGTAGCGTTTAGAGACGTCCCCTGCGGGGTGATTTCCTGCCAGTAGACAAAAGAGGGGTCCTTTTGTTCGATAAGCGCGCTAAGGGCCAGGGAGAGCTCGGCGGCCCGGCGGGCGGCGCAGGCCAGGTTTTCGGCCTTTTCCTCGAAGGGTTTTACCATTGCGGGCAACTCACCCAGGGCATGAAGGAGCTGTGCGCAGGTAGAGGAGAAATCTTCGCCCGCTTTTCGGGGATCAAAGGGGAATCGCCCCCCGGTCTGTCCGGGCCGGGTGAGTCCCATGGCGAAAAGACGGCTTAAGACCTCGAGCTGGCGGCCCACGGACTGGACCGCGCCAAAGTCTGTCTTGCCGGCCGCCGCGGCGCAAGTTCGGGCTATATCGCGTGAGAGCCGGGTAAGAGCGAAGCTGCTGAAATGGATGCCGAAATATTCGCCCGCCACATCTTCCAACTGGTGGGCTTCGTCGAAGACAACCGCGTCGTATTCGGGGATGACTCCGTCCAGGCCTTTGCAGCGAAGCGCCATATCGGCGAAAAAGAGGTGATGGTTTACCACGACAATATCGGCGTGGGCGGCCTGATTTCTAAGCCGCGTGAGATGGCAGCGGGAAAATTCGGGGCACTGGCGTCCGAGGCAGTATTCGGAACTCGAGCACACATCGTTCCAGGCCCGGAAGTTATCGGGCAGCCAGGGGATGTCGGAGCGTTGGCCGGAAGAAGAGGTCACGGCCCATTTCTGGAACCGTCTGAGAAGTCGGGTTTCCTCGCTGTTAAACATGCCCGGCTGGTAGCAAAACTCAAGGAAGCGGCGCCGGCAAAGATAATTTCTGCGGCCCTTGAGGCAGACTACCTTGAGCTTGGAGTCGATGTTTTGCCTGAGAAAGGGGATGTCGTGATCGAGGATCTGATCCTGAAGGGTCTTTGTGCCGGTAGACACTACGACTTTTTTGCCGCTAAGGATTGCGGGAACAAGATAGGCCCAGGTTTTGCCCGTGCCGGTGCCGGCTTCGGCCATGAGGGGCCGGGCCTGGCGAAAGGATTGGAAAACCGCGCGGGCCATATCGAGTTGGCCGGGCCGGGGCTCAAAGCCTTCGACTTTGGAGGCAAGGATACCTTCGGGGCCGAAATATTTATCCATCGCCAAACCGTTTGGGAGCGGGCTGAGGTCTTTTTCGGGCGTGGCTGCGGGGGATTGAGGTTGTTTCAAGCTCACGGGCTCACCGTTTCATTTCGCGGCCGGAGGCCGGGGTTTTTCGTAGATGCACTATAGTTTGACCTGCTGGACGGAAATAATATTGGGGTGAGACCGAAGGCTTTCCAGCGCTTCCCGCGGAGCTTCGCCGTCTAGCTTTATCATGGCCAGTGCCCTTTGTTCGGCATGGCTTCTGGACAGGTGCATGTCGGCGATGTTTAAGTCGAAATTGCCCAGTGTCAAGCCGATATGGCCGATAGTGCCGGGTTTATCGAGGTTTTGCACGATGAGGTTTACCCCTTGAAGGCCGGCTTCGAGCATATAGTCGTTAAGGCGCACCAACCGGACCTGGGTGCCCCAAAAAACCGCCCCCGTCGCGCTATACTGTATATTTCTAGGCCCCACGGCGGTTACGGTAATCTCGCCCGTATAGCCCCTGGACTGAGAGGTCGTTGATGTGATGAGCTTTATCTGGCGCTGTTTTAATAAAACCGGGGCGTTTATGAGGTTTACCTTTTCGGCCAGGATCGGATCGAGCAGGCCCTTTATGACGCTCTGGGTGAGGGATTCGGTTGGAACATCGAGAAGGTCGGCGCCCCCGTAGGTTACGCGAAGCTCGAGCACGGGCCTGCAAAGCTGCCCCTGAAGACTTCCGAGCCTTTCGGCAAGAAGGAGGTAAGGCTTTAGTCTTTCGTAGTCCTTAAGGCTTATGGAGGGGAAGTCAACCGCGTTTCGAATGAGCCCCTTTTGAAGGTAATCAAGGATTTGGGAGGCTATGGCGAGGGAGACGTTTTCCTGGGCCTGGCGGCTGGAGGCTCCCAGGTGAGGGGTAAAGATCACGTTTTCCATCTTTAGAAGGGGGCTTCCAACGGGAGGTTCTTTTTCAAAGACATCGAGGGCCGCTCCGGCCACATGGCCGCGCAGGAGAAAATCGCCAAGGGCCTGTTCGTCGATCAGCCCGCCCCGGGCGCAGTTGATGATTCGAACGCCCGGCTTTGTTTTCGCAAGCGTTTCGCGGTTTAATATATGGTGTGTTTCATCGTTTAACGGCGTGTGGAGGGTAATGAAATCGGAGGAGGCAAGAAGCTCGTCCAAGGAGACATATTCGACCCCCAACCCCTTGGCGGCTTGCGGGCCTATGTGCGGATCGAAGACAAGAACGCGCATTTTCATGGCCAGCGCGCGATCGGCCACAATCGAGCCTATTTTTCCAAGCCCGGCCACACCAAGGGTCTGGTGATAGAGTTCGGCGCCAAGAAACTTTTTCTTTTCCCACAGCCCGCTGCGCATCGAGGCGGTAGCCTGGGGCAGATGGCGGGAAAGAGCGAGCATCATCGCAAGGGTATGTTCGGCCGCGGCCATTGCGTTGGCCCCCGGTGTGTTCATTACCAGCACGCCGCGTTCCTTGGCTGCCTCGACATCGATGTTATCGACTCCGGTGCCGGCGCGGCCGATAACCTTCAGGCGATCGCAGGCCTTGATCAGATCGGCTGTGACTTTTGTTCTGCTGCGAACTATCATGGCATCGTAGGCGGGGAGAACATCCCTGATTTGATCGGCCCCGAGTCCTTCGGGCATATCCAGCTCAATTGCTTCGGCCGAACGCAAAATATTTAGACCGCTTTCATCGAGACCGTCGCAGACAAGAATTTTAAACATATCCGATTACCCCTTTAAAGAGGGCGGCAGGGCGCGGGAAACGAGCCACCCGGAACAGAAGAAAAGCTCCACTGGTCGTATAGGGATCCACGGTTGCACCGTTACTTTCCGCTCGCATTTTGTCCCGTCATTTAAGGCGACAATGTCATCTGAAAGATTCACTTAAAGGGAATGGACCTTAGTCGAAAGGTATCCAATTTTTAACGGATGATTGCATAAGGCTACCGTAAAAAATAAAGATTATCCGTCCCTTTGTTGAACGGTCAAGCCGATACGCAATCGAGACACTGGTTTAGCAGGCGGCTGCATCCCCATAGAACAGTCCGCGCCAGATTTGATTATATGACGTCTTTAGCCTCAAGTAAACGAACATCGTCAAGGACTTTTCCCATTATGGCACGCAGGTTGCCTATAAGAATGTTAAAAGAGGGAAACAGGATATTAGGAGGATTGACTGGTCATGAGCCTATTTCACATGTATCTGCCGATTGCGGGAAACAGCGTAAACATTGTTGTGGTTCTGTGCCTGGGTATGGCAGTGGGTCTTCTGTCGGGTCTTTTCGGAGTCGGCGGAGGTTTTTTAATGACGCCTCTTTTGATGATGATCGGTATTCCGCCCACGGTTGCGGCCGCAACGGATTCCAACCAGATAGTGGGGGCATCCACATCGGGGACCCTGGCCCATTTCCGCCTGGGAAACGTAGACTTTAAGATGGGTATTTTGCTGCTGCTTGGAGGCATCCTGGGCGGCACGGCGGGAGTAGAAATAATAAAGGTCCTTCGAGCGATGGGAAACGCCAACTTCCTGATCCAAATCTGCTATGTGGTAATGCTGGGGGTAATCGGGTTCTATATGTTTGCCGAAAGTTTGCAGTCTCTTCGCAAGAGGAAAAGGGATGGATTTTCACCGGAGGTGAAGAAAGAATCCCGATATGGGCGGATCGTAAAAAAGCTGCCCTGGCAGATGGATTTTGAGAGATCGGGCCTGAGGTTATCGGTGTTGCTTCCGTTGATACTGGGGGCGTTTGTGGGAATTCTTGCCGCGATAATGGGGGTTGGAGGCGGCTTTATCATGGTGCCCATAATGGTCTACCTTTTGCGCATGCCCATGCACGTGGTGGTGGGAACCAGTCTCTTCCAGATACTTTTCACCTGTGCCCATGTTACGATCATGCAGGCGTGGCAGAACCACACGGTGGATTTTGTCCTGGCCGTTTTGCTGCTGGTTGGGTCTTCAGTGGGGGCGCAGGCGGGTGCAAAGATCGGCAGGAAGTTAAAGGGCGATCAGCTGAAAATACTTCTGGCCTGCGTGGTACTGCTGGTCTGGTTCCAGATGCTCTACGGGTTCATGGCCAGGCCCGAGATTCCGCTGGCCTACGTAAAGGGGCATTAGAGATGAAACTGCAAGTCTTCCTTATGCTTACGGGCCTTTTAATGTATTTGGCCCCGGCGGCAGGGGCCAAAGGCGGGATCGGGCTTTCGGTAGAGCCCCGCGCGATAGAAATTGGAACCTTCTATGACGGGACAACCCTTACGGTGAGCGGGCGGATTCCACTAGAAAACCGGGTTGTTATCCAATTTAGCGGCGAGCGGGCCGAGTTTTCCATGAAGCAAAAAACCAAAGTCGGAGGGCTTGTGTGGATGAATACCGGATCGGTGGTTTTTAAACAAGCGCCCTCGGTTTTGCTGGTTTTTTCCGGGCTCGATTTAAAGAAATCGCAGGAAAAGCCGGGAAGGGCCGATTTTTTTTCGCTTGCAAGCTTAAAGAAAACGATTCGTGTAGAGGCCGGGGACAAGGTGGAGGGCGATATGGTGGGGGAATTGATAAAACTCAAGCAAAAGGAGGGGCTATACCGGGAGGTCACGGGACATATAACCTATGAGAAGGCCGCGGACGGTCTAAAGGCCTTTCGAGCGGTTATTCCGATTCCCTCGCGGCTAAAACCGGGCGTCTATACCGTTGAGGCGGCGGTTTTAGGAAAAGGGGGAGAGGTAGCGGCAAGGGAGGGGCAAAAGCTTGAAGCAAGACTGGCCGGACTTCCTGCCCTTATGGCGGCTCTGGCTTTCAACCACTCGATTGTCTACGGGATTTTTGCAACGCTTATCGCTTTGTTTGCCGGTCTTGGCATCGGGCTGGTGTTCCAGGGCAAAGGCGCGCACTGAAGGCGGCCCAAGGGCTGAGGCGACTTAACTCTCGGAGTATTGGGACAAATGGGTTTTGCCAACGGGCTCAAAAGACTTTTCTCCTTGCGGCTAACTTCCCGGCCGGTATTGCCCTTCACCGTTTTTTTCAAAAAATTCAGATCCATTCTCGAACGAAACAACCTCATCCTGGAACTTATGGCCGACATGGGCGACAAGCTGGGGGGGGAATACATCTTCGACATCCAGTATATTAAGGACGTAGCGGCTAAAATCAGCGAGCAGGTCTTTAAGCTGATCTCGGATCTGTGCGTGATGACCCGGGAGGATATCGCGGAGCTTTTCGCGGCTTTCGAACGGATTCAATTTGAGATCGGGGAAGAGCTGGCCGGCAGAAGAGCGGTTTTGATGCAAAGAAGCCTGGAGCGGGAACAAAAAAGGGGCAAAAAAGGGCTTTTCCGGTTTTTGTCTGCCTTGCTTGGGCGTGGCGATTCGGGCAATTTAGCCCCTTTTGTGATCCTTCTGGAGGATTTAGACGGAGACTTCGAGGAACAGGCCGGCAACAAATTCGCCAATCTGGGGGAAATAAGAAACACGCTTGGTCTTTCGACCCTGGATGGTTTCGTTGTAACCACGAACGCTTTTTTTGATTTCATGGAGGCAAACGGTCTATTTGAAATTTTAGAGCGAACCCTGAAAGGTTTGGACCAGGCCGATGAGGGGGCTCTTGAGGCCTTAAGCGCTACGATGCGAAAGCGGATTTTGTCCGGGACCATGCCCCGAGAGGTCGTATCGGCCATCGACCGGGCGCTGGACATCATCTGCGGGAGAAATCCGGGCAGGGGGTGTTTTTTTGCCGTTCGCAGCAGCGGTTGGGGCGAGGATGGCGAGTTTAGTTTCGCCGGCCAGTATGAAAGCGTGCTCAATGTGTCGCGCGCTACTATCGTGGAGGCCTGGCGGGAGGTTACGGCAAGCGTCTACACGGTTGAAGCCTTGCGCTACAGGCTTCACAGGGGATATCGCGAAAGCGAGACCGCGATGGCGGTTGGCTGCCAGTTGATGGTGGAAGCCGAGGTAAGCGGAGCGATGTACACTTATGCGCCGATAGCCTCCGAGCAGGAGGCCATGGTGATAAGCGGGGCATGGGGACTGGGGGCGGCGGTTGCTAGCGGCATAGCCGAATCGGACACCATTTTTGTTGACAGGATGCCTCCCCACAGGATTTTGTCGATCGAGCCGGGCAGAAAAACAACCAAAATGATCGGCAAACAGGGAGGCGGGACGGTTTGGGCCGATGTTCCTGCGGAGTTTCAGGAAAAGATCTGCCTAAGCGATGACTACATCGAGCGGCTGGCGCGCACGGCGGTAGCGATCGAAAAATATTACAGGCGGCCTCAGGATGTGGAGTGGGCCTTTGACGGCGAGGCAAATCTATATATCCTGCAAGCCAGACCTCTTAACGTGCGGCCCGACCATCCCGAGCGCCACATGGTCACTATCGACAATGCCGCTTTATCTTCTCGGGTGATTTTTTCGGGCAGGGGGCAGGTTGTCCAAGGGGGCGTGGGGTCGGGGAAGGTCTACGTGACCAGAAGCGACGAAGATTTAAAGGACTTTCCCTTCGGGGCCGTGCTGGTTGCCCGCTACACCTCTCCGAAATATTCACGCATCATGCGTAAGGCTCGGGCCATACTTACCGATATAGGTTCGGCCACCGGGCACATGGCCACCCTTGCGCGAGAATACCGGGTCCCGACGGTGGTGGATACGGGGATCGCCTCAAGGGTGTTAAAGACCGGAGACGAGGTGACCCTGGACGCAATCGCCAACGTGGTCTATGCGGGCACGGTAAAAGAGCTGAACAGCTTTGAGATCACCCACGAGGAGGTCTTCGAGGAAAGCCGCGAATACCGACTGCTAAAGAGGGTGCTAAAGAAGGTGACTCCGCTAAACCTTGTGGACCCGGCCAGTGAATCTTTCAGGGCGGCCCGCTGCCGCACCTACCACGATATAACCCGCGTCGTTCATGAAAAAGCGGTCGAGAGTCTGATCGAATTGAGCGAGGGCTACCAGAGCCGCCATGCGGGCAGATCCAGGCGGCTGGAGTTCTCCATTCCTCTTGGTCTTACGGTAATCGACATAGGCAAAGGAACGAGCTCGGCCCCGGGGGCCGAGTCCTTAAGGCTCGAAGAGGTTGAGTCGGCACCTTTGAAAGCGCTGTTGGAGGGGTTAACGGAAAGCGGTATGTGGGAAACCGCGCCGGTGGCGGTCGACCTTGGCAGCTTCATGTCGAGCCTTACTCGCACATTCAGTGGTTCGATGGCCGGTCCCGAGCAAGTTGGACGCAACCTTGCGGTTGTCTCCGACAACTACATGAACCTGCACTTGAGGTTGGGCTATCATTTCAATATTGTCGATGCTTACATCGGCGAGGAGTTAAACGATAATTATATTTATTTCCGGTTTCTGGGAGGGGTCTCCAATATCGAACGGCGTTCGCGGCGCGCAAGACTTATAGCCTGCGTGATGGAGAGCTTCGATTTTCGTGTTGAAATTCACGGGGATCTGATCGTAGGCAGGCTAAAGAAGCTGTCCGGGCGGAGAATGGTGGGCAGAATGAAGGTTATTGGCGGCCTTATCGGCTATACGCGCCAACTCGATGTAAACATGACCGGCGATGAGATGATCGATTTTTATTGCGCCGATTTTCTAGAGAGGATTCAGGTTTTAGAGGAGGTAAGAGAGGATGCCCCCATGTGCGAATTGCCAACGGCAGACCCAGATTTTGATTCTGGATGACGAGCCGATAGTTTGCAAGCGGCTAAAGCCGGGTTTCCAAAAGGCGGGCTACGGGGTTGAGACCTTCACCGACAGCGGTTTGGCCATGGCGAGAATCGAACAAAAGCGCTTCGATGTGGTGATTACCGATTTAAAGATGGAGGGAATCGATGGGATGCAATTTCTTGTCAGGGTAAAACAGATTTATCCCGATACGGGGGTAATCGTCATAACCGGATATGGCGGCGCGGAGATCGCAAAGGAATCGTTTAAAAAGGGAGCATTCGATTTCATAGCCAAGCCCTTCAAGCTGGGAGAGATTATCGAGGCGGTAAAGCGTTTCGAGAAGAGCAGGAAAAAGGATTAAAGGCAGCAAGGGGCCTTTTTGCCGGCCTCCTATGGCTAATAGGTTCGAACGTCTTTGTAAACGGCAGCCGGAACTGTGGCAGGCAGCGGGTTGAAGCCTTCAGGGATTTTGTTGGAAATCCCCTGGCGCACGTCTTCGGGTACAATGCCGATTTGCTTGCATCCCTGGCCGCCGTAATGGGGAAAGGAGTCTATTACCCTTTGGGGAATTATGGCAAAGGAGGGCGGCAGCGGGGGTGCCTTGCCGCTGAGCCGCTGGGGGTCAAATCCCGATAGGAGGCTCCGAGACAGGGAAGATTCCATGTCATCGGGTCCCAGGTGGTTTTGGTGAAAGCCCTCGGGGGCAAACCGGTTAAAATAGGGCGAATCGCCTTTTTGGAGGGCTTGGGCCTCGTCTGGAAGCTCTGCCAGGGCAGGCAGGCCGAAGATGTAGTTAATGGTTTCGATAACCGCATTGTGATCTCCTTCGACGTGCGAGACGACATGGGTTCTGGCATAGGGGGAGATGAGGATAAGAGGAACGCGGGCGCCCCGGGAAAGCAGTCCTTTGGGACCGTAGGAAAGAATGCGGGGCGGGACATGGTCCCACTCCCCATCGCTTTCGTCGTAGGCAATTATGATAGCGCACCGGCGCCATATGCGCTTATGGGAGGCGATCGCATTAATTGCACGCGCGGCCATGGCCTCGCTCAACTGCCTGTCCGAGTAGGCGGGGTGATCGTCGTCGCCGGCTTTAGCCGCATCGATGGCCTGGATTTCATCGGCGGGGGTTTTGGGGTCTGTAATTACCGGCTTTGCCCCTATGAGGTTGCAATAGCCGCCTCGAATGTAGAATACACCGCCGTGGGGGAGGCGATTAAGGGCCATGGCGTTAAAGAAATCCGTAAGTCCGTGCATCCCGGCGCAAACCCCGGGCGTACCGGTTATATAGCCAAAATATTGGGGCGCGTTGTGGTGGGTTACATAGCAGGCATGGGAGGCAACCCCCGGGGGATCTGTCGCCTCGTGATCGTAGCCCTCCTGGTACCAGCCCCAGTTAACGGGCTCGGTTCCAAGCCGGCGGATGTAGGGGATGTCCTTTGAGATATCGGGCAGATCGAGCTTTGGATCGCGGTTAGTCCGCATTACCGCGGAGATGTTTTTGCCCTGAAAAGTCAGGGGAAGGGCGGCAAAGGTGAGGTTTGCCGCGATGTTGTCGTTTCTGTAGCGTTCCTTTGAACCGGCGGGCTGCCTGTCAAAGCGGGTGGTATCGAACTGGGAGCCCCAAAGGGGCAGGCAATCGGTTACAATCGGCGGCTCGTTCAAGATACCTGAGTTTTGGCCAACCTTTACGGGCAGGCCCTTAGCCGCGCTGGGATGCTTTACCCATTGGGTCTGGCCGACCTGGCCCGAGAGCATTGCAATGGCGTTGGGGGTGGAGGGGCCGTCCTCTGTTGCGAAGATATTGTCAAAAATGGTGAAACGGCTTGCATAGAGCCAGAAAAAAGGGATGGTGTCACAGTCGATGTGCGACATTACGAGGCGGGCAAACTGGGTTCCCGCCTCTTCGCGCGCCGCGGTGGGCTTGGTTCCCGGTTCACCGGCAAACCTTCGGTACTCCCGCTTTGCATAGCCGTCCATCATCGGGACGCCGCCTTTTATGTCGAACTTTGCAATCATACCCGCGTTGGAGTGATCGACGGAGTCCATGACGCACGAATTTTGTGCGGGAGCGAGCCGGAAGGGCCAAACCGTTACGGTTGCCCCTGAGACGTTGTCGGTGTAGGTTTGGATAAATCCGGGAGTATGGCGGGCGGAGCGGGGTTTAAGGCCATCGGAGTAGATGCCGTTAACGCCGGGAAAGGTACCGTATTCGTTGTCAAAGGAGTGGTTTTCATTAAAAATGATGAAAACATATTTTATGCGTTTACGCAGCAGTTTGACAAGCTGAGCGCGCTTCATGCGAGGCTCGCGGGCAGGGTCTATAAAGTAGGGCGCCTCAGCGCGGCTCACGTCCGGCTGGGCGCTCACTTGAGCTCCTCCGTCCTTTGGGGCGGAGTCACATCCGAACGCTGCCGGCGCAAAGGCCCACGGGAGCAAGGAAGCTGCCAGGATAACCGCATTAATGGATCTTTTTAGTCGTCTCATGGGGACTTGCTCCCAAATTGGAGAGATAAAATAGAGCCGGGTCGGTCTTTTTTCTCTCACCCGGCCGCACAAGTCAATCCTTTCGATAGTCTTGCACACTTGCAGTTTTATCATTTTGATTTCATTCCGCCCGGATTTGGACTATTGAGTATGGGATTCTCATAGCCCTTGACATGGGTGCGGGACGATTTGAGTTGCGCATCGAAGATTTTTTCGAATCGGGAAGGAATTCAATGAAAAAGACCGTTACGATTATCTTTTGCACCTTATTGGTTCTGGTTTTAGCCTATGTGGGTGCCAGCTATTATGTAGAGCGGCAGGCTTTAAAATTCCATAACCAGTTTATCGAGCAAATAAACAGCTCAAAGGAGCTGAAAGCTACGGTCGTAGCCTACAAGAAGGGCCTTTTGAGCTCTCAGGCTCTTACGAAGCTGACTTTGTTGGATGCCCAAAAGGGGCACTCTATAAGTTTTGAGGTGGTTGACACGATTTATAACGGACCTTTTGTCTTCCTGCACGATCGCCATTTTCAGGGGGGGCTTCGGCCGGTCATGGCGGTAATCCGTACGCGACTGGCGCCGGAGGCCGGTTTAAAGGAGGCATTCAAAAAGGTCCCCGAGCTTTCCTCCGCGGAACTGCTGACCGTTCTGGGAATCGAGGGCGGCGTGGACTCCTATCTGGAAGTGCCCGCTTTCCACCATAGTTTTAAGGACAAAAAGGGTGAAACGACAGATGTCAAATGGGGGGGATTAACCGGCAAAGTCCATGTAGGAAAGAAAGACGGAGAATCTTTGGGTTCCTGCGACTGTCCCCTGCTGCTTGTTAGCGGCAAGGAGGGCCAGGTGAGGATGGACGGTTTAAAGGGAAATTTTGATACCCATGCCGGGATAAAGGGAGTGGAGGTCGGAGCGAGTGTTTTTTCGATAGGAAATATCGAGGCGATCGAAAAGGGCCAGAGCATATTTTCTCTGGTTTCTCTGGAGCTAAAGGCCCAATCGAAGCTCGAGGCCGATAAGATAAATGGTTCCCTTGGCGTAAACTTTAATAAGCTCAATACGGGAAAGCTGGAAATGGGGCCGTTTTCCATTGTGTTCGAGGCTCGAAAACTCGATCCGGTCGTTCTTGCAAGATTTCAAAAAGTCGCCGGGATGCTGCAGCGGGAAGAATTCTACAATGACAAGGCGGCAAAGAACAAAATGGAGGCTCTTTTGACAAAGCTCGGGGAACAGCTTCTCGCGAGGCGGCCCGAATTTGAGCTAAAGCAACTGGAGCTAAGAACCAGTAAGGGAGATCTCAGCGCCAAGGCCAGTCTGGGTTTTGACGGCGCGGGGAAGAATCTTTCGCAAAACCCGCTGCTGCTTTTGACCAGTGTGGACGCAAGCGTCCAACTGTCGGTTTCCCAGGCTCTTTTCTTCTTTGTGGCCCAAAATGAGTTAAGTAACGGCAACACCTCGGATCCGGACAAGGTGAAGACCGACGCCCAAAATCTGGCCGCACGTCTTCTGGCCGCCAAATACATGGTTTCCGATTCGGGGGCTTTTAAATCGAGCGCGGCTTTCAAAAACGGGGCTCTGACCATAAACGGAAACAAGCTGGGACTCTCAAAGATGCACTAAAGATCATTCCAAGAGCCATGTTTTTAAAGACTTTCGGGTCGGGGCCGCAAAAGGCCCCGGCCCGAAATTTTTTATAGCCCCTGTTAAGAATCCCCTCAAGCCGGCTTTTTAAAAAATCATCGGGTATATCGGGATCGGGAGGTATCGGTTCGGTGTAAGGGAAGGAGCCAGGCTCAAAGCCGATCCGCGGGCCGAGGTCTTGTATTCGGATTTGCTTTGATTATATTCGTTAATAGAAAAGGAAGGCACAATGCGCGCTAAATAATTTGAGGAATATCAAAAATGGTCGCCCTCGATCAGCCCGCTTTAAATCCTTTCTGGTTTCATGAATGTGTCATTTTAACCATGCCCACGGGGAGGACCGCGGTAAATCTGAAGGAGATGCTTCAGACAATCGGCGAGGTCGACACGGCGGTGCTCTCCTATCACCTGTGGCAATCGCGCATGGCTATCGCTCATCCCGAGGTCGAATATCCAAACGACTTCGCGGTCTGGGCGGCCAATTCCCTTCAGGACAGCCGACTGGCGGAAAAGCTAAGCGTAATCGATCCGTTTAACTACGAGGATATGGAGCAGATAAGGGAGGCGCTTAGCGAAGTGATCGAAGACTACATGTGGAACCTTCCTTCGGTGCCATGGGCGAGACCGGGGTTCGAGTTCCACTTCTGCGAGGCATCCACGGTCGTGTTGGCTCGGCCTCGAATAGTGGCGGGAACGTTTTCAGAGTTTCGCAGGGGTGTAGCCGAGGTTGGGATTGACTCGATATATTATCACTTCGTGGACGCGCGCTGGAGGTTAAGGAAACTCAAGACCGACGATTTTTCGATTTGGCTTCAGGACTCCTACGGGGTGCCCGAACTGGTCGGGGCCCTTCAGGGCATCGACCTGTGGTTTTTTACGCTCGAAGAGATTCGCAAGGCCCTGCTTAAACTCATCGACCAGTACATAGAGAAGCCCTATGACGACACGGTTGGAAGCTCTTGACCCGATTGCGGGCTCCGGCGCCGTAGACCAGTTGCGCCGCATGGCCGATCGCTTGAGGCCCACGAGGCTGGTGCACGTCAATTCGACGCGCATCGGAGGCGGCGTGGCCGAATTATTAACCGGGATCATCCCCCTTTGGAACGAGCTTGGAATCGAGACCCGCTGGGAGGTAATCGAGGGCGACCAGGCGTTTTTCGAAGTGACCAAGGCGATGCACAATGCCCTGCAGGGCTTTAAGACAAATATCGGAAAACCGCTTTTGGATCATTATATAGAGATCAACCGCCGCAATGCCGAAAAGCTCGACTTCGAGGCCGATTATGCGGTGATAAACGATCCTCAGCCCGCCTATTTGATAGAGTTCATGCGCGAGAGGGCCCAAAAATGGATATGGCGGTGCCACATAGACGCTTCCAGACCCGATCGAAACGTCTGGAGGTTTTTGTGGGAGGCGGTAAGAAAATACGACGCCTCGATTTTTTCGATGCCCGGTTTTGCTCGCAATCTTCCTCATCCGCAGTATCTGCTCTACCCTTCGATCGACCCGTTAAGCGATAAAAACCGGGAGCTTTCCCCCGAAGAGGTTAGCGGGGTCATGGACCGGTTGGAGATCGAAAGGGATAAGCCGATAATTTTGCAGGTATCGCGGTTTGATTCTTTCAAGGACCCATTGGGAGTGATCCAGGCCTTTGAGATGGTCCATGCCCATACGCCCTGCCGGCTGGTTCTGGCCGGGGGCGAGGCGACCGACGATCCGGAGGGGCCGCGCATTTTTGCCGAAGTTCAGGAAGCAGCCCGTGGGATTGCCGACATCACCCTGCTGCTCCTGCATCCGGAAAGTCACTATGAGGTCAACGCTCTTCAGCGGGCGGCCGACATTATCGTGCAGAAGTCGGTTCGCGAGGGTTTTGGACTTACCGTTACCGAGGCCATGTGGAAGGGAAAACCGGTTATTGGCGGAGCCGCGGGAGGAATAGTGATGCAGGTGCAAAATTTTCGAACCGGTTTTCTTGTAAATTCTCCCGAGGGCTGCGCTCTCAGGATTCGCTACCTTTTGCGCCATCCCGAAGTGGGAAAGCGCATGGGAAAATTTGCAAAAGAATTTGTCCGCAACTATTTCCTCGTAACTCGAAACCTCAGAGACTATCTTTCGCTCATGCTTTTGTTCCGGGGCCCGGATGGAAGCCGCAGGGGCCGGCCCGGCCGGCTCGTGGTACTTTAGGCAAAGAGGACCGGCGGTGAAAGTGTCCCCGGTTCTTGGCGCAACGCCAAAAAGAGATTTGCGCTGCGAGTTTTTGGTGTGGGCGCCGGCCGCAGAGCGCGTGGAGGTGGAGTTTTGGACGTCGGGCGGGGAGGCAAAAGCAGCTCTTAGGAAAATCGAAAGGGGCTATTTCCACGCGGTTGTAGAAGGAATCGGGCCTGGGAGCCGCTATTTTTACCTGCTGGATGGAGAAAAACGCCGCGCCGATCCTGCTTCGCGGTTTCAGCCCGAGGGGGTTCACGGTCCCTCCGAGGTGAGCGGGCAGGCTTTTGCCTGGTCGGATGCTTCCTGGAGGGGCCTGGAGCTTCGAGATTACATAATTTATGAACTCCACACGGGGCTTTTTACTTCCGAAGGAAATTTCGATGGCGTGATCGGCCGTTTGGACGATCTGAAACGTTTGGGGGTAACGGTTATCGAGCTTATGCCCGTTGCCCAGTTTCCCGGCGAGCGCAACTGGGGCTATGACGGGACGTTCCCCTTTGCGGTTCAGAACAGTTACGGGGGGCCGCAGGGACTAAAGAGGCTGGTAGATGCATGCCACAGGCTGGGACTGGCCGTAGCCCTGGATGTAGTCTACAATCATCTGGGGCCGGAGGGCAACTACCTTGGAGACTTCGGACCCTATTTTACCGACCGTTATCGCACTCCGTGGGGAATGGCGCTAAATTTCGACGGCGAAGGCTCGGAGGAGGTGCGCAGATATTTTATCGAAAACGCTCTCTACTGGATCGAGGGGTTTCACATAGACGCTTTGCGCCTCGACGCCCTCCATGCGATCGTGGACCGATCGGCAAGCCCTTTTTTTTCGCACCTCTCGCAAGCTGTTCACGCGAGGGCCAAGCTGCTCAACCGGCGAGTATATCTTATAGGCGAAGACGATTTAAACGAGGCGCGCATGATCCAAGCGCGCGACAAGGGCGGCTATGGTCTTGACGCCCTGTGGAACGATGACTTTCACCACGCGCTTCACACGGTGCTAACGGGAGAGCGCAGGGGCTATTATTGCGATTTTGGCCGTCTTGGCCAGCTTGCCAAGGCTTTTCGCCAGGGTTTTGTTTATGCGGGAGACTATTCGGGCTATAGGCGGAGGCGCCAGGGCAGTTCTTTAAAGGGCGTGGAGCCGGCAAGGCTGGTTGTTTTCGCTCAAAACCACGATCAGGTGGGCAATCGTTTCCTGGGGGAGCGGCTTTCAAGCCTGGTTAGTTTTGAAGCGTTGAAGGCTGCGGCGGCGGCCGTGATTTTGTCTCCTTTTACTCCTCTTCTGTTCATGGGGGAAGAGTACGGGGAGAGGGCTCCGTTTCGCTATTTTGTCAGCCATACGGATCCGGGGCTGATCGAGGCGGTAAGAAGGGGCAGGCTGGCCGAGTTCAGCGCTTTTGGCCTGGAAGGGGAAGCGGTCGACCCTCAGTCGGAGGCGGCCTACCTCGCGGGCAAGCTTCACGCCGAACTTGCCCGAGAGGGCAGCCACAAGGTACTTCTGGGTTTTTACACGCACTTGTTGCGTCTTCGAAAATCGATACTATCTTCGAGCAGAGTAAGGGAGGTCCTGTCCAGCGGGACCCAAAAAGTGCTGCTCGTTCGTCTTAGCGGCAAGCAAGAAGCCCTTGCTCTTTTTCATTTCAACGGTACTGAAGGCTGCGCGGATCTGGAGTGGCCTTCGGGGCGGTGGCGAAAGATTCTGGACTCGGCTGATAAGAGCTGGGGCGGAGGCGGAAGCCGCATCCCGGAGGTTTTGGGCAAAAGTTCGCGCGCAAGCCTTTGCTTCGAGCCCTATTCATTTGCATTTTTCGTCGAGCTTAAAACCTTATAGAGAAGAGACGATTTTTGGGGGCCCGGGCCTCGAAAAGTCGCCCGGGAGCCGCAATGAAAGCCTCAAGGCCGCCATCGGCCACCTACCGCATTCAGTTTAGCCGCAATTTCACTTTCAGCGCGGCCCGCACTCTCGTAGCCTACCTAAGCGATCTGGGCATCACGGACTTATATACCTCTCCGATTTCCCAGGCCCGAAGGGGCAGCCTTCACGGGTATTCGGTAACCAATCCCACCGAAATCGACCCCAAACTCGGAACGCGCTCGACGTTCGACTCTCTTGCCAACAAGCTCAAGTCACGGGAAATGGGTCTCATAATCGACATCGTTCCCAACCACATGGCGCTAAGCCGGGGCAATCCCTGGTGGGTGGATGTACTGGAAAGCGGACAAGGGTCTCCGTATGCGGTTTTTTTCGACATCGACTGGCATCCGCCAAGCAAGGTGCTGGAGGGAAAGGTTCTTTTGCCGGTTTTGGGCAAATACTACAGTGAGGCGCTGGAAGCGCGGGAATTTGAGCTTGTCCTAGATGAGGGGGGATTTTCGGTAAGGTATTTCGATTTGAGTTTTCCGCTCGACCCCAAATCCTATGCCCAGATCCTTACGCTGGGCCTTGGAGAACTGGAAAAAACACTGGGGGAGTCAGACCCGGCGGTATTGGGCGTTAAGGGTCTTGTTTCCTTATGCGAGCTTCTTCCGGCGCGTTGGCTGACCAGTCGCAAAAAGGTGAGGGAGAGGCAAAGACTAAAGGAAATTTTAAAGAAAAGCCTCTGGCTGCTCTACCAGGGAACGGAGACTGTGGCGCAGTTTTTGGATGAAAATCTAAGAATTTACAATGGTGGAAATCAAACCCCGGCAAATTTGGATATGCTCGACAGGCTGCTGTGCGATCAGCCCTACCGGCTCGCCTTCTGGAAGGTAGCCCTGGAGATGATCAATTATCGGCGGTTTTTCAGCATAAACGATCTGATAGGCATTCGGATAGAAGACGAGCAGGTGTTCCGGGCCCTGAGCCACGGGGTCCAACTGGACCTGGTGGGGGAGGGAAAGGTGGGCGGGGTGAGAATCGACCACATCGACGGGCTCTACAACCCTCAGGAGTATCTGGAGCGTCTAAAGAGCGCAATGGGCGAGGTCTCAAAGCAGGCCGAGCGCACGCTCCATTACATCGTGGTGGAAAAGATCCTGGCGCAGGGGGAAACTCTGCCGGAGAAGTGGCCGATATCGGGCACGACCGGCTACGATCATCTGATTATGGTAAACGGCTTATTTGTGGACAGGCGCGGCTATCAAAGGCTTGAAAAGGTCTATGGGGCTTTTACGGCCCTGGAATCCAATGCCGCCGACATAATCTATGAGAGCAAGAAGTTGGTTATGGAGACCCTTTTTGGCGGGGAGGTGGAAAACCTCACTTTCTACCTGGGGCTTTTGGCCTACCGGGACCGGCAGGCCCGAGATCTTTCCAGGCGGGACCTGGCGAAGTCTCTGGTGGAGGTTACGGCCTGTTTGCCGGTCTACAGGACCTATATCAACAGCTACGAGGTTTGCGGCCCGGACAGGCAGAGAATCGAGCAGGCGCTCGGAGAAGTCGAACAAAGGAACCCCTCCTTAAATCCCATAGCGATCGGTTTCATGCGCCGTCTGCTGCTCATGGATTTTCCGAGCTATCTTAGCGACGAACAAAAAAACGAACGGTTAAATTTCGTTATGCGCTGGCAGCAGTTCAGCGGGCCCATAATGGCCAAGGGGTGTGAAGATACCGCGCTCTACATCTATAATCCCTTGATCTCGTTAAACGAGGTCGGGGCGAGTTTTAAACCCGTATCCATAGAAGAGTTTCACGATTTTAACAGCCGCAGGCAAAGAGTTTGGCCCCATACGATGAATGCGACTTCGACCCACGACACAAAGCGCAGTGAAGATGTGCGGGCGCGCATAAACACGCTTTCGGAAATCGTCGAGGAATGGGAGGACTTGCTTGAGAGGTGGAAGATTTTGAACGCGCCTCACAAGGTTTGGGTTGACGGTGCGCCCGTTCCCGACGCCAATGAGGAGGTATTTATCTACCAGACGCTTATCGGGGCCTGGCCCCTTCAAACAGGCGAGATTCCGGCCTTTTGCAGGCGCCTTAAGGCCTACATGGTCAAGGCGGTTCGGGAGGCCAAGGTTCACACCCGGTGGACAGCTCCCAACAACAAATACGAAGAGGGGCTGCTAAGTTTTTGCGAGTCCATTTTAAGCGATTCGGCCGAAAATGAATTTCTCTCCAATTTCTTGCGGGCCCATTCGCGCCTGGCCTTCTGCGGGGCGATCAACTCGCTTTCCCAGCTTCTTTTAAAGATCGGCTCTCCCGGGGTTCCCGATTTCTACCAGGGCTCGGAACTTTGGGACTTCCGGCTGGCCGACCCCGATAACCGGCGTCCGGTGGAATTTAGAAAGCGCGTGAGGCTTCTAAAGGAGCTGCGCAAACGGGAGTCAAAAAACCATAACGGTCTTATCACCGAACTTCTGGTCGATTGGGAGGACGGGCGCATCAAGCTCTACGTGGCTTACAAGGCCCTAAATTTTCGAAGAAAACACCGGGAGATTTTTCTTGAAGGCAGCTATATTCCTCTTAGCTGTTCGGGGCCCCGGGAAAAGAACGTAGTGGCGTTTCTGAGAAAGAAGGGGGATTTTTGGGTACTTGTGGCGGTTCCGAGGTTTACGGCCAAACTTGCGGCAACCGGGGCTCCCACGGGAAAGCGGGTTTGGGGGGAAAGTTTTTTAACCGTTCCTCCGGAAGCCCCCGCAACCTGGACCCACGTGTTTACCGGCCAGCCGGTGGAAGGGGAGGCCGAGAGCGGCAGGCTTTATTTAAAGGGAATTTTTGCCCGGTTTCCCGTGGCGCTGCTCCGGGGGTAATCCCGGGGATTCATGCAAATTGGGGTCATTGGAAATAGCGGGCCGTGCAATCGTGTGTTTGCGACCATCCCATGATCCGGTAATGAATGACGGTCTTAACGATTAGAGAATTTAAATGGGGTGTTAGTAAGATAATCAATTATATAATAGATTCACCCTTTATACTGAAAAACTCGATTGCATTTTTATGTGTTATTTTTGCCAATGCATCGCCTGAAATATCGGCTCTCTTCAATATTTTGAGTTCTCTATCCCAGGCATACGGAATATTTGGGAAATCAGAGCCGTACATCACTCTATCCGATCTGTAACGGCCAAGGTCAATTTCCCCTTTTATAGGAAGATATTCCGCAATGGCCATTGTCGTATCCAGCCAGAGATTGTCATATTTTTCAATGAGTTTTTGATAGGATAAAGTTTCATCGATCCCCAAATGAGGGACACAGATTTTGAGATTTGGAAAATCATGTAAGACACGCTCCAGTTTTTGAGCACTACATATTTCATACGGATCACATTGGTAGGCGTTGCTTTTCGGCTCTCTTCCAACATGCATTACAATCGGTTTATTATATTTACTACAACAATCATAAATATACATCATATCATCGCTGTTCATATCGAAACATTGGACATGCGCATGTAATTTAAGTCCTCGTAACCCTGAATCGAACGCATTTTTCAATATGCTTACGGCATCTTTTTCACCGGGATATACGGTTGCCATTCCTGTAACCCTGTTGTTATTTTCACTGCATTTTTCAATCATGTATTTATTCAGATCATTTGCGATTCCGGGTTTATCCTGAATCCGTGAGTTCGATTTGAGCGAAACAGGGTGTCTCCATTTCTGGACACATTTTTCTGCTCTAAAACGCAAAATCAAGGCCAAAAATCAGGACATATATGGATCAAACGGCGATAAACGCTC
>JAJXYD010000002.1 GCA_021780695.1 Deltaproteobacteria bacterium
TGAAGGACGAGATTGAATCCTGATGGTACTCAGACCGCCGCCGGTGTCAAAATGTTCGGGCCGGCGGCTCGATTAAAATACATTTTCAAACCGGCATTTTCCCTGCATTTTCACGCCGCCGCTAACATAGTGAGACCAGTTCGCAATCAACGCTCCCGAAGCAACCTACTTTTCCGCGCCATATAGAGCGACCTTCAATGGCCCATTTTGGAATGTGATTTCCTATCCCTTTTTTCTTGCGATCCATCATCAGCATCATCACCCGATGGAATTCGTAGGCACCGGAATTAGCGGTCATAACTCTCGTGCCGAAACAGCTTATCAGTGCACCGAACTCTTCCTTGCGTAGCGCTTCCGATACTACCAGTTGGGCAGAAGGACACGCATCTACGACCTCGGCAAATCCTTTGATGTGGTCGTCATGCCAATGTGTGGCTATGATTTGTTTGACCGATACGGAAGGATCGACGCCTATTTTTTCAAAATAGGCCAACGCCGCAGGCGTTTTTGTATATACGTCAATGCATGAATCGACGACAAACCAGGAGTTATCGCCCAAGTGTGCGACTATGCATTCCCCGTAGCCAGGGCCAAAGATGGAGATTTCAAGTTCGTCAGGATTTGGAGGTGTCGCCAGGTTCGCCCCATCCGAGATAATCTCTAATTTCGGCTGCTCTTCTTCGGGCATGTTCGATTTCTTTCCGTGACCAAGGAAGTCTCCTGAAGCGGATTAAGGACTCTTTTTTTCTTTGTCCAGACTCGGAGTCATAATATCCGATGCTCCAGTAAAAGACAGCTCCGATTTGCAAAAGCGGCCTATCTATAGCTGAGAGTTCCTCTATTGAAAATTCCGCCTCTTCGTCGGGCTGTTCATAAGAAAAATTTCTGAGCCTGGCAAAGAATGAATCGCTTTTTATCTCCGTGACAGTTCCTTCCCATTTCTGAAGCGAAACCGATCTGCTTTTGGGCATGATCGCGGCCGGTAGAACCCAAAGTGGAGTGATCCCAGGGTTTCTGTAAGGGAGCGTTCCACTGATCTCGGAATCGAGTGATGAAACGGAACCCTCGGAGCTTAGCAGCCTCAGGAAAATTGGGCCTTTTGCTGGAGGGATATCCTCAAATATCCTCCAGGGCTCGCTCCTCATCTGCTCCATTTCATCAAGGAGCCTTGTCTGCATCTGAGCTGTTTGATTGATCATGTGTCGTTCGCTCCAAAACCTTTTCTATTATTGAATCCGCTCGTTTATATGAGACGTCCCATTGATCTCTCAAAATATTCATAATATCGTCTGCGCCAGCTCCAGGTGGTAGATTTGTATACTCGAAATGATCATTAACGCGCAAAAATAGCCCTGGGCCCGGATAAACAATGGCAGAAGGCTCAACAGTGACTCTGATAGCCCCATCAAAATTGTCCGGGCGCTTTCCTTGAATGGTTAAGGAATTCATACCAGGATCCACCAGGATGTCACCCCATATCTTCTTTGGCGCGAGTCGATGACCGACAGAATGCCAAAGATCAAAGGACTCAATGCCGTAATGCGCATCCCGATTGATCCCCATCATCCTTAACGGAGTGTGGCGAAGAGCCTCAAAGGTACCAAGAACAAGGTCTCGCATCACCTCTGCATAAGGCACCTGAGTGGTAGCGGCCGCAAATCTCTCCCGAGTAACCTGTAAGGTCAGCCAATCCTCAAGGCTAAATATGACTACCTCCGCATGAACAACCTGAATCTTGGCATTCTCTGCCTCAGACTGCGCAATCAGCCCCTGGGCTCCAAACCATGCTGGCTGAAAGATCTTGGGATTAAAGTCGCCGAGCAGAATAATCTGATGCCCTTGCTGAACGAGCCTGTATGGGGGCATGGCCGAATCCTTCTCCCTTCTTCACCTTACTTTAATCATCATTGGGAACGGACTCCTAACAACTTTAGTCCAAATTCTTGTCCGGTCAAATTGATTTCATTTTTTAACATTTTTTTTGGGCTCTCTCTAATATATATTCTGCATTTCGATCATGTTTGAGAAAGTAACCCACCCAAAATTCAACTCTCGACCGAGCAGGATTATACGAGGTTGCGTCCGGCCCCGCCAAATGGCAAGGAGAAGCGGCATCAAAAAGCGGCAATAGAAACGGCAACCAGAAGCGGCAAAATGGCAATTGCAGGAAACGTTCATGCTCTTCGTCTCGTCGGGGTCGTCTCGTCGGGGTCGGACCAAGCCAGATGGTTGATTGACGCGGATTCAGGCCAAATACAATGCCGTTTTGGGGCCTTAAAACGCTATTTTTGCCACGAAACGGCCCATTTAAGCTGGTATGAAAGTGAAATGCGTAAGCGGATCGACCGCATAGTATTAGCGCTGGCCTGACTGACCACACGCCCGCCTGCCCCCTCCCATATGGTCCGCTACCATGGAATATCCCACGGACAAATTTGGTGTGCTTTCAGCTTTTCGCCATGCCCGGGGCATCCCCGATGGCCTCCATCATGGGGCTAATCCTCGCCATAGCCATCCGGACATGGCGTCCGCCGCGTCAACTCTTTTAGCATACGGCTGCTATGGAATCTATGCATCGCGCCTGGTTTGCCTGGTGATAGGCATCCCACAGCTCGAGAGCGTTCTGCAGATTCAGCCACATCTGTGGGTTCGTGTTTGTGAATTTGCCAAGCCGCAAGGCCATGTCTGCGCTTATGCCGCGCTTTCCCTTAACAATCTCATTTATGGTTCTACGATGAACTCCAAGCCTGTCTGCCAACATCTGTTGAGTCAACCCAAATTCCACTAAGATGTCTTCCCTGATAAATTCACCTGGATGTATCGGCCTGTGCTTTGGAAGCATCCTGAATCTCCCTTTATCGATGATAGTCCTCAAACAGAACATTCTCAGCCCTATCTCCCCACCATTCGAAGGAGACACGCCATTGTTGATTTATCCTAATGGAATATCGCGTTGGACTGTATCCCTGAAGCGCGTGCAGTTTATTCGATGGAGGAAAATAAAGGTCCTCTATGCTTGTAGCCGCCTCAAGCTGTTGCAGTTTGCGTCTCGCACGGTTATAAACCGACTGGTCCAATCCAGCCACCTTTTCTCCGTTAAAAATACGTCTGGTCGTGCGGTCTTTGAAAGAACCAAGCATCAGCCTATCTTTCGTTGTTTGCAACACTGTAACGCACACCGTAACATAAATCAATGCTCCCTGTCCTGTGAAAGGGCCTGGCCGGGGTCAGGAAACGCAGCGACCGCACTTGGCGAGTTCTCAAATGATGAATATCATAGTGGTTCTTGTTGTCTGAGTCGGTCTTGGTCCCGAGCTTTGTATCTGGTGAACGCCAAAGGCGCGATGGGACCCGCAGACTGAGCCGGACCTGCGGACCAGGGTGTTTGGGAGGAGCAAACCAGTGCAGAAACCTGCTATCCTCGCCGCCATCCCGGACAGAAAAACCAACTATCCTCTCAGTCACGGAGTAACCCCCGGAACCACTAAGAAAAGTCTTTCGGGGTAAGTCCTCAAAAGCGACACCTTATGGCCGGAAACATAGACTGAAAAATATGGGGGGCAGCCCTTGAAAAGGGAAAATCCTGCTCGCTCCACTTTGAAGGACTGCACCCCTTTTGCTGATTCCGGCAGGCTGGGCCACCGGGAGGAATACCAGGGAACTCACGTCAGGGGATTTCCATAACCTTCAGCAAATTGGTGGTTCCGGACATGCCGACGGGGACTCCGGCCGTTATGACAAGGGAGTCACCGGAGCGGACCATCATTTTATCCAGGGCAAGGGAGCGGGCGGAGCAAAACATCTGGTCCGTATCGACAAAGACGTCTACGAGGTGGGGAATTACGCCCCAGGAAAGCGATAGCTGGCGCAGGGTTTCAATATGGTCGGTAAGAGCGACGATGGGCGCGGAGGGCCTGAAACGGGCGACCAGGCGGGCGGTGTTACCCGAAGAGGAGGTGGCCACAATGGCGGCGGCCTTGAGATCGAGGGCCAGAAGGCACGCGACGCGGCTAATTCCGGCGGCAACCGTGTGAAGGCCGGCTGAAGCATTTTCTTCGAGGTAGACCTTCTGCTCGATGTAGGGCTCGGTTGCGCGGGCAATTTTATCCAGAGTGGCAACGGCCTCCAGAGGATAGCTGCCCATCGCGGTTTCCTCGGAAAGCATGAGGGCATCGGCGCCGTCAAGGATGGCGTTAGCCACATCGGTTGCCTCGGCCCTCGTGGGTCTTGGCCGATCGAGCATCGAGCCAAGCATCTGGGTGGCCGTAATAACGGGCTTTCCGGCCTGCCGCGTCATCTTTATTATCTTTTTCTGGATAATGGGGGCCTCTTCGAAGGGCATCTCCACTCCGAGGTCTCCTCTGGCCACCATAACGGCGTCAACCGCAGACAGGATTTGTTCGAAGTTTTCAACCGCCTCCCGTTTTTCTATCTTTGCGATGAGCATGGGACGACAGGAGGCCTCGGACACGATGCGGCGGGGCTCCTCGATGTCCTCGAAGCTTCGAATAAAGGAAAGTGCCACAAAATCCACCATTTCCTCAAGGCCTACCTTAAGATCCTCTCGGTCCTTATCGGTAAAGGCCTTCACGCTAAGCTTGCTCCAGGGCAGATTCAACCCTTTTCGGGAATAGATGGTCCCTCCGGCTTCTACCTCGCAGAGGGCTTCGTCTTTCTTTTTCTCGATCACGGTGAGCTGAACGGTCCCATCGGCCAGAAGAATCGGGTTGCCCTCTTCTAAATCGTCTAGCAGGGTCGGATAATTTACGGGGATCACATCGCCCTTGCCATAAGTTCCAACCACCAGCCTCACTCTATCGCCGTGTTTTAAAATCACCTTCTCGTCGCCCAGTTGGCCGAGGCGTATTTTGGGACCTCCCAGATCCTGGAGGATTCCGATTTCCTTTCCCAGCCTGGTTGAAATCGACCTTATGGCGCGAATGGTCTGCCTGTGCTCTTCGCGGTCGCCGTGGGAGAAGTTGAGGCGGGCGACGTCCATACCCTCCAGGATAAGCTTTTCGATCATCTCGGGCGACCCCGAGGCCGGCCCCAGGGTACAGACGATTCTTGTCTTTCTTGGATTTGTTTTTTCTTTCATAGGGCTGATTGCCTTTCGGCCTCTTCGAGGAGGCTCTCTGTCATTTTTAAGCCGAGTTGCCAAAAGCCGGGATCGTCCGGGTCGATTCCAAGGGGCCTTAGAAGCTCGCGGGGCCGGTCTGTGCCGCCCGATGCCAAAAACCGGAGGTATTCGGGCACGAAAGCCTCCCCTTGAACAAGGTAGCGCCGGTAGAGAACAGCCGTCAGGAGTTCGCCGAAAGCATAGGCGTACACATAGCCCGGAGAGTGAACGAAGTGAGGGATATAGGACCACCAGGTCTTATAGTGATCCAGAAGGCTTACCGATAGACCAAACATTTCCGACTGGGTTTCAATCCACACCGAGCCGATGAAGTCCGAATCGAGTTCGCCGCGCGCCCGCCGTGCCTCGTGGACCCTTTCCTCGAAGCGATACATGGCCACCTGGCGAAAAACGGAGGCAAAAATATCTTCTATTTTCGAGCAGATAAGGCCAAGCCGCTCCTCTTTTGAAGGAGCGCGTTCGAGCAAAGTGCGAAAGACCAGGGTTTCGGCAAAAATCGAGGCGCTTTCGGCCGTTGTAAGGGGTGTCTCGGAGTTTAAGACCCCCTGCCCTCTTGCCAGGTACTGGTGGATACCGTGGCCGAGTTCGTGGGCAAGGGTCATAACGTCGCGGCGGCTGCCCGTAAAATTTAGAAAAATGTAGGGGTGCGCCGAGGGAACCGCGGAATGGGAGTAAGCTCCGCCCCGTTTTCCGGGAAGAGGGGATGCGTGTATCCAGCTCTTTTCAAAGAAAAGAGCCGCAATATTAGCGGCCTCGCCGGAAAACCGGGCAAAAGAGTCAAGTACGATCTCTTTTGCTTGCTTCCAGGCAATCAAGGGGGCTTTCGAAGAATTCAGGGGCGCATAGCGGTCGTAGTCGAAAAGCTCTTCATAGCCAAGAAGCTTTTTTTTCAGTTCATAGTAGCGCCCGACAAGATCGAACCTGGAGCTTACCGCCCCAACCAGGGCCTCAACGCTTCGGTCCGAGATCTCGTTTTCGAGATTTCTGCGGCTGAGCCAGTGGGGGTATCCGCGCATCCGGTCTTCGACCCACTTATCGAGCAGGAGAGTATTAAAGATGTGTGTAAGAGGCATAAGGATCGTCTCAAGGCCTTCGCTCAACTCGCACGCGGCAGTCTCGCGCTCGCTTCGCAGGCAACTGTAGAGTCCGCTCAAAACCTCCGACTGGGTCTTTTTCTTTTGGCCAAACCTCAACTGACCAAGGAGTTTATCAAAGAGGGCCTCCCAGGCCATAGAGGATGAAGGAGATTTTTCAGCCAGAACTTTTTCCTCGGCTTCACTCAAAAAATAGGGTCTCCAGCGCCTGAGGCAATCGAGATAATGGGCGTATTTGGCGAGGGGAGCAGAATCGGTAAGGGACTTTGCCGGGCCGTCTTCAAGTTTTGTCCATTCGAGCCGGAAAAACAGGGTATCGCGATCAACCTCACTGTAGAGTTCCTTCATGGCCTGGAAAAGCGCGGAGAGTGCGGGATCGTGGGTTTGGGTGGAAAACTCGAGGCTTGCGTAGCAAAGAAGCTTTTGAGCGCGCTCAAGGATTTCCTCAAGCATTTGGAGCGCAGCCAGAAGTTGCTCGGGCCCAAGAGAGGCGATTTTCCCCCTCAGGCGGGAAAAATCGGCCAGAAGGCTTTTAAGGTGCTTCGAATCGGCTTCCATTCGGGGATCCGAGGGACTGGAGTACAGATCGCTTAGATCCCAGATAATTTCTTCCATAGGTACTTTCCTTGCGGTTGGGGACGAGAAAACTTTTCATAATAAAACCGGGGAGGACTTCCCGCAGGCCGCATCGAACCTGTCGATAACGGCAAGGAATTCTTCGGGCAGGTACTGTCTCACTTTCCCGGCGATATATTGGGGGACCGCTCCGTAGAAGGCCTGGGCGATGCCCCCGGTGATGCAGGCCAGGGTGTCTGAATCTCCTCCAAGAGACACGGCTTTTCGCACCGCGTCCTCGTAGCCGGTAGATTCGAGAAAAGCGATTATAGCTTCAGGCACCGTGCCCCGGCAGGATATATCGAAGCCGTAGGAGGGCCGAATCCGGTCGAGAGTGCGGTTTAAGTCGTAGCCAAAGCGGCCGGAAATTTCTTTCCGGATCTCGGATTTCTCCGCTCCCGTTCGGGCAAGGTAGACCGAGAGGGCGCAGGCCTTTGCCCCTTTAATACCCTCGGGATGATCGTGGGTGACTTCGGCTGATTTTTTGGCTTCGCTCAGGACTTTTTCGATGGAGTCAAAGGCGAAGCCCACAGGGCTAACCCGCATAGCAGATCCGTTTCCCCAACTGTTGTAGGGGCGGGAGCCGGGGTCGAGTGCCCACTTTAGAAAGCGGTCTCCGTAGCCTGCATCGGGATAGAGGAGCGCGAAGGTTCTAAAACAATCCGCATAGCTTCTGTTTTCGAGTATGGAAAAAGCCGCGGCAACCGTCAGCACGGTATCGTCGGTAAAACGGGAGGCAGGGGCAAAAAGGGCAAAATCCATCGTCTTTATGGGATGTCCTTCGTAAACAGAGCCGATTATGTCTCCCGCCACAGCTCCGAGCATCCTCTGATGCGCCTCCCCCGCAAAGGCAGTTCTTTACGCTTTATTCCGGAATGCAAATAATGTAAGTCTGATTTCCGCCGACCGGCATGTCGCGGCCGCAGTTTTTTATATCATACTGGAGTTAGAGATGAACTCAATGCGAAATGCGCTTTTTGCCGACCTCTATGAACTCACGATGGCCGCCTGCTATTTTGAAAACAAAATGTTCGCACCGGCGACTTTTAGTCTCTACATCAGAAAGTATGGTGCCAACAGGAGCTATTTTGTCAGCGCGGGGCTCGAAGAAGTGCTGGAATATCTTGAAAGCTTCCAATTTGCGCCGAACGAACTGGATTTTTTAGCCTCCACAGGTCTTTTTAGAACCGATTTTTTAAACTATTTGGAAAAACTGCGTTTCACGGGAGAAATTTTTGCCATTCCGGAAGGTACTCTTTTTTTTAAAGACGAACCCATCCTGGAGATAACGGCCCCGATAATTGAAGCTCAGCTGATAGAGAGCTTTGTCATAAATGCGATAAACCTTCAAGTCTCGATCGCATCCAAAGCCGCGAGGTGCACGCACGCGGCGAAGGGAAAAAACCTCGTCGATTTTTCCCTTCGCCGCACACAGGGAACGGATGCGGGAATGAAGGCGGCAAGGGCGAGTTTTATCGCAGGCTTTGGGGCCACGAGCAACGTTTTGGCAGGAAAACACTACGGGATACCGCTATCGGGCACAATGGCCCATTCCTTTATTTTGAGCTTCAAGGAAGAAATCGAGGCCTTCAGGGCTTTTGCCAGGACTTTCCCGGACAGAACGGTTTTGCTGATCGACACCTACGATACGCTTTGCGGGGCAAAGAAGGCCGCGCAGGTCGGACGGGAAATGAGCCAGAGGGGGCTAAGTCTAAAGGGCGTAAGGCTAGACAGCGGCGATATCGCCAAATTGAGCAACGAGGTGAGGCAAATTCTCGATGAAGCGGGCCTTGGGCAAGTGATTATATTTGCAAGCGGAGGCTTCGACGAATTTGAAATCGAGGAAGTGCTCTCCAAGGGGGCCAGGATAGACGGCTTCGGGGTGGGCACGAAGATGGGGGTGTCCGCCGATGCGCCTTATAACGACATTGCCTATAAGATGGTCGAATATGACGGCCGCCCGGCGCTAAAACTTAGCAGGGCAAAAAAGACCCTGGTGGATCGAAAACAGGTATTTAGAGAAAAAAGAGACGGAAAAATGAGCGGGGATACAATAGGTTTACGCTCGGAATCCCTTCCGGGCGCTCCCTTGCTCGAATGCATGATGCGGGAGGGAAAAAGGCTTTCGCCTCCGGAGGCCTTGCCGCAAATAAGGCAGAGATTCCTCGGCGAATTCGAATCGCTTTGCGAGGCATACAGGGCCACAAAAAATCCCAAGACCTATCCCGTGGGTCTAAGCCCCATGCTCGAAGCCGCGCAGAGCAAGGCCATACGCGACGTAAAAAAAAGAGAGCTGGGAGAGAGTTCGTGAGCGAGCAGGCGATAGGAACCTTTGGGGAGCTTCCCGTGCCGCCGCACTTCGCACCGGGGAAAGTGGGCGAGGTGTGGCGAACGGAGTACCAGAAAAGGGCATTGGAGGCCGAAAAGTGGGCAGATTTGCACTCCATCGGGCCGGCATCCTCCGACCCAAGGAGCATCGCGCTGCTTTTGGTGGACGTGCAGAACAGTTTCTGCATTCCGGGTTTTGAGCTCTTTGTGGGCGGAGCCAGCGGAAACGGCGCGGTAGAAGACAACCGAAGGCTTTGCGAATTCCTCTACCGCAACCTCCACAGGATCTCGCTCGTCATAGCGACCATGGACACCCACCAGGCAATGCAGATCTTTCATTGCATCTTTTTTATAGATGAAAAGGGAGACCATCCCGACCCGTTTGCGATCCTAACCGTTGAAGACATCGAGCAGGGCCGTTTTAAGCCCCATCCCGAGGTGATGAAAAATCTCGGGATCGACCCGGGTTATGCGAAAAAATATCTCGACCACTATACCAAAACGCTACGAAGCGGGGGCAAATACGATCTTACGATCTGGCCCTATCACGCGATGCTGGGCGGGATAGGACACGCCCTGGTATCGGCGGTGGAAGAGGCACTCTTTTT
This sequence comes from Deltaproteobacteria bacterium, assembly GCA_021780695.1. Classification (GTDB taxonomy): domain Bacteria; phylum Desulfobacterota; class Syntrophobacteria; order Syntrophobacterales; family Syntrophobacteraceae; genus SbD1. The sequence continues at coordinate 9,786 of JAJXYD010000002.1, forward strand.
TCACTCCATGGCAAGATTTACGCAGCCCCAATTCAGGATCAAGGGCCAAAATCCGATGACGGAGCATTTTTCGGTATTGGGCCCCGAAGTGACCCATGGACCCCAGGGCGAGGTCGTGGCGAAAAAGGATGTCTCGCTTATGGAAGAGCTTCAAGACTTCGATGCAGTCATTATCGCCGGACAGGCAAAAAGCCATTGCGTGGCATGGACGATCGCCGATCTATTGGAAGATATCCAAAGGCGGGAGAGTGATCAGGCCGGAAAGTTCTATTTATTGGAAGACTGCACCTCGCCGGTCGTGATTCCAGGCATAGTTGATTACACCGAACCCGCCGAGCGGGCGTTTCGCCGTTTTAGCCAAGCGGGGGTGCACGTGGTTCGATCCGTGGTTCCCATGGATTCGTGGCTCGAGGTTTGAGGGGATGCAAGAGAAGGGCCTGCGCAATGGGGTCTTTTGCGCCACCGGCGCATGGATTCCCGGAAAATACGACACGGCTCCGCCAAGGTTTCCTTTAGAACAGAAGCTTACCATCCCGGCCGGAATTTTTTAAGTGTGATAAGAATGAATACGGGTCAATGTGAAGGTTAAAGTTAACCCTACAACGCCATGTAATGTTTCAGACCAGTCAAAAACATGATATTGTTTTCCTCGGGATTTTTTGGATAGAAGGAGCAACCCATGGCGCCGCAGTGTGGACGTCTCGATCAATCTTATTTCAGCGCCGCTGATTTTTACTGACGCAAGAAGCGATCAAAGGGTTTACGCCTCAACTTGGGGACTTTATTGCGCTCGCCCCAACCATCCGGTCTATAGTCATTGTACGGGACATTCAGGTTTTATGTTTATCACTTTTTAAATGGGAGGATTTGGCATGAGTGGTGCGCAGGAACTTGGATTGGAAAAACGCAAGGCTTCGACCCTCGAAAGGTTTGGCCTGGGACTCGCGGCCTGGAGTGAGAAATGGTTCCCGGATGCATGGGTCTTTGCGCTGCTCGGGATCGTCGTTGTCTTCCTTTTCGGACTGCTGATCGGGCAAAGCCCGGTGAAACTCGCCTTGGCCGGCGGCAAGGAATTCTGGGTATTGATACCCTTTACCATGCAGATGGCCATGATCATCATCGGCGGATATGTGGTTGCCTCCACACCCGCGGTTTACTGGCTTATCTGCAAGGTCGCCACTCTGCCCAAAAACGGAAAGGCGGCCGTCGCCCTCATCGCTTTCTTTTCAATGGCGACCTCTTTGATATCCTGGGGGTTCAGCCTCATCTTCAGCGGCCTTCTTGTCCGCGAGATATCGCGTCATCGTGACGATCTGGACTACCGGGCCGCCGGAGCGGCGGCCTACCTTGGGCTTGGAGCCGTATGGGCCCTCGGGCTCTCCTCGTCGGCCGCGCTCATGATGGCCACCAAAGGCTCCATTCCCCCCAAGCTTTTTAAAATCAGCGGCTTCATTCCCTTAACCGGAACTCTTTTCACCTGGGCTAACTTCTTGACAGTGCTCATTCTTATCACTGTCTCGATCGCGATAGCTTATTTTTCAGCTCCCAATCCCCAACAGACCAAAAACGCAAAGGCGTTCGGCATTTCCTTCGAAAAGCTCGATATGAGCATTGAACCGAGGCAAAAACCCGGCGAATGGCTTGAATACAGTCCTTTTCTCATTATCCTGGTCGGCGCTCTCCTGCTTTTCTACCTCGGCGACGTTTTTAGAACCTCGCCCTCCGGGGCACTGGCCGCCTTGGACCTCAACACCTATAACCTTATCTTTCTCACCGTGGGCATGCTCCTTCACTGGCGGCCGAAAAGATTTCTTAAAGCCGTCTACAACGCGGTCCCCGCTACCGGCGGCGTCCTGATTCAGTTTCCTTTCTATGCGGTCATCTTCGGAATGATTGTTGGCACGGGCATTAACGGATGGCTAACCCACCTGTTCTACCAGATGACTTCCCACGGCACTTATGCGCTTCTCGTGGCCGCCTACTCCACCGTACTGGGCGTATTCGTTCCCTCGGGCGGTTCCAAATGGGTCGTGGAAGCCCCCTACGTTCTCCAGGCCGCCAATCTGCATCACATAAATCTTGGATGGGTCACCCAGATCTACAATGCCGCAGAGGCGATTCCCAATCTGCTAAACCCCTTCTGGATGTTGCCCCTGCTGGGTATTTTGCATGTCAAGGCCCGCGATCTTGTTGGCTATGCGGTATTGCAGATGCTCATTCATATTCCTATCGTTTTCTTCCTGTGTTGGTTTTTTGCCCGGATCATCCCCTACGTGCCTCCGCTTAGGTAGGTCGGGGCGAAAGCACCGGTTTTACTAAAACCTTCATGGAGTAGAGATCAAGGTGACATCACGGACATAATGCAGCCGATTTTCCATGCTCCATTGGCCGCGATTCAGGGTCAGGATTCGGCTCCAAGAGGTTATGTTTAGTCGCCTGATTTAACAAAAACGAGGAGAGGCGCCCGGGACGCGGTTTGCGCCCCGGACGGGGAGGAGGCGGGCCGTTAGGCCCTTCTGTCAACGAGCGTTTTTCCTGGCGAAGGCTTCGGCGGTAATCTCCCGTGCGATGATCATTCTTCGAATCTCGCTGGTTCCCGCGCCGATTTCGTAGAGTTTAGCGTCCCGCCAGAGCTTCTGGACGGGAAATTCGAGGCAGTATCCATATCCGCCGTGGATCTGGATGGCCTGATCGCAAACCCAGGTAGCGGTTTCGGCGGCAAAAAGGATCGCGGCGGCGGCAAGCCTGGTAAGCTCGGTGCCCTTGCCGCCCCTGCTCGCTTTGCGGGCCGCATCGGCAGCCCGGTAGACCAGGAGGCGGGCCGCTTCGGTGCGAGCGAACATATCGGCCAGTTTCTGCTGGATCATTTCGAACTTTGCGATCGCCTGACCGAACTGTTCCCGTTCGACCGAATAGCGAATCGAGTAGTCAAGGGCCTGCCGGGCCATGCCGACAGAGCCGCCGGCAAGGACTATGCGCTCAATGTCAAGGCCGCTGGTCATGACGTTTACGCCGTTATTTTCCTCACCGACGAGGTTTTCTTGCGGCACTTCACATTCTTCAAAAATCAGTTCGCCGGTAGGCGAGCCGCGCATACCGCACTTATTTAGCTTTCTGGCTACCGAATAGCCCGGAAAGTCCTTTTCCACAATGAAGGCGCTTATCCCCTTGGCCCCCTTCTCAGGCGCGGTCTTGGCGTAGACCAGGATGGTATCGGCCATGGGGCCGTTTGTAATGAACATCTTGGTGCCGGTAAGGATATACTTGTCCTTTCGCTTCACGGCGCGGGTTCGAAGGCTCATGGCGTCAGAGCCCGCATTGGGCTCGGTAAGCCCCAGGGCCCCGATCTTTTCCCCGGCGATGAGGGGAGGCAGATATTTTTTCTTAAGCGCTTCATTTGCGTTCTTGTGGATATTATTGGCGCACAGGTTGGAGTGCGCCCCGTAGGACATGGCAAGAGCGGGGCAGATACGGCTCATTTCTTCTATGGCCAGGGTCTGCATGAGCACATCGCCGTCAAGGCCTCCGTACTGCTCGCCCATGGTTATGCCGAGGATGCCGATTTCGGCGCACTTGCGGAAAAAATCCGGCGGAAACCAGTCCTCGGCGTCGATTTTTTCCTGGATCGGCGCGAGTTCATTTACCGACCACTTATAGACGGTTTCCTTAATCATGCGTTGTTCATCGGACAGTTGAAAATCCATGCGTAGCCTCCGAATGGGTAAACTTTTGCCTACTCTTTGAGTTCGCGGGCAAGTTTTACGTAGAAATCAAGGGATTCCGGGTTGCTAAGGGCGTCCCTGTTGGTTACGGGCCTGCCGTTGAAGATATTGGCCACGGCGCTTTCAACCTTTTTCATGCTGAAAGTGTAGGGAATTTCGGGCACCTCGATGATCAGGGCCGGAACGTGGCGCGGAGAGGCAAGCTTGCGAAGAGATTTCTTCATTTTGTCTTTTAGCTCATCGCTCAGTTTGCACCCCTGGGCGAGGCGGACAAAAAGAATGATCCTCTGCTCGCCTTTCCACTCCTGTCCGATGGCCATGGCGTCGATTATTCCGTCTATGTTTTCAACGACGTTGTAGATTTCGGCGGGACCGATGCGCACCCCGGAAGGTTTTAGCGTAAAATCCGAGCGACCCAGAAACGTTATGCCCCCGGAATCGCCGTGGATGACGATCCAGTCGCCGTGGCGCCAGACACCGGGATAGAGATCGAAATAGGTGTCCCTGTACTTTTTAAGCTCGGGATCGTTCCAAAAGTAGAGCGGCATGGAGGGAGAGGGGGCTTCGCAGACAAGCTCGCCTTCCTTGTCGATAACGCTCGTACCCGTTTCATCATAGGCTTTGACCTTCATACCGAGGCCGGCGCCCTGCAGTTCCCCGGCGTAGACGGGCTGGATGGGAGAACCGATCCCGAAGCAGCCGTTAATATCGGTGCCGCCCGAGATCGAATTGAAGTGCATGTCTTTTTTTATTTCCCCGTAGACATATTCGAATCCCTCGACGGAAAGGGGCGAGCCGGTTTGCGACATTGCGCGAATAGAGGACAGATCGAAGGTTTTGCCCGGTTTTGTCCCCGAAGTTTTCAAATAGTTGAGATAGCTCGCCGAACAGCCGAAGATGGTTATTTTTTCCTGCTCTGCCAGGCGCCACATGGCCCCCGGGTCCGGATGGTTGGGGTTACCCTCGTAGAGCACTATGGTTGCGCCCGCCCCAAGGGAGCCCATGAGCCAGTTCCACATCATCCAGCTTGGCGAGGTGATGTAGAAAATCCTGTCCTCGCGCTTTAGGTCTGTGTGGATTATGAGTTCCTTCTGTTGGTTGAGAAGGACTCCGGGGCCCTGGACCATACACTTGGGCTTTCCGGTCGTACCGGAGGAAAACATGATGTAGACCGGATGGTTGAAGCCAACCTGCTCGAATTGGATTTCGCAGGGCTTATCGGCGATAAAGTCGGAGTAGAGCACGCTTTTTTGTATCGAGCCGATTTCGGGATTTTCACGCACATAGGGGACGACGACAATTTTTTCAAGCGAGGGGACCTCTTTGGAAATCCTTTCCACGTTTGCAAGAAGATCTATTTCCTTGTCTTTGTAGAGCTGGCCGTCGACAGTAAAGAGGACCCTGGGGCCGATCTGGCCAAGGCGGTCGATAACGGCTCCCGCGCCAAGTTCGGCGCCGCAGGACGACCATACGGCCCCGATGCTGGTTGTGGCAAGCATCGCGATACAGGTTTGCATGAGATTGGGCATATAGGCCCCTACCCTGTCGCCCTTACTCACCCCCATGGTCCGAAGCGATTTTGCAACACGCGAGACCTCGTCATAGAGTTGGCGATAAGTCAGGGAAGCCGACTTATCTCTTTCGCCTCTAAAAATAAAAGCCGGTTGATCGTCTCGGAATCTCAAAAGATTTTCCGCGAAGTTAAGTTTTGCCCCGGGAAACCATTGCGTTCCGGGAAAGACCGAAAGATCGTCAACGACCTTATCGTATTTTCGTGAAGCCCGGATTTGAACAAAATCCCACACCGCGGCCCAAAAATCCTCGATTTTGTCCACCGACCATTTATAGAGGTCGCCATATCCCTCAAGGCTCAGGCCGTAGGTCTTGTTCACGTATTCGATAAAACGGGTTGCGTTGGCTTTGCTTTTACACTCGGCCGATGGAACCCATAGAGGCTTTCTTTGCTCTTTCATAAACTCTCCTTACGAGATATTTCGAGCTATGATTAGTGACTGTTATCAGCGCCTGGCGATCACTTACCGCTTAGGCCTTTTTCCACGAAGCCGGCCCGTACTTTTCAGGCAGAACGGCCGACGGGGACCATTCGGAGGGCACCAGGCACCCGGGTTTTTCGCCAACTTTGGCGATCAGTTTCGATAGACCCGGCCGGGCGAATTCCATGTGTCCCTCTTTGAGCGTGCGGCCGTTGTAGACGGCTTCCGAGCGCAGCCTCCGCCCGGCGGTCTTTTCCATCTTCGCTCCGAGCCACAGCACACGGTCGACGTCATAGCCGTGCTCGATACCCAGTTCATCGATCATGACGAGCAGGTCTTCAAAGGTAATGAGCCCGACAAAGCGATGGTCCTTATAGTAATATTCCCCCGTTCCGCGGACGGGGCAGTCGTCGAGGAAATTGGCGGGCTGGCCGCCCAAGCCGCCAAGGGTTCCTTCAAAGCGGCATATTCCGGCCTGGAGGGCGGCGAGCACGGAGGCGGAGGCAACGCGCTTGGTCTCATGGAGATGGCACAGATGCGCCTCGGGATCGGGCATAGCGTCAAGGATCATGGAAAAATAGCGGTAGACCTGGTCAGCCGAGGCCGAGCCGTCGTGATCGGCATGTTCTATGTCGTGGGCGCCTATCGACAGGAAACGCTTTGTAAACTCGACGGCGTCTTCAAGCCTTGTGGCGCCGGTGATGGGGCTGCCCCAGATCGTGCTGACGGTGCCGCACATCTTTATGCCCACATCGGCGGCTTTTTTTATGCAGCGTTCGGCCTCTCTCCAATACTGGGACAGGGTGGTGCCCGAATTTGCGAAATGATGCTCAGGATCGGTCGAGACCATCATGAGGATGCGGTCGGGACCTATTCCCTTTTTTTGAAACTCGATGGCCCTGTCGACGGCCGACTCACGGATTGTAACCGCGGTCATTACGACCTGGCTCAAATCGACGCCTTTTTTTTCACACCGTTTCTTGAAGGCATCGCCCCTAAGGGCCGCCATCACCTGCTCGGCGTCTTTAAACTGAGGAATGCCCTCGGGGTTTCCAAGATTTGTGACCTCGATTTCCTTTGCGCCCGCAAGGATCATCTCCTGAGCGTAAAAGATCTTGGCGTTGGTAGAGATAAATCTCTCCTCGTGCTGAAAACCGTCGCGCACGGTTATATCGCCTAATGTCACCTTGCGGGGCATGCGTGGAAAGATCTTCCAGTAATCGTATTCAGTCATAACTTATGGCTCCTTTTCCGGTAAAGTTTTAAACCTTCAGATCTCCCCAGTCCGATTTTTCGATGGGAACGCGGTAGCAGAGCTCAAGGGCTCTTGCCAACTTGTCGCGCGTCTCGCTGAAAGTGATGATTCCGTCATGAAACAACAAAGAACCCGTAAGGAAGGGATGACCTTCGGCATCGTAGCGATCCATCATCATTTGGCGAAAGTCGGCCATTTCCTGCTCATCGACCTTTTCGCCCTTATCGACTATGTTTTTCCTGCGGATTGTCTCCATGACAAATCCGGCCGTCTTACCCGACATAACGGTCGTTCGGCCCCTCATGTTGGTGAAGGTAAAAACGGGTTTAAAGGCCCTGCCGCACATTCCGTAGTTTGCCGCGCCGTGGTCGGGTCCAATGACGAGCTGAATTTTAGGAACGTTTAAGGCGCTGCAGGCGCGCACCATATCGGCCCCGTATTTACCGATGCCTCCCCATTCTTCCTGTTTTCCCACCATGTAGCCCGGAGAGCCCTGCAGGAATATGACCGGCAGCCTCGAATTGCCGCAGCGAATCATCCATTCGGCGGCCTTTTGAGCGGCCTCGGTATAGATAATGCCGCTGCCGTTGGAGGCGACGACCCCCACGGGCAAGCCTTTGAGCCACATTTTGCCCGTGATTATGGACTGTCCCCTGGCAAGACCGTAAAGAGGCTTGTATTCATGGAAATAGGAGTCGTCGGCGATACACTTGATCGTGTCTTTTATGGGAATGGCGCTGTAGGTGTTTACCGGGGTCGAACGCATCATTTCCCGGTAGTCAAAGCGCGGCTCCCGCGAACTTCTGCGCTCGCAGAAAAGTTTTTGCGCGGGTTCAAACTCCATGATGTCTCGAAGTTTCATGACCGCTTCCTGCTGGGATCTTACGAAGTGGTCGCATCCGCCGGAGTGCTGCGTATGGACATAGGCCCCGCCAAGGTCATCGGCGCTAACTGTCTCTCCGATCGCCGATTTTACCATCGGAGGTCCGGCCAGAAAGGCGTAGGCAAGCTTTTCGATCATGATCGATTCGGTGGCAAGATGGACTATATAGGCCCCTCCCGCCGTGTTTCCGCCGGTCGAGAGGGTGTATTGCTTGATGCCCTTTGCCGACATGCGGCACATATTGTAGAACATTGTGCCGAAGTGGCCGTCATCGGCAAAACAGCCCAGCTGCAAGGGCAGGTTCACCCCACCCGAATCGGCGATGTAGATACAGGGCAGTTGTAGGCGCTCGGCTATGGCTTGGGCCCTCATGTGCTTTTTAAGGGTAATGGGGAAATAGGTCCCGGCCGCATAGCGGTTTTCATTGGCAAAGATCATGCAGTCTTTTCGGTGAACGACTCCAATGCCCGTCACCACGCCACCGCCCGGAATATGGCCCCGTTTTTCCGAAAGGTAGACGTCACCTCCATAGAGCTTTACGTCTCCAATGTTGTAGCCCGCATCCACCCCCAGTTCGAAAAACTCCGTGCCCGGATCTATCAACATCCGTATAAGATCGCGCATCGGTTTTTTGCCCTGCTTGGCAAGACGGGCTATCTGCTTTTCCCCGCCTATGTCGTAGGCTTCCTTTCGCCGCTCCAAAACGATTGCGTCCTGCTCTTCCCAGTGCTTGAGACGCTCCGTACGTTCGACATCTTCCATAATGGCCTCCACAGTCCCTCGACACCCAGTGTCTTTAACAATTATTTTTCCCGTCCGCCCTCTTTAGGCCTCAGTCATCCCAACAGGCCCGCAAAGGCGGTTTTTTGCACGCTTTAGCGTTTGAGCGCCCAGACCGCTCAAACGCACCCGACTGTGCAGCCTCGCCCCCAAGAGCTCTTCGAGAAAGCGGCCGCAGTCGATCAGCCGATCCATATCTATTCCCGTCGGGATGCCCATTTCCTCAAAAGCATAGACAATGTCCTCGGTGGCAAGTGCGTAAGGATCGAGCTTTCCAAGAGAGCTTTGATCAATAACGGTTCTAAAATAGCCGTGCACGCCCGCGCCACCCAGACAGGATTTAAAGACGCGCACCCCCGACTCGTAGGCGGCAAAAACGTTGGCCAGCCCCATACCTCTGTTGTCATAGAAGTGAGCCGCGAGCCTGGAAGCTTCGACCTGCGACATGCATACCCTCAGATGCTCGCGCACAGTGACCGGATTGGCCATGGCAAGCTCATCGTTCAGGCATACCTGAGAGCATCCCAGCTGAACCAACTTGGCCACCATGGCCGAGAGGTTTTCATAATGGCTCGTGTCTTCCCCGGGGTAGCCGAAAGCCGCGCCGATGTAGGCGCTCACCTTGACCGCGTTAGCCCCGGCAATCTCACAAATCGTGCTGATCCTCTTCAGGGTCTCGGCAATACTGCGGTTAAGCGTCGGATAACACAACTGGTCGTTAAGAAACACCCACACGACCAACTCATCGCTTTTGCAGGCAATAGCGCTTCGGCAACCTGTCTCGTTAGGAACCAGCACCTGCCTTACCCTGCCGCGGCCGCCCGCCGGATCGCTCGGACCGATTCCGGAAAGCACCTCCACTGCGTCTTTCATTTGAGGCGCCATCCTGGGATGGACAAAAGAGGCAACCTCGATTTTGCGGAAACCGCACTCGAAGAGCCTATCGACAAGGGCTATCTTTCGAGCTGCCGGAATATAGTCGGGGTGATACTGCAACCCCTCGCGAGGCCCGATCTCAATCAGTTCCAGATTGTTTCTCATTTCCAAAGACACTTTCGGCTCCTAGCCGGCATCTACAAAAACCCGGTTTGCATTCGATCGAAAAATTCCCTCTCACCACGTTAAAGAGCACCCTGCAGGGGGGAAAGCAGCTGAGCACTCTTTTGAATGCGCACCAAGTAATGGCAAAAACCATTCCAGCCAGGAGCACACCAAGGGTAGCGAATAAAGCCGTGGGACTAAAGAAGAGGGGCGTTAAAAGGGAAAAGGCCCCTCTATTCAGGCTTGCCCCAAAGGTTTAAGGGATAACCGCAACCGGGGAAAAAATTTAGCGTCCCGGCAGAAAAGAGCCCTGGCGGAGCTAAAAAGCAAGGCGCATCGGAGAGTTTTAAGGGGCTGATTTTGTATACTTTTAGTGACAGGCAAAAAAGGTGTTACCTTTTTTAAACAGAAGGTTTCGCGGGCATAGGGTGGGTTTTAGGAAATGGAGTGTTTCTTGAGCTTTAAGTAGAAGGCGCGGCGGCTTAGGCCAAGGGCTTCCATGGCCCTTGTCCTTGTGGGGTATCTTTTGAGGATTGCCTCGATTAAGTCCTTTTCGAAGGCGTCCATGACATCTCGATAGACAAAGTCACGCCTGGAGTTTTGGAGGGCATCGGCGGAAAGGGGGATGCGCCGGTCAAGCTCGGCTCTACCGTCGGAGACAAGGAGGTAGTGGGGCAGATCGCAGGGTTGGATGCGGTCGGAATCGGTCATATTGAGCGCATAGCTGACAACGCTGCGAAGCTCCCGGGCGTTTCCCGGCCAGGGGTGGGCAAAGAAGATATCCATCGTTTCGGGGCTGAATTTGGCCTCCCTCCCGTAGTCGCGGCAGAGCAGGCCCAGAAAATGTTGTGCGAGAAGCTCTATATCGCCGCCTCTTTCCCTCAAGGGGGGCACATGGATAGTCATGGTATTGAGCCTGTAGTAGAGGTCTTCTCGAAATTTACCCTCGATCATCATTCTGGCCAGATCGCGATTGGTGGCGCTAAGGATTCTTGTATCAACCGGTATACACTTTTGATCTCCTACGCGTCTAAACTCTCCTTCTTCGAGGACCCTAAGAATTTTGGCCTGGGTGTTTAGCTCGAAATCGGCGACCTCATCGAAAAACAGGGTCCCCTTGTCGGCAAGATCAAAGAGGCCCTTTTTGCCCTCTTTGCGGCCGCCGGTAAAGCTGCCCGAGGCGTAGCCGAAGAGTTCGGATTCGATGAGGGTGCCGGGGATGGCGGCGCAGTTGATGCTTACAAACTGATGGCCTCCGCGGTTGCTCGAGTCGTGGATGGCGCGCACGAGCAACTCTTTTCCAACGCCGCTTTCGCCGGTAACGAGGACGGAGAAGTCGGCCCGGCTGGCCTTGTAGGCCATGTAGAGGGCGGCCTTAAAGGGGCTGCTGGTACCCACCAGTTTGTCAAAGGGCGCAGGGAGGTCTGCGCCCCTTGCAATTCCGGCGTCGAGGTAGGACTCGACGAAGCGCTGTCTTGCCTGAAGATCGCCCTCGCCTGCCTCACGGTGCACCAGGTTCATGATCGTTACGGCGCAGGAGAAATCCTCGGCGCCAGGCAGCAGGAGCACGGAGCAAATGACGGCCCTTTTTAGCGAATCGATGTATTTTCTAACGTTTACGACTTCGGTGCGATTGGCCATGGCCCGCAGGGTAAGAGAATCGGCCTCGATCTCGCCGAGTTTTTGCCCGATCAGAGAGTGGGCGGGCAAGCCCATGATGGGGCAGCACGCATCGTTAGCGTAGACGACGGTGCCCTCGCGCGCGGTTACCAGGACAGCATCTCCCATGTGCTTAAGGATATGGAACTCGCCTTTGGACAAAACAGACAGGGCGAGGTCGTTTTCGGGATAATTATCCACGTCGGAAGTCCTACTTTCCCTTGTAGACCGGTTTTCTTTTCTCTCGGAAGGCCGTAAGGCCCTCGGTTCGATCTTCGGTTGGAATCGTTACCCAGTAGGCATTTGATTCTATGGCAAGCCCGGAGCGCAGGTCGACTTCCACCCCGTGGTTTATCGCATACTTTGCCTGGGTAACGGCAATGGGGCCGGCCTCACAGATCATTGCGGCCATTTCGAGGCACTGGTCGATCAATTGATCGGAAGGGACCACCTTGTTTACCAGGCCAATGGAGAGGGCCTCCTGAGCGTCGATGCGCCTGCCGGTAAAAATGAGTTCCTTGGCCTTGGCGCGCCCGACAATGCGGGGCAGCCTCTGCGTGCCGCCCCCTCCGGGAATAATGGCCAGACGGGTTTCGGTAAGCCCCATGGTCGCATTTTCCGAAGCGATGCGGATGTCGCAGGTTAGGGCCAGCTCGGTGCCCCCTCCCAGGGCGATTCCGTTTACGGCCCCGATTACCGGTTTATTCATATATTCGATGGAGGTAAACAGTTCGCGAAGAGTGAAGATGAATTTTCGCACCTCTTCTTCGGGAAGTGTCGCCCTCTCCTTTAGATCGGCGCCTGCGCAGAAGGCCTTTTGTCCAGCCCCCGAAACGATTATTACGCGCACTTCCCTCTCCCATTGAAGGGCCTCGATTTTTTCGGAAAGCGCCCGGAGCATGGCAAAATTTAAAGAATTCATAACCTCGGGCCGATTGAGCTTCAAGATGGAGGTCTGCCCGAAGCGTTCCTCCAAAACCAACTGCTGCTCCATGTTTTCTCCTTTTCGTAGACATTATGGATTTTTATCCGGCGCAAACAGGTAAAGCAAGGTTCACTGCCGGCTTCTAAATTTGAATGAGTAAAGCACTTTTGCACTGGTTTGTATACTATTTTACATAGACAGTTGTCTAAAAAGCATACAAGAAGGATAGTGAAGGGATGCGGACCGGGTATCGCTTTTTAAGGTCGGAGGAGCCGAGGCTTGCAGTAGTTCATTTTCCCGCCCTTGCGGGGTTTGGATTTAAAAATGCCGTTCTCCCTTTGAGATTAGAGAGGGGCGGTAGAATGATTTCAGTAAAATACTTTCCTAAACGGGATCACAACCGGTGCGAGGTTACGCCGATGCCCAGGCGCGCCAGATTTTCCGGGACCTGGTCGATCTGCCAGCCACCGTCAAAGCCACGCCGTCCCAAATCCGTGTGACTTTTCACCGTCGAACCCAGTCTCCCTATCTTGCTCGCCTCGGACCTCTTTGCGGAGACGCCCGGTTAGTCCTCCGTTCCACCCATGTTGGCTGATTTATGCTCCGTGGAAATCCCACGGCTAGCCGTTTCCTTCTTTTTTGATCCCCAGAGCCTTCATTTTTCGATGCAGATGAGTCCTTTCGAGGCCGATTTTCGCCGCCGTAACGGATACGTTCCACCCGTTTTCCTCGAGTTTTTTCTCCAGGAAGTGACGTTCGAAACACGAGCGGGCTTCCTCAAGGCTTTGGCATTGCAGCCAGGAAGTGTCTCCGATTTGATCTTTTACGAGATTTCTAAAATCCGCCGGCAGATCATCGGGGGAGATGACGTTACCCGGGGTCATGATCATTAGCCTTTCAATGAAATTTCTAAGTTCTCGGATATTGCCCGGCCAGGCATAGGACTTAAGGATTGCATAGATTCGCGGGTCGATTCTTTTTTTCCCAAGAGCGCTCTCGCCTGCTATCTCGGCCGCGAAATGCTCGACGAGCAACTCCAGGTCCTCCAACCGCTCCCTTAACGGGGGCACATAAATCGGGATTACGTTCAGCCTGTAATAGAGGTCCTGGCGAAACGTTCCGAGTTCGATTTCCTTTTGCAGATCCTTATTGGTAGCGGCAACGATTCGCACATCGACCTCGATGGAGCGCTGGCCCCCTACCCTTTCAAAGATTTGCTCCTGAATGATGCGAAGGATCTTGGCCTGGGTCCTGTTGCTCATATCCCCTATTTCATCGAGAAAGAGGGTGCCCCCGTTAGCCATGTCGAATTTACCCTTGCGCTTTTCGTGGGCGCCGGTAAAGGCGCCCTTTTCATGGCCGAAGAGTTCGGATTCGATCAGTTCCTCGGGGATAGCGGCGCAGTTGACCTCGATAATGGGGCGGGTATTGCGCCGGCTCAAAAGATGAATCATCTTGGCGGCCAGTTCCTTACCCGTTCCGTTTTCCCCGGTGATGAGCACGGTAGCGTTTGTGGGGGCCGCGCGCCGGATCTGCTCCCACAGAAGGTTCACCGCGGCGCTTTCGCCAATCATGGCGCGTTCGGATTTATTGCGCAGCAACCGGTTTTCTTCTTCCAGGCGGGAAAACTCTATGGCGTTTTGAATGGAAACGAGAATACGCTCGATGGACAGGGGCTTTTCAATGAAGTCGAAGGCGCCCATTCTGGTCGCCTTGACGGCGGTTTCTATATTTCCGTGGCCGGAGATGATGATAACAGGAAGCAGCGGATAGAGCTTCTTTATCTCATCGAGCACCGACATGCCGTCGATTCCCGGCATCCAAATGTCAAGCAGCATGAGATCCGGGGGGTCTTTTCTTGCCCTTTCCAAAGCCTCTTCGCCACAGCAAGCCTGGACCACCTCATAGCCTTCATCGCCCAAGATCCCGTTAAGAGACTGCAGGATGCTTATCTCGTCGTCGACAATCAGAACTTTTTGTTTCATTTTTTCCCCGCTAGCCGGGCAATTCCACCGTAAAGACCGTACCGCGAGGCCTGTTTCCCCGCACCCGGATAAAACCGTTATGATCGGCCACGATACTCGATACAATGGCAAGTCCCAGGCCGGTGCCCTTGTTTTTCGTCGAATAGTAGGGCTCAAAAATCCTTGGCCTGTTTTCCGGGGCAATCCCGTGGCCGGTATCCGAGCACTCCATTTTTGCAATCTTTAAGGCAGGGTCGTAGAAGAGGCGGATGGAGATTTTTCCGCTTTCACTGCCGATGGCATGCACGGAGTTTTCGAGCAAATTAATGATTACCTGTCTGAACTGATCGCGATCAAGGCGAAGATCGGGCATATTATCATCTTTTTTCAAGATAAATGAAATGCTGCTGTAATTATGTCTGTAGAGGTTCAACCCCTCCTCGACAATTTCATGAAGGCTGCAGGGTTGCAGTCTGGCTCTGGGCAGCCTTGCGAAACGAGAGAACTCGTTTACCAGGCTCTTCATGTGATCAACCTGCTGGATGATCGTGCGGGTGCATTCGTCAAAAATCGTACCGTCGGCTTCGACCAGTTCGGAATACTTGCGCCTTAGCCTTTGAGCGGAAAGCTTGATGGGGGTAAGAGGGTTTTTGATCTCGTGGGCGATGCGTCTGGCGACCTCTCGCCAGGCGGCCATCCTCTGGGCCTTCTCGAGCTCGGTAAAGTCGTCGAGCACGGCGACGATACCCATAAAGCGGCCCGCTTCGTCGTGGAGCACAGATACCTTTATAAAAAGAGACATCGGCACTCCGCCTACCTTGAGCTGCGCGGAACGCTCCAGGTAGGAATGACGACCTTCCCCATAGGCGTCAATAAAACTTTGAACGATCTCCATCTGGGACTGGTCTAAAAAGTCGCTATAATGAGCCCCGCGCACCTTCTCGGCCTCAAATCCAAAGATGATCTCGGCCGAATTATTTACGGTCGTAACAATACCTCGGGCATCCACGCTTACCACCCCCGCGGCTATATTCTTTAGAACCACCTCCATGTAGCGTCTGCGCTCTTCGAGTTCCACATTGGTGGTTTGGAGCACATTGTAGGCATAGTCCAGTTTTTTTCGTCCATCGCGCAAATCTTCAATCATGTTGTTAAAGGAAACCATGAGCATACCGATTTCGTCCTGGCGGTCGGGTTCAAGACGCACGTCCAGATCGCCGTCGGCAATTTTTTGCGTGGCGCTCAAAAGTTTTTCGATAGGCCCGGTAAGGTTTTTGGCAAGGTAGAAGCCAAACCAAACGGCCGAGAATATGGCGAGCATGGTGACGATGGAAAACGTTATGAAGTGGCTCTTTTTGAGGGGCTTGTGAAGCATTTTGAGCTGCATATAGCTATTATAGCCGGCGGTAATGGATTTTAGCCGCAGGGAAAGCTCCTTGGGAAGCACTCGTAAGGCAATAAGAACCGAACCGTCTCCGGTAAGATATTTTAAGGGGATGCGGGCGGCTATGGCGCTGCGCGAACCGGCGAGGTTGACCATCTTTGAGGCCGTACCGGCCTCGGTTTCCATGTTTTTCTTCAGCCAAAAGGGGCCGACTCCCTGAGCCGCTTTTTGTGTAAAGCTCCATTTTAACTCGCCTGAAGAATTAAACAGGTAGGCCCCATCGATCCTTGCGGCAAAGAGAAACCCAATGTCATCTAAGTGCGCGCCGCCCTTGCCCTGGATAATCATTTTGGCGGCTTCGGGGACCAGGACCCGGCATTCGGATACGAAATCGTTTCTTTCGCGATCCACGTAATCCTTTGCGAGCTGGACCGAATTTTTGAGCGAATTTTGAACTCTGGCGCTAAACCACTGGTCCAGGCTCGAAAAGATGAACTGGCTGGCAAACCAGAAAAGGGGAACCGCGGGGATGAGGGTGAGCACCACCGAGCCGGCGACCAGCCGGGTCTTTAGTTTGGAGCCCAGGATGTTTCTTTTGCGCTCGAAAATGAGTTTTACGAAATTGCGAAGGACCAGGTAGGCCAGCAGCAGAAGAAGTAAGATATTAAGATTTAAAAAGAGAATAAGAAAGACGTTACCCGCAAGGGGGGTGCGAATAAGGGGCTTATAGAACCATCCCTGGATGAGACCAATGGAGAATATCAGGCCAAGGACGGCAAAGACCGCAATACGTTCCCAAAAGCGGCGTTTTTGATCAGGTTCAAAACCTGTAATAGTGCCGACCTGCTTCAATAGAGAAATTCGACGGTTCGCCATCCGGTCTCAAAATCCCAAAGAGAAGCCCAGAAAATAATGTATCGGAAAATCAGGGGCAATTCCACCTTTGAAAGCTCGGCTTTAACGTTCAGATAATATGTCTGGTCTTTGTTGAGCCAGCACGTTGGAATCACGGGAAGGTTTTTGACCGTGGCCATCCACTTTTTGGCCTCCTCAAAGCTTTTGGTAACGCGCGCCTCTTGCCCGGACTCCGGCAAAGTCACCTGGAATTCATCATTTAGCCGGTTGTATTTGATTGTATGCAAAAGCGTGAGGTCAACCATTGTCGTAGTCAACACCAAAGAGGGCTTCTCAACGGATACCAAAATCCTGAAGGTTGTTGGGACCCCATCGCGAACGGCCTCTTCCATCGCGGAATTAAAACAGTTGCTAATGCTGAAACTAATCTTGAGGACTTTTCCGCTTTTATCCAGCTCAAGGGCCGAGACTTTGGCCTTATCGCTTTGCGCCAAGCAAACAGAGGGGCACGCGATTAACAACAGCAAAAAAAATATAAGCAGAATTTTCTTATTATTTAGAAATTTCACATCATTTCCAAAAAGTCGACTACCGACGGCCTCAAAGGCGGCGGCAACAGGATGAAAAGGAATCGCGCCTGGAATTTTACGGTGGAATTTTAACGAAGCGACCTTTGAATTACAAGAAAAATGACCATAAGGATGCGACGGCCTCCGGGAGAAAACAAAGACCCGACCTGCCCCCAAACCGCCAACCCCTCAAAGGGTCGATTCCAAATTGACAATAGCGAAAGGAATGTTTTATAAGATAGCACGCAGCTCAGGCAAAGGCACGCCGCCAGCGGCGTGATGGCAACATTCTTAAAAGGAGCAAGCTCATGGCAGGTAATATCATTGAAGTAACAGACAGCAGTTTCGAGCAGGAAGTTCTTCAGTCTGATCTACCCGTTCTGGTTGATTTCTGGGCCCCCTGGTGCGGACCCTGCCGGGCCATTGCCCCTGTTGTCGAGGAGATATCGGGCGATTACCAATCCAAGTTAAAAGTTGTAAAATGCAATGTCGACGACAATCCCAAGGTACCGGGGAAATATGGAATTCGCGCTATTCCTACTCTGATCATTTTTAAAGACGGAAATGTGAGCGATCAGATCACCGGAGCTGTGGCAAAGTCTCAGATCGCCGCGGCCATAAGCAAAGTCGTCAGTTAGATACCGGTTGGGGCAGGATTTTACTCTTTCCCCCCCATGGAACGTATCTTCTAACAATCGGAAAACCATATCGTGACATATAAGGTGCTTTATCCGTACCGGCCAAAGCCGTTTTTCCGCCTTCTGGCCGTTCTTTTACTTTCCTGTAGTCTTGCGGCCCTTGGCGGCTGCGCGGGTATAAATCTGGAAAAAGTTGATTTTGCAAAAATTTTTAAAAAGAAAAAATCTCCGACTGTCAACAAGACAGCGGAGCAGCTCATGCAGATGGGCACGCAAAATCTGGCGAAATCGAACTTTTCCGATGCCGCCGATGATTTCAAGAAACTAAAAGAGGAATATCCCTACAGCAAATACGCCACCATCGCCGAACTAAAACTTGGAGACGCCTACTTTGGGGAAGAAAAGTACGTTGAGTCGGCGATGAGTTATACGGAGTTTGCGCGTCTGCACCCAAATAACGAAAATGCCCCCTACGTCTTGTATCAGGCCGGGATGAGCCATTTTCTCATGTTTTCGGCCACCGACCGCGATCTTGCCGAGACCGACAAGGCCATGAAGGTTTTCAATACCGTTGTCGACAACTACCCCAACTCGGAATACGCCGCAAAGGCCAAAAAACAGTTGTTTGAATGCCGAAAAAGGCTCGCCTGCCATCTCTACTGCATAGCCAAACAATATTTTATAAGCAAGCACTTCTCGGCCGCAAGGAAGCGGCTGCAAACGCTAAAGCAAAAATACCCGGATGAGATCACAAAGCTGGGTTTTAGCTCCCGGGTCGATGCGATGCTGGCCAAATGCGGCACAGAAATTGCCAAAGGCCCCCAGAAACCTGATATATGGATTAGAATGGGATTTTAGAGCCCGCTTTTCCTGTCGCGGGGCCGAAGAGGGATTTAGCACAGCCAAGACCAAAGCTCCCCCCCTTCGGCCCTAAAACGAGCCAGGTTCCCAGCAGTTCGATCCAGGCGTTTCAAGTGCCGCCACAAAATCGTGGCGGCAAAAAAAGCAATATTAAGCCACCGACGGGGGTTGATTTTATCGCCTCGCGGGCTAAACTTTTAACTGGTTCTATTCTGGATTGCCTGTGAAACTTCTTGACAAACCGGACAGCTTTCCTGCATGCTCTTAGGGATCACAAAAGGAGAGCTGACCTGCCCATTTTACCCCGGACTGCTCCATAGGCGAAGATTGAACAGAAAGAACCGTTGGCTTGGCGGCCGCCGGTTTGCATTCTCAAACACCTCATGCCCTCCGGAATCGTGTAAAATCTATTAGCCGGAAAGAAACGCTTTTTAAAGCCTTAAACACTCAAATTCCCCTATTTTTTTTGGAGAACAACCCATGCCTGACCCAGCCGTAAACTCTGAAGAGACCGTTAGCAACAAGGACTCCAGGCGAAACGAGATGAACCTGGTCGAACTTAAGAACAAAAACATCCGAGAACTGGTGGCCATCGCCAAAGCCTATAGCATCGACGGGGCCAGTTCGATGCGAAAGCAGGAGTTGATATTTGCACTCCTTCAGGCGCAGGCGGAGATGAACGGCCTTATTTATGGCGAAGGCGTTCTCGAAATCCTTCCAGACGGCTTCGGCTTTCTAAGGAGCCAGAGTTATAACTATCTGCCGGGTCCCGACGATATTTACGTCTCGCCCTCTCAGATTCGCAGATTCAATTTGCGAACCGGCGACTCCATCTCCGGCCAAATCCGTCCCCCCAAGGATAACGAACGCTACTTCGCTCTCCTAAAGGTTGAGGCCGTAAATTATGAAGACCCCGAAATAGCCCGGGACAAAATCCTTTTCGACAACCTCACGCCTCTCTACCCCGACCGCAGGATAAGGCTCGAGGCCGACCCCGAGAATCTTTCAACGCGGGTGATGGATCTTCTTACGCCCATCGGTATGGGGCAGCGCGGCCTGATCGTAGCCCAACCCAGGACAGGCAAGACCATGCTGCTTCAAAATATTGCCAATGCGACCGCGGCCAACCACAAGGACGCCTACCTGATCGTTCTTCTAATCGATGAGCGCCCCGAAGAGGTGACCGATATGCAGCGAAACGTGCGGGCCGAAGTGGTGAGTTCGACTTTTGACGAGCCGCCTCAAAGGCACGTTCAGGTTGCCGAGATGGTTATCGAGAAGGCCAAAAGGCTCGTTGAGCATAAAAAGGACGTGGTGATATTACTTGACAGCATCACAAGGCTTGCGCGGGCCTATAACAGCGTTGTGCCCCCGAGCGGCAAGATCCTTTCGGGCGGTCTTGATTCCAATGCCCTCCACAGGCCCAAGCGGTTTTTCGGAGCGGCCAGAAACGTCGAACAGGGGGGAAGCCTGACAATAATTGCAACCGCTCTAATCGACACCGGCAGCCGCATGGATGAAGTCATCTTTGAAGAATTCAAAGGCACGGGCAACATGGAAATCGTTCTGGATAGAAAACTTGCCGACAGGCGCATCTTCCCGGCAATCGACATCAACAAGTCCGGAACCCGCAAGGAAGAGTTGCTGATTGCCCCCGAGGATCTCAACCGGATTTGGATCCTTCGAAAACTTCTCTCGCCTCTAAACCCGGTAGACGCCATGGAGTTTTTGCTCGACAAAATGCACGGCACGAAAACCAATGCGGATTTTCTAGCTTCCATGAACAGGTAAAATATCTTATAATAGATGTTTTGGTAATGGTTTGCCACAAACACCGATACGTTGGAAAGGTAGAAAGATGAAGGAAAACATTCACCCACAGTATCATCAAACTGTCATAAAGTGCGCCTGCGGCAACGAGATCCCAACGGGTTCGACAAAAAGTGAGATCCGGGTGGAAATTTGTTCCAAGTGCCACCCCTTCTATACCGGCAAGCAGAAGCTGGTTGATTCGGCCGGCCGCATCGAACGGTTCCGCAGGAAGTACGAAAAATTTCAAAAGTCCGATGAAAAGGCTTAGAGCCTCCCGGGCCAGGCTTTAGACAGGCAGAAGAGATGTTTGACAAGCTCGAAAGCGTCGTAGAAAAGTTTCAAAAGCTCGAGGAAGACCTTGGCAACCCTGAGCTACTGGCAAACCAGAAGGGTTACCAGCAGGTTGCCAGGGAACGTGCCGAGATTGCCCCTGTAGTCGATAAATACATCTACTATAAGAAACTGAAGGAGCAGGTCCAGGAAAACCAGACTCTTTTCGAAAGAGAAGAGGATGCGGACATGCGCGAGCTTATTCGAGATGAACTTTCGGGGCTAAGGGAGCGCATCGAGGCGACGGAGACCGAGCTAAAGTTCATGCTGGCTCCAAGGGACCCAAATGACGACAAAAACGTTATTCTCGAGATCCGCGCGGGCACTGGGGGCGAGGAAGCGGCGCTTTTTGTCTCGGATCTTTTCCGCATGTATACGCGCTATGCGGAAATGCGCAGATGGAAGGTCGAGGTTTTGGACTCCAACCCCACCGGGATTGGGGGTCTTAAGGAAATCATAGCTTCTATAAACGGCAAGGGGGCTTACAGCAGGCTAAAATTCGAGCGCGGGGTTCACCGGGTACAGCGCATCCCGGTTACCGAAAGCCAGGGCAGGATACATACATCGGCGGTAACGGTTGCGGTGCTGCCCGAGGCCGAAGAGGTCGACGTCTTTATAGACCCAAACGATCTTCGGGTAGATGTTTTCCGCTCTTCGGGTCCGGGGGGCCAAAGCGTCAATACCACCGATTCGGCGGTTCGCATCACCCACATTCCCTCCGGGCTGGTTGTAATCTGCCAGGACGAAAAATCCCAGCACAAAAACAAGGCCAAGGCCCTCAAGGTTCTTCGCGCCCGTCTGCTTGATTCCATGCAGCGCGAGCAGGAAGCAAAAATCGCCATGGACAGGAAAAACCAGGTGGGCAGCGGAGACCGAAGCGAGAGGATAAGGACATACAATTTCCCGCAAAATCGCATTTCCGATCACCGCATCAACCTGACTATCTATAAGCTCGACACTATCTTGACCGGCACTCTCGACGAACTGATAGACCCGCTAAATGCCCACTTCCAGGCCGAAGCGCTAAAGGGCGAGGCATAAAGTCACCCCTTCTCGTTTTCTTCGGGCTCTATCGCTTTTTGTCTTAAAGTCTTTTTGAGCCCGATCACCTCCGTTTTTCCTTTTTTCCCGCTTATCACCTTCTCCAGCATAGCGGCAATCTGGGCGCCTGTGAGAGCATCTTTTTTAAAAAAGTAGTCGGCCCCGCACTCCCGGGCAATCCTGCGATACTCCGGAGTATCGTTGCTTGTAAAGACACTTATCACCAGGTCGGGGTAGCCGCTTTTTATCTCCCGGGTAAGTTCCAGGCCGGTTTTGCCCGGAAGGCAGATATCCATAAAGATCATGTCGGGGGAATTTTTCGATATTTTTGCAAATACGTCCTTTCCATCGCGGGACTCCTCAACCGACAAGGAGGGAACATACATCCGCATGATTTCCTTAAAGGAAGTTCTGAAAAAATCGTTGTCTTCAACTATCAGTATGGACGGCATAACATGCTCCTTACTATCCGTCGTTCTATCAGCAAGTTGGATAAATTTCGCGATTTTTTGCACTATCGATGATATTGGTGAAAGGGTAAATGGTAAATACGGGGTTTCATGTATTTATAACTCTTTTCCTACATTATATTGGCCACAGAGTTTTCATTTTTATGGTTGGCCATAGTTTGACGGTGGTTGGCCGGTTGGCGACCTCGGGCATAAAATCGGTTTAATTTCAACTAGATAAAAAGACGCACTCGCAATTGACTTTAAAATTTCATTTGCTATACTGGCGGCGTTAAGAATCGACCGTTTTTACCCAATTGGATTTATCCGGGAAGGAAATGCATTTTGCGCCAGACCAAATTTATATTCATCACGGGCGGCGTTTTGTCCTCACTGGGCAAGGGTCTTGCCGCCGCCTCCATCGGGGCGCTCATGGAGAGCCGGGGCCTTAGCGTTTCACTTCTTAAGCTCGACCCCTATATAAACGTGGACCCCGGAACCATGAATCCATTTCAGCATGGGGAGGTTTTCGTAACCGACGACGGCGCGGAAACCGATCTGGATCTGGGCCATTACGAAAGATTTACTCACGCCCAGCTTGGCAAGAGAAACAACTTCACATCGGGGAGCATCTACTACTCGGTCATCATGAAGGAAAGGCGCGGAGAGTATCTGGGCGGCACCGTCCAGGTCATTCCCCACATCACCGACGAAATCAAGACATGTATCCGGGGGGCGGCCGATCACGTCGACATTGTGCTCGTGGAAATCGGGGGCACGGTTGGAGACATTGAAAGTTTGCCCTTTCTTGAGGCTATCCGCCAGTTTCGAAACGATGTGGGCCGGGAAAACGCTCTATTCATCCACGTCACCCTTGTGCCCTATCTTCCGACTTCGGGCGAGGTGAAAACCAAACCCACCCAGCATAGCGTAAAGGAACTGCGCTCCATCGGCATCCAGCCCGATATTTTGCTGTGCAGAACCGAACAGCAGCTTTCATCGGAGATAAAGGCCAAGATCGCCCATTTTTGCAACGTCGATTCTGACGGCGTTATAACGGCCAAGGATGTGGACTGCATCTACGAGGTGCCCTTTTTGTTTCACCAGGAGGGCCTCGATGAAAAGATAGTGAGGCTTCTCAATATCTGGACGCGATCCCCACAGCTCGAGGAGTGGCAACGGCTCGTTGGAACGATGAAAAATCCTCTGTTCGACGTGCGAATCGCCATTGTGGGCAAATATATAGATTTAAAAGAGTCCTATAAGAGCTTAAACGAAGCGCTGACCCACGGAGCGGCCGCACACAGCCTCAGGCTAAAAGTCGAGTACGTCGATTCGGAGGATGTGGAAAAGGAGGGCGGAGAAGCTTTAATCGAGGGCGCTGACGGGATTTTGGTGCCGGGGGGCTTTGGCCAGCGCGGAGTCGAGGGAAAAATCAAGGCCATTCGGTATGCTCGGGAAAACAAGATACCTTTTCTTGGCATCTGCCTGGGGATGCAGCTTGCAACCGTTGAGTTTTCGCGCAACGTTGCCGGCCTTTGCGGGGCTCACAGCATGGAATTTGACAAAAACGCGCCCCACCCCGTTATCTATCTTATGCGCGAATGGTTTGACTACAAGAGCAACACGGTTATCCGACGCAGCGAGGGCTCGGACTTTGGCGGTACGATGCGCCTTGGCGCCTACCCCTGCGTGCTTGAGCCCGGAAGTTTTGCCTCGGCCGCCTACGGGACTGTGGAAATCTCGGAGCGCCACCGCCATCGCTATGAATTCAACAACGAATATCGAGATACCCTGGCCGACCACGGAATGCTTTTCACCGGGCTGTCTCCGGACAAAAATCTTGTCGAAGTAATCGAGCTGCCAAACCATCCCTGGTTTCTGGGCTGCCAGTTCCATCCGGAGTTTAAATCGCGCCCCATGGAACCCCATCCTCTTTTTAAAGCTTTCACCGGAAAGGCCCTGGAGGAAGCACGTCGAAAGAACCCCGAGTCTTTCGTCAAACCCTGTCAGGCTTAAGCTGTGAGCTTCCAGGTTCTTGGCCAGGATATTGGACGGCGCCGTCTTTTTTTGATAGCCGGTCCCTGCGTGATCGAAAGCGAGCAGATCGTCTTCGAAACGGCCTCTTTCCTAAAGCAGGCATGCGCGAGGCTTGAGATCCCTTTTATCTTCAAGAGTTCCTTCGATAAGGCGAACAGGACTTCCATCGGATCCTTCCGGGGACCGGGGATGGAAAAAGGGTTAGATATCCTGGCCGCTGTGCGTGAAAAGTGCGGGATCCCGGTCATTACCGATGTCCACACGCCCGAGCAGGTCCAGCCCGTTGCAAGCGTTGTCGATGTGCTCCAGATACCGGCCTTCCTAGCCCGCCAGACCGACATTCTGACAGCCGCAGGCGCAGCGGGCAAGCCTGTGAATGTAAAAAAGGCTCAATTCCTTTCCCCGCGTGACATGATTCATGTAATCGATAAGATCAGCCGGACGGGAAACAGGCGCATTATGCTAACCGAGCGCGGCGCACAGTTCGGGTACAACAATTTGGTTGTCGATATGCGCTCTATCGGCATCATGGCCGATTTTGGCTATCCGGTGGTCTTCGACGCCACCCACAGCGTGCAGCTTCCGGGCGGTATGGGCAGCTCTTCGGGCGGAGAAAGACGATTTGTGCCGGCCCTTGCACGCGCCGCTGTTGCCGCGGGCGCCCACGGCGTCTTTATAGAAACGCACCCCGATCCCGACAGGGCCCTATGCGACGGCCCCAATTCACTGAGACTGGAAGATACGGTAAAACTGCTCGAGGAGCTTGTCAGGATTTTTGAGATTGTAAGAGGCACAAGTGAAGGCTGAGTCCAAAACGACGCTGACCTCGGACATTTTGCCCGAGCGCTTAAGGCAGCTTATCCTGCCTCTTCGCATGATGATCTTTGACGTTGACGGAGTCCTCACCGACGGTAAAGTCATCTATACCGACCAGGGCACTGAGATAAAGGAATTTGACGCCCAGGACGGCCACGGCATAAAAATGCTCCAGCGTGCGGGGATCGAGGTGGCTTTGATTTCGGGCAGGGCTTGCAAGGCTGTCGAACACCGTGCACGTAGCCTTGGAATCACCCGACTCTATCAGGGCTTCAAGGTAAAGACCCAACCCTATCGGCAGCTTTTATCGGATAGCGGCTTAAAGGCGAGTCAAACCGGCTTTATGGGCGACGATCTGATAGACATCCCGCTTATGCGTCGCGCGGGCTTTTCGGTTGCGGTTCCAAACGCAGTCCGGCACATTTTCCCTTACGCCCACTACATAACCAGAGCTACCGGCGGACATGGAGCCGCCAGGGAAATCTGTGAAATGATACTACAGGCTCAGGGGCTATGGGAAAAGGCAATGGAGCGATACCTCTCCGACACGCCCGAGGACTATATCGACCAGTAGGCCCGCAAGACCCCAAACTGTTTATTTTTTCTCTTTTGTTCACAAAAATTTTGCGGAACCAGCCCCCTGCTTTGGGAGGTAGTCCTTCCATCCCGCTCCCATTTATCGGGGTGCTTCCATGGATTGTTTCCAATGGCTTCGCGGTAAGATATATACTTAGATCACAACGGAACTTATATGAGCGTTAGCCAAAAAAAAAATAAGGATAGCTTTAACGGAACGATTGAATACGTCCGGTTAATCGATCTTATCCAGGTTTCATGCCTTGCCAAGATAAGCCATGTTATCAAGGTCGTTGCCACGGACAAAACCGGCAGATTCTATCTGGATGCCGGCAGAGTCGTCCATGCCCAATCGGGCAATGTCACGGGAGAGGAGGGTTTTTTCGAACTAATCGCCTGGGAGGGAGGCCATTTTGAAACCGAACCGCTACCTTGCGATGTGCCTACGTCCATAAATCGCAGCTGGGAGTATTTGCTGCTCCAGGCTCTCCAGGCCCAAACAAAAAACCAGGGCGCTCAAACCTCACGCGCCGCTCTAAAAGACCCGTCACATGGATTTTGGGGCAACATATATAACATCTCTTTAACCGATCTTATTCAGTTGCTCTGTCTGGACAGTATCGACCGTATTGTTGAAGTAAGCACCCAGACGTTTTCGGGAACCATCCATGTCAGAGCGGGCCAGGTTTGTCATGCAAAAATCGACGATCTGGAAGGGACTCAAGCTTTCTTTAAAATTCTCAACACTCCTTCGGGCAACTTCAAAACACACCCCTTCAGCGAGCAGTGCCCAATCACCATCGCAGAGCCCTGGGAACTCCTGCTTATGGAAGCCATGCGCCTTTGCGATGAAACGGCGGAAAGCACAGTCGAAGAAAGGGCACAAACCCTGCTCGAAAAAATACAGGAAAAAAATGTAGCCGAAAAAATCCGCCTCGCCATGTTAGCCGACAAGGAAACCAGAACAATCCTCATGCGCGACAGCAACCGGATGATTCAGCTTGCCGTACTTGGAAATCCGAAGCTAACCGATGGTGAAGTTGCCTCCATAGCTTGTTCCAGGCAGGTTGACGACGAGGTTTTGCGAAGAATTGCCGCCCATAGGGAGTGGGTCAAAATATACGCGGTTCGCCTTTCGCTCGTGGTAAATCCCAGGACCCCCATACCCATTTCCAGAAGATTTATCCCTACTCTCAATCGCCAGGACCTGCGAAACATCTCTTTGAGCAAGTCCGTACCAAGCATTGTGGCTAAAGAAGCCAAAAGACAGATCGGAAACTAGATTTACCCTATTCCCCCTTGAAGTGAAGGCTCGCACTAAACCAATGTGATATTTCCGGTCCGAACACAAGAAAGGCGCCAATCATCTTCTCTCCGTCTCGCTTGTTTTGCCCTTTGTTTTTTGAAACCCATGACGCCCATGATTTAAGCTATACTCATGAGGATTTTTTTTGCCAATGCAATTAAAATCTTTTAAGTAGATAGAGTGCGATTATAAATTGCAAATGGCGGATAAAGGATTTGAAAAAGGAAATCAGAAATATTTTCGTAGTTGACGACGAGCAGGGTATTTGCGCCATGCTCACGAAATTTTTACGTTCCCAGGGTTATTTTTGTCTCAGCCATACAGAGCCTGTCGAAGCGCTTGAAATATTAAAGGAGGGTGCTTTCGAGCTGGTTATCTCCGATATCCAAATGGCCGGAATGGATGGAATAGAACTCCTTGGCAGGATACGGGAACTCACTTACACAATAGATACGATCATGATGACGGGCCTTACCAGGAAGTACACATACAGCGACATAATCGACGCGGGGGCGGCCGACTTCATAGCAAAACCCTTTCAACTGCAGGAGATAAAGGCAAAAGTCGAAAGGATAGAGCGGGAACGCAAGATGAAAAAGGACCTCCAGGAATTAAACGTAGCCATGGCCGTGCTCCTTCAAAGATCGGCGAAACAAAAGGACGACCTCCAGACCGATATTACCATGAATATCAAAGAATCGATTCTGCCCTACGTGGAGAAGTTAAAAAATTGTCGTTTTGATGAAACACATCAAAGGTATCTCGACCTGCTCGAAGAAAACCTTACCGAGATCTGTTCTCCATTTCTTAGAAACCTCTCATTTCAAAATCCCACTGTGAGCTCGATGGAGGCCAAGGTCGCAAAACTTGTCAAAGCAGGCAAAAGCAATAAGGAAATAGCCTCGCTACTTGGAGTTTCACTAAACACTGTAATGACCCACCGTTTCCGATTGCGATCAAAACTCGGATTGAATCAAAAGAAAATAAACCTGCGATCTTACCTGATTTCCATCGATTTCTAGTGAATCCTTATCACTAAATAGCCACTATTCTTTCACTATTACGAAACGGCCCCAAAATGCCGATATACACCTCCAAAGGGAAGACTCGCATCCAATCCCGGATGTAGAGCAAGTGTATCCGGCCCTTTGCCATAACGTTGCAATGAACCTGGACGCGGGGACGCGGGATGAATTTTTTTGCTTTGTTCGCTAAATTGCTCTCGAGGCTAAAACCCTCCCCGACGCCATTGCGGGACGCTTTGCCCGAGATCGCAAACAGGTTGGATTTTTTGGCCAAGTCCACCGAGGGCGAGTTTCTGGCAATTGGAGAAAAGCTCCAGGATTTTTACGTTCGCGCCACGGAACTTTCCGAGTCCTGTTCGGTTGTAGCCGCTCACTTGTCGGGCAAGGAACTCGAAACGGTGATCGAAGGTTTTGGCGAAGTAATCGAGGTGGTAAACGGACTAGAGAAAGGATCGAGGCGGAACACCGATTATCTTCGAGCCGTCCTTGAAAAGCTCGATAGTCTTGACGGCGTAGCCGAGGGGTTCCAAAAGACCATTTTGCTGCTGAGGGTTTTGTGCGTTTCGATAAGGATCGAATCCGCAAGGCTTGGCGACCGGGACCATGGGTTTGAAACCCTGGCCGAGGAAGTGCAAAAATTATCCTTTGAAATTGAAAGACGCTCTTCCAGCGTTCATACAAGCTGTCAGGGCCTGCGGCTTACGATCGAGAAGACACTGAAAAGGGTGCTGGGCCTTGAGTCGGCGCGTCAAAAACAGGCGGGAATAGTACTTGAAAAGACCATGTCGGGCCTTGAGGCCCTTCAGGGAAAGCACAGCCAGTCGGCTGGGGCTGCGCAACAAATTTCGGCCCGTTTTGAAACCGTATCCGGAAGGATCGGCGACATTGTCCAGTCAATGCAATTCCATGACATCACGCGCCAGAGGATCGAACATGCGAGGCAGGCGCTGGTGGAACTCGATACGAACAAAAGGGCTTTGGCCACGGGCGAGGCTTCGCACACAGGCTGGAAAGCTCGCTTAAAAGCCATCCGGGACGGGATTTTAGACCTGGCTCAAAGAAACAATGGCGATCTGCATTTAGTCGGAGAGGTTGCCGATCTTCAGGCCATTCAGCTCAAAAATGCGGGAAGCCAATTACAATCGGCGGTAAACAACATCCTGGAAAATCTTTGCACCCTTGCGGACCTTGTCGAAGAAATGGCCCGGGAGACCAGCCTGCTCGCCGGCACCGACGATCAAAGAGACACTTCTTTTCTGGAAGAAATAGAGACCGGTTTTTCCACGGTGCTATCAGCCCTTGGCACCTACGAGGAATCCGACCGGGAGCTTTCCATTGCCTTGAGCGCGGTAGCCGACCAATTCGGTGAAATAGCCTCCCAGGCCGCAAGTATCGAATCCATGGGAGCGAAAATAAAGCTGATTTCCCTAAACGCGATCGTCAAGGCCTGCCATGCCGGAAGCCAGGGTGCAACCCTTGCCGTACTGGCCGAATCCACCCACCAGCTTTCGGTAGAGACCTACAGGCTGACCGAAATGACAAGCGAGGCACTGCGCTCGACCATTTCGGCCTCCGATTCGCTTCGCGCAGCCGTAACCGCGGACCAGACAGACGAAAAAAGACCCGCGGCTGTTTGCGAGGGGATGGCATGCCAGGTTGAAATCCTCAAGGGACTAAATCAAGACATCGTTTCGGCCTTTGTCACAGTTAACGCGGCCGGCAGCGCTCTTGCGGGCGACATTCGGAAAACGGTTGCCGAAGTCGGCGTCCACCAAAAGATCAACGATGAACTAAGCGAAATTGCGGCAAAGCTGGGGGAGATCGTCGTTTTTGCGCGTTCAAAGGCGACAGCGGACGACCAGGCCAACACGCAGAAACGCTTCGAAGAACTAAAAGCCAGTTACACAATGGAGGCGGAGCGCAACGTTCACGATACCCTGGCCCAGGTCAAGACGGAGGCCAAACCCGGCCTGGAGAATGCGCCCGGCCATGAGGCCGAGGATAACGCAGCGGCAAACGGGACTCAGGAGGCAAGTCAAGAGGATTTGGGCGACAATGTCGAGCTCTTTTAGTCGGCAGAGGAGAAGACGATGGATCTAGAGGTTACGAGTTCTGCGGAGAAAACGGTTGTAAAGCTAAAGGAAATCTGGACGATCGAAAGGACCGGGGAATTGAAAATCGCCCTTCAGGAGGCCCTGAGAAACAGTGAAGATATCGTAATAGACGTCGAGAACCTAACGAGTACGGATCTTTGCATCCTCCAGTTGTTTTGCTCCGCCCATGCCCTATCCGTGAAACTGGGCAAAAGCTTCGCCCTTTACGAGCATAAATCCGAACCATTCAAAACTATTGTACGCGATGCGGGGCTGGTGCGCACAATCGGCTGCCACAGGAACCCCAATAAGAACTGTCTATGGACGGGGGATTGGAAATCATGAGCAAGATCATCATGACTGTAGATGATTCGGCCAGTATTCGTCAGATGGTGGGGTTTACCCTAAGGCAGGCGGGCTACGAGGTAATGGAAGCCATAGACGGCAAGGACGCCCTCAACAAGCTCAACGAAACCTCGGTCAATATGGTGCTGACAGATCTTAACATGCCCAACATGGACGGTATCGAACTCATCCGCTCCCTTAGAGCACTGCCCTCCTGCAAGTTCATCCCGATCGTGCTTCTTACAACCGAGTCTCAATCGGAGAAGAAGCAGGAGGGCAAAGCCGCGGGAGCAACCGGATGGATAGTCAAACCCTTTAAACCCGATCAACTTCTAGCCGTTGTGAAAAAGGTACTGGGCTGATGGAATCCCTTAAGGACATCTACCGGACGGAAGCTTACGAACTCCTGGCCGAACTCGAAACGTCCCTTCTCGCCCTGGAGGAAATCCCGGGAGATTCGGAACTAATCGGCAGAGTTTTCAGGGCTCTTCACACCATAAAAGGCTCGGGGGCCATGGCGGGCTTCGAAGACATTGCCGCATTTACCCACGAAATCGAAACCGTTTTCGACCTGGTGCGCAATAAGGAGTTGCACGTTACAAAACCCCTGATCGACCTGACGCTGCAGGCCGAAGACCTCATACGATCGATGCTGGACGTTTCGCAGGACTCATCTCCCATCGATACCCAGAGGGTAGAATTTATCACAGACTCTTTAAAGCAATTGCTTCCAAAAACAAATTCCCAACATTTCGCCGACGCCGCCCCCCCCGCGCAATCGGAAGATCGGCAGGAAGAAAAGACTCTGCGGATCTATTTTCGCCCCAATCCCGACATCTTTTCCCGAGGCACCAATCCACTGCTTCTTCTAAACGAATTGCGCGAAATGGGGGAGTGCTCCGTAATCGCCCACACCGAACCCATTCCGGAACTCGAGGACCTCGAACCCGAGCACTGTTACCTTTCCTGGGACGTGATCCTTACAACGGAGCATTCACTCAATGCCATAAAGGATGTATTCATCTTCGTCGAGGATGAATGCGATCTGGAAATCAAAGTCATCGAGGTAGCCGACGGGGAAGAGGAGCGAGGCTCTCCGAAAAGACTTGGCGAGCTTTTGATCGAGCGCGGCCTGGTTTCCCATGAAGATTTACAGGAAGCCCTGAGTTCTCAGAGGCGCATCGGAGAGTTGCTTGTCGAAAGGGGCGTTGTCGAGGCGAGCATGGTTGAGACGGCGCTTGCCGAGCAGCGGCACGTCGAGGCGGCAAGAAGCAGGCAGACCGTTTCGGAGCAAACCTCGAGCATAGGGGTGCGCGCCGAAAAGCTCGACACCCTGGTAAATCTTGTCGGAGAAATGGTAACGGTCCAGGCGCGACTCAGCCAAGTGGCGGCCGGGATGGAAAATCCGGAACTTTTGTCGATATCCGAGGAAGTCGAGCGGCTCACCGCCGAGCTTCGCGACAACACAATGAGTATCCGGATGCTGCCGCTCGCAACGACCTTCAGCAAATTCAAGCGACTGGTTCGCGATCTATCCTCCGAGCTTGGAAAAGAGATTGTTCTTGAGACCTCTGGAGGAGAAACAGAGCTTGACAAGACGGTGATCGAGCGGCTGAACGGTCCCCTTGTCCATCTTATCCGCAACTGCATCGATCACGGCATCGAAGCCCCGGAGATAAGAAAGGCCGCAGGCAAACCAAGGGAGGGGACCGTACGGCTTTCGGCCATGCATTCCGGGGCAAACGTATTGATCCTCATAGAAGACGACGGCGCGGGTTTGAATACGGAGGCAATAAGGTCAAAGGCTGTCGAAAGACATCTTATCCCGGCAGAGACGGAGTTATCGGAAAAGGAGATCTTTTCTCTCATTTTCGCCCCCGGCTTTTCCACCGCAGGCAAAATCACCAGCGTTTCCGGCCGCGGGGTGGGAATGGACGTCGTAAAGCGAAGCATCGAAATGCTGCGGGGCTCCATCGATATTTCGAGCCGCAAGGGGGCGGGAACCCTCATTACCCTGAAGCTGCCTCTTACCCTTGCCATAGTCGACGGGTTGCTGGTCGAAGTAAGGGAGGGGCGCTATGTTTTACCTCTATCAACCGTGGAGGAGTGCGTTGAATTGAGCCGCGAGGACGTGGCGGCTTCCCACGGACGCCACATTACACGCGTAAGGGGCGAAATCGTCCCCTATATCCGGCTTCGCGAATGTTTCGACATCGCAGGCACTCCCCCCGAAGTCGAACAGATCGTGATTACCGAATCGGCCGGGGGCAAGGTCGGCCTTGTCGTGGACAGGGTCATAGGGGAACATCAGACCGTAATAAAAAATATCGGCAGGATTTTTCGCGATGTCGACGAACTCTCCGGGGCGACCATCCTGGGAGACGGAACGGTTGCGCTCATTATTGACGTGCCAAAGCTGGTAGAGGGTGTCGAACGCAATCAATCGGCAATTCAGTGACAGTCTCAAAGGGCCAACGGGTTTTGAGGAACGGTCATGGCTTTCACCTACTTTCTTAGAGATATGCAGACCCTGGAGCGAATAGTAGAGCATGTGGTGCCTTACACATTTGGCCGCAGCCGGGTGCGCGTATGGGATGCGGGGTGCGCTACCGGGCAGGAGCCCTATTCGCTGGCCATGATGTTTGCTGAAACCATGGGAAATTTCGGCTTTAAAAATCTAAGAATAGAATCAACCGATATAGATGATTGCAGCCTGTTTGGCGATATCATCCGTACTGGCGTATACAAGGAGGAAGACATCAAGAGAATGCCCTCGGATCTGTTTGGCAAATATTTCAAACCCGCCGACAAGCCCGGCTGCTTCACTATATCCGAGCTTCTTCGAAGCCGAATCGAGTACAAAAGACACGATCTTCTTTCTCTAAAATCCATAGGCGAGGGTTTTAGCCTGATCCTTTGCAAAAACGTACTGCTCCATTTCGAATACCCCGAACGCATCGAAGTAATCAAAATGTTTCACAGTTCCCTGGCTCCGGGCGGTTTTTTCGCCACCGAACAGACGCAAAAAATGCCCAAGGAGATCTCGCATCTCTTCGAGCGGGTTACAAGCGACGCTCAGTTGTTTAGAAGGCTCGATACGGCGCCGTGAATATGTGACACGAAGATAATAAGTTGCTGATTTTTTGAGTTTAAAAGTATGTTCCGAATCCTTTATTGAAATTAGAGGAGACTAAGATGCTCAAAAACATCAAAATCGGATTGAGACTCGCTTTTGCATTCGCAGCGATCCTCGTTGCGATGACCGCCATGGCCGTTTTTGCTATCAGCAGACTTGGTGGAGTCAACAGCACTGTAAACACGATTACCACCGACAGGTGGCCGAAGACGGTGTTGGCTAACCAGATGGCCCAGGATATAAGCCGGGCAACAACTGGTCTGCATAATGCGATCCTTGCAACAGACAGCGGCGAGACCGGGGAGCAACTCCAAAAATCCAGCAAGTCAATCGCTCGGCTCACCTCAAATAGCGAACAACTTTCCAAATCAGTTTCATCCGAACAAGGCAAGACGCTTTTAAGGAACCTATCGGAAAACCAAAATGATTATTTGACGGCTGAAAAGCAAGTCCGTCGGCTGATCGAAGCCAACAATAAACAACAGGCTGCGAGCGCCCTTTCAACCAGGCTAAATCCTTTGCGGGCTAAATACCTTCAAGCGGTAAACAGCCTGATAAAATATGAAAACGACAGAATTGGAAGCGCCGGCAAGGCAGCAGCCCAGTCATACAGCTCCTCTAAAACCTGCCTCATCCTCTATTTATTAGGAGCGCTGGCATTGGCGGTCTTGATCGTCTCCCTTGTAAGCCTGAGCATAACAAAACCCATAGCAGAAGCGATAGCGATCAATAAAAGGTTCGCACTGGGCGATACGAGCTTTTCTCTGGATACCAACCGAGACGACGAATTTGGGCGGCTTTTCTCGGCCATGGCCGAAATGGTCCAAAGCTTCAAAGAGATCCTAAGTGATATCACTGTGCTAAGCGAGGCTGCAGTTCAGGGAAAGCTGGCAGTCCGAGCCGATGTCTCCAAGCATGCGGGTGATTACAGGAAAATCGTTCAGGGGGTAAACGATACACTCGATGCCGTCATAGGCCCTCTAAATGTCTCGGCGGAGTATGTGGACAGGATAAGCAAGGGCGATATTCCTCCCAAAATCACAGACGAATACAAGGGTGATTTCAACGAAATCAAGAACAACCTCAATGCCTGTATTGTAGCAATCAACGGCCTGGTTTCAGATGCCAATCAATTGGAGTTTTCGGCAATCGAGGGCAAACTTGCCACCAGGGCGGATGCAACCAAACACACCGGAGAATATCGAAAGATCGTCGAAGGGGTTAACAATACGCTGGATGCGGTGATCGGCCCATTAAACGTATCGGCCGAATATGTGGACAGGATAAGCAAGGGCGACATTCCCCCCAAAATCACAGACGAATACAAGGGAGATTTCAACGAAATCAAGAACAACCTGAACGTCTGTATCGATTCGCTCAATTCCTTGATTACCGAAATGAATCAAATGTCAAAAGAGCACGACGCCGGAGACATTGACGTAGTAATCCCAGAGGACAAATTCCAGGGAGCCTACCGCATTATGGCAAAAGGCGTAAACGACATGGTCATGGGCCATATCGGCGTCAAGAAAAAGGCGATGGCCTGCATTGCCGAATTCGGCAAGGGAAACTTTGATGCAACTCTTGAAAAGTTCCCGGGCAAAAAGTCCTTTATCAACGACACTATAGAGAAGGTAAGAGAGAACCTTAAAGAATACATCCAGGAGGTAAACTTCCTTATCGAAGCTACCAGAAACGGCAAACTGGACACCCGAGGCAATGAGGCAAAATTTGTCGGCGACTGGGGTAAACTTGTTACCGGAATCAATGAACTGATCGATACGTTCGTGGCTCCGATAAACGTCACCGCCGAATATGTAGACCGCATCTCAAAGGGAAACATACCGCCGCGCATCGTCGACGATTACAAGGGTGATTTCAACGAGATCAAGAATAACCTTAATGCCACGATTGACATGATGAACAATCTGCTCGCGGAAACCGACATGATCATCGCGGCGGCCGCAAACGGAGAACTCGACAAAAGAGCCGACGCCTCCATGTTCGTCGGCGGTTGGAACAAGCTCGTCTCCGGGGTAAACGACACCATAACGAATATCGTCGAGCCCCTCATGGTTACCGCCGATTATGTCGAGAAGGTCTCTAAAGGCGTTATACCCCCGACAATCACTACCGAATACAGGGGGCAGTACAACGTCATCAAGAACAATTTGAACGCCATGGTCAAGATGATGAACGAACTGCTCGCGGAAACCGACAAGATCATCGCGGCGGCCGCAAACGGAGAACTCGACAAAAGAGCCGACGCCTCCATGTTCGTCGGCGGTTGGAACAAGCTCGTCTCCGGGGTAAACGACACCATAACGAATATCGTCGAGCCCCTCATGGTTACCGCCGATTATGTCGAGAAGGTCTCTAAAGGCGTTATACCCCCGACAATCACTACCGAATACAGGGGGCAGTACAACGTCATCAAGAACAATTTGAACGCCATGGTCAAGATGATGAACGAACTGCTCGCGGAAACCGACAAGATCATCGCGGCGGCCGCAAACGGAGAACTCGACAAAAGAGCCGACGCCTCCATGTTCGTCGGCGGTTGGAACAAGCTCGTCTCCGGGGTAAACGACACCATAACGAATATCGTCGAACCCCTCATGGTTACCGCCGATTATGTCGAGAAGGTTTCTATAGGAGATATACCCCCCAAAATTTCAACGGAATACAAAGGACAATACAATAAGATCAAGAATAATCTTAACATGCTGATCGATGCGATGAACGAGGTAACATTGACGGCCGAAGAAATCGCAGGGGGCAACCTGACGGTGAAGGTAAAGGAGCGCTCCGCCGAGGATAAGCTCATGCAGGCGCTCGAAAAAATG
This sequence comes from Deltaproteobacteria bacterium, assembly GCA_021780695.1. Classification (GTDB taxonomy): domain Bacteria; phylum Desulfobacterota; class Syntrophobacteria; order Syntrophobacterales; family Syntrophobacteraceae; genus SbD1. Next base: position 46,131 of record JAJXYD010000002.1, read on the forward strand.
GTCAAGGGACTTACCGAGGTAATGGCCAACATACACTCGGCCGCCAACCAGGTCATGACCGGAAGCCAGGAGATAAGCGCAAGCGCAGAAGAACTCTCCCAGGGCTCGACGGAGCAATCCGCGGCGGTCGAAGAGGTTTCCTCTTCCATGGAGCAGATGGCCGCCAATATAAAACAGAATTCTGACAACGCGCAGCAGACCGAAAAGATCGCCATAAAGGCCGCCGAAGACGGACGGGATGGTGGCAAATCTGTTGCTGAGACCGTTTCGGCAATGAAGGAAATAGCGGGGAAAATCTCGATCATCGAAGAAATCGCACGGCAGACCAACCTTTTGGCGCTCAATGCGGCAATCGAGGCCGCCCGAGCCGGTGAACACGGGAAAGGTTTCGCCGTTGTGGCCTCGGAGGTGCGAAAACTTGCCGAACGTAGTCAGACCGCTGCCGGTGAGATCAATAAACTTTCGGCCTCCAGCGTCCAGATCGCCGAAAAGGCCGGAGAGATGCTTACCCGGATGGTCCCCGATATTCAAAGAAATGCCGACCTTGTCCAGGAGATCGCCGCAGCCAGCAACGAGCAGTCCGCTGGAGCCGGGCAGATCAACAAGGCCATCCAGCAACTCGATCAGGTTATTCAGCAGAATGCCGCAGCATCCGAGGAAATGGCGTCTACTTCCGTCGAGTTGCTGACCCAGGCCGAGCAACTTCAGAACACGATAGCATTTTTCAAATTTGATGGAGCAGCCTCGGCAGCCATGACAAATATTTCGACCGAGAACAGGAAAACCAGCCATCATAAGGTGCAGGTCGCACACGCTCTCCATCGTACGCCCCCCAAAGCAAACGGACACGCTCACGGGGAGCATCAGGGGAGCGGGGTCGTTTTGGATATGTCAAAAGATGGGAAAACCGATTTGAACGACGAAGAATTTGAAAGATATTAGGGAGGACTCAAATGAGTGTGCCGTCCATAACAACAACCAGTCAGTACCTAACCTTTACACTCGATGAGGAGGTGTTCGCCCTGGATATCTCCAAGGTTCGCGAGGTGCTCGATTTTATCTCGGTGGCCAAGGTGCCGCGCACTCCCGATTTCATGCTGGGCGTTATCAATCTCAGGGGGAGCGTGGTTCCCGTGGTCGATATGCGCCTTAAATTCGGCATGACCAAAACCGAAAAATCGGTAAACACCTGCATTATCATCGTCGAGATTGAAATAGACGAGGAAGCAACCATCCTCGGCGCCCTGGTCGATTCGGTGCAAGAAGTGCTCGATCTCGACCCCGAGCAGATAGAACCGCCGCCCCGCATCGGCACGCGCCTGGATACAAGGTTTATAAAAGGCATGGGCAAACGCGACAACGACTTCATAATCATTCTGGATATCGACAAGATTTTTTCAGCCGAGGAAGTCGCGGCGGCGGCGGAGATGAGCGAGGCATCAGCGGCTTAAATCGCGATCGACCGTTCTAAAACCGGAGGCAACCAAAGCGCCATGCCCGCAGAAAACGCAGAACTTTTAACCACGGAACCTTTTACCCGGCAGGGGATGTCCTCATCCCCCGCCGATACAAACGGAAACGACATCAAAGGAGTATTCTCCGCTCGATTATCGGAAAAGGACTTCCGCCGGCTGAGCGCTTTCATTCACGAAGCCTGCGGCATCACATTGCCACCGGCAAAAAAGACCATGATAGAAGGGCGAATCCGCAAGCGACTGCGCGCCCTGGGATTAGACTCCTATCACAAGTACTGCGAATTTTTGTTCAGCCCCGCCGGTTTGAGAGCCGAGTACCTGAATCTCATCGATGTCGTTACGACCAACAAGACCGATTTTTTCCGGGAGCCCGATCACTTCAACTATCTTTACCGGAACGTGCTGCCCGAACTGGTGCATTCAAGCCGGCCGGACGCGGGGAAAACGCTACACCTCTGGAGCGCGGCGTGTTCGACGGGCGAGGAAGCCTACACTCTGGCAATGGTTCTTAGCGAATTTGCCCGAACCTGCCCGGGCCTTGATTTTTCCATCCTTGCCACCGACATCTCGACAATGGTTTTGGAAAAGGCGAGGCTGGGGATATACGACCATGACAGGGTCAATCCGATTCCCATGGCACTTCGCAAAAAGTACCTCCTAAAGAGCAGGAACAAGGAAAAAGCCCTTGTTAGAATCGCCCCCGAACTCCGCGACTGCGTTACCTTCCGAAGACTCAATTTCCTCGATGAAAAGTATGACGTAAAAGGTCAAATGGAGGTCGTGTTCTGCCGTAACGCACTCATCTATTTCGACAGGCCGACCCAGGTAAAGATAGTCTCTCGCTTCGTGAATCTCATGAAGCACGGGGGCTATCTTTTCGTCGGCCATTCCGAGAGCTTGCACGGAATGGACTTATCCCTGGAACAAACGGCCGCCACGGTCTACAGGAAAAAATAAAATGGCAGGTTCGGCATTGGACAAAAAAATCAGGGTAATGATAGTCGACGATTCCGCCGTGGTCCGCCAGACTCTACAGAATATACTCTCTTCCGATGACCAGATAGAGGTGGTGGCCACGGCCTCCGATCCGCTTATCGCCGCCCAGAGGCTTAGAAGCTTTATCCCCGATGTCATCACCCTGGATATAGAAATGCCTCGCATGGACGGCATTACGTTTCTTCAAAAGCTCATGGCCCAGCATCCCATCCCTGTGGTGATATGTTCGAGCCTGACGGAAAAGGGTTCGCAGACTACGCTAAAGGCCCTGGAGTACGGGGCCGTGGAGATCGTGGAAAAGCCTAGTGTGGGAGTTAAGCAGTTTTTGGAAGAATCCCGGGTGAGGCTGTGCGACGCGGTAAAAGCCGCAGCGAAGGCCAGGCCGAATCGTTTGAGACAACGAAGGGTTATCGATCCCAAACTCAGCGCCGACGTCGTCTTGGCCAAGCCCAGGTCAGGAGCCATGATCGAGACCACCGAGAAGGTGATCGTGGTTGGAGCCTCCACGGGAGGAACGGAGGCCCTGACGGTTTTTTTGGAAGCTCTTCCTCCCGATGCCCCGCCCATAGCGATAGTCCAGCATATGCCCGAACACTTCACGGCGGCCTTTGCAACTCGGCTAAACGGACTTTGCCGGGTTTCGGTAAAAGAAGCGGAAGATAACGATACTCTTATCGGAGGCCGGGCGCTTATTGCACCCGGCAATCGCCACATGCTCCTAAAGCGGAGCGGGGCACGCTATTTTGTCGAGGTTAAGGATGGCCCGTTTGTGTGCCGCCATCGTCCATCGGTGGATGTACTTTTTCGCTCAGCCGCCCGCTATGCCGGTAAAAACTGCGTGGGCGTCATTATGACCGGCATGGGTGACGACGGTGCGAGAGGCATGGCGGAGATGAAGGAGGCAGGAGCTTTTACGATCGCCCAGGATGAAAAGTCCTGCGTCGTGTTCGGCATGCCCAATGAAGCAATAAAGAAAGGGGCCGTCGACTGTATCGTTTCCCTTGAAAAGATCGCGAGCGAGGTGTTAAGGGCTTGCCGCAAACCTTAATCCGGGGCCGACCGGCAGCCGGCAAAAGAGCCGGGTTCAGGGCAAAACTTTCCCCCCCATGGCCTGCTTTTACAATCCATCCCTCAAACCCCGCCGGATATCGGCGACAGCCCATGCTCGCTTTACGCTTCGATGCCTTCGAATAAAACGCTCGACAGGTAGCGCTCTCCGGCATCGGGAAGGACTACCACGATAATCTTGCCCTTGTTTTCGGCCATGGCCGCCGCCCTGACAGCCGCGGCCATGGCCGCACCGCTCGAAATTCCACAGGTGATCCCCTCTTCCCTGTGAAGGCGTCTCGCCATTTCCACGGATTCCTCGTTTGTTACCGTGGCTATCTCATCGACCAGATCAAGGTCCAAAACTTCGGGTTTAAACCCGGCGCCAATGCCCTGGATTTTATGCGGGCCAGGCTTGGGAACCTCTTTTCTGCGAATGGCGCTAAGCACAGCCGAATTAACGGGCTCAACCGCGATCGCTCGAATATTTTTCCCCCTAACGCTCTTAATGTAGCGCGTAACTCCCGTAATTGTTCCCCCGGTCCCAACCCCGGATACAAAGATATCGATTGCGCCCTGTGTGTCCTCCCAAATCTCCGGACCGGTAGTTTTGAAGTGGATATCCGGGTTGGCGGGGTTTGTGAACTGCTGCGGCATGAAATACTTGCGAGGTTCGCTCGACACGATCTCTTCGGCCTTGGCAATGGCTCCCGGCATGCCTTTGGCTCCCTCGGTCAAAATCAGCTCGGCTCCGAAAGCTTTCAGCATACGTCTGCGTTCAACGGACATGGTCTCGGGCATTGTAAGGATCAGAGGATAGTTTCTTGCGGCGCACACGAAGGCAAGAGCGATACCGGTGTTGCCGCTGGTGGGCTCGATCACCGTCACATCCCTTCGCCCCTTTGTAAGCTTGCCCTGGGCTTCGGCGGCCCAGATCATCGAAGTCCCTACCCGGCACTTTACCGAATAGGCAGGATTTCGACCTTCGATCTTGGCCAAAACGGTCCCCGGCATCCCCACGGTTATCCGATTGATGCGCACGAGCGGCGTTCGGCCTATGCTCAAACTGTTGTCATCGAAAATAACTCCCATGACTTTCCCCCCTTGAATGGATAGAAAACGGCCAAGCTTCAATGGCCGGCGGCTCGCAGTTCTTTAACTCCGCGAGCCAGCATTTGAGCCGCCCGCTCTATTTCTTCGACCGTGGTCGTCCTGCCCAGGCTAAGACGCACGGCCCCAAATCCCCTTTCGTTCGAAGTCCCCATGGCCTTAAGCACCCCGGAAAGCTCCCCGCTGCCTTCATGGCAGGCCGACCCCGTGGAAGCGGCTATCTCGGGGGTTTGCTCCAGCAACCGGGCGCCAAGAACGCCTGCAAAGCTGACGTTAAGGGTGTTTGGCAACCGCTCGACAGGATGTCCGTTGAGGCTGACACCGTCTATAAGGGATTTTAGTTTCTCATGGAAACGATCCCTTAGGGAGATAATGCGCTCCCGGTCGGCTGCAAGACGCCGGGAGGCCAATTGGGCGGCCTTACCCAGGGCCGCGATATAGGGGACGTTTTCGGTCCCCGGCCTCAGCCCTTCTTCCTGTGAGGCCCCTAAAAGACACGGATTTACCTTGACCCCCCGGCGCACAAAAAGGGCACCAACCCCCTTTGGAGCGTAGAATTTGTGGCCGGCAACCGTTAGGAGATCAACCCGCAGATCTTCGACCTCAGCAGGAATTTTGCCGACCGACTGCGCGGCGTCGGTGTGAAAAAGGATCCCTTTTTCACGAGCGATGGAGCCGATTTGGCGAAGCGGCTGGATCGTACCCACTTCGTTATTGGCGTGCATTACGGTAATGAGAACAGTGTCGGGGGTAACGGCCCGGCGAACCGCGTCGGCATCGAGAAAACCGGTCGCGTCCACGGGCAGAAGCGTCACCGAAAAGCCGTGGCGGACCAACCGCTCGAGGGGCCTTAAAACCGCGGGATGTTCGATGGTGGTGGAAATAATATGGTTTCCCCGCTCCTTATTGGCCAGCGCCGCCCCTATGATAGCCAGGTTGTTGGCCTCGGTGCCTCCCGAGGTAAAAATCACCTCCGAGGGATCGCACCCGAGAAGCCCCGCCAGCCTGGCCCGCGCAAGCTCGACCGCCTCCCTTGCCTTCCATCCGTAGGGATGTCCGCTGGACGGGTTGCCAAATTCAACGGTAAGGTATGGCAGGAGCTCTTCGACCACTTCGGGATCGGGCGGGGTGGTGGCGTTGTAATCGAGATAGATGGGCTTCATTTTTTTCCTCCAGAATTGACAAATTGCGGCCCGCCGTTATTGCCCGCCGGCTTTCTCGGGGTCGGTCAGGCGGCAAAAAGCGCACAGACCGGGAATCCCCGTGGCCTGCCCGCATTTTTCGCAAGGTTGCAAATCCGGCCGATCATAGCCCGGGAAAATTTCTTTCTTTCTCGCCCGCAAAAAACTGTAATAAAATTGAAGCTTGGTCCCGGGCGAACCAGCTTCCATGGAATTTAGCACTTCCTTATAGCGTATGCTTGTTGCCCCCTTGGAAAAGGGACATTCATCCTCAATATAATCAATATTTGATACGATCGCATAAGCCGCGGTTTCGCGCTCATAGAACCGGGCAAGAGGCTTTACCCTTTTTGCAAGCCCAAGAGCGGCGCCCGGCAAAACGGGCGACTGCCTAACGAGGTATTCCACATCCCAGCGCAGCGTGTTTCCGAAAAGAACCGCGGCTTCATCGTCTAAGTTGTGCCCCGTTACGATTGCATCATAGCCCAGTTCATGGGCAATCCGATTCATCTCGTGGCGTTTTACCAGCCCGCAGACCGAGCAGAGTTTTTTCCGCCCCCCTGCCCTCCTTCCGGCCAGTTCGGGAACCGCCCTGCCGTATGCGGACGCCAGATCGAGTATGTGCAAACGCACGTCCGGCGCAAGGTTTTGCGCAAAGTTGCGCACATAGTCCCCCGATCTTTTCGAATAGGCGCACCCGGCGTCTATCCCCAGGTCTATATACAAGCCGTCGGCATGGAAGCCCAAATTCAGCAGAATACGCCAAAGAGACAGGCTGTCTTTTCCGCCCGATACGGCAACAAGCACCCGGTCTTGAGGCTCAAACATGCGGTGTTTACCAATGAAATCCAGGGTCGATTTTTCAACCCATTCCACAAAGTGTGACGCACACAGGGCAAGCCTGTGCTGGGGCATATTTATAACACTGTCGGCCGCGCATTTGCGGCAACGATGAACTCCCAACGCTTTACTCCATCTTCGGGCGGCGGTGTAACCGATTGCCGCATTGCCTCCCCCACACAAGGGGTTTTTAACAATTTCGGGCTAACCCGGCAGCAGAGCCCCCACCCAGGGGCTCATCCGCCCGAAATAACCGAAATGAGCTTGATTTCCCCATCTTCTCCAAGCCTGGTTTCGTTGCTTACCAGCTTACCCTCTCTTACGGCCAGAACGCTTTGGGGATTTAACCCCAAATCTTTTATCAATTCCCGGATGGTAATTTTTCCCGGTCTTTCAATTTCGGTATCTCTAAAGTGCACCTTGACCATAAAACTTCTCGTCCCCAAAAATGCAAGTTTGGATTTCGCGAAACGCAGCCGTAGACATCAGCCTCGGCTTACCCCACAAAACGGGCAAGACTCTCCTTTTATCCCTGAAGATTTCACGCCAGTCAAGCAAACGAGATCTCTTTTGCCGAAAAAACAGTCCTTAAACGCTTGCGCTCCTATTTTCCCGCCGAATCCAAGAGTGGGTTTACGTTTTTTTACATGCAACGAGTAGACTAATTCAGACGAGCCCGCGTCTTAGCCGATAAATTACCACTGACCGTTTGTTGGAATTTTATTCCTTATAGTGGTTGATACTCGAGGAGAAAAAAATGAGTATGAAAAAGCGGATCGTTATCGCAGCCGTTGCACTTGCATTTTGGACGATCATGACCTCCGCGCCCGCGAAAGCGCAGTGTTGCTACAACCCCTTGCTGCTACCCTTTGCCGTGGCGGGAGCCGCACTCGGAACGGCCGCGGCAATCGTCTCGGCCCCCTTCCAGCCCTATTACGCATACTCTCCGGCGCCGCCTCCGCCCTACTACTATGCTCCGGCTCCCTACGCCGCCAGGGCATGGGTCCCGGGCCACTACACCCCTTACGGCAATTGGATACCGGGGCACTGGATATACCGTTAGCATCCCGGATGTAGATCAAAAAGAAAGTCCCCCTAAACAGTAACCGGATCGCCCGTCTGGGCCCGGTTACTGTTTGTCTGCTTATTTTTCCCTATTTCCCTAAAAAAGCGCATTCACCGGATAGTCTAACCTCACTTTTTCAAAATCGAACCGTTGCGGCGATAGTTCTTCTTTTGTGGCAGGAAATCGCCCCTTGATACCAGCCCCATTTTTTTGATCTTGCACAAAAGGCATGCGGGAAAGCTGTTTTCGATCGCCTACCATTGGTGTTTCCTATTTGACAAATAGGAGTTATATAGCTATACATTCCGCAGCTTGCCGATTTTACTCTGGAGACTAACTATGCACCGTTTTTTTGGCTATGGCTGAAGCAGCGATCTTGCTCCCGTCCGTGTTCGGCGGGAGAAAAGAGACGGCCGAAAAAGCGTGTCCAGCCCTCTGCATCAGGACTGATCGCCAAAGCTTTGTTTGGCCGCGGCGTCCATGCTCCACGCTGAATCTTCCTCTGAAATCAGATCGCTACTGTGACGGCATTTCTTCGAAAAGGATGATTCCCATGCAAGAAACTCTGTTTAATCCCGCGCTCGCAGAGCCGGTAAAGCAGTATCTGAGTAAATTCAACCTCAATCTGTGCCTTACGTGCGGCACATGCAGCAATGGGTGTCCGGCCACGGGCACTCCCGCCCTGGAGGGGCTGGACACACGCAAGGTGTTGCGCATGCTGGCCCTTGGCATGGCCGAGGAGGTGATCGATTCTCTTTTCCCCTGGATTTGTACAGGATGCGGCCGCTGCGTGCATGCGTGTCCGATGGAAATAGACATTGTCTCGATCATGTTTCATTTAAAGTCCTTGCGTCCGCGCGACAAGGTCCCGGGGATCTTGGAAAAGGGAGTCCGGAACGTACTTGCCACGGGCAACAATATGGCGATTCCCCAGGAGGACTACTTTTTCCTCATGTATGACATGGGGGTGGAGTTGGCCAACAGCGGGCTGCCCGGCTTTTACGTGCCCATCGACAAGGAAAACGCCGACATACTCTTTTTCCCCAATTCCAAGGAAGTCTTTGCCGACAACGACGATATGCTCTGGTGGTGGAAGATTTTCTACGCCGCGGGGGAAAACTGGACCATACCCTCGGAGAACTGGGAGGCTGTCGACTGGGGTTTGTTTGCCGGCGACCATCACGCGACGGTGGAACTTGCGAGAAGAAAAATCAACTTCATGAAAAATCATCATATCTCCCGAATGATTATGCCTGACTGCGGGGGTGGGTCCTATGGGTGCCGCAAGGGGATGAAAGAATGCGTATTGGAAGATCCCAATAACGCGATACGTCACATCTATCTTTACGACTATCTGATCGAGGTCATAAAAAGCGGCAGGATCAAGCTCGACAAGAGCCGAAACGCCGGCAAAATCTTCACCTGGCATGACTCCTGCAAACACGGCCGCGAGCTTGAGCGAAATTTCGGCAAGGGTTACTTCGATGAGCCCCGGTGGATTCTGGAGCAATGCGTCGACAACTTTGTCGAGATGCAGCCAAACCGCATGAACAACTTCTGCTGCGGAGCGGGAGGGGGCAACTGGCCAATGCCTTTTGAAGAGGAATCAGCCTATCACGGCCGTTTTAAATATCGCCAGATAAAAGACAGTGGCGCCGATGTGGTCGTGGTTGCCTGTTCGAATTGCCACGATCAGATGATGAAAAGAATCCCGAAATTTCATCCCGACTGTAACTATGAAGTGAAATATCTCTGGGAACTTGTAGCGGATACCCTTGTTTTGGAACCCTGGGATGAGGACCGGGTTGCCGGGGCCAAAAAAGAGGCTGCCGCCCAGTGGGAGCGCCTGGGTTATACGCCCGATACCGACGAGGAATAACAGCGGCCTCGACAGGGGATTACATTACTTAACGGGCTCTTCTACGGCATGCCGGCGCGGGCGAGGCGCCGGCATGCCCCAACAGAGGTTCCGGACGGGCGAGGTTGTCTTTATGAATCAAAAGCTCTATGTCTACCAGGACGCAAACCTTAACAAGCAGATCAAGGCGCTGCTCAAGGGGGGAGCCAATTCCGCCCCGGCCGCAAGGCACGCTCAGTCCATAATAGAGCAGTTTATAAACGGCGGGATCCTCGACCTCAGGAATTCGGGCAGACTAACCCGGCATGGGGATGCCCGCATAAAAAACTGCCTTAAATTCGATTTGGTAAGGAGCTACCGGCTAATCGCGGTGCTTGTCGAAAGCGGAATCGTCTTTCTCTATGTGGGCAGTCATGCCGAATGCGACCATTGGATTAAACACAACGCATTGATCGAGCCAAATCTCGACAAAAAAAGAAACACCATTACGCAGATACGGGAGACAGCGTGCATTACGGATACCCCAATCGGGGGACCCGATGCCGACCCGTTCGAACCCGACTACGATGCGTTGCTTTTTCAGGATCTAACCGAACAGGACCTGAGACAAATTTTCAGTGGGCTTTGCCGCTGATCCAACACTAATGAAACACGTTAAGCCCATCACCTGAAAAAGAAGAGCTATTGTCAAATGTTGTGTACAGTGTCCGAAGACGGACTTGAGAAAGAAGAAAAAGAGAAAAAAGGGGAAAAAAAAGAAAAAGGGTCAAGTCTCCGTTAAAGAAAAAGAAAAAAAAGAAAAAGGGTCAAGTCTCCGTTTGACCATAAAAAAGAAAAAGGGTCAAGTCTCCGTTTGACCATATGGAAAGAGAAAGGGGTCAAGTCTCCGTTTGACCATATGTCAGAGCTCTTTGTATAAGCCGGCAACGCTCATTGAGCTTAATGGACACTAGGATAGGGGACGTCCCAAAAACCAAGTAAATATAAAAAGAAAAAAAAAGGGTCAAGTCTCCGTTTGACCATATGTCAGAGCTCTTTGTATAAGCCGGCAACGCTCATTGAGCTTAATGGACACTAGGATAGGGGACGTCCTAAAAACCAAGTAAATATAAAATGTAAAGGGCGTCCCCTATCCCCGCAATGTTGTTGAATTAAGCATTTTTGAGCTTCTCCTGCCTCCCGGAACACCATTTATTGGGTGGTCTTTTGGTGACCCTGGGCTGTGAGGCTCTGGAAATTTTTGATCTGTAGTACCTTACTCGTTTGATTGCTTTGATGAGCTGAGAAAAAATCTCAACGGCCCTCTCGGGATCGTCGGGAACGAGCACGGCGGCTTCCGAAGCCAAAGTCATTACGGCGTTTTTGAACTGGAATTCCGCTCTCTTCGTGCAATGCATCCGGGAGGTCAGCACCATGAGGGTTCTTGCGATCACGGACATTATGACCACGGCGAAGAGTTCCTGGCGGATGCTGTTTGGTGTTTTTCCATGAAATTTCTCGATATCGAGTACGACCTTTTCGTTTCTGTAGTGGTCTTCCACCGCCCAGCGGCGGAAGTAGAGACCGATGATCTCCTCTCTTTCAAACTGGCTTTTATTGAGCATGTTGGTGAGAAGAATGGAGACTTTCCCTTCGGGGCTGACCAGCCGGATAGCTCGCAGCTGAATGCCCCCGGCTTTCTCCCTTTCCTTGGCGCTGAGTCTCGCAAGGTAGTTGTTGGAAGGGGTGAGCGAGATGAAGTCCTCCGGTCTGCCTTTGCGAACGAAAGCCTCCACGGCCGGGAAGGTGGATTCGGCGGGACAGCGGAAGAGAAAGTAGCCCTTGTGGTGCTTTCTCAGGAAGGCGATGAGATCGAAGCTTGGGTATCCACGATCGAAGAGCAGAACGCATCGGGGAGGGACAAAGGGCAGGAGCGCCCGGGGGTCTCAAAGGGTCTCAAAGGGTCTCAAAGGGTCTCAAAGGGGGTCAAAGGGGGTCAAAGGGGGGAGGGTCAAAGGGGGTCAAATCTCCGTTTGACCATATGTCAGAGCTCTTTGCATAAGCCGGCAACGCTCATTGAGCTTAACAGACTTA
>JAJXYD010000029.1 GCA_021780695.1 Deltaproteobacteria bacterium
TTCTGTTGTAAGTTTGGAAAATCAGTTTTGCGGATCGAAAAGGGGCAACTTCCATATTTTATGCGTGAGATTGGTGAGTTACAAGTACCGACATGAAGCCCCTTTCCGACGTACGAAACCTAGTATGCGGATGTGTCTTGAAAACGGTCGTTTTTGGGACACTTATTTGCAAATGATCCCTGGTAGTTCGAATGTTGGGGTTAGGCCTAATAGCCAATCTTTAGTTTTTTGGGGGACCGCCGGCAATGCCAGCGGACTCCCAAAAAACTGTTTATTTTAACGGCGTTTTACCATGAGCATCCGACTTCCTGGGGGCCGGAGCACGCTCTTTGAGGCCGGAGGGCTGAGGCGGGGTCGAGCCTTGACTATCGGTATGGGCGCCCCTTTCGGGTTGAGCAACCAGCGGAGCTTCCCGGGCTTCTCTAAGAAGACGGGCAACCCTAGAGGTCTGGCCAACCGGTTGGATCATGACCACATGTCTTATATTGATACGCACAAAGCTGGGTTGATGCCACTCGTTAGCCTCTGCGAGGGTTATGAGAAAACTCTTGCCGATTTTCTTGTCCGGGCCGACAGAGGTTCGGATAAGGTAGACGTTGCTAAGCGTTATAAAAGTTGAGTTGGTGTCGGAAAGCCGCCCAAAAAAAATCTGTCCGTTATCCAAAAATACCGCCTGATACTCTGTGTCGAATCCAAGATTGTGGCCGGAGCAGCCAGCGATGCATGCGGCGGTTAAAATAATGGGCAAAACCAACCAGCCTGCGATAGTACTAAAAAAATTGCGACGCTGCTTCATACCCGACATGAACCTCTCCTTAATTCGGGGCGCCCTCGAGATTATAGGTTCCGCTCGATCCGGTCGCGTTGCCCAAGTACAGAGAGCCATCATTGATTATGGAATTGGTCCATCCGGTCTGACTAAAATATGCGGTAGAAGTCTCACCTATATATTCATTGGAATAAGAGCTGTCCCCGTTCAGCGTTGCAGAGCCGCCGTCAAGGGTGTAGGAGGTTTGGGCGTTGGTGGGTTCGGGTGCGCGAAGGATCGCGGCGAAGACAAAAACAAAGGTTAAAAGCAAAATGCGCAAACGGCCGCGGCATGTCCAAGCACCCATAACGATTCTCCCTATTCGAAAAGTTCCCGCCGCGTCTCACTGACCAACCATCCCTTGACCATGCCGGCTTGAACGACCCCCCCCCAGGCGACCCGGAATCGCCTGCGGCCCTCGCAACAGCTTTCCGGACCATTTGCAGCCGAGCTTTCAACGGCCATTGCAAAAGAGCCTCGAGGAAATTAAGTTCATTTTTGCCAACCTGTACTCGGAGGCCGTTTTGAGGCAACCGAACCCGTAGACGACGCTGCGCCGGAAATTTATCGATGAAGCCTCCTTGAAATACCTGGTGGGGCAACTTACTTCCGCTACCGTATAACCAAGCCAGAGGATCTGAGCCAGCATCTGGTTGTCAAAAATAAAATCGTCCGAGTTGGCCTCCAGGGACAGCCTCTGGAGCAACTCACGCGAAAAGCCCCGATAACCGGTATGGTATTCGGAAAGCTTTGCGCCGATGAGGATATTTTTCACCAAAGTAAGCGCCCTGTTGGACACATAACGCCACGCGGGCATACCGTCCTTTATGGCTTTGCCGCCAAGCATTCTCGAACCTAGAACGCAATGGTAAAGACCGCTTCCTATCATTGAAACGAAAGCAGGAATGAGCATTGGGGTATACTGATAGTCCGGATGAATCATTATAACGATATCAGCCCCATGCTCCAGCGCCAGCGCGTAACAGGTCTTCTGATTTCTCCCATACCCCATGTTGCTTCCGTGAACATGGGTCCAGGTCATGGGAAGGCCCCTGGCTATCTCGATTGTCCTGTGGTCGCTGGCGTCATCGACAACTATAATCAGATCGACATAATCCTGGGCGATGACTTCGGCATGGGTCTTCTCTAAAGTGTCTTCGGCATTGTATGCCGGCATGACCACGACAACCTTCTTGCCTTTGAACATCGGCTCTCGGCCCCGAACAATAGGATCAAAAAAATAGCGTGCTTTGTTGATGTACGCAACATGATAATCGCAAAGGCTCTATTCACAGTAAACGACCGACCCCAGAGGGGCCGGCTTTGAATTAACCCCTGGAAGGGGATGAAATTGCCTTTGCCCCCTGAGGAGGCAAAGGGGAAGTTGTCCCCAACGGCGCGTTAGTAGCTAATATCGCGGCTTTTCCGCTGTTTTCTCTTGTTTCTCCTGGTTCTTAACGTACTTTTGGATCATCTCAGAGTCCAGGCCGACCGTATCAACACAATAACCCCTTGCCCAGAGATGGTTGCCCCAATAGAGCTTTCCCTTCAGCTTGCGGAACTTGTTCAGAACCCTGATCGCCGTTCTCCCTTTGATTGTCCCGACAAGTCCAGACACCGAGACTTTCGGAGGGATCCTAACAAGAAGGTGCACGTGGTCTTCTTGGACGTTCATCTCGACGACCTCGCATCCAAGCTGCTCAGAAAGTATCTGGATGCACGTGGCAACTTCCTCGGCAATGGCTCCTTTCAATACTCCGAACCTGTACTTTGGCACCCACACAATGTGATATTGGCAGTGCCATAGCGTTTGTGATAGCTTTCGAAATCGGCTCATCTGCTACTCCTCGCTGACGTTGTGGGGACAACTCAGCCCGGGTTTGTAGCAGATGGGGCGTTCACATGGCAAAGCCACTGAACTCTGACCTTGCCCTGAGGGCAAGGATTTCTACGTTGGATTAAACCGGACATTTCTATTTGTTGACAACAATTTTTTTTGCAGTACCGTCCTGCGCCTTTGTATGGCGCCATTCCAGGGGCGACCTTTTGGTTCCACCGCCTTTGCATAACCCGAGGAGCAAAACCATGAAAGAGACGAGCTTGAAGGATGCCGCCGCATTTATCCGGGACGATCTGAGACTCAAGACCTTCCCGATTGCCGCGAAATTTCTAAAAGACACGGAGGATTTCCCTGAAAAGACGAGACGGCCTTCGGTGGCGATGAAAAAGAAGGTCACCATTTGCCAGGGAGTTACAATGGCAAGAAATTACGGCTGGACAGTGGGGCTTGCCAGGGAGGATGTCACTTGCGTTCCCGCGGCCATCGTTTTTGGCTTCAGCGACTCCTCCGACCAGCAGGCAAGTCTTTCCAAGCTCTTCCGAAGGGCTTGCTTGGCGGCCGACGAAGAGCTTGCCGCAAAGGAGGTTTCCTCCATGAGCCGGTTTGAAAATGGCGAAATCAGGGGGATCGTCATGGCGCCGGTGGAAAGGGTTTCCTTTGAACCCGACACAGTGCTTATTTATGCAAACCCGGCGCAGGTGATGAGGCTTGCCCAAGCGTGGTCTTACATGACGGGAGAGCGGATTACCGGCTATTTCGGGGGCAAGGTGGAATGTGACGAATACCTGATAGCTCCCTGCAAGACCAAGTCCGCTCGCATCGTGATACCTGGAAATGGTGAGCGTATTTTTGCCGGAACACAGGATGACGAGATCACTTTCGCCGCTCCGATCGGGTCGGTTACCCGACTCGCCGAAGGGTTGAAGTCTGCCGGAAAGGCCATAGGGGCAAGGTATCCGGTGCCTCCCTATCAGAATTTTCAACCGGAGTTTCCCGAGTCCTACAAGATACTGGGCAAGGATATCGGGATCGATTGAGTGTCGCCAGGCAGGTTTTTGCCGCCTTTGCATGGCTATTATTGCCCACCCCCACGAAAAGGTAAAAAGAGCGAAAATCGGAGCATCGGGGAGCTTTCGGAAGATCGCGTTTTCGGTTGTCGGGACATTTCGCATGACGCTGAAACTGACTGTAATAGCTATAAACCGGCTGAAACAGGGTTTCGAGCCGGTGCCGGTGTCTTGTATTGGACGTTATGGTTCGACACCATGTCGCATGGTTGAGTGTACTGAAACACTCGTTTGGAGTACCCGGCATCTTCCTGCCGGTTCCCTACGCGGGCGTACTTGCTGCGCGTTGTGCGGTTGGTGCGAAGCCTCGCGGACAATGTACCGAATCGGGTTCGAATGGCGACAGAAGAACCCCTCGGGGAATCCTCCCCCGTTAAGGGCTAGGCAAGGATGATATGGTGAAGGCATCTGAATGCCTGTAAGCGTCGTTACCGATCACCGACCTACGAGGGTTAGCTGAGGTCGAAGGCTGCTTTCCCAAGGAAGCAGCGTGCGGTCAAGATGCAGGTCTCATAACTGCCTGCACGGAACTGTGGCACCGTCGGCGTAAAGGGCACACCTAAGTCATCCAGCGTATCGACTATGCGGAACGTGGTAACCCCGTCCTTCTCCTGGAGCAATTCCAGGCAGGCTAACCGCAAGGCAAACTGATGGAGCGGCGGGAAAGAGAAGTTGGGGTAATCGGGTGGCGCAGGAGAACCTCCCCCCTGCGCCACCCGATTACCCCAAGATAAAAGTTAAGATTACCTCTAGATTCATTTCTATTGTCTTATTCAGTAGTTATCGGTGCCGTTAAGAATGGCTCCTGGATTGGCCTCGCTTTTAAGGTGGCTTTTTATTAACTATAGCTCACCAAGTATTATAAAGTTAATATTAATTTTTGGAAACTGAAACCGCCGTCGATCGGATCGTGCGAGGCGAAAATATCACCGGCAAAATTATTTGCCCGCTTTCGACCAAACAAAAGGTATCGCCGATGATTCCATTGGAAACGACCGGACCCAAGGTTTTAAAAGATGCGCACATGGTGGTTCTAAACACACCGCGGAAAACTTTTTACTCGATCAGGTTCGAGGAGTGCTCTGGGACGTTTAGAGTGCGGAAGGCTAGCGGAGCTCTGGGGAAAGTGTGGGACAAAAGGACTTGGGAGTTTTCCACCCTGGATGAAGCGGAAAGGCTTTTGAGCCGGCGCCTCAAGGAAAAGACCGACCCCGGCAGGCATTCTCCCAGAAAATATTCCATAAAGTACCTTTTGCCGGGAAGCGCCAATGCCGGAGGGGAATAAAAATCCCAACCATCCGGAGAAGGGGCGAACGATCCGGGTGGATCCCATAAGGAACTCCGAAGACATTGCCGCCATAAAGAAGATTCTCTCCGGGACGCCAAGGGATTTACTCCTTTTTACCATGGGGATCAATAACGGCCTTCGGGTCGGTGATCTTTTGAGGCTGAAGGTAAAGGATGTCAAATCCCTCAAACCCGGGGAGTTCATCACCATAAAGGAAAATAAGACGGGGAAACAGAATATCCTCATGGTAAACAAGTTGGTCCATGGAGCCCTCAAGAACTACCTGCGTAAAGTCGGGCCGGAAGACGAGGATTATCTTTTCGCGAGTCGCAAGACGAAGGCGCCCCTAACCATTCAAGCCGTTAATGCCATGGTGAAAAAATGGACCAGGATGATCCATCTCGATCATGGAAACTACGGGGCGCATACCTTGAGGAAGACTTTCGGATTCATGCAGCGCACAAGGTTCGGGGTGGGCTTCGAGGTCCTGGCCAAACGGTTCAACCACTCAAGTCCTGCGACCACCATGCGCTATCTTGGCCTTGCCGGCGATGAGGTAAACGATGTTCTCTTGAACGAGATTTGACTCCGAGTGGAGATCTTCGATCGGGCGAGGCTATCTCACGGTAGGTCACGCGAGACCTTGCCACTGCTCACCCGGCAGGCGGGCCACGAGCCCTCGCATGACAAAATCGGCTGCCTCTTGGAAGTCCCAAGGGCAGTCTGCTGTAACGAGAGGTCTGACATCTTTGATAAACAACGGACTTTTAAGCTTCTTTAGCAAATTTTCTTCGTACTCGGCTCTGGAAACTCTGTGGCCTTCGCGCTCGATGTAATGCAAAAATGAATCGATCACCCTGTCCGGATCGATGCCGACATCTTTATTGGCAAACCAAAGGTCAAACAGGTCGCGTCCCTTCTTTCGCTGGTACAGAGCGCGCATCTTGGTTCCCATTAATTCATCCAGATGGTAGCTCGGAATAACGGTGCTGCCGGTAAACCAGCGAGATCTCATCTCAAGCAGCCGACTTTCCAGCCCGAACACACTGAAATGTTCCCGGGAATTGATTTCCACCTTCAGCTTGAGGGGAGAGTCGTCCTCTGCGCGCATCCTGTACACCATTGTGACTCTCCCTTCGCTCTGTTTCCACTTTGGTTCGCCGAGCCATGAATCAAGGGCCTAAGGTACAGCTTATAAAGAGCCGTGCCACCACGAAAAGCAAGGTTATCGCCCAGGAGCTTTCGGGAAAAAATCTCAATCAGTGCCCGGCTGATGATCAGATCCTGCTCGACCTGGACATCCTGGGTCCAAGGGGCCCGGTGTCGCCACTCGGTAATGTAGTCGTGTGGGATCATAGATCGGGCTCGATTTGGGCATTCACCAGGAGCTGCCAGCGCATATTTTTTTCAGCATCGTCAGTTTGCTCCGATGGAACAAGCGGGGTCGAGACCCGATGCTTGGCAGCGACGTACTCAGCCAATGGTTCGGTCTTTTCCGACATTCCAACAAGGTCCAATAGATATCCCAGCCGCTGCGCCCAGGGGAGGGGAGAGAGCTCTGCAATCTTGGCTATTTCAGCAAAATCGATCTTTTCAGCCAGTTCTGCAAGAATTGTCGCCACATTATCAAGGCCACCGGCATGTTGTGGATAACCGACCAGGTCAAATGCGGTTGTTTCGGGACTGGAAAGACGAAGCATGCCTCTTGGCGTATTTATAGTGTTTGCGGGCATGTTGCCGACATTCTTCCTGGCAATGAATTCCACACGGACTTTGCCGCATGAAAGAGGCGCTCTATTTTTGGCGGTGACCACCTGGAATACTTGAGGACGTTGATGGGCCGCACTGTGGTACTGGGCAGCGCTAAGAAGACCAACATAATAGGTTTCGCCAATGTGATCCATGAGTAAAGGGATAAACTGCTCTGCCGGCAGACAACCGAGGATACGGTACTCGGGGGGCACAATCACATAGAAACCCCGGTATGGCATAGCGATGTCACCTTTCCTCCGCAACCGTTGAACGGTAGAGTGCACTGCGACATCGGAAGATCCCAGTACCTTCTTCACCGCTGCCGTCGTGAAGCAATATTTCCCTCTGGCAGGGAGATCTATGAGAATTTTGGAGGCAGACATTTTCAGTTTCCCCTTTTTAAGATCACTTTGGCAAAGTATCATTTTCCGACGAAATGGGCGAGTGATTTGTTGAGAAAGCTCGATGTCACATCCGAGCGAGAGCCAAAGGGGCGAAAGGTCAAAATTAGGTGGGTGTTGGAGTATGGATCGGATGATGAAAGTCGATTGTGGGGCATTTTAGGGGGGGCGTTATTTTGGGTCTTTCCCCGATCTTGAACTGGGGCGCATATTCTGTTTCTGCTGAGGGGCGATGCCCCCGGGAAAAGCAGGGATAGCGACGGCTTCGCCGGCGTGCTGTGTCATCACTGCATGTGGCGACAGATTCGCGCAGGTCGCAGCGATTGCCCGGAGGCTTTTGTCAACAGGGGGATGAAATAGACCTGATATGGTTCTGAAAAGCGCTTAACTGGAGGCCTCCGAAAGTTTTCCTTGTATCAGTTCTGGAAAGCCCTGTGGTCTTCGTGCACGCGAGGCAATCGCTAAGCCAGGTGGTTCCACACGATGAATCCTGCACAAGTCCTGGTCGCGGAAACCGTATAATCCGGATCGCCAAGCTCGTCCTCTATTGCGAACAACGCCTGCTTTTCATCCAGCACATCAGTGCATTGATGCCACCCGGTGCGCCGCATGTACTCCGGTGTATCTTCTGCGGCGTCTTCAAGGATCTCTTTTGGTTTCGTACGTCGGAAAGAGGGGTCATGTTGATAGTTGTAACCGTTCAGTATCACACGTATAATAGATTTTGTGCTCGATTTCTGGCGTAAAAAATGGCCCTTGAAACTTGCAACAGAAAACATTGGTGAGAATTCTTAATCTCTTGAAAGAGATCTCTCATCAGAGAGAACGCCGACAGCGTCTTGAACCGAGAAATATTTAACAGAACAATTTTTCTTTTCAATGTTTTCTGTTGCAAGTTTTTGAAGACCGTACTCGGGCCGGAAAAGGGGGCATGAATTGAGTTTCAACAATAATACAGGACACTTAAGAAGTCCCGACATGACCCCCCTTTCCGATGTACGAATCCTTTTTATACCAACAATGCGTTAGGACACCTATGATTGGGTGCGTTTAAACAAACGACACAAAAGTCCCATAGGATGTGCATAAATCGGCTCACTTTAACACTGCCCGAAAAGGTCCGGTTTCGTACTCAGACTTTTTAGATGTCCGAAAATAGGCAAAATGGTTTCGGACACCGTCGATATTTTCGTACCACCATTGCGGATGAAATTTTCTGGGCTTTGGGCGTAGCCCTCTGATCTGGTTGCAAGGAGGCGCCACCACACCACGTCCTTGCTCCAAAAAAACGATTCTGTGGCATTCCAGAGGGGTTCTGGCCCCTAAAAGCTAAAAGGGCATATCCCACTTCTGTGGGACTTTAGTGTCGTTTGTTTAAACTTACCCATGATTACAAAGAGTCTTTATAAAGTCATAGAGCAAAGCATCTCGCTAAAGCCATATAGCCACATATCTGGCTGTCCGGCTAAGTTAATAGCATGCTAGGCAATCGGCGGCTTGCCGTGCTTCTGAAACAGGTCATTCAAAGCCTCGGACAAAAGCGCTTGTTGGGTAGTATCATGCTCTATCGCCAGCATCGCCAATTGTTTCTTGGCGGCGGCGGGCAACTGGAACAAGGTGGCCCGCTTCCCTATCCTGTCGGGCCGTTTCTCGCGCGGCTCAGTGGGCGTATCAAGGGGAGGGGGGGGAAACATCTTGCCAAGGCTTTGGCGTTTTGCTGTGGGCATGGTTTCTTAACTCCATCCTAAACAATAAAGCCATATAGCCGGCTTTGTGGCTTTATACATTCATGATTTGCCGAACATAAGCGAAAAGGGCGTCTATCTCTGCGGCTGCCTTACCGTACGGTTCGTACTCGTGAACGCTGCGTCCGTCAATTACAGCATGGCTATAGGCCGCGCGTGCCTCCTCGGCCAGCTTCCCCCTTGGAGCTGCATTAATGACAACGGCGGCAGGGGTTCTGGCAAGCTTCGCAATCTGTGCGGTCGAGTCTATGGCCTTTAGATCGAACCGGGCAGGACGGCACGGCATTAGGATAAAATCAGAAAGTTGCGCCACCATCGCGGCGGCACTATCGGAATGAGGCGCAGTATCCACAATGACAAGGTCGGCCCCCCCCCCCGGCCTGGGCCTGCTTGAGCAAGGCAGCAAGTTGGCCGGAACCGGCCTTCACGGCGTCAAGTTTGTCTCCGTCTTCACGGCTCTCGTTCCAATCGTGAGCGCTGCCCTGGGGGTCTAGGTCGATTAATGCCGTACGAAGATTTTGACGGCGTGCGCATACGGCCATATGTAAGGCAAGCGTGGTTTTGCCGCTACCTCCTTTTTGTGCAACAATCGCCAGGATTTTCATGTGCGCCCCCTCATAAAGCCATATAGCCGGATAAATGGCTGTATAGAGGGCTTACTATTTCCCGTCAAGGAAAATATGCAGAAGTGCACAGCCTTACACTCTTATTTCGGTTTTTTACCCCGTTGCTACGGGCTTCACAAAATGAGATTGAATACTATGGTCCAATGAGCTATAGTTTGTAATGTGAGGGGGGGCTGGTGAGGATATTCAAAACGAAATGTTTGGACGCTACGCGCGGCGGGAACGAATCGAGGATAAAAATTTGTGCGAAGCCATTGAGCGGGCCGAGCGCGGAATTATAGACGCTGATTTGGGTGGTGGCGTCATCAAACAACGGGTGGCCCGGACGGGGCAGGGACGTTCAAGCGGGTATCGAATGCTTGTCGCCTATCGCTGCGGAGATTTGGCCGTGTTTCTATACGGCTTTGCCAAGAAGGAACGCGACAACATTGAAGATGACGACCTGGAATCCCTGCGAAACATCGCAGCCGACTTGTTTGGTTCCACGGCGGAATGCCTTGAAAAACAAGTTATAGAGGGAAGATTGCAAGAGGTAAAGCTATGATCACAGAGAAAAAGAAGCTGAGGCGGCTAACGAAAGCGTTGTTGGAAACCGCCGAGGACTTGCATACCGGCGGATTGCTCGGTGAAAGTACCTACAGGAAAATTACAAAGCGCCATCTTGGCGAAAAAGAGAAATCAGACCTTGCGCCGCTAAGCGGGGAAGATATCCGCACGATCCGCGAACAAGCGCACATGAGCCAATCGGTTTTTGCGGACTACCTCAACGTAACGGTTGGCTATGTTTCGAAACTGGAAAGGGGCACAAAACAGCCAACAGGCGCAGCGCTCGTACTGTTGAACGTGATCCGGCGCAAGGGAATTGAAGCTATTCTTTAGGCCTAACCCCAACATTCGTGCGACCAGCCGCAATTCGATTAAATATGGCTGAATTTACTACGTAAATTAATCCGATTTTCAGCAATACCGAGGAGACCGGTGGGACAGATGATCAAAAACAATTGTTTTTGATCACGCTCAAAGTATCTCCTGAAATCCGCACCAGCCCTCAGTTTTCACGGTCATCCCCTCGCGGGGTTTTTGACCATCCTGCGGGTTATTCGCTAATTTGCGGCTGTTCGCACGAATGTTGGGGTCTCCCCCTTTAGAACTGAAAAGAAACATGGCGAAGTTGCTCGACCCTGGGCGGTTGTATTGTGTCCCGATTTCGTGTGTGATAAAGGACGTTATCACACATCAAACTTTGAAAAGGGCTATTATTGCCCACCCCCACGAAAAGGTAAAATTAGCCTTCTTTACTGTTGTGGGTCATCTTCTTCCTTCATAGACCTACGCCAAAAATCCGGGTTTTCGTAGCGCGCCGCCAGAGCTTCGATATCGACCGGCGAAGCTCCGGTCGTGAAGTCGAAGTTGCCGGTCAAATTGAAATTGTGCCAGGCGACTGGCGAAATGCCCTTGAGAATTTTAATGGCCTCCTTGTCGTCTACTGCAAGCTTTTGCTCGTACACCCGCGATAATAATAGCATGTTGGAATAGATCATCGTGTTGGCGATCAATCGGGAGCACTCGTTCCAGATTTGTTGCTCCGCTTCGGTTTTGACGCGGAACTTTCCGGAATTGACATATGAGATTGCGCGTCGCATGCGGTGGTTCGCCTCGCCACGATTGAGCGACTTCTGCACGCTCTGCCGAAATCGGGGATCGTCGATAAAGTCGAGGATGTGGATTGTTCGGCGAATATTTTCCAGTTCCAAAGCGCCTTCTTGGTCTGGTTTTGCCGGGTGTAGGAACTCAGCTTGCGCACGATTGTCGCTTGGGTTACATCCTTTTGTGCAAGGGATGCGAGGATGCGCTGAATGTTGGGCCACTCCCTGATAATCAACGCCTCGAAGGTCTTGCGCGCGGGCTTGATCAGGAAATGGGCATAGTGTTTCGGATGGTGAAAGCCGACCAGGCCGGTCATCTTCTTGTGCAGGTCGCGGTAACGCGGCGCGAACTGGTAGCCAAAGGCGAACAGAAGGAAGAAATTCACTTGATTGGCGCCGTGAGTGTCCGTGGAATGGCGTTCCGGTCGGATGTCCGTGGTGTTATTATACAGGATGTCGAAGACGTAGTGGCTTTCATGCTCGTGTGCGCCAATGATTCGCGCGTTGCATGGCACATGATTGGAGACCAGGGTGTAAGAGTTCACGCCTTTTTTTAATCCGAAAAATTTACTGGAATGCCGGGCGTTGATTGTGGGGATCTGGGTTTCGATGTGCTGGCCGTCACTACTGGAATGCTTCAGGTCGTCGATATCGTACTGGCCAAACATCGACAGCGCGGCTGTTGGGTTGGCAATCAGGTCGTTGGCGGCGTGCAGCGTTTCCGCCCGCAGGAAGTTGCGAGCTGTCGTCAGGAGCGACGGGTAGCTGAGACCGGAGACTTCCGCCATCTTCCACAAGCCCATATTGGTGCCCATGGCGACGATGCAGGCGAGTAGGAGGCGTGGATCGGCCTCCTGCTTGACGTAGCGTTCCAGAACGTGAGTGAAGGCGCTGAGAAAATCCGTCTTTTCGGCCACGAACCACAGTAGCTCGGCGATGCCAATGCCCGGCAACTGACCGTAGAACGGACTGTTGATGGGCTCCTCATCCGTGGGATAGATCAGTGACCATCGGCGTTTGTCCCTGGTGCGGGCGAGCTTGATATATTTGTTGGCGCTATTCGCAATGCGCTCATTCGTGCGCTCGAACTTGGCTTCCAGCTCTGTGCGGAAAGCGGCGAGTGTTTCCTCGATCGGGGCCAGCAGAATGGGCGCGCCAATCTCGCGAAGCACAGCGTCCTTGTCCTTCCAGTGCTCGGCGCTGATCAGGTCGTCTTCGAAACTGCGAAAATCATTACTGTCCCGAACGTACACATCGCCTGCCTCCAGGGCATTGCGCAGCAGACGATAAACCAGGAACTCGTAGCGGTCTGCTTCGAGTCGGTTGTCTTTGCGTTTCTCGGCCGTGGTGTACATATAGCGCTGCACCCCTTTGGTTAGGATGCCCGTAGGGAAGTCGGCCGGTTTTGCCTGACGCAGCGACTTGCCCTGGCGCAGGAGTTCCTGCAAGAAGACCACGGCTTCCAGCAGCGGCGCGTCGTCGATCAAACCGGCGAAGTCCAGCGCGCAGAACAAATGGCGCAGATTGAGTTTGAACTTGAAGTGCAGTGCGCCGTAATAGGTCCACTCGAACGCGGTCTTGTCGAACTCAATGTTTCGCATGTATTCGGAAACCAAAGCAAACTGTTCGGGTTCGAGTAAAGAAAACGCCATCTGCTTGATCTCCGAAAACGGGGTCTTATCCGGGAGCGATTGATCGAAAAACAGATTCAGGACTTGGCCGGCCGCATTCAGATTGGCGCTCGCCTCTTCCATGGCCTTCACCGCGGCTGTTTCGGACGCGAGTTTGGCTTGCTTCTCATATTGATCGACGAGATGGATGAAGGCGTCGACCAGGTTGTCGTTGATTTGGCGGAAGCGGTGATAGGCGAAACACAGCAGATACAAACGGGCCGTTGGCGATGCCATTCGTTGCAGCTTGTAGACGGTGTAGAA
>JAJXYD010000007.1 GCA_021780695.1 Deltaproteobacteria bacterium
ACAAAACATCATGCTTTACATAAAAAGCTATAACGAAAAAAAGGCGGCGCCCTTCAAATGGAACTATACGGGAAAGCCCTGTGCGGCCTAATTATATATCACTGAATTTAAGGAACGTAACACTAGACTCCGCTTGTATTGCAATCTTAGAGATACTTTTATGACCCGCAAAGGTCATTAACCTTTTCGAGACACGCAAAATCACACTACCGACTAGTAGGATTGAAGACATCAAATATCGATACATCATTTATTAATGAAGAACGCGCATAAATGGGTTCATGAGTCCAAGTATTAATATACTTTGTCCTGTATAGTACTTGATAAGGCACTTTTCCCTTATCCACTATAAATCCTACACCACCCGATGTGGTTGATCCTATAGGTATGTTTCCTTGTATATAATCGCTTGGCTGCGAGGCCGGATATACAGTTCCATCTACCGTTTTTAACAGGAAGTCAGAATAGAAAATGTTGCCATCCGAACAATTGAGATTGCTAAACTTAATTTCAAGAAACACCATTTCTTTATTTGATTTGTGAGCTTCGTTTAACTGAAACTCATAGCAATGATCGTTGTCAACAGTTACATCCCCAACTTCTATTTGTGTGATGCTAATAACAGTACTATTGGATGGGTCGTTAAATGGTATATTGCAGTCATATACATTTGATAGGTTTCTCAGTCGCGTTTTCGCACGTGCATTTCCTTGTTCAGCGGCTTTACGGTACAACGCCTTTGCTTTATCGTAATTCTTATCTACCCCAAGGCCCTTTTCGTACATATTTCCAAGATTGCATTGTGCAACCAAATTCCCTTTGTCAGCGGACTGACGATACATGTTTACTGCCTCAGCGTAGTCTTGTGTAACGCCTTCACCATATTCATACATTACACCAAGGTTGCATATTGCGGAATCGTTGCCTTGAGAAGCCGCCTTGCGATACCATTTCAACGCTAATGCGCAGTCTTTAGTTATACCATAGCCCTTGTCATACATATAGCCTACTATACTTTTAGCTTTTGGATCACCATGTTCTGCCATTGGTTCGAGTAGATGAAAAGCCGTTATATAGTCAGCCTTGTCGTAAGCGGCAATACCTTTTTTTAGGTCATTGTGGACACTGACAAGTTACCACACGTACCATAGTGAAATAAGTATACCGACGGCAACAAGGCATCGCAGAACAGTTAATTTGTTATTTATACTTGGTCGATTGTCCGGTTGGACTTTATCCTTTTTAGGAAGCTCCGTCTGTACGAATTGCCCCGATTCTAGCGTGTGTTCAGGCTCTGGTGGGGGCGGAGGAACGAATTTGCTGTATATCAGTCCACATTTCGGACATTCTAGTTTCGAATAGTATTCATCATCATTGGGTTGCCGCTGGTAACCACATTTAGGGCAAATAGTGGAAGCGTCGTGGGGTATTCCGCCTTCTAAACACATCTTATCCCCCATAGAAAATAGCCTCTCCATCAGTTAGAGTATTTTCACCTGTCCAGATTGTCACAATTCGATTCACAACGAAGACACTGGCTCCCACATGTGGCGGAGCATCTTGAGACTTGTTCAGAAGAAAGATTCAGGTTCCCGGCATCGGAGGTAGTATATGAGCCAAGGGACTGGCATCTTTCCAAGCATGCCTGATATTCGGTGTGGCATGAATTTCGGCAATCCAGAGTACCGCTCGATGGTCCCGCCGAAGAGGTCGGTAAGGAATACAGCAGAACGGTGGTGCATATACATGCACCTATCGAAAACCGCTCCCATGCAAACTTCAGGAAATGAGCTATTTTCATCAGAGGCCCCCAATCCGCTCCGCAGTGCTCATAAGCTTCTTACGGTCTATCCCGTTCATTTATTTTCACCAACCCATTCTACCATAAAGAACAGGCAATAGGTTTGGACCTTCTCCGACATAAGCTTGCCGCAGGCGGCGCATATTGTCCAATAGTTGTAGGCAAACCGATACCATACTTCCGCTATTATCTAGGTTAATTCAAGCGTAAAGGCGTATATTACAGACATCACTGTATCTCCAAAAAACAGGACGAAAATATAAGTCCACTTTGACCCTTCTTTGGCCCATCTTGAACTACTACAGACGAAAAAGGACCAGATTGACCATTCATATACACTTTCGTTCCAGCAGGAACAGCAACCGATAATTGGCTACATGTTGTACCTCGTGCGCCAGTACGAACAATTTCGTTATGGCATGACGCTGCCCCTTCTTCTGTGTCATACATGTATACATACCCATTATACCCGTATGTATTGTCGTCTGATCTGACCACAATGATACCCATACCACTCGCAAATACCTGAGTCGCCAAACCTAATACTAAGCCAACTATCAACACTATTTTTTTCATGATAATCCTTTTAGTTTAATTAAGAAAGTTAAAGTTATTTTTCACAATGCGATGACTTGTTGCTCCTCCTTTGGATAAAAGGCAGGTGCCTTTTTACAAGCAGCCAAATCCCCATTATACAGAGGGTCGGGGAATGCAGCTTTGAAAAAGGTCGGAAGCGCCCCCAACCAACCAATTTTTCATATATTTCATCTTCTCTTTATCCAAAACCATCCTTCATTTCGGGTTTCATCGATGCCGATTGGTGTGGTGGCATCACTTGGAGCCAGAGCGCTTCCTGTGAGAAAATCCGTTCCCGCCAGCCAAGACGCAAATTACTGCATCGAGTGTGTTTGCATCCAACTCCGCAAGGGACGGGTCAATCTCGAATTGAATATGTTTTTTTCAGGCCCTCCAGAATTTGTCGGCGAACGTTCCCGTGTTCCTTCTTTTTGTGGCCCATCGATGGAAGACCGTAGGAAACGAGCGAACCGGCTGGATAGACTTCAATGGCAGCGGCCCTCTCAGCGAAATCAGGCTCCCATGCGAGTGGAACCGGAAGGTCCGTGCTCTTAATGGTCGTTCAAACCGCTCCCATGCAAACTTCAGGAAATGAGCTATTTTCATCAGAGGCCCCCAATCCGCTCCGCAGTGCTCATAAGCTTCTTACGGTCTATCCCGTTCATTTATTTTCAATAACCCATTCTACCATAAAGCGGCGGTAATAAATTACCGAAAAATCGTCATGAGCGGGTATTTCTTGGGTGTCAACCGCCCCATCCTGTGCGCCATATTCTGTCACGGAGGGGCTAAGATGAACTATTCACGCGCCGCTTTGGGCAAGCGAATCCAGAAATTAAGGCAGAAGGTGGGTTTAACGCAAGAACAATTAGCCGAGAAGGCTGAGATTTCGCCGAAAAATATTGGAGAATTTGAGCGCGGTCGAGGGAATCCGACTTTATCGAGCTTGGAAAATCTGGCCGTTGCGCTCGGCATAACGATGGCTGAGTTATTTGACTATGAGTTCGAGGGGCTTTCCGTGATGGAGCTAAAGAAACTCGTTTGCGACAGTATAAACAGGACCAGCGGTGAAGATTGTAAGCTGTATTACCGTTTACTGAGGGTTCTGACCAAATAGAACCCCAAATCATTGCCGGGAGTCAAGGAGAAGAAAGCGGGGGGCCATCATAGGCGGAGGCTCAAGCTTCTGATTCGCCGCAAAATTGCTTTTTTTGCTATGACCGATATCGATGTGTCCCGCAAATAATTGCGCATTAACTTTTCGATTTCTGTGAGGATGTCTTCCTCAACTGGCTCTGGAAGCGGTATTGGTCGGAGTCTGCGCGGCATATCATCTCCCGAAAAACGTTATTCTTTAATTAATATAAAAGAATCAAAATGGTCACAACAGAGGCCATCATACCGACCAGTCGTCAATCGCATCTAGCAAGTTCGTGGCGTTTTGAAATAAGTTCAATAGCAAAAACATCGATAATTCTATTATCAACAAGCACTATAACATTCATATTGACAATATATCTTGAGTGTGGTAGTATATGTTGTGCCATTATAGCTACTGATGCAAGTGCCAATATATAGAGTATGCTCGATATGGACAGATTGATTAATATTCTTCCGAACGGCTTAAAGCTAAGCACACATCATGATAATAGAAATGTAGTTCCGATTGTCAACAATGGTGGATTCTGTATTGGCTCCATCAAATTTTTTAATGGGGGTCTATCGGCTCAAGTCTTTGCCTGTCCCGATTTGTTTTTACTTTTTCCCTTTGAACCTCCCGATGGGATTTACAAGACTTCGATTCCGCCACTCAGCACGTTACCCTCCAACCTCGTTTCAGATTGGTGGAATTCAGTTTTAAACGCCCCATTGACTCTAGGACTGGAGAATGAATTCCATATCCAAACGGACAAATTGATGGGTGTAGGGCTGCGATTTCGTAGCGTTTTTCTGTCTGTGACCGTGTGGTCAGTCGAAAGTTCACCAGCAAAACCAGTTTGGAAGCGCATCCGTGAACAGCATCCGAATCTTCGGTCTTCACTGGCCGATATTTCACCACGTAGAGCCACGAAAAGGCCCACAAGGGTGAAGCTGGTCGGATGTGACGGTTGGAGTGATGACCAGATAGATGGCCTAGCCGATGTCGGCGATAAGTGGGTTTCCTTCGTGTCCCGCAAAGGTGAAGAACCGCAAATTTTACCGGGAGCCGAGTTCCCGAAGGACAATTACCCATCTTATCGCCACTTTATAGAGGTTATGGGGAAATGGATGCCTGATACCCTTATGCTCCTAGAGCCAATTCCTGTCAGGTCGTTGGAATTTGAAGATTTGATAGATATCTGCCGCCAACGTTTCTCAGCATATAAAGCGTAATGTGGAGACGAGGTAGAGAGGGGTACAGAACCACATGAGGGCAATTCTCATCGGCAACGATGGCACACGCGAGGAGGTCGAATTCGACCCCGCCAGAGCGACCGTGGAGGATATCATCTTCGATTTTCTCAGGAGGGAGATGATGGATTATCACAACGAAGAGATTGACCTTGTCGATATGTGGGCGGACTGGCGCTCCTATGTGAGTGTCACCGTGGAAGAAGAATAGGACCATTGGCCAGCGCAGGTTCCCGCCCGTGGTCGCCCCCGCTAAACCATTTCGGTTCGCCTCACCGCACTCGTCCATTTCTATCTTCAATCATCCCCAAAGATGATGTAAACTACCGTTGGTCGGTATAATCCAGTCAGATGCGGTGGGGTGTTCGAATGGCAGATACTCTTACGCCCGAAGAGCGCAGTGAACGCATGGGGCGGGTCCGTGATCGGGATAGTAAAGCTGAAATGACCGTCCGAAGGTTGGTTCACTCCTTGGGCTATCGTTATCGACTGCATGTCGCCGATTTACCGGGAAGACCGGACCTTGTTTTTCGGAAGCTTAAGAAAATTATTTTTGTTCACGGGTGTTTTTGGCATCGCCATGATAGCTGCGGACTCGCCCGCCTGCCAAAATCTAGGTTGGAATTTTGGCTTCCCAAATTACAACGGAACAAGGAGAGGGATGCGGAAATAATGGAAAGGCTCGAAGGGGAAGGCTGGTCGGTTCGGGTCATATGGGAATGTGAAGTATCGAGCAGGGATGTGCTTGTTAACAAAATCAAAGATTTTCTTGGGGCGGCATAATGGCTTCGATAGAGTTGTTCGCTGGCGCTGGCGGACTCGGAATGGGAATGTCAAAAGCAGGTTTTCATCACGTTGCGGTAATCGAATGGGACCGTGATGCCTGCGCGACCATCCGAGATAATCAAAAAAGGGGCAGCGGTCTTGTTCAGGGCTGGCCTATTGTCCGTGCCGATATTCGGGATTTTTCCTTCTGTAATCTCGCGGGGAAAATCGATGTAATCTCCGGTGGCCCGCCGTGTCAGCCGTTCTCACTTGGCGGAAAACACAAGGGTTACTTGGATAGCCGGGACATGTTCCCTCATGCTATACGCGCAGTCAGGGAAATTAAACCGAAGGCTTTCATTCTCGAAAACGTCAAAGGACTCACTCGCGCCACTTTCATCAACTACGTCGAATATATCAAGCTTCAGCTCAGTTTCCCCATGGTCATCAAGAAACCAAATGAAGAATGGTTCGACCATTTGGGCAGGTTGGAGCGGCTTAGGACTAAAGGCCGCTATCACGGTCTTCAATATAACGTCATTTCCCGTGTTTTAAACGCTGCTAACTTCGGTGTCCCTCAACGGCGGGAAAGGTTCTTCATAGCTGGGTTCAGGACCGATTTGGGGATAGAATGGAACTTCCCCGATGAAACTCATTCCCGTGAGGCCCTCCTTTGGGACCAATGGGTTTCGGGTATATATTGGGAAAGGCACCAGCTTCCAAAGAAACGATTACCCGAACCACCGAAGGATATTTCCAAGATTTCAAGGCTTCCTGAGCGCCCCTCTGCCGCTGCTTGGCTAACGGTGAGGGATGCGATTCATGACCTACCCGACCCCGAAAGGGAAGCGTCATCACGGTCAATTCCAAATCATATCTTTCAATCCGGTGCTCGTCCATATGTTGGCCATACAGGAAGTCCCCTCGATGAACCAGCCAAGACACTGAAGGCCGGAGATCATGGAGTTCCCGGTGGAGAAAACATGTTGTTAAAACCTGACGACAGTGTCCGTTATTTTACAGTCAGGGAAAGCGCTAGACTCCAGACCTTTCCAGACGACTATGTTTTCACCGGCTCATGGACCGAGAATATGCGTCAACTTGGCAATGCTGTCCCTGTCAGGCTTGCGGAAGTCATCGCTACCAGCATACAAGAACATTTATCAGCCAGCGGAACTCGCGTTGCTTCGATTTAGGTATAACGATGATACGGAAAAAAGAGGACGTTGCCACCCAACTCATAGATAATTTACGGACGAACATCGAGGCCATCCGACAAGAGGCGAAGTCGAACAGCATTACAGCGGCTCGTCGGAATCGGCTCAATCAGGAGATCCAGAAGGTCGGTCTTGAAGTCGAGGAACTTCTGCGGGATATAGACCCCATTAAGCTTCCACCGGCCATGTTCGACCCCGCCAATCCCAACCTCGTCGGTCGATTCATTGCCTTGGCGCTCGTTTCTCAGCCGCTTGTTCCCTTGGTCGAGGTCGTTGATTTCTATGGCGCGGGAGTGTATGCGATTTATTATCGGGGCGAATTTGATGCCTATCAACCGATATCGGGCAAGGAAGTACCCATCTACGTTGGCAAGGCCGACCCTGATACAGCCACGGCCAGAACGCCCATCGAACAAAAGGCGAGGCTATCAGGCAGGTTGAAAGAACACCGCAAAAATATCGCAAAAGCCACAACCACCTTGGACGTTTCGGACTTCGATTGCCGGTACCTTGTGGTTCAGAGCGGCTGGGAAAAACCCGCCGAGTCCTTCTTGATCGACTTCTTTAAGCCTGTTTGGAACAATGAAACGGCCATTTGCTACGGTCTAGGAAAGCATGGGGATGCCGCCGAAACAAGGGCGAACAAACGGTCCCCATGGGATACCATGCACCCCGGTCGCTCATGGGCCGTGAAAACGGTGGAAGATGCTATGCCAGAGGCAACAATCCGAACAAAATTAACCGCTCATTTTACCAGCGCCGAAGCAAGTGGCAGGCTCTTCAACGATAGAACCGATGTGCTTAATGCCTTTATTGAAGGTCTGAAATTCTCGTGATTGTAGCGAATTCCATTTTAAACTCATATTGACGAGGCGATTTGCTTCTTGGCAATATTTTCCGCATCAGGAATATTCAAGAATTCATAGAATCGCCTTACCAGTATTGAATACCGTCTCACTAAACTAGCTTTATCGTTAATACTCCTACTTAGAATGTCATAGTTGAGTAATTCTTCGTTCGCAAGTTCCGAACTCTTGCCCATTCGCCTTCTGTTACTAGCTCTTTCGCGCTCGAAGGTTATGATAAATTCACGAATCGACTTTAGATACTCTCGATTATTACGGATAAACCAATAGTACAATGTGAGAGGCCCCTCAGATTTAAGCAGAGGGTCATCCTTAATGAAAACCCATGTCATAACATCCAGATTAGATATTACCGATTTCGAGGCATTTTCAAAATCCACAGATTCGGTTCTTAATCCTTCCTCGGCAAATCGATCCAAGTGGAACTTCTTAGTATCTACAAATCTTCCGCGAAACTCCAGTAGAAGGAGTTTCGCAGCGGCATTGTAATCTTGACCTCGTGATATATTAAACGTAACATTATCCTTAAAAAAGGTATGAGATGCTACCTGTCGAATCAGTGGCGGCACTTTACCCTGCATGGCATTGCGTAATTCCGCGCCAGATAAAGGCTTACTTCTATTTAGCCGAACAAAGAGGTCTTGTATTTTAGCTTCCTCATCGGTAATAACAGTAACGACTGATAAATTAAAATTCTCAAATTTGCTGGATAACTTAGGATAATTGGCTTTTAAATCCTTGTAACTGAGCTTCCCTAATTTTAAAAGAGGATTATCATAAAAAATAAAATCTTCATTCAACATTAATTTGCCATCGAAGAAATCAAAAATCGCTTCAAAACGCTGTTTACCGTCTATAACGGCATAGGGCTTCTTTCCAAAGTTAAGTGGACTATCAATATATGTAAAATCAGCAAGATAAACCTTCGGAATATCAAAATCATTGAGAATGGAGTCAATCAGATAAGCTTTGTCATTCGGACTCCACAGCCGTCCTCTCCTTTGATATGGTGGATGCATGTCAATGTTTAATCGCTCATCGTTCCACCAACTTAATGTTTTTGATTCGAAAGGTCTGACTTTGAACATCGCTAAACCTTGTATCCAAAGATTCTTCTAGTCTCTTTCGCTAATCCGTCCAAATCAGGAAAGATTGCGGAATCATGATATCCGATGGCGACCAGAGAGTGAAGTAGTCTCTCTATCTCCGTTTTCGGAATCACCAGCTTAATAAGGGAATCTTGCGGAAAGTTATTGACTTCATAGATTTTCTCCATCGGCTCCAAATTTTTTCCACATATCGTGAAAACCCCACGCTGGGCAATGATCCGTGGGCTATTATGTGCACCGTATATTGCGATTGGTTCGCTGGGCATCAAGGAAATCTCTGGCAAAGGAGCATAGCCACGAGCTTCACTGTCGCTGACAGACAAAATCCCTCCTGTATATCCTATATGGGTGAGTACTTTTTGGTTCCATGCTACTGGATTGAGAACCCAAATTGCAGCATCCTCTATATAGGAACCTGACGCGCCTATCAACTGATACTGTGCTACAGTCAACGCGAAGTAGAGAGCCACGTGTGGGTTTTCCGTCCAGTCTAATAGGCGCGTAGGAATTCCAAAGTGCTGCATAAAAAAGAGATATTCCCAATCCGTAACGAGTGCTCTGGTCAAATAAGGTATACTTCGCTGTTTAAATCGAACCAAAATCTTTGATTCGATTTCAAGCAGAGCCTCAATTCTGTTCAGGGTGGGATGGCGATAGAGTGATGGAATCAAGCAGTAGCCCGCTTGACCGCAACCACGAAACCAGAGATAAGAATCCGGTTTTGACAATCTGTCTTCAAGAAACTTAGCAAATTCTTGCAGATTTCTGACCGTGTGAATTGATAGGGTCGGCATTTGGTCCGTCCAAAATCTGTTTTCGCATCCCTGCTAAATATTATGACTACCATCTTGCCGCTAAAAATTAATAATTCAAGCAAAAGATGCAGTATAGAACGATGGAAGAAAAAAGCCAGCGAAATTGAGTGATTCTAATTCCATAACGCTTTGAATAGCGTATTTCCTTGCCCCACCATCCCTTTGCGATTTATCGATGCATATAGGCCCCGAAATCCAATGGGATTTTTGAGGTAACACCGCCAAGAATATTCTGGGCCGCACTGAGTTTCGAAATGCGGGTGAAAGGGGCAGCAGGTGGTGCACCGATTATGGAATGCCTCCCGATTTGCGATCTACTTCTGACTCTTTTCGATCATTAATTTATTATAATTTCGATGATGTCGATGATGAGGAAATCTATAACCCCACCACGGACAAGGAGGTAAAACAAAATGAGAGGTAAGTTCGCGCCTACTCCGCACTAGCTCGATGAGCATCGCAGGCGGAAGGGGCTTCCCCTCTGGAAGGTTAGGAGGGTTCTATTAGAGGATTACGATATATCGGTCAGCGAAGGTCGTCTATCACGCCTATTCGCCTCGATAGACCCCATGGAGCCGGAGCTGGAGGTAATGCTGAAAGAAATCCTGACCGGCACGGACGACCCACCGGCCAACGACCGCAAACAAGGAGAATAAAATGGAGGACGAAACAACCCGCGAGAAGACCATCGGCTAGATGCATCGCCGATGCGACCACTGTGGAGAACGATTCGAGGTTATCGAACGGCTCGATATCAGTGAAAAACATGACCGATATGTTGCCTCTTGCAAATGCAGGACCAGACCACTGCGAGACAGATATAATCCGTTCCATGACCCTGAAGTGGAATTGTCGCCGTTCGATGACTGAATTTTGGCGAAGGAAATCCCCGGCCTTGCTGTCTGGTAAATACCGGTATATCGTGATTTCGGCCCATCCCGGTGGGTTTGTCGCCAGTCAACATCAGCGGAGAGATAGAGCATGGCGAGTATGCAACACGGGAGCACGCTAGAGCGTGTAGCGAAACATTCCAAAACCGGAAACGTGAGTATAGCAGAAAATAGTTGAAAAAACTCCCATCAAATCGTATAGATACAGACTAAACGCAATGTGGAATACACTTTTTGGTGGGAGAAAGTTTCTTGCGTGTGAAAATCGTTGACTGCGACCTCATTTCGAGAACAAATCACCGTTTTCCCAATTTGGCCTGTATGAAGATATCAGGATACCACAAAAAGAGGCGTGACAGAGTCGAATTGGTCACAGACTTTAATTCCATTGGCAAATACGATTTGTTGTGGGTCGCTAAGGTGTTTACCAGCTCATGGATTCCCGATGGCCTTCTAAACATGCCAAATACAATCGATGGTGGGTCGGGCTTTTATTTTGACCAATCTCCGAACCTACCACCAGAAATTGAACATCATTTTCCTGATTATCATCTTTACGACAAATGGATTGAACAACAAATTCAAAATGGAAAGAAAGCAAAAGAGTTTGAATATTATACCGAGTACTCAATCGGACGGTTAACCAGAGGTTGTTTTCGACGCTGTAGCTTCTGTATCAATCGCACTGCAAAGAAGGTCGAGTTCGCGTCTCATGTTTCAGAGTTTTTGGACTGCAATCGCCCCTACATCTGTTTGATTGATGACCAATTCCTTGGATATAAGGACTGGGGGCCATTGCTAGACGAACTGATTCAGACTGGGAAGCCGTTTCAATTCAAGCAGGGAAACGATGTCCGTTGTCTCAGAAAAGAACAGGCTGAAAAACTCGCTACGGCTAATTATCATCGAGAGATGATTTTCGCATATGACCGAATAGAGGATACAGCAATTATTACCAGAAAGTTGCACCTATGGCGTAAATACAGTGATATGCCAACTAAACTATATGTTCTTTGTGCATATGATCCGTCAGGTACATATTCACGCGAATTTTGGGTTAAGGACATTGTGGATACGTTCCGAAGGATCTTTATTCTAGCGACGTTAAACTGCTTACCGTACATTATGCGATACGAGGAGTATCACAATAGTCCATTTCGAGGTATTTACAACAATATTGGCGCTTGGGTAAACCAACCTGAGATGCTTAAGACCAAGACATTCAGGCAGTTTTCAATACAGCGTGGAATTTCGTCAACGGTGTATAACACTTACAAGGACGACCCAGAACAGTATATTAAGGATGGGTATAAAAAAGGTATATCATGGCTATGCTTAGATGATTTAACAAAACAATTTCCATCAATTGCTGATATGTTTTTTGATGTAAAATATGGAGAACATTTCAACGAACAAATCATCAACATTCCTATCACTAATAGAAAAGTAAATAAAGAAAAATATAAAATAAACACTACGATGTTGCGGTGCCGTGTTGATAGCAAAAAATTGTGCCTATTGAAAGAGATTTATGGGAATTTAACCAACACCCAATTGATTGACCGACTCATCAACGAGAAGGTCAAGGAAGCTTTCAGTACGAAGGCGACTGAGCGATTAGATTGGAAAGAATAATCTGGTAGCCGACATCGAAATTAAATCCGCGAATATGGGAGAGGGGGAGATCGTCAATTGTGGGGCATTCTGGGTGGTCACGTTATCGATTCTCCGCTGACGAACGCCTCCTCGCTACAAACTCACCATTCAGTTCATATAGCGGGTCGCCGGAATCTTTTCTTGTGCGCTAGTCAGAGCGCGAAATGAATCGGTCGAAGGCCCAACTGCTTCTGAACGGCCCAAAGACTCTTTTTCTTTGAATGCGGCTCTACCCGATAGGAATGCTTGGCGGCAAGGATGGTCGCGTTAACTTTAACAGAAAAGTTAACGATGCCAAAATGCCCCATATCCACATAAATACGCACACTTATCCAATCCAACCGGCGATTCGACGAAATTGTCTCGACTTTTGCGTTAACTTTTGCTACAATAGCTTTAAAAGTTAACGCTTAGCCAAATTGGAGATGGCCGTGAAAAAAGGTGAAAATTTCAATCATCCAAGATCGGGAGCTGAGATCAAAGTCGAACCGATCAAATCCACCAAGGACATCGCTTCGATCAAAAAACTCCTGTCGGACAGGCCACGCGACTATTGCCTTTTCGTCATGGGAATTAATACCAACTTGAGAGCCAGCGACCTTCTTCAGATTAAGGCCGGTCAGGTTAGATCGCTCAAGCCGCTGGGCGAAATCGAACTGCGGGAGAAAAAGACTGGAAAAAGGCGGCGTATCAGCCTCAATAAAACCTGCATCGATGCAATCAAGCGCCTGCTTACCAGCAGGGAATACGGTGATGACGAATCACTGTTCTGTGGGCGGAGCGGCCAACCTCTCACTGTTCCTTCGATAAACCGGCTGGTAAAGGAATGGTGTAGCGCCATAAACCTTTCTGGAAATTTTGGTTCCCATAGTTTGCGTAAAAGCTTCGGCTTTCATCAACGGGTGACATTCGGGCGGGGTGTGGCCGAATTGATGGTCGTTTTCAATCACAGCTCGGAGAGGCAGACCCTCGACTACCTCTGCGTACAACCTGAAGAGGTCAAAAGTTTATATGCCAACGAACTGTAGGGCCGATTCGCCCAATTTGGCGAAACCGCAGGTAACAGGTAGCGATAAATAACAGCGAGGAAGTCAACCGAAAGGGAGGCGACAATTCATTCCCCTCGAATTTTCCAATTGCGTGCTAGCACTATTTTTAGTAATGTCCGCACCTGATTACTGCCGTCACCCCATTGACGATACTTGCGGTGGAACGTTAACATCTTACGGCCACTTACGGAGCTTATAGCGGGTAGCAGGAGGAAGTGTATAGTTTTGATCGCCAAACGGGTGGGTGTGGAATGTTAAAATTCACTGATAGGCTTTATGACACTGTTTTCGGGTACATCGACCTCACTGAAATCGAAGTCAAAATCATCAATACGCCGATTTTTCAACGCCTCCACCATATAAAACAGCTTGGGATGGCCCATATAATCTTTCCGAATGCTGTCCACACTCGGTTTGCCCATTCACTTGGCGTGATGTTCATAATGGACAAAATGGTAAACCACATTCGCAGAAACCTCTCCGCTGTCCTGCCAATTGAAGACGAAGAGCACCAGCTCCTGCGCCTTGCTGCGTTATTGCACGATGTCGGGCATTTCCCATTTTCTCACCTTGGTGAGAAGGCCACCGAGAATGTAGCATACCGAAGAGCAACTGCGGACGAAGTGGAGGAAGTCAACACCGAAGAAGATCGTGAAAAGGGAGTTGATCTCCTTCAAGCTGTAAAGGCATCAGGGGCGAAGCTGCACGAACGGCTCTCGTGTAGAATAGTTCAGAAATGGGAAGATCTTCGTAAGGTTCTCACCAGCTATAACATTGTTCCAGATGATGTGGGTAGAATTATTGTTGGAGGATCGCTTAAATTGCATCATACCATGCTATTACATTCAGAGCTTGATGCAGACCGACTAGACTACCTTTTACGAGACTCTACCTTTTTGGGAGTTTCATACGGTAACATTGAACTGGACCACATTGTTTCTATGCTGGACTGCAAAATTTACGAAGATGAACCTATTCTCGGTGTCAAGGAGAAGGGGATTCATGCAGTAGAACATTATGTTCTTGCACGTTATTTCATGTACATTCAGATAATTTTTAATCCAAAGATATATTATTTGGAAAGACTTCTCAATTTGGTTTATGAATACATGATCGAGTGCATGGAAAGTTCAATTCATATTTATGACAAGACTGAAATAAATACAATAATAAACGAAAACGACCATCATAGGTTATACGATTTTAATGACAATTACTTGATGTATAGGATGAGATTACTTCATAATTACCTTGATAGCAAATTAGATCGAGCAAATCCCGATTGGAACTCTCTAGATTTCATTGTTAATGAGAGCATCAAACTTATTTTAAGTGGCCAGATACCGCAGGCCATTATAGCAAAACAGGCTATAATTGATCTGGATTCTGCTAAAAAGATAGAATCTTATAAGAAGGTTTTAAAAGTACAAGTGGAGAGCGCTTGCAAACAAATAGGATATCCTATCCAAGCGGTATTTTACGATTTTCCACCATCTAAGCTGACTAAAATGCGTTCCCTCTATGATCCAGAAAAGCCGCCATCACCTGATGAAAGGGAAGAGGCTACAAGAGTTATATATTCTAATCGAATAGGCTTTATCGTTTCAGACAAGAGTACTCTGCTTAATCAAGTCAATACAAAGCAACTTCAGTTTTTTTATTTATTTGTAAATCCGATAATTTTGGATAAGCTTGGGATAGACATTGATACTGCTAAAAAGGCATTTCAGGATAACATAGATACTGATATTCTATTCTAAGCATATGGAGGAGAAAATGCTTTCCAGAGCAGGAAAATTGAACCTTTTGCTTAAAGAGCTGGATTGGCTAAACATTGGAACGTTCGAACAGAGGAAGATTTTACAGAAATCAGTATTTATACTTAAGCAAATGGGTTTAACTTTTGAGTACCCGTATAACTGGTATCTTCATGGGCCGTATTCGCCATCCTTGGCCGACGATGCCTATGAGATCACATATAATGAGGAAAAATACAACACGGAAAGCTCCAAGTATCATTTCAAGGAGCAAACCAAAGAAAAAGTTGATAAATTCAAGGATATCTTCAAAGGACGCGAAAAGGATGAGGACTGGCTTGAGCTAGTAAGTTCACTTCTTTTTCTGCGGAAGAGCTATGGGGTTACCGGGGAACAACTCAAATCGCTTTTGATCGATCGGAAGAAGCATTTTGGAAAACAACCCGATTTGGTTAACGAGGCGATGGAGTTTGTGGATCGGCATTTCCCCACGAATTTAACCCTTTAGTA
Source organism: Deltaproteobacteria bacterium (assembly GCA_021780695.1). Classification (GTDB taxonomy): domain Bacteria; phylum Desulfobacterota; class Syntrophobacteria; order Syntrophobacterales; family Syntrophobacteraceae; genus SbD1. The sequence goes on from JAJXYD010000007.1 coordinate 15,403, forward strand.
ATGTTTGCAAGGCTCTGGAATGGTAATCTGCAACGGTTAAGGATTGCTATTGCCTCCAGCCTCAAGGGGATGGTTCCCGGTGTCTACGCCATCGGGGATGATTGTCAAACCCTCTTCAAAGACTCTGATTGCATTTTGAAAGTTGACGTTGCAAAGATGAGCATACCGTTGAGTCGTCTCGATATTATGATGCCCCATCAGCTCTTTGATCGTATAGAGTGGCACGCCATTTTGCGCCATCCAGCTCCCGTAGGTATGACGGCAGGTGTGGAAAACCACCTTTTGCCTATCGTCTGTAACACCGGCGTTCAATCCTAATTTTGTGACAACTCGGTCAAAGGTGTCAGAAATAGCCTCCATTTGCCCTCCGTCACGGGCAGGATAGATCAACTCGCTTATTCCACCGAACTGCTTTTCACAAAATAGCGCCTGAACTGCTTTTGTCATCGGAACGTTTCTTGGAAGGCATTTTGATGAATCCTTCACCCTGATAAACGGCTCCCGAACCGCAAGATTAACATCACCCCATGTCAGAGCAAAAATTTCTGAGGCTCTTAACCCGCAGTGGACGCTAATCAGCGCCTGTTCGTAAACTATCTCGCTTTTCTCTTTGAGCGCTTTGAGGAGCATGTCGGCTTCATCTTGCGTGAAAAAACGGGTTCGCTCGTTGTGAAGCTTCCGGTCGGAAATCCTCAAGCCCTTGGCAATTGGGTGGTGACCCTGAAAGAAACCGGCTCCAATGGCATAGTTGAAAACCTGCCGTATCACATCCAAGGCGTAGTTCACAGAGCGCGGTGCTCGGCCCGCTTCAAACATATTTTGTTTGATTTTACTGATATGTTTCAATGTTATGTCCTTCAAGATCACATCCCCAACGACTGCTTTTATCCACAAATTGAAAAGTTGATTTTCCCGGTGATAGGTCCGCTGTGTCTTGCATGTTTTCGCATCGGGATAATATTTTTCTTCGAAGATTTGCTGAAATGTTAATGCCTCGCGCTCCTGCCTCTCCTTCTCAAGCCGTTCAGCACGTTTTTGCGCTTCTAACAACTGGCGTTTTTCGGCCAACGACTGCGCCCCCTCTCCCGTTTTGCTTGCGGTTTGCAGTGCCGCCAATTGCAGACTTGCCTTTTTCGCGTTCATTCCCTGTGAAGACCAACCCACGCCCTCTTCTTTGAGCTTTCCGTGAAGCCGATAGCGTATAAAAAAATATCTGTCGAGAGTTCCATTATCAGTTTTCCGTGTCTGGTGCTCTCGGTACCGAACGCCGGGGTATTGCGTCTTGCATTTTTTCTGTGACATAGCCCCACTCCATTTACCGTAGATTGTCTTTTACCGGGACTTACCGAGGCATATTTGCCCCACAATAGCCCCACATTTAGTGGGAATTCGGAGTAACTTTCGGGAAACAGTATAGGGGGTTTAAATAGCTAAGTCAAGGTATTTATTGGTAAAGAGTATGTCAGGGTACTTTGGAGTAAGAGTATTTTAACGGACTACGAATCCGTAGGTCGCAAGTTCGAATCTTGCTGGGCGCGCTAGTAAAATCAAGGGGTTAGGTGATCTTCACCTGGCCCTTTTGTCGTTTGGAGAGCATTTTTGCCATAGTTTTGCCAAAATTCGATCATCCCCATGCTTGCCCTCGCTTACCCATGGCCTTGCAAAACTGCGTTGAACAGTCCTCCGGCGGGCGCCCCATGAGCGTTTTCAATATACTTGCCGTACACTCTGATTATCATCTCGGTGTTTCTATGCCCCATCACCCTCGCAACCCAAAGAGGATTTTCCCCGCAGCTCAAGCAAACCGTTGCGAAGGTGTGCCAGTTGTGTGCGTCAAGTTCTGCAAATTCGATCAGACATGCGGGTCACCTGTTTTTTTTGCTACGCTAAGCGACGGACCAGCCGAGGTGAGCCGGAGCGGCTCGGCCTTTGCCCGCCTTCTCGACTCCATGTACTTTTTAAAGATTTTCCGGAACTCCTCTTTTCTTTGCCCGCCATTATGCATCGTGAACAGGCCATATTCGAGACAGATCACTTTATCGTGAGACATCATTCCGCCTTATCCTTTCGATCTCGATCAGATAAACCTGCTCTTCTTTCCGAAGCTCGTAACCAGTACGTCTTTCTTCGCCCTGGTCGCAGAAACATAGAGCAAAGCCCGTTCCCGGAGTTCGTTTTCTTCGACTGCCAGTGGATTATCCTGGCCCTCCAGAACTATTTGCAGGGGAACGATACCCTCATTGACTCCCGCAATAACGATGTGATCGAATTCGAGCCCCTTGACTCGGTGCATGGTCGCAAGGCGCAGTCCCGGAGCACTCCGGTTTTCGGCTGCATTCCTCTTGACGAGGTAGGTGGCAAATCCGGCCGCTTGCAGGGATGCCTCGTATTGCAACAGCAGAGAATGTGTGCGGCATACCAGGCAAACTGAATTGATGGGAACGGATTGGGACTTCAACTGTTTCAGATGGTTTACGATAAAATCGGTCTCCTGCGCCATGGACGCCATATTCACCACCCGGGGAGGATCTCCGTGAAGCAGCGCCTTGTACCCCTTCTGGTCATCGACGCCGGCGTCCAGATCATCGATTTTTCGACCCTCGAGAAGCCTGGTCGCCCATTTTCTTGTCTCATCCGTGGTCCGGTAATTGATCTTCAGTTTGTAGCTGCGGCCCTTGATGTTGATCCCACACTGTCCCAATACCACCTTGTGCCTGTAGATTCTCTGGTGGCCGTCGCCAACTAGGAAGAGATCGTTCGTGCTTCCATCGGCGGGGATCATCTGCCGGATGAGTTTAAAGGCTTGCGCGCCCATGTCCTGGCCCTCATCGACAATTACGGCCTTGTATGGGAGGACCGAGCCCTTGCTCTGAAGGATCACCCGGGCATCCCGAATCGCATCGACGGCCTCTTTGAACCCTTTTTCATTGAGCTGCGCCCGGTATTCCTCGAAGACTGGCCATAGGGATTTTCGTTCGACACGGTTGAGCTTTCTCCCCCGGCCGAGCCTGGATGCTTTCAAGTAATCCTCGCCGCACGAGACCCCCTGCGCCTGGATGATCTGCTCCCATTCGTCCCGGAAAAAAGCCTCCGGCAAGTCCAGGTTTTTAGGAGCGAGGTTCAGAGCGTTGGTCCAGCAATCTCTTGTATCATCCTCGTAGACGATCGTATGCTCGTACCCGTTTTTCTGGAGAAATTGAGAGACCCAGGCATCGAGGTTGACCACTTCGATTCGCCTGAGGATGTCGACGGGACAAATCTTCCTCAGATTTTCACGGATGTCGGCGGCGAGATTTCTGGTAAAGGTCGTGAAAAGAATGCGGTCGCCATCAGCCTTAAAGACATTTTCAGCCAGGTGCTTTGCCCTGTGTATGGCGCAGACGGTCTTTCCGGTTCCGGCGCCGCCCAGCACGCGAACCGGTCCATTGACGTTTTTTTCGACTATTTTTCTCTGAGACGGATGGAGAAAAACTCGCCACTGCTCCAAGGGGGCATTCAGGATCTCGGCCAGTTCCAGCGCATCCTCGACGACATGAAAACGTCTCATCGTGTCGGGATTCTCGAGGGCTTTGGCGAAGTCTCCGGTATCGACTTCTTTTCCTACTTCCTGCTTTTCCACTTCCTTCAAAACCTCCTCGAAGGAATAACCGGCGGCATAGAGAAAAAGCGCTTCATACGCCTCCTGGGGCAGCACGGCTTCCTGCCGGTCCAGGTCGGCTTCGGTCATGACGCTGCGAACGAGGGGCAGAAAGGCCACGGGAACGCCGATCTGGAGAAGGTGGTTATCCTTGAGGTCATGGAAAAGGCCTTTTTCTTCCCTGGGGGTATCTGCGAGAGAAGGACCCGGCGCCACCTTGTGGACGTCTACGACCTGGAGGCTTCCGGTCTCGGGATGAATTTTGTAGACCTTGTTTTCAGCCCATTGGTAAGCCTTGTCGTGATGATCCACCCACAGGAGCAGGAAAACGTTACCGACGTCGGGTTTGAGGACTATCCCCCGGTAGGTGTCGTCTATTCGGACGCTCCGCAGATTCGGGTCTTTGCAATGCTTGATCTTTTCGTAATTGATGGCTGGCGCCAGGGGATTCATCCGAAACTTTTCGACGAATTCCCTCACCTTAGACTGCTGCTTGTGAGGGACCATGGAGAAGGCTTTCAAAAAGTCCGATGAAATTGCAACCTTTATCTCACCAAGCACCGCTTCCATATCTTCTCCTGTCCATTGTGTCTCATCGGCTGTCGTTAAGAACGGGATTTTTTCGTCTGGCCATTCTGCGAGAACATCCGAACAGCGCTCGTCGGATCGAGCACCGCTTCGGCGACAGGCGCGACCCGCCAGCCTCTTTCCACAAAGAGGGTTTCAAATTCCATTTCCCCGGGGAGCAAAAACGCAACCTTTGCGGAAGGCCAGCCCAACTCCGCGGTCGCGATTACCGCCCCCTTCTCATCGCACAATTCATATCCGGGCTCCGGAAGGGAAAGCCCGCTCGCTTCGATCAATGACAGAAATGGATGAAACGATATTTCGGTTACAGACTTGATCGCCTTTAGTTCTTCGGATTCAACGCCCGGGGCCGCGCCTGGTTGGGGCGGCTCCTGTTCCGGGATAAAGACCGAATAAGCGCCGTCCGCAATGCCTTTTGAGGTAAGAAAGAGAACCCGGGGTACGAACTGGTAAACGTTGAAAAGCCTGATGAAACCATTCCAGGCTTCCTTGAAGGTCGGAACCAGGGCGATCTCTTCGTCGTCGTGGAAACGGCACATCACTTCGAGGTTTTCCATCCTGCGGCCTTCCATGTCTTCTTTGGAATTGCAGACGAGCATCTTGAGCATCGGCTTATTGTCCTCATGAGCCTGCTCATTGATCCCGAAATAGTAGGAACCGTTGGGATCGTGCTCCAGCGCCAACTGAATTTGATTCCACGGTGCGTCCTTTACGAGCATCTCTTTGGCAGACTCAATACCGGCCGCTGTTCCCAGTTTCTTTGTGGCAAGGTGGATCATGGCGTGGATCAGAGAATACTGTTTCCACATTTGAAAATCCGGGATGGCCAAAAACTGGATCAGTATCTGAAAACCCGTGGCCGTGACCATATCCGAAAGCTTCTTCACGCCGAATGTTGCATCATAGGCATCGAGAAACTTTGCGAGCATGGCGCCGTTTGACCGCGTGAAGTTGGTGAAGTAGGCCGGCTGGGTATTGAACTCATTTTCGATATCTTTCCAGGACAGGGAGAAGACGAGATACTTGCCACTGCGCACGAGGGCTGTTCTCTGGGCCAGGTCCTTTCCGATCCTGTTATTGAGGGCGGCCCCATCGGCATGGAACGAGAACCCGTCGGTAAAAACCGCGATAGAAGGCCGGTTGCCTTTTTGCCTCTCCGGATGAAAGACGAAATCGATCTTGCTTGGAACGAGGACACCGCTTTCGTTGCCGACGCTCACCTGGGGTTCGATGTAGTACCCATTGCCGTTGATCTTTAGATACCATCCGGGTTTTCCATTGACGATATCCTGTTTAAAGAAAACGGGCTCATCATGGAATTTGACCCTTCTCACAGCCTCGATAAAACGGGCTTCAAGTTCGCTGTCGAATAAGGCATTGACCGATATCTTGCTTACGGATTCCGTTTCAACGAGAGCATCCCTGCCCCGGAGGATCTCGGATAAAACCAGTATGGCCGCGTTTCGAGAGATATTGGCCATGTCGAAGCTCATCCGGTAGGCGAAAAGACACCGGTAGCACCCGTCTTTCTCGGGTTCCTGCTGACAGGGGCAAGACCTCAAAACCTCCAGGGCGGCTTCGAAGACATTCATGAGGGGTTTTTCGGCCCGGATCAACTGCTTAAGATATCCCGTTCCTCCGGGGACCACATCATAGAGGACGAGATACTTCCTCTTGTGGGACGTTCCGGCCACCGGGTCCTCATAGACGGTGGTTTGAAGATGATCGATGTTTCCTTGAAAGACTTTCTTAAGTCCCAGGAAAAGGGCGGCGATGAAGGAGTGGAGCTTCTGGTCCGAACCGGCGAAACTCGTCATGGGGAGAAGTATTCGGATGGCTTCCGAAGTAAACTCCCGATACATGTAGAGACAGTCGAAGACGTTTTTCTCGGGGCTTCGAATCCTGTGCTTGCAGGTCATCGCATGCTCTATCTTCTTTCCGCTTACCTGGACCTTACCGCACTCGCGGCAGATCGAGAAGCCCTTCTTCGGGACCTGGTGGCCGGCGATATCGATGCTCTCCCCGACCGTTTCCTTGTTTCCGAAATTCACCTCTCGAAAGGTCGCCCTGTTCAGATACTCGAATCCGAAGGGAAAATCTTCCCGATCGATTTTGAAGGCCTTTTCGATAAACTTCTCATCGGCGTCAAAGAGCATGTGGCTGTTGTAAAACTCAGGCTCTCGATCATCTCTGTCGTCCTGGTAACGGCTGTCTTTATCCGAAGTTGTGGCGATCACCTGGCGCATGCGTATCATGCGGCGTTTCTGTCCGTCATCAGCCCAAAGAGGGCTCCCGCATTTGGGGCAAGCGGTCTTTTCTTCCCCGGAGGCCACCAGTTGGTGGTAACTGCAACTGTTGCAGAAGCGCCATTCTTCCATCTCGGAGGTCGCCATATCGATCTGATCGACAGTGACCTTCCTGCCTTCCGCATAGAACCTGTTGGCGGGCGCCAGTTCGACTAGGGCGCTCGCGGCCGGCCGTTCGTATTCAAATGCGACGGTTTTATACTTTCCCTGGCCGTCCGCGTTCTTCTTCCGTCGATAGATGACGGAGCGAAGGATCACCCCCGCCTGCGGGAAGGCGTAATTTGGAAGGAGCCCCTCGTCGGTGAAAAAATTGAAGGTGTCCTTATCCATGATCGCTTTGATGATGCTATTGATGGAGGACTTTTCGAGTTTCAAATCGTCGAGGTCCCCCTCGTAGTTCCTGTCTCGTATCGGGTCATTTTCTTTCTTTTTTATTTGGTAGCTGAGCTTTTTCACCCGGTCTTGAAGGGCGCGTTTTTCCTTGTCGATTGCATTCAGTCCGTTCAGGATCCGGTATCGCAGGTTCTGTTCGCCTTGGGCGCCCTCGACAAATGCCCGGAGATTTTGCACCGACTCTTGCGTGAGAGAGTCTTGAAAGATCTGGATGAACCGCTCGAACAGGACCGTCCGATTGTTTTCGATAAAGTCTAGAAGATTGAAAGGGAATCTGGTCTTATCCTCCTTCTTGAGATTGGCGAGCACCTGCCCCAGCTTGTACGGGATGTTTATGCCGGAGGGTCCGGTTTCAATCCACCTGTCGAAGCAAAAAGCCGTAAATTGCCTCTCAAGGACTGCCGGGGCGTTCAGGAAACAGCCGGGAGGCTCGACTCGCCCTCCAATCATCTCCTCGGGTTGATCGTAGAAGTACAGATCGTGAGGTCTCGCGCCGGCCACGGTCATGGCGAAAGAGTTCCCGTCCCGTCTGCCCGCCCGCCCGATTCTTTGCAGGTAGTTCGATTGGGCTGGGGGGACCGAGCAAAGGATTATCGAAGATAGATCGCCGATATCGATACCCATCTCGAGGGTAGGCGTGCAGGAGAGAAGATTGGGGTCCCACGGGTTCTGGCCGCTGATAAAAGCTTTCTCCCGCGCCTCCCTTACACCCCTTTGCAACAGGCCGGTATGCTCCTCGGCAAAGACCCGCTTAACGTCGCCCGTGGAATACAGCTTGCCGTAATAGTCTTCGGTGTAAGGCGCTTCCTTGTAATGGCCCTGGCATTCGAACCTCATGCAGGAGGCGCCCCTCCACCACGCAGAGGCGTCCTCGGCCGCCGAGACTCCATGGCCGCAGGTATCGCACCTGTACTGCTTCACATCCTTTCGGACAAAAACCGCAGACCGGCTAATCCCCCAGACCGAATGCCCGTGCAGCTTCACCTCTTCGAGGATTCCGGTCTTTACGAGTGCGGGCAGGACCAGTTCATAAATCCTATCCGAGTACATACCAACCAGGGGGTATAAATGGCAGAGATTTCTCGCCACCCAGTCCTCATACCAGGTCTTTCCGCTTCCCCTGCTGATGAGGGTGTCGAACCGAGTACCGCCCCTGGTCGTCAGGAAGGCCGGGGTGCGGGAATATTTCCCGAAATTGGGCATGTGCGGGATCTTCGTGATTAAATAGTACCCGCCCCAGTTGTCCACGTAGTTTTTGAGGTCCGGATGAAACACCCCTCCCTTTGCCCTTAACTGTGTCAAAAACCCGAGCAAAAACCGAAGAAGCGTCTTTCCGTCCAGTTCCCGCAGACAACCGAGTTCATTTTGGAGCTGTTCGAGCAGTGGTTCTATTGCTTCCCGGAGCTGCTCTATCTTGACGCTGCCTATCGAAGAGCCGGTCTTCTCGAGGGTTCTTCCGATACGGCAGTTGAACCCGTATTCGCTTGTGATCTCCCAAGCGATCCGTTTGCAGACCTCATCTGAAAGAGTGCTTCCTTCCGGCAGCCTGCCGCTATCGATAAGCGATTCGTAATCGTCAAACCAAGCCATGTCGGGCGCGAGAAAAGTGCAGATAAAATCGTTCTCGCCCTTTTCTTTCAGCCAGTATTCCGAGAATCTGGCCGGGACCTGGTCCAGGGAAAGCTCTCCGGGTTCCTGATCGAGGAACTTCTGTAGAGCGCTCCGGAAATTGAACCGATAAGTTCTCGCGGAGAAAAAGGCAGCCCGGTGGGAGGCATCCTGAACGGAGTCGGAAAAGGTGAGAAGTTTCTTGTCATCATTAAAAATCGAGGAATACACCTGGCTTATGGCGACACTGGTAAGACTTGCCGCCCTGGAGCCGACAATGGTAAGGCTTCCATGGCTTTCGCAAAACGGGCAGTTGTGAGTTCCCCGAACCTTTTCATCCGTCTTTATCCTGGTGTTCACGATGAGGACCGGAACGATTCGATCCTTTTTGCCGCAAACCGGACAGGCAGAGATATTGTCTCCCTGCCCAAGGTGGAGACAGTGGCCGCAGACCCATTTTGCGAATTCCCGCTGACCGGGTTGGGCCACGCGCTTGTCACAAGGAAATAGATAGGTGAGGGTCGGGCTGTAATTAAAAAACGAAAGGTAAAAATGCTTTAACTCGGGGCTTATCGAGGGGTCCTGCTCTCTCTTTGTCCCCGCCCAACCCATGGCGCCGCATTCCCGGCAGTGGACGACCGGGAGGTGAGTTTTCCCCTGCCCGTCGTTTAGATCGTCCGAGAACCTGAGCCTTGGCTCCGGGCCTATCTCGGCTACGATACGCCTCAGTTCCCTCGCCCAAAGCTGAAGCCTGACGTTTAGAAAGGGCTGAAGTCTCTCATCCGGTTTGACCCGGGCGCAGGAGACCAGGGACAGGAGGCTTGCCAGGACGTTCTGTTTGTATTCCAGCGCGCCGCCTTGAAACTCGGGAACCACCCTGTCCAGTTCCTGGATGATCTCCGGGAGCGGCGCGACGCCGTTTCTTTTCTCGAGAATCATCAGGAGATTTCGAAAGAAGGCGTGCTGTTTCAACTTCTCGGACAGATCGATTTTCCACTGTTCTTCAGCCGGATCCTCGATCCGCTCTCCCATCCACAGTTCATGCTGAGTCCGAATGTAGGAAGAAAAATCTGAAAACGAGTCGGGCTTTAGCCGTTCGGCTTCTTCGGCCGGGGCGGCCGCGATCCGGGTGATGAAAGAGTCTTTGAAAAACTCGCCGGGACTCAGGAGCGATTCCGCAATAATCGAGTCGCCGTCGAATTCCTCCCCGAACACCTCACCGCTGTATTCCTGAAGGTCCCGGTAGCTCTCCTCGCCGCCAAGGGTGGCCGAGGTCCCCACGCAGCAGAGATATTTCTGCGGGGTCTTCAAGCGCTCCTTCAACCGCCGAATCAGGCAGGCGAGGTCGGTGCCCTGGGCGCCGTCGAAGGTGTGCAGTTCATCGACGGCCAGGTATTTGAGAGTTTCCGGCCCATTAGCCTGCCACAGGGAAAAGTCCTTCGGGCGGATCAGCAGATAATCGAGCATTTTATAGTTGGTGAGAAGAATATCGGGGGGATTGTTTCGCAGAGTATCCTTGTCGGTGATCACCCGGTCTTGCGCCATTGCCATGGCGGCGTGTACTTCCCTCTGCCCGATGAAGAGTCCCGCGCGGATCTTGTCTCGAAGATGCAGGTTCCCGTGAATCGCTTTTGCGAGCCGTTTCGCCTGGTCGGTGGCAAGGGCGTTCATGGGATAGATGATGATGGCCTTGATTCCGGGCTCTCCGCGATGTCGGCGGCAATAATCAAGAACGGGGTAGAGGAAGCATTCCGTTTTACCGGACCCGGTTCCCGTGGCTACCAGCGTCGATTTGGCGTTTTCACCGCTTAATCGCCGGAAAGCCTTCTCCTGGTGGAGATAGGGCGTAAAACCGAGAGGGACTTCCGGGAAGAATTCGGTCTCGGCGCTCCCCGTTCGAAAGGGGAGTTTCATCGAAAGGTATGGCCCTTTGAACAGTTCGTCCGGACTATCGATCAGCCGGTCGACAATCCCCTCGAAGAACGGGTTGGATACGGGGAAAGTGGTTTTAAGAAAGTCTTCGATGCCTCGTTGGACCTGTCTGGACACAATGGATGGGATCATCGCCTCTCACACTCTATACTCGTAATAGCGTTTGCAGAACACAATGATTGGCAGGTCACCCATTTTTCTGTGGATCGCCTGCCTCATCCTCGACTGGATGTTTTCTCTTCACAGCGCTCCGGATAGCTCTCCAGGGCTGTTCTTTGTGCGCTTGCGACCGAGGAAGGCTGTTTCACCGCTCGGAATGCATTCACGACGGCGACGGCTCCAACGCCTCTATCTCTTTAAACTTCTCGAAATGCCCACGGTTGAAAGTGTAAATCCTCTTGATGTCATTCGAGAGCATGGCGGCAACGAGATGCAAATCGAAGATTTCCTGTTTCTTGATTTCATAGCGACGGAGAAAATCGAGCATGATTTCCAGGGTGTCCGGTCCTGGGTAGAGCTTGAGAAGATGTTCTTCTTTAAGATACTTATCGATTTCAGCGATCGTTTCCTGCTGCGTCCGAGGATTGGTCACTCGTCTGGGATCAGTAATGACGGCAAAGAATTCACAAATAATCTGAGGGAAAATACAAAGAGGTACTTCGCCGCGAAGCCCCTTATCCCGGAGAGTTTTGGACGGCTGATGGAAAGATGAGGTCCCATCAGCCGCATAGACGAGCACGTTGGTGTCCACCAGGGCGGTTTCAGAGGTAATCATAGATTTCCTCGCGGGTAAGCTTTCCCTTCACTCCGAGCGGCCAAACAGCAAAAACCGGCCCTTCTTTCTTTTCCGTTTTATCCGGTTGTCGCCGTTCTCTTCTGGCTTTGGTTCGCAGCCGTTCCACCCAACGTTCGAGGAACTGAACATCATCTTCAGGCAAATCGCGAACATCTATTGTATCGGCCATTACATCTTCTCCTAATCTCCGCACGTCCCAATCGACGTGTGCACTCACGGTGGATGGGCGGTGACAACGTCACAAACCCTTTTTTCATTGTAATCGTACCATAATAATCCCAAATATCCGGAAATTCTGAGCGCCGCCTCCCTAGCCGGTTCCGCGCACATGTCCCTGCAAGCCTGATGATAATGCCATCCGCCCGGATCGTCTCTCGAATTGCGCCCATGCGGTTTCATAATCGGCCTCGCGGTCGCAACGATCGAAAGGCGCCTCGTAGACGATCGTTCGCTCCCGAGGTCCGCCGGGAAGGGTGTCGTCCATCACGGTCCGGGAGACGGACCCGCTCTTCATGTTTTTGATGGGCTCCCACTCGGGCCTGGAAAAACCGACTCCGATTAGTCCCTTGCTCGCCGTGAAAACGATGCGGCCGTTTTGGTCGTACCAGGTGTCGGCTTCGTATTGGCGCATGACAGGAAACTGGACCCGGTAGATGGTTTTCAGTTCCTCCAGGGTAAGACCCAGGGCCATGGAGGTGAGGACATCGATCTCCACCAAGGCCTGGCGGCGCTCGTAGTCGGTTCGGAGGGCGCAATGGCGGGTCCACTCGGGTGTGAGATTGGCGAATTTACCGTTGTCGAGGCGGGGGTCGTCTTTAGTCCAGAGATCAACGCAAAAATCCTCTTTAAAAATCTCTGACCAGAGGTCTTGATAGTGGCTGGTAAGGCAAGTGAGCATTAGGGCGCGAAGGTGCAGTGCAGTGCGGAATGGGCTGTTCTCATCGATCATGAACAACCGTCTGAGGAGCGAAACGTTAGAGTGGCCCATGCCTGTAGTCTTAACCATGTAATCCATGGGGATTGAAATCGCCGGAGAGTAGAGATCTAGCAAGAGAGCGTTTGACTGGAAGCACGTACCCACACAAGTATACAGATGCCCAATCCCAGGCGGGAAAATACCGGAAATTAGAGTCCGCTCCCCGGACTGGCTGAGCATTTCACGGTTGACGAACCTGAAAAAATTGGACACTTTGCGGTCTTCCCATGGTATCTTTGGTGTGCGACGGAAGTATTCAACGGGCTCGCAGGCCGGCACATAGTTTGTGCGTGGGAGATAATCATCAGGCAGCACCGTAAGATCGAGAACGTCGTAATCGGAATTGAGTCTGCATTTACTCCTAGGGGTCTTATAAAAAGGGTTTCCCACTGAGAAGTGAGGTCCGGAAAGCACCAAGCGGCTAATTGATTCAGGAAACTTAGTCTTCCTTAGGATTGTACCGTCCTTTTGCGAGTTTGTTTCATTCCACATTGTGGTCGAGAAGCACGCACTCCGTAGATCTCCAAGTTTTTTGTGTTGCTCAGCGAATTTCCGGAGGACTTCGACGAGTTCCCTTGAATGAAGCGCAGGCAAGCGAGCCTGCATGGCCGGCGTTCCCTCGGAATCATACAGGCCGGCAAAGAGGGCCAACTCCTTTGCCGTGACATGGAGAATACGGGCGGCATGGCCGTTTACGTTCCACTGATTCGCATCGTCCTTTATGCCGGGGACGGGACCACCGCCATAGTGGTTAATACAGGCATCCACGGTGGCGGGGAAAAACAGGTTGGCGATGTGCGAGAAACCCATCAGATCGGGGCAACGCTCGCCATAGACGTTGATGCTGAATTTGGTTTCGTGATGTACGTCAGGAAAAAGCTGCAACTCGTTTTGGAACTGAAAATGGCGCCTGAGCCTTTCATAAACGGCGCCCCGGAACGCTCCTCCCCTCGGATCGTCGTAAATTCCTTCGGGGTGTAGAAAAGCCGAGACTCCCGTGTCCCTTCCAACCATCCAGGCCTGGGGGAGAAAGCATTTGTAGAGATTGGCTTTCATGCCCGACAGCGTCGGATAGTTTTGCACGGCGTTCAGGAAGTTCTGCGCCCCTTCCGCCTCTTCGAATGCGGCCAGATAGGCGTTTCGCAGGTCATGTCGCGCAAGGAGTTCCTTTCTGAGCCCCGCGAGTTGCGGGGCAGTAAAAGACCTGAGAACGAAAAGCGGCTCGGCGTCGCCCATGACGGTCCCCTCGTTCCATTCGACCTTTATCCAGGGCGGATTTCCCACGATCAAATCGAACCCCTCGCGTTCGGCGAACAGGTCGGCGAATTCCAGCTCCCAGTGATGAAACCGGTATTGTTCGGCCAGATTTGTGACAAGCTTCAGCCGGTCGAAATCTTTACAGAGGCTGTCAAGATCGACGAATCCATACTGATCCGCCGTGCTCATCTGCTTTAATTTTTTCCCGCCGGCCGGAAACATCCTGACCTGGTTTCCGTCCATGGGGACGGGATCGTAGACGCTCCCCTCCAAAATCGCGGAGAGCTCCAGCAAATACTCGTCCCGGCTCGGAAGGAGATCGGCTTGCTCGATGGGCCAAAACCAAAGGGCGCACCAATAATCCATGACCATTTTCAATCGGCGGCAGGCGCTGGAATTCCTGATGCCACGGGATAGAATTTTCTCGCGAAAGATCTTGTCCTTATCCTGGATAGTGAGGGGCTGCTTCCGGCCGGTCTCCCCGTTTTGGCCGAACACGGCGAGGTTTTCCATGGTCTCATTGCGGACTATCTGGCGATCCTGCGCGCATCTTTGCCAGAGCCGGTCCACGGCCAAAGAGAGCCTCGAAAGGGTTTGAATCTCGCCCTCGGAAAAGGGTTTAAGGAAGCTGCTTCGCCAGTCCTTGATTTTTTTTAGTTCCGCCTCGGCCATCGCTTTGACCGCCTTGTCGGTGTAGTCGGCCATGCCGTTGTCGGGCAGCAGGAAATGGTAGACCGTTTTGGAGGGCCGGTTTTGACTCAGGGGAACTCTCTCCGGCACGACGTCCAGCCACGTCTGCCTGCCTTTTCTGTTGCCTTCGAGCAAATCGGCGGAAAAGACCTGTCTTCTCGCGCCGATCAGGGAATTGCCGGTGGCCAGCCGCATTGCGAACCAGGGCACGTTGGCGCCTTCGTAGATGGTATTGAGCCAGAGGGAGACTTCCGCCAGTTCGACGGCCGTGGGATTCAAATCCACCCCGTAGACGTTATTGGCGGCGATATAGGCCTTGACCTTCTGTTTTTCTATTACGTAGGAGTCATGCCCGATGGTCTGGCCCGTTTCCTTCTGTTTGAGCTTGAGATAGGCTTCGGAGAGCTGGTTTATCGCTTCGTTTAGAAACGCCCCGCTTCCCATGGCCGGCTCGCAGACGCTCAGTTGCAGAATGTCGTCGGCCTTCTTGTCCTTTAGCAGCTCTTTAAGGGCATATTTCACGAGACACTGGGTGAGAACCTCGGGAGTGTAGTAGGAAGCGGATTTTTCGCGGTCGCGCCCGGCCAGTCGATAGATGAAAGCCCCCTTCGGGTGCATCTTCAGGGTGCCGTCGTCATTAAAGACCTTTTCGTTCTCATGATATTTTGCAAGGTCTTCGGCCTTTACGAAGTACGCGGTGTCCAGCTCGTTTTCAGGCGCGCCCGCCTTTTTGACCTCATAGAGATCGGTTTCGGCAAAGAAGCCGGTGCAGGAGAGCAAACCCTCATAGACGGCCCCCAATTGGTTGATTCCAAGCTGGGCGTAGCTGATCCTGCCCCGTCTTTCCCTGTTCCCCTTTGGCCGGGAGAGCGACAGAAGCTCCAGGACCCGCTGCAGGACAAAGCTCCGGAATTTTGCCCGGCTGAGAATCGGGGTGTTCGCCGGATCGAAAAGATGGCTTTTTAGCGGCTGCATGCGGAAGACGGGCTTGCCGGCGGTCGCCGCCAGTTGCAGCGGACGGAAGCCTTTAAAAACCAAATCGAACAGAATCTGAAGAGACTCATGGATGAAGAAGCCGTTTCGGGATTCATCGGTTGTGAGCTGGACCAGTTCCAGGTCGCGCAGGGACTCGAGGCTGTAGCCGGTTCGATATTCCTCGCTTTTCATCCGGGCATAGCCAAGGTCCGGCCGGGCTTCGACGTAAAAGAGAAAAAGAAGGCGATACAGGTATCTGAGGCACTCCCCGGTCAGCCTGTCCGAATAGTCCTTTCCGTAGATTCCTTCCTTGAGAACGTTTCGCAAGTAGTGGACGGCCTCGTTTCCAATCAGCTCCACGGCTTCACGAACGGCATACTTGAGATCTTCGGAGACGGCAAAGGCATGCTTGTGAGAGTTCTCGGCGAGGGTATCGAGGAGGCAAACCCCGTCCTCGGGACAGGTGGAGTCTCTGGAAAGCAGCGCCGCCACGGCGCGGAGCGTGGATGATTCCCTTCGCCCCAGGACTTCCGGCAGATCGAACCGCAGGAATCTCTTCTCGTTCCACTTGGACCTATCCAGCAGGACCACATCGAAGGGACTCATGAGCATGATCCACCTGGGAGGCTCCGATTGGGTGAAAATCTTTTTTGTTACCAGGTCGGCCAGGCAGTCCTGCAACACCATCTTGTCGGGTTCGATACCGGAATACTGGCATTGAGCAAGGCAGAGGTCGAGAGGGTCTAGCCTTTCGTCCGGCCGGCTGATGGTCTCGATAGCCCACAGTTCCGGAACCCCGTTCTTCTTTTTGATTTCGCCTATCAGGGGCAAAAGCTCTCCGGAATCCAGTTCCTTCACCGCGGGACCATACTGGTAGCCAAGAGCTTCGAGAAGCGCCGGGAAGAACTCGTGCTGGGCCTCCAGGATGTCTTCGGGTTTTCTCAACTTCTCAAGTTGACTCTTAAAGGTAAAATATCGCCGGGCGAGTTTTTCGAGCTTGGCGTAGGGCGGTTGTATGTTCTTTTCTTCTTCCCGTTTGCTCCAGGTGGAGAAGAGATTTTTCAGGTCCTGTTCGAGGATCACGCTCAGGTAGTGCTGGGTGTAAAATTCGTTTTCATTTCCGATTCCGGTAAGATCGAGAGCCATCTACCTGCCTCCCTTCAAAACAGAAACCACGCGGATGTATGGGAACTTTTCCGTGGTCATCGTCTCTTCAATCCAGTCCAGGAACTCCTTAAAAATCCGATCGATCTCCCGCCGTTCCTTCTGCTTTCGATCTCGAACGATCTGAGTTTCCGGCCCGTTTTGCGAAAACCGGAATTCAAGCTGGTGGTACTTTCTGTCTTTAAGCCGGTCGATTTCCATGTACTGCGCATTGAGTTTTTCGTTGATGCAGGCCTCGAACTCGTCACTTCTTGCCTTCATCCACTCCCGGGCTTTCTCGACCGCCGGGGAAACCAGTTTCCCAAGCGATGAGGCGTCAACTTCCCCGCCTTTGTTCGGATACTGCTTCCGGTGGATTTCGGTTCTTTCGAGCACATCTTCCATGGAGAGGATGGAGACGAACGTGTCGGCTACGAACTGAACGCCAAACCACCGGTGGACAAGGGGGTGTCCTTTCCGGTTCGGAACAAGACCCGACATGATGAATATCGATTCTCCGGGCTGGAGGCCTCCGTTTAGCGCAAGGACGGGCGCCTGGTTCCGGCCGAAAGCTGCCGTGACTTTATCGTTTACCCAGCTCATCACGGGGTGTTGTTCCCAAAGCAGGTGAATCCTTGGCCATACCAGTTCTTCTTTGCGACTGCGCTTGATTTCCTTCATGATCTCCTTGCGGTCGGCGCAAAGAACGAAGCGGCCATTTTCCGGCCAAATCTCTTTGGGCAGAAATTTGAAACGGTTTTCGAGTTCGCAAGGAGCAGTGATAGTGGCAGTTTTTTGCTTGTCATCGAATTCGGCCTGAACGGGCCGGCCGCGCCTGACATATTCCACGGCTTCCTTGAGGTAGGTAAAATCATCCGGGAATAAGGAGGGCATGAACTGCTTTGCATCATCGGCCGCCTGCCCGTTCGGGACCGCCTCTTCTCCCCACAGGATTGCCAATGGATCGACGGCGGCTGCCTGAAGGCTGGATTCAAAAGCCTGGGTGGCGAGATTGTCTTCGATGGCCCTGGCAGTGATGTTTTCTTCCAGCTCGACATCGTAGACTCCCATGAAAGCCGACGGGTCGCCGATGTTTTGCACTGCCTGTTCATCCTTATCGATGAGCAGGGCCAAAATCCGGGTGTCTCCCCGAATTTTTTCATTTTGGCTCTCGGTCATCAGGTAGAAGATGGTCGGCTCCCTCTCCTGGCCATAACGGTCGATGCGGCCGTTTCTTTGCTGAAAAACCATGAGGGACCAGGGAATGTCGAAATGAATCATCTTGTGCGAAAGAAAATGGAGGTTGATGCCCTCGGAGGCGACATCGGAAGCGAGGAGCAGCCGGATCGGGTCTTCTTCTTTTCCGAAGGCTTCGACGATGTCCTCCTGTTCGACATCGGACAGACCCCCATGGAGAATGGTGATCCGGTTATCCTTCAGTTTGAGGTCCCGCTTGAGGTTCTCTTCCAAAAACTTCAGCGTCTCGATCCTCTCCGAGAAGATGACCAGCCTGTCCTCCGGGTCTTTACCGTCCCATCCGAGGCCGTTCTTTTTGTCCCGGATGACCTTCAAGAGGTTTTGATACTTGCTGAAATCACCCGGGCCGATCTTCTTCAGGGTATCGGCCAAATGCTCGAGAGAGGCTATATCGACGTCGAACGCCGGGTCGTTTTCATTCTTCAGGCGACTGATCCGGTGCTTGACCGTCTGAAGGCATGCGGCCGGGCTGGAAAACAACGCCTTTTCGAGAGTTGTCTTGAAGAGTTTCCCGGCCGTTCGCCTCTGGTCGATTTTGGTGAAGTTCAAATCGACGAAAGTATTGAAGACCAATTCATCGAGGGGTGTCGCCTGGCACTTTACCTTGGTTATTTTCCTCTCTTTGAAGGACTGCTTCACCTGGTCCTTGATGTCTTTTTTGAAGCGCCGGACAAACAGGCCCTTGATATCCTCCGGGCCGTAGTTTTCAGGGTCGGCGATAGCGATGGGGTTGAGCATGTTCATGAGGCTCGCGAACGCCCTCGGTTTGCCGTCATGAGGGGTCGCGGAGAGCATGACGAGCGTATCGGAGCGCGAGGAGAGGAGCCTGGCAAGCCGGGATCTCAGGGAATTTGTGCCTCGTTCGGCAACGTTGTGCGCTTCATCGATCACGATGATGTCCCAGTAGCAGTTTTCGAGGTAGGTGCGGTACTCGATATCCTGCTTCAGGGTGTCGATCGAGATGATAGATCTGTCGAAGTAGAAGAACGGGTTCTGATTGGTGGGTATCCGGGAGCGAATCCTTTGTATCCCGATCGAATCCAACCGGGTGAGCGGGATGGTGAAACGGCTCCAAAGCTCTTTTTGAAACTGGGTGAGCATGCTTTTGACGGTGAGAACCAGGATGCGCTTCCCGCGGCCTCGCTTGATGAGCTCGGTCAAAAGGACCCCTGCCTCGATGGTTTTCCCGAGCCCGACCGCGTCGGCGATCAGGATTCGCTGGCGGGGCTGCTTCAATGCCAGGATGGCCGGGTCGAGCTGGTAGGGCACGACATCCATCGCGGCCTGATGGCCAATGTAGAGATTTTCGTCGGTCGGCGGAGTCTGGCGGAGCAGACTCTCCATATACAGGAGAGAATCCCGGTAATAATTGGAGCCATCCGCAACCAGTTCGGTGTCGGCCGGGTCCATGACCTGGATGTTCTTATCGATTTCATCCAGGAAGATAGCCTCCTTGTCTCTCACCAACTCCGAAAGCCCGACCACCGAAAGGGCCTGCCCTCCTGTGGAAGTCCGATCCACCTTACGAACCAACCATTCCGCATCTCGGATCAAAACCCGTGCGCCAGGGGCAAAAACTGTCTTCTGCATCAAACCGTCCATGTCGAAGATTATGAGACAGGCTTTCGCCATAGCGCACGCATTGAATTCAATCCGGGTCCACAACGCTTATGGCTGATTTCACCTTTAATCGGAGATGGCGCGCAGTATACTCCAAAAACCGGGAGAAAAAAAAATTACTCTGATGCCGAGACTTCAAATAGGGCGAGTTTGTGGATAAGAAAGAGAAATGCCGACAGGGAAAACCTACCGGAACGGTATGCCTCCTGGAGCCTCAACTGTTCCAGTAAATCTTCTTTCGAAAAGCAATGCGATAAAACTCATTTAGGATTGTTTGACGGAACCGTTCACATATACCTTTGTCAAATCGATCCTGCGTAATTTACTTGCGCCCCCACCGGTCAAATCGTACAATTCCGGACAGAAAAGCCCTTAAAAGACAAGTTTACAATAACGAAGTCTTGCCGCACAGCGAGGTTTGGTATGCGCAGGGTTTTCGTGTATTTCGCAGGACTGCTCCTTATAAGCGGGATAGCCAGGGCGGAGCATACCCTCCACCTGGGCGCAACCGATTTTGCTCCCTATTACAGCCAAAGTCTTCCAGGCGGCGGCCCGGTTACCAAGGTCGTCGTAGCCGCCTATCGCCTCATGGGCTACAGGGTGATAGTTCACTTTTACCCATGGGCCAGGGCGCTGGAAATGGGCAAAATGGGGGCGCTCGACGGTCTAAGCGGCGTATGGCGCTCCCGTTCGCGCGAGAAATGGTTTTTGTTCTCATCTCCGGTGTGTGGCAGTGATATTGTGCTATACAAGCGCAAGGAAACTCCAATAAAGGAGTTTACCACCTTTAAGGCGCTCAAGCCTTATAGCGTTGGAATCGTAAGGGGATATGCGCTTCCGCCCGGCTTCAAAGAGGCCGGGTTGCATGTCCAGAAGGCAACGACCAATCTCCAGAATTTCAGAATGCTTGAGGCAAAACGAGTAGACCTCATAATAATCGATAGGGGCGTGGCGCAGTACCTGTTGCGGACTCGTTTGCAAGGCTGCGGGGACATTTTTGACATGCTTTCCCCCCCCGTGGACCACAGGCGCCAGTACCTTGTGATTTCTCAAAAAACACCCGATGCGCTGCAGAAAATAAAAGACTTTAACGCAGGCCTCAAATTGCTCGAAAGCGAAGGTAAAATAGGTGCCGTCCTGAAAAATAATGCGTCCGCTTCTTCGCAATAGACGACTGGGATGCCGATTTTTTAGAGCATTTCCGCCCGGACTCCCAGAGTCTGCGCCCGGTAAAGAGTTGGAGGCCTAGGCGCCTGCCAGGATCTCGCGCACCTTGGATGCCAAAGCCTTCATGGAGTAGGGCTTTTGTAAAAAATTTACCCCGTCGTCCAATATCCCTCGGTGAGCGATCACATCGGCGGTGTACCCCGAGGCGAACAGGCACTTAAGACCCGGGTTGGCCGTGCAAATCAACCTCGCCATTTCCCTGCCGTTCATCTCGGGCATAACGACGTCGGTGATAAGCAATTGAATGAGGCCCGCATTTTCCCGGGCCAGCAGAAGCCCCTCCCCGGGGGTGCTTGCCGTTAGAACCTTATAGCCCAGATGTTCCAGCATCGCCCTGGCCATGTCCAAAATCAATGCGTCGTCTTCGACCAGCAGCACCGTCTCGCCCATGCCCTTTTCAATCTCCTCGACGGGTATGGTTGCCGTAGATTTTGCTTCCGCTCCAACTTTGGGAAAGTAGATTTTGAAGGTGCTTCCAGCACCAGGTTCGCTGTAAACATTAATGAAGCCGTTGTTTTGTTTCACAATCCCGTATACCGTGGACAGGCCCAGGCCCGTTCCCCTTCCCGGTTCCTTGGTGGTGTAGAACGGCTCGAAGATGTGGTCGATCAGTTGTGTGTCCATGCCGCAGCCGCTGTCGCTTACCGCGAGCATCACGTAGTCTCCGGCCGTCATTTCGTGGTGCGCGTCACAATAGGTCTGATCGAATACAATATTTTTCGTCTCTACGGTGACTTTGCCCACTCCGTCAATGGCGTCTCGCGCATTGACGCAAAGGTTTGCCAGGATCTGGTCGATTTGCGACGGGTCGATTTTGACCGACCACAGATCTTTTCCCGGGAGCCACTCGCTTTCGATATCCTCTCCGATTAGCCGTTCCAGCATCTTGAGCATGCCGCCTACCGTGTCGTTTAAGTTCAAGACCCTGGGTCGGGCGGTCTGTTTGCGCGCAAAGGCGAGCAGTTGCCGGATAATGTCGGCCGATCTGTAAGCAGCCTGTTCGATCGTTTTAAGGGAGGCGTAAATCGTTTGGGTTGGCTCGCATTGCGTCATCGCCAGTTGGGTGTGTCCAAGGATAACTCCCAGCATATTATTGGAATCGTGCGCCACGCCGCCTGCCAGCGTGCCTACGGCCTCCATCTTTTGCGCCTGCAGCAGTTGCGCTTGCAGTTGGGCATTTTCCGCCTCCGCTCTTTTAAGTTCGGTTACATCCCGGATCACTTCGATGGCCCCGGTGCTTTTGCCTGAGCTGTCGTAGAGCGGAGCCGCCACACTCCACAGGTGGGCGCCGCATCCGTTATTTAACCCGGGGATGTAGGCTTCCGCGGAAACGATCTCGCCGGATCTCGCGATGTTGCTGAAAAATTTTTCGCACGCCTCATCCGGGGCATTGAGGATATCCACAAGCATGGGGCGGGGTTCTCCATAAAAGGGAACGGCATATTCGTAGTTTCCTTTTCCTAATAATGCTTCTCTTTTAACTCCCGTCATGGTTTCGGCGGCGCGGTTCCAGGCTGCAACGCGCAGATCGGTGTCGATGACGAAGGTTGCATCGGGTAGCAAATCGATGATATCGAGAAGAAATTGCCGCTCGGAGCGCAGCGCCTCCTCGGCACGAATCGACTCGGTGATGTCTGTGCCGATGCTTAGTACTTCGACCAGGTCTCCCCGCTCATCGAGGACCGATTTGTTTGTCCAGGCGATCCATACTCTGCTGCCGTCGCGGAGCACGTTTTCGTTTATGCTTTGTTCAAAGGTTATAGGGTCTTCTGTAATGTTTCGCATGAGAGAGCGAAGGTCCCGGCCTCCGGTCTCGGTATGAGGCACAATCGTTTCCATGACGTTTCGGCCCAGGAGTTCTTGTTCCTCGTATCCGAAAAACCTCAAGCCGAACTCGTTCATAAACGTAATGTCCGCATCGCGGTTCCAACGCAAAATAATGCTGTTGGCGTGTTCTACCAGCTCGCGATATTTACGTTCGCTCTCCCGCAGGGCCTCTTCAGCTTCCTTGCGCTCGGCTACCTCCCGCAGGGCCACCTCATAGAGGCGCGCGTTGGCGAATGCCACCCCTACCTGGTGTGTCAGTGTCGTCAGCAAGTTGGCCTGCGCTTCGAAGTCCCGGTCGGTTTTAGAAGCCAGCCCGATGACGCCGATCACGCCGTCGTTACCCACAAGGGGGAGCGCGCAGAGGGAGCGGATGCCCGCCAGCTTGCACTCGTTCCAGGTACAGCGCTCGTCCAGATGAATCTCGCGGGAATAGAGCGCTTGACCCTGCCGGGCCGCTAAACCGCAAATGCACTCGCCCACCCGGTGGGCAATCAGCGTCAATTCCCGGCGTGCCGCCCTCGGCTCTATATCCATTACCGTTAAATCCTGGCCATCCGACCTGAAGATAAACGCAAGATCGGCCTTAACGGCTTCGAGCATCCCCTTTAAGGCCGCATTGGCCGTCCGCTCGAGCGATAAAGAGGCATTGACCGCAAGCCCCAGGCCGTGAAGAGCGTCCAATTCACGCGTGTGTTGCTCCGCGACCGCTTCCGCCCGACGCTGTTCGGTGATGTCTTCCACTATCCCTTCCACCAAAAACAATTCCCCCTCTTCCCCCAGGACCGGACGGGCATTTATGCTCACCCATACGCGCTCTCCATCCCTGCGGTAAAGTTCGGCCTGGAACCGGGTGAAACTTTCTCCGTTTTGCATCCTGTCGAAAAATTGCGCGCAGAGTTCGGGATAGACACAAAGCTCATTTCGAATGTCGGTAATTTGTTCTGTAAGCTCACGGGGGGAGTCGTATCCCAGTATCCGCGTCATGGAGGGATTGACGCTCACAAAACGCCCATCGAAGGTGGCCTGGAAAATGCCCTCTCCAGCGTTTTCGAAAATGCTCTTGTATTTTTGTTCGGCATGCTGCAATTCCTCCATTTGCACCATAATCCTGTCTCCCATGGAGGCTAGAACCCCTATAAAGGGCTGAAACTCCCTGTAGGGCATGGGGCGATCGGAGCCTTTGTAGCGGCCCGAGGCATAATCTTCCACGATCTGTCCCAGGCGCTCTATGGGCCTGTTTAAAAGGAGCCGCAATAGAAATCCCGTGGTCAGTCCCAATACCAGGATGGCCACGGTAAGACAGCCGATTACAGAGAAGAGAAGCCGCCGGTCGGCTTGCTCCACGGAAGTCTCCGAGAGTGCAAAGCTTACGTGGCCGACCTTGCTGCCCCGATGGAAAATCTCGCTCTGGCGCCGCACTACCGGCCCATCATTGGGACGCGAGAAATTGAAATAAACCTCTCCCAGATCGTTTGCGATCTGCAAGTGTTCGACGAGTTCGTTTTGGGCAAAGGTCAGCCCGATTCGGGTCACATTTTGCCTGTCCATATCCCAAAGGGATATTTCAAGCACGCCCGGAAGAGACCCTATGAGGTCGTCGGCTTTATGGTTGAGTTCGGTCATTGCCTTGCGGGAGAGTGAAAGGTAGACCAGGGAGACTGTGACGGTGGAAACGGCAACCACTGTCGCAATGAGCGCTGCGGTAAGCGTTCGGCAGATGGAGCGGCTTCCGGCGGTCGCGCCAAATGATGCGGTAGGATGCTGCGCCGCCATACAGGCTCCTTCTGTTCTGGAGGAAAACTGCATACAACGGTTGGCAAAGCATGCGCGCGGGTAAGGCAAGCCTTGCTTACCTTACACCCATACTCTTTAATGGAGTTTAGCCCCCATTACAATGAAGATTCCACTAGCAAAATAAATGCCTTTATTTGCCTGGCGCTCCGCAATCAGCGATTGCATTTTTCAGGAACAATATTTTCACGATTGTCCGGCTGAGGTGCTGCACCCAGTGAGAACCTTCATGGCCCAGGACTCCTTTGTGGCCGTCTATTGTGGTTTTCTCCCTTTCGAGCCGGGCGGCGCCAAGCCATGGGGAGGGGCCGTATAAAGCCGGGTTATAGCGGATTGGGTGTCAATAGCCTGGCACTTTTGCTCCACTCCTGGGCGCTCATCTGAACCGGGTCCCAGGGGCTGCTTAAAGGCGGTGTGTAGCTCAAATCGAGGTCGTTTAAGTCCTCGATGCTCATGGCGTTATGGATTGCCGCGGCGAAAACATCGACCCGCTTGGATACCTCCGAATGTCGGTGTCCCAAAACCTGGGCGCCCAGCAGGCGATGGCTGCCCAGTTCTGCCGTGATGCGCACCCATAGTTTGTGCGCTCCCGGGTAATAGGCCTTATGGTCCCACATTTCGGTTTCCACCGTTAGGGGCTTGAGACCCGCGGCCAGCGCTTCGCAGTCGCGCAGTCCGGTTCGCCCCGCAACGAGGTCGAATATCTTTACAGCCTGCGTCCCAAGGGAACCTCCGAACTCCCGGTCTCCCCCCACCGCGTTTTCCCCCGCGATGCGCCCCTGTTTGTGCGCAATCGTGCCAAGCGGTATATAGGTGCTTTGTGCCAGCAAACGGTGCCGGGTTTCCACGCAGTCTCCGGCCGCGAATATGTCCGCTACGTTGGTCCGCATACGGCGATCGACTTTGATAGCTCCTTTTAGTCCCGTTTGGATGCCCGCGCAAAGAGCCAGCTCATTTCGAGGGTGGGCTCCGACCGCTACGAGGACCATATCGGAGTTGGTCGAAAAACCACCCGAGCCCAACACCCTCAACTGGTCGCCCGATTGGACGATACCCGTAACACCCACTCGTGTGTTAACGCGCACCCCGTGTCTTCCCAGTTCGGTCTCGACTCTTTGGCCCATCTCCTTATCTAGCGTCGTCAGTACGGAGTCGGCAAATTCTACGACCGTTACGGCCATTCCCCGACGCGTAAGCGCATCGGCCATCTCCATTCCGATGTATCCGGCGCCTACGATTGTGGCCGATTTGGGCTGTCTGTCGCTTAAAAACCGCTCCAGGATAAATGCGTCGTCCATCCAGCGGAGCAGGAAAACGCCCCGCAGATCCATTCCCGCTACCCGGGGCCGGATCGATTCGGCTCCCGTGCCAAGGATCAGCCGGTCATAGCCCAGTTTACGCAAATCCCCCTGAGGCCTTCGAACCGATACTTCCTTTTGTGTCGCATCGATGGACACGGCGGTGTGTTGCAGCAGGAGACCGATGCCCTCGTTTTCGATGTCGCGCGCGGTCCTGTGGGCCAAAGCCTGCCAATCGGCCACTTCGCCGCTCAGGTAGAAGGGCAGGCCGCAAATACTGAAATTCGGATACCGGTCCGCGACCACAACCGTGACTTCGGTGGCCGGACAAAGCTCTTTGGCGCGCAGCGCGGCGCTGATCCCCGCGTCGCTTCCTCCTATGATCAGAAGTTTTCTCACGTTCTTTTCCTTTAGCTGTGCCTGTTCGGGCTTTTTCCCCTTTTATGGCGATCCGGCATACAATCCCACACCGATCTTAGATCAGCGCATTGAACAAATAGCCGACAATGATACAGCCAACTGCCACGACCCCCGTGAAAACTAAAATAAGTTTCGGTTTCAAAACTTTACGCAAAATTACCGTCTCCGGAAACGAGATCGCTATTACCGCCATCATAAAGGCCAGAGTGGTCCCCAGGGCCGCACCCTTTTCGACAAGGGCCGACACTATGGGGATAATACCCGCTGCGTTGCTGTAAAATGGAATGGCGATAAGTACGGCCACGGGAACCGACCACCATACTCCTTTGCCCATGATCGAGGCCAAAGCCCCCATGGGCACGTAGCCGTGAATCCCGGCCCCGACGCCAATGCCTAAAAGAACGTATATCCAAACCTTGCCCACGATTTCGCGCACGGCCTCAAGGCCAAACCGGACGCGATCGGCAATGGTTTTATGTTCCTCCTGGATATTAATGTTCTCGCTTGTCTGGATTTCCAAAACCCAATCTTCGAGGTACTTCTCCATTTTGAGCTTGCCTATGGTCCAGCCCGCTACCATGGCGATCACAAGGCCCGTGCTCATGTAGATGGCCGCGATTTTCCAGCCGAACAGCCCAAAGAGCAAAACCAGAGCGACCTCGTTTACCATCGGAGAGGATATGAGGAAAGAAAAAGTAACCCCAAGAGGGATCGAGGCCGTGACAAAGCCAATGAAAAGCGGGCAGGCCGAACAGGAACAAAATGGAGTCACAATGCCAAGCAGGGCTGCAAGAACGTTCCCAAAACTTTCACGCTTTCCGGCAAGAATTTTGCGCGTCTTCTCGGGAGTAAAAAAAGAGCGGATAACGCCAACGCCGAAAACTATCAAAAGCAGGAGCATGAGAACTTTTGGGCCCTCGAAAACGTAGAATTCCACGGCGCTTTTTAAATGTCCAATGTTTGCCGCAGACAAGTTATGTCCGGAAAGGTAATGCGCAAAGCGCTCCGCAACCCAACCCGCAAACGGTTCCAGATGTTCGTAGATGAGCCACCAGGAAGCGAGCAGTGGGATCCCCGCCAGAAGGTATTTGGCGGTCATCATCTTCTCTGCCCGATCTTGCGTCTCACTGGGGGCTATCTCAGCACCCTCGACGTTATTACACGCACAGCTTTTGCCCTCTACCGTTTTCATCTCCCGCTCCGTCCATGTGTTGTCGCATCCCGGGGATGCGACAACGGTTTAAATGGAAAAACCGCTCTTATCGTCTTCTCCTAAAAGGGAAAACTCTTTCCAAAAACTTGGTCTTCCAGTTGTTCGGAACAATCAGTTCCCGTAATGTCTGGCCAACTCTTCCATAAATCACCCACCCCACCCTAAACGATATCTTTTCCTTCGGGCGCGCCCTGTTAAGTTTTATTACTATTTGGCCAAATAAGAAATAATATCGTAAAAAAAATAGGCTAGCCCCCAGATGACGCCTTAACCTCCTCATGGGCCACGATCTGTTCCTGTAGTCTCTTGCCCAGAAAGTCATTTAAACAACCGACGAAGCCGGCGACACATTGCATTTGGAGAGTGTAGTAAATTTTTACCCCTCTTCGATCATCGGCGATGATTCCGGCTTCCTTTAAAATAGTGAGGTGCTTTGAAACCGTTGAGATATCAGAGCCGACTATCTCCTGAAGTTCGCAGACACAACGTTCGCCCTCAAAAAGGCTCTCGATCATCTTGAGCCTGCTCGGATGTCCCAGGGCTTTGAATACTTTTGCCCGAAGTTCGAGATAATAAGTTTTAGCATCCATGGGTTTTCCTCATATTTTCTTTTTTGGCATAATAGCCAAATAATAGGACATGAGTCAAGGGTATTTTTAAGGCCCTGGTTTACGGGGAGAAAGGCTCTCCCAAAATACCGGGCAGGCTGGCCCTGAGTGGCTGCGCATCGGCCTCAAAACGGGACAAAATATGTTTTTGAATTGTGCCGGGAGTGCTCGAAATAGCGATCTGCGACCCCTTGGGGGCGTCTTTTTTTTTCGTCCTTTACCGGGGGTATCGGCCTTCCCCCCGGCTAACCGCTCTGAGCAATCCGGGATGAGGCTCATCGCTTAAAAAAACCGATTGGAACCTTTCGAATTCCTTAGGCTTGGGCCAAAAATCTGTTTGGCGGGAGCTTTTATATGTTTGTCCGCTCGCGCAAAACCGCAATCAACTCCGCGCGTGTGTGCGGAGTTGATTGCGAAAATGAGACTGCGACCGGTTTGCATTATAAGCCTGTTTTTTTAAACCTCCGAATTGAGGTCGGCGTCAGGTTCGACCGCCTAGGCGGCTTTGGCCCGAGATTTTCCCAGCATCTCGAGACTGGCTTTCACAAACGCCGGAATATCGGATGGCTGCCTGCTCGTGACAAGATTTGCATCCACCACTACCTCTTTATCCAAATACTCGGCCCCTGCATATTTTATATCGCAGGTCAAAGATTTCCATCCGGTAGCCTTGCGCCCTTCGAGTTTGCCTGCCGAGATAAGGAGCTGCGGGCCGTGGCAGATGGCAAAGACCGGTTTATCCTGCTCCATAAAAAGCTTCACAAACCGCACCGGACCTTTATGCGCCCTCAATTTATCGGGGGAATAACCTCCCGGGATGAGCAGGGCGTCGAAATCCTCGGGCCTAACTGAGTCGACTTCGCTGTCTATAAGAACCGGGGTTGCCTGTTTTTTCCCGGTTACGGTCTCGCCCTTTTTTAACCCGATGTGGATCAGTTTGTGGCCGGCTTTTCGGAAGGCTTCCGCGGGTTGGCTGTACTCGGAATCTTCAAAATCGTCAGTTATCAAAACGGCGATTGTGCTCATTTCTACCTCCTTGAACCTTTGATTTTTACCTTTAAAGATTAAGTCGCGGGCAGGAATTTGCAAGGCCGCTTACAATCGCCGTGGCGTACAGAGCGGGTTCACCTTTTGAGAAAAAGAAAATGGGCGGCTTCTAGAATAAAGTTTTCTCGGAGATAATTTGCACCGGCTGGATTCTCTTGCCCATCCATTGGGCAAGTATCGGCCAGATCTCGAGACTGGCAGGCTTTGACAAAATCAGGCGTGCGTGGGTGTAGTTTTCTGAAAATCCTGTCCCCACCCCGCATTGATGAAATGTGATATCGGGTCCCTTGAAACCGTATGCCAAGCCTTCTGCAGCCCTCCTCGGGCGCAATGAAGGTATCTGCGGCCCCTGAAAGGGCAAGCACCGGGATTTGTAGCTGTGTCAATGCGGAAAGGAAATAGCCGAGCTTTTTCCCACAGACTTTGCACATCCTAAATAGCCTTAAAGACATCGGGGGATGAGCAACGCGATGGCCATCCGCCCGCATTCCTTTTTTGATATAACCTGAATTTAGAGCGTCTCTTGCGGGAAATCCGCACACGGTCGCCTCTGACCTTGGCCGGGCTAGAGACCAAATTGTTCAAAAAGAGAATCGACTTCGTTTTGGTCGATAACCGTGGTCTGTTCTTTGAGATGGGTTACCAAAACGGTTGCTTCTTCCCTGAGTTCTTCAATATCTTTTTCGGGGGTCTTTTCCTTGGTCTTTCGCAGTGCTTCGGCCATGAGATAGACCTCATAGACCAATTCTTCAACCCTTTTGAGGGAGTTGATCACTATTTTGATCTGTTGGCCCGTTAAATCTTGAAAACTCAGCTCGGTCATGATCTTGGTCATAATCAGCTCGATGTCGTCAAACGTCGAAATATTCTCGGAGGCTCCATTGCCGTTTTGCCGCGAATCTCTTCCCCGGTCGAGGGAGAGCTGCATTTCGTCGAGGTAATCCAATATGTTGAGCGTAGCCTTTTCAGTCGAATTAATAATATTGTCGAGCACCGAGGTGGAAGAATCGAGCAGACCGGTGGATGAGTTTTGGGAGGAAGCGCCGATACGCTTTCTAAAAGAGCTTATCTCGCAGAAAATGTTTTCTATTCCCGTGAAAACCTCTCGATTGACGCCGCGATGAAATTCGCCTTCAAAAAGAGCCTTTGAAAGGGCTTTGGAAACTTCATTTTGCACTAACTCCGAAAGGGTCTCCTTTATAGTTTTGGATAGATTTTGGGTAATACTTGCAGTTAAAGTCTCAATGATATCTTTTTCCGTGATCATGGCGGCCTCTTATTGCTCAAATAGCCGATAGGTGTTTTTCCCAAGTTTTTTGGCCTGGTACATGGCTTCATCGGCATTTTTCAAAAGTTCTTCCGCTTCTTTTCCGTCTGCTGGAAAGCTGGCGATACCAATGCTTGCTCCAACGCTGGCCGTATTGGAGCCCTCGAGTTGAATCGTCTGGGAGATGGAGTGGATAAGCCTTCTGGCTATAAGGCAAGTGTGGAGTTTGTCTTTTATGCCTCGAAGCAGTATTACGAATTCATCTCCGCCAAGTCGAAAACATCGATCGTTATTGCGCATCACCTTAAGCATTCTCTCTGCAACTGTTTTAAGAACAATATCTCCACTGTCATGACCATATGTATCGTTTATTTTTTTAAAATCATCAAGATCCACGAATAGAATGGACATTACACCATTGTCTGATATGGTATTTTTTAACATATCTTTTAAAATAGCATCAAAACAGTCTCGGTTTAAAAGTCCGGTCAGTGCATCAGACGTTGCTTTTGTACTTATTCTTTCTATAATAGTTACCAATATCAATGATGTAGTAATGCGTATTCTATGTACAAGAAAACATATTCCATTTATATTGGCTTCTTTGGATGGCGATAGATCAATATCCTCTGTAAGCTTTACGCAATCTGGATTTTTGAAAGTTTCACTAAAGAATCTATTTGCGTATATACATATTCCGTTGCGTACCAAACAGGCTGGAAAAGTGAAATGGTCAACTATGTCATGGATAGCCGATAAATTGACTGTTAAAGCGTTTTTAAATTCCCTGGGTTCCATTAAACTATCATAGCTCCCTGAAATTCAGGTCAGATCGTTGCCGGCATCTGCATAGAGCCGCTTTTGGCGCGCAGCCGGACTTAATCGCGTCCTCAATAGTTCCAGAACAAAGCCGGGCGTATGTCCCTTCCAACCTGGATCGCGGATCCGGATTTTGCCCATGCCGATTAAACGCTTGCGTATAGGGAGTATACTTCAAAACTCTGTGTCAAGAATAGAAAAATGCTCATAAACTCCAGAGTCGGTTTAACTTATTTTCTCAATTACAAAATGCGCGTTTTCTTTTGAAGTCCTTTGTAGCCGCCTGCCCAAACCACATTTGCCTGGAGGTATAAATCAGCTGATAAGCCTTTTTCTCATCACTATGAGTGCGACCGGGAAAAGCAGGATAAACATTGCAGTAATGTATAGGACGCTCCAGGCGAGGCCGAGTGAGGTTTTGCCCAGGAAAAAAGCGCGGCAGAGGTTCACAACATGGGTAAGCGGCAGTGCGAGTGCAAGTTTTTGCGCCCAGCCGGGGAGGGTAGAGGTAGGGAAAAAAGTGCCGCTGAAAAGAAACATCGGAGTAATGAAAAGAAAGATCGGAAGGTTATACATATCGATAGTGGGGGTAAGACCGGTAAAGATCATGCCCACGGTTCCAAAGGCGAGTCCGCCCAGGAAGGAAACCGGCAGGACCAGCAATCCCGAGGGAAAGGAAACAAGTCCAAAGCAGGTTATCACCCCGAGCACAATAGCTGCCGCAATAACCGATTTGGTCGCGCCCCAGAAGATTTCTCCGGCTATGATGTCTTCAAGGGAAAGCGGCGTGGTCATCATGGCATCGAAGGTCTTCTGGTAATACATGCGCACAAAGGAGGCGTAGGTGTTTTCGAAAAAAGCGTTATACATGATTGTTATCGCCACAAGGGCAGGGGCGATATAGAGGACATAGGAAACGGGAGTCCCCTGATAGCTTACCTTGTGGATCAGGGCGCTCAGGCCGATTCCAAAGGCGGCCAGATACATAATGGGCTCAAGAAGCGGAACCAGAAAGTTTACGAACCAGATTTTGCGGTAAACCACCATATTGCGGTTCCAGACAAGAATAAAGCGCCAGGAGAGATTGTCGATTCTAAGATTGTCCACTATTCCTTAAGCCCCCTTCCCGTCAGTCGCAGGAAAACGTCTTCAAGGGTGGCAAGTCTTTTTATGCAGCTTTCCCTGCAAAACCGGTCCCCTATGACCTCGAAGAGTTTGTCGGCCTCATTGCCGTAGATGATGATCCGGCGATCCAGAAGGTCGTGCAGGAAACCATGGGCGGTTACAAATTCCCTTACCTCCTCGTCCGGGTCGGCAATTTCCACCACATGATCGCCAACATGAGTATGGATGATTTCCGCGGGTTTTCCCTCCACCAGGATTTTGCCCTGATCCATTATGATCAGTCTGTCGCAGAGCCTGGCGGCCTCGTCCATGTAATGAGTGGTGAGGAGGATGGAAAGTCCGTTTTTTTGAAGCAGTTCGAGCCTTTCCCATAGCTGATGGCGTGCCTGCGGGTCCAGGCCCGTGGTCGGTTCGTCCAAAATGAGAAGGTCGGGACTGTTTATAAGAGCGCGCGCCAGAACGAGCCTTCTTACCATGCCGCCGGAAAGATTGGTGACCTTGTCATCCTTTCGGTTCTCAAGGGAGATGAACTTAAGGAGTTGAATCGCCCGGTCCCTGGCTTCCTTGCCGGGTATGCTAAAATAGCGGGCGAACACTTCAAGGTTCTGAAGTACGGTGAGGTCCGGGTCCAGATTATTTTCCTGCTGGCATACGCCGATTTTTGCCCTTATCCGGCGCCATTGGGTGTTGATATCCAGTCCGAAGATCTCGAGTTTTCCGGATGTGATCGGCGAAAAGCCGTAGGTCATCCTGATGGTGGAAGTCTTTCCCGCCCCGTTTGGACCCAGCAGGCCAAGGCATTCGCCCGGCGTGAGTTCAAAGGACAGGTCATCGACAGCCTGGAGGCTTCCGAATTTTTTACCCAGGTGCGAGGCGCGTATTATTTGCGGTATATGTGTGCTCATCTACGCACATATAAATTGTTACGCGCCCAAGCTCAAGTTAAATCCGCCAGGGCCGCTTCCGGTCAGCCCCAACGGAAGGTGCTCGCGGTGACTCTTTTAGTCGATGCCACGGCGGAGCGGTTTGAAGATAAAATATCTATAAAAGCCATGGCAGTAATTTTAACATGGAGTCGTTATTGACAATCCCGCGGGAAGCCGCCCCGGCAGGTATTGCAATTTTTTCGCAAAACTGCTATACGGGCGGCCTTATATATCTCTTTAATTAACCCTTAAAAATTGGCTAAATTATGAAAATTGCTGTCATAGGCGCTGGTTATGTTGGACTGGTGAGCGGGGCCTGCCTTGCTGAGTTCGGCCATGAGGTCACATGTGTTGATTATGATCAAGCCAGGATCGAGCGGCTGAGAGATGGGGAAATCCCCATATACGAACCGGGCCTTGATACGATGATCAAGAAAAACGCTCAAGCCGGTCGTCTGGTTTTTTCAATCGAATACACACCCTGTGTTCCTGAGGCTGAAGTGATTTTTATAGCCGTTGGAACCCCTGCCTCGCGTCGAGGCGACGGCTACGCCGATCTTTCCTACGTCTATGAGGCGGCCCGCCAGATGGCGCCCTATTTGCGCGACTACACGGTGGTGATAAACAAGAGCACTGTACCCGTTGGCACGGGGGCCCAGGTAAAAAGGATTATCTCCCAGACCAATCCGGATGCGTCCTTTGATGTTGCGAGCAACCCTGAATTCCTGCGTGAAGGGGCGGCCATAAACGACTTTATGCGTCCGGACCGAATCGTTTTGGGGGTGGATTCCAAAAAGGCCGAAGAGGTGCTAAAAGCGGTCTACAGGCCCCTCTATTTGATAGAAACCCCTTTTGTCATAACCTCGGTCCAGACCGCCGAGCTTATAAAGTACGCCGCCAATGCCTTCCTTGCGGCCAAGATCAGTTTTATAAATGAGATCGCGACCCTTTGCGAGGAAATAGGCGGCAATGTCCAGGATGTGGCAAAGGGGATGGGCTTGGATGGAAGGATCGGCAAAAAATTCCTCCATGCCGGTCCGGGCTACGGCGGTTCCTGTTTTCCCAAAGACACCCAGGCCCTGCTCAGGATAGCCCAGGAAAACGGAGTGGCTTTTCGTATAGTCGAGGCTGCAATAGAAGTTAACGCCGCTCAGAAGGCCCGCATGACCCGAAAAATCAGAAAGGCCCTTGGCGGTTCGGTTGCAGGTAAAACTATCGCCGTGCTCGGTCTTGCCTTTAAGCCCGAAACCGACGATGTAAGGGATTCGCCTGCCATAACGATTATTTCCAAGCTTGTCGAACACGGCGCGGTCGTTCGCGTCCACGATCCGCAGGCAATGGATGAAGCGGCCAAACTGCTGGCCGGGGTTACCTTCTGCACAAATCCTTACGAGGCTTGCGAGGGTGCCGATGCGCTTGTGCTGATGACCGAATGGAATGAATACAGGGCTCTTGACCTCTATCGAATTAAGGACCTGCTCAAGACCCCCCTGTTTATAGATCTTCGCAACGTTTACAGGCCCGTGGCAATGGGCCGTTTGGGCTTTGATTATCACAGCGTTGGCAGAGCCACGGAAAATGGCTTTACCAATGAGGCTTAAAGCTCTTCGCTCTATTTTGTCCCCGGTCTTTTTGATTTTTGCAATCTGCCTGTACGCCGCCCTTTGCGCAATGCTAAATTCGCCGTTGCGGGCAGCCCAGGCTGCCCCGCAACCCTTGCTTCCCGGCAGTTGCCGCCTTGCGCCCCGGGTTCCATTTACCGTCGTCCATAAATACCCCCATGATCCGGGGGCATTTACGGAAGGGTTGCTCTATGCCAACGGCTTTCTCTACGAATCAACGGGTCTTAACGGAGAGTCGAGCCTCAGAAAAGTCGAGCTGAAAACCGGTCGGGTTGTGCAGGAATATAAACTGCCGTCTCAATATTTTGGAGAAGGCCTTGCCCTGTGGCGCGGCTCCCTCATACAACTAACCTGGAAAAGCGGCACGGCGTTTGACTATGATCGGCAAAGTTTTGAGGTTAAGAGCCGATTCCACTACCGGGGGGAGGGTTGGGGCCTCACAGAGGATAAAAATAGCTTGATAATGAGCAACGGCAGCCCCGAGCTTGCCTTTATCGATCCCAAGACCTTTGAAGTGAAGCGTTTGGTGCAGGTTTGCGATATGGGTAAACCGGTTATGCGGCTAAATGAACTCGAATACATCAGGGGTAAGATTTTTGCCAACGTCTGGCACGATGACCATATCGCGATCATATCTCCCCAAACCGGCGAAGTTGCCGGATGGCTGGATTGTTCTGCCTTGAGAAGGCAATTGCCCCCTAGCGCGGAAGTATTGAACGGAATCGCCTACGATGCTAAAAACGATCGTATTTTCATTACCGGCAAGCTGTGGCCTTCCCTGTTCGAAATCAGTATTGCGAAGAATTGGAAGAAATCTTTCTTATCGCATTAAAATCCGGGTCAACGACCTGCCATGTACTCTTATGTTTGTTAAAACGCCACTTTTGCGTAAGGGTTGCGCTTCTTAGAACCGGGGATTCCAGGCTCCAGTATTGATACTGAATATTTACCGTGGCAAACCTGTTTTTTTCGGAAAAGTCGATGTCTCTGATTTGATATTCGGTTAGGCGGATATCGCGTTTCATCCTGTCCACTTCGGCCCAGTAACGGTCTTCTTCTGATTGCGGCACAAAATTTTTCGCCTCCTTGTACTCCTGCCACCTGATGTCGCTGTTAAAAGAGTCCGCTGAAAGCTTAAGAAGCTGCTTGATCTTTTCATCCGTATGCCCAAGGGAGGCGCAGGACACAGTAACCAGCCCCAAGAGCACGATGAAAAAAAACCTTACCTGCCGCCCGCTGCCCGATCTTATCGCCATTTTGATAGCCTCTCCACACAGGGTGATTTGTAAGCTTTGCATTTTGAACAAAACAGTCTTTTCAATCAAGCTAATTTCGCTAATTCCGCGGATGGGCAATAATTTGAGGCTCAAAATGCGCGCCGAGTCCTTCCATTTCTGTATTATTGAACGGCCCAATGAGGTAGAATGGCTGATGTCGGACATATCGCCCCCCCCCAAAAGATTGGATTGCATGACCCAATACGTATGGTGCAAAAACGAAGAGTGCAGAATCCCTGTATTCCGCTGCATATTGTGCCGTTCGGACTGCTACGAGTTGCGTGCGCGCAGTCCGCAGGACGAACTTGGCGGCGTTTTTGAAGTATTGAAAAATTCGGGTAAATTCAAGGAGCATTTTGTCATGAAACGCAAGGACGGCGGGAAAATCAAGGACGGACAGCTTTCCTTTTTGGAAAAGGAGCAAACCGAACAGGTCGCGGAACCTGAGGAGGAAAAAGACGACAGCGGCGTCTTTATTTTGGAAAACGGCAGGATAGAGCCGATTTCCTCCGATTCCTACGCTTCTTCAACCATGTACCGTACGGTTGATTCCTTTAGCATTGATTGCAGGCTCGTAAAACCTGAAGAACCGGGCAGCATGGTTTACGAAGGCAGAAAGCCTTCCAAAAAAACCATACCCATCC
Organism: Deltaproteobacteria bacterium; assembly: GCA_021780695.1. GTDB lineage: Bacteria > Desulfobacterota > Syntrophobacteria > Syntrophobacterales > Syntrophobacteraceae > SbD1. The sequence goes on from JAJXYD010000007.1 coordinate 51,692, forward strand.
TTGTCGGAAGGGATGAAAAATGTGAGATTTTGGATTCCTGGGAGGTCCTGGAATCCGATCCTTCCCGGCTTGCGAATGTGCGCGAGGTTCTGGGGGTTCTGCCGGTAAAACAGGTCTTTGTGTTGAAAAGAAAATAAGAGGGGAAAAACAGGCCGCCGGGTATAACTTCTCGGCGGGCGCTAAAAGTCCCGTGCCCGCCCCGGCGCCCCTCACACGTACCTAAATCACCGGTTTGTGCGGTTGCAGCCGCGAGGCGGCCATCCTTGCCGCATCGAGGACTTCCTTTAACGGGAGCTCTTTTTCCAGCGCGATGCGTTTGCAGTCTTCATATTCCGGAGAGATATTTACAATCTCGCCGTTTGCCTCGGCCACCTTGCTCCTCACCGGGCCGTACTTGGTCTGGACCTCTTCGATGCGTCTTAGGGCCTTGATGCGGTTTTCCACTCTCCACCTGAGGCCGATTGTGGTCGTCTCGCGCAGCAAAAACCGGCTGAATCGCTCAACCCGCGAGGGTGGGCAGGTAAGGGTCAGAAGCGTTGCAGGTCGATTTTTCTTCATCTGCACTCCGGTTAAGAAAATATCGAAGGCTCCCATTTCCAATATCTTGGAGAAAAGATAGTCATAAATCTGAGGGTTCATGTCGTCGATGTTTGTCTCAATAACGGCGATCTGTTCGGTTTGGCCCGCATCAATCCCCGCCTGGTCCTCACCGGTAATCAGGCGAAGCAGGTTTGGCGTTTCCGTTTCACGGCTTCCCGCCCCATACCCGGTTGTCTCCAGGATCATGGGTGGACAAGGGCCAAAGCCCCGGCAGATCGTTGTAAGAATCGCGGCCCCCGTCGGCGTTAGAAGCTCACCGGAAAAAGAGTTGGAATAAAAGGGCCTGCCCTTGATAAGCTCGGCGGTGGCCGGAGCGGGTACCGGCAGCGTCCCGTGGGCGCATTCGACCGTTCCCCCGCCGACATTGAAAGGCGAACAGTAGACCCTTTCTATCCCCAGGGCGGCCAAACCCGATACGGAGCCGACCACGTCGATCACGGCATCCATTGCGCCCACTTCGTGAAAATGGACCTCTTCGATGCTCGTTCGATGCACCCTGGCCTCGGCCTGGGCAAGCCGCCTGAAGACCGCTATGCTTTGTTCCTTTACCGCTTCCCTTAGATCGCTTTTACTGATGATTTGCTCTATGTGCTCAAGGCGTCTGTGATGGTGATGATGATGGTCCTCGTCGATTTCAATAATGGCCCGGCTCCCGCCGATTCCCTTTTTTACCACCTTTTCGACATTGATCTCGTAGTGAGAAAGGCCAAGTTTGCCAAGTTCCTCTCTTAGGCTTCCGAGACTTAATCCTGAGTCCAGAAGGGCCCCGAGGATCATGTCTCCGCTTGCCCCGCAAAAACAGTCAAAGTAGGCGATTCTCATCTATTTGTCTCCCAGACGGGCGCGAATAATTGTCATGAATTTTCCCCGCTCGCAACTCTTTTGGCGGTTGCCTTGTTTATCAGACTTGCCTGGTAGCCCGCGCCGAAACCATTGTCGATATTGACCACCGAAACCCCGGAAGCGCAGCTGTTTAACATGCTCAAAAGGGCCGCTACCCCACCGAAACTCGCACCGTACCCCACGCTTGTCGGAACCCCTATGACCGGACAGGAAACCAGCCCGCCCACGACACTCGCAAGGGCCCCCTCCATGCCCGCGACAACCACGGCCACGTTGGCTTCAAAGAGTTCCTCACAGGCGTCGAGGAGACGGTGAATTCCGGCTACCCCCGCATCATAGATACGGTTTACCCGGTTTCCCAGGACCTCGGCGGTAACCGCGGCTTCCTCCGAAACGGCCATATCCGAGGTCCCCGCGCTCACAACGGCTATATTGCCGATTCTTTCCACCCGCTCGGGGCCGATCACCACGATCCTTGCCGTTTCGTGGTATTCGCACTCTCGGTTAACCTCGCGAATAGCTTCATAGACCTCGCGGCCGGCGCGTGTGGCAAGAATATTTCCGTGGTTTTTAGAAATTCGCTCAACGATCCCCCGGATCTGAGCGATGCTTTTGCCCTGGCAGAAAATAACCTCGGAAACCCCCGTGCGAAGGCTCCTGTGATTGTCGATTCTCGCATAACCCAGGTCTTCGAAAGGAAGCTTCCTCAATGTGTGCATTGCTGAATCGAGGTCCACCGTGCCGGTTCGAACCTGCTCGAGCAGCGCCCTCAGGTGCTTTTGGTCCATAGTCTAATGCCTTTCAGGCTCTATTGGTGCTTCCCATGCTGTAGCCTTCCAAATCCAGCGTGACGAATCGGAACCCTCGGGCTTTGAAAAAAGCCGTAAGAACCCCGCGCACTTTGCTATCGACAAGCTTTGCCAGGTCCTCGACCGCTACTTCGATTCGCGCGGTATCCCCGTAATCTCTAACGCGCACCTGGCCGCTTACGGCCATTGTTCGCACCAGGTCTTCGCAGGCGTCTATTCGCTCCAGCTTTTGGACGGTGATCGGACTTGCACAGGGAATACGCGTGGCAAGGCACGCATACGCGGGCTTGTTCCAGATCGAAAGGCCAAGGTGGCGGGCTAACAGCCTGATGTCCGACTTGCAAAGCCCGGCTTCCATGAGAGGGCTTCTTACCCCCAGTTCCTCGATAGCCTTCATGCCGGGGCGAAAATCCGACCTGTCGTCTATATTGGAACCATCGACGACGAAGGCCGCCCCCCTTTGGCGGGCAATTTTCAATATAGCCGAAAAACGGCCTTTTTTACATATGTAGCATCTGTCGGCCAGGTTTTTAACAAACTCCGGGTCTTGCATCTCGAAGGATTCGATAACGAGGTGGACTGCGTCCAACTCCGAGGCAAGCCGCACGGCGGTCTCCAACTCATGGCCCGCGCTTGTCGGAGATCGCGCGGTTACCGCCAGCACCCCCTCATGCCCCAGCACCCTGCGCGCTACCCCTAGAAGCAGTGCGGAGTCAACTCCTCCTGAAAAAGCGACAGCCACACTTTTCATTGGCCCAAGAACCCCTTCCAGTTTTGCAAGCGAGGAGGAAATAATTGCACTATCCAGGGGGGCGGCATCACCAGGTGTCTTCATCTAAATTGTCTCCAAGGCAAAAAAAGAGCCGATCGTATTTATAAAAATCCGGGCAGGCAAGCTTCATCCTTGCCCCGATATTTAACTGGAAGTGGCTTCCCTTGGCAAGACCGGTCTCCACATCTGTAAAGGTAGTCGCTGGTTGGCATTGCTGCCGGGTCCGGCGATACTTCATTCCAAAAGCCTGATGCGAATGTTTGGTCCAAAAGGAAATCCGCGCGCGGACAATCTGTTCCAGGTTATTCCCCTCCTGCAAGACCGCGAAGGGATTTGCCTGGAAGTAATTGAGTGGAATATTTCGAGCTTCAAGCTGCCAGGGGCAGGCGGGAGTAGGGATACAGGCAGCCCATTGAACCAGCCGGCGGGATACTACGTGACTGAGACCACATAGTATCCCACAGTCACCTGATTCCACACTAAAGCCCCCGCACGGATACTCTATGATCCGGGACCGTGAGGGAGGGGGCGGGCGGGGCCGCAATACTAACGCGGTCGTTTATAAAGGTCATCGTGTGATAAAATGCGCAAAAGAACAATATTGCCGGACCAATCCGGAGCGCCGGAGTCGAGGAGTTTATCCGGCTCGAAAGAAATCCTGTAGCGCCTGTCCACGCGAACGCTCCAGGCGGCGGGATCGTTAGCGATGCGCTCAATGTTTAACCCCGGATGGTGAGGATTGCCTTCCAGGAAGCTCAGGGCCTTGGCAATCTTCTTGAGGGTCTCCTTTTGAAACTTAAACTCCTCTATATCTTCAAGAAATTTTTTGGTTGGAATCAGCTTTGGCATCCTCCATCACTTTCTCGAACCAGGAAGGCATCTCGCTTGATCCACTCTCTCGGGCTTCCTTGAGTTTTGAAAGACCTTGCTCGCTCAGTCGGACGGTGGGGTAGATTGCCACAGGCTGGAGGACAATAACGCCGCCATCTTCGACTGAAAGGTCCAGGTGATCTCCGTTCTTAAGGCCAAGTTCCTTGCGGAGCGTTGCCGGAAGGTTGATGCTTCCCCGTTTGTCTATCGCGATAATCATGAAAAACTCCTTTCAATGCCTCCATGAATATACCGCTAAATGTCATTGTGTCAATATGACATCGTTTGAACATGCGGGATATTCGAAAAATGTGGTGTGGGCTGGCCGGTCTGTTCTGTCCCCAATGATTGGAACCGGTGGGATGCTTCGAAAGCGCCTGCTCCTTCACTACAAACCCTGTGTAATATCGCAAGGTCCGTGCCGTGTGGGACGCCTCCCGGACGGTATGGGTAAGAAAGCCCACCAATTTTCGGCCCAAGTGATACTGCGTGGCTGGATCAGATAGGGGACGGATCAGATAGTCAGATAGGGGACATCAGATAGGGGACGCCCTTTACATTTTGACATCAGATAGGGTAGAGTAGAGAGCAGGTTTTGACCCTGCCCTCCCTCATCAAACCGTGCATGCGGTTTTCCCGCACACGGCTTTCCGATGTTCTTCACCGCGAGGCATGCGCCTTCGTCCAGCCTGCTGTAGTAGGCACTTTGTACAAGCCGTGCTTTTGGTAGAGAATCCGATTGCCGAATCTTAAGTAACCCGTTTTCCTATCCCTGACTGTTAGCGGCGGCGTGAAAATGCAGGGAAAATGCCGGTTTGAAAATGTATTTTAATCGAGCCGCCGGCCCGAACATTTTGACACCGGCGGCGGTCTGAGTACCATCAGGATTCAATCTCGTCCTTC
>JAJXYD010000036.1 GCA_021780695.1 Deltaproteobacteria bacterium
CTGGTCTTGGGTGGCTAATTCAAGCCTGGATCGCTCAGGTCAATCCGGACACCTTTCCTATTGTGTTTCTTTGATATCTTTTTTTCGCGTCTTCGCGTCTTCGCGTGAGCCTAAATCAACAACATTGCCAGGGGAGGCGGGCCACCCAGGCCGGTGGGCACAAAAAAGCGTGCCCACCCTCTCCCGGCCTAAGGGAATACCTTACATGCCCCGCGGGGGGCAACACCACCAATTTGTTGCCTTGCAACGGTCTATCTTCTTTTGAAGATGCAGGAAGCGTAAGTCTTTTTTCCGACATCGTCATGGCAATAGGAACAAGACTTGACTTTCCATTCGCTCGACTTAGCGTTTAAAAAACCGCTAAATTCCCGGTCAAAGGAACCCGCATCGGCTTTAAATGTTTCAAACATGTATTTATCTTCCATAAATATACCTCCTTGTAGATTATCTCTTTTAAACATAAAATGAACAGACCTGATGTCAATGCCGCCAAAGCCCATCACGAAGGTCTTTTTAGAGCGGATAAAGGTGTGGCGGCTGCAAAAGAGAGCCCTGGGGCTATATTTTCTGAGCAGCCGACCGGGACCGCTTACGAGCCACAGGACAGGAAGCCGATGGACAACCCTTCCGGAAAAAAATATGTTTGCCTTCACGCCCATTTCTACCAGCCTCCGCGTGAGAACCCCTGGATTGAGGAGATCGAAGGCGAGGAATCCGCGGCCCCCTACCACGATTGGAACGAGAGGATCCACACCGAGTGTTACCGGGCAAACACCGCCGCGCGCATTGTCGATGAGAACAATCGGATTTTGGACCTGGTAAACAATTACAGGTACCTAAGCTTTAATTTCGGCCCTACCCTTATAAGCTGGATCGAGCGCCACCATCCGTGGGCCTATCAAAAGATTCTGGATGCCGACCGGCAGAGCGTGGAGGCGCTGGCGGGACACGGCAACGCCATAGCGCAGGTGTATAATCACATAATAATGCCCCTGGCAAATCGTCGCGACAAGCTGACCCAGATCCGGTGGGGGATGGCCGATTTCGAGCACCGATTTGGCAGACGGCCCGAGGGGATGTGGCTGGCTGAAACCGCCGTGGATCGTGAGACGCTTTTGCTCCTGGCCGAGGAGGGAATAAAGTTCACCATACTTTCTCCCTACCAGGCCCAGCGGTTCCGTTTGGATAAGGAGGACACTCAGTGGCGGGAGTGTGCCGGGGGCTCGATCCCATCAGGGAGGGCCTATCGCTATGCGTGCGGTTCAGGCAAAGAGATCTATCTTTTTTTCTACGATTCGACCCTGGCCCACGGGATAGCTTTCGACCGGCTGCTTGAACACAGCTCAAGGCTTTTGGGACAGATCGACAGGGCATGGAGTGAGCGCGGCCAGGCCATGGAGCCATGGCTCATACACACCGCAACCGACGGGGAAACTTACGGCCATCACTTTAAATTCGGCGACATGGCCCTTGGGGCCGCCTTTAACGAGCTGCGCCGAGACCCCTCGGCACAAATCGTAAATTACGGCTGGTTCCTCGAGGCCTTTCCGGTCGTTGCCGAGGTCGAGATAATCGAGCGCACCGCGTGGAGTTGCGCCCACGGAGTTGGTAGGTGGTCAGCCGATTGCGGATGCCATCTGGGAGGAGAACCGGGCTGGAATCAAAAGTGGAGGGGACCGCTTCGCCGGTCCTTCGACCATCTTCGGGAGAGTCTGGCGAATCATTTTGAGGCTCAGATGTGCAAACTTTCCACTTCGGATCCCTGGGAAGTTAGAGACAAGTACATAGAGGCAATCCTTGACAGGCAAGGACCGGGGGCTGGCCGGTTTGTGAACGCCTATCTCAGGGGCGCACAGCTCTCCCCTGATCTCCCCCGCTTTTTCCAGCTTCTGGAAATGCAGCGCTTTTCGCTTTTTATGTACACCTCATGCGGTTGGTTTTTTGATGAAATAAGCCAGCTCGAATCCGTTCTGGTTCTCAAATACTCGGCCATGGCAATGGAGCTTGCAAAAAAAACCGGCTCGGCCGATCTGTTAGCCGATTTTTTAAAACTGCTCGAATCGGCCCCGAGCAACCTGCCCGAATACGGCAACGGGGCCAACGTGTTCAAACGCAAAGTGAGCACCGCTAAGATCGACATGGCAAGGGTGGCCGCAAGCTATGCCATTGAATCTTTTTCGGGCCTGCGGCGGTTTCGCATCTATACCTACCAGGTTTTGCCAAAAAAAGAAGAGGACCTTGCGGCGGGTCCTGCGACCTGTCTCTACGCCCTTGTGACGGTAAAAGACGAGAGGACCTCCGAGGAAGAGGATTTCATTTACGCCCTGGTGCATTTCGGGGGTCTGGATTTTCGCTGCTCGGTCAAGTCCCATCCTGGAGAAGACGACTACGAATCGATCCTTTGCGCACTCCAAAACGCAGTGGAAGAACAAAGTACGATCAAGATGATCCGGGTGCTCGACGAAAAATTTGGAACCGATTATTTGAGTCTCGAAGACGTTTTAAAGGACCTCAGGGCCTGGATCGCCCTCGACATCGGCCGCAAGGCTCTCGGAGCCTGGACGGGGCTCCAGAGAAACCTTTTTGGCACCCACAAGGCTCTTTTGCTCTCGCTGCGACAGTGGGGCATAAAGATTCCCGACGACATCGAAGCTGTTATGCGCCGCGTTGTAAGCGAGGATATCGAACTGTTGGTTAAAAATATCCTGGCTCACGAACTGGAGCCGGCTACTGCCACAGCCCCCTGGGATTCGACGGATTTCTACTTTCGGATGCACAGGGCACGGATAAGAGCGGTTTTGGAAGACGCCAAAACCCGGAGGGTGACGCCCGAGATTTCGCAGGTTTCCAGGGATCTGGGCAACCGCCTTGTGGAGCTGCTCTCAAGGCTTGCAAAAACATTTGACCAAAGCGAGGCCGGCCGACTCTTGCGATTGCTTGCACTCTGCGGGGAACTGCATGCCCACCCGGAGAGCTGGAAGCTCCAGACCCTGTATTTCGACTTTGTCACAAGGGGCCTTAAGAATCCTCGGCTTCTTGCGGGAATCGAAAGGGTCCAAGACCTCGCAACCGCACTGGATTCGATGCTAAACTGCGGTTTTGCTTCGCTTTTACAGCGCACTAACAGAGAGCCCCCTGCCCCCGGCAAGGGTCCGGGCGGCTAAGGTTTGGGAAACTCAGGCGTAAGGAGATATTGAATTTAGCCGCCAAAGGGTATTACTATTATTTTGGAAATCGCAAACGAACAGGAGTTCCTAAAATGTGTGAAGCGAATGCCTACCTGGTAAAAGAAGGAAAAGAACAATTGATCCTTGAGGCCGTCGACAAGGTCGAAAGCAATGAAGGCCGCCTCAAAATTGAAAATATCTTCGGAGAGCAGAAAGTGATCCGGGGGCGCATTCGAAGCATGTCGCTCGTAGACCACAGGATAGTGATCGAGGAATAGGCTAAAAGCAGTCGAGATGTCCGCCCGAGGGTTGACGGACATGAAAGCGGTGTGGGCTGATAAGCAAGGAAGCCTGCTTTTGACTCAGCCCCCCATTTCCTTGGGCTCTTGGAAAAGCCTATCGGCAGGGGATAGAGAGACTTTTTGCCATTTCATTTTTGCCTTTTGGAAGTATACCACTCGATTTGCCGGCAAATCCCGCGCACAAGCTGAACATCTCTCCCCCGAAGCTGCATTCTGCTAAAAAACCGTCTCAGGCTCTCCATGCGGTACTCCGGGTTTTCAGCGCTCAGGAAATTGATTTTTGTAAGCGTTTCCTTTAGATGAGCGTACATCGACTCGAGTTCGAAGCGGGTGGCAAGGCGAGGGATGAAGTGTTCTTTTTGGGCCGCGGAAGCGGTAAAAATCTCATAGGCCATGATCATTACGGCCTGGGCGAGGTTTATGGAGGAAAAATCCGCGGTTGGAATGGTCACCAGTGCATCGCAGTACCTGATGTGTTCGTTGGCCAGACCGCTCGCCTCGGGTCCAAAAAGAAGGGCCACCTGATTTTTGCGACTTATGGGTATAAGCTCCTGGGCAAGCTGGCGCGGATTTCTAACCGACTGTCTGTGGGAGCCCCGGCGCGCGGTCGTTCCGACCACATACCCGAAGGGTTTTAGCGCCTCTTCGAGCTGGTCGTAGACTTCGATGGCAAGGACCAGGTCTTCGGCATGATGGGTGGCGGTCTTTAGGATACGCGTGAGATCGCATCCGGAAGGCTTTACCGCGAGCAGTCGTGAAAGCCCCATGTTTTTTGCCGCCCGTACCGCCGCGCCAATGTTTTCAGGGTAATGGGGCTCGACCAGCACAATGGCCAAATTTTCAAGATTTATTTTGTTCACCTGTAATAGTTTCGATAATACTCCAGCACCATCCGGTGGGTATTGAAGTAAGGGGTTATGTCGGAGATGGAATGCCTCATAATGGCGAGCCACTTCCGGGGGTTTGCGTAATAGGTTGTGACCATGTCTTCGAGATCCTGGTAGAGATCGGAGGCCGCCAACTGGTCGTCCTGGTCTTCATCGTCGCCTATGGCCCAACCGTTGACACGGTTTTTACAGGCTTCCCGCCACCAGCCGTCGAGCACGCTCATATTGACGCCGCCGTTAAAGCAGACTTTCATCCCGCTTGTGCCGCTGGCCTCCCTCGGGCGCCGCGGCGTATTGAGCCAGACGTCTGCCCCGGCTGTCATAAGGGATGCAACCCAGATATTATAGTTTGGAACAAATACCAATCGTAGATTATTTTCGTACTGTTTTCCTATGTTTACTATCTGTTTAATGAGCTCTTTTCCAGCCGCGTCCTGTGGGTGGGCCTTTCCGGCAAACACGAACTGCACGCGGTCGTAGGAAAGGTTGAAGAGAAATTCGAGATCGCTGAAAATGAGCGTGGCACGCTTATAGGCGGCCGCCCGCCTGGCAAAACAGATAGTTAGAAGTTCATCGGTAAATCCTGCCCCTGAAAGGGAATTGATATAGCTTATAAGCCTTCTTTTGGCCATCTTTTTGGCCTCCAGGATTTCACTGTCCGGGATCTGGGAAATATCGGCCAGTTGTTGCGGATCGTTTCTCCAGGTGGGAAGGTATTTGTCGTAGAGCTTTTTGAATTCAGGGCCCGTCCAGCTCAAATGGTGCACCCCATTGGTGATGTGGCCAATGTTGTAGCCGGGAAACATGAGCCTTGAGACTTCTCCGTGAAGCTGGCTCACTCCGTTTGCGGCCCGCGACAAACTAAGGGCCAAAACGGTGGTGTTAAGGAGGTCGTCTCCGGCAAGTTGCTTTATATTGGGCGGAAGGTATTCGCCTATGACCTTCTGCGCAAGCTCGTAGCTGAATTTATCATGTCCGGCGGCTACCGGCGTGTGCGTGGTGAATACACACCTCGATTTCACCTGCTCGATGTCGGAGCCCAAATCTTTGAGCATGGCGAGGGTGAGGAAAACCGCGTGCCCCTCGTTCATGTGATACGTGGTGATATTTGGCTCCAGACGCTTAAAAGCGAGGTATCCGCCAATGCCAAGGATGGCTTCCTGCGAAATTCTTGTGTGCTGGTCACCCCCGTAGAGGTACTGGGTAATCAGCCGGTCGGCCGGAGCGTTATCGGGAAGATCGGTATCCAGGAAATAGACCGATACGCCCGTTTGCCCGTTGCCGTTTTGCAGCCCACGCACCTTGTGCTTCCAAACGCCCACATGGACGTCGCGTCCATCGAGCCTTACGCTGAGCTTTAGTGGAAGAGGCTCCATGAAGGCGCGGGGGTCGAAATAGGGGTACATCTCTTCCTGCTGACCGAAGGGGTTTATGTTCTGGATAAAATAGCCCCGTTTGTAGAGAAGCGTTACGGCGACCAGAGGGATATTCAGATCGGCGGCCGATTTTATGTGGTCTCCGGCCAGGATGCCAAGCCCCCCGCTGTAAGTCGGGATACTCTCGTTTAGGCCGATCTCCATGCTGAAGTATGCGACTTTCATCCTGGATGGCTCCTTTGTGGAGGTTGATAAATGCGCTCGGGCTAAATTTATACCATATCCCCGCCTGTGCTTTCCACCACGAAGAAGGGAAAGCAAAACCGCCCTTGCCGATCAGCCTGTTATGATCTCCAGCTATAGGCGGTTTGTTAAAAAAATGCTACATTGCCATCTTCGCCTAATCTGAAAAGGAGAAGCAAAGATGTCCAGGGTCATGATCCACCCAGCGGGGTATGACAAGATTGGAGAGGCGGTCCAGCGTGCTTTCGAGCTTTTCCCGGTCCCAATTGCGGGCCGCAAGGTGTTGATAAAGCCAAATGTGCTCAGAGTCTCGGAGGCGCGCGAAGCCATAGTTACCCATCCGGCGCTGCTTCGCGCGGTGGTCGAAAAGATCCACAGCTTATCTGCGGCCTCTATTGTCGTGGGAGATAACCCCGGAATGTTCAGCTACGGGGCAAACGAGGAAAGCTTCAAGACCACAGGCCTAATGGAAGCCTCTTGCGGCCTGTATAAAAATATAGGGCTCGATTCTGTAAAAATCGATTTCGACCCGGCCTTCATGCCGGCGGTAAGCGTTTCCCGGGCTGTTATGGAAGCCGATGTGGTGATAAGTCTTCCCAAGTTCAAGACGCACGGTCTCACAGTCATGTCAGGGGCCGTTAAAAACTCCTACGGGTATTTGCCGGGCGCCCAGAAGGCCATGCTTCACAAGGCCGCGGGCAGCCCTGAGCGTTTTCACGAACTGATCGTGGAAGTCTACCGGCTGAGGGTCCCCGATCTATTCATCATGGACGCGGTGGTGGGAATGGAGGGAAACGGGCCCGCCTCCATCGATTTGAGAGATATCGGCCTGGTTATCGCCTCGGACAACGGCGTTGCGATGGATGCGGTAGTTGCGACCCTTATGGGCTGCGACCCCGCCCGGCTTGGCTTTCTTAAAAAAGCCCGGGAGGTTGGCCTTGGCGACTACGACCTGGGCTCCATCGAGATAATCGGCGAGCTAAAACCCATCGCAAACTTCAAGCTCCCGCCCCTTGGCGGCGAGGCCACCAGCAACAACCCCCACGTGCAGCAGCTAATCGAGAGCCGCGCGGTGCTTCGCCCGCAAGCCGACCCCCAATTGTGCACGGGATGCGCAACCTGTGTGGAGCAATGCCCGGTCTCGGCTCTTACTATGGTTGATGCCCTTCCCGTTGTTGACGCCGGAGTGTGCATCAGTTGTTTTTGCTGTCAGGAGATGTGCCCGGAAAAGGCCATGGCTTTGAAATAAATTACCGCGCAGAGCCGATGGCAAATCACTTTTTCCTCTGCGCGACAAAGAAAGGAGACACAAAAATGAGAGGTCTTCTCGTAAGATGGCTTCTTCTGACAATTGCGATTATCCTCACCTCCTATCTCGGGGTGGGAATTCATGTGAGGAGCTTTTTTTCGGCTTTTTTCGCCGCAATGGTCCTGGGAATGTTGAATGCTCTGTTTAGACCCATACTGCTCCTTGTCACCCTGCCGATAAATATCCTTACCCTTGGGCTTTTTACCTTTGTAATCAACGCGATACTGCTTCTTATGGTCTCGGGGGTGGTGTCTGGCTTTTATGTTCACGGCTTCTTTGCCGCCGTTTTAGGCTCCCTGGTGATAAGCTTTGTGAGCTGGCTTCTAAGCTCCTTTGTTACCGACAGAGGCCATATAGGCTACGTCGAGCTGAGAAGGTCCAAAAGGGGCATTTGGGAATAGCCGGCGGCCTACCGATCACACCCGGTTGCCAAAGCCCGGTTGCGCCCGCAGGCAAAAGCCCGCGGGCCATCCGGGGCTGGGACACAAAAAGTCCTAATCTTGAACCCGGCAGCCCAATCTCATACTGGAAGCATTTTCGGCGATCACGGCTTTTGTTTGAGTCGATAATCTTATTGCCGCTTTTGCACGAAATTTCTGGCGCGTCTTCCCTTTGGCGATCTCATTTCCTCCGCATACGCTCCAGCACGGCTTTAAAGAGCGACTACGCGACCGCGCCATAAGAAAATAGCTATTTTACTGCGTAGAATCCCGCCTGCATGTGCGAGAGCCAAAACATCCCGGCTGTTGCAAATCCGGTGCGCCTTAGTAGCTCGAGATGCTCATCGATTGTAATCGGGAAATACCCCGTCCCGAATCTTCTGACATGGGACTCGACCTGCGCAGGCGGTCTCCCCTGGTCTTTCTGATATTTTGCCCATCGTTCCAATGCGTTTTGATTTAGTGAAGCCTCTTCGAAATCAATGTTTTCGAACTGCACGAACACCCCTGCCCGGGCTAAAACTTTAAAGCATGACCGCACCGCCCTCTGCCGCCCGGCTTCGTCCAGGTAATGGTGGCACAAGACTGCGGTTATCACCTGCGGGGGGCAAGGCAAAATATCCGCGGCTATGGCCGCGCTTCCAATGGGTGGGAGAAATTTCAAGCGCTCCGGGGCGATGTTTGCAAAACGCCTTTTCGCCTCCGCCAGCATGGCCTCGGAAGGATCAGCCATAATAAAGAGGGCATCCCGAAATCGGGGCAGGGCCATTTCGACCAGATGCCCCGTGCCGCACCCGGTATCGAGCCAGCATGCAACATCGGGCTTAAGCGTTTCTATCAAATCCATTGTTTCGCTCTGCATAAGGTCATAGAAGGGGATGGTCGCCCTGATTACCCCATCGTAGTCTTTGGCCATATGTGGCGTTGCATTGTCAACCAGGCTCACTTAGCACCTCGTGTAGCGATTTCTTTTTTGCACAGGCCTTGATGAGTTGCCTGCAATAAGAACAGTCCAAACATTGCCGGGAACATGAGAGCAAGTGCTTGAGCAGATCGGCGGGCAGCAGTTCATTTGAAACGTGGAGCCAGCGGGCCGTCCCCTCCATGGCATCCATGAGATCGAGGAGGTTGCCGCAATAGTTACGCTCCAGGTAGGCGTTAACGACCCTTGTAAGGAAAGCCGGGCCCAAAGTTCTTCCACACAGTTTGAGGACATCCGCATAGGGTTCATAGGCCTCGACATCTTCGGGACGTATGAAGGGGGATTTAAAAAGCCGCGAAGGATCTTGTTGGAAGGCGCGCATGCAGCCCAGTTCCCGGTTTATCCGGTAAGTGTCCAGAGTCTGGCCGATGTGGAGCATGGAAATATGGCAATCGTGGGTAAGCTTGAAGGGACAATTGTATAGACACCCTTCATTGGCCAAAAGCTCGATTTTTACATCCGGGAGGGCTTTCCTGCAAAGGCTCGAAACTTCCTTGAGGGCCTGGGGTCGACGATTTAAAGACCTGTCCAGCAGCAGTGTCCGGGGAAGCTGGAACCTTGTGGAAGCGATAAATTCGAGCTGGGCCGCGATGCGCCCGTATGTATCGGGAATGCAGTTTATACTGGGAATGGCCTGGAGCTCGGAGGCCTCATCGGCTCCCGCATCGGAGAGGGCCTGAAGGTAGTAGGCGTCTGAAAAGACCAGGGCGTCGATCACTTTTGCCCTGAGCATCGACCGCAGGATTTTTACAACCTTGCGCAGATGGTTTTGATCCAGGTAAGCCTGATTAGCGTGGGCTCTACTGTTTAGGAGTAAAAATTTTCGACCGATTCGAACCGATGACAAAAAATCGATCCACCGGTCTGTTTCAATAAACTGGAGCCTGTGTCTGCAGTCATCGATATCGGCGCAATAGAGACCGAAGTGGCAGGCATAAAAGGAGCCGACGTGCCGATTAAGGTATTCAACGAATTTTTCATCAGGAATCACCGGCACGTTAAAAAGCATTTTTGCAACTCCCCCTTCCCCTCCAAAAGCTGCGGTTTTCGCCCTGTATGCAATCTGGAGCTTTCCCCTTCAGCTGAGCAGGTCCATGTTGCCCAGACGAACACGAGTAAGGCCCGCAAGTTTTGCTGCCTTCAGACAGGCGTATGCCTGGTCGGCGGAAGTCGTGGGGCAATCTTCCATCAGAAATTGCGGGGCGAAGGCGAGCAGTGCGTAAGGTATGGAGGGATTAATTCGGGCTATGAACGAGGCCAGGGCATAAATTTCGTCTTCTCCGACAAATTCGGGTATGAGTGTTGTGCTGGCCACAAGGGCGGGCGGAGACACACGCTCGCGGGCCCATTGGGCGGCCCTGGCGAAATTATCGAGAATTTTTGAATTTTCAAACCCGCACAGAGCTCGGTGCAGGGCGGGGTTAAAGGCCTTGAGATCCATTTTTACGCATCCTCCCGACTTAAGGGCAAGCTTCATCATTGCTCGAAGCCCCGAAGGGTGAAGAGCGCCGTTTGTTTCCCAGCATATACGAAGTATTCTGCCGGGATTTTTCTTTCTGGCCAGGCAAGCGAGCTTGACCGCATAGGGGAGCTGCGGTCCGGGGTCTCCGCCAAAAAAGGATATGCAACTCGTGGAGTCGTCGACCTGATCGAGCAGGTCATCTATGGAGGTCCACCTGGGCGCGAGATGGACTTTGCGGAAAGACCAGTTCTGGCAATAGAGGCAGTTTAAGTTGCAGGCGTCAAGGGATACGGCCAGGTTATAGAAACCGACTTCGGGTCCGCAGTCGTTTGCAAAACAGGGATAGCCCTCCCCCGTTCCGCCAGCGCAGACCCAATCGGCAACACAGTTGGTGGGCAGAGGGTCGCGGTAGTAGGAAACCATCGCGCGCGACCTGCCGTCGATTCGCATGCTCTGTTTGGACCCGTGCCTTACACCGCAAAAGCCCTTCTGGTTTTTCCCGGGCTTACAACGATGCAAACAGAGTTTGCACTCGATCCCCTCGGAACTTTGGGGAGGACGGGTCGGAAGACCAAAAATTCCCCTGGATTGAGCGTGGACCCGCTCAATGTAGTCCCGGCTTTTTTCCGGGCAAGTCTTTATACAGGTGGGACACACTCCGAGGGAGCGCGCCACCTCGCCCAGGATGACACCGCACACAAGGCACCTTGCGCCTTGTGCGCCCGATATGGATTTTCCTCTTATGAGCATAGGTCGTTTCCGTCTAACAGATGCGTGGAAGCTGCTCTCCGCGCAGCATATCAACGATGCGCGAGCCCCCGATACGGGTCCTTAGAAAAACCCTTCCGGGGTCGTCTGAAACAACTTCGCCCATGATGGAGCACGATTTTGCGAGAGGATGGGACTTCATGGCGGAAACAACGGCATCGGCCCCGGCAGCCGGGACGATAACCAGGACTTTTCCTTCGTTTGCCACGTAGAGCGGGTCGAGTCCGAGCAGTTCGCAGGCACCCGACACATCGGCTCGCACCGGAAGCTTTTCTTCAAATAACCGGATTCCAACCCCGGACTGTTCGGCTATTTCATTTAAGGTCGTCGCCACCCCGCCCCTTGTGGGATCGCGCAGGACGTGAATTCCCGGGTAAGCCTCGAGCATGAGCTCGATCAAACCGTTAAGGGCAGCCGAGTCGCTTTGGATTTCATTTTCAAACTCGAGCCCCTCGCGTTTACACAGCACAGCCATACCGTGGTCGCCTATCGTGCCGTTTATAAGCACCAGATCCCCGGGTCTGGCGTTTGCCCCCGCGATGTGGCGTCCCTCGGGCACGATTCCGATCCCGGCGGTGTTTATAAAAAGCTTGTCCGCCTTTCCCCTGGGCACGACCTTGGTATCGCCTGCGACCACCTGGACGCCCGCTTCACGCGCGGCCCCGGCCATCGAGGCCACAACCCTTTCAAGATCGCTCAGAAAAAGACCTTCTTCGAGAATGAAACCGGCCGTAAGATAGAGAGGTTTTGCTCCCCGCATTGCAAGATCGTTTACGGTTCCGTGTACGGCAAGGCTTCCAATATCGCCCCCGGGGAAAATTATGGGGTCGATCACGTAGGAATCGGTGGTCATTGCCAGCCGACCGCCCGGATTTTCAAAAACAGCCGCGTCGTTTCTTTCCGAAATCAACGGGTTTTCGAAAGCGCTAATGAAAAGCGAATCGATTAGTTCGTGCATGGCGCGCCCGCCGCTGCCCTGATCGAGCTGAATAAGTCCCGGCCCCATCTTCAATCCCCCTCCCCTCAAATTACTCGGTCCTAAGATTCTACTGTGCGTTCACCGGGAAAACCCGCATGATCACACCTATTTTTGATATCTATAAAAAGCCCCGCAGGTCCCCTCGGAAGACACCATGCAGGGACCCTTGGGATCCTGGGGCGAGCAGACCTTACGGAAAAGCCCGCATTCGGTCGGCTGCAAAACACCCCGAAGGACTTCCCCGCACTTGCAGCCCGGGTGCTCACACACCTTTATCTCGGGCATGGCGAAGCGTTGGGCCGCATCGAACTTTCTCCAAGCCTTTCGGAAACGCAGCCCACTTTTGGGAATAACTCCCATGCCCCTCCAGGTGCAATCCTCGGGTTCGAAAATCTCGTCTATGAGTTTTTGCGCGGCAACATTTCCCTGCCACGTTACAGCGCGGCGATACTGGTTTTCGACTTCGGCGCGTCCGCTTTCCACCTGATCGATAAGGGAGTTTACCCCCTGGAGTATGTCGATTGGCTCAAAGCCGGTAACAACACAGGGAATCCGGTACTTTTCAACCACTTCCGCGTAGCTTTGCGCTCCTATCACAATACTTACATGGCCAGGACAAATAAAGCCGTCAATGTTTACATCCCGGGCCTCGAGCAGCGCCCTCATAGCGGGGGGCAGGAGCTTGTGAGCCGAAAAAACGGAGAAATTGTCCACCCCAAGCCTTGCAGCCTCCTGGATCGCGGCGGCCACAGTGGGCGCGGTAGTCTCAAACCCGATACCCAGGAAAACAACCTGGCGGTCGGGATTTTCGCGAGCGATTTTGAGAGCGTCCAGGGTCGCATAGACGATGCGCACATCGGCGCCTTTGCTTCTCTCGATATGAAGGGAGGAAGACGAACCCGGCACCCGCGCAAGGTCTCCGAAGGTGGCAATGATAACTCCAGGCTGGCTCGAAAGCCAGATAGCACGGTCTATATCTTCGTTTGCCGTAACGCAAACCGGACAGCCCGGCCCGCTTATGAGCCTTATTTGCGAGGGCAGAAGCTCCTTTAGACCAGACCTGAAGATTGCCACCGTGTGGGTACCGCAGATCTCCATCAGCCGTATTTGCTTTTTGGAAAAGGTCCTGCGGCGAAGCCTTTGGATAAGTTCCCCGGCCAATTGGGGGTCCCTGTACTCATCGAGGTATTTCACGACGAACGATCCTCCTTTTCAGGCAGAGTTTTTCTGCGGGCCTCAAAAAGCTTTTGGGCGCCAATCCAGGCCTGGCCTAAAGATATGCACGCATCATTTGGCGGGACTTCCCCGTGGGAGAAGACCTCAAACCCCATCGCCCCGAGGTCTGCTTCGAGCCGGTCGGAAAGATAGAGGTTTTGAAAGACTCCGCCGCTAAGAGCCACACGGTTTATTCCCGTAATTTCAGAGACGGCGCGCACAGCCTCGCCCAGGATACGCACAAGCGAATTATGAAAGCGCGAGGCGATTATACCCCTTGGGATATTACGCCTCAGGTCTTGAACCAGGGCCTCGATTATCGGAAACTGGTCGATCACAAGGCGGGGAGCCGAAGGTTTCGGGGGATTTGGCGTACCTGGCCGTGAAGAGGCTAAGGAGACAGCACCCGAGGTCAGGATGGCCCCGCAATAATATCCGTCATCGGGCTCGATTGCCTGTTCCAACTCGATTGCAGCCTGCCCTTCGTAGCTTGCGCTCGTGCAGACTCCGCAAAGGGCGGCGGCCGCATCGAAGAGTCTTGCGCAAGAAGAGGTAAGAGGCGAGTTCAAGTGCCTCAAAAGCATTTGCAGGATAATTTTTATCTCCCCCGCGGGCCAGGCGGCCAAAAAATCCGAATACCTCTCTAAAAAAGAACCGGAACCATTTCCCCCATCGATGCTCCAAAGGTAGCCAAGCGCCATGCGCCAGGGCTCTTTTATAGCTTTTTCGCCTCCGGGCAAAGGAACATTTTTGAAGTGGCCAAGTCTTTCAAACCCGCCACTATCGACGCGCAGAATTTCACCGCCCCATATAGCCCCATCGGTGCCAAAACCCGTCCCGTCCAGCGCCAGGCCGATCACCGGCTCCCTTATCCCGTGCTCGGCCATCACAGCGGCAATGTGAGCGTGATGGTGCTGTACGGCCATTACGGGAATTTCTCGCTGCTCCAGCGCCCAGCGGCTATTGAGATAATCGGGGTGCATATCGCAAACGATAAGTTCGGGGCGAACTTCAAGGATACGTTCCAGGTGAAGGATGGAACGTTGGAAAGAGCGAAGCGTTTCGAGATTTTCAAGATCCCCTGTGTGATGACTTAAAAAAGCGCTGTCAGCTCGTGTGAGACAGACCGTGTTTTTAAGTTCGGCGCCAACGCCCAGCACCGAAGGATATTCCTGGTTTAGGAAAACCGGCATGGGCGCATAGCCCCTGGCCCTGCGAAAGAAACGGAGACGGTCCCCCCTCAGGCAGGTAACCGAATCATCGCAGCGAATGTGGATATCTCGGTCGTGAAAGAGCAGGTAGTCGGCGATTTGGCCAAGCCTCAACCGGGCTTCTTCATTTTCGGTCACTATCGGCTCATCGCTTTGATTGCCGCTTGTCATTACGAGCGCCCGGCAAGGGGCACCGTCAAAGAGGAGAAAGTGAAGCGGCGTATAGGGCAAAAAGACGCCCAACCGTTTATTTTTGGGCGAAACACTTGAGGCAAGCGGCATACAGGCGGGGTTTGCACGTTTTTTGAGCAAGACGATGGGCCTTGCCGGGCTTTGGAGCAGCGCTTCTTCCTCTTTATTGAGATGACAAAAAAGCGCAATCTCGCAAACAGAGGCAAACATCACGGCGAAAGGCTTTTGCTCGCGTATCTTGCGGCCCCGAAGCCTGCTTACGGCCTCTTCATCACAACCGTTAACCGCAAGGTGAAAGCCGCCAAGGCCCTTTATAGCCACGACAGCCCCCGAGGCCAGTAATTCCACGGCCTTTCGCACAGCCGCATCCCGGGAACCGATGACTTCCCCCCGGGCGTCTTCGAGCCACACATGCGGACCGCAGTCCGGGCAAGCGTTTGGCTGGGCATGAAAACGCCGGTCAAGGGGGTTTTCATATTCGCAAAGACATTCCGGGCACATGGCAAAACGCGACATGGTAGTCTTATCCCGATCGTATGGAATGTCCTTAATGATCGTATAACGAGGGCCGCAGTTGGTGCAGTTGATAAAGGGGTAGCGAAACCTGCGATTTTGCGGATCGAAGAGTTCCCGCAGGCAATCGGCGCACGTGCACACATCAGGGGCAATAAGAGTCGAGCGCGACAGAGCCGGACTGCTTTTGGCAATTGTAAACCCCTCGAACTCACGGAAAGGAAGATCGAGGGTTTCAACGCCGGTAATCCTGGCCAGAGGCGGAGATTCCAGAGGAATCGAGGAGATAAAGGATTCGACCGCGCCTGTAGGACCGGCCACTTCGATTTCCACGCCATCGGGTTGGTTGCGCACCCACCCGTTTAGCCCGCACCTTCGGGCCAGCTGGTAAATAAAGGGTCGAAAGCCTACGCCCTGGACTATTCCCCGCACTTTCACCTCGACCCGGCGTCGGGAGGGTGGCTTTTGGGCTGTATATTCCACCGTCAGTGTTTGTCCATGCGAGGGGACGCGCAGGCTTGCGCCCGGTTTTTCCGGTGCTCTGCAACTTTGTTTGCAATCCAGGACAGCCAGGGCTCAAAGCCTTCCCCGGTCCTGCAGGAGATTTCGAACACTTTGCCTGCGGGGTTTAACTGTCGAACGGTTTTACGGATTTTTTCCATGTCGCAGTTCGTATAGGGCAGCAGATCGATTTTATTGACCAGCAGAGCCGAGCAAATCTGGAACATGAGCGGGTATTTTATCGGCTTATCGTCGCCTTCGGCAACGCTTAGGATCGTTATCTTTTCATGCTCGCCAAGATTGAATTCGGCGGGACAGACGAGGTTGCCCACGTTTTCGATTATCAGCAGGTCGATTCCCGCCAGATCAAGGGCCTCCAAAGCGATCTGAATCATATTGCCGTCGAGGTGACAGCCGCCCTCGGTATTTATCTGAACAGCCTGAACGCCTTTTTTTTGTATCCGCTCGGCATCGTAGGAGGACTGGAGATCGCCTTCGATTACCGCGATGCCCATCCGCCCGGCAAGGGCTTCTATGGTTTTTTCCAGCAGCGAAGTTTTGCCCGCCCCCGGTGAACTCATAAGGTTTACTACAAAGATACCCGCCTCATCGAAGCGGCTGCGGTTTTCAGCGGCAAGCCGCTCATTTGCCTGCAAAATATTTCGAACAACAGGCACCTTTATCTCAGCCATCATTTTCTCCGGTTTCTCCCTCTATGCTCACAACGTCAAGTTCGCGCCCGCCAAGCATTTCGAGTACAGGTTCACCGCATTTGGGACACTCAAACACCCGGTCCTTCACCTCAAAAGACAAATCACACTTGTCGCAACGGGCCGTAACGGCAATCTTTTCTATCTCAATAACGGCTCCGGAGGCCACCGTATCGCGGCTGACCAGGTCAAAGCAAAACGTAAGCGACTCCGGAACAACGGCCGCAAGCTCTCCGATCCGAAGCCTGACTTTGTTAATACGCTCGAGACCGTGTTTATTGGACTCATCGACGATAATATCCAGAAGGCTCTGGGCAATAGAGAGTTCGTGCACGGGATTTTCCCCTGGTTGGCGACAGGCTCATTTAGACCAAAATATACACTCTTCCAATCCGGCATATCTTCCTTTGGCCATTTAACATACAGGCTATTAGGGGTCAAGAGACGGGCAGATTTACAACCCCGCTCGCAGCGCTTTGCAACAACATCCATTTTGATTAAAAAGCGTCGGATTGTAGACTATTTCATGATTTCAATCGTTATTCAGATAAAGAGAACGCGAAGGAGTTGGAACGTTTTTTGACGGACACTGTTTGATGGAGAATAAAAGTTATTGATATCGCTAACAATCAGTTCATAATAAACAGAACACAAGGGGGATAAATTAAACCGCGACAGGGTGTGTTCTTTTCAGGATGAATTCAAGCGAAGATTTTGAGCTGGAAGGTTCCCTCAGGGGTAAAAAGCTTTCCATTCTAGTGGAGCAGGCCAAAGAGGGCGACCGGAATGCCTTCGAACAGCTTATGGTCCTCCACCAGGACGAGATCTTTCGGCTTGTGTTTTTCCGCACCCGGTCCAGGATCGATTCCGAGGATTTAACACAGGATATTTTTCTCTCTGCGTTCAAATACCTGCCTCAGCTTAAAGACTCGGACAGGTTTCGCCCCTGGCTCTACAGGATAGCGCTCAACCGGGTGAACGATTTTCACCGGAAAAACAAGTTTCTGGCCTATTTGGGCATTACCGAGTCCAGGGAAGATGCAGATGCGGTCGACATCGAACCACATCGAAATCCGGGCGCGCTTGACTCCATGATACGCGAAGAGTTCTGGTCGCATGTCAGGCAGTTATCCAAACGGTTTTCGCGGATGGAAAAGGAGGTGTTTTTCCTGAGATTTCTCGACGATCTCAATTTACGGGAAATCGCCCAGACGCTCAATAAGAGCGAAAGCGCGGTCAAAACACATCTTTACCGCGCGATCCGCAAGTTCAAAGAGGACACGACCTTGAGCGATTTTCTACAGGGAGAATGGCAAGGTGAAAGAGACAAACCATCTTGACGATAAGCAGATAATAGAAGCCGTAATCGACGAAAACGGCCTCCCAGAAATGCTGCGCAGCCATTTATCCGAGTGCCGGGCCTGTCGCATCCGAAAAGATGGGCTCCAGGAAAGCCTTGCGCGATTGGGTACAATTTCGCGCTCAGGCATCCCCCCGGTTTTTAGAAAGCCAAGGCTCAAAACAGGTGAAAGTCCCAAGGGTTGGGTAGTCAAACCCGCTCTGGTGCTCTTGGCGTCCCTGGCCCTCCTGTTTTTGTTTCTTACCCCCATGACTGTAAACAGTGACAGGGTCTTTTCCAAAGCCGTTGTTTTCCGGGAGATGCTCCAGGACCAGAAGTTTATGGCCGAGGTTCAAAGTCTTGAGGAAAATCCCCTGCCCAGTTTCTACAGGGACATTTCCGGCCAGGCCCCGCAAAAGCCCGATACGCCAGGGCCGGGGGCAGAGCTTGAGACCGTTCCAGCCTCCAGGGGTGGATTACAAAATGGGTAAAAGCGCACTTGCAATAGTGCTGTTTTTTATACTGACGACGCTTACAAGCGTGTGCGCAGCCCAACAGAAACCGCCGGGCAAGTGGATAAACCGCACACTGGCCAACACCGCGGCCAGAGAGGCCGCACTGAGGGCAAAACAGGTGCCTCCCGGAAGGTGGTGGCGGCTGTCCTACTTCGCCGTCCCTTTGCAAATAACGGAGATGGAGAAGGGCGAACTCGATAATCTTTTCGATAATAACCGAATCAGGCTGGCAGATTTAAAAACACAGGTGGAACAAGAAAGAGGCCAACTGGTAGCCGCAATCGACCAGCAACATCTCGATGAAACAACGGCGATGTCGAGGATGAAAAAACTCGAGGAAAGCCGTTCGCTATTGGCGGCTACACAATTTAGCTACTCGCTGCAAGTAAGAAAATTACTCGGCTATGAGCGCTTCGAGCGTTTGAAAACTCTTTTTCAAAACTGGAACGGGTTAAAGGAGGATCACCCCGGCGGAGAGGCAGTAAACGGTCCTCAACCCTCCGGAACAGGCCAACCCGCCAACATTGGAATGGAAAGGGGCATCTCCCCCCCGGGCAACTGATCCCGGCGCAACCTCAATGATCGCCGTGGCCGCCCATGCAGATTTCATTTGCTCCCCGGCGCATGTTTTCCTCGGCCTGTCTTTGGCCGAGCCACTTGAGCACCTTTTCGAACTCCCTTTTGAGTTCCCCCAGGGCCTGACCTCTGTGAGAGACGCGCAGTTTTTCACTCAGGCTCATCTCGGCAAAAGTTTTGCCCTCGAGCGGATAGAAAAAAAGCGGGTCGTAGCCGAAGCCATTGGCGCCTCTGGGGGAATCGAGGATCTCCCCTTCGCAGAAAGCTTCGTAGGTAAGGGCTGGACCCGAGGCAACGGCCAGGGACAAAACGCAGCAAAACCGGGCCCTTCGATTGGTATGACCCTCCAGAGCCTTTAGAAGTTTTTCGTTATTATCCCGATCGGTGGCATGAGGGCCGGCGTAGCGGGCCGAATAGACGCCCGGAGCTCCCTTTAGAGCATCCACCAAAAGCCCGGAGTCGTCGGCCAGAGCGGGCAGACCGAGGATTTTGGCCGTAAAGCTCGCCTTCTTATAGGCGTTTTCTTCAAAGGTCTTGCCGTCTTCAACCGGCTCCGGGATGGGACCGAAATCGTTTAAATCCTTTACCAAAACCGGGAAATCGGCAAGCATCTCTTTTATTTCCGCAGACTTTCCCCTGTTTCGCGTAGCGATTACAAGAATATGTTCGGCAACTTTGTCAGACATGGGCTATTCACCTGCTTCACTAACTTCAGCGGGTTTTCCACCACCGAAGAAATAGACGACCCACACGCTCACTTCATAGAGAACGAGCAACGGGAGAGCCATTAAGATCTGGGATACAATATCGGGGCTTGGGGTAAGCACCGCGGCCAGGACAAAAATGAGCACTATCGCCCATTTTCGCTTTCGCCTCAAAAAATCGGAGCTAATAACGCCCAGTTTGGCAAGAAAAAAGGCAAAAACGGGAAGCTCGAAGACAAGACCAAAGCACAAGAGCATCTTTTCGGCAAAGGAGAGATACTTATCGATACTCATCATCGGGGTGATATAGGGAGATGAGGGCGTGGCAAAGAATTTGAATGCTACCGGAACAACGACAAAATAGCCGAACAAAACGCCGCCAACGAAAAACAAGCAGGAACAGAATATGACCGGGAGTATATACCTTCGCTCATTCTGATAGAGACCCGGGGCCACAAATTTCCATATTTGCCACAAAATGACGGGCGAAGCGAGGATGATGCCCATAATAAAGGACACCTCCATCTCGGCCAGAAAGGCCTCATAGGGAACCGTATAGATGAGCTTTACGGACTGGCCTTTCGGCAATGCATGTACCCATGGCAATATGAATATATCGAAGACCCGATCTTTAAAACAATAGGACAGGACGAAGCCCACGCCTATGGCAAGGCCGCAAATTAGCAACCTGCTTCGCAGCTCTTCGAGATGCTGAAACAGCGGCATTTTGTTTTCTTCGTCCGACATCTAACTTCCTTTTAGGGCAAATAAAAACCTGTAAACCCGGAGGGCCGAAAAGGCGAACAGCTCCCCCCTAAGGCCGATAGGACCGATACAAACCGCGAAGCCGACAGGTTTTAAACTTTTTCCACCCGCTCTTTAGCCTCGGCTTCCGGACCTTTTTCAGCTTCAGCCAGCGCGGTTTCCACCGCTTTTTTCGGCTCATCGTAAAGGGCCGATTTGATAGCGGTTCCCTCGTCTGAGGCCAAACTTCGTATAAGGTGGCTTTTAACGTCTACCGCCCGCTGGGCGGAGCGAAACTCCTCCCTCAGACCGCGAACGGTTTCATCTTCGTACATCGCGCTTTTGAGATCATCCATGGTGCGCTTAAACTCAGCGTAGCCGCGTCCAAGCGCCCTTGCCACGTCCGGCAGCTTATTGGGACCTACCACCAGTAGAATAACGACCATAATCACGAGAAGGTGTTCAAATCCGAACATACATCACCCCCAGACAGCACAACCCCCGTGGAGCTTACTTGGATTCTTCAGACTTTGAATCCGCGGGTTTGGCTTCGGAGGCCGGTTTGGTCTCCGACTCTTTTACGTCGGCAGCCCCCATTGCCTTTTTAAACTCACTGATGCCTTTGCCCAGACCGCTACCCAATTCAGGCAATTTTTTGCCCCCCGCCACGATAACCACAAGCGCCAGTAAGGCTACCCATTCAAATCCGTCTAACATGATCGATCCTCCAAAACTTATTGTTTTGCATAACT
This sequence comes from Deltaproteobacteria bacterium, assembly GCA_021780695.1. Taxonomy (GTDB): domain Bacteria; phylum Desulfobacterota; class Syntrophobacteria; order Syntrophobacterales; family Syntrophobacteraceae; genus SbD1. The sequence goes on from JAJXYD010000036.1 coordinate 20,888, forward strand.
ATGCAAGCCGCTCAAAAGAAAGTTTACCCCAAAATAAGTAAATAGAACACACCCAAAACCGATCATTGACAACCAGGCAACTCTTTCCCCTTTCCAGCCCTTGAGATTGCGGGCATGGAGGACGGCGGCATAAATGAGCCAGGTTATAAGAGACCAGGTTTCCTTAGGGTCCCAACTCCAATAGGTGCCCCAGGCCGAGTTGGCCCAGACAGCCCCCGTTATAATTCCCATGGAGAGCCACAAAAATCCGAAGAGCACCATCTGATAGTTAAACCATTCGAGCTGGGAAGCTTTAGGCAAAAAGCCAAGCAAACCCGTTTGCCCATCAGGGTCCGAAGCATATTTTTTTCTCGCAAGATAGAGCGCACTCAAGCCAAAGGAGACTGCAAAAGCCGAATAACCGAGAAAACAGGTCACTACGTGGGCAATGAGCCAGTTGCTTTTCAGGGCGGGCACAAGGGGCTGGATTTTAGAATCCACTCCTTTTGAAAAGGAGGCGTAGGCCATGGCCAGAAAAGAAAACAGCGCGGGGAAAACCCCAAGAGCTCGTTGCTTTATCCGCCACTCAAACAGCAGATAAATTACCATTATGGCCCAGGAAGCGAAAACGAGCGACTCGTACATATCGGCGAGCGGAATATGGCCGTAGCCCTTGAGGTAGGATTCCCGCCAGCGCAGCGCTATCCCCGCAGTTTGAACCAGCAGGGCGATAATGCCTGTAATCGTTGCAGTCTTTAGCAAGGGAGGATAGCGAAAAATAGTTCCGGAAAGATAGAAAAGAGTGCAAAAAAAGAATAGGAAAGTAGTCAAACTGAGCAAAAGAGAACTTGTCATCGGAGCCCCTCATTTTTTTTATTCGCCTCAATTTCTTCCTGGAGGGGAAGCTCTTTGAGACGCATTTCGAGCGTTGTTCGCAGTTCCTTGAATTTTTCTTCGAAAACCTGCGTATTGCGGCTCGCCCTGCCCGCAAAGGTGACGATGGTTTTCTTTTTCTTTTCATCGGGTTCGATACAGACCCACAGTTTCTTATGGCTCGAATAGAACGTCAAGCCTATCGCGAGGGTAAGCAAAATAAAACCGCCCCACACAAGCCAGACACCTGGGTCTTTTTTTACTTCCAGCCCCGTAAACCAGGTCGTTTGGGCCTTTGTTACACTCACCCGGTATTTTCCGATTGCGTTTCCGTGGAAGGAGGGTTGATCGACCAGGATCCACCTGACCGTAAAGTCTTTTTGCTGGTCGAGTTTGCCGTAGGCCAGTTCGATCGCCCGGCCGACCCCCATGAAGTCATCCTGGTAGTCGGCGACAGCGAGCACATGCCGGGTACCGGGGATCTTTACGGCTTGCTGGAAGGGCAAAACCATATCGATCTTTGTTTTTGCGGCCGGATCGGTGAGCTGGATTGCGGCCTGTTTGAGGGTACGACCGTATTGGGCCTGGTAGAAGGTAATGCCCTGATAGACGAGGGGGTGGTTAACCAGGATCGCTTTGCTTAAAACCTTCTTGCCGTTGACGATAACTTCGAGATCGCTTCTATACTCCCGGGGCTGTCCCGTAGGGTAGAAGGAAAGATGAAACTTGTCGCAACGGACGCGGAAGGGAAGCTTTAAGGCCCTTTGGCCGTCAGCGAGCATGACGGTGCTCGATGAGTCGCCCTGGCTAAGATTCATATTGCCCTTAAAGCCCAGGAGCGAGCCGACAAGAACTCCGACAAGAACTACGAGTACGCTCAGATGGGCAATGTGCACCATGAGCCTGCTCCAACGCCCGCTTTCACTAAAAGCGCACCAGGCGCCGTTTGATTCGAGGGCAGACAGGGGGCCGAGAGCTTCCTTCACGGCGGTTTGCACAACCTGCCGCGTTTTTTCCAAAGGCACCTCCGTTGCCAAGACGCCGTTTAAGGAAAATTTTAAAAGTTTACGCGAATCGAAGTGAGTCTCCGGCTTATTGAGCAGGCGGATAGTTTTGGGCAGCCTGTCCAGGGTGCACGCGACAAGATTTGCGCACAGAAGCAGCAGCAAGCCTTTAAACCAGACGCTGTAGAAGATAGCGCTTCCCTGGGGCAAAACAGTGCCCAGCACCGAAGCCGCAGCCAAAAGGAGAAAAAGAGTCAGAGTAAGTTTTACGGATATAAGTAGACGAAAAAGCGCGTTTTTTTCTTTGGACATCCCGAGTTTTCTCTCCAGGGGTTTCATAAAATGAGAATTTGCACCATAACTCGCAAAATACGTTCCCGGCAACAACCAATTATGGAAACTCCCGGAGTTCTTCGAGAAAGGGCATAAGAGACCGATCGGCCATTGTCAATTCCATGTTTTTGAGCTCAGACAGTGTTGCCCACTTCAGGGCAACGTGTTCGAGAAGACGAAGAGTGCCGCCGCAGATTTTACACCAGTAGGCGTGCAGGTCGAATTCAAAGCCCGGCTCACGCCGGGAGATGGTTTTAAACAAACCCGACACACATATATCCAGGCACAATTCTTCTCTAATCTCCCGAATCAGGGCTCCTTCCAAACCTTCCCCCGGTTCGACCTTACCGCCGGGAAATTCCCACAGGAGCCCAAATTTTTTCCCCGGCGGCCGCCTTGCCACAAGCAGCCGTTCTTTGTCGGCAATAAGGGCCGCGGTTATTATCACCCTGCCCGAAAAGGTTTCCTGCACAAAGGGACTCCCCGCCCTCTGAAGGCGCCAGTCATATGGTCTCTATAAGGTGAATAGTTACGATTGCTCTCGAGCGCATCCGATATTACAATGAAAATTCCGGACTGGACAGAGACAATTGCATATGAGGTCAATCTTAGTGGAAACCGAATTTGATGTGGTAATACTTGGAAGCGGCCCGGCGGGGTTGCAGGCAGCAGTGCATTCGGCCAGAGCGAAGGCTAAAACCGCGGTGCTTGGTAAAGTGCGCAGCAGCGCCCTTTACAGGGCACATGTGGAAAACTACTGTTGCTTAAACGATACCCTCTCGGGCGAATCCATTCTTAGGGAAGGCAGGCACCAGGCCGAAAAATTCGGGGCTGTTCTAATCGAGGAAGATGTCATTGGCATCGAGCGGATTTCCGACGGAAGATTTGCCGTAAAGCTCGAATCTTCCGATACCCTGCTGGTCTGGAGCGTTATTGTGGCCATGGGCATCTCTCGCAACCATTTGAACGTTGCGGGCGAAAAGGAACTCCTGGGCAAAGGGGTGAGCTACTGCGTCGACTGCGATGCCAATTTTTACCGCGGCCGCGTGGTAACGTTAGTCGGAGACGGAAGCGCCGCGGTATCCGGTGCGTTGAAGATGCTGCTGGTGGCAAGCCAAACGCATCTGGTTTGTGCTTCCCTGGATATTTCCGAAAAACTGCGCTACCAGCTTGAAAGCAGCCCGGTAGAGCTGCATTGCGGGCGCAAGGTCAGCCGCATCCTAGGAGATAGTGAAGTCCAGGCCCTGTTGCTCGATAATGGAGAAAAGATAGAAACCAGCGGGGTTTTCGTTGAACTGGGGGCCAAGGGCGCCATTGAGCTGGTGACCGGGCTGGGAGTCGCCCTCGACAGTGAGACGATGCGCTTTGTTGCGGTCACCAAAAAGCAGGAAACAAATGTAGCCGGCCTCTACGCCGCGGGAGACATTTGCGGTCCGCCCTGGCAGATAGCCAAGGCGGTGGGCGAAGGATGCGTAGCCGGGCTCGAGGCTGCGAGCTGGGCGAAAAAAGCCGCCGCAAGGGTTGCGCAAAGCTAGGCAGATCGCCCAGCTATTCGTCCAGTTCCCTGGCCGATTCGACCAGGACCGTATCGCGTGGGTCTCCTGGGGTAACGATGCCGGTTATCTCAACCATTTTACCTTCCAGTTTGCTTAGATCCGGGCCGGTGACAAGGTAGTCTCCACTGTCGGCTCTTAGCACCAATACCTTGTCTTTTCTAAGGAGCCAGCCGAACAGATGCTCTTCCCGGGCAGCAGCGGCATGGGTGAGCGGAGCTGCCGACAGAAAGGCCAGGATCAAAACAAGTGCTGGGAGCAGGATAGTCAGCCTTTTAGCCATAACCTCTCCAGTCGATTGGACGGGGTTGGGTTTAAACTCCCAAATCCTTTTGCGGCTTGGAAATTTTTGCCTGATGGAAGCCCTTTTTTTCGATTGGATATCAGAAACCTTCCTAAAAGTATATCTGTTTTCAGATTTGGATTGAATAGGCTCTTTTTTTAAGATTAAAATTCGGTAGAATACGCTTGGAGCAAGCAAAAGTGCGGGGCTTTTCCGGATGGCCGGCTTTAGCCCCTCTTCGAGCATTGTCGAAAGAATCTAAATTGGCGCGGGAGTTTTTTAGCGATGGAAACCAGGTTCAGCTCGGGTCTTGAAGAACTTGAGATGACAATCCTCCAAATGGCGGCACTTGCCGAAAAAGCGCTTGAAAAATCTACAAAGGCCCTGTTGGAAAGAAACGACGACCTGGCAAGGGAGGTCTTGGAAGAAGACCGTCAAATCGACATGCTTGAGCTTGAAGTCGATCGCAATTCGTTGAAGCTGCTCGCCCTTGGCCAACCCCTGGCACGGGACCTGCGCTTTATCATCGGGGCGCTGAGGATAGCCGTGGAACTCGAGCGCATAGGCGACCAGGCCGCCAATATAGCCCGAAGGGCCGTAAGCCTGAATAGCGGCCCTCCTCTTCCGCGCAACAGCGCCCTCGAGGAGTTGGCCGATACCGCCCTGGATATGCTTCACAGGGTAATATCTTCTTTTGTAAACCAGGACCCTCACATCGCAACCGAGGTTTGCAAAATGGACGATGTGGCCGACGGACTCCATTCGCGCATCCTCAAGGATGCCCTTGCTTATATGTCCAAAGAGGCGCCGGCGGTGGAAAGATCGGTCCAGACAATTAACGCGGCCAAGTGCCTTGAGCGGACAGCCGATCAGACAACCAATATTGCCGAAAGCGTCATTTTTATCGTAGAGGGTGTCAACATAAAGCATCACTGCCACAACAGCGACCAGGCGAGGGGCGATCGTAACGGATAAAGGAAGAAGGACTATTTTGCCGTTACTTCTTGCTTTAATGTCATGGGAGAAAATGTAATGAGGGCCGAATTAATCCGGGAATCGACCATCGCGGGAACATGGTATTCCTCCGATCCGGTCCTTTTAAAAAAGGAAGTGTCTGGCTACCTCGACCGTGCAGCCCCGCCCAAGCTAAAAGGCGAGCTCACAGGTCTTTTGGCCCCCCACGCCGGCTACATGTATTCGGGAAACGTAGCCGCATGGTCCTATAAACTGCTTTCCAAAGACATGTTCGACAGAGTGCTGCTCATTGCGCCCAGCCACAGGGTGGCCTTTACCGGGGCAAGCATCTCCAGGGCCGAAGGGTTGCGCACCCCGTTGGGAGTCGTACCGCTTGACCACGAATTGATCGGGGAGTTGCGCAAATACTCGTGCCTGTTTGGATACAATCCGGAAGCCGAATCGCTCGAGCATGCCCTGGAGATCCAGCTGCCCTTCCTGCAGGTCGTTCTCGGCCGCTTCAAACTTACTCCCGTTATAGTGGGAACGCGCGAGGTTCCATTCTGCATTAGCCTGTCCGAGGCAATCGCAAAGGTTTGCGGGGCCAAACGGGTATTGATTATAGCCAGCAGCGATTTATCCCACTATCATAGCGCCGAAGAGGCCAGGCGATTGGACGCGATCGGTTTGAACCTTATTGAGGCATTCGATCCTGAAAACCTGGCAGTCGCAGTGGACAATAGGGAAACCGAGGCGTGCGGGGCGGGTCCGATTATTACCCTGCTTTATGCAGGCAGAAAGCTTGGCGCGGACCAGTGCAAGGTTTTATACTACGCCAATTCGGGCGATGTTACAGGCGACACCTCCAGGGTTGTGGGATATGGAGCGGCTGCAATTTACAGGAGGGCCGAAGATGGATAAGCGGGCATCGTTTACCTCGAGAAAAGCCGGAGTGGAGCTGGGATTCAGCGCAGAAGAAAAGGAAAAGCTTCGCGGGTTGGCCCTGGAGGCGATTCGTTGCCGATGCCTTGGCCGGGCCATGCCTGAAGTTGCAGTGAAAGACCCCCTGCTTAATGCCCCCCGAGCGGCTTTTGTCAGTATCCACAAGGGCGGCCGGCTTCGCGGGTGCATCGGACTGCTCGCCGCACAAGCTCCTCTCTGGCAAACGGTCAGACATATGGCGGTCGAGGCCGCCTTCTCCGATCCCCGGTTTTGCGCCATCGCCTCCGAGGAACTTGACGAACTTGACATAGAGATATCGGTTCTGACACCGCTCGAGCGCATCAGCGAGATTTCTGAGATCGAAATTGGCAAACACGGTCTTCTCGTTAGAAAAGGATTTCGCACCGGACTGCTTCTACCCCAGGTGGCAACCGAACACAATCTGAGCGTGGAAGGGTTTCTCCAGCTGACATGCAAAAAGGCCGGGCTACCCGCGGAAGCCTGGAAAGACACTCATGTGGAGTTGTATGTCTTTTCGGCCGACGTTTTTTAAACCAGGGGGCCGCGTATGGGCAAGGTACTACAAATAGCCGAATGCAGGCGCATAATTGCGGCCAAAAAAGGCTTCGATTCCTGGCGGCGCCGTTTCGGAGGCTGTTTTGACGAAAACACCTCGGTGCGAAGCCTCGACACCCCGGTGATCAGGCTGCTCATCCGGGGAAACGAGGATGCCTCCTCTGCACTTTATGAGCTTATCATGGGAGTTAAGGGCCTGGGCCATGGGGCAAGGTTTCATTTCCTCGACGTTCGAACCAAGATGTACGTTACCGATATGACGATCTTTCTGCTCGACCTTGTCCGCTTCGAAGCAATGTTTCGGTTAGGCTGGCTGGAGGATTACCCGTATCTTCAGTGCCCAATGCTTGACATCATCGAGGATTTCCAAAACAAGCTTGCCCAATCCAAGCACACCTCGCCGACCCTTTCCAGGAGCCACCCCTTGTACAATGACTATGCCTCTCAATTCGATTTCGACCGGCATGCCTACATCCGAAGGCTCATTCCTGAGGCGATAAAGGTTTTCTGCGATCCCGGAGACGACATAGGATAGAGCCTGATGCCCAAGGAGCGTTTTCATATCTTTCTAGCCGAGCGGCTTATTGACCAAACAGACTGTGTGCGGCCGGTTTGGATCGATCTGGATGCCTTTTTTATCGGCGCGGTTTCACCGGATATATTTTACTACGACCTGCCGTTTTTTTCTCTTTCCCCATTGGGCGACCGGCTCCATAGCCTTGTCCAAAGCGATGGAATTAGCCTCATTTACGACTGGCTCTCCAAAATACCTTTTGAGAGAGCCAACGCTCAGGCTATCTCCTGGGCACTTGGGTTTATCAGCCATATTTTGGTCGATGCGCTCTGGCACCCGCTTATAGAGCAGTTGAGCGAGACAGGGCTTTGCACGGTTTACACCGGGGCAAAGAGGCTCTCAACTTTGGATCGCCACAGGCTGATCGAGTCCGAACTCGAAGCCTACTGGTTTGACAGATCCTTCGAGGGACCCCAGAGAAAAGATTTTCTTCCTCCCGATTTTAGCGGCAGGCAAGAGCGCCTTCTGGAAATATTTTCTCATTACCGGAGCTTTATCGAGTTTGCAAGCCAAAGAGCACATGTTGATCCTCTAAATCCCTTTACGTGGCCCAAACTATGCGAAAAGCGGCTTGCCGGGTGTTTTCGCAGCCAGCGTTTTCTGCTAAGACTTTTTGCCGACAAGACGGCCGGAAAAGCCAGGGACCCGCTTTTGTCTTTTTACCCGACCCGATTTTTGGGGGCACTGATCGTACCTGCCCGCCCCGTTCTTCCCGCTTTTTTTTCTCGCGCCATGCCGGAAAAGCAAAACCCCTTCAGCGATCTATTTATGAGCCGGGCACTCGATGCTTTAAAGGAGGACTGGCGCCTGAGAATCGGACAAATTGCCCAACATACATGAAACACTGTAGGTAAAAACCGGTTCAAGCCTTACACCGGACACACCCGGAGCAGTTAAGGGAAAATAGGGCCATCTCCTTTTTTTGCCGATGAAATTAAATCCCCCCCCCCCCGAACCAGGCTTCATGCTCCAGCTTATCCCGAAAGCAAGACAGGACAGCCTTAGCCGGTAACATTTCCCACCGGTTATTTTGTCGCGGGCAAGATTCTGGTTCCCCTTAGATAGACGGCCGTGACATGGGCCAGCGAGCCGGGCAATTCCGAAGGAGGTCCCGGAACGACCACAAAATTTGCGGGCATGCCGGGGCGCAGGCTCCCCAATTCGTCGTCAAGGCCAAGAAGCTGGGCGCTGGCATGGGTGGCGCTTTGGATAGTCTGCTCGACGGAAAAACCCGCTTGGGCGATGAGCTCTAATTCCTGGGCAAGAGCCTGGCCGTGGCGCACCCCAAAAGAGCCGGCATCGGTTCCGGAAAGGATTCTAACGCCCAACTCACGGGCCCGGCGCATTTGTTCGAGCTGATTTTGAAGAATCATCTCCGCTGTCCCGGCCTGTTGGACGCCGGCCGTGGGATAGTCGGAAAGGGCCTTCATAGTGACTGCCGTGGGCACCCAGAAAATTTGACGATCGGCCATTTTTTTAAGGTTTTCCTCCCCCATGAAAAAGCCGTGCTCGATAGAATCGCACCCGGCATCGAGCGCCATTTGGACCGGCAGCCTGCCGTTAGCATGAACCATTATTTTTCGGCCAAGCTCTTTTGCCTGCCGGAAGGCTCTGACCAGTTCATCCGGACCAAATTGAGGCTCTGTTTGCCGCCCGTAGTCAACCAGGCTGTTTATGCCCGAATTTAAAATCTTTATATGATCGACATGGGCGCATTCGGCTTTAAGGCTTTCAGCAAGGCTCATACCCGGCTCGGGAGGGTTCCCGATAAACTTTCCGTACCTGCCGGGCGCGCGCCAGGCCTTTCCCGCGCATTTAACCCTCACGCCCGAAAAACCGTTTTGCCGCATATACCTTAGAGCATGACCTCCGATATCTCCTCCGTCTCTTAGGGCCATTATGCCGAGGTTAAGGCATCTTTGTAACCTGTGCTCAATTAGAGGCGCGTTTTGTTCGAATCCATTGAGGAGTTGTTTTGCCCTAAACTCCCGGTCGGTCTTTCCGGACATCGCCAGGTGAACATGGCAGTCGATCAGGCCGGGCAAAATAGTGGAGGCCGGAAAGAAATCGAGCTCTTTAAATTCTTTTCCAAGAGCACACAGCTCCTCGGAACCGGGGAACTGCACCGAAAAAATAAGTCCGTTTTGGATGCAAAAAAGAGCATTCTTTTTTGCCGGGGCCCCGGTCCCGTCGACAAGCCAGGTGGAAAAACAGTAAGATTGCGACATAGCCTTGTTCTCCCAGACGTCTTTAAACCAGCCCCTTACCGCCTGCTGCCAGGGCCTCCAGGGCCTCAGGATCGAGCACACTTATCTTTCGGCCCTCAACGGACAGGATCCCCTGCTGGACCATTCTGGCAAGTATGCGCGACAGGGTCTCGGGAATGGTCCCAAGCAGGCTTGCAAGCTGGGTCTTGGTAATGTCGAGTTCCAGGCTGTGACCTGTGGTGCCCCTTTGGCCAAGATAGATCAAATAGGCGGCAAGCCTTCCCGGGACCTCCTTTAGCGACAAATCTTCGATCATGTGCGTAAAACGGCGCAACCGATGTGAGAGAACGGCCAGAAGGTTCACGGCTATTGCGGGCTCCCTGTATACAAGCTCCATGAAGGAGGCCCTTGGGAAAAAAAGTACACAGGAGGCTTCGATGGCCTGGGCGCTGGCGGGATAGTTCCCACCGGAAAACACCGGGACTTCGCCCGCCATTTCACCAGGGCCAAAGATATGAAGTATTTGCTCCTTTCCTTCAAGGGAGAGCTTATAAACCTTTATTTTACCGGCTGTAACGAGATAGAAGCCATCGGCTACACCGCCTTCCGAAAAGATCTCCAAGCCCTTTTCATAGCTTTTCTCCATGCAGATTTTAGCAAGCTCGTCTATCTGGCGGGCGGGCAACCCGTTAAAAAAGGAAAACTTCGAAATCACTTCGACCCTATTTTCCACCGCCATTTTTCTCCTCATTTTAATTTAAATCGGCGGCAAAACGGCAAAGAGAGGGGAAAAGGCATACTTAAATTAATAGTATGGAGTCCTTATCTTAGCGCTTTGCGCGAGAGTGTTGACAATTTGATTGAAAATCCAGAATTCTTGATCCAAGTCAAGGACTCTTTTTAGGTCGGGTATTATTTTGTCAAGCACCTGGGAGTTAGAATAACTTTTAATAAAAACGGTTTCTACAAGGAGCGATAAATATGTTTTGTTATCAGTGCGAACAAACGGCTAAAGGCAAGGGATGCGACAAAATCGGAGTGTGCGGAAAACAACCCGAAGTATCAAATCTCCAGGATTTGCTGGTTTATGCCCTCCAGGGACTTTCGATAGTTGCCGTGCAAGCCCGCAAAGCCGGCATCACCGATGAGGAAGCAAACTCCTTTACCTGTAAGGCTCTATTTTCAACTCTTACAAATGTCAATTTCGATCAAAAATACTTTCTGGACGAAATCACCCGGGCTGTAAAGATCCGCGAAAGGCTCAAGAGCAAGATAGACGGCAAGGCCGTTTCATCGCCCGTGGTAGAGTTCCAGCCGGCAGGCGATATTGAAGGGCTTCTTTCACAAGCCGAGGGCGTTGGCCTCAGCGCGGTGCCCGGAGAAAATGAGGACATTCGCTCGTTAAAACACACGCTTCTTTTCGGGATGAAAGGCGTGGCGGCTTATGCGGACCATGCCCGCATCTTGGGTCAGCAAGACGAGGCGGTTTACGGTTTCCTTCACGAGGGTCTTGCATCGCTTAGCCGAAACGAGCTTGGGGTAAGCGATCTGATCGGGCTGGTTCTAAAATGCGGTGAAGTAAATCTAAGGGCCATGGAGCTTTTAGATGCAGGCAACACCGGCGCCTACGGCCATCCGGTGCCGACAGCGGTCCCGCTCGGCCACAGGAAGGGCAAGGCGATACTTGTATCCGGCCATGACCTGGCAGACCTTGAAGCGATTTTGAAGCAAAGCGAGGGCAAAGGCATATACGTCTACACCCACGGTGAGATGCTTCCAACCCACGGCTATCCGGGACTTAAAAAATATCCTCATTTCTACGGCCATTACGGAACGGCCTGGCAAAATCAGCAAAAGGAATTTCCGGGCTTCCCGGGCTCTATTCTTATGACCACAAACTGCATACAAAAACCCGGCCCGGTTTACTCCGACAACCTTTTCACAAGTGGTTGCGTGGGCTGGCCGGGAGTAAGTCACATTGAAAATCGAGATTTTTCGCCGGTTATAGAAAAAGCGCTGGCTCTGCCCGGTTTTTCCGAGGATTCCAACGGGAAGACGGTAATGGCGGGATTTGCCAGAAACGCCGTGCTGGGCGTTGCCGACAAGGTGATCGAGGCGGTTAAGGGCAAGAAAATTCGTCACTTTTTCCTGGTCGCCGGCTGTGACGGCGCAAAACCGGGGCGCAACTACTACACCGAATTCGTCGAAAAGGTCCCGGAGGACTGCCTGGTTCTAACGCTGGCCTGCGGAAAGTTCCGCTTTTTCGACAAGGACCTTGGGACAATCGAGGGAATACCGCGGCTTCTAGACATCGGACAGTGCAACGATGCCTACTCGGCAATACAGATCGCGCTCGCCCTTTCCAATGCCTTCGGGGTCGGGGTAAACGATCTCCCCCTTTCGATGATTCTATCCTGGTACGAGCAAAAGGCGGTGGCGATTCTTCTAACGCTTTTCCATCTCGGCATAAAAAACATCCGGCTGGGTCCATCTCTTCCGGCCTTTATCAGCCCGGGGGTGCTGGACGTTTTGGTGAAAAACTTCCAAATCAAGCCGATCACTACTCCGGATGAAGATCTCAAGGCGATCCTGGGTTAACGGTTTAGGGATGAACACAAGCGGTTTGGCGGGGCTCTGAGGTTCCCCGCCCTTCCGCACAGGGAGGATGTCATGAAGTGTCCGGGTCAAGACACAAGGTACTGGGGGCCGGAATCGGTCTTCGAGACGACTTGCCCCAAATGCGGCGGCCCCATCGAATTTTTCAAGGACGAGAGTTCGAGAAAGTGCCGCAAATGCGGTGAAAAGGTTCTTAACCCAAAAATGGATTTCGGTTGCGCCGTATACTGCAAGTATGCCTCGCAGTGCCTTGGGACGGACATGTCCCCCGAGCTTCTGGCCAAAAGGAGCGATCTGCTAAAGGACCGGACGGCAACCGAGATGAAGAAATTGCTTGGACGAAACTTCAAACGAATCGGACGAATGCTAAAGGTTATCGAATACGCTGAAAAGATTCAAAAATCCGAGGGAGGCGACCCGGCGATCGTAACACTTGCAGCCTGCCTTTCAGCTATTGGGGAAATATCGGCAAAAGACGGGCAACCCGTCGGATTTTCAGAGGAAGACGAGATTGCGGCCCGCGACGTTCTATCCCGGGCAGGAGCACCCGATGAGGTGACCCGCCGGGTGCTGTCCATACTTGTAAACCTCCAGGGGGGCAAGCGCGAGGAGGATTTGTCCAATTTCAAGTGTGTCCGCGACGCCGTTAAAATCGCTGAGACCCTCGAGGCCTTAAAAGCCGGAGCAGATGCGCCGGGATTTTCCGAAGTCGAGACGCTTTTGACGCAAACAGGCAAAAAGCTTCTGGAACAGGTCTTGAGCGCAAACGTTTAGAGTACATCGGGAACTTTTCCCGGCGGGGAAGCCAAGGTTTAAATGGTATTGCTCCCCCGCCGATCGGAGTGAGGATATGGGAAATATACGAAAGATAGTCCAAATAGATGAAGAATTGTGCGACGGCTGCGGGATGTGCGCGATCGCCTGCGCGGAGGGCGCGCTGGAGATAAGAGACGGTAAGGCGAGGCTCATAAAGGAATCTTACTGCGACGGACTTGGCGCCTGTCTTTCAGGCTGTCCCAGAGGGGCGGTTCGCGTAATCGAGCGGGAAGCAGACGAGTTTGATCCCGAAGAGGTCGAGGAACACCTTGAAAAGCAAAAGCCGGAAGGAACCCAAAAGGCGGAAGAATTCAAACCGGCCCGAGGGTGTCCATCGAGCAAAATTGAGGTGTTTTCGCCAAAGACGGGCACAAAGAGCCTGAGCGGCCAAGCTGAAGGTCCAAAGCAACTCGACGAGACCAGCGAACTCTCCCACTGGCCGGTCCAAATAAGGCTCGTACCCCCAAGCGCCCCTTTTTTAAAAGGAGCTGACCTTCTTGTCGTAGCCGACTGCGCGCCCGTGGCGTATCCGAATTTTCACCACAGATTCCTTGGCGGCAAGACTGTGCTTCTCGGCTGCCCCAAGTTCGACGACAAAGAGGAGTACGTTAAAAGGTTTACGCAGATCTTTCAAACCGCGGAGGTTCGCAGCGTTACGGTTGTCGACATGGAAGTGCCGTGCTGCTCGGCCTTGCCCGCGATAGTTCGAAAAGCAGTACGGGATGCCGGAAAAGACATTTCCGTCGAAGAGATTACCATCAGCACGAAGGGAGAAATAATAAACAGGGATCGTTTTTTCAATCTCGCCGGTTGAACCTGTTCATTGCATCGCAGAGACCGGTTGCAAGGACGCTCCGGAGGGCTTCCTCGGCTTGGGAGATCATATCTTTCCATGCTTGACGGTCTTCGGGGTAGGGGGGGAGCAGAACGAAATCTTCGACCGGCTCCCCGTGCTTTGGACGCCCTATCCCCATTTTGAGCCGTGGAAAATCGGAAGTGTCAACATGGTCCATTATCGAGCGAATCCCCCGGTGTCCGCCCGCTCCGCCCCTTTGGGCAATACGCAGCCTTGCGATTGGAAGATCGAGATCGTCGTGAACGACGATCACATTCGCAGGGGAAATCCCGAAGTATTTGATTATCTCGCCGACAGCCTCGCCGCTTCTGTTCATATAAGTAAGGGGCTTTACAAAGAGGACCTTGCGGCCTTCGGCAACCGCAAACCCCCATGAAGCACGAAACTTGCGCTCTATCATAGAGGGACAATATCGGTCGATAAGCCTGTCCAAAACCTCAAAACCCGCATTGTGGCGTGAGCCCGAGTATTCTTTCCCCGGATTTCCCAGGCCGATCACGGCGAGGATTTGGACATCGTTGCGGCAGACATCACCCATGGGAAACTATTTTTCGCTTCCTTCAGAGGACTTCGAGGCGCTTTCCGGACTCTCGATAGCCACCACGCCCATAGAGGGGGCTTCGTCGAATGTATAGGTCCCTTCGGTTACCAGATCTTCGACATGGAGTACATCTCCCAAATCGAGTTTGGTAACGTCGATTTTTATCTTTTCAGGAATCTGGTTTGGCAGGCAGCGCACCGTAAGGCTTCTCTGGATAAGGTTTAGCTCCCCGCCTTTTTGCACTCCTACCGAATCGCCCACGATCTCAATGGTTACCTCGACGGTGATGGGCTGATCGAGGGGCACTTCATAGAAATCTATGTGAAGAAAGCGCCGTCGGTAAGGGTGAGTCTGAATTTCGCGAATGAGCACCTGTTTGACTTCGCCTTCCCCGATCTTAAGGTTTAAAAGCCGGCTTTCACCGTGGCTATCCCTTAGAAACTTTTCCAGGCTGTGCGCAGAAACAGAAAGTGTTTTGGCTGGGGTCTTGGGGCCATAGAGGATCCCAGGGACCATGGCTTCCCTGCGAACGCTTCGCGCACCGCCCTTTCCCGTCTTCTGTCTAAGTACCGCTTCGAGTTCAAGACTCATTACGAAAACCTCCCGATTTAACCGGCGCTAAATCCTGCGGCCAAGGCAGACCGATGAGCAGTCTGCCGCGAGGGCTCTAACAGGACCCGGGACGCCGTTACTTTAACATTCCTTGAAAATGGAACTGATGGATTCCTCAAAATGCACCCTTTTAATCACTTCGGCAAGCATGGGCGCAACGCTCACCACCTGAATCTTTTCGCAAGCCATTGCCGTTTGGCAAAGAGGAATTGTGTCGGTCACGACAAGCTTTTCAATGGCCGAATCCTCGATTTTTTCCACCACTCCGACGCCGGAGAGCACGGGGTGGACGACACAGGCTTCAATGGAGCCTGCAAGGGCCTCCCGGGCAGCGATTGCCGTGCGTAAAATCGTCTTTCCCGTATCGATCATATCGTCAAGGATGATGACCCTCCTGCCCTTGACATTGCCGACGATTTTTGGATAGGCGCCGTTTTCCCTGTAGTCCATAAGGGCCAGATCGAGCTTTAAGCGCTCGGCAAAAAACCTTGCCCGGGCCGCGCCCCCCGAATCCGGGGTCACAACTATCTCATCCCCGGTAAGGCCCTCCCGGATCGCTTCGATCAAGGCCGTCGTACCAAACAGATGATCGACGGGGATACGGAAAAACCCCTGAATCTGGTCGGCGTGCAGGTCGATAGTGATGACATGGTCGGCGCCCGCAATGCCAAGAAGGTCGGCGACCACTTTGGCGGCAATGGGAACCCTTGGCTTGTCCTTCTGATCCTGACGCCCGTAGCCGTAGTAGGGAATTATTACGTTTACCCGCCTGGCCGAGGCTCTTTTCAGAGCATCGATTATGACCAGAAGCTCCATGAGGTTTTCATTTACGGGCGGGCAATTCGACTGAAGAACGTAGGTGTCTTTGCCTCGAACGTTTTCGCAGATCTCAACCCTTACCTCGCCGTCGCTAAAACGACCGATAACGGCTTTGCCGGGACATATCTGTAGTTGCGAACAAACCTTTTGAGCGAGCGCGACGTTCGAATTTCCGGCAAATAGACTTAAACGGCTCCACATAAAATTTCGCTCTGTTCCGATTGCCACGCGGACAACGGAGAAAAAAAATGGCTGGGGCGGGAGGATTCGAACCTCCGAATGCGGATTCCAAAGACCCGTGCCTTACCGCTTGGCGACGCCCCAACACTCTATCCCGCTAATGCGGGGTTCGTTAGCAGCGGAGGGAGACAAAAACCGCACCCTCCGAAAATTTCAGTTTTTAGAGCCGATTACCTTCGCAGCGCACACCCAGGAATCGGGCCACTGCTTTTTTGCCATCAGCGCCGCTTCCTCTGCCAGCGCCACGGTATTAAATACCGCGAACACCGTGGGGCCGCTACCGCTCATGGACGCGGCCAAAGCCCCCTTATCAAGCAGGTACCTCTTGATTTCGGCTATCACCGGGTATCTTGAAACGGTTACCGATTCAAGATCATTTTCGATGCACCCTTCCAATTGATATGGATGGTCTTCGAAACTAGCTAATTTAATTTGAGCCCTGGATTTTGTCAATTTTAAATTTTGATATACCCAAGCCGTCGGCACCACTATCGGTGGTTTTATGAGAACCAGAGGATAGTCGGGCACGCTTCGGACAAATTCGAGCTTCTCGCCAACCCCGGTTGCAAGGACCGGACGGGAATGGAGAAAAAACGGCACGTCGGCCCCAAGACTAAGGGCCATGGAAGCGAGTTCGTCGGCCGCAACGATACCTTCAAAAAAGCAATTGAGGGCGTAGAGGACCCCGGCGGCATCGGAACTGCCGCCACCGAGGCCCGCACCCCAGGGAATAAGCTTTTCAATCCCCAACGCCACTTCGGTCTTTTTACCGGTAGCCTTCAAGAAAAGATCGGCTGCACGCCATGCAAGGTTTCGCTCATCGCAGGGAATTTCGTCCGTATCGCAGGCAAGGCTTATCGGAGCGTTTCCGGGTCGCAGGCCAAGAGTTATCCGGTCGAAGACCGAAATTGGGAGCATAAGACTAGACAAATCATGATAGCCGTCTTCTCTTTTTCCCGTCACTTCGAGCCACAGATTTATCTTGGCG
Organism: Deltaproteobacteria bacterium; assembly: GCA_021780695.1. GTDB lineage: Bacteria > Desulfobacterota > Syntrophobacteria > Syntrophobacterales > Syntrophobacteraceae > SbD1. Next base: position 37,654 of record JAJXYD010000036.1, read on the forward strand.
GGCGCCCGGACGATCACATCCGCACCCTGCCCCCCCCTGGAGCATATCCGGCATTGAACGGCGCTCACAAGCTATTTACCCGACTTTTTGACATAGCGCATCCGAAGATCGTAGAGCACGGTGCGCAGGAGATTTTCCTCGTCATTATCGAGGTTACCCTTGGTTTTTTCCTGCAGCATTCCCAATGTGTCGATGATCTGTTTGGCTATGACCAAATCGACCCTGGTCAGGTTGGTTTCCGGCTCGGGAATCTCCCCCAGGTGCACAAGCGCCGACGAACTAAGGGAGAAAACGAAGGTAGCCATGGAAACTTCGGGCAAGGGGGCTTGCTCGGGTTGCTCCTGGGCGGAATCTGGTTGGGGACCGGTTTGCGGTTCCTCTGATTGCTGATCGAGCTCTTGCTGCTCCTCTGCGCTCCCTTCGGCAAACCGGCGCCGATCCTTTACTACGAATCCCTTTTCTTCTTCATTTTCTGCCATGAGCCTTTTTCCTCCCGTTCGATCAACAGAGTTCAACCGCCTGGACAAGATCGACATTGTCGAGAGCGAGCAGTTCCTCTATCACATTGGATGGAACCGACACATCAGACTGCAGAAATATAATGTTTTGTCCGCGTTCGAGCATCTGGCCAACGTTCATTAGAGAAATATTTATCTGGTTTCGCCCGAGGCAGGTCCCTATAGCGCCGATGGTGCCGGGAGTGTCGATGTTGTAGATAAGAAGCAAATGGCCCTGGAGAGGGGCTTCCAGGCGGAAGTCGTTTATGCGGATCATCCGGGGTTCCTTTTTGCCCACAATGGTGCCGGACACCAGGTTTTCCCCCTGCGAAGTCTTCACATGAATGTTTATGAGGTTTGTAAAGTCTTCGGCTTCCGTGCGAACGGAGGTAGTGACCTTTATGTTGCGTTCCTTGGCGTGGATGGTTGCATTGATAAAGTTGACCATATCGCCAAGGATGGGGGTAAGCATGCCCTTTAAAACGGCGATGGTAAGGGTCTTGGTTTCCTGATCGGCGGCATCGCCAACGAATTCGACCGAGACTTTTTCAATGGCGCCCTTAGTGATCTGGCTTACCACGCATCCGAGCTGTTCGGCCAGGGTGAGGTAGGGACGCAGCTTTACCAGCACCGCTCCATCGATATTGGGAGCGTTTACTGCGTTTCTGATGGTGCCTCGACTAAGAAAATCACTTATCTGCTCTGCAACGGCCACCGCGACGTTTTCCTGCGCCTCTTCGGTAGAAGCTCCAAGGTGCGGGGTAGCAATAACCTGGTCGAGACTAAGCAGGGGATGATCCTTAGGGGGCTCTTTTACAAAGACGTCCAGGGCTGCTCCTGCCACTTTCCCCTGCTTTATCGCCTCGTAGAGGTCGTTTTCTTCCACGATGCCGCCCCGAGCGCAATTCAAAACGAAAACGCCTTTTTTCATCTTCTCGAAGGCGGCCTTGTTTAGCAGGCTGCGGGTTTCGGGAGTAAGGGGGGTATGGACCGTTATGTAGTCGGCCTGGGCGAGTAGTTCATCGAGTGTAGCGCCCCGTATACCCAAGGTCTCGATAACTTCGGGATTGATAAAGGGATCGTAGGCCATTACCTGCATCTTCAGCCCCTTGGCCCGATCAGCCACAATCCGCCCTATTCGGCCGATACCGATGATCCCCAGCACCTTATTGTAGACTTCCTTACCCTTGAACCGTTTCTTTTCCCATGCGCCGCTCTTCAAAGAACCCGATGCCTGGGGGATATTGCGGGTAAGGGAAAGCATCATTGCGATCGTGTGCTCTGCGGTGGTTATGACATTACCCTCGGGCGTATTCATGACCACTACACCACGTTTGCTGGCGGCTTCGATGTCAACGTTGTCGAGTCCAATACCGGCGCGGCCAACCACCTTAAGATTGTGGGCATTTTCGAGCACTTCCGCGGTCACCTTGGTGGCACTGCGGATAATGAGAGCATCAAAGTCTTTGATAACGTTCTTTAATTCCTCGGGGGTGAGCGAGGTACTCACCTGCACTTCGAAACCGGGCACTTTTTTAAGCATTTCTATGCCCGATTCGGAGAGGTTGTCACTTACAAGAATTTTCATTTACTCCTCCTGGATCGTTTAATCAAAAATAAGCCGCGCTTTATACCACGTTTAGTTAAAGATCTCACCTGCCCAAGACCTGATTAGAGGGGAAAAAGCGATCAATCACTTGGTTTTTTGGCCGATATCGGTCTTAACCCCCTTTTCATTCAATGCCTCAGAGATGACTTTTTCGAATTTATCCAGCGAAGGTCCACCGATAAAGACCATGCCGTTGATAACGTATGTGGGGGTCCTGTCTATACCCGCCTGTTCGGCCTCCGAAACGCTCCTTTCCACCGTGGCCTTGTATTGGGAGTCGTTAAGGCATTTTGAAAATTTTTCCCTGGACATGCCCAGTTTAGCGGCCATATCGATCAGGTTTTTGACCGAAAGATCGGGGGTGGTGTAGAGTTGATCCTGATACTGCCAAAATTTTCCCTGGGCGTTGGCGCACAGCCCGGCCTCCGCGGCCTTGAATGCAAACGGGTGTATCTTTAGCGGATACTCCTTATAGACCCATCGGAGCTTGTTGCCGAATGCGGCCCTTACCTGCTTTACCACCGGATGGTTGGCCCGACATGCCGGACACTGGTAGTCGGAGAATTCAATCACCGTGACAGGCGCGTTTCGAGGTCCCAGGGAAGGCGCGTGGCCGATATGTATCTTTACCTCCGGCGGCCTGGGTACGGGCAAAAAGAACCGCACATCGTAGCGGCCCTCATGAGCATGGGCGTAATCGTTTACCGCCTGAATTCTTTTCTGTTCTTCCAGACCCTGTTTGATGCGCTGCTTGAGATCCGGAACGGTTTTCATATAGAGTTGGAGCTGCTGTTGATGCTGCTGGATATACTGAGCCACATCGGCATCGGAGACCACAGCCGAACTGGTCAGAGTCGCCGTAAAATCCTGGACGGTTTTACCGTGTTTTTTTGCCTCCTTCGCCAGAATCCTATCGACTATCAACTGGTCAAGCCTCTGCATTTTCATCCTGTAGATATCTAAACGCATCTGTTGGAGCTTGGAGCCAAGAAGCACATCGAGACGCTGGTTGGTTATAACTTCGCCGTCAACCGTTGCGGCAGGCCCGTAGTCCAGGCCAAACTGCCCGGGATTGGCAGAGGCGAAAAAATGCAGGTTATTCTCGAGAGGCACCCAGAAAAGGAAGACCACAAAGAAAAGAAGTGCCAGCGTTGCTTCCTGCCAAATGAGTTTTTTCCTAAACGCAAATCCGAGAAGAACTACCATCACCCCGGCATTTGCAATACAAAAGATGCAGGGCAAATGCAATCTAATCATAATAAGAATAAGAACGGCTTCAGCCCCGGCAGCGGCAAATGCGATCCACGCCACACTCTTTGGTTTCCAGAAAGCCAGCAGGCCGACAACTGGATAAAACAAAGCGCCCCAGACCCAGAAGTGAACATGGGAAAAATGCATGAGGCCCGCATCCGTGCAAGCATCCGTGCAAATAGAACTCAAGAAGGGAATGCTTTGATGAAATCCGCTCAAAAAAGCGACGAGCAGTCCCACCAAGGATATGACAAGCAGCGGGACGCTTCTTTGAGAACACCCCTCGGACACAGAACCCTCAGGTTCCAGCCCCCCGTTTTGTACGTCTTTATTGCTCGAAAACATAAAAACTCTCTCCCGTTAAGTTATCCCACCCCAAGCCGCGATGCACTCTTTTCGTGAAACAGAGACAATGACGTTTTTCGTGGTTTGCTGTCACAGGTGCAAAGAAAACCCATGTTTTTTGGGGACAAGCTCTTTCATATAATCATTGATCTTTTTTAGTATCCCCGGCGAGCTGGCAAGAAGGGGCTTTGCCATCTTAAACTGCGAGATCGCCTCCGCATCGTTGGTTTCCTGATAGTAATAGCATCCGAGGTAGAAATGGGCCAGGCCAAGCTTTTGGGTCTCCCCAAGGGCCACACCAAGCTGATAGTCAATATCGGGAAATGTGGGTGCGAATTGCTCTATTTGCATGAGGTTTTGGATTGCCTCATCTTTTTGCCCCATATCCTTCAAGACCAGGGCGAGCCTGTAGTGGGCGATCGGCGAGGAAGGGTCGATCGTCAAGGCCGATTCCAGAATGGTTTTAGCCTCCTGCAGCTTACCGGCCTTGCGGCAGGCTTCGGCCAGGGTACTGAGGACAAAGGGATCGTCAGGCATTTGGCGCGCGGCTTTTTTAAGTTCCACCAAGGCGCGGTGCCACTTCTGTTCTCTTAAGTAAAGACGCCCCAGCCCATAGACAGCTGTGCGGTCGCCTTTTTTTATTCCAGCCTGGAAACGCTCAAAAGCCTTATCCTCGTCGGAGTAGCCGCCTATAAGAGCTGCCTGTATGACTTTGAAATTTCCAATCGGCGGTCTTCTTACCTCATGCCCCTCGGCCTTTTCCTTTTTGACCAGATCCTGGAGGTAGAGAACGCGCTCCTGTGTGGCCGGGTGGGTCTCCAGATAGTCAGGTATATTGGAAGTCTCAAGCCATGTGCGCCGTAAAAGCTTTTTCATCATGTCCGGCATGGCCTCCGGATTGTAGCCGGCCTTGCAAAGATAGCCAAACCCGCGCAAATCGGCTTCCATTTCGTGCTCTCGACTGCTTTTCAAAGAAGAGGTCGCGCCCGCGGCCATACCTCCCGCCGCCAGGCCGGGGGCCCCCAGAAGAACGGCCGCAAGCATTCCCGCCAGCATTCCGATGCTTGTGATCTTCGATTCGTCCATGGAGCGCTGAAAATGATGAGCCATTACGTGGCCGCACTCATGGCCGAAAATGGCGGCCAGTTCGTCTTCGGAAGACATCATCTCCATAAGGCCCCGGTACATATAGATAGTACCCCCGGGTGTAGCAAAAGAGTTGGGGATCGACTCATCGATTAAAAAAAACCGGAACTTGTAGGGCGTAACGCCAACCTGGCTTACGATGCGCTGACCTACCTGGTTTAAGTAGGTAAGTATTTCACCGTCATCTATAAAAGGTTCGGACTTTCGAATCAGCTTGAGGATCTTTTGTCCCAAAGCATTTTCCTCGGTAAGAGACATCGGGGCGGCCCATCCGGGAACAAGGATTGTAAAGGTGAAAACAACCAGGATTAAAAGAGCCCGGACTTTTTCCACCATTTTGGCAAAACCTTTCGTATGCGCCATAACGAGCCCCTGTCAGTTGGTCTGCGGTACGAGGTCGCCCCCCAAATGCTCCCACTCCACCCTGGAGGCCTCGGACCAAAGACTTTCAAGGTCGTAGAATTCACGCACCGGTTCGTAAAAGATGTGGATGATCACATCCGCATAATCCATAAGGACCCAGTGGCCTTCGGGTTTTCCTTCGCTCCCAAGGGGCTTGATTCCATGAGTTCTTAGACCCCTTTCGAGGTTATCGGCGATTCCCTGAACCTGCCTGCTGGATTTAGCACTGCAGATGATAAAATAATCGGCCAGGGAAGAAAATCGCGAGACATCGAGCACAACCAGATCGAGGGCCTTATAGCTCGCAGCCTCCCTTGCGCAAAGCATTGCCTTGTCCCTGCTGTTCATCGAAGTTCCACTATCGTCTTGTTTTGGCCCGCTAAGGGCCGGCGCACTCAATTCAACCATCGCAGTTCCTTGCAAGTTCAAGATGAGCCCCCTCGCAGTCCTTGCGGTAAAGCCCGTTTTCTCCAATATAACCCCATAGATTATCTGGAACCAAATAGCGCAGCGATCTTCCCTGCGCGGCCAACTCCCTTATCCTGGTCGAGGAGATATCCAGTCTGGTATTAAAAAGCTTATAAATCGTACACAATTGGGGATGCCTGATTTGGCACTTTGCGTAATCGGCTTCATATAACCCGGACACATTGCCGACGGCAAACGACAATATCTGCTCGAGACTGCATTCGGCCCTGCACAGAACAACAATGGAGGCCAATGAGAAGATTTCCGCGAAATGATACCAGGTGTTCATCTCGAAGAAGGCGTCACAGCCAACCAGGAAGAAGAGCTCGGCCCCGGGATTACACTTTCGAAACCGCCTGAGGGTATTAACGGTATAGGATTTTCCGGGAATCCGCAGTTCCATATCCGAGAGGCGAAAGCGCGGGTTTCCGAAAATGGCGAGTTGGAGCATATGCCAGCGAGTTTCGAAGGAGAGAATTTTTTTTTGCGTTTTATGGGGCGGGTGGGCCGCGGGCACAAAATCGACCTCGTCGAGGCCAAGAGTCTCCATGGCTTCTTCGGCAGCTCTAAGATGCCCAAGGTGGACGGGATCGAATGTCCCCCCAAGTATGCCCAGCCGTAACGGCATCGTTTTTTGCTCCCTGCCTCTTTTCATTATACATGCATGCCTTGCCAGAACCCGGTGAGTCTTACTCCCGCACCTGGCCGCTGCCAAAGGCGATGAATTTGGTCGTGGTAAGCTCTTCGACGCCCATGGGGCCAAAAGCATGAAGCTTCGAGGTGGAGATGCCGATCTCGGCCCCAAGACCAAGCTGAAAGCCGTCGTTAAAGCGGGTCGAAGCGTTTACCAAAACAAGCGAGGACTGCACCTGCCTGACGAACAGGTGGGCCCGCTCGAAGTTTTCCGTAACGATGGCTTCGGTGTGCTGGGAGCCATACCTTGCTATGTGTCTCACGGCTTCGTCCATGTCCGCTACGATGCGCACAGCCAAGACCAAATCGAGGTATTCGGCGGACCAGTCCTCCTCGGTTGCTCCCGCGCAGCCCCGCAGGAGGGCCCGGGTCAACTCGCAGCCCCGAAGCTCCACGCCGCTTTGTCTAAAATCCTCGGCCATGGGGGGCAGAAAACTCGGGGCGATTTCCCGATGAACCAGAAGCGTCTCCATTGAGTTGCACGTGGCCGGCCTCTGAGCCTTGGCGTTAAGGCAAATTTTACGGGCCTTTTCAACGTCCGCGCCACAGTCAACATAGACATGACAGACGCCCTTGTAATGTTTCAAGACGGGCATCCTGGCGTTTTGCACCACAAAGCGAATAAGTTCTTCCCCCCCCCGGGGAATCATAACATCTATATATTCTTCGAGACCCAGCAGATCGAGCACCGCCTGACGGTCCACCGTATCCACAAATTGAACCGCCTCTTCGGGAAGTCCAACCTTTCTTAGAGATTCTCTCAAAATGGCGGCAAGGCGGCTGTTGGAGTGAAAGGCCTCCGAGCCTCCCCGCAAAATCACCGCGTTTCCCGCTTTTATGCACAAAGCCGCCGCATCCACCGTAACGTTGGGGCGCGATTCGTAGACAATGCCTATAACCCCCAGAGGAATGCGCATCTTTCCAACCTGAAGCCCATTGGGTCTTGTCCACATCCGCGTAATCTCGCCCACCGGGTCCGGGAGCAATGCAACCTCTTTTAGCCCCTCGATCATATCCTTTAAAACCTTGGGGCTAACGATCAACCGGTCTATTTTGGCCTTTGCCAACCCCTTACGCTCAGCCTCTTCGACGTCCTTTCGGTTTGCCGCATAGATGGAGTCGCAATGGAGGTCAAGCGCCGAGGCCATGGCTTCGAGAGCTTCCCGCTTAAGACCGCTTCCCGCCGTGGCCATGGCATGGGAAGCCTCACGGGCTCTTTTACCCATCTCTAAAATTTGCTCCCGCATAAATTCCTCCGCTCTAAATTTTACATCCCCCGGGCGCCCTCGCAGGTTAAAACGAAATTGTCCCTGTGAATGACTTCATCGGAATGCTTATAACCGATCAGATTCTCTATTTCGTCGCTGTGGCGGCCCTTTATGTTTTCTATCTCGGTTGATTTGTAATTTGTCAGCCCTATTCCGATCAGGTTGCCGCTTCTGTCGATGCACCGTACGGGAGCCCCGATTCCAAACACTCCCCTCACCTCCCTTATCCCGATGGGCAGAAGCGAGCGGCCCTTTCCCACCAGGGCCTCAACAGCGCCCTCATCGAGGGTGATCTCTCCGGCGGGTTTGGGCAGATTGGCGAGCCATACCTTTTTGCCCGACCAGCTTCTTTCTTTAGGCACAAACATCGTGCCCACCTCCTGGCCGTCAAACAGACGCAAAAGAACGTCCCTTTGCTTTCCCGGGGCGATTATCATTGGGATGCCCAGGGCAAGACACTTGCGAGCGGCGTTGACCTTGCTAAGCATTCCCCCGGTTCCAACCACGCCCGACTCGGGAGCCGCACAGGCAAGGATCGCGCGATCGATACGGTTTACCAGGGGAATCAGCCTCGCGGAAGGATTGCTCCTCGGATTGCAGTCATAGAGACCATCGATGTCGGTGAGGTTTATTACCAGGTCCGCCCCCACAAGACCGGCGATAAGGGCCGAGAGATGGTCGTTATCTCCGAACTTGATCTCTTCGACGACAACGGTGTCATTTTCGTTTATAATGGGCGTTATACCCCATGAAAGAAGCGTTTCGAGGGTATTTCTGGCGTTGAGATATCTACGCCTGTTGGCAAGATCCTCACCGGTCATGAGAACCTGGGCAACAAGCAGGTCGTACTTATCGAAGGCTTCCTCCCAGGCTTCCATAAGGGCGCCTTGCCCCACGGCCGCAACCGCCTGTTTGTGCGGAATGGAGCGCGGACGCTGCGAAAGCCCCATCCGGTACATCCCCGAGGCTATGGCTCCCGAGGAAACCACAAGTATATCGACGCGCGGCGTACGCCCGCGCAGTTCGGCAACCTGATCGCTCAACCTGTGGATCATGGCCCGGTCGAGCCCTTTTGGGCCGGTAACGGTAGCACTGCCCACCTTTATCAGCACGCGCCTGCATCGGCCGAACAGTTCGGTTCTTGTAAAAGACTCACCCATAGGACAAAATTCCCAAGAAATGCATGCAATGCAGGCAAAAAGTATCGGGGGGAAAATTTAATGCCTGCTCCGAACTTCCCCTGGCAAACCAGTTTAAAGGCAAAATCAGAACTTTTAATAATAGTACCGATAACTGGTTTTTACAATAAGTTCGAAGGGGAAAGTGGGAAAGCGAAGGCCGAAAGACACAGGTAACAGGAAGTAGGGCCGGTCAAAAGAGTCAAACGATTTTCCCCTCACCTCAAGTGCATCTTTGGATCTCTACTTTTGCCCTTCGCCTATCCGGTTCAATGCCTGGTCCAGATCGTTTCGAAGGTCTTCGACATCCTCGCATCCAACCGAAAGTCGAACCAGTTCATCAAGGATGCCAGCCTCGCGCCTCTTTGCCGGCTCTATGCAGGCATGGGTCATCGAAGCGGGGTGTTCGATAAGGGATTCGACACCGCCCAGGGAAACAGCCAGACCAATGAGTCGAACGTTGTTCATGAGGGTGATGGCGCCTTGAAGTCCGTCCTTGACACCAAAGGAGAGCATGGCGCCAAAACCGTCCATTTGACGCTTGGCCAATTCATGCTGTGGATGATGGGATAGGCCCGGATAGCTGACCCAGGCGATTTTTGGATGGGCATCGAGAAACCCGGCAAGCTTTGCCGCGTTTTCCTGGGCTCTTTGGACCCTTAGGGGCAGCGTACGAAGCCCCCTTAGTATCAACCATGCCTGATGCGGATCCATCGTGTTTCCAAAAAGGCTTGCCACCTTTTTTACCCGGTCGTAGTGCTCTTTGTCCCGAGCAGCCACCAGTCCGCCGATAACATCGGCATGGCCGTTTATAAACTTTGTCAGGCTGTGAATGACGATATCGGCACCAAACTCGATCGGCCGCTGCAGGTAGGGGCTTGCGAAGGTGTTGTCCACCGCCAGGAGCGCGCCGTGTTTTTTTGCTATCGCCGCGGCCCCCGCAAGGTCGGTGAGGTTCATACTGGGATTCATAGGCGTTTCCACAAAGACCATGCGGGTTTGCGGACGCATGGCCTTTTGGATATCGGCAAGCCTGGAGCTATCCACAAAGGTCGATTCAACCCCGTAGCGGATGAGTTCGGTTTCCAAAATCACGCGGGAAGAACCGTAGAGGCATTTGGAGGCAACCACATGATCTCCACGGCTTAAAAATGAGAGGTAGACCGAGCTTACAGCCGCCATGCCGGTTGCAGTGGCAACCGCCCCGCAAGCCCCCTCCAGGGTTGCGACGGCTTCCTCCAGAGCGTTTACCGTAGGATTATCAAGCCTGCTGTAGATATAGCCGGGTTTTTCCCCGGAAAATCTTGCCGCCCCGTCTTCAACGCTTGAAAAGGCGAATGTGGAGCTTTGAAATATCGGAACGGACACTTCTCCATAAATGGTGTGCTCAAGGGAGCCGGAGTGAATTGCGGTCGTCGATTTTCCTAAACGATCCGCTTCTTTTTTACCTTTTTTCATTTAAGTCCCCCCATGCAGGGTTTGAAAGGGCCACGGCCAAGCGCTTACGGCAGAAGTCCCAGGACATCGGCGCACTGCGCAAAAAAACATCTGTCTACTCTCGGATTTAATGTCTAATAAAGTGCAGTCAATGTTACCAATGTAGTGGGCAAGGATCAACAGTTTCTCTTTTTTTGCCGCGGGACTCTTTCCCGGGTATTTGTCGGCTGTGCGCTCTCCACCAAAGGCGGCGGCTTGCCCATTGTGCCAACGCAAACAAAAATGTTTGCGAATTAAGAAGGAAAATTTTAAGATTTGCCCAGTCAGAGCGCGGCTTTGGCAAGACCCTGGATTTACTGTCCGCCACATCCCCCTGGGGTTTTCTCCAAAACCGCATGTTTTCCCGTGATCTTTGCCAAAGAAGAGGCAAACCAGGTTGAAATTCTTATTGCCCGCAGCTTTTATAACGTTTATCTATTCAGCCTTAACCTACGTCTAATTGTCTCTATTGTTAACCTTACAGCTCAAGCGCGCGATTTACTAAAAAGGAGTTTCCAATGGGACCTGTGAAAATTAAAGACAATATTTACTGGGTAGGAGTGCTGGATTGGGACATTCGAGATTTCCATGGATATTCCACGCCAAAAGGAACCACCTATAATTCCTATCTGGTCGTGGACGAAAAGATCACACTCTTTGACGGGGTCAAAAAGCCGTTTAAAAATCAACTGATCGAGTCAATAGCCAAAATAGTCGATCCCAAACGTATCGATTACCTCGTCGTAAATCACGTGGAAATGGACCATTCCGGCAGCATACCCGACATCGTCGATCTGATCGAACCCGAGAAGGTTGTCTGCTCTCCCATGGGGAAAAAGAACCTGATAGACCATTTCAACCGGCAAGATTGGCCCTTTCACGTAGTCGAAACGGGTGACCAGCTAAAACTTGGCAAAAAAACAGTCTCTTTTTTGGAAACCCGGATGCTCCACTGGCCCGATAGTATGATGTCCTATTTGACTGAGGACAAAATACTCTTCTCAAGCGACGCCTTCGGTGAACATTGGGCCACAAGCGAAAGATTCGATGACCAGGTCGACGCTTCAGAGCTATTTGCGCATGCGGCCAAATATTATGCCAACATCTTGCTTCTCTATTCTCCCCTGGTGCAGAAGCTCCTCGCAAAGGTCGCCGAATCCGGAATCGAACCTGTCATGATTGCCCCCGACCACGGGGTTATCTGGCGAAAGGACATCGCGGGAATACTTTCAGCCTACGGGAAATGGAGCAGGCAGGAGAGCCTTAAAAAGGCCCTCATAATATATGATACGATGTGGCACGCAACCGAGCAAATGGCCAATGCCATCGGCGAAGGTCTACGACAGGAGGGATTTGATTTCAAGCTCTTCAATCTCAAATACAATCACCGCAGCGATATCATGACCGAAATGCTCGATGCGGGCGCGCTCCTCATTGGTTCGGCCACAATAAATAACGGCATGATGCCCGTCATGGCCGATATGCTCACATACATGAAGGGGCTAAAACCCCACGGCAAGGTCGGTGCGGCCTTCGGCTCCTACGGCTGGAGCGGTGAAGCGGTAAAGCAGATATCCGAAACGATGCGCGAAATGGGTATCACCCTGGTAGGCGATGGGCTGAGAGTAAAGTTTAGCCCGAAAAAAGAGGACCTCGAAAGATGTGTCGAACTCGGCCGCCTGGCGGCCAGAAAGGCCCTTGAGCAAAAAACGGCCACTCCCCTCCCCCGGGACTAAGTAAAATATATTCGCCTGCGTGGGCGTATAAGACCGGTATCCTATTTTTGTCTTACAGGACAAGGCGTACCGGAGCAGATTGGCTAAAACTCCGGTATGTCCTTGCGGCTTTCATATTATAATTTGCACCAAAAGGGGTGACAGAGCGATCTTTTTTCGATAATTACCGGCTCTGCGCCGGGAAACACTTTAGGAAACTGTGGGCGATAAGGCATTACGAAAAGGGAGGAATGCTATTAAACCAGGCAGGGTCTAAAGAGACGAAAAACCCCCGGACAACCACTTGGTTGCCGGGGGTTTTTTATAAAAGGATGAGGCGGCGGCGACCTACTCTCCCACGCAGTTTGCCCGCGCAGTACCATGGGCGC